>NZ_JAOCNE010000003.1:1417656-1583377 GCF_056172735.1 Streptomyces sp. R818
GCGATCTTCACCTGCTTCAACCAGGCCGACGTCCTCATCTCCGACGTCTCCTCGGTCGTCTCGGACTGGCTGGCCAGCGAGAAGCCGTACGCCGTCGCCAACACCTCAGGGCTCACCGAGGCCGAGTTCCGCGCCGGTTTCCCGACGGTCAGCGCCGCGACGATCCTCGCGCCGGACGCGAAGGACGTGCCCGCCCTTCTCGCGGCCGTGCGCGGCGAGAGCGACGACGTGTACAGCGAGGCCCGTCTTGAGCTCAAGGAGCAGCTCCTGGGCCCGACGGACCCGCCCTCCATCGACCGCTTCAACGGCGCCGTGCGCGCCCTGTGCGGGCGGGCCGACGAGCGCCGCGCCCGGATGGCGGCGCGCGGCGACACGGAGATCCCCGCGCAGCGTGAGGACTCCGTCGAGGAGCAGGTCGCCGACGCGGTCGCCTCGGAGACGGCCCCGGAGTCCGAGGACGCGGACGCGCTGACCGCGTAGTACCCGCGTACGCGTACGGGAGAGGGCCCGGGGAGTTGATCTCCCCGGGCCTTCTCCCGTACGGCTGTCGGGCCCTGCTGCTGCCAGGCCCTGATACGGCTGTCAGGCCCTAGAAGGGCTTGAACTCGTCGTACGCCTGCTCCGCCTCGTCCCGCTCCGCCTGCCGGTCGCGGCGGCGCTGGGCGGCCGGACGCGGGGCCTCCATGCGGTGGTCCTCACCGCGGCGGCCGAGCATCTCGGCGCCCGCCATCATGGTGGGCTCCCAGTCGAAGACGACCGCGTTCTCCTCGGGGCCGATGGCGACGCCGTCGCCGTTGCGCGCGCCCGCCTTCATCAGCTGGTCCTCGACGCCGAGGCGGCTGAGCCGGTCGGCGAGGTAGCCGACGGCCTCGTCGTTGTTGAAGTCGGTCTGGCGCACCCAGCGCTCCGGCTTCTCGCCGCGCACACGGAACAGCGGCTCGCCGTCGACCTCCTCGCGGGTGACGGTGAAGCCGGAGTCGTCCACGGCCTTCGGGCGGATGATGATGCGGGTCGCCTCCTCCTTCGGCTTCGCGGCGCGCGCGGCGCCCACCAGCTCGGCGAGCGCGAAGGACAGCTCCTTGAGGCCCTTGTGGGCGACGGCGGAGACCTCGAAGACGCGGTAGCCGCGCTCTTCCAGGTCGGGCCTGACCATTTCGGCGAGGTCCTGGCCGTCGGGCACGTCGATCTTGTTGAGGACGACGAGGCGCGGCCGGTTCTCCAGGCCCGCGCCGTACTCGCGCAGCTCGGCCTCGATGACGTCGAGGTCGGAGACGGGGTCGCGGTCGGACTCCAGCGTCGCCGTGTCCAGGACGTGCACGAGGACGGAGCAGCGCTCGACGTGGCGCAGGAACTCCAGGCCCAGGCCCTTGCCCTGGCTGGCACCCGGGATGAGGCCGGGGACGTCGGCGATCGTGTAGACCGTCGAGCCCGCGGTGACGACGCCGAGGTTCGGGACCAGCGTCGTGAAGGGGTAGTCGGCGATCTTCGGCTTGGCGGCCGAGAGCACCGAGATCAGCGACGACTTGCCGGCGCTCGGGTAGCCCACCAGGGCGACGTCGGCGACCGTCTTCAGTTCGAGGACGACGTCGCGCAGGTCGCCCGGGATGCCGAGGAGGGCGAAGCCGGGGGCCTTGCGGCGGGCCGAGGCGAGCGCCGCGTTGCCGAGGCCGCCGCGTCCGCCCTGGGCGGCGACGAACGTCGTGCCCTGGCCGACGAGGTCCGCGAGCACGTTGCCCTGCTTGTCGAGGACGACGGTGCCGTCCGGGACGGGCAGGACCAGGTCCTCGCCGTCCTTGCCGGAGCGGTTGCCGCCCTCGCCGGGCCGGCCCGCGGTGGCCTTGCGGTGCGGCGAGTGGTGATAGTCGAGGAGCGTCGTCACCGACTGGTCCACGACCAGGATGACGTCGCCGCCACGGCCGCCGTTGCCGCCGTCCGGGCCGCCGAGCGGCTTGAACTTCTCACGGTGGACGGAGGCACAGCCGTGGCCTCCGCTACCCGCGGCGACATGCAGTTCGACGCGGTCCACGAAGGTGGTCATTGGTCAGTGCCTCCAGAAACGTACGTGGTTACTACAGCGTGCTGCATCCATGGGCAACACGCGAAAGGCGGACCCGCTTCCCCAGGGGGAAGTGAGGTCCGCCTCGCGAAAAGAACTGGTCTGCTACGCCCGTCAGGCGGCGACCGGAACGATGTTCACGACCTTGCGGCCACGGTGGGTACCGAACTCCACCGCACCGGCGTCGAGCGCGAACAGCGTGTCGTCCTTGCCACGACCCACGCCGTTGCCCGGGTGGAAGTGGGTGCCGCGCTGGCGGACCAGGATCTCACCGGCGTTGACGGTCTGGCCGCCGAAGCGCTTCACGCCGAGCCGCTGAGCATTGGAGTCGCGCCCGTTCCGAGTGGACGATGCGCCCTTCTTGTGTGCCATGTCTCAGTCCCTACCCTTACTTCGCAGCCGCGGGGATCTCAGTGACCTTGATCGCCGTGTACTGCTGGCGGTGGCCCTGACGACGGCGGTAGCCGGTCTTGTTCTTGTAGCGAAGGATGTCGATCTTCGCACCCTTGTGGTGGTCCACGACCTCGGCCTGGACCTTGATCCCGGCCAGCACCCACGGGTCGCTGGTCACGGCGTCGCCGTCGACAACGAGCAGCGTAGAGAGCTCTACGGTGTCGCCAACCTTGGCCGTGGGGATCTTGTCAACCTCAACGATGTCGTCGACAGCAACCTTGTGCTGGCGACCACCGCTGCGCACGATGGCGTACACGCGGATCTCTCTTTCGCTCGGAACGGGACTCCCGCAGTCCAGCCGCACGGGTGCGGCCTCTCCGGGGAATCCCAGGGGGATGCGCCCGGAGGAAGAAGGTTTACGGGAGTGCGGCGTATCGATGGACACGCCGACGGTCAAGATTACGGGTCCGCCCCGACAAGGGTCAAACCGGCCCTTCCGGGGAAGGGCGACGGCCCTGTACCGCGGCGGTGCGCCGCGGTACAGGGCCGTCGGCCGGCTCAGGCTTCGTCGGCCGCGGCCGAGACGGAGGGCGGCGTCTGCTGCCCGGCCGCCGCGGTCTTCTTCGCGGTCGCCTTCTTGGCGGTGGTGGTCTTCGCCGCCTTCTTGGCCGTCGTCTTCTTCGCTGCCGTCTTCTTGGCCGCGGTCTTCTTGGTGGCGGCCTTCTTCGCCGTCGCCTTCTTGGCCGTCTTGCGGGCCGTCTTCTTGGCGGCGGGCGCCTCGTCGGCGGCCTCCGTCCCCGACTCCGTCGACGGCTCGGCCTCGGCCTTCGGGGCCTCCTCCGCGGCCGACGGGACGACCAGGACGGCCGCCTCCTCGGACGCGGTGGGCGCCGTGGCCTTGCGGACGGCACGGCGGCGCGGACGCGGCGCGGGAGCCTCCTGCGCGGGCTCGGCCTGTACGGGCGCGGGCGCCTCGGCGACCGGCTCCTCGGCCTGCACCGGCTTCACGGGCTCGGTGACGGTGACCGCGGCGGCCTCCTCGGAGGACGCCTTCGGGGCACCGGCGGGCGCGGTCGCCTTGCGCGTGGCCCGACGACGCGAACGCGGCGCGGGGGCCTCTTCCTGCACGGGCTCGGGCTGTACGGGCTCGGGCTGCACGGGCTCGGGCTCCTGCGGGGCCGGGGCCTCGACGACCGGCTCGGGCGCCGGGGCCGGGGCCTCGACGGCCACCGGCTCCTTGGGCGCGCCCGCCGGGGCCGACGCGCGGCGCGTGGCACGGCGGCGCGAACGGCCACCACGGCTCGCCGCGGCCTCCGCCTCGGCGGCGCTGGAGTACAGCTCCTCGTCCGGGGCGAACTCGGGCTCGGTCAGCGCCTTGGGGGCGGCCGCCTCCGCGGCGACCTCCGCCTCGGTCTCGGCCGGCTCGGCGGTGGTCCGCGTCTCGTGCTCGTGACCCTGGTCGTGGCCGTGGTCGTGGCCGTGGTCGTGCTCGCCGCCGTTGCCACCGCGGCCGCGCTTCTTGCGCTTGCCGCCGTTGGAGCCGCCGGAGACCGGCTGCTCCATGTGGACGATGACGCCGCGCCCGTTGCAGTGCACACAGGTCTCGGAGAAGGACTCCAGGAGGCCCTGGCCGACGCGCTTACGGGTCATCTGGACCAGGCCGAGCGAGGTGACCTCGGCGACCTGGTGCTTGGTGCGGTCGCGGCCCAGGCATTCGAGCATGCGGCGCAGGACCAGGTCGCGGTTGGACTCCAGGACCATGTCGATGAAGTCGATGACGACGATGCCGCCCAGGTCGCGCAGGCGCAGCTGGCGCACGATCTCCTCGGCCGCCTCGAGGTTGTTCCTCGTCACGGTCTCTTCGAGGTTGCCGCCCTGGCCGGTGAACTTGCCGGTGTTGACGTCGATGACGATCATCGCCTCGGTCTTGTCGATCACCAGGGAGCCCCCGGAGGGCAGCCACACCTTGCGGTCGAGCGCCTTGGCGAGCTGCTCGTCGATCCGGTACGTCGCGAAGACGTCGACCTCGCTGGTCCACCGCTGCAGGCGGTCGGCCAGGTCGGGCGCCACGTGGTTGACGTAGCCGTGGATGGTCTCCCACGCGTCGTCACCGCTGACGATGACCTTGGAGAAGTCCTCGTTGAAGATGTCGCGCACGACGCGGACCGTCATGTCCGGCTCGCCGTACAGCAGGCTCGGCGACGACGTAGAGATCTGCTTGGACTTCTTCTGGATGTCCTCCCACTGGGCCTGCAGACGCTCGACGTCGCGGCGCAGCTCATCCTCGCTCGCGCCCTCGGCGGCGGTGCGCACGATGACGCCCGCGTCCTCGGGGACGATCTTCTTGAGGATGGTCTTCAGACGCGCCCGCTCGGTGTCGGGCAGCTTGCGGCTGATGCCGGTCATCGAGCCCTCGGGCACGTAGACCAGGTAGCGGCCGGGCAGCGAGATCTGGCTGGTCAGGCGGGCGCCCTTGTGGCCGATCGGGTCCTTGGTGACCTGCACGAGCACGGACTGGCCGGACTTGAGCGCGGTCTCGATGCGGCGCGGCCCGTTGGCCATGCCGAGCGCCTCGAAGTTGACCTCACCGGCGTAGAGCACGGCATTGCGGCCCTTGCCGATGTCGATGAAGGCGGCCTCCATCGACGGCAGCACGTTCTGGACCTTGCCCAGGTAGACGTTGCCGACGTACGAGGTCGACTGCTCCTTGTTGACGTAGTGCTCGACGAGGATGTCGTCCTCAAGGACGCCGATCTGGGTGCGCTCACCGTTCTGGCGGACGACCATCACGCGCTCGACGGCCTCGCGGCGCGCCAGGAACTCGGCCTCGGTGATGATCGGCACGCGGCGGCGGCCCTGCTCGCGGCCCTCGCGGCGGCGCTGCTTCTTGGCCTCAAGACGCGTGGAGCCCTTGATGGACTGCACCTCGTCCGAGGAGGTCGACGCGCGCTCGCGCTCGGCGAAGCTGTCCTTCTTGCGGGGCTCACGGACCTTGACGACCGTGCGCTCCGGGTCGTCGGCGCCGTGCTGCTCGCTCTCGGGGGCGGCGTCCCCGGCGCGACGGCGGCGGCGACGGCGACGGCGGCTGCTGCTCGACCCGGAGGCGGAGCTGTCGTCGCGCTCGTCGTGGCCGTGGTGCTCGTCCTGCCCGTCGTGGCCGTCCGCGCCGTCGGCGGCGGTGTCCCCGTCCGTGTCGGCGGAGTCGTCCTGCTCGGCGTCGTCGGAGTCCGTCTCGCCGGACTCGTCCTGCTCGTTCTCGGCGTCGGCGGACTCGCCGCGGCGACGGCGGCGGCCACCGCGGCGGCGGCGCCGGGCCGGACGGTCACCGTTGTCGGTGTCGGTGTCCTGCTCGTCGTGGTCGTCGCCCTGCTCGTCCGCCTCGGCGGGCTCGGCGGGCTCCTCGGCGGCGACCTGCGGCTCCGCCTCGACGGGCTGCTGCTCGTCGCTCGCGCGCCTGCGGCGGCGACGGCGCGGCCCCTGCTCCTCCTCGGCGGCCACGACGGCGGCACCGGCGGCGGGCTCGACGGGCGCGGGCTTCTCCTCGGCGGCCTCGGCCGCGGCAGCGGCGGCGGCGCGCTCCGGCGTCTGGAACATCGGCTCGGTGAAGACGGGCGCCTGGAAGACGGCGACGGAGGGCCGCTTCGGACGGCCCCCGCCCTCGTCCTCGCGGCCCTTCGACGCGGACCGCTGGGCCTTCGGCTCGGCGAAGCCGCCGGCGGCCTTGCGGGTGGCGCGGCGACGGCCGCGCGGCGCGGGCTCCTCGGCGGGCTCGGCCTGCGCGGCGGGCTCCGCCACCGGCTCGGCGGCCTGCGCCTCGGGGGCGGCGACGGCGCGGGTGGCACGGCGGCGGGCGCGGCGCGGCGCGGCGTCCTCGGCCGGCTCCTCGGCGGCGGGCTGCTCGGCGACCGGCTCCTGCGGCGCCTCGGCGGCCTCCTCGACCGCCGGGGCCACGGGGGCCTCGGCGGTGGCGGTGGGCGCGGAGGCCGTACGGGTGGCGCGGCGACGGCGGCGCGGCGCGGGCTCCTCGGCGGCGGGCGCGGCGGCCTCCGGCTCGGCGGCGGGCTGCTCGGCGGCCTGCTCGGCCTGGGCCTCGGCGGTGGGCGCGGACGCGGCACGCGTGGCACGGCGCCGACGCGGCGCGGGCGCCTCGGCGGCGGCCTCGGGCTCGGCGGCGGGGGCGGCCTGCTCGGCCTGCTCGGCCTGGGCCTCGGCGGTGGGCGCGGACGCGGCACGCGTGGCACGGCGACGACGCGGCGCGGGCGCCTCGGCCGCGGCTTCCGGCGCGGCGACGGGCGCGGTCCCGGCGGCGGGAGCGGCCTGCGCGGTGCTCTGCGCGTCACCGGTCTGCGCGTCACCGGTCTGCGCGTCACCGCTATGCCCCGGCTCGGCGACCGGCGTCGACACGGCGCGCGTGGAACGGCGGCGGCTGCGGCGCGGCGCCGGCTCCTCGGCCGCGGGCTCGGCGAGCTCCTGCGGGGTGGCCGCGGCGGCGACGGCCTGTACGTCTTCCTGCTCCTCGTCCGGCACGGACGCGGCGGCGGGCGCACCGGCCGGCGCGGAGGCGCGGCGGGTGGCGCGGCGGCGCGGGCGGGCGGCGGGCGCGGCGTCCTGCGCCGGGGCCTCGGAGGCGGGCGCGGCGGTCTCGGACTCGGCGTCCGCGGCGGCGGCCGGTATGGCCGGCGCGTTCTCGACAGCGGCGGCCTGACCGGCGGGCGGGCCCGCGGGGCGCGACGCGGCCCGGCGCCGACGGCGCGGGGGCAGGGTGTCGCTGGGGCTGTCCAGTTCGGGGCTGGTCGCTTCGTTCTGCTCGGGCATGCGGGTGTCTCCCGTCGGCCCCCGGGCGCCGCGCCTCATCCGGATGACCGGTGACGCCTGCGGCTCGCGCGTCTGGCGCGGTGCCGCCGGTCCGGGGCGCGGGCGCCGCACGGGGGCTCTCTGTCTGTTCTCGCCGGTTCCGGTACGCGATGTACGTACGGCCTGGCGAAAGTCCTTGGGTGGGTGCGCTGCCCGACCCAGGTGGCTCCCGAGTACGAGGGCGGCGCTACGACGACCGCCTTACGCGGGACCTTCCACGGCAGACGCCGTCGCGGTGGCAGTTCCGGCGGCCTCCGGTCGGGGGGCCTGGACTGCCTCGCGGTCGGGCGCGAGCGGGTCGGTCACCGTGCCGGTCTCTTCATCGAAAGGCCCCTGCGCCAGCCTGGTCACCGCTGCGGGGACCGGCGGCGCCAGGTCAGCCACGGCGCGGAGACCGGACAGGACGTCGTCGGGTCGTACGGCAGGCGTCACGTGCCGAACAACCAGCCGCAGTATCGCACAAGCCCCGTCACCGGGCCTATCGACCTGCGCATCGACGGCCTCGAGACTCGCTACAGCCTCCCGGGCGTCGAACGTGCGGATGCCGTTCTTCGTACGCCGCTGGACCTCGACGGTCTCGGCGGCCCGGAACGCCTCCGCGGCGCGCCCGGCCTCCTCGACGCTCACTCCGTCGAGCCGCAGCTCCCACACGGAGGCGGCGAGCCGCTCGGCGAGGCCCGAGGTGCGGGCCTCGACGGCGTCGACGATGTCGAGGCCGACGGGCATCGACTCGTCGAGCAGCTTCCTCAGCGTGTCGGGGTCGCGCTCCGCGGTGAGGGCTATCTCCAGGTACTCGGCCTCACTGCCCGTGCCGGTGGGTGCGGCATTGGCGTAGGACACCTTCGGGTGCGGCGTGAACCCCGCCGAGTACGCCATGGGCACCTCGGCGCGGCGCAGCGCCCGCTCGAAGGCGCGCTGGAAGTCTCGGTGGCTGGTGAACCGGAGGCGGCCGCGCTTGGTGTAGCGCAGTCGGATGCGCTGCACCGCGGGTGCGGGCGGCGGGCCTACGGGCTGTCGCTTGCCCAGTGTCCTGATCCTTCGTGAGTACGGTCGTGCCGCTACCAAGACTACGTCCACGTGGCCCGTCCGGTTCCCGCCGCACGGGCACTCACGCGGCCTCGTGGACGTTGACCTTCTGGAAAAGGCAAAATCAGCGCTGCAACCAGCGCCACTACGAGGGGGCTCCCCGCATGATCACGCTCACGAAGGAAGACGGCCCGGCGGACCTGGACGGGGTGACGCACCTGTCCATCGGGGTCTCGTGGGACCCCACCTCCGGGAGCAGCGGCGGCGTCATGGGCGCCCTGCGCCGCAAGCAGGGCACGGACCTGGACCTGATTGCCATCGCGATGCAGGGCGCGGACCCGGTGCGCCTGGCCGGCCTGGACTCGCTCGACCCGCTGGGCAACGGCTCGCTGGTGCACTCGGGTGACAACCAGACGGGCAAGGGCGACGGGGACGACGAGACGGTCACCGTCGAGTTCGCGCGCATCCCGCAGAACATCACGGCGATCATCTTCATCGCCGCCGCGTTCAAGAAGGGCAGCTCCTTCCAGAAGGCGCGCAACGTCAGTATCAAGGTCTACGACGCCACGGGCGGCAGCAGCCAGCAGGTCGCGGACATCTGGCCCTCCATGCTGAGCACGGACAACGGCTGCGCGGTGGCCAAGGCGGTCCGCGCCCCGGGCGGCGCCTGGAAGCTCGAGGTCATCAACACGACAGGCAAGATCAAGCAGGGCGACGAGGTCGCCCTGATGCGCTTCGCCGTGAGCAAGTAGCGATCAGGCCACAGGACCAGGGCTTCAGGGCTTACGCCGAAGGGGCGGCCGGTTGCTGGTCAACCGGCCGCCCCTCCGCGTAGCCGCTCGCGCACAGGAACGACGGTCCGGACCGTGATGGGTGCCCTTAGTACTCCTTGTTCAGATCGTCGCCCTCCGCGGCCTTGAAACAGCCGGAGACGACCGTGACAACGAGGAGCGGTTCCTTTTCTCCGGAGTCGCCGGTGATCTGCAGCGATGCGTTGACGGAGAACCGTTCGGTCGTGGAGTCCGCGGTCAGCTCCAGGTTCTTGTTGGGGCTGCTGTCGGGCCCGTAGTCGACGATCTTCCAGCCGTGGTCAGGCAGCGCGTCCTTCAGCCTCTGGAAGCCCGCTTTCAGCTCCTCAGGCGCGGCCTGGTAGATCGACCATGGGTGACGCGTCTTGTACTGATGATCCGGATCTTCGCCGCAGGTCGAGATACCAGGCCCGGGCTCTGTGACCTTGCCGTCCTTGATGGCGATCATGTCGAGGATCTGACTGGAGAGGGAGCTGGCCTTCTCGCGGGCCTCGTCCACGGGAAGCGTGGGGGGTGGCGTCGTGCTGCCGGGGTCGTCTTTCACGTCCTTGGAACATCCTGTCAACAGAAGCGGAAGGGCCACGGCGACGGCGACGGCGAGCGCGCCCCACCGAGAGCCGGAGCGGTTCCTGAGCGGATTCACGGTCATTCCTTCACGTTGCCGTACTTGCCGACCACCACAGCGGCCTGATTGTTCAAGGACACGGAACCGGCGTCCCAGTAGCCGCTGTGCCCAGAGGTGTCGACGTCCATGCGGTGGGCTCCGAAGGATTCATCGGAGGGGATCGAGATGATCGGTCCGGCGTTGTACGGGACCCCGTGCCACGTCGAGACACCCCACTTGCGACCGCCCAGAGCTTCCTGGCCCAGGAGAGGCACGGCGTCGTCCCGGGCCGCCTCCGACCACACGTGATCGCTTCCGACATCCAGTTGGGAAGCGTCGCTGACAAGCATGCCGGGACTGCCGGCGACGACCATGTCGTCGGCAGCGATATGACCCGGCATCTTCGCGGCGGCCCCGACCGTGGTGGTGCCGTAGCTGTGGCCGACGAGCGTGGTGTGGCTGGCATCCGGGCCGCCCTGGGCGGTTTGCAAGCCGTCCATCAAGCTGTTGAGCGCAGGCGCTCCCTCATAGGCGTAGTGCCGGGCGGCGGCGTTGGGAATCTGGTCGGGGGCGTCGTAGCCGATCCACGTGATCGTGGAAGTGGTCTGGCTGGGAGAAGCCGTGTTGGCAGCACGCCACAGTTCCGACATCCGATTGATGTCACCATGCGCGTTCGCCAGACTGGCCCCGGTGCCCGGCACGTAGACGGCCGTGTTGTCGGCGGTGTCCGGGTTGCCCGTGGCGACGATCGCGCGCCCGTCGCCCTCGGTACTGAAGCCCAGAAGGTATGCCTGCGGCAACCCGCTCCGGGCGTTGCTTTGCTCGTCCTTCTCGTGCAGTCCGCTCGTGTCGAGGCGACCCTGAATGGCCTGCATGCCCGTCATCCGGTCTTGGAGCGTCACCCACTTCTGCCACTCCGGGTTCACCACCGAGGAGGGCGGGTCGCCCTTCATGATGAACTGGGGTGGATTGAGCGGCAGTTGGTCCAGTTCGAGCTGGGTCTGCGCCATCGTCTGCGCGAGCACCATCCGGTTCGAGGTGTCGCGGGCGATGCTCGGGATGCCGTCGAGCGCGCCGACCTGGGCCGGATACAGCGTCACGTACTCGTCGCGCTGCTCCTGAGTGAGGTGATCCCACCAGGCCTTGTTCTCCGCCGGGCTCTTGCCGTGCGGGATGTCGCCCATGGCGACCACGTCGCCGGCGGTCCGCTGGACGGCCCGCATGTCCTTCCCCGAGTCCGCGAGCATCTCCTTGGTGACCGCCAGCCCTGCCGGGGCCTTGAGTCTGCGCAGTACTCCGGCATAGCGGCTGTCGATCTCGGTCGCATCGCTGACGGCCCTGGAGATGCGTTCCGCGATGTCCTCCGCCTTGGCCTTGTTCCCGTTGCCCTGTCCCTCGCTCATGCCCGGCAACAACGGCGGTTGTGCACCCGGCGTGGCCTTGTCGGTCCCGGGAACGAGCGGCACCGGATTGGGGTAGGTGACGGAGCCGTCGCTGTTGACCGTGAAGCCGAGTGACTCCGCGTCCTCCAGTGCGTGTGCGAGTTTGCGCTGCGGCGCGGCCAGCTCGGTGGCGAGCGCGTTGAGGGTGGTGCGGACCAGGCCGCACTCGCTGTGCAGGTACTGGTAGTTGTCGCGGAGCTGATTGAGCCGGCCGACAGCCGCGTCCGGTGTCTCGCCTCTCTGTGTGCTGCGGACAGGAATGGACATCTCCTGGTCCACGCGGACCCTGGAGGCGTCGGAGCGGCTGCTGACGTTGGACCAGCCGTCGGCGGCGTCCTCGTATTCAGTGATCTTCAGATCGCGCAGTTGCTGCCAGGTGGGCACGCAAGATCACCTGGCCCAGCCGGGCTGGCCGGGCGTGTGAACGCCGCCGACCTTTTCCTTGACCCTGTGGTCGGTCTCGCCGAACTTCTTGCCCGTCTTGCCGAGGATGCCGTGCAGATGCTCGCACTCGTCGCGGACCGCCGTCAGGCGAGCTTCCCACGTCGGCTGGATCTCCTTCAGCGCGGTCGTGGAGTCGAACCCCTCCGTGCCGCCGCCGACACCGTCGTCCGACTTCCTCAGCTCGGCCAGACCCGCATCTGTAGAACTGCGCAACTCATCGGCGACGCGAGCGGCACCGGTCCACGGGGTGTCAGTGATCAGAAGGTCGGGGCCGCCACCGCCGGTGGTCGGAGTGGTGTAGCCGCCGTCGGCCGAGGCGCTGTTGAGCTGCGTGTGAGTGGTGCGCCGTTCAGCGGCATCGGTTTTGAGCTGTTCCCATTCGTCCCACGCCACGTACTCTTCCCTCCCCGTGTCCCGAGCCCGCTCGGGACATTGCCGCACCTACCGCTTACCACACCTGACGACTTGTCCGTGACCGACGGTACGAGACTGTTGTGCCGTGTGACGTCCGTGAGGGTGCTCAGATTCGCGCTGAGTATCTGTACCTAGATGAGCGAGTCGGGCGCAGGAGGTGGCAACGGACCTTCGGCAGTGGCTCGGATCGAGTCACCGTTCGTCGTCAGGATCTCGGCCTTACGAGCTGAACGAATGGCCCTGCGACGCGACTCCGGTACCTCGATGCGCCCCAACGACGGAAAGGCGCCCGGGCCGATGCCCGAGCGCCTCTCGTTGCCTGGAACCGTCCGGCTGGGATTCAGCCGGACGGATCGCCGCACATCAAGCCGGTTTGACCACGCTCAGCGGCAGCAGCTTCTTGCCCGTCGGGCCCACCTGGATGGACGTGTCCATCGCCGGGCAGACGCCGCAGTCGAAGCAGGGGGTCCAGCGGCAGTCGTCGACCTCGGTCTCGTCGAGCGAGTCCTGCCAGTCCTCCCAGAGCCAGTCCTTGTCGAGGCCGGAGTCGAGGTGGTCCCAGGGGAGGACCTCCTCGTAGGTGCGCTCGCGCGTCGTGTACCAGTCGACGTCCACGCCGTGGGCGGGGAGCGTCTTCGCGGCGCACTCCATCCAGCGGTCGTAGCTGAAGTGCTCGCGCCAGCCGTCGAAGCGGCCGCCGTCCTCGTAGACCGCGCGGATGACGTCGCCGATGCGGCGGTCGCCGCGGGAGAGGAGGCCCTCGACGATGCCGGGCTTGCCGTCGTGGTAGCGGAAGCCGATGGAGCGGCCGTACTTCTTGTCGCCGCGGATCTTGTCGCGGAGCTTGGTGAGCCGGGCGTCCGTCTCCTCGGCCGACAGCTGCGGCGCCCACTGGAACGGGGTGTGCGGCTTGGGGACGAAGCCGCCGATCGACACCGTGCAGCGGATGTCGTTGGCGCCGGAGACCTCGCGGCCCTTCTGGATGACGTTCATCGCCATGTCGGCGATCTGCAGGACGTCCTCGTCGGTCTCGGTGGGGAGGCCGCACATGAAGTACAGCTTCACCTGGCGCCAGCCGTTGCCGTAGGCCGTGGCGACCGTGCGGATGAGGTCTTCCTCGCTGACCATCTTGTTGATGACCTTGCGCATGCGCTCACTGCCGCCCTCGGGGGCGAAGGTGAGGCCCGAGCGGCGGCCGTTGCGGGTCAGCTCGTTCGCCAGGTCCACGTTGAAGGCGTCGACGCGGGTGGAGGGGAGCGAGAGGCCGATCTTGTCTTCCTCGTAGCGGTCCGCGAGGCCCTTGGCGATGTCGCCGATCTCGGTGTGGTCGGCGGAGGAGAGCGAGAGCAGGCCGACCTCCTCGAAGCCGGTCGCCTTCAGACCCTTCTCGACCATCTCGCCGATGCCGGTGATGCTTCGCTCCCGCACGGGGCGCGTGATCATGCCGGCCTGGCAGAAGCGGCAGCCGCGGGTGCAGCCGCGGAAGATCTCGACGGACATCCGCTCGTGGACCGTCTCCGCGAGCGGGACGAGCGGCTGCTTCGGGTAGGGCCACTCGTCGAGGTCCATGACGGTGTGCTTGGAGACCCGCCACGGCACGCCCGACTTGTTCGGCACGACGCGGCCGATCCGCCCGTCGGGCAGGTACTCGACGTCGTAGAACGCCGGGACGTAGATGTTGCCCGTCCTCGCGAGGCGGAACAGGACCTCCTCGCGCCCGCCGGGCCGGCCCTCGGCCTTCCACGCGCGGATGATCTCGGTCATGTCGAGGACGGCCTGCTCGCCGTCGCCGATGACCGCCGCGTCGATGAAGTCCGCGATCGGCTCCGGGTTGAACGCCGCGTGGCCGCCCGCGAGGACGATCGGGTCGTCGAGCGTACGGTCCTTGGACTCCAGCGGAATGCCCGCCAGGTCGAGCGCGGTGAGCATGTTCGTGTAGCCGAGCTCCGTGGAGAAGCTCAGGCCGAAGACGTCGAACGCCTTGACCGGGCGGTGCGAGTCGACCGTGAACTGCGGCACCTGGTGCTCGCGCATCAGCGCTTCGAGGTCCGGCCAGACGCTGTAGGTGCGCTCGGCGAGGACGCCCTCGCGCTCGTTCAGGACCTCGTAGAGGATCATGACGCCCTGGTTGGGCAGACCGACCTCGTACGCGTCCGGGTACATCAGCGCCCAGCGGACATCGGCGGACTCCCACGGCTTGACCGTGGAGTTCAGTTCTCCGCCGACGTACTGGATCGGCTTCTGCACATGCGGGAGCAGCGCTTCGAGCTGCGGAAACACAGACTCGACCACTTGGGGTGCCGCGGCGGCGGCTTCGGCAGGCATAACCGTGGACCTTTGTGAGCTGGCAGGGGTGACCCTCAAGCCTAACCCGCCGACAAGCGCGGCTTCGCCGCCCGCTTCCACACCTCCGGCAGCGCGCGCTCCCCGTCGGCCGCCGCCGCCTGCTCCTGCCCGTACAGCACACCCCACGCGAAGGCGGTCTCGCCCGCCGCGTGCGCCTGGATCGCCAGATCGCGCAGTGCTTCGCGGGCGACGACGGAGTCCTGGTGGTCGCCGAGCAGCGACTGCACCTTCTTGACGCGCTTCGCGAACTTCTTGGACTGCTTGCCGAGGGCGGCGACGCCGGTCTCCCCGGCGTACCGGGCGCGCTTGGCGGCCTTGCGGGCGTCGTGCAGGGCGTGGTCGCGGTCGGTGCCGGGCGGCAGGGAGAGGGCGTGGTCGATGCGGGCGGCGAGCCGGGCATGGTCCTTCAGCGCCGCCTTGACCAGCACCTTCGCGGCCGGGCGGTCGGCGGCGGGCAGCAGCGGCGGGGCGGCGAGCAGCGCGTCCAGCGTTTCGAGGAGGGCCAGGTAGCGCCGGCCGTCGAGCACGGCGACGGTGTGGCGGCGCGAGCCGAGGCGGCGGGCGACGGCCCAGATCCGCAGCCGGCCGCGTACGGGGCCCAGCAGGAGGGTGCGGGGCAGCGCGTCGATCCGGGCGGTGAGCCGCTCGGTCAGCACCTCACGGTCGCGGTCGACGCCCAGCTCCCCGGCGAGCCACTTCAGCTCCTCCCCCACCGGCTCGGTCACGGCCGGGTCGAGGACCTTCTTGTACGTCTTGAACGCGCTGCGCAGGCGCCGGGTCGCGACCCGCATCTGGTGCACGGCGTCGGGCAGGTCCCGGCGGACGGCGGGGTCGAGCTCGACGAGGGCGTCGCGCTGTTCGCGGAGCCGGGCGAGGACGTGGTCCCCTGCGGTGACGGGCTTTCGCTCAGCGGATGTCCCGGGGCTGCGGATCCCGGTCTCGTCCATGGCGCGGGCCAGCTTCGAGGGGGAGGCGGAGCGCTCGACCCCGGCCTTGCGGAGCCGCTTCTCGACCTTGCCGAGGAAAGCGGGGTCGCCGTCGTCGGCCAACTCGACCTCGATCTCCGTCCACTCGGTGGACCGCTCGGCCTGCTCGCCGCCGATCCGCTCCGCGCGTACGGCGTCGACGCAGACCTCGGCGAGTACGGTGCCGTCGGCGTCGGCCAGATGGGTGACGTCCCGGGACGAGCGCAGCCGCACCACGGGGACGAGCTGCGCGCCCCGCACCCGGGACCGCACGAGGCCCGTCAGCGCGCGCGGCACCTCGTCGGAGAGCGGCGCCCGCACCTCGTCCCGTACCCCGTCGGCGACCGCGACCGGCAGCTTCAGGTGCCATCCGGCGTCGTCGCCGCCGGTGCGCCGCCGCAGCGTGATCCTCTGCGCGGCGAGCCGTTGATCGGGGGTGTCGTAGTACACGGCGTCGAGCTCCACGACCCCTTTGTCGATGACCTCCGCGACGCCGGGGACCTTGTGCAGGTCGGGCAGCCGGAAGCCGTCCCCGGGGGCGTCGTACTTCCGCTCGATCTCGCGCTTCGTCTCCGCCATGATTCGAATCTAGACGGCACGTTGGGCCCCGGATAGGGGGCGTGGCGGCTCCGCCGGGAGCCGGAGAGGGTTGCGAGCGGGGCCGAGACGGGGACCCGGGTCGCGTCCGGTCCTTCGGGGGCGGTCCTTCGGGCGCGGGTCACGTCGTGGCTGGTCGCGCAGTTCCCCGCGCCCCTGAGATGTGCACTTCGTGCGCCATCTCCCCGGGGAAGGCTGCGCGCAGCGCATGCCTTCAGGGGCGCGGGGAACTGCGCGACCGGCCACGACGTGACCCGCACCCGCAAAAAGACCAGCCACCCACAACGGCGAAGAGGCGGACAGGGGCGCAGCCCCGCCCTAAAGGGGCGCGGGGAACTGCGCGACCGGCCACGACGACACCCGCACACGCCCATGAACGGTCGCGGCCAACGGCGCGCAGGCGGACAGGGGCGCAGCCCCGCCCTGAAGGGGCGCGGGGAACTGCGCGACCGGCCACGACGAGATCCGCACACGCCCGACACCTCGCCCCCCTACTGCGAGCAGGCGCATCGGGGCGCAGCCCCGACCCGGAGAACGGCTACGCCGACAGAGGCCGTTGCACACGGATCGACTGCAACAACCCCACCGCCACCCACACGGCGAACATCGACGACCCTCCGTAGGAGACGAAGGGCAGCGGCAGCCCCGCGACCGGCATGATGCCGAGCGTCATCCCGATGTTCTCGAACGCCTGGAAGGCGAACCAGGCGATGATGCCGGCGGCGACGATCGTGCCGTACAGCTCCGTCGTCTCGCGGGCGATCCGGCAGGCGCGCCAGAGCACGACACCGAGCAGCAAGATGATCGCGCCCGCTCCGACGAAGCCGAGCTCCTCACCGGCCACGGTGAAGACGAAGTCGGTCTGTTGTTCCGGGACGAACTGGCCCGTGGTCTGCGAGCCGTGGAAGAGGCCCGCCCCGGACAGCCCGCCCGACCCGATCGCGATACGCGCCTGGTTGGTGTTGTAGCCGACCCCGGCCGGGTCAAGCGCCGGATTGGCGAAGGCGGCGAACCGGGCGATCTGGTAGTCGTCGAGGACGCCGAGCTGCCACACGGCCACGGCGCCCGCCGCGCCGACCCCGATGAGCCCGAGCACCCACCGGTTGGACGCGCCGGAGGAGAGCAGCACGCCGAGCACGATCATCACCATGACCATGACGGACCCGAGGTCCGGCATCAGCATGACGACGGCCATGGGGACGGCGGCGAGCCCGAGCGCCTGGAGGACGGTCCGGTGGTCGGGGTAGTCCCGGTCACCGGCGTCGACGCGCGCGGCGAGCAGCATCGCCATGCCCAGAATGATCGTGATCTTGACGAACTCGGAGGGCTGGAGCGAGAAGCCGCCGCCGATGATGATCCAGGCGTGCGCCCCGTTGACGGTCGCGCCGAGCGGGGTGAGGACGAGCAGCACCAGGAAGACGGAGATGCCGTAGAGGATCGGGACGGCGCCGCGCAGCGTGCGGTGGCCGAGCCAGATCGTCCCCGCCATCAGGAACAGCCCTATGCCGGTGTTGAGGAGGTGGCGCAGGAGGAAGTAGTACGGGTCGCCCTGGTTGAGCTCGGTGCGGTTGCGCGTCGCCGAGTAGACGAGCGCCGCGCCGATCATCGACAGGGCGAGGGCGGAGAACAGTATCGGCCAGTCGAGGCGCCGCACCAGCGAGTCGCGGGCGAGCAGCCGCGACAGGGTGGAGCGCTGGGGACCGTACCCGGAGACGGAGAAGCCATTGGTGCCGGCCATGCGGGTCAGTCCCTTCTGCCGTAGGCGTTCGCGGGCAGGGAGCCCGCCAGTTGCTGCTGCTCGGGCTGTACCGGCTTCTGCGGCTTGTAGGGCTTGATCTCGGGCGCGTCGATCGAACCGTCCCGGTCGATCTTCGGCAGGGCGGTCTGCGGCTTGGGCAGCAGCGCCTTCTTGAGGTCCTGCTTGCCGTTGCTGTCGAGCCCGTACATCGCGTCGTAGATCTTGCGGACGGCGGGCCCGGAGGCGCCGGAGCCGGTACCGCCCTGGGAGATCGTCATGACGATCGAGTAGTCCTTGGTGTACGTGGCGAACCACGAGGTCGTCTGCTTGCCGTAGACCTCGGCCGTACCGGTCTTGGCGTGCATGGGGATCTTGTCCTGCGGCCAGTTCTGGAAGCGCCAGGCGGCCGTTCCGCGGGTCGCCACTCCCGCCAGTGCCTGGTCTATCTGGTTGCGGGTCTTGCGGCTCACAGGCAGCTTGCCGCTGGTCTTCGGCTTGATCTCGCTGACCTGCTTGCCGTCGGCGCTGACGACGGCCTTGCCGACCTCGGGCCGGTGCAGGGTGCCGCCGTTGGAGATGGCCGCGTAGATCGACGCCATCTGTATCGGCGTGACGAGGGTGTCGCCCTGGCCGATGGAGTAGTTGACGGCGTCACCGGCGCGCATGAGGTTGCCTTCGAGGCAGTTCTCGTAGTTCAGCTTCTGGACGTAGTCGCCGTCCTTCTTGCCGGCCTTGCACCAGGAGTCCTTGTTGGCCTTCCAGAACCGCTGCTTCCACTGGCGGTCGGGGACCCGGCCGGTGACCTCGTTGGGCAGGTCGATGCCGGTCTCCTTGCCGAGGCCGAACTGGTGGGCGGTCTTGTAGAACCAGTCCTGGGTGTCCTTGTTGCCCTTGAGGCCGCCGTCCTTCTTCCACTCGTTGTGCGCGAGTCCGTAGAAGACGGTGTCGCAGGAGACCTCCAGGGCCTGACCGAGGTTGATCGACCCGTGGTCCGCCGACTCGAAGTTCTTGAAGACCTGGCCCCCGATCGAGTACGAGCTGGTGCACGGGTAGCTGCCGTCGAACGCGTAACCGGCCTTGACCGCCGCCGCCGTCGAGATGACCTTGAAGATCGAGCCGGGGGCGGCCTGGCCCTGGATGGCCCGGTTGAGCAGCGGGTAGTTGGACTTCTTGCCGGTGAGGTCGGCGTAGTCCTTGCCGGAGATGCCGCCGACCCAGGCGTTCGGGTCGTAGGACGGGTTGGAGGCCATGGCGACGACGCGGCCGGTCTTGGCCTCCATGACCACGACGGCGCCGGAGTCGGCCTTGTAGTTCGTCCCGGTGTTCTTGTCGAACCCCTTGCGGGCTTCCTTCATCGCCTCGTTCAGCTCGTACTCGGCGACGGACTGCACGCGCGCGTCTATCGACGTGACGACGTTCGCCCCGGACTCCGCCTTGTCGCTGTCGGCGCGGCCGATGACGCGGCCGAGGTTGTCGACCTCGTACCGGGTGACGCCCGCCTTGCCGCGCAGCTCCTTGTCATAGGTGCGTTCGAGACCCGAGCGCCCCACCTGGTCGGAGCGGAGGTACGGCGAGTCGCTGTCCTTGGCCTTCTCGATCTCCGCGTCGGTGACCGGGGAGAGGTAGCCGAGGACCTGCGCGGTGTTGGAGCCGCCGGGGCCCGCGTAGCGGCGCACGGCGGTCGGCTCGGCGGTGATGCCCGGGAAGTCCTCGCCGCGCTCGCGGATCTGCAGCGCCTGCTTGGGCGTGGCCTCGTCGGTGATCGGGATGGGCTGGTACGGGGACCCGTTCCAGCAGGGCTGCGGCGTCTTGGCGTCGCACAGCCGGACCTTCTCCTCGACCTCCTTGGCCTTCATCCCGAGGACTTTGGCGAGCTTGGCGAGGACCGCCTTGCCGTCGTCGTCCATCTTCATCAGGTCGGTGCGGGAGGCGGAGACCACGAGCCGGGTCTCGTTGTCCGCGATGGGCACGCCGCGGGCGTCGAGGATCGAGCCGCGCACGGCGGGCGTGACGACCTGCTGCACGTGGTTGCCGGAGGCTTCCTTCGCGTACTCGTCGCCGTTGCGGATCTGGAGGTACCAGAGGCGGCCGCCGAGGGTCAGCAGGAGGGAGAGGACGAGGATCTGCAGGACGATGAGCCGGATCTGGACGCGCGGCGTCCGGCCCGTCTCGGGGATGTTGGTCACGGTGGCGGGCTCCCCCTCTCAGTACGACGTGTACGCGTACGGGTACGTGTACACGTGGAAGCTGTGCGCCGACAGCACCGGCCGCGCCAACGGGGCCGGCTGCGTCGACGGGCCGGTGCTCACAGGCGCTTGACCCCCTTGATGCGCCCGGCGCGGGCGGCGCGCGCCTTGGCGGTCTTCATCCGCAGTCCGCCGCGCTGGTTGCCGATCTTCAGCCCGGTGCCGGTGGAGAGCCAGCCGGCGGAGACGTCGGCGGCCTTGGCGGAGCCGGTGGAGGTGTCGGCGAGCGGATCGTGGTCGACGCGTCTGGCGAGCGCCATCACGCCGGGGACGACGAAGGGCGCGAGCAGCAGGTCGTAGAGCGCGGCGGTGAACAGCAGCGAGCCGAGGCCGACGTGGCGGGCGGCGGTGTCGCCGACGAGGGCGCCGACGCCCGCGTAGAGCAGGGTCGTGCCGACAGCCGCGCCGACGACGACGAGCATGGGGCCCGCGGCCGAGCGCAGCTTGCCGTTGTCGGGCTTGGCGAGACCGGCGAGGTAGCCGATGACGCAGAGCACGAGGGCGTAGCGCCCGGCGGCGTGGTCGGCGGGCGGGGCGAGGTCGGCGAGCAGACCGGCCCCGAAGCCGACGAGGGCACCGCCCACATGGCCGTAGACCAGGGCGAGACCGAGGACGGTCAGGAGCAGCAGGTCCGGTACGGCGCCGGGCAGTTGGAGTCTGGCGAGGACGCAGACCTGGATGACGAGGGCGACGACGACGAGTCCGGCGGAGAGCAGCATCCGGTTGAAGCGCATGGGTTTTGCTCCTCCTGACTACTGCTGGTAGCCGTTGTCGGCGGTGCCGCCCGCGGGCGCGGACGGAGTGACGGTGACGGTGACCGTCGGCGCGGGCCTGGGCTTGGCGGGCTTGGACGGCAGGACCGTGTCGCGCGGGTCGGTGCGCGGGGGCTGCACGACGACGCCGACGATGTCGAGCTTGGTGAACCCGACGTAGGGCTGGACGTAGACCGTACGGGTCAGGTCGCCGCCGGACGGATCGACGCGGACGACGGTGCCGACGGGCACGCCGGGCACGAACGGCTTGTCGGCCTGGGAGCCGAAGGTGACGAGCCGGTCGCCCTTCTTGACCTTGGCCTTGCCGTTGAGGAGCTGGACGCGGAGCGGGCGGTCGCCCTGCCCGGAGGTGAAGCCCAGCTCGTCGGTCTTCTCCATGCGGGTGCCGACGGTGAAGTCCGGGTCGTTGGCGAGCAGCACCGTGGCCGTGTCGGGGCCGACGGTGGTGACGCGGCCGACGAGCCCGTCCCCGTTGAGCACCGTCATGTCGCGCTTGAGGCCGTCGTTGGCGCCCGCGTCGATGGTGACGGTCCAGGAGAAGCCCTGCGCCGACCCTATGGCGATGACCTGGGCGCCCTTGATGCCGTACTGGCCGGCGCCCGCCGTCCTCAGCATGGTGTCGAGCTGGCGGATCTTGCTCCGGTTGCGGTCGTCGCTGCCGAGCTTGGCCTTCAACGCGGCGTTCTCGCGCTCCAGTTGGCTGATGCGGTCGTGCCGCTCGCCGGAGTCGCGGACCGCGCCGATGGCGTTGCCGATGGGGTCGACCGCACCGGCGACACCGCTCTCCACCGGGCCGAAGACCTTGGCGGCGGCCTGGCGGGCACCGTCGACCGGCGAGTCCTCACCGCCGCGGATGTCCATCGTGATCAGTGCGAACGCGATGGCGACCAGCAGCACCAGGAGCAGCCGGCTCTCTCGTGTGTCCCTCACGTGCGGCGGCGTGCCTTCCTCGAGCGAAAATTATGGGGAGTTCTGCGGATTTATGCTCTGCCTATATATCAACGATCCGCCGCACGAAGTGGCAGGCACTCGTACGGCGGACCGCCCGATCGGGGGTATACGCCCGGCTTATCCGCTGTGTGTCCGGATCATCTGCGGGGCGAGGCGTCAAGCACCTGCTGGAGCGCCTCGAACTCCTCCACGCACTTTCCGGAGCCGAGCGCCACGCTGTCCAGCGGGTCCTCGGCGATGTGGATCGGCATGCCGGTCTCGCGGCGCAGCCGCTCGTCGAGGCCGCGCAGCAGGGCGCCGCCGCCGGTCAGCACGATGCCGCGGTCCATGACGTCGCCGGAGAGCTCCGGCGGGCACTTGTCGAGGGTGGTCTTGACCGCGTCGACGATCGCGTTGACCGGTTCCTCGATGGCCTTGCGGACCTCCGCCGCCGAGATGACGACGGTCTTCGGCAGGCCGGACACGAGGTCGCGGCCGCGGATCTCGGTGTGTTCGTCGGAGTCGAGGTCGTACGCCGAGCCGATGGTGATCTTGATCTGTTCGGCGGTGCGCTCACCGAGGAGGAGCGAGTACTCCTTCTTGATGTGCTGGATGATCGCGTTGTCCAGCTCGTCACCCGCTACGCGGATGGACTGTGCCGTGACGATTCCGCCGAGCGAGATCACGGCGACCTCGGTGGTGCCGCCGCCGATGTCCACCACCATGTTGCCCGTGGCCTCGTGGACCGGGAGGCCGGAGCCGATGGCGGCCGCCATGGGCTCCTCGATGATGTGCACCTGGCGGGCACCGGCCTGCGAGGAGGCCTCGATGACCGCGCGGCGCTCGACGCCGGTGATGCCGGACGGCACGCACACCACCACGCGGGGGCGGGCGAGGTAGCGCCGCTTGTGGATCTTCAGGATGAAGTAGCGGAGCATCCGCTCGGTGATCTCGAAGTCGGCGATCACGCCGTCCTTCAGGGGACGCACCGCCACGATGTTGCCCGGCGTACGGCCGATCATCTTCTTGGCTTCGGCGCCGACCGCGAGGATGCCACCGGTGTTGGTGTTGATCGCGACCACGGACGGCTCATTGAGCACGATTCCTCGACCCCTGACGTACACCAGCGTGTTGGCGGTCCCGAGGTCGACAGCCATGTCACGGCCGATGAACGACATTGAGTTCCCCATCAGGATTCGTCTGGCCTTCCCCAAGTGGAGCGTGTGATTGCTTGTCAGGTAGGCGAGAGGTGGACGCGTGTGGCGTGGAGGCTTCCATCGTAGTCTCGCCTGCACGGGCACGGCGCGAGGGTCTTCGCCATTGTCAGCAGATGAACCCCCGCCCCGCTAATGGGGACGTGCCGACGGAGGGTTGCGTTCCCCCGATCGGGCCGCATATGCGAAAGAGCGGCCCAATTTCTCGGGCCGCTCCAGGTCAGTCGCGACGGGCGCCTGACGAGGCGTCAGAAAGTCGTCCCCGCCGGTCTCAAGGGGCGAGACCGGGGCGCCCGACAAGGCTCAGACCAGGCCCGGGAAGAAAATCTTCAGCTCGCGCGCGGCGGACTCCTCCGAGTCCGAGGCGTGGATCAGGTTCTCCCGGACGATGACACCGAAGTCGCCGCGGATCGAGCCCGGCGCGGCGGCGATCGGGTCCGTGGGGCCCGCCAACTGGCGTACGCCCTCGATCACGCGCTCGCCCTCGACGACGAGTGCGACGACCGGGCCCGAGGACATGAACGCGACCAGCGGCTCGTAGAACGGCTTGCCCTTGTGCTCGCCGTAGTGCTGCTCCAGCGTCTCCTCGCTCAGGCTGCGCAGCTCCAGGGCGCTGATCGTCCAGCCGGCCTTGCGCTCGATACGGCCGACGATCTCGCCGATCAGGCCTCGGCGGACGGCGTCGGGCTTGAGCAGGACGAGCGTGCGCTGGGTCATTTTGGCTGGACTCCTTGTGCGGCCTGTTGGTGCGGTGCGCCTGAGATTACAGGTCACGTACCGGGGGCCTTGGGGGAGGTTGCCGGTGCGCTCCGCGCGGCCCCGGCCCCGCGCTCCCCGCGCCCCCTGAAACGCGCCCCGTCACCGGGTACGCCTCTCGCCGTGACCGCGCACGCAGTTCCCCGCGCCCCCGGGACGCGCACTGCGTGCGCCATCCCCCCTCGCCGCCAGGCGCGCCTCTCGTCGTGGTTACTCGCGCAGTTCCCCGCGCCCCCGGGACGCGCACTGCGTGCGCCATCCCCCCTCGCCGCCAGGCGCGCCTCTCGCCGTGATTACTCGCGCAGTTCCCCGCGCCCCCGGGACGCGCACTGCGTGCGCCATCCCCCCTCGCCGCCAGGCGCGCCTCTCGTCGTGGTTACTCGCGCAGTTCCCCGCGCCCCTGAGATGCGCACTGCGTGCGCCATCTCAGCGGGGCGCGTGGGATGCGCGGGTCGGAGGGTGCGCGTGATGCACCTGCACCCCCTCAGGGGTGCGCGTGGTGCGCTCCCCTCAGGGGTGCACGTGGTGCGCTCCCCTGAGGGGTGCACGTGGTGCGCGGCCTATGGGGCTGCGGCGGAGCCGCATGCCTCAGGGGCGCGGGGAACTGCGCGAGCAACCACGACGGCGGGTGCGGCGGACGCGTGCCCCATGGGGCTGCGGCGGAGCCGCATGCTTCAGGGGCGCGGGGAACTGCGCGGCCAGCCACGGCGTAGGCGCACCCCGCGATCCACCGAACCTACGCGGCGCTGGATTCCCGCCCCGCCCAGCGGGCCTTCGCCTCGTCGACCTTCCGGCCGAAATGGACCGAGGCCCACCACAGCGCGGCGAACACGACCCCCATGAAGAACATGAGCGGCACCCAGAACCCGCTCACGATCAGGGCGATCTGCAGGGCCCAGCCCAGCTGAACCCCGCCCGGCCGCGACAGCACCCCGCACAGCAGCACGCTCACCACCATGGCGACCCCGCACACGGTCCACACCACCCCGGAGGACAGCTCGGGGTCCTTCATCGCCACCAGCCCGGCGAACCCGATCAGGAAGAACTCCCCGATCAGCGTCGAGGAACACAACGTACGCACAGCGGATCAGCCCTTCCCCAGCAACAGCCTGGCCTCGCCGACCGTGATCACGGACCCGGTGACGAGCACACCCCCGCCCGCGAATTCCCCCTCTTCCTCGGCAAGAGTGATCGCGGCCTCCAACGCGTCGTCGAGCCGCGGCTCGACCTGCACCCGCTCGTCCCCGAACACCTCGACGGCGATCGCGGCCAGCTCATCCGCGTCCATCGCCCGGTGGCTGGAGTTCTGCGTGACGACGACCTCCGCGAAGATCGGCTCGAACGCTTCGAGCAGCTCCCGTACGTTCTTGTCGGCACTGGCGCCGACGACCCCGATGAGCCGGCTGAAGTCGAAGACCTCGCTGATCGCCTCGGCGGTGACCCGCGCCCCCGCCGGGTTGTGCGCGGCGTCGAGCACGACCGTCGGCGAGCGGCGCACGACCTCCAGGCGGCCCGGCGAGGTGACCGAGGCGAACGCCGTGCGGATCGTGTCGATGTCGAGCGGCCGCGCATGCTGCGAGCCGATACCGAAGAACGCCTCGACCGCGGCCAGCGCCACCGCCGCGTTGTGCGCCTGGTGCGCACCGTGCAGCGGCAGGAAGACCTCCTCGTACTCCCCGCCGAGCCCGCGCAGCGTGACGAGCTGCCCGCCGACGGCGACCTGACGGGCGACGACCCCGAACTCCAGGCCCTCGCGCGCGACCGTCGCGTCCTTCTCCACGGCCGCCTTGAGAATCACCTGCGCCGCGTCGACCGGCTGCTGCGCCATGATCACGGTCGCGTCCTGCTTGATGATCCCGGACTTCTCGCCCGCGATCTCGCCCGGCGTGGAGCCGAGCCGGTCGGTGTGGTCGAGGTCGATGGGGGTGATGACGGCGACCGAGCCGTCGATCACGTTCGTCGCGTCCCAGCTGCCGCCCATGCCGACCTCGACGACGGCTACGTCCACGGGCGCGTCGGCGAACGCCGCGTACGCCATACCCGTCAGGACCTCGAAGAAGGAGAGCCGGAACTCCTGCTGCGCGTCGACCATCTCGACGTACGGCTTGATGTCGTCGAACGTCTCGATGAAGCGCTCGTACGGGATCGGGGCGCCGTCCAGGCTGATGCGCTCGGTGACGGACTGGACGTGCGGCGACGTGTACCGGCCGGTGCGCAGATCGAAGGCGGCGAGGAGCGCCTCGATCATGCGGGCCGTGGACGTCTTGCCGTTCGTGCCCGTGATGTGGATGGCAGGGTACGCGCGCTGCGGCTCGCCAAGCACGTCCATTAGGGCGGCGATGCGGGCGACGGACGGCTCCAGCTTCGTCTCGCCCCAGCGCGTGGCGAGGTCGGCCTCGACCGCGCGCAGCGCCTTCTCCACCTCGGGGTCCTGCGGGCGCGCGGGGATGTCGTCACCCTGCGGGGCGCCGCCCCGGGCGCGCAGGGTGCGGCTGCCCGCCTCGATCACCGCGAGGTCGGGGTCGCGGTCGGTCTCGGCGCCCACGATCTCCTCGAAGGCGTCCAAGGCGTCGGGGCCGGGCTCGCCGGCGGGCTCGTCGTCGCTGCTGTCGCGCGGGGGAGGTCACTCACGTACGCCAGTCTACGGAGGGCCGCCGAGAGCACGGAGGGCACCACCCATGGCAAACTTGGCGATCATGGACATAGGCATTGATCTCGGCACCGCCAACACCCTCCTCTACGTGCGCGGTCAGGGCATCGTGCTGAACGAGCCCTCGGTCGTCGCCGTCAAGGAAGGCGGCCAGGGTGTGCTCGCCGTCGGCAGCGAGGCGAAGGAGACCATCGGCCGCACCCCCGGCAGCATCACCGCCATCCGGCCCCTGCGCGGCGGCGTCATCAGCGACTACGAGGCCGCCGAGGAGATGATCCGGCACTTCGTGCGCAAGGCCGTGAAGGGCCGCCGTCCGCGTACCCGCATGGTCGTCTGCGTACCCAGCGGGGTGACGCCCGTCGAGCGGCGCGCCATCGTGCACGCCGCCCAGCGGTCCGGGGCGCGCGCCGTGCACCTGATCGAGGAGCCGATGGCGGCGGCGATCGGCGCGGGCCTGCCCGTCGCCGACCCGCGCGGCTCGATGGTCGTCGACATCGGCGGCGGCACCACCGAGGTCGCCGTCATCTCGCTGGGCGGTGTCGTCACCGCGCAGTCGCTGCGGGTCGGCGGCGACCGGCTCGACGAGGCCATCACCGACCACGTGCGCAAGGAGCACGGGCTGCTCATCGGGGAGCGCACCGCCGAGGACGTCAAGGTCGCCATCGGCTCGGCGTGGCCCGTGCCCGGCGAAGAGGCGTTCGAGATGCGGGCGTTCACCGTGCGCGGGCGCGAGAAGGTCGCGGGGCTGCCGAAGACCGTCGACCTGACGGTGCAGGAGGTGCGGGCCGCCCTCGACGAGCCGGTGGAGGCGATCATCGCCGCCGTCCGCGCCACTTTGGAGGAGTGCCCGCCCGAGCTGTCCGGCGACATCATGGAGCACGGCATCGTCCTCACCGGCGGCGGCGCCCTGCTCCCCGGCCTCGACCTGCGGCTGACGTCCGCCACCGGCATCCCCGTCTTCGTCGCGGAGGACCCGTTGAACAGCGTCGCCATGGGCTGCGGCCGTTGCGTCGACGACTTCGACGAGCTGCAGCGGGTGATGAGCGCGGCGTAAGCACCTTCCCGGGGCCTTTTGGGGCCTTTCGGGGCCTTCCGGCGGATCTTCGCGCGGGCGTGCGGCGCGGTGACCCGTTCGGCCCGCGCCCGCGGTGTACCCATCGGGCCATGTGGTACGCACACCAACCCGGCCGCCGCGCACGGCAGATCATCGGCGACGGCGCGGCCCTGCTCTGGATCGCCCTGTGGGCGGGGGCCGCGGTGACCGCGCACCGGCTCATCGGCGTCCCCGACCGCCCCGCCCCGCGCGAGAGCGGCGGACTCCCCCTGCTCGGCCCCCGGATGACCGGCACCCTGCACGACGCCGGGGGCCGGCTCGCCGACGCGGCGCCGGCCGGGACCGCGCCCGTACAGGCCCTCGCCGTGCTCGCGGCGGCCGCCCTGTTCGTCGTCCCGGTCGGGCTGCTGCTCGCGCTGTGGCTGCCCCGGCGCATCCGCTGGACCCGGCAGGCCGCCGCCGCCCGTGAACTGGCCGCCACCGAGGACGGCCGCGAACTCCTCGCTCTGCGCGCCCTGGTCCGCCCCCTCGACGAACTCGCCCGGTTCACCGACGCGGGCCCCGGCCGCCTCGCGGAGGGGTGGCGGGAGGCGGACCCGGCGGTGCTCGCGGCGCTGGCCGATGTGGAGCTGCGGCATCTGGGGCTGAGCAGGGCCTGAGGCGGCTCGGGCACGGCTGAAGGCCCCGGAACCGTACATCCGTACGTACGGTTCCGGGGCCTTCGACTACGTAGCCACCACTGCCTACGCCTGCGGCAAGCGCTCCAGCTGCGCCTGGATGCGGGCGATGTCCTCGTCCGCCTTGGCGAGGCGGGCGCGGATGCCCTCGACGACCTTCTCGGGGGCCTTGCCGAGGAACTTCTCGTTGCCCAGCTTGCCCTCGGCCTGCGCCTTGTCCTTCTCGGCGGCGGCGAGGTCCTTGGCGAGGCGCTTGCGCTCCGCGGCCACGTCGATGGCGCCGGACAGGTCGAGCGCCACCTCGGCGCCGGCCACCGGCAGCGTCGCCGTCGCCTGGAACTTCTCGCCCTCCGGCTGGAGCTTGAGGAGCTGGCGGATGGCCGTCTCGTGCGAGGCGAGCGCCGTGCCGTCGAGCGTCAGGCGGGCCGGGACGCGCTGGCCCGCCTTGAGGCCCTGCTCGCCCTTGAAGCGGCGGACCTCGGTGACGACCCGCTGGAGCGTCTCGATCTCCCGCTCGGCGGCGTCGTCGCGGAAGCCACTGTCCTTCGGCCACTCGGCGATGACGACGGACTCGCGGCCCGTCAGCGTCGTCCACAGCGTGTCGGTGACGAACGGCACGATCGGGTGGAGAAGTCGCAGCGTCACGTCCAGGACCTCGCCGAGGACCCGGCCGGACACCTTGGCCGGCTCGCCGCCCGCCATGAACGTCGTCTTCGACAGCTCGACGTACCAGTCGAAGACCTCGTCCCACGCGTAGTGGAACAGCGCGTCCGAGACCTTGGCGAACTGGTAGTCGTCGTAGAACGCGTCGACCTCGGCGACCGTCTTGTTGAGCCGCGACAGGATCCACCGGTCGGTGGCCGTCATCTGCTCAGGGGAGGGCAGCGGGCCCTCGACCGTCGCGCCGTTCATCAGCGCGAAGCGCGTGGCGTTCCAGATCTTGTTGGCGAAGTTCCGGGACGCCTGGACCCAGTCCTCTCCGATCGGCACGTCCGTGCCCGGGTTGGCGCCGCGCGCGAGCGTGAAGCGCAGGGCGTCCGAGCCGTACTTGTCCATCCAGTCCAGCGGGTCCACCACGTTGCCGAACGACTTCGACATCTTCTTGCCGTTCTCGTCGCGGACGAGACCGGTCAGGGCGACCGTCTTGAACGGGACCTCGCCGTCCATCGCGTACAGGCCGAACATCATCATCCGGACGACCCAGAAGAAGATGATGTCGTGGCCGGTGAGCAGGACGTCGGTCGAGTAGAACTTCTCCAGGTCCGGGGTCTGCTCGGGCCAGCCGAGCGTGGAGAACGGCCACAGCCCGGAGGAGAACCAGGTGTCGAGGACGTCCTCGTCCTGCGTCCACCCCTCGGCCTCGGTGCCGGGCGGCTGCTCGTCGGGCCCGACGCAGACGACTTCACCCTCCGGCCCGTACCAGACCGGAATCCGGTGGCCCCACCACAGCTGGCGCGAGATGCACCAGTCGTTGAGGTTGTCGACCCAGTCGAAGTACCGCTTCTCCATCTCCTTGGGGTGGAGCGTGACGCGCCCGTCGCGGACGGCGTCACCGGCGGCCTTCGCCAGCGTCTCGACCTTGACCCACCACTGCAGCGACAGGCGCGGCTCGATGGTGGTCCGGCAGCGCGAGCAGTGCCCGACGGAGTGGACGTACGGGCGCTTCTCGGCGACGACACGGCCCTGCTGGCGCATGGCGTCGACGATGGCGGAGCGCGCCTCGAACCGGTCGAGTCCCTGGAACGGGCCGGGGACCGTGATGACCCCGCGCTCGTCCATGATCGTCAGCGTCTCGAGGTCGTGCCGCTGCCCGATCGCGAAGTCGTTCGGGTCGTGCGCGGGCGTCACCTTGACGGCGCCGGTCCCGAACTCCGGGTCGACGTGCGCGTCGGCGACGACCGGGATCGTGCGGTCCGTCAGCGGCAGCTTGATGCGCTTGCCGATGAGGTGCGCGTACCGCGCGTCGTCGGGGTGGACGGCGACGGCCGTGTCACCGAGCATCGTCTCGACCCGGGTGGTCGCGACGACGACGCTCTGGTCGCCCTCGCCGTACTTCAGCGAGACCAGCTCGCCGTCGTCGTCCTGGTAGTCCACCTCGATGTCCGAGATGGCGGTCAGACAGCGCGGGCACCAGTTGATGATCCGCTCGGCGCGGTAGATCAGCTCGTCGTCGTAAAGCCGCTTGAAGATGGTCTGGACGGCGCGCGACAGACCCTCGTCCATCGTGAACCGCTCACGCGACCAGTCGACGCCGTCACCGAGGCGGCGCATCTGGCCGAGGATCTTGCCGCCGTACTCGCTCTTCCACTGCCAGACGCGGTCGACGAACTCCTCACGGCCCAGGTCGTGCCGCGACTTGCCCTCCTCGGCGAGCTGCTGCTCCACCTTGTTCTGCGTCGCGATACCGGCGTGGTCCATGCCCGGCAGCCACAGCGCCTCGCACCCCTGCATGCGCTTGCGGCGCGTCAGGGCGTCCATCAGCGTGTGCTGGAAGGCGTGCCCGAGGTGGAGCGAGCCCGTGACGTTCGGCGGCGGGATGACGATCGTGTACGGCGGCTTCTCGCTCTTGGCGTCAGCGGTGAAGTAGCCGCGCTCTACCCAGCGCTCGTACAGCGCCCCCTCTACCTCGGCCGGCGCGTACTGGGTCGGCAGTTCGGAGGTGGGCGCTGGGTTCTGCTGCTGAGAGTTCTCGGTCACGGGGTCAGTTTAGAGGGGTCACAGTCCCGTACTGAAACCGATTCCGGGGGAACGAACCGCACGCGCGTACGTCAGGATGTCGGGAGCACATAAGCAGCGGGGAGGAACCCAGACGATGAGCTACAACCAGCCGGGCCCCTACGGAGGCCAGCCGCAGCAGCCCCAGCAGCCCGGGCCCTACGGCCAGCAGCCGCAGCAGCCGGGACCGTACGGCCAGCAGCCGCAGGCCCCGCAGCCCGGCTACGGGTACCCGCAGCAGGCACCGCAGCCGGGGTACGGCTACCCGCAGCAGGGCCCGCCCGGGGTCCCGCCGCAGCAGCCCTACAGCCAGCCGCAGCAGCCGGGCCCCTACGGGCAGCAGCCCGGCGACCCGTACGGCCAGTACCCGCCGGCCCCGCCGCAGGGCGGCGGCAACAAGAAGACCGGCCTGATCATCGGCGCGGTCGCCGTGGTCGCGGCGCTCGGCGTGGGCGCGTACTTCGTGTTCGGCGGGGGTGGCGGCAGCGGTGTCTCGGTCGCGGACGACGGTGCCCACAAGCTCACGGCCCCGGCGGTGGTCCTGACCGAATACAAGAAGGACGCCTCCTCGTCGGACGGCTTCAGCGACGAGGACATGAAGGACGCGGAGAAGGACGGCCTGAAGAACGGCAAGCCCGTCGACGGCTCCTACAAGGTGACGGACACCTCGAACCCCCTGGGCGGCAAGATGCTGCAGTTCCAGGGCGCGTACGGGGAGATCGAGGACCCGGGCAAGCTCGTCGACGGCATGTTCGCCAAGGCGGCCACCGAGGCGCTCAAGGACGACGGTGACGGCGACACCAAGGGCTCGCTGGTCGGTGACCCCACCAACTACAACACCGACGACGTCGTCCTGAAGTGCCAGGAAGTGAAGGTCGAGAACACCGGCAGCTCGGCCGGCAGTGCGGCCGCCCCGAAGGAGATGCACATGCCCGTGTGCATCTGGGCCGACCACAGCACCGTCGCCATGGTCATGTCCTTCCAGCTCTCGGACCTGATGGGCGGCAAGACGGCCGACCTGAAGGCGGCGTCCGACATCGCCGCCAAGCTCCGCAAGGAGATCCGCGTCCCGGTGTAAAACCGCTGACAGCGCGGAAGAGGGGCCCCGCCCGGGGCCCCTCTTCGTGTGTCTGGCGCTGTTGTCCGCCGGTGCGCGGCTACGCCGACTTCTGCTCGCCGCTGCCGCCGCCCCGCGCATCCCGCGGAATCAGCGTCGGGTTCACGTTCGAGTGGACGGCCTCCGCGGTGATGACCACGCGGGCGACGTCCTTCCTCGACGGGACCTCGTACATCACCGACTGGAGGACCTCCTCCATGATCGCCCGGAGACCACGCGCACCCGTACGCCGCAGGATCGCCTGGTCGGCGATGGCCTCCAGGGCCTCGCGCTCGAAGTCCAGCTCGACGCCGTCGAGTTCGAAGAGGCGCTGGTATTGCTTGACCAGCGCGTTGCGCGGCTCGACGAGGATCTGGAGCAGCGCTTCGCGGTCGAGGTTGTGGACCGAGGTGATGACCGGGAGGCGGCCGATGAACTCCGGGATCATCCCGAACTTCACCAGGTCCTCCGGCATGACCTCCTGGAACTGGTCCTTCTCCTCCAGCTCGCGCTTGGAGTGGATGGTCGCGCCGAAGCCGATGCCCTTGGCGCCCGCCCGCGCCTCGATGATCTTCTCCAGACCGGCGAAGGCACCGCCCACGATGAAGAGGACATTCGTGGTGTCGATCTGGATGAACTCTTGGTGCGGGTGCTTGCGGCCGCCCTGCGGCGGCACCGAGGCCGTCGTGCCTTCGAGGATCTTGAGGAGGGCCTGCTGGACGCCCTCGCCGCTCACGTCGCGCGTGATCGACGGGTTCTCCGACTTGCGGGCCACCTTGTCGATCTCGTCGATGTAGATGATCCCCGTCTCGGCCTTCTTGACGTCGTAGTCGGCGGCCTGGATGAGCTTGAGGAGGATGTTCTCGACGTCCTCGCCGACATAGCCGGCCTCCGTCAGCGCGGTGGCGTCGGCGATGGCGAACGGCACGTTCAGCATCCGGGCCAGCGTCTGTGCGAGGAGCGTCTTGCCCGAGCCGGTGGGGCCGAGGAGCAGGATGTTGGACTTCGCGAGCTCGATCGCGTCGTCACGGCCCGCCGCCCCGCCGTTCTCGCCGGCCTGGACGCGCTTGTAGTGGTTGTAGACCGCCACGGAGAGCGCCTTCTTGGCGGCCTCCTGGCCTACGACGTAGCCCTCGAGGAACTCGTAGATCTCGCGCGGCTTGGGAAGTTCTTCCCATCGCACTTCGCTGGTCTCCGCGAGCTCTTCCTCGATGATCTCGTTGCAGAGGTCGATGCACTCGTCGCAGATGTATACACCGGGGCCTGCGATGAGCTTCTTGACCTGCTTCTGGCTCTTTCCGCAGAACGAGCACTTGAGCAGATCGCCGCCGTCACCGATGCGTGCCACGAGGTGCTTCCCCTTCGCCTGGGAGACGCCACGTTCAGCGGCTCCTGGTGCCTGTATCCGACGGTACCTTGCCGGGCCCCCCGTTCGGGCCCCCCTTGGCACGGTTCACTTCTTACGTGAACCGTGCCGGGGAGTGGCAGACGATACAACGCCTTGTCAGGCGATTGCCTCGTTGTTCATCTTGCGCGTCGAGATGATCTGGTCGACCAGGCCGTACGCGAGCGCGTCCTCGGCCGTGAGGATCTTGTCACGCTCGATGTCCTCGCTGATCTTCTCCAGCGGGGTCGTCGAGTGCTTGGCCAGCATCTCTTCCAGCTGCGTACGCATCCGGAGGATCTCGTTGGCCGCGATCTCCAGGTCGGAGAGCTGCTCGCGCCCCGTGCCACCGGAGGGCTGGTGGATCAGCACGCGCGCGTTCGGCAGGGCCATGCGCTTGCCGGGGGTGCCCGCGGCGAGCAGCACGGCAGCGGCCGAGGCGGCCTGGCCCATGCAGACCGTCTGGATGTCCGGCTTCACGAACTGCATGGTGTCGTAGATGGCCGTGAGGGCCGTGAACGAGCCACCGGGGCTGTTGATGTAGATGGAGATGTCGCGGTCCGGGTCCATCGACTCCAGGCACAGGAGCTGCGCCATGACGTCGTTGGCGGACGCGTCGTCGATCTGCACGCCGAGGAAGATCACGCGCTCCTCGAAGAGCTTCGCGTACGGGTCGTACTCACGCACGCCCTGCGAGGTGCGCTCGACGAAGCGCGGGATCACGTAGCGGTTGTCGACCTGGGGGCCGGTGTAGAGGCCGCTGCCGGGGATGTTGTTCATGTCTCGGTGTTCCGTCCTGGTGAGGGAGGCAGAGGGCTTGGGGGCCGGCGCTGAGTTCGGTCGGAACCGAATCAGGCGCCCGTGCCGCCGCCGCCCGGAACACCCGTAGCGGCAGAGATGATCTCGTCGATGAGGCCGTACTCCTTGGCCTCCTCGGTGGTGAACCAGCGGTCGCGGTCGCCGTCCCGGATGATCGCCTCGACCGTCTGACCGGAGTGCCGGGCCGTGATCTCGGCCATCCGCTGCTTCGTGCGCAGCAGGTACTCGGCCTGGATCTTCACGTCCGAGGCCGTACCGCCGATGCCCGCGGAGCCCTGGTGCATCAGGATGTCGGTGTGCGGCAGCGCGAAGCGCTTGCCCGCCGTGCCGCCGGTGAGCAGGAACTGGCCCATCGAGGCCGCCATACCCATGCCGATGGTGATGACGTCGTTCGGGATGTACTGCATGGTGTCGTAGATCGCCATGCCGGCCGTCACCGAGCCACCAGGGCTGTTGATGTAGAGGTAGATGTCCTTGTCCGGGTCGGCGGCAAGGAGCAGCATCTGCGCGGTGATCTTGTTCGCGATGTCGTCGTCGACCTGCTGGCCGAGGAAGATGATCCGCTCGCCGAGCAGTCGGTTGTAGACATGGTCGCCGAGGCCACCACCGATGGACGGCTCGCCGGCGGCGGAAGGCATCAGATTCGTCACGTATCCACCTGCTCGTCTCTGACGGCCTCGTGCCGTCTCGCGTCTCTTACTGAGGCCGGGGCCCTCGCTCGGGGACTCCCCTGCCCTCGTATTCATGGACCCTAACGCGCGGGTCCCTTCGGGGAATCCCGCGAAGTCAGCTGTTCGCTGTGAGCGCAGGGTCTGCGTGCCCCGCCAGGGGCGCGGGGAACTGCGCGGCCGGCCCCCACCGGGGGCGCAGTCGCGTCTGCCACGTGAGCGCCTACGGCGGGTGCGGGTTGTACGTGGCCGGTCGCGCCGTTCCCCGCGCCCCTTCAGGGCGCGACAGGCCCCCGGGATCGATGTCCCGGGGGCCTGTCACATGGTGCTGCTGCGAGGATCAGGCCTCGGACTTCTCCTGGGCCTCACCGGAGGTCTCGGCGGCGGCCTCGGTGGCCTCGGCGGCCTCCGTGGTCTCCTCCTCGTCGTCCTCCAGGTCGACGATCTCGCCGTTCGTGTCCTTCACCGTGGCGGCCTCGACCACGACGGCCAGGGCCTTTCCGCGGGCGACCTCGCCGACGAGCATCGGGACCTGGCCGCCCTCGACGACGGCCTGGGCGAACTGGTCGGGGGACATGCCGGAGGAGGCGGCGCGACGCATGAGGTGCTCGGTGAGCTCCTCCTGGTTCACGTTCAGCTTCTCCTTGTTGACGAGCTCGTCGAGGACGAACTGCGTCTTGATGCCCTTGACCGCCTGCTCACGGGTCTCGGCGTCGAACTCCTCGGCCGTCTTGCCCTGGATCTCGAGGTACTTCTCGAGGTCGAGGCCCATCTGGCCGAGCTGGTGGTGCTCCAGGTTGTGCTTGCGTGTGTTGACCTCGTCCTCGAGCAGCTTCTCGGGGACGGGGACCTCGACCAGCTCGAGCAGCTTCTCCAGGACGCGCTCCTGGGCCTGCGTGGCCTGGTCGTACTGCTTCATGTTCTCGAGGCGCTTGCGGCTGTCGGCCTTCAGCTCGTCGAGGGTGTCGAACTCGGAGGCGAGCTGGGCGAAGTCGTCGTCCAGGGCCGGGAGTTCGCGGGCGGCGACCTGGGTGACCTTGACGGTGACCTCGGCCTCCTTGCCCTCGGCGGAGCCGCCCTTCAGCTCGGAGGTGAAGGTGGCCTCGCCACCGGCCTCCAGGCCCTTGACGGCGTCGTCGATGCCGTCGAGGAGCTCACCGGAGCCGATGGTGTAGGAGACGCCGGAGGCGACCCCGTCCTCGAGGACCTCGCCCTCGACCTTGGCCTCCAGGTCGATGGTGACGACGTCGCCGTCCTCGGCGGCGCGCTCGACCGGGGAGGTCGAGGCGAAGCGGTCGCGGAGCTGCTCCACGGACTTCTCGACGTCCTCGTCGGTGACCTCGACGGCGTCGACCTCGACCTCGATGCCGGAGTAGTCCGGGATCTCGATGGCCGGGCGGACGTCGACCTCGGCGGTGAAGTTCAGCGTCTCGCCGTCCTTCAGCTCCGTGATGTCGACCTCGGGCTGGCCGAGGACGTTGAGCTCCGCCTCGTTGACCGCGTCGGTGTAGAACTTCGGGAGCGCGTCGTTGACCGCCTCCTCCAGGACCGCACCGCGGCCGAACCGCTGGTCGATGACGCGGGCGGGGATCTTGCCCTTGCGGAAGCCCTTCACCGTGACCTGCTGGTTGATCTTCTTGTACGCCGCGTCGAGGCTGTCCTTGAGCTCCTCGAAGGGCACCTCAATGCTGAGCCGAACCCGGGTCGGGTTCAGGGTCTCGACGGCGCTCTTCACGGTTCGGTCTCCTTGGGGGCTGACTTCAGGAATCGTGCCCGGCTTTAGAGACACACGGGCATGCAGCTTGCATAGTAACGGCACGCCGGAGCACACCCACAACGCGATCATGGGGTTCGTTCCGGCGAGGACGCCCGTGGAGGATCCGCGGTCGTCGTGTCGCCGCGGCAACGCTGGTCGGGGTGGCGGGATTTGAACCCACGGCCTTCCGCTCCCAAAGCGGACGCGCTACCAAGCTGCGCCACACCCCGTCGGTGCGACACGTAGGGTACATGCCCGCAGGCAGCGCGGCTGCCGCTTTACGGCGCGGCGCGGGGCGCACTCCGGCGCGGGCGACGGGGGTGTGTGCGGGCGGGGCCACGGACCCGCTACGATGCCTAGCGTGCCGTGGGTCGACGACCTCGCCGATCCGGGTACGCGCTGTGTGCGGGCGTAGCTCAATGGTAGAGCACTAGTCTTCCAAACTAGCTACGCGGGTTCGATTCCCGTCGCCCGCTCTCATGCTTCAGGGCCAGGTCAGAGAGTTCGTTCTCTGCCTGGCCTTGAGTCTTTTACGGGTCCGCCCGCCGGCGCTCAGAATTTTATGGCGCTGATGCTGTCCGCGACGGAGTTGAGGAAGTTGTTGATCGCGGGCGCCATTCCCGTCGAGGCCAGGAAGAAGCCGAAGAGGACCGCCACCACGGCGGGCCCCGCCTTGATCGAGCCGCCGCGCATCAGCACGATGAGGACGATCGCCAACAACAGCACCACTGACAGCGAAATGGCCACACTGATCACACCCTAGGTCGGTCCGCTCTCCCGGCCCGGGGGGCTCAGCCCCACACTCCCCCCGCCAGAACCATCGTGCCACCAACGGAGCGTCTGTATGCGGTCGGTGACGTAACGTCGGCCACGCGCGCGTGGGTGCGCGCGGCTCCACTGCCCTTGCGGCACATGCCCCCCGCACGTCGGCGGGGCCGCCGACGAGGGTGCGGGGGCGCCGAAATCGGCTTGATCGTTTCCATGGCGGGGTGGGCGGCCCGCGCCCGCCGTCCGCATATCGGTCCCGGTTCTGCCGCATTTCCTCCGCATTGCGGTCACGGGAAATCCCGGGATTCGCGCGGCCGAATATGAACGTTGCGGGCCGGTGGCGGGGCCGCCGCATTCACCGAGTGGCATCTGTCCGCTTTCATGACGCTGATCACCTGTAAATGGCCTTCGGCGCTTCCATCCCACCGGGCGGTACGCGCGCGAGGCCGGGATCAGCGCGCCTGGCGCAATGCGAGGCGTGCGGGCAGGGCCGTGGCGCCCAGGCCAAGGAGCAGGGCTGCGCCCGCGAAGGACCCGTACAGCAGGGGCGGGACGTACGGGTTCTCGCCGGTGAGGCCGTTCATCATCGGGACGAGGGTCGCGAACGCGATGCCCGTGCCGAGGGCGATGCCCGCGCAGGCCACCAGGAGCGCCTCCCAGCGGATCATGCGGAGCACCTGGCGGCGGGTGGAGCCGATCAGGCGGAGCGTGCCGAGTTCGCGGCGCCGGTCGAGGACCGTCATGACCAGGGTGTTGACGGCGGCGATCGCCGCGAACCCGCCGAGGACGGCGGCCATGGTGGTGTTGGCCCAGGCGTTCAGCTCCCGGTCCAGGGACTGCGCGGTCGTGTAGTCGGCTCGGTCGAGCGGGGTGCCGAGGGCGGCGAGGGCCTCGGTCGTGCCGCCCTTCGTCCACAGTTCGGTGTCGTAGGGGTTGGTGAGGTGGCCGGTCAGGGCGGCGCGGGGCAGCGTGACGTCGGAGAGGCCGAGGCCGCGCTCGTACGTGGCCGAGACCCTCGGGGAGGCCTTCGTGCCGTCGGGCAGGCGCAGGGCGAGGCGGTCGCCGACGCCGACGTCGGCGGAGCGGGCCAGGTTCGCGTCCAGGGCCACCGTGTCCGGGTCGGCGAGGTCGATCGCGCCCTTGGTGACCTTGAGGTCCTGGACGCGGGCGAGGTCGCGGGCCGTGCCGGTGACGGCCTGCGTCGACGCCGTCTCCAGCCAGTGGTCCCCCGCGGAGCCCGCCGGGACGAGGACCGAGGTCTTGAGCAGGCCGACGGCGGACGAGACGCCGGGCGCCTCGGCGGCCCGGGCGACCGACCCGGGGGCGAGGCCCGCGTCCGATGTGACGATGTGGTCGGCCGTGATGCCCGCCTTCTGCTGGCCGGCCGCCGCGTGGTCCTCGCTCGTGTGCATGAAGACGAGGACGGAGGCGAAGGACATCGCGAGGACGATCGGGGTGATCGCGGAGGCGAGACGGCGCGCGTTGCTGCGGGAGTTGGCGGCCGCGAGCGAGGCGGCGGCGCCCGCGCCGCGCAGCGGGAGGCCGAGGAGCGCGGCGGCGAGGCGGGCCAGGAGCGGGCCGAGCAGCGCCACGGCGAGCATGAAGCACATGACGACGCCGAGCGCCGTGTTGGCCGCGTCGTCGCCGCTCAGGTTGGCGGCGAGGACGGCGAGGACGGTGCCGCCGACGGCCGCCGCGATGCCGAGGGGCGTGCGGATCCGCCCGGGGCGCAGCCGCTCGACGGACGCCTCGGCCAGGGCCTGGCCCGGCTTGATGCGGGAGGGGCGGCGGGCGGCCATGTACCCGGCGAGCAGGCCGGTCAGGACGGCGGTGCCGACGGCCGTGGCCGGCGGGATGTACGAGACGGAGAGCTGCACCGCGTCCGGGACCGCGCCCTTCGCCTGGAGCTGACCGAACCACCAGCGGGCCAGCGCGATGCCGGGCAGGCAGCCGAGCGCGCCCGCGAGCGGGGCGACGAGGAGGGTCTCGGTGGCGATGGTGCGGCGGATCTGGCGCGGGGTGGTGCCGATGGCGCGCAGGAGGGCGTACTCGCGGGCGCGCTGGCCGACGGAGAGGGCGACCGTGCCGGCGGCGGTGAAGACGGCGACGGCCGTGGCGACGCCGCCGAACGAGCCGCCGAGGGCGATCAGGGCCTCCTTGCCGTAGGCGAGCGTGGCGTCCTCGGCGGCGGCACGGTCGTCGCCGGTGTGCACCTGGGCGGCGGCGCTGCCGCTCCCGGACAGGGCCTTCTGTACGTGGGCCTTCAGGTCGGCGGTGCTGACACCGTCCTCGGGCAGGACGGCGACGGCGTCGACGCGGCCGGGGTGGCCGGAGTTCGCGAGGGCCTCGGCGTCCGTGAACCAGAGGGTCGAGGCGCCGGTGGTGGTGCCGGAGACGCGGTAGGTGTGCGGGCCCGTGGGCGTGGTGAGCGTGACGCGGTCGCCGGGGCGGGTCTGCGTGCCCGCCATGACGATCTCGCCCTGGTGCGGGGCGCGGCCCGAGGCCAGCCGCTCGCCGGTGAAGGCGGTGGAGCCCCAGTTGTGCGCGGTGACGGAGGCGCCCTTGTGGTGCACGGGGTAGGTCAGGTCGGCGACGGCCTTGCGGACGCCGGGGGCCGAGGCCGCCTTCGCGACGAGGGAGTCGGCGAGGCGGGCGTGGTCCGGCAGCGGGACCGCCGCGTCCTCGCGGTCCTCGCCGGAACCGGTGACGTAGTGGGCGCGCTGGTCGGCGGCGACCACGACGGGGGCGTTCGCGTACCGGTCGGCCGGGACCGAGGCGCGCAGGCCCGTCTCCAGGAGGATGCCGCAGGCCGCGACGATCAGGGCGGACATCATCAGGGCGACGAACGTGCCGATGAACGCCGCCGGTTTGAAGCGGACGGCGGCGCGGGCGAGGCCGTTGGGGCGGGCCATCAGGCGGCCGCCTTCGCGTAGGCGGGCGCGGGCGCGGTCAGGGTGCGCATGCGGGCGGCGATGCGGTCGGCCCCGGCGCCGTCCAGGTGGTCGACGATCGCGCCGTCCGCGAGGAACAGGACGCGGTCAGCGTGGGCGGCGGCCGCCGGGTCGTGCGTGACCATGACGACGGTGGCGCCCATCCGGTCGACGGCGGAGCGCAGCAGGTGCAGGATCTCGGCCGCCGTGGTGGTGTCCAGGGCGCCGGTCGGCTCGTCGGCGAAGATGACGTCCGGCCTGGTGACGAGGGCGCGGGCGATGGCGACGCGCTGCTGCTGGCCGCCGGAGAGCTGGCCCGGACGGCGGCCCCCCTTGTCGGCGAGGCCGACCTGGGCGAGCACCTCGGCGGCGCGGCGCCGGTCGGGGCGCAGGCCCGCGAGGCGCATCGGGAGCAGCACGTTCTGCTCGACGGTGAGGCTGGGCAGCAGGTTGAACGCCTGGAAGACGAAGCCGAGGCGGGTGCGGCGCAGGGCGGTGAGCCTGTTCTCGCTCATGCCGGTGATGGTGGTGCCGCCGAGGGCGACGGTGCCGCCGGTGGGGCGGTCGAGCCCCGCCGCGCACTGCAGGAACGTCGACTTGCCGGACCCGGAAGGGCCCATCACGGCGGTGAACGTGCCGCTGGGCAGGGCGAGGTCGATGCCGCGCAGCGCGTGCACGGTGCCCGCGCCACGGCCGTAGCTGCGGCGCACCCCGCGCAGTTCCACGGCCTGGGCCCGGGTGGCGGGCATGACGGCCGGGTCCACTGGGGGTTGGTCGTGCTGCCGCTTCTTGCGCAGGCCCATGGGGGTCCGCCCTTCGTTTCCGTGGTCGCCGAGGGGGTTGCTTCGGTGCTTCGAAGCTACGGAGAAGGGGGTCCTGGTGACCATGAGGGCGGCTGGCGGATCAAGGGTGGGGAGAACCCCACCGCGCGCGGGGTGGAGACCCCGCAGAACTGCTTTGGTAAGCTAAGTATTGACGCTTTCTTGACCTTCCCTTTGCCGTGACCTTCCCTTGCCCTGCACGACGAGAGGACCGGGCCCATCGGACACGCAGACACCTTGATCGCCATGGGGGGCGCCTTCCTGGCCGCCGCCGTCCTCGCGCGCCTCGGCGGGCGCATCGGACTCCCCACCATCCCCCTGTTCATCCTGGCCGGGATCCTCCTCGGCCCGCACACACCGGGCGTCGTGCTCGTCTCCGACCCGCACGAACTGGAGATGCTCTCCGCCCTCGGCCTGGTGCTGCTGCTCTTCTACCTCGGCCTCGAATTCCATCTGGACGATCTCAAGGCGGGCGGCCGCAAGATGGCCGTCGCCGGAGCGACGTACCTCGCGCTGAACGTCGGCGCCGGCCTCGGTTTCGGATTCGCCCTCGGCTGGGGCACCTCCGAAGCTCTGGTCCTCGCCGGGGTGCTCGGCATCTCCTCGTCCGCCATCGTCACCAAGGTCCTCGTGGACACCGGGCGGCTCGGCAACCCCGAGACCAAGCCGATCCTCGGGATCATCGTGGTCGAGGACATCTTCCTGGCGCTGTACCTGGCGGCGCTGCAGCCCATTCTGTCCGGGGCCGACTCACTGGCCGGCGCCGTCATGGACGGGGGCAAGGCGTTCGGGTTCCTGCTGCTGCTCGCGCTCGCGGCGCGGTTCGGTACGCGGATCGTCGGCAAGCTGTTCCACACCCGGGACGACGAGCTCCTCGTCATCTCCTTCCTCGGCGCGGCCGTGTTCGTCGCCGGGGTGTCGGAGTGGTTCGGGGTCGCCGACGCGATCGGGGCGTTCATGGTCGGCCTCATGCTCGGGTCCACCACGTCCGGGGAGCGCATCCTCAAGCTGGTGCATCCGCTGCGGGACGCGTTCGGCGCCATCTTCTTCTTCGCGTTCGGGCTGTCCATCGACCCCGGGGATCTGCCGACCGTGGTCTGGCCCGTCCTCGGTGCGGTCGCCGTGACGCTGGTGATGAATGTGGTGGCCGGGCTTGCGGCGGCCCGGGTGTACGGGTTCGGGGCCGGGCCCGCGGCCAATATCTCCACGACGCTGCTGGCTCGGGGGGAGTTCGCGTTGATCCTGGCCACCATGGCCGCGGGGGCCGGGCTCGATGAGCGGCTGTCGCCGTTCATCGCGGGGTATGTGCTGGTGCTTGCGGTACTTGGGCCGTTGGCGGCGGGGCGCTCCGCTTGGCTGGCCCGGTTGTTGCCCGGGGGGCGGGAGGGGGTTGCCGAGCCGGAGCTCGAGCGGCGGGTCGGGGCGGGGGTGTGACCGGCCTCCCGCCGTAGCGCCTCGCGCGCGATACCGGGTGCGACGCCGTCGTGGCTGGTCGCGCAGTTCCCCGCGCCCCTGAAATGCGCACTGCGTGCGCCATCCCAGGGGCGCGTCCGCGCGACCCACCCCCGGCCCGAGACGCGAGCGCGACCCCACCCCCGGCCCGATAAGCGAGCACGGCCCCACCCCGGCCCGAGACGCGAGCACAGCCCCACCCCCGGCCCGATAAGCGAGCACGGCCCCACCCCGGCCCGAGACGCGAGCGCGGCCCCACCCCCGGCCTGAGATGCCGCACGAAGTGCGCATCTCGGGGGCGCGGGGAACTGCGCGACCAGCCACGACGCCACCCGCACACGGCGACGCGACAGGGCATGGCAGACGCATCCCGCAGGGGCGCGGGGAACGAGGGGGGCGGCTAGTGGTCCCGGCAGATCAGCAGCAGCGCCCTGTCGTCGTTGACATCCTTGGCCACCGCCTCGATCAGATGCCAGGCGGCCCCGTGGAAGCCACCCTGGACATAGCGATCGGCCTCGCCCGTCAACCGGTCCATGCCCTCGGCGATATCACGCTCGGACGTCTCGACCAGACCGTCGGTGAACAGCATCAGGACATCACCGGGGCGCAACGTCCCCTTCGTCGCGTCGAACTCCGCCCCGTCGTAGACGCCGAGAAGAGGGCCCTCGGCCGCCTTCTCCTCCCAGCGGCCGGTACCCGCGCTCAGCTGCAGCCCCGGCGGATGACCAGCCGAGTAGAGCTCGTAGTCGCCGGACTCCAGGTCCAGGACGAGGTGGATGGAGGTGGCGAACCCCTCGTCCCAGTCCTGGCGGAGGAGGTACCCGTTGGCGGCCGGCAGGAAGGCGTGCGGGGGGAGCGAGCCGAGGAGCCCGCTGAAGGCACCCGCGAGGAGCAGCGCCCGGGACGCCGCGTCCATCCCCTTGCCCGACACATCCGTGAGGACGACCTCCAGCGTGCGCCCGTTGTGCGTGCGGGCCGCCACCACGAAGTCACCGGAGAACGACTGCCCGCCGGCCGGCCGCAGCGCCATCTCGCGGTGCCAGCCGGGCGGCAGCTTGGGCAGCCGGCTCTGGGTCCGGATCCGTTCGCGGAGGTCGAAGAGCATGGTGCCGCCGCGCCGCCACGGCACCCCGACCCGGCTGCGGAACTGCGCTATGAGCAGCCCGAAGAACCCGCAGGCGGCGACTGTAAGCACGGTGCCGGGCGTGACACCCGCCGCGCGCTGCGAGTACGGGCCGAGCTGGACGGACTCCACGATCAGCGCCGCCGCGGCGGCCGCGTACAGGCCGAGCAGGCTCGCCGGGCGCAGCACGAGGCCGCCCGCGACGATCGGCAGGACGAGGACGGTGGGCGTGCACCAGACCGGGTCGAGGATCGTGAACAGGGTGATCAACGGGATGGTGAGGAGCAGGCCCGCCAGGGCGATCCAGTCCGAGCCGTCGCCCCGGAAGTAGTCGACCCCGGATTTGCGCACGGCGGTGCGGACCCGGTGCACACGCATCTTCAACCGGGCCGGAAACGTCTCCGCCGCCGCGCGCTGTTCGCCCGCGCGCCGCTCTCGTCGTACGGCCATTGCTCGTGGACCTTATCCACCGGGCCCGGATCTGTGCACGGGTGGTCCCACTTGTCCCCCTTTTCGGGCACACCCGGGCACGGGCCGCCGCCCGGGAAATTCGCTCGCTCTTGTCCGGCTCGTCCTGGTAGGGATGGCGCATGACGACCGACTTACGGGTGCTGCGCAAGGACGAGTTCGCGGCTTGGTACGGCCGGCTCGAGCTGGCTTTCGGCGGGGTCGCCGAGTCGCCGCAGGAGCGGCGGCTGTGGGACGACCTGACGGAGCTCGACCGTTCCGTCGGGGTGTGGGACGGCGCGGAGTGCGTCGGTACGGCAGGCGCGTTCACGTTCCGGGTCGCGGTTCCGGGCGGCGCGTTCGTGGACGCGGCGGGCGTGACGATGGTGAGCGTCGCGGCGACCCACCGCAGGCGCGGCATCCTCACGTCGATGATGCGCCGCCAGCTCGACGACGTACGGGCCTGGGGCGAGCCCCTCGCCGTCCTCACCGCCTCCGAGCCCGCCATCTACGGCCGGTTCGGCTACGGCGCGGGTACCCGGCAGGCGGGCCTGACCATCGACTCCACGCGCGTGCGCATCGACGCCCCGGCCGGGGCCGACGACGTGACGCTGCGGTTCGTCGACGCCGCCGAGGCGGCCGAGCGGTGCGAGGCGGTGTACCTGCGCACGATCGGCACGCGGCCCGGGATGCTCGCGCGGACGCCCGGCTGGGAGCGGCTGCCGCTGCTCGACGCGCCGGAGGAGCGGGGCGGGGCGTCGCCGCTGCTGTGCGTCGTCGCCGAGCGGGGCGGGGAGACGGCCGGCTTCACCCGCTTCCACAACAAGCCGGAGTCGGAGTGGGCCGGGCCGAAGGGCCGCGTCCGGGTGCGGGACGTCACGGCGCTCGACCCGGCGGCGTACGCGGCGCTGTGGCGGTTCCTGTGCGACATCGACCTGACGGTCACCGTGGAGGCCCGCAACCGGCCCGTGGACGATCCGGTGCTCTCCCTCGTCTCCGACGTCCGGCGGTGCGAGGTGCGGGTGCGGGACTCGATGCACGTACGTCTGGTGGAGGTCGGGGCGGCCCTCGAAGCGCGTACGTATCTCACGCCCGTGGACGTGGTCCTCGAGGTGGAGGATCGCTTCTGTCCCTGGAACAGCGGGCGGTGGCGGCTGTCCGGTGACGCGAAGGGCGCGTCCTGCGAGCGTACGGAGGAGGCCGCCGATCTCGCCCTGTCCGTGCGGGAGCTGGGCGCCGCCTACCTCGGTGACGTGTCACTGGCCGAGCTGGCCGGGGCCGGGCGCGTGCGTGAGCTGCGTGAGGGCGCGCTGGCGGAGGCGACGGTGGCGTTCGGGTCGCCGGTCGCGCCGTGGCTCCAGCACGGGTTCTAGCGCTTGCCGGGGCCCGGCTGGCAGGCCGGGCACCAGAAGAGGTTGCGGGCCGCCAGCTCCGCCGTGCGGATCTCCGTGCCGCAGAGGTGGCAGGGGTGCGGCGCGCGCCGGTAGACGTAGACCTCGCCGCCGTGGTCGTCGACGCGCGGCGGGCGGTTCATCGCCTCGGGCGTGTGCTCGGGGCGGACCGTGTCGATGCGGTTCAGGCGGACGCCCTCGCGCATCAGGATGCGCAGGTCCTCCCAGACGGCCATGAACGCGTCGCGGGTCACGTCCTTGCCGGGGGTGTACGGGTCGATGCCGTGGCGGAAGAGGACCTCGGCCCGGTAGACGTTGCCGACGCCCGCGATCACCTTCTGGTCCATCAGCAGCGCGGCGATCGTCGTACGGCTGCGGGAGATGCGCGCGTAGGCCCTGGCCGGGTCGGCGTCCGGGCGCAGCGGGTCGGGGCCCAGGCGGTCGTGTATCGCCTGCTTCTCGGCGTCCGTGATCAGGGCGCAGGCCGTGGGGCCGCGCAGGTCCGAGAAGGACGTCTCGGTGAGCAGGCGCAGGCGGACGGTGGCCGTGGGCGGCGGGGCGGGGGTGTCGCCGAGGGTGTACTTGCCGAACAGGCCCAGGTGGATGTGGACCCAGTCGGCTTCGCCGAAGCCCAGGAACAGGTGTTTGCCGTGGGCTTCCGTGCGGGTGAGTTCTTGGCCGGTCAGGAGTGCGGCCGCGTCGGAGAACTTGCCCTGGGGGCTGCTCACCTGGATTTGCTGCCCGATGAAGCGTTCTGCGTGGTCCTGGGCCAGGCGGTGGATCGTGTGGCCCTCAGGCACGGCTTTCCTCTCGGGGCGGGCATGGTTGTCGGGCGTCGAGGTGCGGGACACGGGGCTCTGCCCCGGACCCCGCTCCTCAAGCGCCGGAGGGGCTTAATTGGGGTGGTGCGGCGGGATCGGGGGGAGTTCGCCCGTTTCCTCGTAGTGCGACAGCATGTCGATGCGGCGCTGGTGGCGTTCCTCGTTCGAGTACGGGGTGGCCAGGAAGATTTCGACGAACTTCGTCGCCTCGTCCTGGGTGTGCATCCGGCCGCCGATGGAGATCACGTTCGCGTTGTTGTGCTCGCGGCCGAGCGCGGCGGTCTGCTCGCTCCAGGCCAGCGCCGCGCGGACGCCCTTGACCTTGTTCGCGGCGATCTGCTCACCGTTGCCCGAGCCGCCGATCACGATGCCGAGGGCGTCGGGGTCCGCCGCCGTCCGCTCCGCGGCGCGGAGGCAGAACGGGGGGTAGTCGTCCACCGCGTCGTAGATGTGGGGTCCACAGTCGACGGGCTCGTGGCCGTGGGCCGTGAGCCATTCGACCAGGTGGTTCTTGAGTTCGTAGCCGGCATGATCCGAGCCGAGGTACACGCGCATGGGTCCGAGTGTGGCACGCCGGGCGCCGGGTGGCCGCGACCGGGGGCGGCAGCATGGTCACCAGGACGTGAAGGCGATGTAAGCAAGGCAACAATCCGGATTCAGGTCTTCCGTCCCGCACGTGTCCGCGCTTTGAATGCCAGGGCTCGTACCCCGAGAACCTAAGGATCCGTTCATGACCTCGCAGTCATCCCTTGCGACGGAAGACGCTCCGCCCGGCGGCCCCGACGGGTCGGGAGGTGGCGGCGGCCTGCAGGCAGGGCTGAAGAACCGCCATCTGTCGATGATCGCCATCGGTGGTGTGATCGGCGCCGGCCTCTTCGTCGGCTCCGGCTCCGGCATCGCTGCGGCCGGGCCCGCCATCCTCGTCTCGTACGCCCTCGTCGGCGCCATGGTCGTGCTGGTCATGCGGATGCTCGGCGAGATGGCCGCGGCCCGGCCGACCTCCGGCTCCTTCTCCGCCTACGCCGACCAGGCGCTCGGGCGCTGGGCCGGGTTCTCCATCGGCTGGCTGTACTGGTTCTTCTGGGTCGTGGTGCTCGCCGTGGAGGCGACCGCCGGGGCGAAGATCCTGAACGGCTGGATACCGGGCGTGCCGCAGTGGGGCTGGGCGCTGATCGTGATGGTCGTGCTCACCGCGGTGAACCTGGCTGCGGTCGGCAGCTACGGCGAGTTCGAGTTCTGGTTCGCGGGGATCAAGGTCGTCGCGATCGGCGCGTTCGTGATCGTCGGTCTGCTGGCGGTCTTCGGCGTGCTGCCCGGCTCGGACAACCCGGGCAACGGGTTCAGTCATCTCACCGACTCGGGCGGCTTCTTCCCCGAGGGGCCCGGCGCCATCCTGACCGGTGTCCTCATGGTCGTCTTCTCCTTCATGGGCAGCGAGATCGTCACGCTCGCCGCCGGTGAGTCGGAGGACCCGCAGAAAGCCGTCACCCGCGCGACCAACTCCGTCATCTGGCGCATCGGCATCTTCTACCTCGGCTCGATCTTCGTCGTGCTGACGCTGCTGCCGTGGAACGACGCCTCGATCGTCAAGGACGGCAGCTACGTCGCCGCGCTCAACTCCATCGGCATCCCGCACGCCGGGCAGGTCATGGACGTCATCGTGCTGACCGCCGTCCTGTCGTGTCTGAACTCCGGGCTCTACACCGCCTCCCGCATGGCGTTCTCGCTCGGGCAGCGCGGCGACGCGCCGAAGGCGTTCGCGCGGACGACGTCGCGGGGCGTGCCGCGTGCCGCGATCCTCGGCTCGGTCGTCTTCGGGTTCCTCGCCGTCTGGTTCAACTACCAGTGGCCGGACACCGTCTTCGACTTCCTGCTCAACTCCTCCGGCGCCGTCGCGCTGTTCGTGTGGCTCGTCATCTGCTTCACGCAGCTGCGGATGCGCGGCATCATCCTGCGCGAGCAGCCGGAGAAGCTCGTCGTGAAGATGTGGCTGTTCCCGTACCTGACCTGGGCGACGATCGCGATGATCTCGTTCGTGCTCGTCTACATGCTGACCGACGACGCCGGGCGCGAGCAGGTGGTCCTCTCGTTGCTGGTGGCCGTCTTCGTGGTCGCGTTCTCGCTCGTACGGGAACGGGTGCGGCCCCGCGTCAAGTGACGCACCGCGGCGTCAGGCGCTGGAGGGGCCGAGCACGGTGAAGGTGCGCTTCACCTGCTCGTAGACCTTCCGCGCCTGGCTCTGCGTCGCCGGGCGGTACCAGGTGCCGATCTGGTAGGACTGCGCGCCCTGTTCGAAGCCGAGGAGTTCGGCGTGCCAGCGCTCGCCCTTGAGGGTGAAGAGGTACTCCCAGACGACGGCGGGGCGGCCCCTGAACGTCGTCCGGTCCAGACGGATCTTCTCGTAGTCCTGGCCCTGGTGGGCGTTGAGCTCCGCCTTCTTCCAGGTCGCGTAGAGGTCGTCCTTGGCGAGCGCCGACTGGGCGACGAGTTCCTGGGTGCCGTCCGGTGACGTGTAGTGCACCTCGGACGCCGTCTTCACCACCCGCTCCCAGCCCTTCGGCGGCACCCACGCGTATCCGGCCTCGCGCCGTGAACCGGGGGGCAGGGACGGGGAGTTGCCCGGGGCGCGCGAGGTGCCCTCGACGGTGGGCGGCGGGGAGGTCGCCGTCGCTCCCCCGCCACCCGCCTTCCCGCCGGGTGAGTCGTTCCCCGGCAGCGTGAGCGCGAGGGCCGCGGCGACGCCCGCGGCCAGCACGCCGACGAGGGCGATGAGGGGGCCGCGGCGGCGGGGGCCCGGCCGGGCCGGGGCGGGCGGTCCGAGGAGGTCGCCGCCGTTCGGGGGCTGTGCGGGGCGGGTGGGGGCTTCGGAGGCGCCGTCCGGCACGGATCGGGTGGGGTGGGGTTCGGATCCGGGGTGGGGTTCGGACCCGGGCTGAGACTGCTCGGGCGCGGGCTGGGGCTCGACTCGCGGCTCGGGCCCGAGCTCCGCCCCGGGCACGCGCCCACCGTCCGGCCCGGGCGTCTCCGTCGGCGTCCCCCCGGACGGCCGGCGCAGGCCGATGTCGAGGGTGTGGGTCCTGGAGGGCTCGGGCGGCGGTGCGGGCGGAGGGACGGGCTGGGTCGTCGGGGTGAGCGCGTCCAGGATCGTGTCCAGGTCGGGGCGGTCCTCCGGCTCCTTGGCCAGCAGGGCCGCGAGAAGGGGCCCGAGACGGCCCGCCTCGGCCGGGAGCCGCGGCTCCTCGTAGAGGACGGCGTGGAGCGTGGCCAGGGTCGTGTCGCGGCTGAACGGGGAGCGGCCGCCGAGCGCGGCGCACAGGGTCGTGCCCAGGGACCACAGGTCGGAGGGCGGGCCCTGCGGGCGGCCCGCGACCCGTTCGGGCGCCATGTAGTCGGGCGAGCCGACGAGCATGCCGACCATGGTCAGGGCCGTCGTGTCCTGGATCGCGGCGATGCCGAAGTCGGTGAGCATGACGCGGCGCCGCCCGGCCCGCTCCAGCATCACGTTGCCCGGTTTGATGTCGCGGTGCAGGACGCCGCCCGCGTGCACCGGGACCAGCGCCTCGGCCAGGCCCCGGCCGATCTCCGCGACCGCGTCCACGCCGAGCGGGCCGTCCTCGACGAGCACCTGTTCCAGGGAGCGGCCGTCGACCAGCTCCATCACGATCCACAGGCGTTCGCCCTCGTCCACGACGTCGTAGACGCGCACCACGTTGGGGTGGTCGATGCGGGCCGTCGCGCGCGCCTCGCGCAGAGTGCGCTCGCGGCGGGTGCGCTGGTCCTCCGGGTCGAGCCCGTCGATGCGCATCTCCTTGACGGCGACGGGCCGGTCGAGCATCTCGTCGACCGCCCGCCACACGCGCCCCATTCCACCCTGGCCTATGTGTTCGTCCAGGCGGTAGCGCGCTGCCACCACCAGTCCCTGTACGCCTCCGCTCGCATTTCCTGGCAATCGACTGCACCCCCGGAACACGACACCCAGAATCGACACATCGCGCCGTCCCAGCATAGTGGGGAGAAATCTTGTGGTACCTCTTCAAGTACTGCGAATTCGGATGACCCGGGGGGGACGGACATGAATACAGGGCGTCAGGCCAAAATAACGGGGACACTGCTCACCGCGACGATCTCGACGGTGATGATCCTGCCTTTCACGGCGACCGCCGACGAGACGCCGAGCAGCAGTCAGGGCGGCAAGGCCATGGACAAGGCGCCTTCCGGCACCGAGCTGACCACGGGGCTCTCCGAGAAGATCTCGGTCGACAATGCGACCGAGGAGACGAGCGATCTCGTCGCGAGCGTCAGCAATCAGGGAACCAAGGACAGCGGCAAGGTAAATCTTCTCGTCGTCGGTTTCGACGGAATGGCGATCAAGGCGGTGCCGGGCTGCACCGCGATCGGCACGGCCGATCTCCCCGAGGGCTCGAACTCCGGATTCACCTGCCCGATCGACAATATCGCCGCCGGGAAATCGCGCTCGTACAAAGTCGCCGCGACCTTCGATCTGTCGAAAACCGGAAAGGTCTGTCTGCCGGTCGAGAGCGCGGACGGCAAGCGGCGGTACTGGCAGCAGGGTCCCGTCCCGTTCGGTACGACGAGCCCCTCGCCCAACGCGCCCGTCACCCCGCTGCTCCTCGGCACCGAGAACAAGCCCGCGTCCCCGGCCGGGGACCGGAGCGGCGGCGGCAAGGGCGACGACCAGGAGAAGACGCTGCCGTCGACGGGCGCCGGGCGCGACGTGCTGCCGCTCGGTGCGGCGGGCGCGGCGCTGATCGCCGCCGGTGGCGCCGGGTGGTGGTGGTCCTCGCGCAGGCCGACCGCCTGACCCGACCGCCCGGGTAAAACCTGACGGCGGTTGTCATGTTTCGCGGGGACAGTACGCCCCATGACGACACCGCGCCCCACCTCCGACACCGCCCGCACGCTCCGCCCCGGCGACCCTGGGTACGACGACGAACTCGCCGGGTTCCAGACGGGGTTCGCCCAGCGGCCCGACGTGATCTACGCCGCGTCCGGCCCCGACGACGTACGGGCCGCCGTCCGCCACGCGGCGGCCGGGCGGCTCCCCGTCGGCGTCCAGGCGACGGGCCACGGCCTGCCCGGCGCCGCCGACGGCGGAGTCCTCATCAGTACGCGGCGGATGGACGAGGTCACCGTGGACCCGGGAGCCCGCACCGCGCGGGTCGGCGCCGGGGCCCGCTGGGGCGCCGTCGCCGAGGCGGCCGCCGCGCACGGGCTCGCCCCGCTGAACGGGTCGGCGCCGAGCGTCGGCGTCGTCGGCTACGTCCTGGGCGGCGGGCTCGGCATCCTCGGGCGGGAGTTCGGCTACACCGCCGACCACGTGCGCTCCGTCGACGTCGTGACCGCCGACGGCACCGCCCGGCACGTCACCGCCGGCAGCGACCCCGAGCTGTTCTGGGGCCTGCTCGGCGGCGGCGCCCAGCTCGGCGCGGTCACCGCGCTGGAGGTGGGGCTCGTGCCCGTGACCCGCCTCTACGGGGGTTTCCTCGCTCACGACGGCCGGGCCACCGACCCCGCGGACCTCCTGCGCGCCTACACGGACTGGACGGCGACGGTCCCGGAGGCCCTCACCTCCTCGCTCGCCGCGCTCGTCCACCCGGACCTGCCGCAGCTCCCGCCGCATCTGCGCGGGCGGTACGTGGTCTCGGTGCGGATCGCGTTCACCGGCGGCGCGGAGGAGGGCGAGCGGCTCGTGGCGCCGCTGCGCGCCGCGCTCGGGCCCGCCGTCGCGGACACGCTGCGCGAGATGGAGTACGGCGAGAGCCACACGATCCACAACGACCCGGCCTTCCCGCACGCGTACTACGGGGACAGCGTGTTCCTGGACGATCTCGACGTCACCGCCGCCGCCGGACTGCTCGCCCTGTGCGGGCCCGCCGCCGACGCGATGCACGTCGTCCAGCTCAACCACCTCGGCGGCGCCCTCGCCCGCCCCGCGCCGAACGCGGTGCCCTACCGGGACGCGGGCTGGCTGGTGCGGATCCTGTCGCCGCTTGACGGATCGTCGAAGGAGGCGGCGCGGGCACATCACGCCCGCGCCTTCGGCACCGTCGCCCCCCACACGCTCGGGCGGTCGCTCAACTTCGCCTTCGGCGGCGGCGACCGAGGCGACGGGCTGTACGACGCGGGAACGCGGAAGAGGCTCGCCGGACTGAAGGCCGCGTACGACCCGGCGAACCTCTTCCGGAGGAACTACGACCTCGGCTGAACCGGCCGCTTACTTGTCGGCGAGCTTCCAGGCGGTGGGCAGCGCGCCCATCGCCAGGGCCGCCTTCACCGCGTCGCCGATCAGGAACGGGGTGAGGCCCGCGGCGATCGCCGCCGTCAGGCTCATGCCGGTCGAGAGGGCGAGGTAGGGGACGCCGATCGCGTAGATGATCGCCTCGCCGAGCACCATCGTGCCGACCGTGCGCAGCGCCGAGCGGTCCCCGCCGCGACGGGCCAGGGCGCCGACGACGGTCGCGGCGAGCAGCATGCCGAGCACGTAGCCGAACGACGGCATCGAGGCGCCGGAGCCGCCCTCGGCGAACCACGGCATGCCCGCCATGCCCGCGAGCGCGTACAGGGCGATGGAGAGGAAGCCGCGGCGGGCGCCGAGCGCGGTGCCGACGAGGAGCGCGGCGAAGGTCTGCCCGGTGACCGGCACCGGCGAGCCCGGCACGGGGACCGCTATCTGCGCGGCGATGCCGGTGAGCGCGGCGCCACCGACGACCAGCGCCGCACTTTTCACAACAACGGCGGACTTGGTGCGGGAAGCGGGGAGGAGATCGGCCAGGACCTTGCCCGGCCGGGCGACTGCTGCGGTGGAGGTGGCGGTGCTCATGGGGACTCCGCGTATCTGTGGGCGCCTTGCGGGCGGGCAGGGTGGGACTCCGTGACGCTATCCCAGGGCGGTCGGGCCGATCACGGTCACCGCTCGACAAAGGGTCGGGCCGCCACTTGGTGGGCTCCGTACAAAGATCCGTGCGTACACCTCGTGCGGGGTGATGCTCGTCACTGACGACATGGGTAGTCACAGGCCGTTTTGCGGTACGGGGCACCCGGCGGGGAGACTGTAGGTTCCCGCCAATTCATCCGTAAGTCCCGAGAGCCGGCCGATCACCCCATGCACGACCACGTCGCCCCTGTCGATACCGAAGAACCTCTTTCCGGCGGACTGAAGCAGCGCCATCTGACCATGCTCGGCCTCGGCGGCGTCATCGGCGCGGGCCTGTTCGTCGGGTCGGGCGCCGGGATCGCGGTCGCCGGGCCCGGGATCGTCGTCTCGTACCTGATCGCGGGCGCGCTCGCGATGTGCGTGATGCGGATGCTCGGCGAGATGTCGGCGGCGCTGCCCGCGTCCGGTTCGTTCTCGGTGCACGCGGAGCGGGCGCTCGGGCGGTGGGCCGGGTTCAGCGCGGGATGGCTGTACTGGTTCATGCTGGTGGTCGTGCTCGCCGTCGAGGCGACGGGCGCCGCGCAGATCGCGAACGGCTGGGTGCCGGGCGTACCGCAGTGGGCGTGGGTGCTGCTTTTCATGATCGTGTTCACGGCGACGAACCTGGCCGCCGTGAAGAACTTCGGCGAGTTCGAGTTCTGGTTCGCGACGCTCAAGGTCGTCGCGATCATCGCCTTCCTGGCCCTCGGCACGCTGGCGATCTTCGGGCTGCTCCCCGACACGGACGCGGTCGGCCTCTCCCATCTGACCGGCGACGGCGGGTTCCTGCCGCGCGGCTGGCAGGGCGTCGTCTCCGGGGTGCTCGCGGTCGTCTTCGCGTTCGGCGGCCTGGAGGTCGTCACGATCGCGGCGGCGGAGTCCGAGGACCCGGTGCGGTCGGTGGCGCGGGCGGTGCGCAGCGCGGTCTTCCGCATCCTGTTCTTCTACGTCGGCTCGATGCTGGTGATCGTGACGGTGCTGCCCTGGACGGCGCAGAAGGCGGGCATCAGCCCGTACGTCACCGTCCTGGACTCCGTCGGGGTGCCGTCGGCGGGGCAGATCATGAACATCGTCGTCTTCGTGGCGCTGCTCTCGGCCCTCAACGCGAACCTCTACGGCTCCTCCCGCATGATCTTCTCGCTCGCCGAGCGCGACGAGGCGCCGAAGGGGCTGCTGAAGGTGGCGGGCGGGGTGCCGCGCAGGGCGGTGCTCGCGTCGGTGGCGTTCGGGTTCGTCTCCGTGCTGCTCAATCTGGAGTGGCCGGACACCGTCTTCCTCTACATGCTCAACTCGGTCGGTGCCGTGCTGCTGTTCGTGTGGGCGCTGATCGCCGCCTCGCAGTTGCGGCTGCGGCGCCGCCTGGAGGCCGAGGCGCCCGAGCGGCTCGTGCTGAAGGTGTGGGCGTTCCCGTGGCTGACCTGGGCGGCGCTCGCGGCGATGGCCGCGGTGTTCGGGCTGATGCTGACCGACGCCACGGCGCGGCCGCAGCTGCTGTGGTCGACGGGGGCGACGGCGGTGGTGCTGGCGGTCGCGGGCGTGCGGGAGCTGCGGGCGCGGCGGCTCTGAGCACGGCGCCGGGCTCGCGGGCCGTGGCCCAGAGGGGACACCGGTGGGTCGCTCGTGGGGCGTGGTGGCCCACAGAGGCCATCGGGAGACAGGTGTCTTGACCGGCCCGCGACCCGTCGCGGAGCATCGGGCCTCACAGCTCGTGAACGTCACAGGTCGTGAACGTCCGCGTCGCTTTGTGTGAGCTTCGTGTCCGTATAACGGAAACGTGTTCCCACTGAGCGGTGCGTCCGCTCAGACTGTGGCGGTTTTATGTGGGCCTTATGGGGCCGACACCCTCCCCGTCTCAGCGACTGAACAGGGCTTATCCATGTCTCGGACGTCCGCGCAGCCACCCGCCGAAGATACGGCCGTCGCGTCGCCCGGCGCCCAGCCGACCGACGCGCCGTCGCTCTCGCCCGGCCTCAAGCAGCGCCATCTTTCCATGATCGCGCTGGGCGGCGTGATCGGCGCCGGTCTCTTCGTCGGCTCCGGCACCGCCATCGCGGCGGCCGGTCCCTCGATCATCCTCGCGTACGCGATATCGGGCGCCCTCGTCATGCTCGTGATGCGCATGCTCGGCGAGATGGCGGCGGCGTACCCGGCGTCGGGCTCGTTCTCCGTGCACTCCGAGCGGGCGATCGGGCCGTGGGCCGGGTTCACGGCGGGCTGGGCGTTCTGGTTCCTGCTGTGCGTCGCCGTCGGCCTGGAGGGGATCGGCGCGGCGGGCATCGTGCACGGCTGGATCCCGGGCGTGCCCGAGTGGGCCTGGGTCGCCGTGTTCATGGTGCTGTTCACGGGGACGAACCTGGCGGCGGTGAAGAACTTCGGCGAGTTCGAGTTCTGGTTCGCGGCGCTCAAGGTGGGCGCGATCGCGCTCTTCCTCGTCATCGGCGTCCTGGCGATCTGCGGTGTCCTGCCGGACGTCGACGCGCCCGGCATGTCCAACCTCACCGGCAACGGCGGCTTCATGCCGAACGGCACGGAGGGGCTGATCGTCGGCCTGCTCGCCTCCGTGTTCGCGTACGGCGGCCTGGAGACCGTCACCATCGCCGCCGCCGAGTCCGAGCACCCGATCCAGGGCGTCGCCAAGGCGGTCCGTACGGCGATGTGGCGGATCGCGCTGTTCTACGTCGGCTCGATGGCGGTCGTCGTGGTCCTCCTGCCGTGGACCGCGGAGGAGATCCCGACCAAGGGCCCGTACGTCGCGACCCTCGACCACCTGGGCATCCCGGGGGCCGGGCAGATCATGAACGTGGTCGTCCTCGTCGCGCTGCTCTCCGCGATGAACGCCAACATCTACGGCTCCTCGCGCATGGCCTCCTCGCTGGTCGCCCGCGGCATGGGTCCGAAGGTCATCGGCAAGGTCTCCGGCGGGGTGCCGCGCGTCGCCGTGCTGCTCTCGGCGGCGTTCGGGTTCGTGTGCGTGCTGCTCAGCTACTGGCGCCCCGACGACGTCTTCGCCTGGCTGCTCAACACCATCGGCGCGATCATCCTCGTCGTCTGGTTCTTCATCGCCTTCTCGCAGCTGATCCTGCGCCGCAAGCTGGAGCGCGAGGCGCCCGAGAAGCTCGTCGTGAAGATGTGGGCGTACCCGTACCTGACGGTCGCGGCGCTCGTCGCGATGGTCGTCGTCTTCGTCCTGATGGCCCGTGAGCACGACACGCGGGTGCAGCTGTACTACACGGGCGGCCTGACGATCGTCCTCGCCGTCATCGGCTACGTGCGTCAGCGCCAGGCCGAGAAGAAGTAGCGGCGCTCGCCTCGAAGGGCCCCGGAGCACACGCTCCGGGGCCCTTCGCGTGCGCGGCGCGGCCCAGGTCCAAGGGCTGATCAACTCCGGGGACTTCCTGCTGTTAGCCTGCACTTGCACATTGGTTGCAATAAGCTCTGCATGGCAACACCTTCAGCCGGAGGACTCGGACGACATGGCGATCTACACGCTTCCTGAACTCCCGTACGACTACGCGGCGCTCGAACCGGTCATCAATCCGCAGATCATCGAGCTGCACCACGACAAGCACCACGCGGCGTACGTGAAGGGCGCGAACGACACCCTCGAACAGCTCGCCGAGGCACGCGACAAGGAGGCGTGGGGCACGATCAACGGCCTGGAGAAGAACCTGGCCTTCCACCTCTCCGGCCACATCCTGCACTCGATCTACTGGCACAACATGAACAGCCCCAAGGACGGTGGCGGCGGCGAGCCGCTCGCCGCGGACGGGGTCGGGGACCTCGCCGACGCGATCACCGAGTCCTTCGGCTCGTTCGCCAAGTTCAAGGCGCAGCTCACGAAGGCGTCGGCGACGACGCAGGGTTCCGGCTGGGGCGTCCTCGCCTACGAGCCGCTCTCCGGGCGCCTCATCGTCGAGCAGGTCTACGACCACCAGGGCAACGTCGGCCAGGGCTCGACCCCGGTCCTCGTCTTCGACGCCTGGGAGCACGCCTTCTACCTGCAGTACAAGAACCAGAAGGTCGACTTCATCGAGGCCATGTGGCAGGTCGTCAACTGGCAGGACGTCGCGAAGCGGTACGCGGCCGCGAAGGAGCGCACGAACAGCTTGCTGCTCGCCCCCTGACGGGGGCGCGCCGCCTCATACGCCCCGCCTCGTGATCGTCTTCTCAACCTTCACGCCGGGCGGGCGGCCGAAAAGACAGCCCCCCGCGAGGACGTGACTCGCGGGGGGCTGTCGGTATGCGCGGTTCCGGTGGAATGTGTCGCCCATGACCGTCGCCTCGAAGCACTGCCCCAACTGTGGAAACAGCATCCAGAAGTTCCGCACGCTCACCGCCGACGAGCTGACGTCCGTCGCCGCCACGGTGGGGCGCGGGCGGGCGGACGCCTGGAACTACCGGCGCTGTTCGCACAAGGGCTGCCTGCGCGTCCAGCGGCACTTCAAGGCCGACGACGGTTTCAACCTGCCCGAGTCCTTCCGCTGACCCGGAGAGGCCTGATCCAGAGGGGGAGACGCCATGGCCCGCAAGATGAAGCTGCCGTGCGAGACCTGCGGGGGCGACGAGACGCACCACCAGCTGGACAAGGACGAACAGCGCAAGCTGGTGAAGGCCGCCGGGGTGAAGCACCCCCACGAGTTCTGGATGTGCGACGGCGACGACGGGGACTGCCGGAACCTGCGGACCGGCTTCGACAAGCGCCCCTTCGGCGGCGGCCCCCGCAGGATCTGACAGCCGGGCTCAGTCGAAGACCGGGCCCTGGGTGCGGGTGCGCTTGATTTCGTAGAAGCCCGGGACCGAGGCGACGAGGAGCGTGCCGTCCCAGAGCTTCGCCGCCTCCTCGCCCTTGGGCGCGGGCGTGACGACGGGGCCGAAGAAGGCGATCTGGTTGCCGTCCGCGCCGGGGACCGCGATGACCGGGGTGCCGACGTCCTGGCCGACGAGGTCGATGCCCTCCTTGTGCGAGGCGCGCAGCTCGGCCTCGTACTTGGTGCCGTCCCAGTGGTCGAGCAGGGACGCGGGCAGGCCGACCTCGTCGAGGGCGCCGGCGACGGCCTCCTTGGTCGGGCCCTGGCCCTGGTTGTGGATCCGGGTGCCGAGCGCCGTGTAGAGGTCGCCGAGGACCTCCGCGCCGTGCTCCTGCTGCGCCGCGATGACGACGCGGACCGGGCCCCAGGCCTGGGTGCGCATCATCTCCTGGTACTCCTCGGGGAGCTCCTCCAGGCGCGGCTCGTTCAGTACGGCGAGGCTCATCAGGTGCCAGCGGACCTTGATGTCGCGGACCTTCTCGACCTCCAGGACCCAGCGCGACGTCATCCAGGCCCAGGGGCAGAGCGGGTCGAACCAGAAGTCGACGGGGGTCTTCTCGTCCACAGCGGACATTGCTCTCCTCGGAAGTCACGGGATCACCGGGCTGTCTTGCCTGCGGCAACGCGACCCGGGCCCTGCGCATTCCCGGGTGCCCGGCGCGGGAGCCGCGTGCGAGGATCGTAGGCGTTCGAACGGCCCCACAAGGGCCCGGACAGGCCCGTACAGGTCAGGCCACATCAGAACGCCACGAAGAACGTCACGAAGGAGTGCCGCCGTGCCCGGAGAGAATCTGTCCCGCGACGAGGCCCGCGAGCGGGCGGGTCTGCTGTCCGTCGACGGGTACGAGGTCGCGCTCGACCTGCGCTCCGCGGTCGGCGAGGCCACCGGCGACGGGCCGCGCACCTTCCGCTCCCTGACCACGATCCGGTTCCGCGCGAACGAGCCGGGCGCCTCGACCTTCGTCGACCTCATCGCCCCGTCCGTCACCGCCGTGTCCCTGAACGGCGAGGACCTCGACCCCGCCGCCGTGTTCGACGGCAGCCGCATCCACCTGGAGCGCCTGGCCGAGGAGAACGAGCTGGTCGTCGACGCCCAGTGCGCCTACTCCCGCACCGGCGAGGGCATGCACCGCTTCGTCGACCCCGAGGACGGCGAGGTCTACCTCTACACCCAGTACGAGCCCGCCGACGCCCGCCGCGTCTTCGCCACCTTCGAACAGCCCGACCTCAAGGCTCCGTACCGCTTCAGCGCACAGGCCCCCGAGGGCTGGACCGTCTGGTCGAACGGCGTCGGGGAGCTGACCGACGGCGTCTGGCGCTTCGCCGAGACCAAGCCGATCTCCACGTACATCACGGCCGTGGTCGCGGGCCCGTACCACTACGTGACGGACACCTACGAGCGGACCCTCGACGACGGCTCGAAGCTGGTCGTGCCGCTCGGCGCCATGTGCCGCAAGGGCCTCGCCCCCTACTTCGACGCGGACGACGTCTTCCTCGTCACCAAGCAGGGCCTCGACTTCTTCCACGAGAACTTCGACTACCCCTACCCCTTCGGCAAGTACGACCAGGCGTTCGTGCCCGAGTACAACCTCGGCGCGATGGAGAACCCGGGCATGGTCACCTTCCGCGAGGAGTTCATCTTCCGCGGCAAGGTCACCCAGGCGTCCTACGAGCGCCGGGCCAACGTGATCCTGCACGAGATGGCCCACATGTGGTTCGGCGACCTCGTCACCATGCAGTGGTGGGACGACCTGTGGCTGAAGGAGTCCTTCGCCGACTTCATGGGCTCGTTCTCGATGGTCGAGGCGACCCGCTTCACCAACGGCTGGATCACCTTCGCCAACAACCGCAAGGCGTGGGCGTACCGCGCCGACCAGCTCCCGAGCACCCACCCGGTCACCGCGGACATCCGCGACCTGGAGGACGCGAAGCTCAACTTCGACGGCATCACCTATGCCAAGGGCGCGAGCGTCCTGAAGCAGCTCGTCGCCTACGTCGGGCGGGACGCCTTCCTCGAAGGGGCGCGCCGCTACTTCAAGCGCCACGCGTACGGGAACACGCGCCTGGGCGATCTGCTCTCGGTCCTGGAGGAGACGAGCGGGCGCGACATGGGGACGTGGGCGCGCTCCTGGCTCCAGACCGCCGGGGTCAACTCCCTCACCCCGCAGGCGATCCTGAACGGCGAGGGCCGGATCACCGAACTGGCCGTGGTCCAGGAGGCCGCCGAGTCCCACCCCGAGCTGCGCCCGCACCGGGTCGCGGTCGGCCTGTACCGGCGCTCCCCCGACGGCGCGCTGGAGCGCTACGCGCGCGCCGAGGTCGACGTCGAAGGACCGCGCACCGTCGTCACCGAGCTGGCCGGGGCCGACGCCCCCGAGCTGATCCTCGTCAACGACGACGACCTCACCTACTGCAAGATCCGCTTCGACGAGACCTCCCTCGCCACGCTCCGCGAGCGGCTCGGTGACATCACGGACCCCCTGGCCCGCGCCCTGTGCTGGTCCGCGCTGTGGAGCCTGACGCGGGACGCGCTCATGCCGGCCCGTGACTTCGTCGACCTCGTCCTGCGGTTCGCCGGGCGGGAGTCCGACATCGGCGTGCTCCAGATGCTGCACGCCTGGGCCCGCTCCGCGCTCACCCACTACGCGGTGCCGGAGTGGCGCGAGGAGGGCGGGCGGCTGCTCGCCGAGGGCGCCCTGCGCGAGCTGCGCAACGCCGAACCCGGCAGCCAGCACCAGCTGACCTGGGCCCGGTTCTTCACGTCCGTCGCGTCGAGCCCGGCCGACCTCCAGCTCCTGGAGGGCCTGCTCGCGGGCAGCGCGAAGATCGACGGCCTGGAGATCGACCAGGAGCTGCGCTGGTCGTTCCTGGACACCCTCGCCACGTACGGCGCCGCCGACGAGGCGCTGCTCACCGCCGAACTGGCCCGCGACGACACCGCGTCCGGCAAGCGCCACCAGGTGCGCTGCCTGGCCGCGCGCCCCTCGCAGGCCGTGAAGGCGCAGGCGTGGGCGCAGGTCGTGGAGTCCGACGCGCTGTCGAACGCGCTGGTGGAAGCGGTCATCGCCGGGTTCCAGCAGCCGTCCCAGCGCGCTCTCACCGCGCCCTACGCGGAGAAGTACTTCGACGTCATCGAGCACGTCTGGCAGGAGCGCTCGATCCAGATCGGCATGGACGTCGTACGCGGTCTGTTCCCGGCGTTCCAGGACAGCCCGGAGACCCTGGAGCGGACCGACGCGTGGCTCGCCGCCCACGAGGACGCGGCGCCCGCGCTGCGCCGCCTCGTCCTGGAGGCGCGGGACGACCTGGCGCGCGGGCTGCGCGGACAGGCGTGCGACGCGACGGCCGCGCGGTAACAAGGGTGACGCGCGGCGCCGGGTTGACGGACACCCGGCGCCGCGCCGTTCGCCGAGTGTTACCGAATGTGGGTATGACTGCCCGTAACCCGTCTGCCGCCTGGCCCTTTCGGCACTCCAACGCCCGGACTTTAGGGCGAACTTGTCCGGTTTTGTCGACGGCCTTGTAACAGCGGTTAGCGGAGGCGCCCGGTCCGGGAAGGTCCGGGGCATGAACCACGACACCTCCCCGGTCACCCCCGCCGCCTCCGCCACGCCGGCCCCGCTCTCCGCCCGCCCCCTCGGCCACCTGGCCGGCTCCCAGCGGCGCGTCATGAGCGCGGCCCAGCTCAAGGCCCACGGGGTCACCGCCGCCGCGGCGCAGGAGCAGTGCCGCCCCGGCGGGCCCTGGCAGCGGGTCCTGCCCGGGGTGTTCCTCCTCCACCCGGGACCGGCCACCGGCGACGAGCGGCTGCACGCGGTGCTCCTGTACGCGGGCCGCACCCAGGAGAACCGCGCCCAGCCCCGCCGCACGGGCGGCGTCCCGGCCCAGCCCCTCACCGGGGAGGACCACTGCGCGCCGTACACCGAGGCCATGGTCACCGGGCTCGCGGCGCTCGCCCTGCACGGGTTCGTCTCCGCTCCCCCGCTGCTCTCGCTCGACCACGTCGACGTCCTCGTACCGCGCACCCGGCGGCTGCGCTCCACCGACTTCGCCCGTCTGGTCCGCACGACCGCGCTGCCGACGCCCCTCCAGCTGAACGGAGTGCCGGTCGCTCCCGTGCCGCGCGCCCTCGCGGACGCCATCGGGCAGCTCTCCGACGCGTCCGCCGTACGCCGGCTGCTTACGGAGGCGGTGCGGGGCGGGTACTGCGAACCGGCGTCCGTCGTCCGCGAGTTGACGCAGGCCCGGCTGCTGACCCGGCCGCACGTCGTGGACGCCGTGGACTCGCTGCTCGCGGAGGGGCGGGCCATCGCCGAGGACCGGCTGTACCGCATGGTCGTCGAGTACGGGCTTCCCGACCCGCTGTGGAACGTGGACCTGCGCCTGCCCGGCGGCCCGCACCTCGGCGGCGTCGACGCGTACTGGCCCGAGCACGCCGTCGCCGTGGAACTGGACACGCGTGCGCCGCGCCAGGACGAGGACGCGCTGTGGAGCGAGTACGCCCGCAAGCGCGAGTACCTGGAGCGGCTCGGGATCACCGTCGTGCACCTCACGCCGCGCAAGCTGCGCGAGGCGCTCGAACAGCAGGCGGCCGTGGTGCGCACGGCGCTGATGGCGGCGGACGACCGGGACCCGGCGGCGTACGTCGTGGTCCTTCCCCGCTAGGTTCAGCCCTTCTTCAGGACCAGTTCCGTGTTGCGGTCGCCCGGGGTGCCGGAGAGGGTCGCGCGGGATCCCGGGGCGTTGAAGGAGAGTTCGCGGTAGAGGGCGGCGAGGCCGGTCTGGCTGAGGTCGGTGACGTCGGCGCGGTGCGGGGCGGCGGACTCGATGCAGGTGGTGAAGAGGGAGAGCGTGCCGTCGTGGTTGTCGGCGATCTCGATGATCCGGGCGAGCTGGGGGAAGTCCACGTGGGAGGCGGTGGAGACCTCCCAGTAGCCGCCGGTGCCGTCCTCGCCGGGGTGCGGGGTGATGGCGTTCTTGTGGCTGTGCCCGTTGACCCAGGCGAGGACCGGGCGGTGGCGGGCGAGGACGCGGGCGAGCTCCTTGCCGCCGTGGCGCCGCTCGCCGGGGTGGTGGGGGTCCTCGCGAAGGTTGCGCATCGACTTGCTGGTGTGGTGCGAGAAGACGACGACGTGGTCACCGTTCTTCTCGGCCGATGTCAACTGGGCCACCAGCCAGCGCAGTTGGCTCGTTCCGAGCGAGCCCTCGTAGTGGCCGCCGGGGTCGGTCGTGTCGAGGCTGATGCCGAGCACGTCGTCCGAGATGCGGAACGTGTAGTACTGGGTGACGGCGGCGAGGTTGGCCTGCGTGTACCCGTGGCCGACCGGGCCGGGGCCCGTGTGCGCCGGGTCGAGGTGCGCGGCCAGGTACTCGGCGGGGGTGAACGGGGCGCGGGCCTCGTCCGGGGTGACCCGGCGCATCGCCCGCGCATTGCTCCGGAGGAGGTCGCGGAAGGCGCCGCCCTTGGGGTCGCCGCCGTGCTTGACGTTGTCCCAGATCGCCTTGCCCGCCGAACCCGGCAGCTCCATGAGCTTGCGCCCGCCGACGGCGAACTCGGCGAAGAAGGAGTCGCCGGGCGCGTAGCAGCCGCCGGGCAGCGCGTCGTGGTTGCCGACCGTGGAGTACCAGGGGAGGTTCAGCCCCGGGCTGCGGAGTTCGGCGATGGCCGCCGCGAGGAAGCCGGGGATGCGCGGGAAGCCGTGGCCCTGCTTGTCGGCGTCGCGCCGGTCGGAGTCCGGCTGCCAGTAGAGGGGCACGCCGCTGTTCTGGACGCCCTCGTAGTGGCGCGGATCGCCGCTGTTGGGGGTGATGCGCCCGCCGCTCATCGTCTTGAGGAACCAGTCGAGCTCGGTACGGGAGTTGTTGTCCGTGTTGTCGCCGGTCGTCATGACGAAGTGGAGCGGGGACGCGGTGACGGGCGCGCCGCGCAGCGCGTTGACCCGCTCGACGAGCGACACGGCGCCCGCGACCGACAGCGCCTCCTGCGGGCGCCAGGCGCTGGCGGTCTGGGCGCGCAGGTACTCGTAGCGCAAGGGGTGCTGGACGTCGACCAGGTGCAGGTCGGTGAATTGCACGAACGCGGCGAGCGCGGTGCGGCGGGCCTCGCGGCCTGAGCGGGCGGACGTCAGCTCGGAGCGGACGACGCGCTGCCAGGCCGGTCCGTCGCCGAGCTTGCGGTAGCCGGACCCGGCCGGTCCGGTGGCGACGGAGGCGAGGGTCGTGCCGCGCGTGTACGGCAGGAGCGGGGCCGCGGGCGCGCGGCGGGAGGAGAGGGTGCGGGCGGGCGCGGGCCCCGCGGCGGCGGCGGAGCCGCCCGGCGCGAGGGCGTAGCCGAGTCCGGCGGTGAGCGTCGCCGCGCCGGTCGCGGCCAGGAGCGTACGGCGGTCGAGTGCGGCGGCTGCTTTGGTGACAGAGCGTAGGCGCGACATGGCGCGGTCTCCCCGGGTGCGAACGCGTCGACAGTGGCGTACTGGATCGTTGGCAGCGGGGGTGGCGTGCGCGTGAACGGGGACGCAACGCGCAGCGCAGATCGCGGTACGTGGATCACCGGGCGCGGTCGGAGGCCCCGGGTTGTCATGCGCGGGGAGGAACTCACCCCCCGCGCCGTCACCCTGAGTTCACTTTTCAGGGAAGAGAACGCCTCTCAGAGGGACAGGTGTCCCGACGGCGGGCGCTCGCGCCACAGCCGCAGGCCGACGTCGACGAGTTCGACGCGCGGCAGGCCGTCCACGGCGGCGAGGTCGTGCCAGGCGGCCATGTCCGTGGAGCCGTTCTCCTCGTGGCGCAGGATGCCGCCGGTGACGGTGGCCTCGTAGACGAGGCGCAGGCCGTGGAAGTCGGCGACCGTGCCGAGCTTGCGGGGGTAGCGGCGCAGGACGGTGTCGACGCCGAGGAAGGTGACGGGGTCGACGGTGTAGCCGGTCTCCTCGTCGACCTCGCGGACGACCGTGTCGTAGGGGTCCTCGCCGTGGTCCATGCCGCCGCCGGGCAGGGTCCAGCGCTTGCTGCCGTCCCCGGCGACCCAGCGGGCGAGCAGGATCCGTCCGTCGCGCACGCACACGGCGTACGCCGCCACCCTCAGCTCTTTGTGCATCCCCCGACGCTAACGGAGAGTTCGAGCTCTCCACCGAGGGTTCGGGGACGGGCCGGATTACGTCCGGTTAGCGACTGGTTCGTCCCCGATGGCGTATGGCGGAAGTACGCCATGGCTCCATCCCGTCTCGGGCAACTCTCCCCAAACTATGTGCACTTAGATAAAGCTGAGCGGTCATCGGGCACCGAATTCCGGAGCCGTACGAACATTCTTCACGCACCACACCCTCGTTGTCCCACTTCACGTACAGGGATGCTGATGACCCCCGATCCCCAGCGAGCACCCATATCCGGTGCGAGACGCGCGGCCCGGCTCGCGGCCGCCGCAGGTCTGGTGGCCGCGCTCACCGCGGCCGGGCCGATACCCATGGCCTTCGCCGCCGACGCAGACACGGCAGGCACCACTCCGTCCGCCGACCCCGCCGTCAAGGCCGCCAGTGAGAAGCTCGGCGCGCACGACGCGCAGCTCCTCGCCGACGCGAAGGCCGACGGCGAGAAGAACGTGACCCTCATGGTCGCGACCGCCCCGGGCGCCACCGAGCAGGTGGCGAAGCAGCTCGACGCGGTCAAGGGCGGCTCCGTGGGCCCCACCTACGACAAGCTCGGCTACGTCCGGGCGACCGTGCCGACCGGTAAGGCCGACGCCGCCATCAAGGCGGCCGAGAAGCTCTCCTCCGTGCACGGCATCGACCTGCGCCAGGAGATTCAGCTCGACGACCCGACCCCGGCGGGCGACCGTGCGAAGGGCGCGGCGAAGAAGGGCAGCGGCACGTACGGGGCTCCGGGCAAGAACACCCCGGCGAAGAACCCGTACAACCCGTCCTTCGAGACGGGCGCGGTCGACTTCGTGCAGGACAACCCGAAGGCCGACGGCCGCGGGGTCACCATCGGCATCCTCGACTCCGGCGTCGACCTCGGCCACCCGGCGCTGCAGAAGACCACGACCGGCGAGCGCAAGATCGTCGACTGGGTCACGGCGACCGACCCGATCGTGGACAGCGACGGCACCTGGCGCCCGATGGTCACCTCGGTGACCGGGCCGACGTTCACCGCGGGCGGCCGTACGTACAAGTCGGCGGCGGGCACCTTCGGCTTCAGCACGTTCGCCGAGTCCGCGACGACCGGCGGCGACGCCAAGGGCGACCTGAACCGCGACGGCGACACCACCGACAAGTGGGGCGTCCTCTACGACGCGAAGGCCGGCACCGTCACCGTCGACCTGAACGACAACGGCGACTTCACCGACGACACCCCGATGAAGCCGTACAAGGACGGCTACCAGATCGGGTACTTCGGCAAGGACGACCCGAAGACGGACGTCGTCGAGCGCGTCCCGTTCGTGGTGGAGATCCGCAAGGACGTCCCCATGGACCCGTACGGCGGTGACTGGGTCGGGCAGAAGCGCGACTTCGTCAACATCGGCGTCATCGAGTCCGAGCACGGCACGCACGTCGCGGGCATCACCGCCGCCAACGCGCTGTTCGGCAACAAGAAGATGAACGGTGCCGCGCCCGGCGCCAAGCTCGTCTCCTCGCGCGCCTGCACCTGGTCCGGCGGCTGCACCAACGTCGCGCTGACCGAGGGCATGATTGACCTCGTCGCCAACCGCGGCGTCGACATCGTCAACATGTCGATCGGCGGCCTTCCCGCGCTGAACGACGGCAACAACGCGCGCTCCGAGCTGTACACCCGCCTCATCGACACCTACGGCGTCCAGCTCGTGATCTCCGCGGGCAACTCGGGCCCCGGCGCCAACACCATCGGCGACCCCGGCCTCGCCGACAAGGTCATCTCGGTGGGTGCCTCGATCTCCAAGGAGACCTGGGCCGCCAACTACGGCTCCCAGGTCGAGAAGCGTTATGCGATGATGCCGTTCTCCTCGCGCGGCCCGCGTGAGGACGGCGGCTTCACCCCGACCATCACCGCGCCCGGCGCGGCGATCAACACGACGCAGACCTGGCTGCCCGGCTCCCCGGTCGCCGAGGCGGGCTACTCGCTCCCGGCCGGCTACTCGATGCTGCAGGGCACGTCGATGGCATCCCCGCAGGCCGCGGGTGCTTCGGCGCTGCTGCTCTCCGCCGCGAAGCAGAAGCACATCGCGCTGGCCCCGGCGAAGCTGCGCACCGCGCTGACCTCGACCGCGAACCACATCAAGGGCGAGCAGGCGTACGCCGAGGGCTCCGGCCTCATCGACATCGAGGACGCCTGGCGCTCCATCCGCCTCGGCGCGAACGCCCACACGTACACCGTGAAGGCGCCCGTCGACACCGCGATCGACTACGCGCTGAAGACGCCGGGCTTCGGCACCGGCATCTACGACCGCGAGGGCGGCCTCAAGGCCGGGCAGGCGAAGACCTACGACGTGACCATCACGCGTACGTCGGGCTCCTCGAAGCCGGTCCTGCACACGCTGTCCCTGAAGAACAACGAGGGTGACACCTTCCGCGTCGTCGGCTCGCGCCTCGTCCTGCTGCCGCTGAACAAGGCCGTCACCGTCAAGGTGCAGGCCAAGCCGGGCTCCGCCGGGCTGCACAGCGCCATCCTGGAGGTGAACGACCCGCTCACCACGGGCGTCGACCAGCAGGTCATGGCGACCGTCGTCGTCTCCGCGCCGCTGGCCAAGCCGTCGTACTCCTTCACCGCCAAGGGCTCGGTGCAGCGCAACAGCACCACGTCCTACTTCCTGACGGTCCCCGAGGGCGCCAAGGCGCTCCAGGTGCGGATGAGCGGGCTGAAGGCCACCAGCCAGACCCGCTTCATCTCCATCCACCCGTACGGTGTCCCGGTCGACGAGACGTCCACGCCGAGCTGCTACCCGAACTACGAGAACCCGGCCAACACCTGCCGCCCGGACCTGCGTTCGTACGCGGACCCGCAGGCCGGTGTCTGGGAGATCGAGGTCGAGTCGCGCCGTACGTCGCCGCTGCTCGACAACCCGTACACCCTGGACGCGTCGGTCCTCGGCGCCACCTTCGACCCGGCGGTGCAGACGCTGCCCGAGGCGAAGGTCGGTGCCCCGGCCGCCGTGAACTGGAAGGTCACGAACAACTTCGCGGCCATCAACGGCGGGAAGCTCGAAGGCGGTCCGCTCGGCTCGTCGAAGTCCGACCGTCCGTCCATCGCGAACGGTGCCACGCAGACCTCGACCGTCGAGGTGCCCGCGGGCGCCGAGAAGCTCGACGTCTCCATCGGCAACGTCTCCGACCAGGCCGCCGACCTCGACCTGACCGTCTACGACGCGGCCGGCAACCAGGTCGCGCAGTCCGCCGACGGTGACTCCGAGGAGGCCGTCAGCATCGCGAAGCCGGCCGCCGGCACGTACACGATCGAGGTCGCGGGCTACTCGGTGCCGTCCGGCTCGACCGCGTACGACTACGTCGACGTGTTCTACTCGCCGTCCCTCGGCACGGTGAAGGTCGACGACACCAAGACCGTGACCCTGGCCAACGGCGCGTCCACGAACGTGGCCGCCGAGGTCACCGCCGCGGCCGCCGCGCCGGAGGGCCGCGAGTTCTTCGGTGAGGTGCGGCTGGTGAACGAGCGCGGGGTCGCCGCGGGCGTCGGCAGCGTGAAGATCGAGAAGGTCACCGAGTAAGCGGGCCGGTGGCTTGAGCACGGGGGCGGACGCGAGTGGCGTCCGCCCCCGTCGCCGTGTCAGCCCGCCTCCGGGCCCGGGCAGGTCAGGCCCCGGGCCTCGGGGAGCACCGCGAGGATGTCGTCGCGGGCGTCGTCCACGCCGGGCCCGGTCGCCCAGTCCCGACGGCCTTGCCGGTCCTGCGGGTGCAGCGGGACGGCGATGAGCGCGTACGTGCCCGGCTCCAGGTCGGCGCGGGCCGACCCGTCCAGCGTGACGCTGACCGTCGGGTGCCGGGCCGCCGACCGCTCGGGCCGGTAGTAGCGCCTGACCTCCAGGACCACCTGTACGTCACCGTCGGCGCGCGGCGTCACGCTCCGCACGGTGCCTTCGAGCGACCAGCGCAGGCAGGCCAGCCGAAGGGCGCGTTGCTGCGCGCCGGACCCGTCCCCCGATTTCGCGGCCGCGCCGCTGTCGGAGCTGACGCTCTTGTCGTTCGCGCCGCCCGGCGCCTGCACCCCGAGCCACACCATCCCGCCGAACACGGTGACGGCGCAGGCGGCGACCAGCCCGCCGAGCGCGATCCGCAGCGGCCTGCGGCGGCGTACCGGGGCGGGGGCCGGCGCGGGGCGTACGGGTTTCGGGGCCGGGGCCGGGCGGGCCGCCAGCGCGTCGCCGAGCCCGGTGATCTGGTCGCGCAGGAGCGTGACATCGGCCGCGACCGCCGCCGCCTCCGGGTCGTCCGCGACGTCGCCGGGCAGCGGCTCACCCGCGATCGCGAGCAGCAGGAGCCGGTCCTCGCGTGTGCTGTCCTCCACGTCACACCACCTCCTGTTCGTGCAGCCGCGCCCGCAGCACGCGCACGGCCGTGTGCAGCCGGCTCTTGACGGTGCCCTCGGGCACGCCCAGCTCGGCCGCGATGTCGCGGACCGGCAGATCCGCGTAGAAGCGGAGCACGACGACCTGCCGCTGCTGGTCGGGCAGCTCATCGAGGCCCTGGGCCACCGCGAGGGAGAGGACGCGGGTGTCGGCGGCGTCCCGCGCGTCCTCCTGGCGCAGCGAGGCGAGCCGCTCCCCGAGCCGCTCCTGGCGGCGGCGCGCCCGGTGCCAGTCCATGGCGAGGTTGGAGGCGACGACCGCCGCCCAGGCCGAGACGTCGCGCGGGGCGTCCTGCCCCTTCGCCGCCCGTTCGAGCAGCCGCAGCCGGACCTGCTGCACCCCGTCCGGCAGGTCCGCGTACGGCACCCCGCCCAGTGACAGGACGGCTCGCACCCGGTCCTCGACCTTCGCGTCCAGCGGGTCCGGCACGTCCCGGACGTCCGGTGACCGTCTCCATGGTTTTCCGCGCAGCAAAGCCCCTCCCCTCCCCGCGTCCGCCCTGTGACGCGGGAGCGGCCCGAAACGTTCACACGGGTCCCGCACCGGTCCTGTGGCGAAGCCCACGCGTCCCGTACCTCGGACAATCGATTGGACAAGGCGACCCTGGACAGACACATCATGGACGCACCCGCAGGCCGGATGGCCGCTCGCAAGCACGGAGGAACCCCTGTGAAGGTCGGAATCGTCGGAGCCACCGGTCAGGTCGGCACGGTCATGCGCAAGATCCTGGTCGAACGCGCGTTCCCGGTCGACGAGCTGCGCCTGTTCGCCTCGGCGCGCAGCGCGGGCACGGTGCTCGACGGCGTGACCGTCGAGGACGCCTCGACGGCCGACTACACGGGCCTGGACATCGTCCTCTTCTCCGCCGGTGGCGCCACCTCCAAGGCGCTCGCCGAGAAGGTCGCCTCGCAGGGCGCCGTCGTGATCGACAACTCGTCGGCCTGGCGCAAGGACCCCGAGGTCCCGCTCGTCGTCTCCGAGGTGAACCCGCACGCGATCGCGGACCGCCCCAAGGGCATCATCGCCAACCCGAACTGCACGACGATGGCCGCCATGCCGGTCCTGCGTCCGCTGCACGACGAGGCCGGTCTCGAAGCGCTGGTCGTCGCCACCTACCAGGCCGTCTCCGGTTCGGGGCTCGCGGGCGTCGCCGAGCTGCACGGGCAGGCGCAGAAGGTCGTCGCCGACGCCGACAAGCTCACCCACGACGGCGGGGCCGTCGACTTCCCCGAGCCGGACGTCTACAAGCGCCCCATCGCCTTCAACGTGCTCCCCCTCGCGGGCAACATCGTCGACGACGGTCTGAACGAGACGGACGAGGAGCAGAAGCTCCGCAACGAGTCCCGCAAGATCCTGGAGATCCCGGCCCTCAAGGTCTCCGGCACCTGCGTCCGCGTCCCCGTCTTCTCCGGCCACTCGCTCCAGGTCAACGCCCGCTTCGCCCGCCCGATCTCCGTCGAGCGCGCCACGGAGCTGCTCGCCGGCGCCCCCGGCGTCGAGCTGTCCGACATCCCGACGCCGCTCCAGGCCGCGGGCAAGGACGCCTCGTACGTGGGCCGCATCCGCGGCGACGAGACGGTGGAGAACGGCCTGTCGCTGTTCATCTCCAACGACAACCTCCGCAAGGGCGCTGCGCTGAACGCCGTGCAGATCGCCGAGCTGGTGGCGCGGGAGCTCAGCGCCAAGTAGGCGCCTCAGCGGACGCGTCTGCGGGGTTCTTCGCCGTTGCCGGGTGCGGCGTACGTCGTGGCTGGTCGCGCGGTTCCCCGCGCCCCTGGAGCATGCGGCTTCGCCGCAGCCCCATGAGCTCCCCTGTGATGGCGCACGCAGTGCGCCTCTCAGGGGCGCGGGGAACTGCGCGACCAGCCACGACGCGACCCGCACGCGTGCTCAAGGCCGTCGCACCTCGAAGTGCAGGCAGCCGTACTCGACGGCCCGGACGTGGACCAGTGTGACGTCCGGGTCGGCGAACGCCTCGTCGAGCGCCGCGTCGAACCCGGCCGTCGCGTCGGCGGGGATCTCCAGGAGCCGCCCGCCCGCGATGCGGCCGCGCGCGTCGTAGCGGCGCAGGGTGCGCAGGGCGCCGGTCCTGTCGAAGGGGTAGCGGCCGGAATCGGCCACGTAGCCCGCGCAGTCCCCGGCGTCCGCGTGCAGGAAGACCGGGCCCTGCTCGTCGTAGGCGCCGGGGTCCGCGCCCGTCGCGGCGGCCCAGCGGCGCAGTGGCGCGTACGAGACGAGCGCGATGCGCTCCCCCTCCCGGACCGGCGTCAGGCAGCAGCGCAGCGGCGAGCCCGCGTCGTCGGCGGTGGCGGTGTACGGACGGCAGGGCCGGCCCGCGTCGTCGGTGGTGCGGAGTTCCTTCAGCGCGGCTTCCTCAATGGGGCGCGCGGTGTACCTGGTCATGGCTTCAGCCTGCTCTCGCGCGCGCGTGTCCACCGGCGGAAAACGGACATCGCGCTCGTACGCCCCCACGTGGAAGGATGACCGGAAACGTCACAAGCGTTGACCACGCAACCGCACTAGGAGATGACCGCGTGCCTGGCACCAATCTGACCCGCGTAGAGGCGCAGCAGCGGGCGAAGCTGCTCACCGTTGACTCGTACGAGATCGATCTCGACCTCTCCGGCGCGCAGGAGGGCGGCACCTACCGGTCGGTGACCACCGTGCGCTTCGACAGCGCGGAGGCGGGCGCCGAGACGTTCATCGACCTGGTCGCACCGACCGTGCACGAGGTGGTCCTCAACGGCCGCTCCCTCGACGCCGCCGCCGTCTTCCAGGACTCGCGCATCGCGCTGGCCGGTCTGGAGCAGGGGGCGAACGAGCTGCGGGTCGTCGCCGACTGCGCGTACACGAACACCGGCGAGGGTTTGCACCGCTTCGTCGACCCGGTCGACGAACAGGCGTACCTGTACACGCAGTTCGAGGTGCCGGACGCGCGGCGCGTGTTCGCGAGCTTCGAGCAGCCGGACCTGAAGGCCACGTTCCAGTTCACGGTGAAGGCGCCGAGCGGCTGGACGGTGATCTCGAACTCGCCGACGCCCGAGCCGCCCAAGGACGACGTCTGGGTCTTCGAGCCGACGCCCCGCATGTCGACGTACGTGACGGCGCTCATCGTCGGCCCGTACCACGCGGTGCACTCGACGTACGAGAACGCCGAGACGGGGCAGTCCGTGCCGCTCGGCATCTACTGCCGCCCCTCGCTCGCCGAGCACCTCGACTCCGACGCGATCTTCGAGGTGACGCGGCAGGGCTTCGACTGGTTCCAGGAGAAGTTCGACTACGCGTACCCGTTCGCCAAGTACGACCAGCTCTTCGTGCCGGAGTTCAACGCGGGCGCGATGGAGAACGCGGGCGCGGTCACCATCCGCGACCAGTACGTCTTCCGCTCGAAGGTGACGGACGCCGCGTACGAGGTGCGGGCCGCGACGATCCTGCACGAGCTGGCGCACATGTGGTTCGGCGACCTCGTCACCATGGAGTGGTGGAACGACCTGTGGCTGAACGAGTCGTTCGCCACCTACGCCGAGGCCGCCTGCCAGGCGTACGCGCCGGGCTCGAAGTGGCCGCACTCGTGGACGACGTTCGCCAACTCCATGAAGACGTGGGCGTACCGCCAGGACCAGCTCCCGTCCACGCACCCGATCATGGCGGACATCAACGACCTCGACGACGTGCTCGTCAACTTCGACGGCATCACGTACGCCAAGGGCGCCTCTGTCCTCAAGCAGCTCGTCGCGTACGTCGGCGAGGACGAGTTCTTCCGGGGCGTGCAGGCGTACTTCAAGCGCCACGCCTTCGGCAACACCCGCCTGTCCGACCTCCTCGGCGCCCTGGAGGAGACCAGCGGCCGTGACCTGAAGTCCTGGTCGAAGGCGTGGCTGGAGACCGCCGGCATCAACGTGCTGCGCCCCGAGATCGAGACCGACGAGCAGGGCGTCATCACGTCGTTCGCGGTCCGCCAGGAGGCACCCGCCCTGCCCGAGGGCGCGAAGGGCACATCGACGCTGCGCCCGCACCGCATCGCGATCGGCCTCTACGACCTCGACGAGGCGAGCGGCAAGCTGGTCCGGGGGGACCGGATCGAACTCGACGTGACGGCGAGCGAGTCGACGTCCGTCTCCGAGCTGGTCGGCAAGCGCCGCCCGGCGGTCATCCTCCTCAACGACGACGACCTCTCCTACGCCAAGGTCCGCCTCGACGAGCAGTCCCTCGCCGTCGTCACCGAGCACCTCGGCGACTTCGAGTCCTCCCTGCCGCGCGCCCTGTGCTGGGCGTCGGCCTGGGACATGACGCGGGACGCCGAACTCTCCACCAGCGCCTACCTGGACCTCGTCCTCTCCGGCATCGCCAAGGAGTCCGACATCGGCGTCGTGCAGTCGCTGCACCGCCAGGTCAAGCTGGCCATCGACCTGTACGCGGCGCCGGCCCACCGCGACACCCTCCTCGCCCGCTGGACCGAGGCGGCGCTGACCCATCTCCGTACGGCCGAGGCGGGCAGCGACCACCAGCTCGCGTGGGCCCGCGCGTTCGCGGCGACGGCCAGGACGCCGGAGCAGCTCGACGTCCTGGAGGGGCTGCTGGAGGGCACCCAGACCGTCGAGGGGCTCGCCGTCGACACCGAGCTGCGCTGGGCGTTCGTGCAGCGGCTCGCGGCGGTCGGGCGGTTCGACGAGACGGAGATCGCCAGCGAGTACGAGCGTGACCGCACCGCCGCCGGTGAGCGGCACGCGGCGACCGCGCGGGCGGCGCGGCCGACGCCCGAGGCGAAGGCCGAGGCGTGGGCCTCCGTCGTCGACTCGGACAAGCTGCCCAACGCCGTGCAGGAAGCGGTCATCGGCGGTTTCGTCCAGACCGACCAGCGGGAGTTGCTCGCGCCGTACGCCGAGAAGTACTTCTCCGTGCTGCGTGAGGTGTGGGACTCCCGCTCCCACGAGATGGCGCAGCAGATCGCGGTCGGGCTGTACCCGGCGGTCCAGGTCTCCGAGTCGACGCTGACCCGCACGGACGAGTGGCTGGCGTCGGCGTCGCCGAGCGCGGCGCTGCGCAGGCTGGTGTCGGAGTCGCGGGCCGGGGTGGAGCGGGCGCTCCGGGCGCAGGCGGCGGACGTGTAGGCGCCCGCACCCCCGCCCGGGCCGGGCCGGTCACCGTCTGCCGAACGCGGTTCATCGCGGACTGCGGACACGTCGTGGCTGGTCGCGCAGTTCCCCGCGCCCCTGAGATGCGCACTTCGTGCGGCATCTCGGGGGCGCGTTGCTGTGGGGCGCGTTGATGTGGGGGCGTATCTCCCCGAAGCCTGCCTCCCGAGGGACGCGCCACGGGAGGCGGTGGAAGGCGCGGCGTAGCCGCAAGCCTTCAGGGGCGCGGGGAACTGCGCGAGCAACCACGGCGGCGCCGCACCCGAAGAACAGGGGGAATGCCGCACGCAGTGCGCATTCCAGGGGCGCGGGGAACTGCGCGACCAGCCACAGCGAAAGCCGCGCCATGTGACACTGCCCCTATGGACGGCAGGACAGACGCGGGGCGGGAATCCCGGTGGGAGAAGGACGCGATGACGGTCGAGATCGGCTTCGCGTTGTTCACCGGCGCCCTGCTCGGCGGCGCCCTGTACGCCCTGCTCGCAGGCCCCACCTGGATCTGGCACCTGCCCCCGGGCGCGGAGGACCTCCTGCGCATGGCCGGAGCCGTACTGGGCTGCGGCGCAGGCATCTGGCGGGCCGCAGCCGTACTGCTCCGCTTCGACCGGACCCGCCGCCTGGGCCGCTAAGCGGGACCGTTGAAGTTGGGTGTGTTGGGTAGGCGCCCCGTGGGAGGGACACCATGGGGAAAAACCTCCGAGTAGAGCTGACCGACGATCAGCGCCGTGAGCTGCACGGACTGCTGGCTCGCGGTGATCTGACCGCGTATACCCGGCAGCGGGCTGAGTGCATCCGGTTCCTCGACCGTGGCAGAAGCACGGCCGAGGTCGCCGACCTGCTGGAATGCCACCCGGTCACGGTCCGGGCCGCGGTCCACCGCCTTCAAAAGGGCGGAATAGCAGGCCTACGCGATGCCCCGCGCCCCGGCCGTCCAGCCCGGCTTCTCACCCCCCAGGACCGGGCCGCACTGGGCGAGCTGCTGGATGAGTCCGCCGCGGCGGGGACCACGTGGAGCACGCCGGGCCTGTGCGACTGGCTGAAGGCGGAACGCGGGGTGGAGATCTCCACGGACTGGCTCGCGGAGCTGCTGCACCGGGAGGGTTTCCGCTGGAAACGTACCCGCGACAGCGTGCGGCACAAGGCCGACCCCGTCCTCCAGCAGACCGCCCGGGCCCAGCTGGAGGACTTGCGGCCTTACGGCTGGAGGCGAACGCCGGCCGGCGCGACCTGATCTTCCTGGACGAGTCCGGCTTCGCTCCCACCATGCCCACCGGATACACCTGGTCACGCATCGGACAGCGCGCCGTGGTGGCGAAGGAAGACACCCGCGGCCGCCGGGTCAACGTCCTGGGCGCGCAGATCGTCGGCATCGAGCCGGACCTGCTCTGGCAGCACACCGATGGCAAAATCGATGCCCGCATGCTGCAAGACTTCGTCTGCGTCCGCCTGGCGGGCCTGGGCGGCGGCGCGAGCGTGCTCGAGCTGGCTGCCGACGGCGTCGGAGTCGATGCGATCCCGCTCTGGTGCCGCCGACGGCCGTGCACCGTCGTCCTGGACAACGCCTCCGCACACGTGGCCAAGGCGTTCAAGGGCCGTCGGCGACAACTTGCGAGGATCGGAGTCGAGCTCTTTTACCTGCCGCCCTACAGCCCGGAGTTGAACGATATCGAGCTGGTCTGGCGGCAGGCGAAGTACGCGGACTATCCACAACGCACCCAGACCAGCACCGACGACATCGGCCAGGCCGTCGACCAGGCCCTGACCCGCCGACGCAATCGGATCCGCACATCAGCAGGGAACTTCACCCAGGCCGCTTAGACCCCGAACACGCCTACCCGGCGAACCGCTCGCGCAGCGCCACCCGCCCCGCATCCGTCAGCACACCGTGCACCCGCATCCGCGCCACGCCCCCGTCAGGGAACGCGTCAAGCCGCACATGCGTGGCCACGGCCCGCTCCCCCAGCGGGAACCGGTGCAGCGTGTCGGGCTGCAGCCGCGTACGCGGGATGATCTCGAACCACTCCCCGGTGTCCCCGTCCCGCCCGCTCAACGCGATCCACCCCGCCGAATTGCCCTTCAAGTAGGCCGTGTCGATCTCGACCGCGCGGATCTCCCCCTGCGCGGCGAGCCGGAAGCGGACCCAGTCGTTGGTGCCGTGGACGCGGCGGCGCCGGTTCTCCCAGCCGTCGTCCATCTTGCGGGAGGTGCCGGGCAGGATGATCTGGGTCGGGGAGGAGTAGAAGCGGTCGGACGCGTCCTCGTACACACCCCCGTTGAGTACGGAGACCAGGTCGAACGTGCCGAGCAGATCGAGCCACTCGGGGTCGGGTACGACCTCCCCGTGCACGCGGAGGCGGGCGATGCCGCCGTCGGGGTGCTGGCAGACGCGCAGGTGCGTGAAGCGGCGCTCGCTGGTGACGGCGAAGGCGTTGGCGGCGTGCCCGCGCACCTGGCTCGGCGCGACCAGCTCCTCCCACTTCACGTCGTCGCCGAGCAGCTCCTCGGGTCCGGGCGCCCCCGGCACGGCCGCCGCCTGGATGCTGACGCGCTGCGGGTAGTTGCCGCGGAAGTGCGCCGTGTCGACGACGATGCCGCGGATCACGCCGGGCGCCCCGAGCCGCACGATCGCCCAGTCGTGGTCCTCCGGCGCAGGGAAGGGCGACGCGGCCGTGCCGCGGCGGCGCCGCGTCTCCCAGCCGTCCATGATCTTGCCCTTGTGCCCGAAGTGCTCGGGGTCGAAGACGGCCCGCTCGCGTACGAGGAGGTTCTCGCGCTGGGCGAAGAACTCGTCGTTGGCGGCGATGACACCGGCGCCGAGCCGCCGGTCGGCGAGGTCGACGAGCTGGTCGAAGCCGGTCGGGTCACCGAAGGTGCGGTAGTCGGCGTACGGGTCGCCTCCGGCGTAGGGGGCGGCGTCGTTGGCGTGCGGGTCCTCGGGGGCCGGGGTCTGGGCGGGATGCGTCGTCATGCCGGTACTGTCGCCCCGCCGAACCGCGCAGGTCCATCGAAACTTTACGAGGTTGTCATTCAGCTCAGCTGAACAATGGGTCGGGCCGCACGGCCAACGCCTCCAGCACCCTCCGCACGGTCGCCCCTTCCTCCGCCCCCTTCCGCACCGCCGCCACCACATGCCGCACCGGCCGGTCCGCCCCGAGCGCGCACATCACCACGCCGTCCCGCCGCGCCGCCGCCATCCTCGGCACCAGCGCGACCCCCATCCCCGCCTCGACCATGGCGAGGATCGCCGTCCACCCGGCCGCGCTGTGCGCCTGCGCGGGGACGAACCCGGCGGCCTCGCACGCGGCGATCGTGATCTCGGACCAGGGCCCGGAGCCGCCGAAGATCCACGGTTCGCCCGCGAGATCGGCGAGGCGGAGCCCCGGCTCGGCCGCCAGCGGATGACCGACCGGCAGCGCCACGTCCAGCGGGTCCGCGAGCAGCGGCACCCGCGTGAACTTGGGGTCGCGGGCGGTCGGGGCGTGCGCGGCGAGCGACAGCGCGAGGTCCACGTCGCCGGAGGCGAGCAGCTCGTACGCCTCCCCCGCCTCGGCCTCGCGGACGCGGACGGCGATGCCGGGGTGCGCCGCGCGCAGCGCCCGTACGGCCGGCACGACGAGGGCGGGCACGGCGGTGGAGAACGCGGCGACCCGCACCGCCCCCGCCTCGCCGTGCACGTACTGCTCCAACGCGGCGTCGGCGCGCTCCAGTTGGGCGAGGACGGCGTCCGCGTGCGCGAGGACGAGGTGGGCGGCGTCGGTCAGCCGGACCCGCCGCCCGTGGGCCTGGAGGAGGGGCACACCGAGCTGTTTGGCCAGGTTGGTGAGCTGCTGCGAGACGGCGGACGGCGTCATGAGGAGCGCCTGCGCGGTGGCGGTGACGGTGCCGCGCTCCCGCAGCGTCCGCAGGATGACCAGCTTCTTGATGTCCCACCGGTCGGGCGCCTTCGTCGACGCCCTCCGTGCGGGCTCCGGCTCGTACTCGCTCATGCGCCACAACGTAACCCGGCGGCGACTTACGCTGGCGTCATGCGGCAGACGGTACGGACGGTGGAGCCGGTGGGCCCGGTACGGATCCGGGCGGCCAGGCCCGACGAGGCGGCCGAGCTGAGCGCGCTGGCCCTGCGCTCGAAGGCGCACTGGGGGTACGACGAGGCGTTCATGGCGGCGTGCGTCGACGAGCTGACGCTGCGGCCGGAGGAGGTCGAGGCGCGCAGGACCGTGGTGGCGCAGGCGCCGGACGGCCGCCTCCTCGGCCTCGCGACCCTCGAAGGGCTACCGCCGCGCGGCGAGTTGGGCCTGATGTTCGTCGACCCGTCCGCGATGGGCGGCGGCGTGGGACGACTCCTCTTCGACCATGTGCGGGAAGCGGCCCGCGCCACCGGTTTCACCCGCTTCAGCTGGGCCGCGGACCCCCACGCGGTCCCGTTCTACGAGGCGATGGGCGGCCGCCGGGTGGGCACGGTCCCCTCCGGCTCGCTGCCGGGGCGGGTACTGCCGTTGATGGAGGTGGGTCCGCTCTGAGGGGCCGGGCCCTTCCGGCGAGGCGGACGCGCCGCCGACGCCAGGACGACGCCCGTCAGGATCAGCCCCATGCACCCCACCTGCGCCCACCCCATCGCCTCACCCAGGACCGCGTACGACAGCAGCGCCACGCAGACCGGCTGCAGGTAGTAGACGACCCCGGCGCGGGCCGCCCCGACGAGCGCGATCGCCTTGTTCCACGCGAAGAACGCCAGCGCGGAGGAGACCACGCCCACGTACAGCAGCGGCCCGACCGTGCCCGCCCGCACCGCGAACCCGCCCTGCACCGCCACGCTCACCGCGTACGCGGGCACCAGCATCAGCGCGCCGAGCACGAACGTCGCGAACAGGAACGGCACCCCGCCGATCTCCCGCGGCCTGCGCCGCAGCAGCGCGCTGTACGAGCCGAAGCAGACAGCCGCGCCGACCACCCACAGGTCACCGGCCGCGAACCCCGGGCCCACCGATCCGTTGCCGACAAGCAGAACGACACCCGCGCACGCCACGAGCGTCCCGGTCACCCGACGGGCGCTGAGCCGAGCGCCGCCGAGCCGTTCGCAGAGCGCCATGAGGACCGGCGACGCCGCCATGATCATGCCCATGGCGCCGGCGGACGTGGTCAGGCCCGCCTGGTTGACGAGCGTGTTGTAGAGGGTGACGCCCAGGAGCGCGGCGAGCGTGACGTACCGCAAGTGCCGCCGCAGCAACGCCCGTTCACGCCAGGCCGCCCGGGCCCCGAACGGGGCGAGCGCCACGATCGCGACGATCCACCGCCAGAACGCGTGCTGCACCGGCGGCACGCTGTCGTGCAGCGCCCGAGCGGTGACGAAGCTGCCGGACCAGACGACGGTGGCGAGCGCGGCGAGGGCGATCCCGGCGGATGTCCGGGGGCGGTGCGGGACTTTCACGGAGGGCATGCGCCCAACGTCGCAGGACGCGACCCATCACGTCCATCGAAACTTTACGGCGTATGTGTTCAGGTGAACTGAACATTCTTGTGGTCGGCTCACCCCTCCAAATACGCCAGCACCGCAAGCACCCGCCGGTTGTCGCTCTCCCCCGGCAGCAGTCCGAGCTTGGTGAAGATGTTGCCGATGTGCTTGGCGACCGCCTTTTCGGTGACGAACAGCGCCTCCGCGACACCCGCGTTCGAGCGCCCCTGCGCGAGCATTCCCAGGACCTCGCGCTCGCGCGCCGTCAGCGAACCGAGTCTGCGGTCGCGGACCTTGCGGGCGAGCAGCTTCGAGACGACCTCGGGGTCCATCACCGTGCCGCCGCCCGCGACCTGCTCGATGGTGCGCAGGAACGCGGAGCCGTCGGTGACCCGGTCCTTCAGGACGTAGCCGACCGCGCCCGCGCCGTCCGCCAGCAACTCGTGCGCGTACAGCGGCTCCACGTACTGCGAGAGCAGCAGCACGGGGAGCCCGGGGACCCGTGCGCGGGCGGCGAGGGCCGCGCGCAGGCCCTCGTCGCTGAAGCCGGGCGGCAGCCGTACGTCGACCACGGCCACGTCCGGCCGCTCCTCGACGAGGACCTTGTGCAGCTCATCCCCGTTGTCGACGGCGGCGACGACCTCGTGCCCGTACGCGCCGAGGAGCCGTACGAGACCGTCCCTCAGCAGGAAGTGGTCTTCGGCGACGACAATGCGCACGGCACCTCCAGCGAGATCTGGGTCGGGCCGCCGACCGGGCTGTTCACGGCGAGCACCCCGTCGAAGGTGGCGAGGCGGCGCTCGATGCCGGCCAGGCCGCTGCCCAGGGCCGGGTCGGCGCCGCCGCGCCCGTCGTCGGTGACGCTGACGCGCAGGGCGGCGCGGGAGGCGTCGTAGCCGATGTCGATCCACAGCCGTTCGGCGTCGGCGTGCTTGGCGGCGTTCGTCACGGCCTCGGCGACGGCGAAGTACACGGCGGACTCCACGGGCGCGTCGGGGCGGCCGTCGAGGTCGACCGTGACCTCCGCGTGCAAGGGGCTGAGCAGCGCCAACGACCGTACGGCGTCCGCAAGGCCGCGGTCGGCGAGGACCGGTGGATGGATGCCGCGCACGAGGTCGCGCAGCTCCTGGAGCGCCGCGACGGACGAGGCGCGGGCCTCCGCGAGCAGGGCGCGCACCGCCTCCGGGTCGTCGGCGAGCCGGTGCTCGGCGGCGTCCAGCGTCATGCCCATCGCGACGAGCCGGGCCTGCGCCCCGTCGTGCAGATCCCGCTCGATGCGGCGCAGTTCGGCCGCGGAGGTGTCGACGGCGTCGGAGCGCGTCGCCGCCAGATGCGCGATCCGGGCGGCCATCAGCTCCTGCTCGCTCGGCGCAAGCGTGGCCCGTACGAAACGCGCGTGCCGGTCGACGGCGCCGGGGGCGAGGTACAGGCCCGCCCTGGCGACGGCGAGGCCCAGCAGGCCCGCGAGGACGCCGGTCGGCAGGTTCCGGACCGGGACGAACAGGTACCAGAGGCCGTCCCATCCCGCGTCCCGCGACAGGTCCGGGCCGAACACGGCGAGGAACAGACCCCACGCCCCGTACAGCACGAGGGCACCGGGAACGCAGGCGATGAGGCCGCCGACGAACGAGTACATCGTCGTCCACCGCCACTCGCGGAACCGCTGCGCGTCCCCGAACAGCCACCGGTAGCGGGCGAGCAGGCTCCGGCCCTCCTTGTCGCGCGCGGCCGGGGTGGGTGTCGCCTCCACCGTGATCCCCGACCACTCGGCGGCGAGCGCCCGTTCGCGGTCGACGAGGCGGCGCATCCCGGCGGCGGCGCGCGGCAGCAGCCCCGGGAGCGGGGTCCACACCGCGAGGTGCACCATCGACGACCAGTGCACCGCCACCATCGACAGCCACCACAGCCGCGTACTGCGCCGCAGAGCCTCCACCTGCCGTGCGATGTCCCCCGTGCGCGCCATCTCCCCCAGCTCCCCTGCTCGTCCGGCTACCGCAACGAGTATGAGGCGAACTCGGCGGGCAAGTCGGTGGACTTATCTCCCCCATTCCCGAACTCCCCGGGCACCTCCCGCGCCGCCCACGCCGCGTATCCGTCGGGCCGTACGAGCAGCGCGGTGCGCCGGTCGCTCGCCCAGTGCGCGACGCGGATCCCGTCGCTCTTGTACGCGGTCCCCTCCGGCAGGATCAGTACGAACTGGCCCGCGCGCAACGCCTCGTAGAGCCGTGTGCCACCGGCCAGCGCCACATCGGGCACGCGCCTGCCGACGAGCGGGTGGGCGCCCTTCGGGGCCGGGTAGGCGACGCCGAGGCCGGTGATCTGGCCGGTCGCGCGGGTGCGGGCGGGGCCGACCCGGCCGAGGACACCGGTGGCGGCGGCGCGCGCGGCGAGCGTCCAGGGCCGCTTCGCCATCGCCATGCGCACGATGCCGCCGCTGCTGCGCAGGACCGCCTTGCCGACGGGGTGGCGCTCGGCCTCGTACGTGTCCAACAGGGCGTCGCCCGCCCGGCCGCCCACGACCGCCGCCAGTTTCCAGCCCAGGTTGGCGGCGTCCTGGAGGCCGACGTTCATGCCCTGGCCGCCCGCCGGGGTGTGCACGTGCGCGGCGTCGCCCGCGAGCAGGACGCGGCCCACGCGGTAGGCGGGCGCCTGGCGTTCGTCGCTGTGGAAGCGGGACATCCAGCGGGCGTCGTACATGCCGAAGTCGCGGCCGAGGGCGAGCCGGGCGATCCTCTTGATCTCGTCGAGTCCGAGGGGTTCGCTGTCGGGCACGTTGCGCGCCCGGTGCCAGCCGATGACGCGGTGGTAGCCGTCACCGAAGGGCGCGATGAAGGCGAAGGCGTCCCCGACCGCGTTCACCGTGAGCAGGTTCTCCGGCTGCTCGGCGAGGCGGACATCGGCGAGGACGACCGAGCGGATCACGGACTTCCCCGGGAACGGCAGCCCCACCGCGCCCCGCACGACACTGCGCATGCCGTCCGCGCCGACGACGTAGGCCGCGCTCATCTCCGCCCGCTTCCCGTCCTTCCCCCGCACCTGGAGCGTGACCCCGTCCGCGCCCTGGACCAGGCCGAGCACCTCGGTCTCGTACGCGAAGGCGACTCCCGCGTCGACGGCGCGCCGCTCCAGCACCTTCTCGACCTCGTACTGCGGGACGACGAGGAGGTGCCTGAAGCGGGACCGCAGCCCGCTCAGGTCGATCGACAGGCGGCCGAACAGGCGGAGCCGGTCGAGCGGCTGCCCCTTCTCCTCGACCGCGTCGGCCAGACCGCGCGCGTCGAGCTGCTCCAGGGTGCGGGCGTGCACGACGAAGGCGCGGGAGAGGTTGCTGATCTCGTGGCTGCGCCGCTCCACGAGCGTCACGCGGACCCCGGCGGCGGCGAGGTCCCCGGCGAGCAGCAGCCCGGTGGGCCCGGCGCCGACGACGAGGACGGAACGGTCGTGCGGGGTGCCGTGGTGCGCGGTGCCGTTCATGGTGGCCTCCTGCGAGTCTCCGGGTGGTGCCCGTAGCGGCCCGTCCATGGTGCTGTGCGGGCGTGGGATCGAGGAAGACCCGGTCGCCGTGCGAACGATCGTCGCGCGAACGGTGACGGTGCGAACGGTCGTCGCGCGAACGGTCACGGTACGAACGGTCGTCGCGCGAACGATCACCGCGCGAACGCGTCGAGGGCACCCGTCACGCGTACGTGACGGGTGCCCTCGACGGAGAGACTGCGCGGCTCAGCGGCCTGGCGGCTCAGCTCTGCTTAGGCTGCTTGCGCGACTTGTCGCCGAGCGCCACGAGACCGGCGATCACCAGGAAGATGACGATCGGCGCGGCCACGTAGAGGCCGAGCGTCTCGATCACGCTCAGGCCCGTACCCGGGTCGTCGCCGTCGTCGCGCGTCAGGGCGAGCGCGGGGGACGACATGAGCAGCATCATCAGCGTCGTACCGGAGGCCAGGGCGCCGGCGCGCAGGGCGTTCTTCTTGTCCACGATGCCAACGTAGCGAACGCCTAATCGCCGCGCGCGTCCGGGGGGCCTATAAGGGGCGTGTCCGTTCCGGTGGGAGGCACTTCCGTTTCGGCGAACACCTGGAGCAACGCGTGCGCGCGCGGTGAGGCGGTCAGTTCCTCCAGGGTGACGGGGCGTCCGGTGGCGTCGGCGACGGGGAGCCGCCAGTTGGGGTACTCGGCCCAGGTGCCGGGCAGGTTCTGCGGCCGCCGGTCGCCCACCAGGTCGGGCAGCCAGACGCCGACGAGCCGCGCCGGGGTGCGCAGCAGGAAACGGTGCACCGCCCGCACGGCCTCCTCCTCGTCGTCCTGGCAGCCGCGCGGCAGCAGGCCGAGCCGCGCGAACAGGGCGAGCCAGTCGGCGACCTCCGCCGCCGCCTCGGCGGGCGTCGCCGTCGACAGTGCGAGCCGCTCGCGAAGGCGTACGTCGTCGCCGGAGAGCCGGGCGGCGGTGGACGGCAGGTCGTGGGTGGTGGCCGTGGCGACGCAGTCGGTGCGCCACTCCTCGGCCGGGACCGGGCTGCCGTCGCCGCCCGGCGGATAGTTCCGCTCGAACCAGAGCACCGACGTGCCCATGACCCCGCCCGCGTGCAGCCGCTCCCGCACGCCCGGCTCGACCGTGCCCAGGTCCTCCCCGATCACGTACGTGCCCGACCGCGACGCCTCCAGGAGGAGCACCGCCAGCATCGCCTCGGCGTCGTAGTGGACGTACGTCCCCTCGGTCGGCTCCTCGCCCTCGGGGATCCACCAGAGCCGGAACAGGCCCATCACGTGGTCGATGCGGACGGCGCCGGCGTACCGCATGAGGTTGCGCAGGAGGTCGCGGAAGGCCGCGTAGCCGGTCTCGGCGAGGCGGTCGGGGCGCCAGGGCGGCAGCCCCCAGTCCTGGCCGCGCGCGTTGAACGCGTCCGGCGGCGCCCCCACGCTCGTCCCCTGCGCGAAGACGTCGCGCTGCGCCCACGCGTCGGCGCCGCCCGGGTGCACCCCGACCGCTAGGTCGTGGACGAGGCCGACCGGCATGCCCGCGTCGAGGGCGGCCCGCTGCGCGGCGACCAGCTGCGTGTCGGTCAGCCAGGCGAGCCGGCTGTGGAAGTCGACCCGGTCCATCAGCTCGCGCCGCGCGTGCGCCGTCTCCGGGGAGCGGGGGTCCTGCAGCGCGGCTGGCCAGGTGCGCCGGTCGGGCCCGTGCACCTCGGCCAGCGCGTGGTACGTGGCGTGGTCCTCCAGGGCCGTGCCCTGCGCGGCGAGGAAGTCCCAGAAGGCGGCGCGGCGGCCGGGCGTGAGCGGAACGGCGTGCACCGCTTCGAGCGCCTGCCGCTTCAGCGCCCAGACGGCGTCCCGGTCGACGAGCCCGTCCGCGTCGCGCAGCACACCCTCGCGCAGCCGGGCGGCCTCCTTCGCGTACGACGGGACGTACGCGTACTCCGGGATGTCCTCGATCCGCAGGTGGACGGGGTCGGGGAAGCGCCGGGACGAGGGCCGGTACGGGGAGGGGTCGGTGCCCAGGTCGGGACTGCCGGGAACTGCCGCGTGCAACGGGTTGACCTGCAGAAATCCGGTGCCGTGCGTCCGCGCCGACCAGGAGGCCAGATCGGCCAGGTCGGCGAGGTCGCCCATGCCCCAGGAGCGGCTCGAGAGCAGGGAGTAGAGCTGGACGAGCAGCCCGTGCGTCCGCTCGGGCGGGAGCGGCGCCTTGCGCGGGGCGGCGATGAGGTGGGCCGTGGCGATGGCACCGGCCGGGGTCTCGACGGTGAGGACGTGGACGCCGGGCGGGGGGTCTGGCTGCTCGCTGCCGGGGTCGTCGCCGCGGCGGCGGTATGTCCAGCCGCTCGGCTCGTCCGCCGGCGATGCGGCCGACAGCACATGGGACACCGCACCCGGCGCCGCACCTGGCATCGCGGCCGACACCGTGCTCGCCTTGGTGCCCGGCGTCACGCCCGGCGTGAGGGACAACCGCGTGCCCTCCGGCAGCCCCTCCAGCCACTTCGGCCGCTCCGGCCTCTCGGGACCCGCCTTGCCGGGGCTTCCCAGCCACCACACCACGGTCGGCGGCAGCAACCGCGCCGCCGTCTCCGCCTCCCGCGCGGCCAGCGCGTCCCGTACGGCGTCCGGCGTGCTCGCGTCCACGCCGAGGGCGGCGAGCGCGGCGGTGACGGCCTTGTCGGAGGCGCGGACGGTGGTGTCCGGCGCCGGGGAGTAGGAAGTGGCGACGCCGTACAGCGCGGCGAGCCGGGCCAGGCTCATCCCGCGGCCAGGCCGCTCGGGGTGGGCTCGGAAGTCAGCGGGGCCGCGTCGGTGAGGGGCGGCTCGGAGGTCAGCGGCGCGTAGTCGGCGAAGGGGGGTTCGCTGGTCAGCGGGGGCTCGGCGGAGCAGGTCGTGGTGTCGGCGCCGACCGTGGTGGTGTCCGCCTGTTTGGAGAGGGCCGAGAGCAGAAGGTGTGCCGATGCGGCCACGAGGGCCTCCTTCGGTTGAGGGCTGCTGGATCCGAAGTCCTACCCAAAGGACACGACGGCAGACCTGTACGGGCGGACAACGTGTTGCTGCTCACATTGTGGGCAGCAAGAAGAAGTCGACCAGGAGGCGCGGAAAACCGAAAGAACTTCGCTCACTCCTCACCCACCCCTTCGAGCTATGTACTCAGTACATATACGCGGTACATAATGAGCCGCATGAGCACCCGTCACGTCCTGCTCGGTCTGCTCGTCGCCGGACCGCGCCATGGCTACGACCTCAAGCGACGCCACGACGAACGGTTTCCGCAGGCCCGCCCCCTCGCCTACGCGCAGGTCTACACGACGCTGCAACGGCTGGTCCGCGACGGCCTCGTGGAGGTCGACGGCACCGACTCCGACGGCGGCCCCGAGCGCACGCTGTACCGCGCCACGGAGCGCGGCCGCGACGAACTCCTCGGCTGGGCCGGTGAGATCACGCCGCCCGCGCCGCACGTCACGAACGAGATCTTCGCGAAGGTCGTCGTGTCGATCCTGGTGGCGGGCCAGGACGGCCCCGCGCACCGCGCCGATCCCGCCGCCCATCTGCTGGCCCAGCGCGCCGCGCACATGGCGCGGATGCGGGAGCTGACCGCCGTGAAGAGCACGCCGGGCGCCGACCTCACCACCGTTCTCTCCGCCGACTACGCCCTTGTCCACCTCGACGCCGATCTGCGCTGGATGACCACCACCGCGGCCCGGCTCGCCACCCTGACCGCGGAGGTCACCGGCACATGAACACCCTCACGTCCCCCCTGCTGAGCGCAGAAGGGCTCACGAAGTCCTACGGCAGCACGCCCGCCCTGCGCGGCGCGAGCGTCGAGGTGCGCGGCGGCGAGATCCTCGCCGTCACGGGCGCCAGCGGCAGCGGCAAGTCGACGCTGCTGCACTGCCTGGCCGGCATCGTCCGCCCCGACGCGGGCGCGGTCACGTACGACGGGCTCCGGCTCGACGGGCTCGACGAGGAGCGGCTGAGCGAGCTGCGCCGCACCGACTTCGGCATCGTCTTCCAGTTCGGGCAGCTCGTCCCGGAGCTGACGGCCCTGGACAACGTCGCCCTGCCGCTCCTCCTCGCGGGCCGCCCCCGCGCGGCGGCGCGCGGCGAGGCCGACGCCTGGCTCGAGCGGTTCGGCGTGCGCGGCCAGCGCGCACTGCGGCCGGGCGAGATGAGCGGCGGCCAGGCCCAGCGGGTCGCCCTCGCGCGCGCCCTGGTCACCGAGCCGAAGGCCGTCTTCGCCGACGAGCCGACCGGCGCGCTCGACTCCCTCGCGACGGAGCAGGTCCTGACCTCGCTGGTGCACGCCGCGCGCGAGACACACACGGCGGTGGTCCTGGTGACGCACGAGGCGCAGGTGGCGGCCTACGCGGACCGGGAGGTGAGCCTGTGCGACGGGGGTGTGCAGGATGCCTCCGGCGGTCACGGGAGCCAGGTCGCCGCCGGCGCCGCGGTGGCGGGCGGCGCCGCTTGCGCGGAGGTGACGCGATGACACAGCAGAACCTCCGCTCCGATCTGCGCCTCGCCTGGCTGCTGACCCGCGGTGCCGACCGGCTCGAACGGCGGCGGGCCGCGCTCACCGCGGTGGGCGCCGCCGTGGCGACAGGGTTCGCGTCGGTGGCCGTCGCGCTGCTGAGCGTCCGGGGCCAGTACTCCTTCTCGTACGGTCACGGGCTCCTCGACCAGCCGGGCACCCGGCACGGGGTCGTCGCCGGGCTGCTGCTCCTGCTCGTCCCCGTGCTCGGCTTCCTCGGGCAGTGCGCCCGGATCGGCGCCGTCCACCGCGACCGGCGGCTGGCGAACCTGCGGCTCGCGGGCGCCGGGCCGCAGCAGGTGCGGCGGATCGCGGCCCTGGAGGCGGGCGTGGCGTGCCTGGCGGGGACCCTGGCCGGGTTCGCCGTGTTCGCCGTGGCGCTGCCGGTGGTGGGCTGGGTGCCGCCGGGCGTGGCCTGGCCGGTCCTCGTCGCCGTCGTGGTGCTGATCCCCGTACTGGCCGCGCTGGTGAGCGGGGTCGCGCTGCACCGGGTCGTCGCGTCGCCGCTCGGGTACGTCCGCAGGGAGCGGCCGCGGCGCGGGCCCCGGCCGCTGACGGCGCTGCTGCTGCCCGCGCTCGTCGTCGTCCTCGGCGTCGGGGTGCTCATGGGCGGCGGTTCCCGGGCCGGGGTCGCGGGCCTTCCGCTGTGCGTGCTCGGCGCGGTCGTGCTGACCGGCGCGGGTGCGGTCTGGTTTGCCGGCGCGTCGGCGCGAGTGCTCGGCCGGCGCCTCGCCGACCGTACGGACGACCCCGCCGTGCTGCTCGCCGCGGCCCGCCTCCAGGAGGACCCGTGGGCGGCGGCCCGCAGCCACGCGGCGGTCGTCCTCGTCACGGTCGTCGGCGTCGCCCTGGTCGGTGTCCGCCAGGTCCTCCTCGCCGACCTGCACGACATCGAGAGCCAGGGCGAGACGGCCGCGCCGATGGACTACTACACCTTCGGCCTCGACCTCACCGCGGCGGCCGTCCTGATCGCCCTGCTGATCAGTGTGGCGGCGGTCGCCGTGGGCACGGCCGAGTCGCTGTCCACCCGCCGCCGGGCGCTCGCCGCGCAGGTCGCCGCCGGGGTGCCGCGCCGGATCCTGACCCGGGCGCTGCTCCTGGAGACGGCGCTGCCGCTGGCGCCCGCCCTGGCCCTGGCCACGCTCGGCGGCACGGCCGTCCACGCCGCGTACGGCGTCGCCGCGGGCCAGTCCATCGCCTGGGCGCCGCCGCTCCTCGTCCCGCTCGCGGTGTACGCGGTCTGCCTCCTGGCGACGACGACGGCACTGCCGCTTCTGCGCCGCTCGGTACGACCGGGGCGCCTGCGGACGGCGTGAATCCGGCTCGCCCGCGCTACTTCGCCAGGTTGGGCGGCGGTATCGGGGAGGCGGCCAGGGACTGCGGTGAGGTGGCGGAGGCGTAGGCGGAGGGTGCCGCCATGCCGGCGGTCGGGTCGGCGACCGGCGGCTCGCCGTCCACCTGGACCGGGACGCCGCCGACGATCCGGATGCCCGCCTCGTCGAAGGCCCGCTTGATCCGCCAGCGCAGCTCGCGCTCGACGGTCAGGGCCTTGCCGGGCATCGTCTTGGCGGTGACGCGGACCACCATCGAGTCGAGCAGCACGCTGTCCAGGCCGAGCACCTCGACGGGGCCCCACAGCATCTCGTTCCACGGCTCGGTCTTGCTCATCGCCTCGCCGGCCGCCGCGAGCACCGACTTCACCCGGTCGAGATCCTCGTCGGCGCGGACGGTGACGTCGACACCGGCGGTGGCCCAGCCCTGGGAGAGGTTGCCTATCCGCTTGACCTCGCCGTTGCGCACGTACCAGATCTCGCCCTGGTCGCCGCGCAGCTTGGTGACGCGCAGGCCGACCTCGATGACCTCGCCGGAGGCGACACCGGCGTCGATGGTGTCCCCGACCCCGTACTGGTCCTCCAGGATCATGAAGACGCCGGACAGGAAGTCGGTGACGAGGTTGCGGGCGCCGAAGCCGATCGCGACACCGGCCACCCCCGCGGAAGCGAGCAGCGGCGCCAGGTTGATCTCGAACGTGCCGAGGATCATCAGCGCCGCCGTACCCATGATCAGGAACGACGCCACCGAACGCAGTACGGACCCGATCGCGTGCGACCGCTGCCGCCGCCGCTCCACGTTCACGAGCAGCCCGCCGAGCGCGGTGCCGTCGACGGCCTGCGCGGTCCGGTTCATCCGGTCGATGAGTTTGGTGATGGTGCGGCGTACGACGACGCGCAGCACGCACGCGATGACCACGATGAGCAGCACGCGCAGCCCGATGCCCAGCCAGGTCGACCAGTTCTGCTCGACCCAGCTGGCGGCCTGTCCGGCCTGTTCCTGGGCGTCCTTGAGGGTGGGTTGCGGGGAGTCGGACGAGGAGTCGCTCGTCCCCACGGCCGACAGGACGGACAAGATCACGGCAGGTACCTCCAGGTGTAGCCAGGTGCCCGCCACGGACAACCGGCGACAGGAGCGGGCAGACCCACCACACTAACGGGGCATTGTGGGGGGATCGTTGTGATGTTCGAGGGAGAGACGGTGCTCACCTGGGGATGAAGGACGTGTGGTCGAAAACACTCCAAGGCCGTTACGTGGAGATGGTGGCGCCACGACCAGCCAGGAGGGGAGACTGGCTACGAGATCGTCCCGGCGCGAGCCACGCGCCGCCGGCGTACAAGGAGGCATCCGTGCCGCATGTCCTGGTCCTCAACGCGTCGTACGAGCCACTCGGCGTCGTACCGCTCCGCCGCGCGCTCGTACTCGTCCTCGAGAACAAGGCCACGTGCCTCGAGGAGTCCGGCGCCTTCATGCACAGCGCGACACGCACCGTCCCCGCTCCCAGCGTGGTCCGGCTCAAGCGGTTCGTCAGGGTCCCCTATCGGGGGCCCGTTCCTCTGACCCGGCGTGCACTGTTCGCCCGCGACGGCGGCCGGTGCATGTACTGCGGTGGCGTCGCAACCAGCGTCGACCACGTGATCCCGCGCTCCCGCGGGGGTCTGCACGCCTGGGACAACGTGGTGGCGTCGTGCCGCCGCTGCAACCACACCAAGGCCGACCGCCACCTCGTGGAGATCGGCTGGCGCCTGCGCCACAAACCGGCTCCGCCGTCGGGTCTGGCCTGGCGCATCATCGGGACCGGACATCGCGATCCGCGCTGGCTGCCGTACTTGCAGCCGTTCGGCGCGGACGAGGCCCTGGCCCGGATCGAAGGCGTGTCTGCCTGATCTTCGATCCGGGTTCTCGTATCACGTGCTCGGGTAGCTCGGGAGGGGACACGGCCGCACGCCGGTGGGTGTGCGGCCGCCGTCACATCACATCCAGGTGACCTGGATCAGTACGATCCGCTCGCCTCTGATGTCGGTCAGGTAGTCGATCATCAGCCGACCACGGGTCTCGGTGCGCACACCCGGTCCCGTCCCCGTGTAATGGGGGCCTTCCAGGAACACCATGGACTCGCGCACCGCGATCTCGGTCATCAGCCGTTCCGTCGCCGCCCGCGCGTCTTCCGGGAGGCCTTCCAGCACATCGTCCCGGAAGGCTTCCCAGCGCCAGTCAGCCACCGGCGACCTTGCGGTGCGCAGCCCGGACGATCTCGCCCGCCTCCTGCACAGCCCGCTCGCGCACCGCGGGGTCCGGGCTGTCCACTGCCTGCTCGGCCGCGCGCAGCCTGCGTGCGGTCTCCGGGTGCCGGGCGATCTCGACGATCACAGCCCACTGCCGGTAGAACATCCGGATCGGCACGACACTGTCCTCGTCCCCGGCCCGGACGAAGGCGCTCTGCAGGTCCTCGAAGAACTCGGGGAGGCGGGACGGCGCGACCGTTGCCACCGCCTGCCGCAACGCCGGGAGCGTCAGCTCAGGAGCGGGGACGACAGGGCCGTCCCCGTCCGCGTACGGCATGGTCATCGACCGCCCCTTCCGCTCGTCGAGCACCTCTATAGCACAGGCCCACGCTAGCGCCCTTCCGGTCACGCCTCCTCGCTGACGAACGAACACGCCATGTCTCCCTCGTCCCCGCGCAGCCGGTACGGGCGGAGATCCCATTGGGCCCACACCGCCTTGCCCGCCGTTCGTGGCTCCCAGCCCCAGTGGTCCGCCAGCGCCGCGACCAGCGTCAGGCCGCGCCCGAATTGGTCCGTGACCTCCGCCGCACGCGGGCTTGGCCATCGTTCTCTGCGCGGATCGCCGACTTCGACGCGGAGAGTCGTGCTGGTAGCACCCAGATGAACTCGCACAAGACGATCTTTGACGCTCCCGTGCAGGAGGGCATTCGTCATCAGCTCGGAGACGACGAGGGCTACGTCCCCGGCGAGATCCGGGTGCCCCCAGTCGAGGACGAAGCGGGCGGCGCGGTGTCTGGCGAGGGGGACGCTGCGTGCGGCGGGCAGGTAGTCGAGGGTGTCCGCGCTGCGGACGATTCCGGGCCGAAGTTCGGCCATGACACGCACCTCTCTGTGCGGTCGGGTAGTCAGCGGTGGCTTCGCCGCATCTGCGCTCAGGCAGCACGGTGCGCTTCCGCCAACTGGCTGCGCCTGCTGGCTTGTTGTGTACTGACCGTAGCGATGCGCCACTCTCCGGCGCAATGAACTCCGAGACACTTGTCCCCATCGAGTGAAGCGGTCGACGCGTTGACGCCACGCGAGGCACCATTACGTCCGTGAAGCGACCAGCTCAGCTCGGCAATCGCATGTCAACCGTCCTCGGGCGAAGGCTTGGTGGAGAGCTGCTCCGCCTGCGCGATGCCTCGGGCAAGACGCAGCAGCAAGCCGCCGAAGTGATCAGCGCGACCAACTCGAAGATCGTGAAGATGGAACGCGGTTGGGTTCCGATACGAGACCCGGACATCCGGGTGCTGTGCGAGTTCTACGGGTCGGTGGACCGCCGCACCACGACCCGACTCCTGGAGCTGGCCAAACTGGATCGCGAGCGGCGCAGGGCCAAGGGCTGGTGGCAGAATGTGCCGCATCCCGGCACTCTCTCCGAATACATCGCGCTAGAAGATGCCGCAGTCGGCGTGCGCACCTGGCAACTCGCGCTCATCCCGGGCTTGTTCCAGACAGCGGAATACGCCCGCGCACTGGCGGTGAGTGAGGGCGTCGGAGTCTGGGAAGACCCCGACGAGGTCGAGCGCTTGGTGGAGATCCGGCTCCGCCGCCAGGAGCGCCTGCACAGCGAGCGTCCCCTCCAGGTATATGCCCTCGTCTGGGAAGCGGCCCTCAGGCAACTCATCGGCGGTCCCGAGGTGATGCGGGCCCAGCTGGAGCACCTGCTGAAGTTGGCCGAACTCCCGAACGTGCGCCTCCAAGTGCTGCCCTTCCGTGCAGGCGGACACCCATGCATCACCGGCCCGTTCACCATCGTTTCGTTCGCCGAGATCGAGGCGGTCGACGTCGTACACGCCGACACCGTCGTGTCTACTGTGTGGGTGGAAAACGAGGTCGAAAGCGCCGCTTACAGCACCTTCTTCGACCGCACCGCTCGGTTGAGCCTCGCCCAGCGCGACTCGGTCCGCTTGATCGACACCATCCGCCAGGAGGCCTGAGCCCATGCCCGAATTCGACTTCGCCAAGTCCAGCTACAGCAACACCGGCGGCGAGTGCGTCGAGGTCGCCAGCAACGTCCCCGGAGTCATCGCCGTCCGCGACTCGAAGACGCCGCAATCCACCCGTGTCCTCCGCATATCACCGTTGGGTTGGTCCCGCCTGGTCGAGGGACTCCGCCGCAAGGAGCTGTGAAAGCCATGCACAGGTTCGCCTTCGAGACCTCCAGCTACAGCGACGCGGGTGGCGAGTGCGTTCAAGTTGCCCGCAACGTCAAAGGCGTCGTCGCCGTCCGGGACTCCAAGGAGCCGAGCCCTACCGCCCCCCTGGTGCTCCTCTCCCCGACCTCTTGGACCCGCTTCAAGGTAACGCCGCACTGAAGGGCAACGAACCGGCCTCTGCGGAGCGGAACGCTTCTGCACTCTCGTTCGAGTGAACAGACGCGCATACCCCGGACCGCCCCGCCCGGCACGGCCCACAGTTTTGCGCGGGGCATCACGGCCCCCTGGACAGGGAGCCGTTCATGCACCCAGAGCAGGACCCGACGGACCTGCTGCTCGCGGTCGAGGAGGCGTGCGCGATGCCTCTCCGGCCCGAGTTCATCGAGGGGACGACCCACGCGCCGTCGCGGCCGGGGCACCACCACAATGCCGGGGCGGTCAAGCTGATCGTCCAGTTCCATCTGGCGGGGTTCGACCTGGCCGGCGCCAACAACGGGTACAGGCTCGCCCACCAGGACGGAACAACCCGCGCGCTGCTCATCCCGGACTTCTATGTCTGCCGACGCGAGCCCAACGATCTCGACGAGTCCTCTCGCGAGGCCCATCGCGGCTGGTACCCCCTCGACATGGTCGCCCTCGTCGGCGAAGTCACCTCCAGCAACCACGAGACGGACACCGGGCCGAAACTGCGGACCTACGCCGCCGCCGACGTGCCCGTCTACGTCCTGATCGACCGGCACGCCAAGACGGCCACCTGTCACTCCGTCCCGGCCGACGATCACTACACGACCCGCACCGAGGTCGATCTCGGCCGTCCGCTGCCGCTGCCCGAGCCCTACCCGACGCTCGACACCGCTCCGTTCACGGGCTGAGGCCGCCAGGTCGCGCCCGCCTGGCCCCCGTATAACGACTTGGCTCCCTCGCCTCCACCCCCTATTGACGGCCCCGTCGCCGGACACTTACGTTCCTCGCAGCCGATAGGAAAGTTTCCTAACAGTGCGGCGAGGAGGCAGAGCGGCCATGGTGGCAACCCCCGGCACCCCCAGCGTCCTGCGCGTCATGAACGACCGCGCCGCGCTCGATCTCCTCGTCGCCCACGGCCCCCTCACCCGTACCCGCATCGGCGAACTCACCGGCCTCTCCAAGCCGACCACCTCGCAGGTCCTCGGGCGGCTCGAAGCCGCCGGGCTCGTGCGCGCCACCGGGAGTCAGAGCGGGCGCCCGGGGCCGAACGCCATGCTCTACGAGATCGACCCCGGCGCCGCGCACGTGGCCGCGCTCTCCGCCGACCCCACCGGCATCACGGCCGTCGTCGCCGACGTCACCGGCGCCGAGCGCGGCCGGTGCCGGATCGAGGCGCACGCCGTCGCGGAGGACGTGCGGCACCGGACCGCGCAGCTCGTCGCCGAAGCCGTGGACGGGGCGCTCGCCCAGGCAGGGCTCGGGCACGACGACCTCACCGCCACCGTCATCGGCACACCGGGCGCCATCGACCCCGGCACCGGACAGCTCCGTTACGCGCCGCACCTGCCGGGCTGGCACTCGCGCACGCTGCTGGCCGAACTCGCCGAGGTGCTCGGCACCCCCGTCTCCATCGAGAACGACGTCAATCTGGCCGCCCTCGCCGAGCAGTACGAAGGCGCCGCCCAGGATCACGACGATTTTGTGCTCGCCTACGTGGACGAAGGCGTCGGCGCCGCCATCGTCCTTGGTGGTGTCCTGCTGCGCGGTGCCACCGGCGGCGCCGGGGAGATCGGCTACATGCCGTTGCCCGGCGCCCCGCTGGCCCGCGGCGGTGATGCCGTCGCCGCCCGGACGGACGCGGGCGGCGGGTTCCAGAGCCTCGTCGCCGCCCCGGCCGTACGCCACCTCGCGCCGGACGCCGCCGATCTCGCCGGGGCGCTCGCCCAGGCGCCCGTGCTCGACGAGGTCGCCCGCCGCCTCGCCACCGGGCTCGCCGCCGTCGTCGCCGTGGTCGACCCCGAACTCGTCGTCCTTTCGGGGCAGGTCGCCCAGGCCGGCGGCGACGCGCTGCGCGAGCGCGTCGAGGCCGAGCTGACCGGACTCGCGCTGCCCCGGCCCCAGTTGCGCATCAGCGAGCTCGACGGCGACCCCATCCTCACCGGCGCCCTGCGCACCGCCCTCACCCAGGCCCGCGACACCGTCTTCGACACCAGCGGCGCCTGACGCCCGCCCCAGAAGTCCCGCTCCCCCGACCCCGTACACGTAAAGGACGTTCGCCATGCCCCGATGGCGTATACCCCTGCGCGCTCCCGTCGTGCTCGCCGCCGCCGGGCTGCTGCTCGCCGGCTGTGCCAACCCGAGCACCGGCAGCGCCGACGACGATCCGACGAAGCCGGTCACCATCAAGTTCTGGCACGGCTGGTCGGCCCCCGGCGAGGTGAAGGCGATCAACGACTCGATCGTCCGCTTCGAGAAGGCGCACCCGAACATCGAGGTGGAGGCCACCGGCAACGTCTCCGACGCCACCGTCAACCAGGCGCTGCGCGCCGGCGGTGACGAGGCCCCCGACGTCGTCTCCTCCTTCACCACCAACAACGTCGGCCAGTACTGCGACTCCGGCATGTGGGTCGACCTCGACCCGTTCATGAGGAAGACCGGGCTCGACAAGAAGAAGGTCTTTCCGCAGTCGCTGCTCGACTACACGAGTTACGACGGCAATCAGTGCGCCCTGCCGCTGCTCGCCGACGCCTTCGGGATGTACTACAACAAGGACGCGTTCGAGGAGGCGGGCATCACCCACCCGCCCAAGACGATGTCCGAGTTCATCGCCGACTCGGAGAAGCTGACGGAGAAGGACGGGGGCTCGTACAAGCGCGTCGGGTTCATGCCCAACTTCCGGCTCTACCAGAACAGTCCCGACCGGCTGTTCGCCCAGTGGGGGCCCACGTACTTCGACAAGGACGGAAAGTCCCGGCTGTCCAAGGACCCGGCTACGTACGCGTTCTTCGACACCGCGAAGAAGCTGATGGACGCGCAGGGCGGCTACAACGCCCTTGAGCGGTTCCGGACCTCGTTCGGCGATGAGATGTCCAATCAGAACGCTTTCCTCAGCGGGAAACTCGCCATGCATCTGGACGGGGAATGGCGCGGACTGATGCTGGACGAGAGCGAGGCGAAGTTCGACTGGGACGTCGCGCCGCTGCCCGTCCCCGACGACCAGGCCGAGACGTACGGGCGGGGCTATCTCACCGGCACCGTCGCCGGGATCGCGCACAGCAGCAAGCACCAGAACGCCGCCTGGGAGCTGGTGAAGTTCCTGACCGCCGACACGGACCAGGTCGTCGCGTTCGCCAATGCCATTCACAACGTGCCGTCGACGAAGGCCGCGCTCGCCTCGCCGAAGCTCGATGCCGATCCGACCTTCCGCACGTTCCTCGACATCGCCAAGAACAAGTACAGCCAGGTGCTGCCTCCGTCGACCAATGGCGGCATGTACGTCGTCCAGCTCCAGGACTTCTCGTACACCGAGGAGGCGGGGAAGGTCCCGGATCTGAAGAAGGGGCTGCAACGCCTCGACAAGCTCATCGACGCCGACACCCTGCAGTCGCAGAACTGAGGATCAGGAATTCGCGCATGGCACTCACACTCTCCCGGCCCGCGCGCCGCAGACTGCGCACGCTCGGCTTTCTCTCGCCCTGGCTGATCGGGTTCAGCGTCTTCTTCGCCTATCCGCTCCTTGCCACCGTCTACTTCTCGTTCATGCACTACAACCAGATCAAGGCGCCCACCTTCGTGGGGCTGCGGAACTGGAAGTACGTGTTCCAGGACATGCCGCTGTTCGGGCCCGCCCTGTGGAACACGCTGTGGCTCGTCGTGATCATGGTGGCGCTCCGGGTCGTCTTCGGGCTCTCGCTCGGGCTGCTCGTGACGAAGATCAAGAGCGGGGTCGGGTTCTTCCGGACCGCGTTCTATCTGCCCTATCTCGCTCCGCCGGTCGCCGCGACCGTCGCCTTCGTCTTCCTGCTCAATCCCGCCACCGGGCCGGTGAACGAGGTCCTGAGCAAGATCGGCATCGAGGGGCCCAACTGGTTCAACGACGCCGCCTGGGCCAAGCCCTCCCTGGTCATGCTCTCGCTCTGGGGCATCGGCGACCTCATGGTCATCTTCATGGCCGCGCTCCTCGACGTACCGAAGGAGCAGTACGAGGCGGCGGAGCTCGACGGGGCGGGGGCCTGGAGCAAGTTCCGGTTCGTGACCTGGCCGTCGATCACGCCGATCGTGATGTTCGCCGTGGTGACCGGTGTCGTACAGACGATGCAGTACTACACGCAGGCGCTGGTCGCCGGGAAGATCGCCTCCGGTGTCTCCATCGGACCCGGGTCCGTGATCCAGCCGGGGTACCCCGACCACTCGACGCTGACCGTCCCCCAGCTCGTCTACTCGATGGGCTTCCAGAACTTCAACACCGGCGCGGCGTGCGTGCTCTCGCTCGTCCTGTTCGTCATCGCGATGGCCGTGACCATGCTGCTCATGCGCAAGCGCTCGGGCCTGCTCTCGGCGGAGGACTGATCCCCCATGACCACTACGACCCTGCGCCCGGCGGCCACCGCGGCCGCCGCCACCTCCTCCGGGAGAGGCCCGGCCGACGCCCGCGCCCGCCGCAAGCGCGTCCTGCACTGGATCGCCGTCCACAGCATCGCGATCGCCGTCGCGCTCCTCTTCGTCCTGCCGTTCGTCTTCGTCTTCCTGACGTCCGTGATGAGCGACGACCAGGCGATGAGCGGCGATCTGTGGCCCAGCTCCTGGCACTGGGAGAACTACAAGACCGTCTTCCGGACCGACGGGTTCCTCGACTGGTGGAAGAACTCGCTCCTCTACGCGGGCCTGGGCACGCTCTTCACCGTCTGCTCGGCCGTGCCCGTCGCCTACGCACTCGCCAAGTTCCGCTTCCGCGGGCGGCGGACGGCGATGCTGCTCGTCATCTCGACGATGATGCTGCCGCCGCAGGTCATCGTCATCCCGATGTATCTCGTCTGGGCGCAGCAGTTCCATCTCTCCGGGACGCTGTGGCCGCTGATCATCCCGATGGCGTTCGGCGACGCGTACTCGATCTTCCTGCTCCGTCAGTTCCTGCTGACGATCCCGAAGGAGTACATCGAGTCGGCGAAGGTCGACGGCTGCGGTGAGCTGCGGACCCTGCTGAAGATCGTCGTGCCGATGGCCAAGCCGGGCATCGCCGCGATCGCGCTGTTCCAGTTCTTCTACTGCTGGAACGACTACTTCGGGCCGCAGATCTACGCGGCCCAGAACCCGGCCTCCTGGACGCTCAGTTACGGGCTCGAATCGTTCAAGTCCGCGCACAGCGTCAACTGGAACCTGACGATGGCCGCGACGCTGCTCGTGATGGCGCCGGTCTGCATCGTCTTCTTCTTCGCACAGAAAGCCTTCGTCGAAGGCGTCACCCTCACCGGGGTCAAGGGCTAACGGCAGTAAGGACGGTAAGGACAGTTATGAAGCTCGCAGTGGTCGGCGGAGGATCGACCTACACCCCCGAACTCATCGACGGTTTCGCGCGGCTGAGGGACACGCTGCCGATCGAGGAGCTCGTGCTCGTCGACCCCGCCGCCGACCGCCTGGAACTGGTGGGCGGCCTCGCCCGCCGCATCTTCGCCAAGCAGGGCCACCCGGGAGTCATACGTACAACGTCCGACGTGGACGAGGGCGTGGCGGACGCCGACGCCGTGCTGCTCCAGCTGCGCGTCGGCGGCCAGGCCGCGCGCAACCAGGACGAGACGTGGCCCCTGGAGTGCGGCTGCGTCGGCCAGGAGACGACCGGGGCGGGCGGCCTGGCGAAGGCGCTGCGGACCGTGCCCGTCGTGCTCGACATCGCCGAGCGTGTGCGCCGCGCCAACCCGGACGCCTGGATCATCGACTTCACCAACCCGGTCGGCATCGTCACGCGCGCGTTGCTGCAAGCCGGGCACAAGGCCGTCGGGCTGTGCAATGTGGCCATCGGCTTCCAGCGCAAGTTCGCCAAGCTGCTCGACGTGGCGCCCGGCGAGGTGCACCTCGACCACGTCGGCCTCAACCACCTCACCTGGGAGCTGGGCGTCCGCCTCGGCGGCCCGGACGGCGAGAACCTGCTGCCGCGCCTCATCGCCGAGCACGGGGACGCGATCGCCGAGGACCTGCACATGCCGCGCACGCTCGTCGACCGGCTCGGGGTCGTGCCCTCGTACTACCTGCGCTACTACTACCAGCACGACGCCGTCGTACGGGAGCTGCGCACCAAGCCGTCGCGGGCCGCGCAGGTCGCCGAGATGGAGCGCGAGCTGCTGAAGATGTACGGCGACCCGACGCTCGACGAGAAGCCCGCGCTGCTCGCCAAGCGCGGCGGCGCCTTCTACAGCGAGGCGGCCGTGGACCTCGCCGCGTCACTCCTCGGCGGGGGCGGGTCCGCGCACCAGGTCGTCAACACGTACAACAACGGCACCCTGCCGTTCCTGCCCGACGACGCCGTCATCGAGGTGCAGGCCGCCGTCGACGGCAAGGGCGCGCGTCCGCTGCCCGTGCCGCGCCTCGACCCGCTGTACGCGGGCCTCGTGGCGGGCGTCACCGCCTACGAGGACCTCGCCCTGGACGCCGCGCTGCGCGGGGGCCGGGAACGCGTCTTCAAGGCGCTGCTCGCCCATCCGCTGATCGGCCAGATCGAGTACGCCGAGCACCTCACCGACCAGCTGATCGCGCACAACCGGGAGCATCTCGCGTGGGCATGACCGTCCTTGCCATCGACGCGGGGAACAGCAAGACCGACGTCGCGGTGGTCGCGGCCGACGGCAGTGTCGTCGCCATGGCCCGCGGCGGCGGGTTCCAACCGCCCTACGTGGGCGTCGAGCCGGCCGTGGACGTCCTCGCGGAGGCGGTCGGCCGGGCGTTCGCGCAGGCGGGCGTCGACACCGTCGACCACGTCTCGGCCTGTCTCGCCAACGCCGATCTGCCGGTCGAGGAGGAGCAGCTCGCGCGGGCGGTACGCGCGCGTGGCTGGTCCGGGGCGGCGAGTGTGGACGTACGCAACGACACGTTCGCCGTGCTGCGGGCCGGGCTTCTGGAGGACGCCGAGCCGCGCGGGGTCGCCGTCGTGTGCGGCGCCGGGATCAACTGCGTGGGCATGCTGCCCGACGGGCGTACCGCGCGGTTCCCCGCGATCGGGAAGATGTCCGGGGACTGGGGCGGCGGCGGGGGGCTCGCCGACGAGGCGCTCTGGTACGCGGCGCGGGCGGAGGACGGGCGCGGGGAGCGCACGGCCCTGATGCGCACGCTCCCCGAGCACTTCGGGCTGTCCTCCATGTACGCGCTGATCGAGGCGCTGCACCTCGGGCGGTTGGCGGCGGCGCGGCGGCACGAGTGCGCGCCCGTGCTGTTCGCCACCGCGGCGGACGGGGATCCGGTGGCCCGGCGGCTCGTGGACCGGATGGCCGAGGAAGTGGTGGCCATGTCGACGGTTGCGCTGCGGCGGCTGGATCTGCTGGAGGAGGAGGTGCCTGTGCTGCTCGGGGGGAGTGTGCTGGCCGCGCGCCATCCTCAGCTCGATTCCCGTGTGCGGGAGTTGCTGGGTGAGCGGGCGCCGAAGGCGGTGGTCCGGGTGGTGTCCGAGCGGCCCGTTCTGGGGGCGGGGTTGTTGGGGCTGGACTTTGTGGGGGCGGTGCCTGCGGTCCATGCGAGGTTGCGGCGGGCCTTTGCGGGGTGAGGGTCGCGCCGTAGGGCCGGATCTCTCGTCGCCGAGTGCGGGTCGCGTCGTGGCTGGTCGCGCAGTTCCCCGCGCCCCTGAAGCATGCGGCTCCGCCGCAGCCCCATGGGGCGCTTCCCACGTGCGCCCCTCCTAGGCGCGCCGCCGCCGTGCGAGGCGCCCTTGCGCGGGGCGCATCACGCGCGCCCCTCTGAGATGGCGCACGCAGTGCGCATCTCAGGGGCGCGGGGAACTGCGCGACCAGCCACGACGGCGTCGCACCCGGCGAACAAGAGGACCGCCGCACGAAGTGCGCGTCCCAGGGGCGCGGGGAACTGCGCGAGCAACCACAACGGCGCCGCACCCGAAGAACAAAAGGACCGCCGCACGCAGTGCGCGCCCCAGGGGCGCGGGGAACTGCGCGAGCAACCACGACGGCACCGCACCCGAAGAACAAAAGGACCGCCGCACGAAGTGCGCGTCCCAGGGGCGCGGGGAACTGCGCGACCAGCCACGACGGCGCCGCACCCGGAGAACAAGAGGACCGCCGCAGGCTGGCACTCGTGCTCGGGAACCGAACACACCCCCAGTTCGTGTTCAAGGGAGGGGCCGGAAAACAAGATCCAGTGAATGGCTGTGCGGATGTCCGGCGCGGCAGCGATACTTGCGGCCGACGTACGACTCCATGGGGGAGGGTCGAGTGACACACCCGCCGAACGGGAGCGCCGCGCCGCCGAGGCCGAACGTGCCTCCGCAGCAACCGCCGGCGCCGCACCCCGTACCAGCCATGCCCGCACCCACACCCGTACCCCCACCCACGCCGGCAAGGCGAACCGCCTGGGCGGAAGGCGTCGACCGCCTGCGTTCGGCGGCGACCACCGAGCCCGGCCGGCTGCGGATCATCGGCGCGCTGCTCGCACTGCTCGTCGTCGCGTTCGGGGCGACGACGGCGTGGCAGATGACGGACCGCTCGGCGGCGGCCGACGACGTGCTGCGCTCCAGCCAGCCGCTGAGCGCGGACGCGGCCGACATCTACCGTTCCTTGGCGGACGCCAACACCGCCGCGTCCAGCGGCTTCCTGGCGGGCGGCCAGGAGCCCGCCGCCGTCCGCGACCGGTACGAGAAGGACATCCGTACGGCCGCCGGCAAGCTCGTCACCGCGGCCGCGAGCACCGATCCTGGCTCGCCCTCCGCCAAAACCATCGCGAAGCTCAACACGCTGCTGCCGCAGTACAAGGGCCTCATCGAGCGGGCCCGCGCCAACAACCGGCAGGGCTTCCCGCTGGGCGGCGCCTACCTGCGGTACGCGAACGAGAAGATGCAGACCGAGATGCTCCCCGAGGCGGAGAATCTCTACACGACCGAGAACCAGCGGCTGCGCGACGACTACGACGCGGCGACCCCGTACCCCTGGATCGCGATCGCGGTCGGCGTGCTCGCGCTCGGCTTCCTGGTGTGGGCGCAGCGGCGCAACTACCGGCGGACGAACCGGGTGTTCAACCACGGGATGCTCGCCGCCACGGCCGCCTCCGTCGTCGTCCTGCTGTGGCTCGTCGTGGGGCACACGGTCGCGCGCAGCGGGCTCAACGCCTCGTACGACCACGGCGTACGGTCGCTGAACGTGCTGCACGACGCGTCCATCGCCTCCCTGAAGGCGCGCGGGAACGAGAACCTGACGCTGGTCAGCCGGGGCGCCGAGACGACGACCGTCAAGGGCGAGACCAAGGACAAGTACGACGTCGACTTCCAGAAGCAGATGGACGTCCTTGCGGCGAAGCTGACGGCGGCGGACGGGCTGGCCGACGACGCGGCGGGGCGCACGCCCGTCGGCGGGGCGAACGCCAGCATGAAGGAGTGGCTCAAGCGCCACACCGACGCGCGGAACAAGGACGAGGACGGCGACTACCAGGCCGCGCTCGACAAGATCATCGGATCGAAGCAGGACAAGCCGACGGGTGAGTGCTTCGATCTGGTGGACCAGAATCTCGACAAGGCGCTCGCGCACGAGCAGCGTCAGTTCAGCAGCGAGGCGGGCGGCGGCCGTGACGCGATGACGGGGCTGCCCGTCGGCGCGGCCGTGCTGGCCGTGCTCGCCGCGGTGGGCGCGGTGCTCGGCATCGGGCGCAGGCTGTCGGAGTACCGGTGAGAGGGGGTGCGGCGATGAGGGAACGAAGGCCACGAGGGCCACGAGGGCTACGAGGGCTACAAGGGCTACGAGGGCCACGACGTGATCACGGCATCCGCGGGGTGAGTCTGCGCGGCTGGGGCGGCGTGGCGTCGATGGCGGTGGCCTGCGCCCTGACGGTGGTGTTCGCGCTGCTGCTCCCCCTGACGCAGCGCGGCGTCGGCAGCGGCGGCCACGCGGACGCGGCGCCCGCGGAGACCGGAGCCGGTGGTGTCGCCACCGGTGTCCAGGCCGCGGCCGACGACTGCGATCCGGACGTGCCGGGCAAGGAACCGGAGCGCAGTGTCAGCCGGTCCGGCAGTGACAGCGGCGGCGCGGTGCAGGACATCAAGGACCGGGGCTATCTGTCGGTCGGCGTCGACCAGAACAGCTACCGGTGGGGCTACCGCGACCCGAACAGCACGGGGAAGTCAAGTGAGCTGGAGGGCTTCGACATCGATCTCGCGCACGAGATCGCCAAGGAGATCCTCGGCAGCCCCGACAAGATCCGCTTCAAGGCCATCCCCACCAACCAGCGCATCCCGGCGATCAAGCGCGGCGACGTCGACATGGTGGTCCGCACGATGACCATCAGCTGCGAGCGCCTCAAGGACGTCGACTTCTCCACCGCGTACTTCCAGACGGGCCAGCAGGTGCTCGCCCCGAAGGCGTCGGGGATCGACGGGTTCGACGACACGCTCGGCGGCAAGCGGGTCTGCTCCGCCGCCGGTTCGACCGCCGAGACCGCGCTGAAGCAGGGCCTGGCGGAGAAGAAGATCCCCGAGGACACCGACATCTCCACGACGGTGCCGAACCAGCTGGACTGCCTGGTGCGCCTCCAGCTCGGCGAGGTCGACGCGGTGGTCACCGACGGCGCCCTCGCGGCGAGCCAGGCCGCGCAGGACCCCACGGTGCAGCTCAAGGGCGAGCCGTTCACCGAGGAGTACTACGGCGTCGCCATGAAGAAAGGTTCGGACGAGCTGGTCCGCCGGGTCAACGAGGTCCTGGAGGACTACCGCAAGCCGGGCGGCGGCTGGCAGACGTCGTACGACCGCTGGCTGAAGACCGCGCTCGGCGCGTCGGAGGGACCGCCCGCGCCCAAGTACAAGTGACCGGCCCGGCACGCTGTCCGATGTGGGAACCGAAAGAAGCGAGAGGTGATCGATGGGCGTCGCGGGACCCCCTGGTCCGGTGATGGACCGGGACGAGGTGGACCGTGCCCTCGCCCGGCTCGGTGCCGAGCACGAGGCGATCGAGACATCGCTGCTCGCGCTCCAGGACCACGCCGGGCGACGCCTGCTCGAAGGCGCGCAGCTCACCGGGGCGACCCGGGAGCGCTGGGCCGCCGCCGAGCAGGCGATCACGCTGCTCTGGACGTACTTCGACGCGTACACGGGGGCGCTGCGCTCCGCGCGCGACGTCCGTTCCCGGCGCAAGTGGCCGAACCGGGAGGACCTCACGCAGCTGACGGAGCTGCTGCGCGGCGAGTCCGTCACGGTCGCGCCGGGCGCGGGCACGAACGGCGGGGCGCAGTCGATCACCGGTCCGGCGAAGCTGTCCGAGCACTTCACGCTCGCCGCGCTCGTGGAGCGGATGAACGAGCTGTACGCGTCGTCCCTGGACATGGTCGTCGCCGCCGACGCGGTGTGGTCGGCGCTGCCCGCCCGGATCGACCTGCTCGCCGCCGAGCTGCACCGCACACGCCGCCTCGCGCACTCGGTCGGCGTACGGCCCGGTGAGCACCCGTCCGGGGACGACCTGGAGCGGATCACCTCCGCGCTGACCCGGCTGCGCGAGGAAGTGGTCTCGGACCCGCTCACGTACTGGCGGAAGGCGTCGGGCAGTTCGGCCCCGGGGGGCGGGCGGCCGGACACGACGGCGTACGACCGGCAGGCGCGCGCCCTGGAAGAGGTGCGGCGCGAGATCGAGGCCGTGCTGACGGTGCGGCAGGACGCGGAGGCGCGGCTCGGCCGGCTGCGGGACGTGCTCTCGCGCGCGGACCGTACGCTCGCCGAGGCGAGATCGGCGCGCGGCGAGGTCCTCGCGAAGATCGCGGCGTCGGAGGTGCCCGCGGTGTCGGGGCCGCCGATCGCGTTGCAGGAGCAGTTGGCGCGGGCCGCCGAGTACCGCAGACACGGCCAGTGGCACCGGCTCTCGCCGCTCCTGGAGTCCCTGGAGACGAAGGCCGACGACGAACTGCTGCGCGCCCGCGAGTCGTTGACGGCGGTGACCCAGCCCCTGGCCGTCCGCGCCGAACTGCGCGGGCGGCTCGACGCGTACAAGGCGAAGGTGGCCCGGCTCGGGTTCGCGGAGGACCCGTTCCTCGTGGAGCGGTACGACGCGGCGCGCCGCATGCTGTGGAGCGCGCCCTGCGATCTGCGGGTGGCGGGTGAGGCGGTGCTTCGCTACCAGCGGGCGGCCGCCGAGGTGTTGTCGTCGGGCGGCCCCGAGCGGGCGGCGCCCAGCGACCGGAGGGGGGAGTCGTAGCCATGGCCGAGGGGCAGAAGTGCACGCGGCCCGGTTGCACCGGGCGTTACGAGGACATGGGCGGGGAGCTGTACTGCGACACCTGCGGGCTAAAACCGGAGGGCGCGCCGGTACGGGTGCCCGCACAGGGCTCGACACCGGGCTCGGCGCATGGCTCGGTGCAGGGCTCGACACCGGGCTCGGCACCGCACTCGGCGCAGGGCTCGGCACCGGGCTCAGCACCGGGCTCGGTGCAGGCATCGGTGCCGGGCTCGACGCAGGGACCGGCGCAGGGCTCAGCGCGCGGACCGGCGCAGGGCTCGACACCGGGCTCAGCACCGCACTCGGCGCAGGGCTCAGCACGCGGACCGGCGCAGGGCTCGACACCGGGTTCAGCACCGGGCTCGGTGCAGGGCTCAGCGCGCGGACCGGCGCAGGGCTCGACACCGGGCTCAGCACCGCACTCGGCGCAGGGCTCAGCACGCGGACCGGCGCAGGGCTCGACACCGGGTTCAGCACCGGGCTCGGTGCAGGGCTCAGCGCGCGGACCGGCGCAGGGCTCGACACCGGGCTCGACACCGCACTCGGCGCAGGGCTCAGCGCGCGGACCGGCGCAGGGCTCGACACCGGGCTCGACACCGCACTCGGCGCAGGGCTCAGCGCGCGGACCGGCGCAGGGCTCGGCACCGGGCTCTGCACCGGGACCGGCGCCGGCATCAGCAGGGATCGTCGCCGACCGGGGCTGTCAGCGGCCCGGCTGTACCGGCTCCTACGAGGACGTCGGCGGCGGCGAGCTGTACTGCGACACGTGCGGGCTCGCCCCGGTCGTGTCGCCGACCGGGCTGGTGGTGTCGCCGGCGACCGGGATCGCGGGCGGCGGATCGCGCGGGTCGCAGAGTTCGGCGTCGAGTTCGCGGGCGTCGTCGCGCGCCTCGTCGCGGTCGTCGCAGTCGCGCCGGTCGGTGTCGGGGCGGCTGTCGCGTTCCCTTTCCGGGAGCCCGACATCACGGTCGTCGCGGTCGGTCTCCGTGCGCAGCTCGGGCACGTCGGCGAGCGGTTCGGGGCGGGCGCGGCTCGGCGCCGGGCTCGTCCGGGTGCCGGACGTGCCGCGGCCCGACCCGCGCGTGATGGTGCAGGAGAACCCGGAGGTCCCCGAGCGGAAGCGATTCTGCTCGCGGTCGGACTGCGGCGCCCCGGTCGGCCGGGCGCGCGGTGGCCGGCCGGGCCGGACGGAGGGGTTCTGCACGAAGTGCGGGCACCCGTACTCGTTCGTGCCGAAGCTCGGCCCCGGCGATGTGGTGCACGGTCAGTACGAGGTCGTGGGCTGTCTGGCGCACGGCGGGCTCGGCTGGGTCTACCTCGCCATAGACCGGGCCGTCTCCGACCGCTGGGTCGTCCTGAAGGGCCTGCTCGACACGGGTGACCAGGACGCGATGGCGGCGGCCATCTCGGAGCGCCGCTTCCTCGCGGAGATCGAGCACTCCAACATCGTCCGGATCTACAACTTCGTCGAACACCTCGACCAGCGCACCGGCTCCATGGACGGCTACATCGTCATGGAGTACGTCGGCGGCAAGTCGCTCAAGGAGATCGCCAACGAGCGGCGCACGCCGGACGGCAAGCGCGACCCGCTCGCGGTCGAGCAGGCGTGCGCGTACGGCATCGAGGCCCTTGAGGCGCTCGGGCATCTGCACAGCCGCAACCTGCTGTACTGCGACTTCAAGGTCGACAACGCGATCCAGACCGAGGACCAGCTCAAGCTCATCGACATGGGCGCGGTCCGGCGGATGGACGACGACGAGTCCGCGATCTACGGCACGGTGGGCTACCAGGCGCCCGAGGTGGCGGAGGTCGGCCCGTCCATCGCCTCCGACCTGTACACCGTCGCCCGTACGCTCGCGGTCCTGACCTTCGACTTCCAGGGCTACACCAACGTCTTCGTGGACTCGCTGCCCGACCCCGACACCATCGAGGTCTTCCGCCGCTACGAGTCCTTCTACCGGCTGCTCGTCCGGGCCACCGACCCGGACCCGGCCCGCCGGTTCGCCTCCGCGCAGGAGATGAGCGAGCAGCTGACCGGTGTGCTGCGCGAGGTCGTCGCGCTGCAGACGAACCGGCCGCGCCCCGCCCTGTCGACGCTGTTCGGGCCCGAAGTGAAGGTCACGGACACGGAGTTGTTCGGCCGCCTCGAAGGCGAGGTGTCGCGCCTCGGGGCGCGGGCCGTGCCCGTCCGCGTACGGCGGCCGGGACGGGGCCGACAGAACGGGCAGGGCAAGCAGAACGGACAGGGCCGGCAGAAGGCCGCCGCGCTCGCCGCTCCCCCACCCGTGCCCGCGCTGCCGCCGTCGCCGTCCGCGCTGGTCAAGCAGTTGCAGGCACCGCTGACGGCGCTCGCCCTGCCGGTGCCGCGGGTGGATCCGGGCGATCCGAACGCCGGGTTCCTCGCGGGCCTGATGGCGTCCGCGCCCGCCGAGCTGATCGCCGCCCTGCACGCCGCGCCGACCGGCTCCCTGGAGCTGCGCCTGCGCGAGCTGCGGGCCCGCCTGGAGATGGGTGAACTCGACTCCGCCGTACGGGGCCTCGCCGCCCTGGAGGCCGACCACCCCGACGACTGGCGGGTGGTCTGGTACCGGGGCGTGGCGGCGCTCGCGACGGGCGACCACGAGAGCGCGGCCCTGTCGTTCGACGCGGTGTACGACGCGTTCCCCGGCGAGCCCGCGCCGAAGCTGGCGCTCGGCGTCTGCGCCGAGGTGCTCGGGCAGCTGGACAACGCGGCGGAGTACTACCGCCTCGTGTGGTCCACCGACCCGAGCTACGTCAGCGCCGCGTTCGGTCTGGCGCGCGTACAGCTCGCGGCGGGCGACCGGGGCGGCGCGGTGCGCACCCTGGAGTCGGTCCCGGAGTCGTCGATCCACTACACGGCGGCCCGCGTCGCCTCGGTACGGGCGCGCCTGCGGGGCCGGATGACCGAGGGGCTGAACGGGGACCCGCTGCTGAACGATCTGACCGCGGCGGCCGGACAGGTGGAGGCGCTCGACTCGTTCGGGCTCGACGCCGTGCGCCGCGAGCAGTTGTCCACCGAGGTCCTCGGCACGGCGCTCGACTGGGTACTCTCCGGTAGGCAGGGTTCCGGTCAGCCTGCGGGTCCCGGGCGCGCGGTGGTGCTCGGCAACGATCTGGACGAGCGCGGCCTGCGCCTCGGCCTGGAGCGCTCGTACCGGACACTGGCCAGGCTCGCTCAGCGCGGCGAGGAGAGGATCGAACTGGTGGAGCGGGCCAACCGCTACCGCCCCCGGACGTGGGTGTGAGTTGATGGCGCAGACGCACAAGGCGGCCGCTATGTCCGTGTGTCCCAGCTGCGAGGAGCCGCTCGACGAGGGCGACCGCTTCTGCGGCGCGTGTGGGTACGACCTGTCCTCGGTGCCGTCGGCGCCGCCGGGCTCCGGCGACCAGCCGACGCTGACCATGACCGCGCCGCAGGCGCAGGCCGCCCCCGAGGTGGACTGGCCCGACGCGCCCGCGCCGGGCAGTGCGGACACGCCCGCGCCCCTCCACGTACCGGCCGAGATCCCCGGCATCGAGTCCGGCGGCACGGAGCTGCCCGCCGCCGTGAAGCTGGACGACCCGGCGGAGGGCGCGGGCGGTGACTTCGAGCTGGCCGCGCCCGATCCGCGGACGGTGCCGCCGGAGATCCTGGAGGCCGCGACGCCGCCCGCGGGCACGAAGGTGTGCGTGGCGTGCCGCGCGGGACAGGTCGACGCGGACGGGTACTGCGAGAACTGCGGGCACGCCCAGCCGCGCGAACGCGACCACATGGAGCGGGAGTTGGGGGCGGTCGCCGCCGTCAGCGACCGCGGCCTGCGCCACCACCGCAACGAGGACGCGTTCGCGGTCTCCTCGGCCGCGCTGCCCGACGGCTCCCCCGCCGTCGTCGCCATCGTCTGCGACGGGGTCTCCTCGGCGACCCGCCCCGACGACGCGTCCCTCGCCGCGTCCCGCGCCGCCAACGAGGCGCTGCACGAGTCGCTGCCCCGCGGCACGCACCCGCAGCAGGCCATGCACGAGGCGATCGTCGCGGCGGCCGAGGCGGTCAACGCCCTCGCCGAGGAGCCCGAGACGGCGCGCGAGCACCAGCCGCACCAGAACGCCCCGGCCTGCACCATCGTCGGCTCGATCATCACGCGCGAGCTGCTGATCGTCGGCTGGATCGGCGACTCGCGCGCCTACTGGGTGCCCGACGACCGCACGGCGCCCGCCGCCCGGCTCACCGAGGACGACTCGTGGGCCGCGCAGATGGTCGCCGCGGGCCTGATGAACGAGGCGGAGGCGTACGCCGACGAGCGCGCCCACGCGATCACCGGCTGGCTCGGCGCGGACGCCTACGAACTGGAGCCGCACACGGCTTCCTTCAAGCCGGACCGGCCTGGTGTGGTGGTGGTGTGCACCGACGGGCTGTGGAACTACGCGGAGAGCGCGCCGGAGATGGCGCGGGTCGTCCCCGTGGACGCGGCGCGGCGCCCGCTGCACTGCGCCCAGGTGCTCGTCGGGCACGCGCTCGACGGCGGTGGCCACGACAACGTAACAGTGGCGGTGCTGCCGTTCCCGGTTCCGGGACAAGGGGCAGGATCGGCCTGAGCCTCCGTACGGGCGTGGCTTGTACGGGCATGCATGGTTGTGTCTAGGGGGGACTTACCGTCATGGCGAACTTCTCGAAGTCGAACATCCCGCAGTTCTCGGTCGAGGTGTACCAGAACGAGTACCTGCCCGAGGGCGGCCGCGAGGTCAACGCGATCGTCACCGTGACGTCCACCGGCGGTGGCACCATCGGCACCGCCGTGGGCGCACCGCACCTGTACAGCGCGGGTGACAGCCCCGACGCGGCGGTGGCGCTCATGGTCGACTGCTCCGGGTCGATGGACTACCCGCCGACGAAGATGCGGGGCGCCCGGGACGCCTCGGCCGCCGCGATCGACACCCTGCGCGACGGTGTGCACTTCGCGGTGATCGCGGGCACGCACGTCGCCAAGGAGGTCTATCCGGGCGCGGGGCGGCTCGCCGTCGCCGATCCCACCACCCGCGAACAGGCCAAGCAGGCACTGCGCAAGCTCACCGCGGGCGGCGGCACCGCGATCGGCACCTGGCTGCGCCTGGCCGACCGTCTGCTGTCCTCCGCGGACGTCTCCATCCGCCACGGCATCCTGCTCACCGACGGGCGCAACGAGCACGAGTCGCCGGAGGACCTGCGCGCCACGCTCGACGCGTGCGCGGGCCGTTTCACCTGTGACGCGCGGGGCGTCGGCACGGACTGGGAGGTGAAAGAGGTCACAGGCGTCGCCTCGGCGCTGCTCGGCACCGCCGACATCGTCGCCGACCCCGCGCACCTCGCGTCCGACTTCACGCAGATGATGGAGACGGCGATGGGCAAGGAGGTGGCCGACGTCTCCCTGCGTCTATGGACGCCGCTCGGCTCCGAGGTCAAGTTCGTCAAGCAGGTGGCGCCCACGGTCGGCGACCTGACCGGCCGCCGCACCGAGGCGGGCCCCCGCGCGGGCGACTACCCGACGGGATCGTGGGGCGACGAGTCCCGCGACTACCACGTGTGCGTGCAGGTCCCCCACGCCGAGATCGGCCAGGAGATGCTCGCCGCCCGCGTCTCCCTGGTCGTCCCGCAGCAGGACGGCTCGGCGCAGACCCTCTCGCAGGGTCTCGTCCGCGCCGTGTGGACGGACGACATGGCCGCCTCCACGTCGATCAACCCGCAGGTCGCGCACTACACCGGGCAGGCCGAACTGGCGCAGGTCATCCAGCAGGGCCTGGACGCGCGCAAGGCCGGCGACGCCGACGGGGCGACGGCGAAACTCGGCCGCGCTGTCCAGCTCGCGGCCCTGTCGGGCAACGCGGATACGGCGAAACTGCTTTCGAAGGTGGTGGACGTGGTCGACGCCGCGGAAGGTACTGTTCGATTGAAGGCGAAGGTCGCGGAGGCCGACGAGATGACTCTCGAGACCCGGTCCACCAAGACGGTTCGCGTGAAGAAGTAGCAGCTCGGACCGGGTACCGATGCAGGTAGCCGGCCACGTGGCTACGCAGACTGAACGTACGGTCACGTACGAATACGTGCGGATATGAACGGATACGAGTACGTGCGAAGGAGAGGGGGAAGCGCCGACATGCCGACCTGCCCGAACGGACACCAGTCGGGTTCCGATGACTGGTGCGAGGTCTGCGGTCACCGCATGACCGGTGCCGTGCCCCCGCCCCCGCCGCCCCCGGCCGCCGGTTACGGATATCCCGGACCGTCCGTGCCGCAGGCGCCGGGGAGCGCGGGCGGCGCGCCCGAGCTGTGCCCGCAGTGCCGTACGCCGCGTGAGGGCGGCGCGCCGTTCTGCGAGGAGTGCCGCTGGAACTTCCTCACGAACACGGCGACGTCGTACACCCCGGCGGCCCCGAACCCGCCGCTGCCCACGCAGGGCGGGCCCGGTGGCCCCGGTCCCGGTGGTCCTGGTGGGCCTGGTGGGCCTGGTGGGCCTGGTGGGCCTGGTGGTCCTGGGGGTCTCAACCCGGCGCTGCGTTTCCAGCAGCCGCCGCAGGGGCCCGACCCGTACGAGTACCAGGGCTCGCGCCCCTCGCAGATGAACCGGCCCGCAGAGCCGATCCCGCCGAGCCCGTTCGGCAGCGAGCCCTCGGGCCCGTCGCCGTTCCCGCCGCCGCCGGGGCCGAACGGGACCGGGGCGGTCTCCCGCAGGCGTTCCAGCAGCAGCCTCCGGCGCCCGCGCCGCAGCATCCCGGCCAGCCGGGTCATCCGGGTCAGCCGGGGCAGCCCGGACAGCCCGGACAGCCGCAGTCGGGGCCGCCGCAGCCGTTCCCTGACTTCGGGCGGCCGCAGTCGCCGCAAGGGCCTCCGCAAGGTCCGCCGCAGGGGCATCCGCAGGGTCCGCCGCAGGGGCATCCGCAGGGTCCGCCGAGCCCCGGTGGTACGAACGGTGACGACTGGGTGATCTCGCCCCCGTCGTCCGGCCCCGCGCCGGCGTCGGCTCCGTCGACGACGGCACCGCCGTTCCAGCAGCAGCCGCCGCAGGCACACCAGCAGGCACCTCAAGCGCCGCAGGCGCCGCAGGCACCGCAGGCGCCTCAGCAGCAGCAGCGGCCGCAGTACGCGGTGAGCTGGTCGGCGACGATCGGCCCGGACCGCGAGTACTTCATGGCGATGATGCACCGCAGCGGCCCCGAGGCGTCGGGCCTGAACCTGCCCGCGTACTCGCCCGAGCAGCAGCGCCAGCTCACCGGCAACCAGGTCACGATCGGGCGCCGCCGCCACTCCACCGGCGACACCCCGGACATCGATCTGTCGGTGCCGCCGGAGGACCCGGGTGTCTCGCACTCGCACGCGGTGCTTGTGCAGCAGCCGGACGGTACGTGGGCGGTCGTCGACCAGAACTCGACGAACGGCACGACGGTCAACGGCGGCGAGGAGCCGATCCAGCCCTTCGTCCCGGTTCCGCTGCAGGATGGCGACCGGGTCCACGTCGGGGCATGGACCACAATCACCATTCACCGGATCTAGGGGCTCGGGCGGTAGTCGGTCCATCCGCGGCCCGGTGGGGGCTGATCGCGCAGTTCCCCGCGCCCCTGAGACGCGCACTCCGTGCGCCATCTCAGGGGCGACGCCATCAATGGGGTCACACCCCCGATGGAGGCGCGGCGTAGCCGCTCGCCTTCAGGGGCGCGGGGAACTGCGCGACCAGCCACGACGCACGCGCACCCGGCAACGGCCACGCCCCCCTACGGCGATCCCCCGATCCCCCACACATAAGGCCCCCGGGGATCATCCAACCAGGCCCACTCCCGCCCCCCACCAACGGTCACCCCGAACCGTTCGCGCCCAGGCCTCCCCTCCCGCTCGAACAGCGCGAGCGCCTCGTTGGGGTCCATGGCCCCGGCCGTGAGCGTCAACAAGAACCGGAACAGCTCGTCCCGCAGAACCCGCCGCGGCAACCCCCCGATGTGCTGCACCGGCGGAGCCCCCACGCCGCGCAGCGCGACGAAGTACGCCGGGGTGTGCAGGAACCGCCCCTCCGCACGCGTCGCGTCCCGCACGGTCAGCGCGAGCAGCCCGGTGGACAGCGGGGCGAGGATCCGGGCCCCGGGCGCGCACTGCCCGAGCCACGCCACGGGCACGGAGCGCAGCGCGCAGGTCGCCATGATCCGGTCGTACGGGCCGCGCTCGGGGCAGCCGCGCGCCCCGTCCCCGGTGACGACGGCGGGCCGGTGTCCGGCGGCGGCGAGATGGTTCCGGGCCGATTCGGTGATCTCGGGGTCGAGGTCGACGGTCGTCACCCGCTCGTCGCCGAGCCGGTGGGCGAGGAGCGCCGCGTTGTAGCCGGTGCCCGCGCCGATCTCCAGGACGCGGTCCCCGTCCCGTACGCCGAGGTCGACGAGCATCCGGGCCATGAGCGAGGGCTGGCTGCTGGAGGAGACGAGTTCGCCGTCGCGCAGCCGGGTGGCCAGGGGCTGGTCGGCGTAGGCCCCGCGCAGCCAGCGTTCGCGCCGCTCGGGGTCGGGGTGCTCGCCCCAGAGCCGTTCGTAGCCGCCGGGTACGCCGAGGAAGTAGTACGGGACGAAGAGGTGGCGCGGCACTTCCTCGAACGCGGTGCGCCAGCGGCCGCCCGGGTCCCCGTCCGCGTCCCACACCCCGCTCTGCGCGATCTCCCGCGCGAGCGCGGCCCGCGCCCGTACGGCGAGCAAATCGAGGTCACCGACAGCACCAGGTCCCATACGTCCACTGTGCTGCCGCGACGCCGGATCAGCGAGACCTAAGCCCCGAGTCCTCGGTCCGGCCGTCTGAGAGCATGGACGGGTGACTGAGATCCCGCGCGACACGCTTCAGGAGCAGACGTTCTACGAGCAGGTGGGCGGCGAGGAGACCTTCCGCCGCCTGGTGCACCGCTTCTACGAGGGCGTCGCCCAGGACCCCCTGCTCCGCCCCATGTACCCGGAGGAGGACCTGGGCCCCGCAGAGGAGCGTTTCGCCCTGTTCCTCATGCAGTACTGGGGCGGCCCCCGCACGTACAGCGACAACCGGGGGCACCCGCGCCTGCGGATGCGGCACGCCCCGTTCCAGGTGGACCGGGCGGCGCACGACGCGTGGCTCGGCCACATGCGGGACGCGGTGGACAGCCTGGGGCTCAGCGAGGAGCACGAGCGGACGCTGTGGAACTACCTGACGTACGCGGCGGCGTCCATGGTGAATACAGCCGGATGAACACCGCGGGCTGACAAAGCCCTCCCCTCGTGACAGCATCCGGACATAGTTTCGGGGGCGCACGACCAGCGCGTGCAGCGTGTACGGGGATGTGGGGACGGCACGGGTGTGGGGTTTTGTCCTCCTACGGGTACGGGCGCACCGCCTGCTGCTGACCGCGGCGGTGCTCGCCGTCCTCCTCACCACCTCGGTGCTCGCCATGCTGAGCGCCTTCTCCGCGGCGGTCGGTGACGCCTCGCTGCGCCACTCCCTGCGCACCCGGGACGCGGCGGCGACCGCGCTCGTGGTCCGCGCCGACGTCCCCGCCGAGGGGCGGGAAGCGGCCGTCGTCGCGCTCGACAAGGGCGCCCGGCACACCTTCGACGGACTGCCCGTACGCCGTGAGTCGTTCCTCACCTCGGGCCCGTACGCGCTGCCGCACGTCCCGCGCGGCAGGCAGCCGGACCTGACGAAGTTCGCGGCGATCGAGCGCGCGGAGGTGCGGATCACCGCGGGCAGGATGCCGCGCGCGCCCCGCGGCCGGGTGATCGAGGCGGCGCTTCCGGCCGTGGCGGCGCGGCAGTTGCGGCTGGAGCCGGGCGACCGGCTCACGCTCACCGACCGGCTCGGCGGGCCGCAGGTCACCGTCGCGCTGACCGGCGTCTACCGCCCGGCCCGGCCGCAGTCCCCGTACTGGACGCTCGACGAGCTCCGCGGGCGCGGGGTGCAGAAGCTGGGCTTCACGACGTACGGGCCGCTGCTCGCCGACGCGTCGGTGCTGACCGGCGGCGAGGTGAGCGACGGGAAGTCGGCGTGGCTGACGTCGGCGGACTTCCGGACGATGACGACCGGGCGGCTCGACGCGCTGCGGGACGCCGCCCGCTCCGGCACGCGTGAGCTGCTGGCGAGCAAGGCGCTCGCGGGCACGACGGCGGTGGGCACGGACCTGCCCGACGTGCTCGACCGGGCCGAGCGGGCGCTGCTCGTGGCGCGTTCGACCCTGCTGATCGTCGCCCTGCAGATGGTGTTGCTCGCCGGGTACGCGCTGCTGCTCGTCGCGCGGCTGCTGAGTGCCGAACGGGCGGGCGAGACCCGGACGTTGCGGGCCCGCGGCGCCTCCCGCGCCCGGATCACCGGGCTCGCGGCGGCCGAGGCGCTGCTCCTGGCACTCCCCGCCGCGCTGGTCGCACCGCTCCTCGCGGGCCCGCTGACCCGGCTCGTCGCCTCGCAGGGCGCCCTGTCGCGGATCGGCCTACGGCTGGACGGCGCGGGGGCGGGCGGCTCGGTGTGGCTGGTCGGCGTGGCCGTCGCCGTCGGCTGCGCGCTCGCCGTGACCGTGCCCGCGCTCACCGCGCAGGCCCCGGAGCGCGGCCGGGCCCGCGCGCTGCCCGCGCCGCTGCGGGCCGGGGCCGATCTGGGGCTGCTCGTCCTCGCCGGTGTCGCGTACTGGCAACTGGACCGGCAGACCGGCGGCTCGGGCGCGATCAACGCCGACCGCGGCGGCCGTCTCGGCATCGACCCGCTCCTCGTAGTGGCCCCGGCGCTCGCGCTGCTGGCGGGCACCGTCCTCACCCTGCGGCTGCTTCCGCCGGTGGCACGGCTCGCGGAGCGGCGGGCGGCGGGCGGGCGCGGGCTGCCCGCCGCGCTCGCGGGCTGGCAGTTCAGCCGCCGCCCGATGCGCGGCGCGGGGCCGGTGCTGCTACTCGTCCTCGCCGTCGCCATGGGCATGCTGGCGATCGGGCAGGGCGCCTCGTGGGACCGTTCGCAGGAGGACCAGGCGGACTTCCGCTCCGGCGCCCCGGTCCGCGTCCTGGAGACCGAACCCGGCATGGACCAGGCCGCCCGCTACGGCGAGACGCCCGGCGTGCGCGACGCCGCACCCGGCTACCGGCTCCCGGTGCCGCTCGGCGACGGCCGCACCGCCACCGTCCTCGCGCTCGACACGGCGCACCTGAAGGACGACCTGCTGCTGCGCGACGACCTCACCGACGCGTCGCCGCGCGAGGTCGTCGCGGCGGTCCGGCCGGAGAAGGCGGCGGCCCGCGGCATCCAGCTCCCGGCGAACACCTCGCACGCCCGGTTCGCCCTGCGCGCGACGAACCTGTCCGGCACCGGCAGCAGCGGCCACGGCGAGAGCCCCGGGGAGATCACCACCGTCTCCGCGACGCTCCAGGACCGGTACGGGCTCAGCTACCAGCTGCACGTCGGCGACCTCCCGGTGGACGGCCGCGTACACCGGCTCGGCCTGGACCTCGGCCCGGCGGCCGGCCCGCTCTCCGTCATGGGCCTCGACTTCGACACCGACCTGCGGGTCGGCAAGGGCGCACGGCACCGCATCGCGCTGGAGGGAGTCACCGCCGCAGGACCCGGCGGGCGGGCACGGGCGGTGGACGCGGAAGGCACCGCGTGGACGACCTCGTTGGAGGGGCGCGGCACCCAGGAGGCGGGCAGCCAGGGCGCCCCGACCCCGCCGGAACTGGACACGGACCGGCCCGACAACACCCTGGCCCTCCTCTACGGCACCGGTTTCGTGCCCCCTCTGACGGAGACCGGCGGGGCCCCGCCGAGCGTGAACGTCCGCCTCGACATCGCCCGCCCTGAGGTCAAGGAGGTCACCGCCGTGGCCACCGACCGCTACCTCGACTCATCCCACACGCGCACGGGCCAGCGCGTCGACGTGAACCTGGGCGGCGCCACCGTACGCGTGCGCATCGTGGACAGCGTCCGCGCGCTGCCGACGACCGGCCCCGAGGCCGGTGCCGCCACCGGCACGGGTACGAGTACGGGTACGGGTACGGGTACGGGTACGGATACGGCTGCGGACACGGCCTCCGACGGAACGAAGGACGGCGGCGCGCTCCTGCTCGACCTGCGCGCTCTCAACCAGGCCCTCGCCACCGGCGGCAGCGACCCGGTCGCCCCGAACGAGTGGTGGCTGTCCACGGTCCCCGGCGGCGCGGAGAAGGCGGCGGCCTCGCTGCGCGCCCTCCCCGACCTCGACCCGTCGCAGGTCGTGGTGCGCGCGGAGACCGGTGAGCAGTTGCGGGACGACCCGCTGGGCGCGGGCCCGCAGTCGGCGCTGGTCGCGGCCGCGCTCGTGGCGGCCCTGCTCGCGGCGGTCGGCTTCGCCGTGAACACGGCCGGGTCCCTGCGCGAGCGGAGCGCGGAGTTCGCGATCCTCGGCGCGCTCGGGGCGTCGCGCCGCCGCCTGGCCCGCCTGGTCGCTGCCGAGCAGGGCATCCTCGTCGCGCTGGCGCTGCTCGTCGGGGCGGCGCTCGGCACGGTCCTGACCCGGGCGGTGGTCCCGCTGATCGTGCTGACCGGCGAGGCGACGAGGCCCGTACCGGACGTGCTGGTGCGGCTGCCCCTGTCCCAGGCGGCGTTGCTGCTCGCGGGCGTGGCCTGCGCCCCCGTGATGATCACCGCGGGGCTCGCGCTGCGGCGGCCGCCGCGCGCCGCTGTCTCGCTGCGCGTCCAGGGAGGCGAGTGAGATGGCCGCTCCGACGAGGGCGCGTGCCGGGCGTCGCGACGGCACGGGAACCCGTCCGAAGGACGTGCGGGCCGTGGCGCCCTGGGTGCGGACCCGGCTGCGGACCGCGCCGGGGGCGGCGGCGGGCCTGTTCCTGCTCGTCCTGCTCACGTCGTGCCTGGCGGCGGCGTTCCCGCGGGCCGTGGACCGGTACGAGGACCGCGGGCTGCGGCAGGCCGTCGCCGCCGAGGCGCCCAGCCGCATGATCCTCGACGTCGCCTCGACCGACCCCGGCGTCGAACTCCCGCCGGACGAACTGGACGAGTCGCTCACCGGGGCCGTCACCCGGGCCGCGTTCGGGAAGATCGTCGCCACGGTCCCGAAGCCGTTCGTCACGGACACGGACGAGTCCTCGTACGGGGTGCGCACCACCTCGGACGAGCTGCCCGGCCGGGACGACTGGCTGCCCCGTCCTGACGGTCTGGCGCCGCAGCTCGCCCTGTACGCGCAGAACGGGCTCGCCGACCACGCGAAGGTGGCCGCGGGGCGGCTGCCAGGGCCCGGTCACACGGCCACGCGCGTGGAGGCCGCCGTCACCCGGGAGACCGCGCGCACGCTGCACCTGAAGCCGGGATCGGTCGTCCATGTGCCGAGCGTAGACGCGCGACTGATCGCCGTGCACATCACCGGCGTCGTCGTACCCCGGAACGCCTCGGGCGCGTACTGGTCGGCGACGCCGCTGCTGCGGACGCCGCAGACGCGCCTCACCCAGTCCATGCCGCCGATGCGGTTCTGGTCCGCCGCGCTGCTCCTGCACCCGGACGCCGCGCCGACGCTGCCGAAAACGGGCCCGGTCGAGCGGTACTGGCACCTGTCCCCAGACACGTCGACGCTCAAGGCCCGCGAACTGCCGGCGCTGCGCGACGCGTTGGCGTACACGACGGACGGCCCCGGTTCGCTCGAGGTGCAGGACGCCGCGCGGAGCACGTCCACGGACGTCACCACCGGCCTCGTCGAGGTCATCGCCCGCTTCGACGAGCTGCGCGGCGGCATCACCCCGGTCGTGTCGGTCGCCGCATATGGCACCGGGACCGTCGCCTGCGTCGTGCTGTTCATGGCGGCCGGGCTGACCGCGGACCGGCGGCGCGGCGAACTCGCCCTGCTGCGGGCGCGCGGCGGCTCGCTGCGCGGCATCGGCGGGCGGCTGCTCGCCGAGACGGCCGTGGTCGCGGTGCCCGCCGGGGCGCTCGGCTGCCTCCTCGCGGCCGCGGCCGTGCCCGGCGGCCGTCTGTCCCCGGCCGTGTACGGCGCGGGCGCGGTGGTCCTCGTCGCCTGCGCGGCGCTGCCCGTGCGCGCGATGGCCGCGCACCGCCGCGCCCACCTGCACGACGCCCGCGACGACGTGGCCACGGCCCGCCCCTCCGCCCGCCGCACGGTCGCCGAACTGACCGTGCTCGTCCTCGCGGTCGGCGCCATCGTGGCGCTGCGCCGCCGGGGCGCGACGGACGGCGGCGACAGCCTCGTCGCCCTCGCGCCGGTCCTCGTCGGCGTGGTCGCCGCGTTCGTCCTCGTACGGGTGTACCCGCTGCCGCTGCGTCATCTGGTCGGCCCCGCCGGTCGGCTGCGCGGGGCCGTCGGCCACCTGTCGCTCGCCCGCGCGGCGCGCGCCAAGGCGGGCACGGGAACGACCGTCCTGCCACTGCTCGCCCTGCTCACGGCGTTGACGACGGCCGCGTTCGGCGGCAGCGTCCTCGCCGGGATCGACGCCACCCGCGACCACGCGGCGCTCCTCGCGACGGGCGCGGACGCGCGGGTGGACGGCGACGCCCCGCTCTCCGCGGCGCGCGTCGCCGAGGTCCGGCGGACCCCCGGCGTCGCCGCCGTCACCCCGGCCACGATCCGCCACGACGCGCAGGTCAAGGAGGGTACCCGCCACCTGTCGCTCGCGGCGGTGGACCCGGAGTCGTACGCGCGCCTGGCGCACCGGACGGGTCTCGGCGCCTTCCCGGCCCGGGAGTTGACGGCGGCGGGGGGCGGCGACGCGCTCCCGGCCGTCGTCTCCCCGTCCATGGCGGCCCTCTTCGCGGACGGCCGTCTCGACCTGTGGATGGACGGCGAGGTCGTGCCCCTGCGCGTCGCCGCCGTCCGGGACACGACCCCCGCCCTCTCCGACGACTTCCTGATCGTCGACCGCGCGGCCCTCTCCCGCGTGACGGGCACCCCGAACCGCCCGACGACGCTGCTCCTCACGGAGTCGGACACGGGTGCGGGGATCGACGCGGCGGCCCTGCGCGCGGCCGCCGCCCCCGACCGGCTCTCCGTCACCCTGTGCGCCACGGAACGCGCCCGCTACGTCGACTCCCCCCTCCAGACCGGCGCCACCGGCATCTACGTGGCCGCGGTCGCCGCCGGCGCGGGCTTCGCCGCCCTGGCGCTGCTCCTGGCCCTCGCCCGCGCGGCCCCGGAACGCCTCGCGCTCCTGGCCCGCCTGCGCACCATGGGCCTCACCCGGCGCCAGGCCCGCCGCCTCCTCGTCCTGGAGGCGCTGCCCCAGGCCCTGCTCGCGGCGGCGGGCGGCGCGCTGACCGGCTGGGCCGCGATCCGCCTCCTCTCCCCCGGCCTCGACCTGACGAGCCTGGCCCTGGCACAGACCCCGGGCACGGCGGCGAACCACCTGTCCACGGACCCGTTGTCGCTGCTCCTGCCCGCCGCGGCCGTGGTGCTCCTCGCCGTGGGGGTGGCGTCGGGCCAGGCGTGGTGGGCGGGCCGGGCCGGGTCCGTACGGGAGCTGCGGGCGGGTGAGGGGACGTGAGGACGCGGATGCGCGCGGGCCACGACGAACGCAGCACCTCGGGAGACGTGATCACGCGGATGCGCGCGGGCCTTGACGAACGCACCACCTCGGGAGACAGGACCTCATGACGACCGACCACACCGGGACCCCGACCCTCGCGGAGCTGGAGGCGCGGGCGTCCGCCCACCGGGACCGCCCCGCCTACGGCCACTCCGCGCTGATCACCTGCGACCGCCTGGTCCGCATCTTCACCACGGACGGCGTCGAGGTGCAGGCGCTCCAGGGCCTCGATCTCCTCGTCCAGGAGGGCGAGTTGATGGCCCTGGTGGGCGCGTCGGGCAGCGGCAAGTCGACGCTGATGAACATCCTCGCGGGCCTGGACGAGCCGACCGCGGGCGCCGCCAAGGTCGCGGGCTACGACCTGCTCACCATGGGCGCCAAGGAGCGCCTGCGCTACCGCCGCGAGGCCGTCGCCTTCGTCTGGCAGCAGACGGCCCGCAACCTGCTCCCCTACCTGACGGCCGCGCAGAACGTGGCGCTGCCGATGCAGTTGCGCGGCCGGACGCGTCGTACGAAGAAGGCGGAGCGCGCCATGGAACTGCTCGACCTCCTCGGCGTCGCCGACTGCCGCGACCGCCGCCCCGCGCAGATGTCCGGCGGGCAGCAGCAGCGCGTCGCCATCGCCGTGGCCCTGGCCAACGAGCCGAAGGTGCTGCTCGCCGACGAGCCCACCGGCGAGCTCGACTCGCACACCGGGGAGCAGATCTTCGCCGCGTTCCGCACGGCCAACGAGGAACTGGGCACGACCGTCGTCATCGTCACGCACGACCAGACGGTCGCCGGCGAGGTGCGCCGTACGGTCGCGATCCGCGACGGCCGCACCTCGACGGAGGTGCTGCGCCGCACCCACGTGGACGCGGCGACGGGCCAGGAGTCCCTGGTCTCCCGTGAGTACGCGATGCTCGACCGGGCGGGCCGCCTGCAACTCCCGACGGAGTACACGGAGTCGCTGGGGATGCGGGACCGGGTGCTGCTTGAGCTGGAGGAGGACCACATCCAGATCTGGCCGGACGATCAGGAGAGGTAGGAGGGGGCAGGGCGGCTCGCCCCGGTTCAGGCAGGCGTGACCGAGAGTCCGCCGAGCCCCCCGGAGCCGCCCCGGCGCAGCGCCACCGACCCGTACGGCGTACGCAACCGCACCCACGCCCCGGCCGCGAGCACGTCGACGAGGTCGCCGCGGAGGAAGCCGAGCGAGGCCGCCGCGTGGGCGAGCCGCACAGGGACGCCGCTGGCGCCGATCTCGCGGGACCAGATCTCGCGGCCGATCCCGTCGAGCCCGGCCCGGGTCCGCGCCTGCGGCGCAAGCTCCTCGACCCGCGCCTTGAACTCCCGTACGGCGGCCTGCACGAGGCCGCGCAACGTCTCGGCCCCCGGGAATCCGGCGAGCCGCTCCCAGCCGCCGCGCGGCGGCAGCATCCCGGCCCACGGCGGACCGGTGACGGCCGCCGGGACGCGGGCCGTGGCTTCACCCTCGTCGACGGATTCGAGCAGCTCACCGGCCGAGACGGTCACGTCGAGCGCGTCGTCGATCCCGTTCTCGTACGGCTTGAGGAGCCGCGCCGTACGGATCGCGAGGACCTCGAACGACGGCGGGCGCCCGAACACGGCGAGCGCCCGCCCGCCGGCCTGGGCCTGAAGGCGTACGGCGGCCGCCTTGTCGTAGTGCACGAGCCGGCCTAGGAAGGCGGCGACGTCCGCCGCCTCCCCCGCGTCGGCGAAGTGCAGCACCGGAGACGGTGCGGGCGCGCTCATGCGGCGAGCGCCTCCGCGCCGTCGTCGAAGTACTCCCGCAGGAACGACTTCTCGTCGTCGGTGATCCGGCGGGGCCGCTGGGCCTCGAAGTCGAACGGCACGATGACCGTCGAGGCCCGGACGTACACGGTGTCCGCGTCCTTCACCTCGTAGGCGAGGGTGAAGGAGGCGGCCCGTATCTCGGAGACCCACAGCTCGATGTCGACCGGCGCGTGCCGGTGGACGAGCTGCCGCTTGTAGTCGATCTCATGGCGCGCCACGACGGACCCCTGCTGGAAGTCCTTGTCCGGGCGGAACAGGAAGTCGATACGGGCTTCTTCGAGGTACCGAAGAAACACCACGTTGTTGACGTGGCCGTACGCGTCCATGTCCGCCCAGCGCAGGGGGCAGGCGTATACGTGGCGAGCCATCAGCCGCGGGTCAGCTTCTTGTACGTGGCCCGGTGCGGACGGGCGGCGTCGGCGCCGAGCCGCTCGACCTTGTTCTTCTCGTACGACTCGAAGTTGCCCTCGAACCAGAACCACTTGGAGTCACCCTCGTAGGCGAGGATGTGCGTGGCGACCCGGTCGAGGAACCAGCGGTCGTGGGAGACGACGACGGCGCAGCCGGGGAACTCGAGCAGCGCGTTCTCCAGCGAGCTGAGCGTCTCGACGTCGAGGTCGTTGGTCGGCTCGTCGAGGAGCAGCAGGTTGCCGCCCTGCTTGAGGGTGAGCGCGAGGTTGAGGCGGTTGCGCTCACCGCCGGAGAGGACGCCGGCCGGCTTCTGCTGGTCCGGGCCCTTGAAGCCGAAGGCGGACACGTAGGCACGGGACGGCATCTCGACCTGGCCGACGTTGATGTAGTCCAGCTCGTCGGAGACGACGGCCCACAGCGTCTTCTTCGGGTCGATGTTGGCGCGGTTCTGGTCGACGTAGGAGATCTTGACGGTGTCGCCGACCTTGATGGAGCCGGAGTCCGCCTCCTCCAGGCCCTGGATCATCTTGAACAGGGTCGTCTTGCCGGCGCCGTTCGGGCCGATGACGCCGACGATGCCGTTACGGGGCAGGGTGAAGCTGAGGTCGTCGATGAGGACCTTGTCACCGAACGCCTTGCTGAGGTGCTCGACCTCGACGACGATGCTGCCCAGGCGCGGGCCCGGCGGAATCTGGATCTCCTCGAAGTCCAGCTTGCGCATCTTGTCCGCCTCGGCGGCCATCTCCTCGTAGCGGGCGAGGCGCGCCTTGGACTTGGCCTGACGCCCCTTGGCGTTGGACCGCACCCACTCCAGCTCTTCCTTGAGCCGCTTCTGCCGCTTCTCGTCCTTCTTGCCCTCGACCTTGAGCCGCTCGGACTTCTTGGTGAGGTAGGTCGAGTAGTTGCCCTCGTAGGGGATGGCGCGACCGCGGTCGAGCTCAAGGATCCATTCCGCGACATTGTCGAGGAAGTACCGGTCGTGGGTGACGGCCACGACGGCGCCCTTGTACTGGGCGAGGTGCTGCTCCAGCCAGTTCACGGACTCGGCGTCGAGGTGGTTGGTGGGCTCGTCGAGGAGGAGCAGGTCGGGCGCCTCGATGAGGAGCTTGCAGAGCGCGACGCGGCGCTTCTCACCACCGGAGAGGTTGGTGACGGGCCAGTCGCCGGGCGGGCAGCCCAGGGCGTCCATGGCCTGCTCCAGCTGACCGTCGAGGTCCCACGCGTCGGCGTGGTCGAGGTCCTCCTGGAGCTTGCCCATCTCCTCCATCAGCGCGTCCGAGTAGTCGGTGGCCATCAGCTCGGCGACCTCGTTGAAGCGCTTGAGCTTGCCCATGATCTCGGCGGCGCCGTCCTGCACGTTCTCCAGGACGGTCTTCGACTCGTCGAGCTTCGGCTCCTGCATCAGGATGCCGACGCTGAACCCGGGCGAGAGGAACGCGTCACCGTTCGACGGCTGCTCCAGGCCCGCCATGATCTTCAGCACGGTCGACTTACCGGCACCGTTCGGACCGACGACACCGATCTTCGCCCCCGGCAGGAAGTTCAGGGTGACGTCGTCGAGGATCACCTTGTCGCCGTGCGCCTTACGCGCCTTGCGCATGGTGTAGATGAACTCAGCCAAGAGAAACCGTCCGGCAGTCGAGTGTGGCAGCGAGGGGCCCGCGTATGCGGCTCCACCGCGTGAGGGCAGATACACCCCATCTTGCCTGACCGCCACCCCTGGGGGGAAACCCGTATGGCCCCGGGCTTCCGACCTGGGCGTTATCCGCGGACGGTCGTGAGTGACCTGTCACTGTCGGTCGCCTTTGGCCAGCCCTGAGCACCCTCGCACGGCCCAGAGACGGCCCCAGACTGAGTCGAGTGCGCAGCGGAGGCCGGGCCACTGGTCCGCCGCATCGACACTGGTCATTCAAGCGGCATGGGCGCGACTGGGAGCTGTTCCCTGTAGAGCCAGGTGAAGGTGCGGTCCGGTTCGAGGTGGGCCTCTCCCCAGTGAATGACATGGATGCCGTTCTCCGCGTCGGCAGTGAAGAACAAGCACACGAGTCTTGTGGAGGCTCCGAGTTCCTCGAACGCCTCGTGCAGCCCTTCGTACTCCTCCGTCGTTAGACCCGCGTCGACCTCGAACAGTCCGTCTGGGGCCTGCGGACCATGGGCGCCAAACAGTCTCCGGCGGGTGGGCGACGCGTTGGCAGGCAGCCTCGCGCGATCGATGGGCCGGGGCTTGTCCGCGTACCTGAAGGGGAACAGCGCATGCTCGTTGATCACGGCGTACTCGTATCCACGTATGTCCCGCACGGACTCCCCTAGTTCCCGTGCTGCGTCGGCCAGCCCCTCACGCACAGCCCCGGCAAGGGCGACACCGTAGGGGCCGCGCTTCTTCAGCCCCGCCGCTATGTGTGCCGCGTGAGCCTTGGCGTGTGCCTTCGCCAGCTGGAATGGCACCGCAGCGGCGAGGGCGCCAGCATGCCGACCGAACCGCTCGATCGCCCAGTCCGATGATGCTCCTGGGCCATGACCCTTCACCGACATACAGCGCCCCCTCCGCCCGATCACCCGCCTTTCAACTGTGTGACAGGTACGCGAACTGGACACAAGGGGGCGATCTGGCCATGCCCGGGCTGCCTGCCTTGCCTCAGCACAGCCGAAACCATCTCAAAATGGCATACACGTTCGCATTTTGCCAGCCGAGTTGTTGGACTTAGCACTTTCACATGCCATTAAGGAATGTATTCCTGTACCGTATCCACACGTTCGTCGGCGGGGGTGGTCATGGCACGTCATCAATTCACCATATACGAGCTTCGGGTTCGCCCCATCAGGGAGACCAAGTCGTATCGAAAGGTTGCAAAGTTCAACGCCTTGGGCGCCGACTTTCGGGAGGCCTATGCGGACTTCCTAAAGGCTGCTGTCGGTACAAAGGGTCTGCGAATTGACCGAGGGGAGCGCTACATACGACTTCAGCAACTTGAAGAGGACCATCGCATAGTGTGGTTCACCGTCGAATCTGGACGGTACGGCGTTCCCGGCAAGGTAGTCGCCACAGCGACAGGCAATGACTCACATGAGATCACGAACGATGAGGCCGCTTCCTATCCTCTCCGTCAGGCGCTAATCGTCCCAACTAGCGGCGAATACGCTCTCTGGGCGACTGAGGTAGTTGGACATACATCCGCAATCTCTGCTCTGCATACCGCCTTCAAGGACTGGTTCCGAAAGCAGTACGAGGCCGAAAGACTGATCGTCGAAATCAACCAATTCCAGGACGCCAATTCCTGGAACAAGTTCATCGCAGAGGCCTCCCTGGAAGAGCTTGTGTACGTGGTACATGAGCAGGATTCAGATCGAGCGAAGGGCACTCGCACTCAAGAACATCGCGTGAAAGCGGGGCTTCAAAGTCGCTTGCCTAGGGCGTGGATAAAGCGGGCCATGGAGCGGGAGCTTCCTGCTGACTCGGTGTTCTCGGTACAGGGATTGCCCGAGGCCGACGAAGTGCGCATGCAGATCGAAAGAAACGGGCGATCTAGGACGATCGTAGTGGGAAGAGACTTCCCTCGCTTCTTCTACGAGTTGGACGGTGCGCCCGGGCTCCGACCGTCTGACGAAACGTTCAGGTCAGAGGTGTTGTCAGAGGTAGGTGCTTCACTGGAGTACATGAAGGTCGACGCGAGGACGTGGCGACGACAAATCACCTGAGCCGGGGGGCTGCCGTGAGCGAGAAATGGGATGTTCGAGATATCGCGGCAGCCAATTTCAACACGTTTGTTGACGCGCGAACACAAAAAAAGCGTGTTGCCGATTATGTGGCCTTCCTTGGGGTTCCGTTGCTCCTAGGTGTCGCTACCGCCTTGCTGCGACATTGGAACCATTTTCATCTATACGACGTTTCCAAATTCGTCGGTGGAATTGGCATATTTACCGGTCTCTTGTTTGGCTTGTTGACTAACGTCTTCACTCTCAGTCTGCGATTGCAGAGGGACGATGATCTGGCGGATCATGACGTAGCTTTGAATGTGCGGGAGCTCTTCGCTAACGTGAGCTGGGCAGTGGCTGTGGGTTTGACGCTGGTTGTTGCTCTCGTGGTCACCGGCTCCGTCCATAATCCGAAAAAGCCGCTTGACCCCATTTGGACCGGCGTGCTGGTTTTGCTTTTCTCGCACCTAATTCTGATGGTACTCATGAGCTTGAAGCGCATTTGGCTCGCTCATGCTGCAATTTCTAGGCTTCCACCGAAAGCTCAGTGAGTCGACACCGGCGATTCCCACGGGTGAGGTGAGGTATTAGGTCGGCGGAGCGGCTTTGGGCGGGAGCTGCTTTGGGGCGAGTGATCTTGGCCCCGTAAGCTTCCGGCGAGTCGGGCAGTCTGTGGAGCTGCCCGCTAAAGCACGACGTTGGGGCCAAGATCTTAGAGGCTCGCCCCAAAGTGGCTGCCTAAAGCCGTGGAGCCGACCGCCCCAGCCACAGCGGGTTTCTCCCCTTCGCCCGCTTAGGACGCGAGCGGGCCGCCCGGCCCGGCCAGCCGTGGCGAAGCCAAGAGGCGGGCCGGGGCTGCATGGCGGCACGCGCCCGCGCCGTGCGCGGGCCTTGATGAAGTAGGGAAACTTTCACCGCGCCCGGCTATGCCGGGTTCGACTGCTCGATGATCCACGCCCGGTAGGCAGGCGTCGCATCGCGGATCGGCATCGTAATGACGCTCGGCACCTCGTAAGGGTGCTCACGGAGTGTCCGATCCATGATTGCTGGCACTCGGTCCGGCACCGTACGCACGATGGCAAGGGCTTCGCCTGTGTCGTGAACTTCGCCCTCCCACCTGTAGATAGACCTGACTGGCGACACGTTCCCTGATGCGCACAGCCGATCATCAACTAGGCCACGCACGAAGGAAGTCAGCCATTCGGCATCCGGCGCGGTGATCAGTACTGCGCAGACCTCTGTCACAGGGACGCTCCTTGATCCTCTCGGAGCCTCGTGTTCAGCTCCAAGGCTTCGTCCTTGGTTCGAGCTGCCGTTCCCCAGCCGGTCATGATCTTGCCGTCGTAGCCTAGGCCGACCCATCGACCGGACATGCTGCCCCCGTGGGGGTGGAGTACGAAATACAGGGTCCCCTTCGACCGTACGGGGCCGTCGTTAGCCACGTACCACCCCATGAGGACTTCTTGGTCCCACAGTCGGAGCTCACCGCGCCAGTGGTAACCGCCCTTCTCGGCGCTGAGGCCTCGGGCCACTGTGTCGAGGTGGATCAACTCCTCTTGCTGGGCGAAGTTGACCTCTTGTACAGCAATGGCCTCCTCGCCGTCCCGTGAGGTCTGCCACGACATCCACCAGGCGCCTGAGAGGTCGATTCGGTGCGCGGGTTGACCTGCCAACTCGTTGACGGTGATCCCAAGGGCGTGCGCGATGGCTACGGCCACGGATAGCACCGGCTGCTGCTCACCAGCCTCGTACCGCCGGATCTGGCGCCGATCAACGCCTGCTGCTGCGGCCAAGTCGGCCTGCGACATGTTCAGCTCGCCACGCCGCTTGCGGATCACTTCATGCAGGTCCATCCCCTCATTATCAAGGGACGTTCTAGTCCTTGACAAGCGGACTCATAAGCCCCCACGATGGCGAGGACGGAAAAGTCCCCCTCTCGGGGACTGAAAAGCCGGGAGCGACGCCCTACCGCCAAGCAACGCGCCGCCCCCGCCCCTCTCTCAAGGGAGTTCCATCATGCGTCAGATCCCCGTCGACACCTCCGCCGCCGCCGTGATGGTGGCCAAGCCCCCGCAGCCCAAGGTCAAGGACCGTCGTTCCGGCGAGATCGCCACGGACACTGAGACCGGCGCGACGCTGATGACCGTCGAGGTCATGTTCTCCGCCAACGACGAGGTCGAGATCCTTCCCGTCACCGTCCCCGAGCCGGGGATCTCCGGTGACCTCACGATGGGCACGCCCGTCGCGCTGACCGGGCTGATCGCCCGGCCGTGGGAGAACGACTTCGGCAACGGCAAGCGCCACGGCATCTCGTTCCGTGCGGTCGCCGTGACCTCGCTGGCCGCGGGCGCCTCGAAGCCCAAGGCGGCCTGAGCCATGACGTGGCCGCTCGCATTCATGTTGCTGGTCGTCGCCTCTGCATTGATCCTGCGGTGGCGGCGCCCCGCCTGGTACTGGATGACCTTCGGGGTCACCCTCGCAACCGTCCGGGTTCTGAGGCGCTACCGCGCGTCGATGGAGGCGTGCCGTCTGGTCGTCTCCCACACTCCGGCGAAGGTGGTCACATCCGCGCTGCTGCAAGAGCCGTTACCGCCCGCTCACCCGGCGAAAATACGGCGGGTCCGGCCGACACGTACCGGCCTGGTCCTGCGGCTGAAGCTGCGGCCCGGACAGGACGCGGAAGCGTTCACGATCGCCGCGGACCGGCTCCGCCACGCGTTCACCATGCACGCGGTCACTGCCCGCGAGGTGGGGCCGTCCTTCATCGAGCTGCGCATGACTGGCTTCGATGTCCTCAAGCGCATCCACATGCCGGTCCGGGCCGCGGCGAGCGTGCTGAAGGTCCCCGTTGCGCTGACGGACGACGGTGGCACCTACTACCGCGACTACCGGGCGGTGCCGCATTCGCTGATCCTGGGCGCCACTCAGTCGGGCAAGTCCGTCATGCAGCGCTGCTTGGTCACCGCCCTGGCCCCGCAGCCGGTGGCCCTGGTCGGCATCGACTGCAAGGGCGGCGTGCAGCTCGCTCCGCTCGCCCGGCGCCTGTCGGCACTGGCGGACAACGCCGACGACGCCGCCGACATGTTGGACGCGCTGGTGGCCCGGATGCCCGCGATCTACAAGCTGATCCGTCGTGAGCAGCGCATCAGCGCCGACACCACGGATGAGGAGATCACCGACAATATCTGGGGCCTGCCCGCCTACCTGCGGCCCGTGCCGGTCGTCGTCCTCGTCGACGAGGTCGCCGAGCTGCTGCTGTACGCGAACACCGCGGAGAAGCGGCGCCGTGAACGCATCATCACCGCACTGATCCGCCTGGTCCAGCTCGGCCGGGCGGCCGGGATCTACGTCGAGATCTGCGGGCAACGCTTCGGCGCCGAGCTGGGCGATGGCGTGACCATGCTGCGGGCCCAGTTGACCGGCCGCATCGCGCACCGCGTCAACGACGAGTCGTCGGCCAAGATGGCGTTCGCCGACATCTCGCCCGAAGCCGTGTGGGCGGCCACGCAGATCCCCAACGACCGCCCCGGCACGGCCATCGTCGGTGACTCGACCGGTGGCTGGGCCAAGGTCCGCACCCCGCACGTCTCCCTGCGCCGCGCTGTGAACGTCTGCAACCGGTACGCGCACCTGACCCCGGCCCTGTCTGAACTCAGCCCGTGGAGCCCGGTGCTGGCGCCTGCTGCGCCGTCTCCGGTTCCTGCTCCGGCCGCTGAGCTGGCCGACCCCATCTGACCTGAAAGGAGCACCGCCATGCCTCGACGTCATAGCCGCTCTCAGGTCCGGACGGACTGGGCCCGAAGCCAACGCATCTATCAGGACGCTCAAGACCTCGTCGACTTCTCCGAGTACGAGTCGGAGGACTACGAGTTCGGCGAGTTCATCGAGTCTGTGATGAAGGCGCAGATGCGGCGGGAGAACGACGGCGATTACCCGCCCGAGGGTCACACCTACCCGAAGCATCGGTGGTGATCTGGTGGACACCTTCGAGGACTTCGTCCGCACCATGACGCTGCTCGGCGACCTCGCCGTGTACGCCCACTCGCTCACTGCGGATCACGAATTCGTCGGCGTCGTGGCGCCGTCCTTGGCCGCCTCGTTGCCGGAGCCTCCGCCCGGCCTGCTGCCCCCGGGCTACGACCCGAACGAGGGCCCCGAGTACCCGGGCCAGGGGTGGTGACCATGGCGACCGCCCGCAAACGCGCCCCGCGCAAGCCCTCGGCTCCGCCGCCGTGCCCGGCCTGCAAGGGCTCCGGAGAGGTCTCCGTCTCGGTCCGGGTCGGTGGCCGCCGACAGCGCACCACCGGTGATCAGCAAACGGGCCTGTGCCTGAACTGCCTGGGTTCCGGCGAAGCGCCGGAGAGCTGAAGCACCTTCCCCGTGAAAGGAGCCCGTGATGGGCCTGTTCGGAAACCCGCCGCGTACCACTGAACGAGCGTTGATCGTCCCGAAGGGCGAGTGTCCGCAGTGCTGGCGCCACGCCTACGACCCCGACGCTCACCGGGGTCTGCAAGGCGACTGCCCGAAGTGCATGGACCACCTGATCAACGGCTGCCCGACCCGCCGCTGAGCGTGCCGTGACGGGGCGGCTGGCTTCCACACCCCGCCCCGCCCCGGCCTCGATTCTTCACCCCTCAAACCCTCAGAGGAGGCGGACATGAAGCGCTCGATCCACCCGGACGCCGTACTCATCCAAGCCGTGATCGCTGGCGCGCTGTCCTTCGCCCACCTGCACGACCTTGCTGCCGCGGCCGGACAGACCGGCTGGAAGGCATGGGCCTACCCAGTCTCGGTCGACCTGCTGCTGGTCGCCGCCTGGCGACGGCTGCGCGCTGTCGGGCCGTCCCGGCTGGCCTGGTGCTGGTTCCTGGTTGCCCTGGTCGCCTCGCTCGGCGCCAACGTCGCCACGGCCGGATTCCTCGACCTCGCGCATCCTCCGGCGTGGCTGCGGTTCGGCGTCGCCGGTTGGCCCGCTCTGGCCTTCCTTGGCGGCACCCTCTTGGCGCACTCGCCGACTGCTGCCGGGGACCGGGTGCCGGTTCCGCCGGCGCCCGCAGCCCCGGCCCCCGAACCCGCTCCTGCGGAGTTCCTCCCGGATGTTGACGAGGCTCCGGCGCTTACCGCTGCTGCCCCTGCGCCTGGTCCTCCGGTTCCCGCCGCGCTGGTCGAGCACGCCCGCAAGGTCGCCGACGACCACTGGGCCCGGACCGGTACCTCGATCGATACCGACACCCTGCGCGCCCGCCTCGGCGTCCCGGCTGCGATGGCCGACGCAATCGCCGCCCGACTCGACGACTAGGAGAAACCCCGCCATGAACGTCCCGCTCTGGTTCTTCGTCGCCTGCGTCGGCGTGCTCGGCATCCGACTCGTCCGCGTGCCCTGGTGGCTGATCGCCCTGCTCCTACTGGGCGGCTACCTCCTCGCAAACAGCCTGTTCGCCCCCGTCATCGACCCCGCCCTCAAGTAACCAACCACTCACAGACAGGAGATCTGCCATGGCACTTCGCCCCAAAGTCCCGACTAACGACCAGCCGACCGGCCACGTCCCCTCGACCGTCATCGAGCCGACCACGGTCGTCCCCGCCCCGTACTACGCCCCGACCCCGCCCCCGGCGCCCGTGGCGTCGTCCCGGCCCACGGTCCAGCTCACCCCCGGCGCCCTGCTTCTCGCCGTCGGCGGCGGCACCGCGGCCATCCTCGTCGTCGGCGCCGTCCTGGTCTCCATGCTGCTTGCCGTCGCCGTCACCGCCGCCTCGGTGGCCGTGTGCGCCGTCGTCTTCCGCTCGCTTATCGCCTCCGAGCACAAGCACCGCTGACCGGCCCCGGGCGGCCTCCACTACCAGGTTTCCGCCGCCCGGGCCCGCGCCTCCTGCCCGAACTCACTGATCCGGAAGGAACCACCATCATGACCGACCGCACCGACTCATCGGCGCGGGTCTGCCCAAACTGCGACGGCTTCCCCACCGTCGCCGTTACCCTCGGCGGCCGTACCCGCGCCGGACACCTGCGCACCATCACCGTGCACTGCCCGAAGTGCCACGGCATCGGCACCCTGACCGCCCGCAGCACCGCCCTGGCCGGGGGGCGCGCATGAGCGACACCGTGACCTTCGCGGGCCTCGACCCGGTCACCCTCGCCGACGCGCTCCGGGTGGCCGGGTCCGAGGGCTTCGACCGCTGGCAAGACCAGATCCGCCGCACGGGCGGCTGCACCAACCCCATCCACCTGACCGGCTGGACGCTGACCAAGGACAAGACGACCGGGCAGACCCTGCACCACTACTCCACCGAGAGCGAGCCCGGCGGCCGTCTCCGCGTCGCCTGCGGCAACCGCCGGGCCTCCCGCTGCCCGTCCTGCGCCTGGACCTACGCCGGAGACACCTACCACCTGATCCGCGCCGGACTCGTCGGCGACGACCGCCGCGACATCACCGCCACGGTCCGCGACCACCCCCGCGTCTTCGCGACCTTGACCGCCCCGTCGTTCGGTCCGGTCCACAACCGGCCCGACCGCGAAGTCTGCCGCTGCGGCGCCCGGCACGCGCCGGATGATCCTGCCCTCGGCACGGCCCTTGATCCGGTCACGTACGACTACGCGGGCACGGTTCTCTTCAACAACCATTCCGGCGACTTGTGGATGCGCTTCGTCAACCGGCTCCGCCGCGAGATCGCCACCTGCGCCGGACTGACCCAACGCGAACTCGCCGAATGCGCCCGCGTCTCGTACGGCAAGGTCGCCGAGTTCCAAAAGCGCGGTGCCATCCACTTTCACGCCGTGATCCGGCTCGACGGCCCGGACGGGCCGGACACCCCGCCGCCCTCCTGGGCCAGTGTGGCCCTGCTCGACGACGCGATCCGGGCCGCTGCCGCGCACGCCTACACCAGCGTGAGCGCCCCCGCCGCCGACAGCCAACCGGCCCGTACCTTCCGCTGGGGGCGACAGCTCGACGTACGCCCCGTCAAAGCCTTCGGCAACGGCTCCGAGATCACCGAACAGGCCGTGGCCTCCTACGTCGCCAAGTACGCCACCAAGGCCGCGGAGAACACAGGCACCCTCGACCGCCGGATCGGCGAACTCGCCGAACTCGACCGCTACGGCGTCCCCGACCATGCCCGCCGACTGATCAAGGCGTGCAGGCTGCTCGATCCGCTCTACCCGGACCGTCGGCTCTGGGCCTGGGCCCACATGCTCGGCTTCCGCGGCCACTTCTCCTCAAAGTCCCGCCGCTACTCGATCACCCTGGGCGAACTCCGCCAGGCACGCGCCGACTTCCGCGCCGCCCAAGAACGCCACGCCCTCGGCCTGCCCGACTACGAGCCGGACACCGTCCTCGTCCTGGCCGACTGGCAGTACGCCGGACACGGCCACACCCCCGGCGAATCCGCCCTCGCCGCGTCCATCGCCCGCGACCTCCAACTAAACCGCGAGACAGCACGCGAAGCCCTGGCCGACCTCGTCGACGAGGGGGTGTGGTGACCATGCAGCACGCCTTACCCGACCGCTACCTGACCCCGGACGACCTGGTGGAGCTGTTCGAGCTGCCCAGCGTGGAGACGGTCTACCAGTGGCGCCGCAAGCACACCGGACCCCGTGGCTTCCGCGTCGGCCGATACCTTCGCTTCGACCCGGAGGACGTACGCGTCTGGGTGCAGTCCCAAATAGAGGCGGCTGCCTGATGGCCGGACACATTCAAGACCGCTGGTTCAAGGTCGAGCCCGGCCCGGACGGCAAGCCCGTCAAGGTCAAGACCGACCGTCACGGGGTGGGCTCGCGTTACCGCGCCCGGTACATAGGCCCGGATGGATCGGAGAAGTCCAAGAGCTTCCCCGACCGACAGAAGCGGCTCGCCGAGCAGTGGCTGACCAACATCGAAGCCGACATGACACGCGGGCAGTACATTGACCCGAGAGCCGCCCGAACCACCTTTCGGGAGTACACAGAACGCTGGCTCGCTGCGCTGACGACTGACCTCACGAGCCGGGCCGCTGTCGAGGGCCGCCTACGTCTGCACGCCTTGCCGCACCTCGGAACGCGCCCCATCGGTTCGTTCCAACCGGAGCACATCCGCGAGTGGAACCGGCAACTGGAAGACACCGTGGCGTCGCCGTCGTACCGGCGGCTGATCTTCGATGCGGTCTCGTCGGTGCTCAATGCGGCCGTTGACGACCGCCTGCTGGCCTCCAATCCGTGTCGCGCCCGCTCGGTCAAGGCCCCGCGCCCCGCACCGTCACGCGTCCATCCGTGGTCGGCTTCGCAGGTGTTCGGCGTCCGGGCTGGGTTGCCTGAGCGCTACCAGGCAATGACCGACGTAGGCGGCGGCTGTGGACTCCGCCAAGGCGAGATCTTCGGTCTTGCCGTCGACAACATCGGGAATCTCGGCTGGCTGTACGTCCGGCAACAGGTCAAAAAGGTGCGCGGCACACTCGTCTTCGCCCCGCCCAAGCGCGGCAAGCTCCGTGACGTTCCCCTCGACCCCGAGGTGTCGGCGGCGCTCACCGCCCACATGGAGCGGTTCCCGCCGGTCGAAGTGACATTGCCGTGGCTGACTCCGACCGGGCCGAAAGTCACGCACAAGCTGATCTTTACGAGCGGTGTCGGCACGGCGCTATGGAGCAACGCGTTCAACGATCGCTTCTGGAAGCCAGCGTTGGCGTCCGCCGGGATCATCCCCGTACCGGAGAAGGGGCAGCGATACGCCGCCGCCCGCGAGCACGGAATGCACGCCCTTCGGCACTTCTACGCCTCGGTGCTGCTCGACGCTGGGGAGAACATCAAGGCCCTGAGTCTGTACCTCGGGCACAGTGATCCGGGGTTCACGCTTCGGGTCTATACGCACCTCATGCCGTCCAGCGAGACCCGGACCCGGAAGGCCATCAGCGCCATGTATCGGGCCGCCGGTCACGCTCACGACGGCCCTGGGACGGCCCAGGCTGCCTGAGACGGCCCATCATCGACGGGAAACCGCTGGTGAGGGGCTGTTTCATGCCCTCGTTTGGTAAGTAACACCCCATCTTGCCGCATCGCCAGTGCTGGGCGGAAACCCGTATCGGGGGGTGGGCTTGAGCTGGGGGTTTATGCGGGCGGACACGGGTGCGGGGCGGAGCGAGGGGGCGTGAACGACTGGGGGGCCGCCCCGGGCCGGGTGGCGGCGGGGCGGCCCCTCAGTACGGGGTGCGGAAGGTGCGGCCGGGTCAGTCCGTGCCGAACTCCATCGCGGCGCGGTCGAGCAGCTCCGCGTCGGCGTCGGAGACGTCGCCGCGGGAGGCGATCGCCTCGGCGCCGCCCTCGGGCATGGTGCCGATCAGGCCCGTCGCGGCGGCCTGGGCGGCGCCGATCGCCGGGTTGGCGGTGCCGATGAGGCCGATGCCGGCGTACTGCTCCAGCTTGGCGCGGGAGTCGGCGATGTCGAGGTTGCGCATGGTGAGCTGGCCGATGCGGTCCACGGGCCCGAACGCCGAGTCCTCGGTGCGCTCCATGGAGAGCTTGTCCGGGTGGTAGCTGAACGCGGGGCCGGTCGTGTCGAGGATCGAGTAGTCCTCGCCGCGCCGCAGCCGCAGGGTGACCTCGCCGGTGACGGCGGCGCCGACCCAGCGCTGGAGGGACTCGCGGACCATGAGGGCCTGCGGGTCGAGCCAGCGGCCCTCGTACATGAGGCGGCCGAGGCGACGGCCCTCGTTGTGGTACTGGGCGAGGGTGTCCTCGTTGTGGATCGCGTTGACCAGGCGCTCGTAGGCGGCGTGCAGGAGGGCCATGCCGGGCGCCTCGTAGATGCCGCGGCTCTTGGCCTCGATGATCCGGTTCTCGATCTGGTCGGACATGCCGAGGCCGTGGCGGCCGCCGATCGCGTTGGCCTCCATCACCAGGTCGACAGCGGAGGCGAACTCCTTGCCGTTGATCGTCACCGGGCGGCCCTGCTCGAAGCCGATCGTGACGTCCTCGGTGGGGATCTCGACCGAGGGGTCCCAGAACCGGACGCCCATGATCGGCTCGACCGTCTCCACGCCCGTGTCCAGGTGCTCCAGGGTCTTCGCCTCGTGGGTGGCGCCCCAGATGTTGGCGTCGGTGGAGTACGCCTTCTCCGTGGAGTCGCGGTAGGGCAGGTCGTGGGCGACCAGCCACTCCGACATCTCCTTGCGGCCGCCGAGCTCGGTCACGAAGTCCGCGTCGAGCCACGGCTTGTAGATCCGCAGGTTGGGGTTGGCGAGCAGGCCGTAGCGGTAGAACCGCTCGATGTCGTTGCCCTTGAACGTCGAGCCGTCGCCCCAGATCTGGACGTTGTCCTCGAGCATCGCGCGGACGAGCAGCGTGCCGGTGACGGCGCGGCCGAGCGGCGTCGTGTTGAAGTAGGCGCGGCCGCCCGAGCGGATGTGGAACGCCCCGCAGGTCAGCGCCGCGAGCCCTTCCTCGACGAGCGCCTCGCGGCAGTCGACCAGGCGGGCCACCTCGGCACCGTAGGCCTGCGCGCGACCGGGGACCGAGTCGATGTCGGGCTCGTCGTACTGGCCGATGTTCGCCGTGTAGGTGCAGGGGACGGCGCCCTTGTCACGCATCCACGCGACCGCGACCGAGGTGTCGAGGCCGCCCGAGAAGGCGATGCCGACGCGCTCGCCGACGGGGAGAGAGGTGAGGACCTTGGACATAGGAAGAGTATGCATGATTACGCATGACCATGCAACGGGGTGGCGCGATGCCCTACCGGCCGGCGCTTCAACGGGCGCGTCCCCGCCCCGCTGAGTGCGGGACGGGGACGCGCGTACTGCCGGATGCCGAGGGGCTGCTTACTTGCCCACGCTCGGCTTCTTCTTGCGGACGAGGACGACGGCGACGCCGCCGAGCAGGACGAGCACGATGGCGACACCCGCGATGACCGGCGTGGCGTTGGAGCCACCGGTCGCGGCGAGGTCCTGGTCCGAGCCGGAACCGCTGTCGCTGCCGGTGCCGCCGACCGAGGCCGGGCTCGGCTGCGCCGCCGTCTGCGGGGTCACGCCCTCGTCGTCACCCTTCACGACCGTCTCGCCGGCCGTCTTGCAGTCGAGCACCCCGCGCAGCCGCGTCTCGAAGCCGTTGGGCCCCGTGATCGTGAAGTCGTACGCCTGGTCCTCCTTCAGCGGGATCGTGACCGTGCGCGAGGCGCCCGCCGGGGTGGTGTACTCGGTGCCCATCAGCGTGTAGGTGAACGGCTCGTCGCCCTTGTTCACCGCCGTGATGTCCACACCGCCCTTCGCGCAGTTCTTCTGCGCGGACAGCGCGGGCACCGGGCCCGTCTTCGCCCAGTTCGCCGTCGCGGTGGCGGCGACGGTGGACTCGCTGGAGCCCGCCAGGATCTGCGTCTGGCTGCGGCTCTCGGAGGCGAAGGCGCGACCGACCGGCACGGTCGTCGACGCCTGCACCGTCAGCGCGGCGGAGCCCGCCTCCGCGTCCTTCGGCACGTCGAAGAAGATCTGGCTGCCGTCGGCCGCGGAGGTGACCGGCTGGCCCGCCTTGTCGACGATCTTCACGCCGTTCGCGGCGAGCGACGCCGGGGGCGCCACCGAAGCGGCGTCGGCGTTGGTGTGCACGGTGACCGGGCCGAGCCGCTCGCCCGGCGCGCCGGACACGGCGTTCGGCGACAGGGTCAGCGACGCACCCGGCTCGCTGAGCTGCCCGGCGCTCTTCTGCAGGTAGTCCGCGAGCTTCTCGGCGGCGGGGCTCACCGCGTCGACGTCGGCCTTGTCGGAGTAGCGCCAGATGGCGACCTGGGTACCGGCCGCCGCCTCCTGCTCGGTGAGGCTGCCCGCGCCGGCCTTGCTCGCCAGCGAGGCCAGGTCGTTGACCTGGGGGTAGGAGTTCTGCAGGATCCAGCGGATCCGGCCCGCGTCCGCGTTGCCGCTCAGGGACGTGCCGCTCCAGGGCGTCTCCTGGTACTTGGCGTCCGTCTGGGTCGGGTTGTGGATGTCGATGCAGTAGGTCTGCAGCGTGCCGCCGCCGTCCACCGTCATCTTGAACAGGCCCGCGGAGACCTGCTTGTCCTTGCCGCCCTCGTGGATCACGGCGGTCCCGAACGTCTCCAGACCACCCAGGGTGGCGCTCGCGCCGCCCGGCTGCTTGGCGGCGTCGTCCGCGTGCGCCGTCCCGGTGGTGGCTATCGCGCCGGTCATCGCGAGGCCCGACACCAGGGCCGCCGCGGCGAGGCGAGCGGTGCCTCGTCCGCGGTGCCCGGTCCGTGAGAACAGAGAAAACACGTAATCCCCTTCAGGCAGGACGTGATGACACTGGGGGCGCCCCGCCGACAGAATCGCTGAGTCTTTCGAGCCCCTCTGGGGCTCCCAAGCTCCTTACGCTCATGAGCTTTCTGAGTGCCCGTCAACCTCTGGGGTCCCTCGAAGCTCATGGAGCTATGCCCGGCATCCTAAGGAAGCGGCTCATCACGATCCCCCCGGAGGCGACCTCAGGCAACCGATCCGACTCGCAATCGTTATCGCCAATACCGTTCATGAACTGGGCTTATCGACAAATCTCCGGAACGCAGTCGCTGATAAGCCGCACTTCGGTCATGCGGTCGGGGCGCGCTGCCACGGCTCATCCCACCGGTTCACCCACCAGGTCCGGTTCCGGCTGTTGTCCCGGTCCCGGCTGTTGTCCCGGTCCCGCGTCCGGCTCGATCTCGAACGAGAGCTCTGATGCGTCCTGTTGTGCTGCCGGCCGTACGGCGCCTCGCGTGCGCCGGAACGCCGACGTCCCGCGCGACAGGTCGTGCCCCACCGATGTCGCCTGGATGTCCGCCGACGTCCAGTGCTGGCCGCCCCGTTCCTCGTCCCGCACCTTCAACCGGCCCTGCACGATGACCGGTTCGCCGATCGACACCGACCCCTGCACGTTCGACCCGAGCATCCCCTTGGCCCACACCGTGAAGAAGTTGGTGTGCCCGTCGACCCACGTGTTCTGCACCGCGTCGAACCGGCGCGGGGTCACCGCGAGCCGGAACCGGGCCACCGGCCCCGTCGGCAGCTCCCGGTAGACCGGCGTCGTCGCCACGTTCCCCACAACTGTCAGCAGCGTCTCGTTCATCTCGTACGTCCTCCCCGTCCGCGTCGCGGCCCGAGCCCCTCCCGAACCGTGGTGCCAGACTGCACCCGCGCCGCGATCCGCGCCGACGCCTGTGTCCTACCGGCCAGTTGTGGAAAACCCGGCCACCCGTACGTACTGCTCGCGCACCTCCCGGTACCGCAGCAGCTCGGCCGCCACGGGGTCCAGGACCCGGGCCCGGCCACACGCCGCGGCGGCGTCCCGCAGACGTCGTTCCGCCTCGTGGCCGTACCGGCGCGCGGGGCCCCTGGCCGCCAGTCGGCAGGACCATTCGACGCACGGGCCGCCGACGATCCCGACCAGGACCAGCAGCGCGGGTGCCCACCAGTTCGACGGCAGCGCGCCGGTCGCCTGCGCCACCAGCCAGACCACGCCGAGGACTTGGAACGCCGTCATGGCCGCCTGCGTGAACACGGCGAGCGGCCACCATCCGGGCCGCGGCGGCTTTCCCGCTCCGCTGTGCGCCGCGCCGGGGGTCTGCCGGTCGTGCCGGCCGCCGTCCAGCGCCGCGTCGCTCTCCGCCGTGATCTCGTCCAGCGCCTCGGGCAGCCCGCTCGCGCCCCGCGTCGCGGCCTCCCGTACGGCCTGCCCCCAGGCGGTGGGCAGCCCGGTCGCGGCGGCCTCGCCGACCGCGCGCACGGCGTGCTCGACGCGCTGGCGCGCCGTGACCTGCTCCTCGTCACCCGGCTCGGTGGAGGCGGGGACGGACGAGGTGAGGGTGCGCTGCGCCTCGTACCAGCGCCACAGCCGGAGCCAGGGGGTGCCGCAGGCCCGGTTGGCGGAGCGGGACCAGGCGCGTTCGGCGGCCTGGCCTGCGGCGGCGGCGCCCACCGCGTCGGCGAGCCGGTCGGCGAACTCCTCGCGGGCGTCCTCGCTCAGCCCGGTCTGCCGCCCGGCGCCGTACACCGGCCGCAGGTTCTCGGCGGCGGCGTCGACGTCGGCGGCGATCCGGCGGGCGGCGGCCTGCCGTTCGGCCGTGAACCGGCCGAGGGCGTGCCGCAGCTCGCCGACGCCTTCGCCGCTCAGGGCCGACAGGGGCAGGACGGTGGCGCCGAGTTCGCCGTGCTCGCCGAGTGCGACGCCGTCCTCGTCGAGCAGGCGCCGCAGGTCGTCGAGGACCTGGTCGGCGGCGTCCCCGGGCAGCCGGTCGATCTGGTTGAGGACGACGAACATGACCTCGGCGTGCCCCGCCATGGGCCGCAGGTACCGCTCGTGCAGCATGGCGTCGGCGTACTTCTCCGGGTCGACGACCCAGATCACGGCGTCCACCAGGGCGAGCACTCGGTCGACCTGCTCGCGGTGCGCGGACGCCGCGGAGTCGTGATCGGGCAGGTCGACGAGGACGAGCCCGTCCAGGGGCGCCTCGTCGTGCGGCCGTTGCAGGGGGCGCCGCCGGGAGCGGCCCGGGATGCCGAGCCGGTCGAGGAGCCCGGCCGCACCGTCCGTCCAGCTGCACGCGATCGGCGCCGACGTGGTGGGGCGGCGCAGTCCCGTCTCTGAGAGCGGCACTCCGGCGAGGGCGTTGAACAACGTCGACTTGCCGCTTCCGGTCGCCCCCGCGACGGCGACGACGGTGTGCCGCGCGGAGAGCCGCCGCCGGGCGGCCGCCTCGTCGAGTACGTGTCCGGCCTCGGCCAGCGTCTTCCCGTCGAGTCGCGTGCGCGACAGCCCGACGAGTTCGCGCAGCGCGTCGAGCCGCTGCGCGAGGTCCTGGTGCAGTTGCCGGTCGGTCAGCGCGTCCGGGCGCGGGGTGAGGCGTGGCGCGGGGGGCGCGGCGGCGGGGGCGGGAAGCGGGGCTTGCGTCGTCGTGGGTGGCATGGCGCGGTGGCTTTCGTACGTTCCTGGTGACGTCTCCGGCGCTTGAGCGGGCAGCCCGGCGGCGGCGCGGCGTGCGATGAGGCCGTCGTCCCAGGGGGTGGCGCGGTCGCATTCGCCGGGTTCGGGGCGGTGTGCGTCGCCGGCGCGCGTGGGGCGGCGTTCCGGGTGGGGCGAGTGCTGCGCACCGTCTGCCTGCTCCACGCGAGGGAGGTCGCGGCTCGTGGCGCCGGCAGGGCTGCCCGCGTCGCCCGGGCGGCGGCCCGGTTCGCCGGGGTATCCGCCCTCGTCGCCAGGGCGGCGGCCGGATTCGCCGAGGTACCCGCCCTCATCGCCAGGGCGGCGGCCAGATGCACCGAGGTACCCGCCCTCATCGCCAGGGCGGCGGCCCGCGTCGCTGGTGGGGCGGGCGCCCGTCCCGTCCGGGCGATGGCCGGTGTCGTCGGGGCGGTGGTGGCCCGTGCCCTTCGTGTCATCCGTGTCCGTGGCGTAATCCGTGCCCTTGGCGTAATCCGTGTCCGTGGCGTAATCCGTGTCCGTGGCGCGATCCGTGTTCCTGGTGTGATCCGTGACGGCGGTCATGGCCCTTCCTCACCTCTCCTTCTGCAGCAGCGACAAGGCCGCGATCAGCGCGGCCTGTGGTTCGGGTCCGATGCCGAGGGCGTCCACGGGCGCGAGGCGGCGGTCGCGTTCCGCGTCGAGGACGGCGTCCAGGTACTCGTCGAGCAGCCGTCCGCCGCGGTCGCGCAGGCGCAGGGCGCTCTGCGCCCCGATCCGCTCGGCGAGGGTCTCCCCCGCGGCCCTGGCCCGCCGCCCGCCCAGCAGGGCGGCGGCGACGAGGGCGGCGACGATCTCGGGGTCGGGCGGTGACGCGCCCTGCGCCTCGCCGGCGGCGCGCACCTCGTCCTCGGCGTACTCCTCCAGGACACGCCGCCATCGCCGCACGGCCAGCCCGATCCGGTGCTCGGCGCTGTCCGGTTCCGGGGCGCGGGCGGCCAGTTCGGGGGCGCTGCCGGCCGGTTCCCGTCGCCATGCCTCGTCGATGCGCTCGTCGGCGGCGGTGACCGCGCACAGCAGGAGCGCGCCGAGGCTCTCGACAAGGGCGTCGAGGAGTTCACCCGCCGAACAGTCCAGCGGATAGCTCTGCCACCGCTTGAGGGCGTCCCCGGTCAGCACGGCGCCGCCCTCCAGCCTGGCCCCCACGCGCGCGTGCTCGCTGTCGTACGCGTCCTCGACGGCGGCGGTGAGCCGGACCGCGGCGGAGTACTGGGCGGCGACCGCCCCGGCCAGCTCCGGCATCCGGGCCCGCAGCGAGTCGAGCACGCCGCGCGCGGTACGGGCCATGACGCGCGTACGGGCGTCACGGTCCTGGGCGCGGTGGGCGAGCCAGGCCCGCAGCGGCGCGACGGCGGTGGACGGCAGCAGGCCGCCGTTGCCCGTCGACTCGGGCAGCTCGGGCACGGTGAACCGGGGCACGTCGCCGAGTCCGGCCTTGGAGAGCAGGGCCCCGTACTGGCGCGACACCTCGGCGAGGACCTGGTGCGGCACGCGGTCGAGCACGGTGACCAGGGAGGCGTCGTGCTCCTTGGCGGTGCGCAGCAGGTGCCAGGGCACGGCGTCGGCGTACCGGGACGCGGTGGTGACCATGACCCAGACGTCCGCGGCGCTGATCAGCCGGGCGGCCAGCGCCCGGTTGTCGGCGACGAGCGAGTCGACGTCCGGCGCGTCGAGGAGTGCGAGCCCGCGCGGCAGCGTGTCCGCGGTCTCGATGCGCAGCGCCCGTTCCTCGTCCTCCAGGAGGGGCGTGAGCGGGTCGTCCTCGTCGCCCTCGCCCTCGTCGGTCCCGGCGTCCGCCTGGCGGGGCACCCACACGCGCGTGAGGTCGGGCAGCACGCGCATCCCGGCGAACCAGTGATGGTCGTCGGGGTGGCAGACGAGGACGGGCGTGCGTGTCGTCGGCCGCAGCACCCCCGCCTCGCTCACCACACGCCCGACGAGCGAGTTCACCAGGGTGGACTTGCCCGCGCCCGTGGAGCCGCCGACGACGGCGAGCAGCGGCGCTTCGGGGGCGCGCAGGCGGGGCACCAGATAGTCGTCGAGCTGTGCGAGCAACTCGTCGCGGTTGGCACGCGCGCGTGGAGCCCCCGCGAGCGGGAGCGGAAAGCGCGCGGCGGCGACACGGTCGCGCAGCGCGGTAAGTGCGTCGAGCAGCTGAGGCCGTACGTCCAAGGTCACCACATGCGAAGAATGCCCAATTTTGACGGCTTTCTGAAGCATATGACCACCCCTGCGTGCCGATACGGCACCGCAAGACACCCGTCAGCAGGCATGGGAGCCCGAACAAGGTGCCCGTTTCAGCACAGGAAGCACACAGCGGGACGGAAGGGGAGGCAGGGGGCGCAGGCATAACGAGTGCACAACACCCGGGGCGTGAGACGCCAAAAGCGCTGCAGGATTCGCACCTGCCTGCGATTATCGGGATCGCTTCACTGAACCTCCACATCGTGGCGCGGAGGCGAAGCAACAAGGACCGGGAGTCGGGAGCCCTATCCTTGTCCCCGGCAAGGTCACGGATCATCCACCCCCTCATCCGTCCAAGCCACCGGCCACACACCGGCCCCCGTAGCTCAGTGGATAGAGCAGGCGCCTTCTAAGCGCTTGGCCGCAGGTTCGAGTCCTGCCGGGGGCGCCTCCACACGGCTCCGCTTCGGCGGGGCCTTTTCGCTGTCCCGCGCGCGGGGCGGCCCGGACATGACGAAGCCCCGGGTGTCCCCCGGGGCTGTCCGCCGTTCAGGGCGTGAGCGTCAGAGTTTGTCCATGTGGGTGTAGGGGCTGCTGATGCGGGCCTGGCGGGAGCCGAAATCGACGAGCATCGCGACGCCGTTCTCGACGCCGATGATCCTTCCCAGGCCGTACCGGTCGTGCGTGACGCGGTCCCCGAGGTCGAAGTGCTTGGGGGGAGCGGCGGACGGAGCGTTGAAGGGGCTTGTCGGCAGGTGGCGCCGCGGCGCGGAGGGCTTCGTCATCGTGCTGCCAGTATGCGCCCCCGCAGCCGCGAAATGTCAGGGCCTAAGAAACCAGTAAGGCAACGAAACCGGGCCCCGCCGGGAGCGAACTCCTCGACACGGGGCCGATCTCCGTGGGGAGGATGAGGCACCGGCGTGCGTGGGCCGCCGGTCCGGAACCAGGGGGAGAGCATGACTGCGCAAGCACCGCACGGCACCTACGAGCCGGGTGAGCCCGGTGAGCCCGGTGGCCCTGACGCCGTGGACCAGGAGCTCATCGACGCCGCCGCCCATGTCGCCCGCACCCGCAGCCACGGCGACAACCACACCGTCGCCGCCGCCGCCCGCGCGCGCGACGGCCGGATCGTCACCGGCATGAACGCGTACCACTTCACCGGCGGGCCCTGCGCCGAGCCGGTCGTGATCGGTGCGGCGGCCGCCCAGGGCGTGTACGAGCTGGACACCATCGTGGCCGTCGGGGACCGCGAGCGGGGCGTCGTCCCGCCGTGCGGGCGGTGCCGCCAGGTGCTGCTCGACTACTTCCCCCGGATCCGGGTCATCGTGACCGGGGAGGACGGGCGGGTGCGGGCCGTCCCGGTCGGTGAGCTGCTGCCCTTCACGTATGTGTGGGCCGATCATCAGCTGGAGGAGTGACCGCCCGTCGTACGTCGTAGTGCGCCGTAGGCGCCCTTCGGGACGGCCGGGGCGCTCGGGGCCACCGGTTCCAGACGGCGGTAGGCCGTGCCCTGAGGCGGGCGCGGGTCCTCGTCCCCCAGGTTCGGCCAGTACGACATCGCGCGTTCTGCCTGGGCCGTGATGGTCAGCGACGGGTTGACGCCGAGGTTCGCGGAGACGGCCGAGCCATCGACCACCGAGATGCCCGGATGCCCGTACAGGCGGTGGTAGGGGTCGATGACGCCGCGCTCGGGGGTGTCGCCGATGGGGCAGCCGCCGAGGAAGTGGGCGGTGAGGGGCTTGCCGAGGAGTTCGCCGAGGTTCGTGCCCGCGAAGCCGTTCAGGGATTCCGCGATCAGCCCCGCGACCTGCCAGCCCTCCGGGATGTGGACCGGGTTGGGGCTGCCGTGGCCCTGTCCGGCGGTGAGGTGGCCGCGCCGGGTCAGGCGCGTCGTCAGGGAGTTGTCGTGGGTCTGCATGACGAGGCCGATGATCGTCCGCTCCGACCAGTGCCTCAGCAGGGCCGTACGGGCGACGAGCACCGGGTGGGAGGCGAAGGCGAGCGCCGCGGCGAGCGGTTTCGGCAGGTTCTGCTTGTACTGCGGTACGCAGATCAGGGCCATGAGGTTGGAGCCCTTGCCGTAACGGACGTTCTCGATGTGGGTCGTGGGGTTCGGGTGGATGGACGAGGTGATCGCGATGCCCCGGGTGAAGTCGATGTCCTTGCGGCCCAGGCGGCGCGGCCAGGTCAGGGCGCCGACCAGCGCCTCCGAGTTGGTACGGGTGAGCACGCCGAGCCGGTCCGAGAGGCGGGGCAGCGTGCCGGCGGCCTTCATGCGGTGCAGGAGGGTCTGGGTGCCGTAGGTGCCCGCCGCCAGGACGACACGGCGGGCGCGCAGCACGGTGCGGGGGCCGCGCCGGGGGCGGTTCGTGGGGACGGTCGTCACCTCGTACCCGGCGTCGTCCGCGGCGGCGCCGGGCCGTTCGCGTACGGACGTCACCGTGGTCATGGCGCGGACCTCGGCGCCCGCGCGTTCGGCCAGGTACAGGTAGTTCTCCGTCAGGGCGTTCTTGGCGCCGACCCGGCAGCCGGTCATGCACGAGCCGCACTCCGTGCAGGCGGCACGGGCCGGCCCCGCGCCGCCGAAGTACGGGTCGGGAACTTCCTGGCCGGGCTCGGCCGTTGTACTGCCGTCGGCGTCCCGCCCGTCGCCGAAGAACACGCCCACGGGCGTCAGCCGGAAGGTGTCCGCCGCGCCCATCCGTCCGGCCGCCGCCCGCAGCAGCTCGTCGGCCTCCGTGGTGGTCGGGTTGGTGCGTACGCCGAGCATGCGCCGCGCCTGGTCGTAGTGCGGGGCGAGTTCGGCCTGCCAGTCCGTGATGTCCGCCCACTGGCGGTCCCGGAAGAAGGCGGGCGGCGGGACGTAGAGGGTGTTCGCGTAGTTCAGCGAGCCGCCGCCGACCCCGGCGCCCGCAAGGACCATCACGTTCTTCATCAGGTGGATGCGCTGGATGCCGTACATGCCGAGGCGGGGCGCCCACAGGTACTCGCGCAGTCTCAGGGACGTACGGGGAAGGGTGGCGCGGGTGTGGCGGCGGCCCGCCTCGATGACCGCGACGCGGTAGCCCTTCTCGGTCAGCCGGAGGGCGGATACGGAGCCGCCGAACCCGGAGCCGATGACTATGACATCGTAGTCGTACCCCCGATCGTCCCCGTCATCAAGGGCTGCGGCCGAGGTGGTCTCACGCACCGTACAGCTCCTCGATCTCCCGTTCGTACGTCGCCATGACCGCCTGGCGTTTGATCTTCAGGGACGGGGTCAGCAGCCCGTTGTCCTCGGTGAACTCGCCCTCGACCAGCGAGAACTTGCGGATGGACTCGGCGCGCGACACGGCCTCGTTGGCGAAGTCGACGGCCTTCTGCACGGCCGCGATCATGCGCGGGTCGCGGATGACCTCCGCCATCGGGGTGTCGGCGGGCAGTTTGCGCACGCTCAGCCAGTGGGCGACGGACTCCGGTTCGAGGGTGATGAGCGCGGCGACGTAGGAACGGTTGTCGCCGACGACGATGCACTGGCCGACCGGTGACCGGCTGCGCAGGCGGTCCTCGAGGACGGCGGGCGAGACGTTCTTGCCGCCGCTGGTGACGAGGATGTCCTTCTTGCGGCCGGTGATCGTGAGGTAGCCGTCGTCGTCGAGGGCGCCGAGGTCGCCGGTGCGGAACCAGCCGTCCGGGTCGAGCGCTTCGGCGGTCGCGTCGGTGTTCTGCCAGTACGAGCCGAACACGATGGGGCCCTTGACCAGGACTTCTCCGTCGTCCGCGATGCGGATGGCGGTGCCGGGGACCGGGAGGCCGACGGTGCCGGGGCGCGGTCGCAGCGGCGGGGTGATGGTGGCCGCGGCGGTCGTCTCGGTCAGGCCGTAGCCCTCGTAGACGACGATTCCGGCGGTGTAGAAGAAGAGGTTGAGGCCGCGGTCGAGCGGGGAGCCGCCGCTGATCGCGTAGCGCAGGCGGCCGCCGAGCTCCTTGCGGACGCGGCGGTAGACCAGGAGGTCGTAGAGGCCGGTGGCGAGGGTGAGGCCGAGCCCGGGACCGCGCCCCCTCCCAGGTTCCTCCAGGAACTTCGCCAAGCTGCGCTCGCCGAACTTCACCGCGATCCGGTCGGCCCGGTCGAAGGAGGCGCCGCGTCCGATCTTCTCGGCCGTGGCCCGCCCCGTGTCGTGGATCTTCTCGAAGAGGTACGGGACGCCGACCACGAACGTCGGCCGGAACGAGCGCAGTTCGGGGCGCAGTTCGTCCGGCTTGATGCTCGGGCAGTGGCCCAGTTCGATACGGGCGAGCAGGCACGCGATCTGGATGGTCCGGCCCAGGATGTGGGCGAGCGGCAGGAAGAGGAGAGTGGAGGCGGTCTGGCCGGTGATCGCCTTGAAGATGGGGTGCAGCAGTTCGACGGTGTTGGCGGCCTCCGCGTAGAGGTTGCCGTGCGTGAGGACACAGCCCTTGGGGCGGCCGGTGGTGCCGGAGGTGTAGCAGATGGTGGCGATGGTGTCGGGGGTGAGGGCGGCGCGGCGTTTGGCCACCTCGTCGTCCGGTATCTCCCGTCCCAGCCGGGCCAGTTCGGTCATGGCCCCGCTCGCGGCCTCGGCGGCCGGTGTGGGCGCGGGGGCGGGGGCGAGCTGCCAGACGCGGGGCCGGTCGGCGTCGGGGAGTGCGGCGAGTCCGGCCTCGGCGGTGACCGCGTTCTCGGGGGTCTCGACGATCAGCAGCCGGGCGCCCGAGTCCCGCACGATCCATTCGATCTGCTCGGGCGAGGAGGTCGCGTAGATCGGGACGGTCTGGCCGCCGGCCGCCCAGATCGCGAAGTCGAGGACCTCCCACTCGTAGCGCGTCCGGGACATCAGGGCGACGCGGCCGCCCGGTTCGAGTCCTGCGGCCATCAGCCCCTTCGCGGCGACGGTGACCTCCCGCGCGAAGGCCGTGGCGGTGACCGGCCGCCACTCCCCCGATCCCGCCGCTCTGCGTCGTACGACCACGGCATCCGGCGCCTCGGCCGCGTTCACGAACGGGATGTCGGCCGGTGTCGTGCCGTCCGGCGGGGGCGCGGCGAGGGGTGCGGTGCGGGCCTCGCGGACGACGCCCCGTTCGTCCCTGGTGAGTTCGGGCTTCGCGCGGTCGGCCAGGTCGCTGCGTTTTCTGGCCCGTTTCAGATCCTTGCGTACGCCCATGACGGCTCCCGGTCGCGCGGCGGCTGGCGGTCGGTGCAGGTGCTGTGCAGGTGCTGTGCAGGTGCTGGGTTCTGCTCGCTCGTACTTACTCAGGAGTCAACTTACCCACGCGTAACCAAAAATCAATGGGTCGCGCCGAGATCCGCTCATCGCACGGAACCGCCGAAATCCGCTCACCGCCCGGAGCCGCCGGGCGCCGCTCACGCCTCCGGCAGCCACGCCCCGCCGTCGAGGACGTCCCGCATCCCCACCCACACCATGTTCATCAGCCGCAACGCCATACCCTCGGGCCCCTGCCCGGGGTGGCGCTCCATCCAGTCGGTGAGCGAGTCTGCGGCGCCCACCAGCGCGTGCGCGACGAAATCGGCGTCCTGCGCGTCCAGTTGAGCGCCCCGGCCGCTGTCCGAGATGCCGTCCCTGACGAGGCCCGCGACCTCCGCCATGACCGCGCGCCGCGCCTCCGTGACCGCCCCGGCGATCGCCTCGGTCAGCTCGGACGCCTGCCGGTGCAGGACGACCCAGCTGTCCCGGTGTTCGGCCACAAAGGCGAAGAACGCCGAAAGGCCCGCGTACAGGCGCAGTTCGGGAGCGGCGCCCGCGCCTCGCGCCGCCTCCTGGAACGCGACGACGAGCCGGTCGGCCTCGCGGCGCAGGCAGGCCAGGAAGAGGCCCTCCTTGGATTCCAGGTAGAGGTAGACCATCGGCTTGGAGATCCCGGCGAGTTCGGCGATCTCGTCGACGGACGCCGCGTGGTAGCCCCGCTTGGCGAAGACCCGTACCGCCACGTCGATGATCTGCTGCTCGCGCACGGGGCGCGGCACGCGCTTGCGACGCGCCCCCGCCGCCTTCGGCGTTCCCGTCTCCCCTGGCGTCCCCGTCACTCTTGTCAGCCTACCTACGTAGCCGTAACCTTACCAATAAGTAATCTTACCCAGTAGTAAGTTCAACCGTCACGGCAGGGGAGAGTGAGAGTTCCATGAGCGGTGCCGACGACATCGCGGCCCTCGACTTCGCGAGCGTCACGCCCGAGGAGTTCGCGCGGCTCGTGAAAGGCCTGTCCAGCAAGGAGATCAACGAGATCGCGCAGGACGGCGCCTTGCGCGCCCGTGTCCTGAAGGAGGTCTTCGGGCGCATGGAACGGCAGTTCAAGCCCGATGTCGCCGGATCGCTGGAGGCGCTCATCCGCTGGAAGGTCACCGGCCTGGGCGACGTCCCCGACGCGGTCTACGAGACGCGGATCAGCGGCGGTACGTGCACCGTGACCGAGGGCCGCTCGGACGCCGAGCCGCGCACCACCCTCGTCATGGCCGACGCCGACTTCCTCAAGCTCGTGTCCGGCAACTCCTCACCCGTCACGATGTTCATGCTCCGCAAGGTGAAGATCGCGGGCGATGTCGCGCTCGCGGCGGGCCTGACCCGCTACTTCGACATACCGAAGGCATAAGGGCCCAGGGAGGCGACGACATGGCTTTCTCTCTGGAACTGGACCAGGACCAGCGCGATCTGCGCGACTGGGTGCACGGGTTCGCCGTCGACGTGGTGCGGCCCGCCGCCGCCGAGTGGGACGAGCGCGAGGAGACGCCCTGGCCGGTGATCCGGGAGGCCGCGAAGATCGGCCTCTACGGGTTCGAGTCCCTGGCCGAACTCTTCGGCGACCCGAGCGGCATCTCGCTGCAGATCGCCAACGAGGAGCTCTTCTGGGGTGACGCGGGCATCGGCATGGCGCTCTTCGGCACCTCCCTCGCCGTCGCCGGGATCTTCTCGTCCGGCACCCCCGACCAGCTGGCCGAATGGGTGCCGCAGTGCTTCGGCGACGCGGACGACCCGAAGGTCGCGGCGTTCTGCGTGTCGGAGCCGCAGGCCGGTTCGGACGTCGCGGCGATGCGGACGCGGGCCCGCTACGACGAGGCCAAGGACGAGTGGGTGATCAGCGGCCAGAAGGCCTGGATCACCAACGGCGGCATCGCGAACGTGCACGTCGTCGTCGCCTCCGTCGACCCCGGGCTCGGCTCGCGCGGACAGGCCGCGTTCATCGTGCCGCCCGGCACGCCCGGCCTCGAAGGCGCGAAGAAGATCCGGAAGCTGGGGCTGCGCGCCTCGCACACCGCGGACGTCTTCCTCGACGACGTACGGGTGCCAGGGCACTGTCTGCTCGGCGGGAAGGAGAAGCTCGACGCGCGGCTCGCGCGGGCCCGCGAGGGCTCCCGGGGCGCGGCCGGTCGCAGCCAGGCCGCGATGTCGACCTTCGAGGTCAGCCGGCCGACCGTGGGCGCACAGGCGCTCGGCATCGCGCGCGCCGCGTACGAGTACGCCCTCGAATACGCCGGTGACCGCGAGGCGTTCGGCCGCCCGATCATCGAGAACCAGGCCATCGCGTTCGCCCTCGCGGACCTCCGTACGGAGATCGAGGCGTGCCGGCTGCTGATCTGGCAGGCGTCGTGGATGGCCCGCAACGACAAGGTCTTCGACGCCGGGCAGGGCTCGATGTCCAAGCTCCGTGCCGGTGAACTCGCCGTGTCCGCCAGTGAGAAGGCGATCCAGGTCCTCGGCGGCGCCGGGTACAGCCGGGAGCACCCCGTCGAGCGCATGTACCGGGACGCAAAGATCTACACCATCTTCGAGGGCACGAGCGAGATCCAGCGGCTCGTCATCGCACGGGCGATCTCGGGGCGCCAGATCCGCTGACCGCCGTCCGTCAGCTCCCGTTCCGCAGTCCGGCCGCTTCGCGCACCGCCTTCGCCAGCGCCCGTACGTCGCTGTCCTCCGTGGCCGTCGTCAGCGCCTCGGCCCGCTCCACGAGTTGGTCCAGGCGCGGTTCGGCCGGCCAGGGGTGGTCCTGGGCGCTGCCCAGACGGTGGGCGAGGTATGCCGCGACCGCTGCCACCCGTAGCCGGGGCGGTGTCCCGCCGGACCAGAGGGAGTCGGCCAGGGCCGAGGCGCCGAGCGTGCCGGAGGTCTCGCGGGGTGCCCGGCTCTCCGGGTCGAGCCAGCGGACCGTCACCCTGGCGACCTGGCCGTCGGCGCCTTCGCGGAGCTTGACCGCGTAGAGCGCCGTCACCGTGTGGCCGGGGCCGACCTCGCCGCCGTCGACGCGGTCGTCGCGGAAGTCGTCGTCGGCGACGCGGCGGTCGTCGTAGCCGAGGAGCCGGAAGTCGGAGACCGTGTCCTCGTCGAAGGTGACCTGCGCCTTCGCGTCCCGCGCCCGCAGCTCCACGTTGGACGGCAGTTGTTGCGCGAAGACCTTGCGGGCTTCGGCGGGCGAGGAGACGTAGGTGGTGTGGCCATCACCCTTGTCCGCGAGACGTTCCATGAGCGCGTCGCCGTAGTCGCTGCCGACGCCGACGCCGAAGAGGGTGATGCCGTGGTCGCGGCGGGCGTCCGCGATGCGTTCGAGGAGGGCGTCGGCGGAGGTCTCGCCGTCGTTGGCGAGGGCGTCGGAGAGGAGGACGACGCGGTTGGTGCCCCCGGGCCGCGCGCCGTCGACCGCCGTCGCGTAACCGGTGCGGATGCCCGCGCCGAGGTTGGTGGAGTCGGTGGGCTCCAGGGTGTCGACGGCTTCGTGCACGCGGGCCCGCACCTCGCCGCCTTTCGCCCCCAGCCGGGTCATCGGCAGCACCGTCCGCGCCTCGTCGCTGAAGGTGACCAGGGCGATCGAGTCGTCGGGGCGGAGTGTGTCGGTGAGCGTGGCCAGGGACTCCCTGACCAGGTCGAGGCGGCCCGGCTCACCCATGGAGCCGGAGATGTCGACGACGAACGTCAGCACGGCGGGCGCCCGTTCACCGCTCGACGGGGCCTGCGCCGTCGCGAGGCCCACCCGCATCAGGTGCCAGCCGTCGTCCCCGGTGCGGGCACCGTCCACCGTCACCGAGAAGCCGTTGCCCTTCGGGCGCGGGTAGCCCTGCCGGAAGCTGTTGACGAACTCCTCGGGCCGTACCGACGCCGGGTCCGGCAGGCGGCCCCCGGCGAGGGTGCGGCGCGCGTAACCGTACGACGCCGTGTCGACGTCGAGGGCGAAGGTGGAGCGGTAGTCCGCCGCGCTGTCCCGGTCGCTGCCGTCGCGGTCGGTGCCGTCCGGGGCCACGGAGGCGGCGGGGCCGTTCTCGGATCCGTCCCCGCCCGTGTATCCCTGGCCGCTGTGCGGTGCCCTCTTCTGCGAGGCGTCCGACGACGTATCGGCTGCACCGCATCCGGTGAGCAACAACCCCCCGGCGACGACCGCGGCCATCAGCATCCCCCCATTGCGGCGCATACCGCCCCGAGCACCCCGCATGATCGCCCCTCCCGTACGTCCGGTCGCATCCACGTCCTGTGACTGTGACGCGGGAGGCGGGCGAAGTGTTCGTCCCGGGCGGTTGCGCCTTGGCCTCAAAGGGGTTACGGGAGGTGGCAGTTGTGACCGGCGGGTGATCCTCCGGAGACCCGCGCGCCACTGGCGGGGCGGGCCGCTACGACACCACGTCCTTCCGCGCGAACCCCCGGAACGCCAGCGCGAACAAGACCACCGCGTACGCCACCGACACCGACGCCCCCTGCACCATGCCGCTCCACTCGGGCTGCGCCTGGAACAGGTCGGCCCAGGCGAACTGCCAGTGCGCGGGCAGGAAGTCCCGCCAGTGGTCGAGGGCGGTGACCGCGTCCAGGACGTTCCCGACGATGGTCAGGAAGACCGCGCCGCCGACCGCCCCCAGCGGGTTGTCCGTCTTCGTCGACAGCCAGAACGCCAGACCGGCGGTGACCAGCTGCGACACGAAGATGTACGCGATCACGACGAGCAGCCGCTGCGCCGCCGTACCGGACGGCAGGGCTCCGCCGGTCGGTATGTCCAGGGGACCCCAGCCGTACGCGACCGCGCCCACGCCGAGCGCGACGACCGGCAGCAGCAGCATCGCGCCGAGGCTGAGCCCGAGCGCGACGACGAGCTTGGACCAGAGCAGGCGGGCGCGCGGCACGGGGGCGGCGAGCAGATAGCGCAGGCTCGACCAGTTCGCCTCGGAGGCCACCGTGTCGCCGCAGAACAGGGCGACGGGGATGACCAGCAGGAAACCGGCGGAGACGAACAGGCACGTCGCCGCGAAGTTCGCGGCGGACGCGGTCGCGGTGTCCATCAGCGTGACCCGGCCGTCGCGGCCCTCCGGCTGCCCGCCGATCGCGAACGCGGCGACCAGCACGAACGGCAGCAGCGCGAGCACGGCCCCCATGACGAGGGTGCGCCGCCGCTTCACCTGCCGGGCCAGCTCCACCCGCAGGGGGAGGGTGCGGCCGGGCCGGTAGCCGTCGGCGTGCCCGGCGGCGGCTGCTGTTTCCGGTGCGGGCGGGGCGGGGCTGGCAGCCCCGGTGCTGCTGCTCATGCGGAGCCTCCGATCAGCGTCAGGAACGCGTCCTCGAGTCGCCGGTGCGGGCCGAGCGCCTTCACGGGCACGTCGAGCCGGACCAGGTCGGCGAGGAGGCGGGCGGCGGGGTCGGTGCCGGGGCTGCCCTCGGGGTCGGTCCCCGGGTCGTCCAGGGCACCGGCTGTCCCGGGACGAGGCGTGAGCCGGACCAGCAGTCCCTCCTCCGCCCGGACCACCGACTCGACCCCCTCCAGCGCCGCCACCTTCTCCAGGAGCGGGTCGGAGATGTCCGCGGCCAGGCCCACGAGCACCGTGTCGCCGGAGCCGACGATGTCCTCGACCCGGCCCGCCTCGACGAGCCGGCCGCGGTCCATGACGACGAGGTGCGTGCAGGACTGCTCGACCTCGGCGAGGAGGTGGCTGGAGACGATGACGGTGCGGCCGCCGCGCGCGTACCGGATCATGACCTCGCGCATCTCGCGGATCTGCGGCGGGTCGAGGCCGTTCGTCGGCTCGTCGAGGATCAGCAGGTCCGGGAGGCCGAGCATGGCCTGCGCGAGGGCGAGGCGCTGCCTCATGCCCTGCGAGTAGGTGCGGACCGCGCGGGCGAGTGCGTCGCCGAGGCCGGCGATCTCGAGGGCCTCGTCCACGTGGGCGTCGCCGGGTGGACGCCCTGTGGCCCGCCAGTACAGCTCCAGGTTCTCCCGGCCCGAGAGGTGCGGCAGGAAGCCCGCGCCCTCGACGAAGGCGCCGACCCGGGAGAGGACGGGGGCGCCGGGGCGGATCGCGTGGCCGAAGACCCGGATCTCGCCCTCGTCGGGGCGGATGAGGCCCATGAGCATGCGCAGGGTGGTCGTCTTGCCCGCCCCGTTCGGCCCGAGCAGGCCGAGGACCTGGCCCTTCTCGACGCCGAAGGACAGGTCGCGGACGGCGTACCGGTCCGTCGACTTGGCGTACCGCTTGCTCAAGCCGGTGATCCGGAGCGGGACTTCGGCCAGGTCCGGGTCGGGCGCGGGCGCCGTCGTGCGCCTGCGCGCGGTGAGCAGCAGGGCCGCCGCGACGACGAGCGCGGCCAGCGGCAGCCACCACACCCAGGCGGGCAGCGGCGTGGACGCGGTCTCGACGGCGGGCGCGGTCGGCAGGCTCAGCGGTGCCTTGACCGAGACCTGGTACGTGGCCGCCTGCGCCGGGGACGCGTAGCCGAGGTCCGTCGCGGAGAGGACGAGGCGCAGGGTGTGCCCCTTCTGCACCTGATGGTCGATGGCCGGAAGGGTGATCGTGACGTCCTTGCCGGTACCGCCCGCGTCCGTCACCCGTACCGGCGTGACGAGTTGGGAGGGCAGCACCTGGCGGGCGCCGCCGGGCCCGGCGTCGTAGACCTTCGCGAAGAGGACGGCGGTGCCGGTGGAGGACTTCACGTGGGCCGTGACGGTGGGCGAGCCCGTGACGCGTACGGATTTCTTCAACGGTGCCGAGTCGAAGCGGGCGAACTGGCCCGGGAAGTCGAGCGAGAGGCCGACGCCGAGCGACGACGACAGCTGTGACGCGCTGCCGAGGCCCGGCACGGAGGAGATCGACGGCGGGGCGCCGCCCGGCGGGTTCTGGAACGTCTCCGTGGCGGACTTCAGCGGCACGGAGACCCGCTTCTCGCCGCGCAGCCCGGGGTAGGTGTCGCCGCTCGCGCCGCGCAGGGTGGCCGCGCCGTCCGTGGAGTCGACGCCGCCGGTGCGGGTCACGCGGAACGCGGGGCCCGTGTCGGCGTCCTCGTCCTTCAGGTAGCGGTCGAACCACGACGTCACGCGGGCCTCGGTGCGGTCCGACTCCATGTCGCCGCCGTCGTGGCCGCCCGCGATCCAGTCGACGTCGACGGGGGCGCCATTGGCCTTGATCTGCTGGGCCATCGCGTCGGAGTGGCTCAGCGGGAACAGGGAGTCGGTCTGCCCCTGCGAGATGAGGGTGGGCACCTTGATGCGCTCGCCGACGGCGGACGGGCTGCGCTCCTCAAGCAGCTTGCGCGCGGCGGCGTCCGGCTTCCCGGCGACGGCGACCCGCTGGTACATGGCGCACAGCTCGTCCTCGAAGCGGCCGCAGTGCAGGCCGGCCTCGCTGGTGCGTGCGCCGATGTCCGCGGAGCCCGTGGTGAAGAAGATGCCGGTCCACAGCTTCTTGAAGACGCCGTCGGGGAACAGCGCGTCCGCCAGGTTCCAGTACGTGATGTGCGGGGCTATGGCGTCGACGCGCTTGTCGTACGCGGCCGCGAGCAGGGAGACGGCGCCGCCGTACGACGCGCCGGAGACGCCCACGCGCGGGTCGCCCGCCTTGTCGAGCCGGACCTCGGGCCGGGTCGCCAGCCAGTCGATGAGGCGTGACACGTCCGCGACCTCGCCGCGCCGGTCGTTGAGGCCGATCTTGCCGGTCGAGCCGCCGAAGCCGCGCGCGGTCCACGTCAGTACGGCGTATCCGTGCCGGGCGAGCTTCTCCGCCTCACCCCGCACGTCCTCCTTGCTGCCGCCGAAGCCGTGCGCGAGGAGCACCGCGGGGCGCTTCCCGCTCTCGTCACCGGCCGTGAAGTACGAGGTCTTGATGCGGACGCCGCCGCCCATCGGCATCGTCCGGTCCTGCCGATGAACGGCCGGTCCGTCCCCGCCACCGGTGGCCGCGGCGACGGACCAGGTCCCCGCCCCGACCAGCACGATCAGGGCCGCCACGACGGCTCCCCACCGCCACGGCCTCCCGCGTACCCGCTCGCGCCATCCGCGCCCTGGGCGCCCTCGCAGCTCCATGGCACCAACCGTAAGCGCCACCACTGACAGTCACCGCACCCCCCGGTCGGAACCTGCCGCCCTCCCCGGGGAGTACGTGCCGCGCACGGCATACAGCAGGCGCGGTACGCGGAGAGTGCACGCCCAACTTCAGTGCGCGGGGCCGCTCGTGACCTCGTCCTCCGGGATCGAGATCACCCAGCGTTCCTGTGGGCGAGGGCGCAGGTACAGGGCCCAGTACGCCGTCGCCGCCGCCGTGATGCCGCCCGTCCAGAGCAGGTACGAGACCTCCTGCCGGCTGAGTACGTAGGCGAGGACCACGATCAGGAGGGCCGGGACCGCCGGCCACAGGGGCATGCGCCAGGCGGCGCGGGTGCGGTGGGCGCCTCGGCGGGCGAGGAGGGCGGCGATCGCGACCAGGATGTACATGCCGGTGACGGAGACGCCGGTCACGCCGTACAGGGTGTCCAGGTTGACGAAGCACAGGGCCGCGCCGGGGACGCCCACGACCAGCGTCGCGACCCACGGGGAGCCGAAGCGGCCGAGGCGGGCGAGGGCGCGGTTGACCGGGCGGGGCCACGCCTTGTCGCGGGCCGAGGCGAACAGGACGCGGGAGTTCTGGATGACCATGACGATGCCCGCGTTGATGATGGCGAGCGCGACGCAGAGGGAGACGAAGGTGCCGACCGCCGAGTTGGACCACGCCTCGACCATCGTGCCGATGTCACCCGAGGTGAGCGCCGCGAGGTCGGGGGCGCCCATCGTGATCGCCACGACCGGGACGAGGATGATGACCGTCGAGATGGCGAGCGTCGCGAGGACCGTGCGGGAGACGGACGTACGGGGGTTCTCCAGCTCCTCGGAGAGGTAGACGGCCGTCGAGAAGCCCTGAGTGACGAAGAGGGCGATGGCCAGGCCGGAGACGATCAGCATCGCCGTCACGGTGTCCGGGTGGGCGGCGCCGCCGCTGCCCGCCACCTGCATCGAGACCAGCGAGCCCGCGCCGCGTTCCGCGTGGGCGAAGCCGAGGACCGCCACCACCGCCGCCGCGATGACCTCCAGGACCAGGAAGACGCCGGTGATCCAGGCGTTCGCGCGCAGGTCCAGGAGACCCGCCAAAGTGGCGAGCAGCATGACCGCCGCGCCCGCGATCGACGGGTCCAGGTGGACCAGCGGGGCCAGGTAGTCCGCCGTGCCCATCGCGATCACCGGGGGCACGATCATCACGACCAGGAGGGACAGGACGAAGACCAGCCAGCCCGCCAGGCGGCCCGCGAGCGTGGAGACCATGGCGTACTCGCCGCCCGCGCTGGGGATGAGCGTGCCCAGCTCCGAGTAGCAGAACGCCACGCCTATGCAGAGCAGCGAGCCGATCGCGATGGTGAGCGCCGTCGCCGTGCCCAGGCTGCCGAACAGGTCGGGGACCACCACGAAGAGGGTGGAGGCGGGCGTCACGCACGACAGCGTGAGCAGGGTGCCGCCGACGACGCCGATGGAACGCTTGAGCGCTTGGGGAGAGCCGAGGCCCTGGGACGCCGTCGCCGGGTCCGGAGACGTCTCCACCGCTTCGGGGACGGGGGTGGCGGTGGCGGTCGGCGGGCGAAGCGTGTCGGTCATCCAGTGGTTCCGATCGGCTCGTGCGGCAGATGGTTCTCGGGCAGGAGCGCTATCGCCTCCGTGGGCTGGTCGAGGGGGGTGTGCGGTCGCTCCTGGCGCGTCATCGAACCCCGTACGTATCCGGAACGTCAACGGCCGTTTTCCTGCGGATTCCGTAGCTGACAGACCGTCCAACTATCGGCGCATCCATAGCCGTTCGACGCAGTGGCCGAGTTCAGTACAGCGAGTGCTCCTTATCGCCTTCGATTGGAAGGGGGTGGCCGGTGGACACCTTCGGCGTCCCATTCGTCCTCTACGTGCGGGAACCGCAGCCCCGCCGTCGAACTTCCTCCAAAAAATAATGTGCCCCGGCCCGCCGGGAGGGGTGGCGGACCGGGGCGCTCGCCCGGGTCGAGGGGCGCGCGGGGTCAGTGGTTGCGCGGGAAGCCCAGGTCCACGCCGGCGGGGGCGTCCGCCGGGTCCGGCCAGCGGGTCGTGACGACCTTGCCGCGCGTGTAGAAGTGCGTGCCGTCGTTGCCGTAGATGTGGTGGTCGCCGAAGAGGCTGTCCTTCCAGCCGCCGAAGGAGTGGTAGCCGACCGGGACGGGGATGGGAACGTTCACGCCGACCATGCCCGCCTCCACCTCCAGCTGGAAGCGGCGCGCGGCACCGCCGTCCCGGGTGAAGATCGCCGTGCCGTTGCCGTACGGCGAGCTGTTGATGAGGGCGACCCCCTCGTCGTACGTGTCCACGCGCAGGACGCACAGGACCGGGCCGAAGATCTCGTCCTGGTACGCCTTCGCCGACGTCGGGACGTTGTCGAGCAGGGAGAGGCCGATCCAGTGGCCGTTCTCGTGGCCCTCGACCGTGTAGCCCGTGCCGTCGAGGACGACCTCGCAGCCCTCGTCCGCCGCGCCCGCCACGTACGACGCCACCTTGTCGCGGTGGGCGGCCGTGATGAGCGGGCCCATCTCGGACGCCGGGTCGTCGCCCGGACCGATCTTGATCTTCTCGGCGCGGTCCTTGATCTTCGCGACCAGCTCGTCGGCGACGGAGCCGACCGCTACCACCGCAGAAATCGCCATGCAGCGCTCGCCCGCCGAGCCGTACGCCGCCGAGACCGCCGCGTCCGCCGCCGCGTCCAGGTCGGCGTCGGGCAGCACCAGCATGTGGTTCTTCGCGCCGCCGAGCGCCTGCACGCGCTTGCCGTTCGCCGACGCCGTGGTGTGGATGTGGCGGGCGATCGGCGTCGAGCCGACGAAGGAGACCGCCGCCACGTCCGGGTGTTCGAGCAGGCGGTCCACGGCCACCTTGTCGCCGTGGACGACGTTGAAGACGCCGTCGGGGAGTCCCGCCTCGGCGAGCAGCTCCGCGATCTTGACCGACGCGGACGGGTCCTTCTCCGACGGCTTCAGCACGAACGTGTTGCCGCACGCGATGGCGATCGGGAACATCCACATCGGCACCATCGCCGGGAAGTTGAACGGCGTGATGCCCGCGACGACGCCGACCGGCTGGCGGATCGACGCCACGTCCACCCGGCTCGCCACCTGCGTCGACAGCTCGCCCTTCAGCTGCACGTTGATCCCGCAGGCCAGGTCCACGATCTCCAGGCCGCGCGCGACCTCGCCGAGCGCGTCCGAGTGCACCTTGCCGTGCTCGGCCGTGATCAGCTCAGCGATCGCGTCCCGGTTGGCGTCGAGCAGCGCGCGGAACCGGAACAGGATCTCCGTCCGCTTGGCCAGCGACGACGTGCCCCAGCTCGCGTACGCCGCCTTCGCGGCGGCGACCGCCGCGTCCACCTCCTCGACGCTCGCGAAGTCGACGCGCGTCGTGACGGCACCGGTCGCCGGGTCCGTCACCGGGCCGTGGTTGCCCGAGACGCCCTCGACGGTCTTGCCGCCGATCCAGTGATGGACGGACTTCAGGTCGGAGGTGAGGTGGGGCTTGGCGTCGGACATGGGCAACTCCTGTTGCGTCTTGAAACGTCTCGGCTCAGAGGTGGCGGCGCCGGGCGGTGGCGCGCCTCTCGTACTCCTCGCGGGCCTTGACCGCCGACGGTGTCGCCGTGGCGTCCGCCGTCTCGGCCACGGGCACATCCCACCACGCCTGCGCCGGGGGCGGGCCCGACACTGTGTCTGCCGTTTCTGTCTCCACATAGACACATGTGGGGCGGGTCGCGGCGCGGGCCGTCGCGAGCGCCGCGCGCAGTTCTCCGACCGTTCCCGTCCGGAGTACGTCCATGCCGAGGCTCGCCGCGTTCGCCGCGAGGTCCACGGGGAGCGGTGCTCCCGTGTACGGGCGGCCGTCCGCGCCCGGGAGGCGGTACTGGGTGGCGAAGCCCTCCGCCCCGACGGACGCCGAGAGGCCGCCGATCGACGCGTATCCGTGGTTCTGCAGCAGCACCATCTTGATCGGCACGTTCTCCTGCACCGCCGTCACGATCTCCGTCGGCAGCATCAGGTACGTGCCGTCGCCGACCAGCGCCCACACGGGGCGCCCGGGGGCGGCCAGGGACACGCCGATCGCGGCCGGGATCTCGTAGCCCATGCAGGAGTAGCCGTACTCGACGTGGTACTGGTCGCGCGAGCGCGTCCGCCACAGTTTGTGCAGGTCGCCGGGGAGGGAGCCGGCCGCGTTGATGAGGATGTCGTCGTCCGACACGAGGTCGTCGAGGAGGCCCAGGACCTGGGTCTGGGTGGGGCGGGCGTCGTCGTCCTTCTCGTCCTTGCGCGCGGCGTAGGTGGTCGTGACGCGGTCCTCCCAGTGGTGTTTTGCCGTCGTGTACGCCTCTACGTGGGTGGGGTTCGCGGAGTAGTCCCGCAGCGCCCGCGTGAGCGCGGTCAGCGACTCGCGGGCGTCCGCCACCACCGGGTGCGCGGCGCCCGGTTTGTGCGCGTCGAACGGGGCGACGTTCAGGTTCACGAAGCGGACCGCCGGGTTGGTGAAGAGGGTGGCCGACGCCGTGGTGAAGTCCGTGTAGCGCGTACCCACGCCGATCACCAGGTCCGCTGTCCGGGCCAGTTCGTTCGCCGTCGCCGTGCCCGTGTGGCCGATGCCGCCCACATCCGCCGGGTGGTCGTGGCGCAGCGAGCCCTTGCCCGCCTGCGTCGACGCCACCGGGATGCGGGTCGCGTCCGCGAACGCCCTCAGCGCGTCCTCCGCCTCGCTGTGGTGGACGCCGCCGCCCGCGATGAGCAGCGGGCGTTCCGCTGCGCGCACCGTCTGTGCCGCGAGTTCGATCTCCGCCTGCTCCGGGGGTGGGCGGCGGATCGTCCACGTACGGTCCGCGAAGAACTCCTCCGGCCAGTCGTACGCCTCCGCCTGCACGTCCTGCGGCAGCGACAGCGTCACCGCGCCCGTGTCCACGGGGTCCGTGAGGACGCGCATCGCCTGCAGCGCCGCCGGGATCAGCTGCTCGGGGCGCGTGATCCGGTCGAAGTACCGCGACACCGGGCGCAGGCAGTCGTTCACCGACACGTCGCCCGCGTACGGGACTTCCAGTTGCTGGAGCACCGGGTCCGCCGGGCGGGTCGCGAAGACGTCGCCGGGGAGGAGGAGTACGGGGATGTGGTTGATCGTGGCCAGCGCCGCGCCCGTCGTCAGGTTGGTCGCCCCCGGGCCGATCGACGTCGTCACCGCGTGCGTCGACAGGCGGTTGCGCTGGCGGGCGTGGCCGACCGCCGCGTGCACCATCGCCTGCTCGTTGCGGCCCTGGTGGAACGGCATGTCCTCGGCGTACTGGAGCAGCGCCTGGCCCACGCCCGCCACGTTGCCGTGGCCGAAGATGCCCCATGTCGCGGAGATCAGGCGGTGGCGGGTGCCGTCGCGTTCCGCGTACTGGTGGGTGAGGAAGCGGATGAGGGCTTGGGCTGTGGTGAGGCGGGTGGTGGTTTTGGCTGTCTCGCTCGAGCTTTGCGTCATCGGTAGCCCTCCGTCGCGTGGTCCGGGTGGAAGGTGATGCTCCACTCCCTCGTCCCGTCCGGGCCCGCCATCACGTTCAGGTAGTACATCGCGTGGCCCGGCTGGGCGATCGACGGGCCGTGCCAGCCGTCCGGTACGAGGACCGCGTCGCCGGTGCGGACCTCGGCCAAGAGGTCCGTGCCGCCGGGGCGGGACGGGGACACGCGCTGGTATCCGTAGCCCTCGGCGCCCGTGGCCTCGTCCGCGGCGATCTCGTAGTAGTAGATCTCCTCCAGGCGGGTCTCCGTGCCAGGCTTGTGCTCATCGTGCTTGTGCGGGGGGTACGAGGACCAGTTGCCGCCCGGGGTGATCACCTCCACCGCGATCAGCTGGTCGCACTCGAACGTGTCCGCCGCCGCGAAGTTGCGGACCGTCCTGGCGCTGATGCCCGCGCCCCTTTCCTCGATCGGTACCTCCGGCGCGGGGCCGCGGCGGACGGGGAGTCGTCGTCCGCACTTCGCTCCTGCCAGGGCGAAGCGGCCTCCCGCGCCGGAGGCGATCTCTGCGCGGGTGTCGCGCGGGACGTACGCGAAGTCGCTCGCGCCGCTGAACACGTCTGTCCTGCCCGCGAGTTCGATGGCCCGGCCGTCCGCCGTCACCGAGCAACCGCCGGTCAGCGGCAGCACGATCCATTCGCTGTCGCCGGTATCGAGGGTGTGGGTGGTGGCGGGGGGCAGTTCGAGGATGCGGAGTGCTGCGCGGGACCAGGTGGCGTGGTTTGTCTTGTCCGGGTCCACGGCCAGGGTGTACGGGCCGTCTGCGGCGGTGCCGTGGGGGAGGTGGGTGTGGGGGAGGTGGGTGTGGGGGAAGATGGCGTTTGTCATCCGGGTGTTTTCCCTCCTTGCTGCTGCTGTGCGTGCCTCGGTCATCACAGCAGGCTTACCGCCGTGTCCACCGCCTGTGCCACGTCGCCGTCCGGCGGGTACAGCAGTGAGCGTCCCGCCACCAGGCCCTGCACCGTCGGCAGGCGCAGCGCGCCGCGCCACTTCTCGTACGTGGCCTCCTGGTCGCCGTCCTTGATGTCGCCGCCGAGGAGTACGGCGGGCAGCGTCGAGGTCTCCATGACCCGGGCCATCGCCTCCGGGTCGGCGGGGTCGTCGGTGACCGGGAGTTTCAGCCAGGTGTAGGCCGAGGTGCCGCCCAGGCCGGAGGCGATCGCGATGGATCTGGTCACCGCCTCCGGGCCGGTGTCGTTGTGGAGGAGGCCGGTGGTCGGGTCCCGGCGGGTGAGGAACGGTTCCACGAAGACGGGGAGGTGGCGGGTCGCCATGGCGTTCACGGTGCGGGCGGCGGTGTGCAGCGTGCGGACGGATGCGTCGGTCGGGTCGTCGTAGTCGATCCGGAGCAGGAGCTTGCCCGCGTCGAACCTCATGCGGTGCAGGTCCTCCGGGGTGTAGCCGGTGAATCTGTCGTCCAGTTCGAACGTGGCGCCTGCCAGGCCGCCTCGGTTCATCGACCCGATGACGATCTTGTTGTGCAGGGCGCCCAGGAGGAGCAGGTCGTCCAGTACGTCGGCGGAGGCGAGGACGCCGTCCACGCCGGGGCGGGACAGTGCGAGGCACAGCCGTTCGAGGAGGTCGGCGCGGCGTGCCATGGCCAGGGGGCGGTCACCGGCGGCGAGCGCTCCGCGGGCCGGGTGATCGGCGGCGACGATCATGAGGCGGGCGGCTGGGCCGGGGAGCAGCTTCCGCTGGGTACGAGTTGCGGCGGCTTCCGCGACGGCGTGCGGGCGCTCCGCGCGGATGCGGGCGAGTGTGCGGGGGTTTATGGGTGACGGGACGCTGGGCTGCGGTGTCGGGTACGTCGTGGGGGCGGGGCCGCGCCGGGGTGCCTCCTCGGCCGGATCGGTCCCGTCGCCACCCGACGCCATAGGCGGGTCGTCCGGCGCTGAGTTCCCGCGGAGTCCTGCGGGGGCACCCCGACGCGTCCCCTCCCGAGCGCTCCCACCCGCGCCACCATCCCCCTCACCGTCCAAACCAGGAACCACACCGGCGCTCCAGTTGCCACCCCGCCCCGCCCCCGCCTTGGGCAATCCGCCGCCCCCTCCCCCAACTCCCACCTCACCCAGCCCCGCCATGGGCCCGACTCCCACCTCGCCCCGCCCCGCCTCGGGCCCGGCTCCCACCTCACCCAGCCCCGCCTTGGGCAATCTGCCGCCTGGGGCGGCAGGGTGGGCAAGGCG
>NZ_JAOCNE010000003.1:1584051-1694359 GCF_056172735.1 Streptomyces sp. R818
GCGGAATCCGCCCGGTGCGCGAGAGCGCCGAGCGTCGCCGAGCGGCTGGGCTCCGCGCTCAGCCCCGTACCGGTCACCCAGAAGATCCGCGCGGAGCGCACCGCGTCGAGGTCCAGTTCGTCCGCCTCGATGGCCAGGTCGGGCGCCTTCGGACGGCGGTAGAAGTAGAGCGGGAAGTCGTCGGGGGGGAAGATTTCGCAGAAGGTGAGGGGGGTCGTCAGTTCCGGCACCGGTGTCACCCAGCGCGCGTCGACACCGAACCGGGCCAGTTCCTCGCGCAGGTAGTCGCCGAACGGGTCCCGCCCCGTACGGCTGATCGTGGCGGTGCGCAGGCCGAGCCGCGCCGCCGCGACCGCCACGTTCGTCGAGGAGCCGCCCACGAACTTGCCGAACGTGTCGACGTCCGCGAGTCTCCGGCCCGCCTGCAACGGATACAGGTCCACCCCGATGCGGCCCATGGTGATCAGATCGAACTCGTCCCGGGCCATGCGGTGTTCCCTCCGTGTCGTGTGCGGCAGAACCTCGGCAGCCTCGTGAGCCTCCTGCCAGATCTAGCCCGTGCCGGAGACCCTGTCAATGTTTTGTCCGGACATTCGGACCACGCCTTGACACCGTTCCGCCGCCCCTCAAGGCTTGCCCCATGACGACCAGGACGAAGAGGACGAACAGGACGACCAACCCCCGTATCCGCGTCGGCTCCGCCCCCGACTCCTGGGGCGTCTGGTTCCCCGACGATCCCCGTCAAGTCCCCTGGCAGCGTTTTCTCGACGAAGTCGCCGAGGCCGGTTACGAGTGGATCGAGCTCGGCCCGTACGGATACCTGCCCAGCGATCCGCGCGTCCTCGTCGAGGAGACCGGGCGGCGCGGGCTCAGCGTCTCCGCCGGCACCGTCTTCACCGGGCTGCACCACGGGCCCGCCGTCTGGGAGCGGACCTGGGAGCACGTCGCGTCCATCGCCGCCCTCACCCGCGACATGGGCGCCGCCCATCTCGTCGTCATCCCCTCCTTCTGGCGCGACGACAAGACCGGGGAGGTTCTCGAAGGGGACACGCTCAGCGCCGAGCAGTGGAGGCATCTCGCCGACGGCACCGAGCGGCTCGCCCGTGAGGTGCGCGAGCGGTACGGGCTCCAGGTCGTCGTCCATCCTCATGCCGACACCCATATCGACACCGAGGAGAACGTCGCCCGCTTCCTCGACGCCACCGACCCCGACCTCGTCTCACTGTGCCTGGACACCGGACATTACGCGTACTGCGGCGGCGACAGCGTCAAGCTGATCCGCACCTACGGAGAGCGCATCGGCTATCTGCATCTCAAGCAGGTGGACCCGGCGGTCCTGGCCGGGGTGCGTGAGCGCGGTACGCCGTTCGGACCGGCCGTGGCCGAGGGCGTGATGTGCGAACCGCCGCGCGGCGTACCAGAGTTGGAGCCCGTGCTCGCCGCCGCCGCCCAGCTCGACGTCGACCTCTTCGCCATCGTCGAGCAGGACATGTATCCCTGCGAACCGGAGCGTCCGCTGCCGATCGCGCGGCGTACGCGGGGCTACCTCAGGTCGTGCGGCGTGTAGCAGTATCGGTGGATGAGTTCTCGCACCACGAGTTCCTCAGCGACCCATGCCCGGATCACGGCCCGGCCGGCCGTCAGTCCCGCCGACCGTCCCGCCGCCCGGCCCGTCGTGCGGCCCCTCCGCTGCCCGGACGGCACCTGGGAGACCGCGTCCGCCCGGCCGCACCCCCGGCTGCGCCCCGGTGTCATCGGCTACCGCGGCTTCCGGCTCGACTTCCCCGGGCCGCGCGCCCGCCTGGAGGCGCCGATCGGCGCGGTGACGCTGATGCTCGGCTTCGAGGGGTCGGTGCGCATCACCGAGGCGACCGGCGGCTGGGTCGGGGTCCGCGACGGCAAGGCCGCCGGCGCCCGGCCCGCCGGGCTGCGCACGGCCGAGCTGTCCACCGTCCTGTCCGGCATGTCCACCACACCCGTACTCGGTGAGCACGACGGCCGGCTCGCCGGGATCGAGGTCCTGCTGACCCCCTGGGCCGCCTTCACGATCTTCCGCACCGCCCTGCACGAACTGTCCGGCTGGCGCGTGCACCCGGACGAGCTGGGCGCTCTCCCCGGCAAGGCGGCCTCCGATGAACTGGCTGAGCGACTAGGCGAGTTGTCCTCCTGGCGGGCGCGGTTCCATGTGCTCGACGAGACGCTCGCGCGCTGGCTGGCGTCCGGGCCGCGGTGCGCGAGCGGCACGGTGCACGCCTGGTACGCGCTCACGCACAGCGGCGGCTCCGCGCCCGTCTCGCAGATCGCCGAGCAGGTCGGCTGGGGCGTACGGCACCTGGAGAACCGGTTCCGCGAGCAGATCGGCCTGACCCCGAAGGCCGCCGCCCGGGTGCTGCGGCTGCAACGGGCCCGGCGCCTGCTCTGCGCCGGCAGCACCCAGGCCGAGACCGCGGCGGCCTGCGGCTACTACGACCAGGCCCATCTGAGCGGCGAGTTCAAAGCCATGACCGGGTGCACGCCCCGCGAGTTCGCCCGCGCGCGCGGCCTCCGTACCGATCCGGGCGGGCCGCCCGCCACGGACCGCCTCGCGGGCGAGGCCACCAGCCTCGTGCTGTGACACCCGAGCCGACCCGTCACGACCGCTCCAGCAGTGCGGTTTTCTCCAAGACCCGCGATCCGTGCTGACGGCACCCTTGTCCCTTCGGGCCACGCAACCGGGGGGATGCGGGGGATGGTGGGCCGGGCCGGATGCAGGGGGCCCGGCCCATCACGCATGATCCGCCCCTGGCCCTGATCAGTCGGGCACAGGGGCTTGTCTTCTGTCCCCTTCCGCGCCCGGGTATGCGCCCGCCGCGTGCCCCGATTGCTTCATTCGCGTAACAAACGCCCCTTTCCTGCTACACATGTCCCGCATACGCAGGTTCTGCGTCACAGGAGTCCCACAGGCCCTCCCCTCACCTCAAGACACCTCGTTCTCGGGTCGAAGGTGGGTGATCGTCGGCGGCCACCCCCGCGCCGCCGTCGCGACACCCGTCAGGGAGGAGCCACTGATGACCGACCGCAGGCTCTGGTCGTACAAGGAGATCGCCGCGCACATCCGGGTCCAGCCCGACACCGTCCGCTCCTACCGCAAACACGGCCTGCTGCCACCCCCCGACCACGTGGAGAACGGCAAGCCCTACTGGTACGCCGACACGGTCCGGGCATGGGTCGCCTCACGCCCCCGGAACCGCGACCGTTCGAGAGAGTGAGCCGATACGAGGAAGGGGCGCCGCTCAGGCGCCCCTTCAGGGGCACGGGGCTGTGTCCATCAGCGGCTTCGCCGCGGGGCGCGAGCCACTACGACGCATCGGAAGAGCCCCACGCTCGAATCCCCTACCGCGCGAACGGCTCGATCACGGTGACCCCGGCGGCCCCACCCCCCGTCCCCATGGACGCAAGCGCAGCCCCCGCCTCCCCCAGCGAAACCGTCGACGTCACCAACAACTCCGGTCGCAACACCCCACCCCGCACCAGCTCCAGCATCCCCGGATACGCGTGCGCCGCCATCCCGTGACTGCCGAGCAACTCCAGCTCCCAGGCGAGCGCCCGCCCCATCGGCACCACCGGGTCCTCGGGCAGCAGACCCACCTGTACGTGCCTCCCCCGACGCCGCAGCCCGTTCACGGACGCCGCGCACGTCGCCGCCGAACCGAGCGCGTCCAGGGAGAGGTGAGCGCCGCCGCCGGTCAACTCCCGTACGGCGTCCGCCACATCCTCCGTCGCGTCCGCGTCCACGCAAGCCGCCGCCCCGAACCTCCTGGCCAGCTCCAGCGCGCCCGGCGCGACGTCCACCGCCACCACCCGCGCCCCGGCCGCCGCCGCGATCATCACGGCCGACAACCCGACGCCGCCACAGCCGTGCACCGCCACCCACTCCTCCGCCGCGACCCGGCCCTGCTGCACGACCGCACGGAACGCGGTCGCGAACCGGCAGCCGAGCGCCGCCGCCGTCGTGAAGGCCATCCTGTCCGGTACGGCCACGAGGTTGACGTCGGCGTGGTCGAGCGCCACGAACTCGGCGAACGAGCCCCAGTGCGTGAACCCGGGCTGCGTCTGCCGCTCGCACACCTGCTGGTCCCCGGCCGCGCACGCCGCGCACCGGCCGCAGGCGCAGACGAACGGCACCGTCACCCGGTCCCCGGCCCGCCACCCGCGCACGTCGGCGCCCACCTCCTGCACCACCCCGGCGAGTTCGTGGCCGGGGACGTGGGGCAGCACGATGTCCGGGTCGTGGCCCTGCCAGCCGTGCCAGTCGCTGCGACACAGGCCCGTCGCCTCCACCCGTACGACGACGCCGTGCGGCGCCGGGGCCGGGTCCGGCACCTCACGCACCCCGGCCGGCCCACCGAACCGTTCGAACACGACGGCGCGCATCATCCACCCACCTGCCTTCCCCGTCGGCCCGCCGGTCCACTGGCCCCATGACATCCAGGGCCGCGACGGGCGACATATCAGTCAATTAACTAAACTTCCGGCACATCGGTACAGGCAGGAGGGAACCGTCTTGACGCGCCCGCAGCCCCCCGGATCACCCAGAGCCCACATCCCCCAACAGCCCCTGCCGCCGGGACCGCAGGTCCGCGCCGGTCTCTGGAAGCGGTGCCTCTGGGGCGGCCTGGGCCTGTGGGTCCTGACAGCGCTCGTCACGTACGCCACGAAGAACACCACCCTCCTCCCGACCCTCATTCTCCTCGGCAGTTTCCTCGTCCCGGCGGTCTTCGTGCTCTGGGCGTACGAGCGGCACGGCCGCGACCTCGGGGTGCATCTGATCCTCGGCTGCTTCCTGGTCGGCGGCGTCCTCGGCGTGCTCGGCGCCTCCGTCATGGAGTACTACCTGCTGCACCCCTCGGTGTGGATGTTCGTCGGGGTCGGTCTCATCGAGGAGGCCGTCAAGCTCCTCGCCCTGATGTACGTGCTGCGCCGCCATCCCCGCATCCGGGGGCTGCGCGCCGGGCTCGTCCTGGGTGCCGCGGTCGGCTTCGGCTTCGCCGCGTTCGAGAGCGCGGGCTACGCGTTCAACGCCGCGGTCACCATGCAGGGCATCGACCTGCGCTCGCTCCTGGAGACCGAGGTGCTGCGCGGGCTGCTCGCCCCGTTCGGGCACGGCCTGTGGACAGCGATCGCCGGTGCGGTGCTCCTCTCGTACCGCAGGCCGGACGGGCGCTTCCGGTTCGCGGGCCCGGTCGTCCTCACGTACGCGGGTGTCGCCCTGCTGCACGCCCTGTGGGACTCGATGCACGGGATCGCGCTGTGGCTGGTGGTCCGCCTGACCAGTACGAGCCTGGGCCTCGACCGCGCCCTGTTCGCCGAGGGGTACCTGCCCGCGCCGACCAGCGCGCAGAAGCATCTCTTCACGCTCTTCTCGGTCGGCGGGCTCGTGCTCGTCTCCCTGCTCGGGATCGTCTGGGCGCGTTCGCTCGCGCGCCGCGATCCTTCTTGGAGTAGTACCCCCTAGGGGTATACAGTCGGGTGGGTCAGCGCGGGTCAGAAGGTGCCGGGGGTACCCGGTCTTCTCACCCCGGCCTTCCAGCTAGGAGAACGACATGAGCGCGCAGACCGAGCTCCACCAGACCGGCACCGACGGCGCGGCCGCACCCGCCGCCGGCGGCTCCGTCACCACCGTCTACGAGGTCAAGGGCATGACGTGCGGGCACTGCGAGGGCGCGGTCGCCAGTGAGCTCGGCGAGCTCGACGGCGTCTCCTCCGTGCAGGCGGTCGCCGCCTCCGGCCAGGTCACGGTGGTCTCCGCGGCCCCGCTCGACGAGGAGGCCGTCCGCGCCGCCGTCGACGAGGCCGGGTACGAGCTCGTCGGCAAGGCCTGACAGCGGCTCGACGCGAACGGTCCTGACCGGGCCGGGCCCCAGCGGGCCGGCCCGGCCGCCGTACCCTCGACAGCACCATGACGGACGCGCCCCTCACCGACGTCGACCTCGCCCTCGGCGGCATGACCTGCGCCGCCTGCTCCGCCCGCATCGAGAAGAAGCTGAACCGCCTCGACGGCGTGACGGCGACGGTCAACCTGGCCACGGAGAAGGCGAAGATCTCCTGCGCCCCCCACGCCGACATCACCGAGCAACTTCTCATCGACACAGTCACCAAGCTGGGCTACACCGCTCACCCCATCAACGAGGCTTCAACCGAGCCGCCCAGGGGCGCGGGGAACTGCGCGACCAGCCACGACGCACCTGCGGTCGGCAACGAAACCGGCACCCCCACGGCGAGTGGCACCCCCGTCGGCCAGCGCCTGAAAATCTCCGCCGCGCTGACCATCCCGGTCATCCTCATGGCCATGACCCCAACGCTCCAGTTCGACAACTGGCAGTGGCTCTCCCTCACCCTGGCCGCCCCGGTCGTCATCTGGGGCGGCCACCCCTTCCACCGCGCCGCGTGGACCAACCTCCGCCACGGCGCCGCGACCATGGACACGCTCGTCTCCCTCGGGACGCTCGCCGCGTTCGGCTGGTCGCTGTGGGCGCTGTTCCTCGGGGACGCGGGGATGCCGGGGATGCGGCACGGGTTCACGTTCGTCACGGAGGGGGCCGACGCGTCCTCCACCATCTATCTGGAGGTGGCGTCGGGCGTCGTCACGTTCATCCTGGTGGGCCGGTACCTGGAGGCGCGGGCCCGGCGCAGTGCGGGCGCCGCGCTGCGGGCGCTGCTCGACCTCGGCGCGAAGGACGTCGCCCTGATCGGCGCGGACGGCGTCGAGGTGCGGGTGCCCGCCGACCGGCTGGCGCCGGGCGACCGGTTCGTCGTACGGCCCGGGGAGAAGATCGCCACGGACGGCACGGTCGTCGAGGGCGCGAGCGCCGTCGACGTCTCCCTCCTCACCGGGGAGTCGATCCCCGTGGAGGTGGGGGTGGGGGACGCCGTGACCGGGGCGACCGTCAACGCGGGTGGGCGGATCGTCGTCGAGGCGACCCGGGTCGGCGCCGACACGCGGCTCGCGCACATGGCCCGGCTCGTGGAGGACGCGCAGACGGGCAAGGCGCGGGTGCAGCGGCTCGCCGACCGGGTGTCCGCCGTCTTCGTTCCGGTCGTCGTCGCGATCGCCCTGGTGACGCTGGTCGTGCGGTGGTCGGTGAGTGGTGACGTCACCGCCGCGTTCAGCTCGGCCGTCGCCGTGCTGATCATCGCCTGCCCGTGCGCCCTCGGGCTCGCCACGCCCACCGCGCTCATGGTCGGTACGGGCAGGGGCGCGCAGCTCGGCATCCTCATCAAGGGGCCCGAGGTCCTGGAGGCGACCCGTGCGGTCGACACCGTCGTCCTCGACAAGACGGGGACGGTCACCACCGGGCACATGTCACTGCTCGCCGTCCGCCCCGCCGAGGGCGTCGACGAGAAGGAGCTGCTGCGGCTCGCCGGTGCCGTGGAGCACGCCTCCGAGCATCCGGTGGGGCGGGCCGTCGCCGCCGGCGCCGTGGAGCGTGCGGGTGAGCTGCCGGCGGTGGAGGGTTTTCGCGGGGTTCCGGGGCTCGGGGTGCGCGGCAGTGTCGAGGGTCATGTCGTCCTCGTCGGGCGGGAGCGCCTCCTTACCGAGCACCGGATCCCCGTGCCGGACGCGCTCGCCGCGGCGCTGCGGGACGCCGAGGCGGAGGGCGGGACGGCCGTCGTGGTCGCCTGGGACGGGGTGGCCCGGGGCGTCCTGACCGTGGCCGACGCCGTGAAGGAGTCCAGTGCGCGGGCCGTCGCCGAACTGCGGGCGCTCGGCCTCACGCCCGTGCTGCTGACCGGGGACAACCGGGCCGCCGCCGAGGCCGTCGCGCGGGCCGTCGGAATCGCGGCCGGTGACGTGATCGCCGAGGTGCTGCCCGAGGAGAAGGTGGAGGTCGTCCGGCGGCTGCGGAGCGAGGGGCGCGGGGTCGCCATGGTGGGTGACGGGGTGAACGACGCCGCCGCCCTGGCCACCGCCGATCTGGGGCTCGCCATGGGGACCGGCACCGACGCGGCGATCGAGGCGGGCGATCTGACGCTCGTACGCGGTGATCTGCGGGTGGCGGCCGACGCGATCCGGCTCTCCCGGCGGACCCTCGCCACGATCAAGGGCAATCTCTTCTGGGCCTTCGGCTACAACTGCGCCGCGCTGCCGCTGGCCGCCGCCGGACTGCTGAATCCGATGATCGCGGGGGCCGCGATGGCCTTCTCCTCGGTCTTCGTGGTCACAAACAGCCTGCGACTTCGGAGATTCACTTAGGAAGTCCTGGACCTCCACACAATCCACACGGCACAATTGCAGCAACCTCACGCGTGAGGTTCGGATCGGCATATCGGACCTCTTGCGTACACACGGGACATAAGCAAGAGACGCAGATCACAGAGATGAGAACGTAACCCTTTGCCGGTCCCGTGAGTCTAAGGAGGCGATGCAGGAACGTCTTGGGGGGCGTTGCCGCATCGACGGGACCGTCTTGGGGGACGGGACCGACTGCGTTGGCCGGGGCACGTGCACCGGGGAGCTTGAGCGGCCACCCGTGCGTACGTGTTCCGGCGGCCACCGCGGCCGACGCAGAACACACAGACGCCCGGCCGGATCCCGTGGGGGGAATCCGAACCGGGAAAAGGAGAGCGCCCCGACTGTCGACCCGTGGGGGGATCGACAGGGGGGCGCTCTCCGCTATCCGCTCTTCGCGGGGCCCGCGGACAACCGCGGGCCCGAGGGGGCCTCAGTGAGGCTCAGCGCTCCTCGACGGGGACGAAGTCCCGCTCGACGACGCCCGTGTAGATCTGGCGCGGGCGGCCGATGCGCGAGCCCGGCTCCTTGATCATTTCCTGCCACTGGGCGATCCAGCCCGGGAGGCGACCGAGGGCGAACAGGACCGTGAACATCTCGGTCGGGAAGCCCATGGCCCGGTAGATCAGGCCGGTGTAGAAGTCGACGTTCGGGTAGAGCTTGCGCTCGACGAAGTAGTCGTCGGCCAGCGCGTGCTCCTCCAGCTTCAGCGCGATGTCGAGCAGCTCGTCGGACTTGCCGAGCGCCGAGAGGACGTCGTGCGCCGCCGCCTTGATGATCTTCGCCCGGGGGTCGAAGTTCTTGTAGACGCGGTGCCCGAAGCCCATGAGCTTCACGCCGTCTTCCTTGTTCTTCACCTTGCGGATGAAGGTGTCGACGTCGCCGCCGGCGGCCTGGATGCCTTCCAGCATCTCCAGGACCGACTGGTTGGCGCCGCCGTGCAGCGGGCCCCAGAGCGCCGAGATGCCCGCTGAGATCGAGGCGAACATGTTGGCCTGCGAGGAGCCGACCAGGCGCACGGTGGACGTCGAACAGTTCTGCTCGTGGTCCGCGTGCAGGATGAGCAGCTTGTCGAGCGCCGAGACGACGACCGGGTCCAGCTCGTACTCCTGGGCCGGCACGGAGAACGTCATGCGCAGGAAGTTCTCGACGTAGCCGAGGTCGTTGCGCGGGTAGACGACCGGGTGGCCCTGCGACTTCTTGTACGCGTAGGCGGCGATCGTCGGAAGCTTGGCGAGCAGGCGGATCGTCGAGAGGTGGCGCTGCTTCTCGTCGAACGGGTTGTGGCTGTCCTGGTAGAAGGTGGACAGCGCGGAGACCACGGACGACAGCATGGCCATCGGGTGGGCGTCGCGCGGGAACCCGTCGTAGAACCGCTTGACGTCCTCGTGCAGCAGGGTGTGCTGCGTGATGTCGTTCTTGAAGGTGGAGAGCTCGTCGACGGTGGGGAGCTCGCCGTTGATCAGCAGGTACGCCACCTCGGTGAAGGTGGAGCGCTCGGCCAGCTGCTCGATCGGGTAGCCGCGGTAGCGCAGGATGCCCTGCTCGCCGTCCAGATAGGTGATCGCGGATTTGTAGGCGGCGGTGTTGCCGTATCCGCTGTCGAGGGTCACCAGTCCTGTCTGGGCCCGGAGCTTCCCGATGTCGAAGCCCTTGTCGCCGACGGTGCTGTCGATCACCGGGTAGGTGTACTCGCCGTCGCCGTACCGCAGTACTACAGCGTCGTTGTTGGTCTGCTCGCTCACGTCTCGTCCCTCACCGACGTAGTGCCTCTTCTTCGAGGTGCCCTGACTGTCTCTACCATCCCCCACTTGGCCCAGCAGAGTGCACTCGGGGTCGTCCATTGGGCCTATTGACGGCACTGAGTGCCGCCAACCTGCTCATCCTGCCCCCTTCGCCCTGGTTCCGGAAGTGCCGTGTGAGCTTTGCGACGAATTTGATCGATCAAAATTCTTGAAGCGTGGCCCCTGCCAACCGGAAATCGAGTGCGGTACAGCGTCTTCCTGCCGAAACCGTGCGTACCGCCTGCCCTAGAGCCTTGCGCGAACCGACCAGGACCACCAGCTTCTTCGCCCGGGTGACCGCCGTGTAGAGCAGGTTCCGCTGGAGCATCATCCAGGCCCCGGTCGTGACCGGGATCACGACACACGGGTACTCGCTGCCCTGTGAGCGGTGGATCGTGACGGCGTAGGCGTGCGTCAGCTCGTCCAGCTCGTCGAAGTCGTACGGGACCTCCTCGTCCTCGTCGGTGAGCACCGTCAGCGTCTGCTCGTCGGTGTCGAGGGAGGTGACGACACCGACCGTGCCGTTGAAAACGCCGTTGGCACCCTTCTCGTAGTTGTTCCTGATCTGCGTGACCTTGTCCCCCACGCGGAAGACCCGGCCGCCGAACCGCTTCTCGGGCAGCTCCGGGCGGCCCGGGGTGATCACCTGCTGGAGCAGCCCGTTGAGCGTGCCCGCGCCGGCCGGGCCGCGGTGCATCGGGGCGAGCACCTGGACGTCCCGGCGCGGGTCGAGGCCGAACTTGGCGGGGATGCGCCGCGCGGCGACGTCGACGGTCAGCCGCCCGGCCTCCTCGGTGTCCTCCTCGACGAAGAGGAAGAAGTCCTTCAGCCCCTGGGTGAGGGGTGGCGTGCCCGCGTTGATCCGGTGGGCGTTGGTGACGACGCCGGACTCCTGCGCCTGCCGGAAGATGCGGGTCAGGCGAACGGCCGGGATGGGGCTGCCCTCGGCCAGCATGTCGCGCAGCACCTCGCCCGCGCCGACGCTCGGCAGCTGGTCCACGTCGCCGACGAAGAGCAGGTGGGCGCCGGGCGGGACGGCCTTGACCAGCTTGTTGGCGAGGAGCAGGTCGAGCATGGACGCCTCGTCGACCACGACCAGGTCGGCGTCGAGCGGCCGGTCCTTGTCGTACGCGGCGTCGCCGCCCGGCTTCAGCTCCAGGAGGCGGTGGACGGTGGAGGCCTCGGCGCCGGTCAGCTCGGCGAGGCGCTTGGCGGCCCGCCCGGTCGGCGCGGCGAGCACCACTTTCGCCTTCTTGGCGCGGGCCAGCTCGACGATCGAGCGGACGGTGAACGACTTGCCGCAGCCGGGCCCGCCGGTCAGCACGGCGACTTTTCGGGTCAGCGCGAGCTTGACGGCTTCTTTCTGCTCGGGCGCGAGATCGGCGCCCGTACGGTTGGCGAGCCAGGTAAGGGCCTTGTCCCAGACCACGTCGCGGAAGGCGGGCATCCGGTCCTTCTCGGTGCGGAGGAGGCGGTTGAGCTGGGCGGAGAGGGACAGCTCCGCGCGGTGGAAGGGGACGAGGTAGATGGCGGTGACGGGTTCACCGTGCTCGCCGGGGACCTGTTCCCGTACGACGCCGGGCTCGCCGGAGTCCTCGTCGGGAAGGGCGAGTTCGGCGAGGCACTCGATGACGAGCCCGGTGTCGACCTGGAGCAGTTTCACGGCGTCGGCGATGAGCCGCTCCTCGGGGAGGAAGCAGTGCCCTTGATCGGTGGACTGGGAGAGGGCGTACTGCAGCCCGGCTTTGACGCGCTCGGGGCTGTCGTGCGGAATGCCCACGGACTGGGCGATGCGGTCGGCGGTGAGGAAGCCGATGCCCCACACGTCGGAGGCGAGCCGGTAAGGCTGGTTGCGTACGACGCCGATCGACGCGTCCCCGTACTTCTTGTAGATACGCACGGCGATGGAGGTGGAGACGCCGACGCTCTGCAGGAAGACCATCACCTCCTTGATCGCCTTCTGCTCCTCCCACGCGTCGGCGATCTTCTTGGTCCGCTTGGGGCCGAGGCCCGGCACCTCGATGAGCCGCTTCGGCTCCTGCTCGATGATGTCGAGGGTGTCGAGGCCGAAGTGCTGGGTGATGCGGTCGGCGAAAACGGGGCCGATGCCCTTGACCAGGCCGGACCCGAGGTAGCGGCGGATGCCCTGGATGGTGGCGGGCAGGACGGTGGTGTAGTTCTCCACGGTGAACTGCTTGCCGTACTGGGGATGCGAGCCCCAGCGGCCCTCCATCCGCAGCGACTCCCCCGCCTGCGCGCCGAGCAGCGACCCGACGACGGTCAGCAGGTCGCCGCCGCCTCTGCCGGTGTCGACGCGGGCGACGGTGTAGCCCGTGTCCTCGTTGGCGTACGTGATCCGCTCGAGGACCCCTTCAAGTACCGCCAAGGGCCGGGCGCCGCCCTGGCCACTCTGGCCACTCCGGCCGCCCTGGCCGCCCTGCGCCTGCTGGTTCGCCATGATCCGACGGTATCGGTGGGGTACGACAACGGGGCCCTCGCCGGGGTTTTCGGGGCTGGCCTAGGGTGCGGGGATGGTTGAGACGAGCGGGGCTGGTACGACCGGCAGGGTGCCGGTCAGTGTGCGGCGGCTGCTGCCCGACCTGTTGACGGCGGTGGCGCCTGGGGTGGGTGAGCGGCTGGTAGGGGTGTGGCTGTACGGGTCGGCGGTGACGGGTGCGTTCGAGCGGGGCGTGAGCGATGTCGATGTGCTGGTGGGGGTGGACGGCTCCGAACTCGGCTTCGGGGTGGATGAGTTGCGGGCTGTCGAGGCGCGGATCCTTCGGGCGCACCCAGGGTTCCGTGACCGTCTCGACCTGACCTTCGCGCCGACCCCCGCGCTGGGTGGCAGCCTCCTTGAACCCCTGCTCGTGGTCTCCCCCGGCGAACCACCGCACACCGCGCGCGTGCTGCCCCGCTGGGCGCTGAACCGGGCCCTGGTCCGTGAGACGGGCCTGACACTGGCGGGCCGCCCGGCACGGGAGGCGCTGGCCGCTGCGGACCCCGGGGAGCTACGGACGGCCCTGATCGACTCGGTCGCGGGGCTACGGGACTGGGCCCCGCAGGTACGGCACCGGGGCGGCCACGCCTACCTGATCCTGACGGCATGCAGGGCCCTGCGGACGCTGACGACGGGCGAACTGGCGGACAAGGCGCAGGCCGCGCAGTGGACGGCCGAACGGTGGCCTCGGTTCCGTCCCCTCTTGGAGGCGGCGCTGGCGTGGCGCAGGACGCAGGCGGTACGGGACGAGACGCCGGTCCCGGGGGAACTGGTGGCGCTGCGGGACGAGTTGCTGGATCTGGTAGCGGGTGCGGCGGGGTCGGCCGGGCAGGTGGGTGACTGAGGTCTGCGGCCACCGGGTGCGCGGGCCGATGGAGCGCGAGCCGGGCACGTCGTAAGCCCGCTACGTTGCAGGGCGTCCACGAACGGGCATCGTCAGAGCGCTTGCTGTCGAGTCCGGGATTTTTGCTCGATGGGCGTCTCGGGGAGCAGGTACACCGCGAGGTACTTAGGTACTATGGCGGTGGAGGTGGTTAGCGATGACAACGGCGGCGAAGCCGGCACGCCAGTCCCCGCTGAAGGTGGACCCGGCGACGGACAAGTTGATCAGCCAGGGCGCTCATTTTCTCGGGCTGACGAAGAAGGACCTGGTGGCCGAGGCGGTCCGGGCATATCTGGAGCAGCGCCGTGAGGATCTGCGGTCCGGCATGGTGGAGGCGCTCAGTGTGCTGGATGGCTCGCTGAAGTCGGATGTGATGCTGCTGACCGGGCTGACCGCTGAGGAGATCGACGCGGTCGGGGGAATCGAGGAATGAGCGGACCCGGCCCGCTGCGCCCAGCCCGACTTGTGCCTCACGATGCCGCCGGTGACGGTGCCGCTGGACGAGCCGAACCATCCGGTGCTGGCCAAAACGTCCGAGCAATTCGCGGACGAGGACGGTAAGCACGAACGCATTCGGTCCGTGGACGACCAGGTGCTGTTCAAGGTCAAGGTGCAGCGATGGCGCGGCGCGGTGTGGCTGGACGCCGATCTGCCGTGGGTGGTCGCGGCGGGTCGGCGCGAGGACGGCTCGGGCGATGACTTCTATGCAGCCCTGGAAGCCAACGGCCGCGCTGTCCGGGCTCGCTACAACGCGGAACATTCCGAAGGGCTGAAGACCGCGACCCACACCGCTCACCTCTTGCCCGTACGCGAGGATCATGTCCGGTACCGCGCAGAGGCCGGTGTCCGCTTCGTGCGTCGCCTGCGGGCGACTCTGCTGGACTTGGCGCACGCCACGCTGCGCGACGGCCGTGAGCACACGCGCGAGTTCGACACCTTCACCCTGGGCCTCCAGGTGCGTGCGGACGACGGCCACGAAACCTACCTCGCAGTCCGGATCACCGGCTCCGTTCCGCCGAACCTGACCGCGCTGATCCTGCGCAACGTCCCCGGCTGCGAGGCCGAGGGCTGGTATCCGGAGTACGCCCTGCCTGAGCGGGACCTGCTCCCGGCCGAGCAGGCGTGGTCCAACCTCATGGACCCACGCGTGGCTGCCCAGGTACTGGACGAGGAGCGTTAGCCAGGCGTTCGTCGGCGCGAACCTTGACCCCGATGTCGGGGTGTGAATAGCACGATCGTGGACCGTGGGCAGTCAAGGCGCTTGGTCCCGCAGCGATGTGCATCCGGGCCCCAGAACCCTCAGGCGTTTCCGCAAGGGGAGAGTGTGTGCCCCTGGCAGGGCTCGAACCCGCGGACAAGCGCCAAGAAGGCGCAACGCCTATCCGCGGTGGCTAATTGGGATCTCGTAGACGATCTCGCAGTGGGCGGCGGGTACGACGATGTCCGCAGTCTCCACTGGGTGCCCCTGGTCGCTGTAGTAGGTGCGCCGGATGTGAGTGACCAGCCCGGCCTTCTGGATGCCGAGTAGCGAGGCCTCCTCTACGGTGGCCTGGCGTGGTTCGGGCTGTTCGACCGCGTGGCTGACGGTGATTCCGATTGCGGCCATGCGGTTCACGACGCCTGCCCCAGCATGCGGGCCACCTTCGGGCAGGACGACGAGCGTGCCGGCGGTCAGTTCGTAGGACTCCCAACTGGTGGAGAGCTGCACGGGGCGACCGTCGCCGAGGAACTCGTACGACGTACGGACACAAAGGTCGCCGACACCGATGCCCAGCCGCGCCGCGATGTCGGCGGGCGCCGGCACCTTGGCATCGGTCCGGCTTTCCCAGGCGCCCTGCCTGCCGACGGCCTGCATGTCGGCACGGAACGGCGACCCTCCAGGCTGCTCGCGGGCCGATGACCGCACAACCCGCACTCGTTGGCGGGGTTCGGCGACGTAGGTTCCCGAGCCTGCGCGCCCCTCAAGCACTCCCTGGGAGATCAGCAGCTCCTGTGCCCGCCGGACCACGTTCTCCCCGACGCCGCACTCCTGCCCGATCTGCGCTCGGGAGGGCAGACGGTCACCGGGCTCCCACACGCGCTCAGCGATCCGCCGCCGGAGTTCGTCGGCAATACGGAGGTAGGGCGGCTGCTCAGGCATGTGGCAAATCTAGTCCACTAGCTCTAAGCTAGTTAACTAGCTTCACTGAACGTGATTGCTGGCGACGGAGGCTGCCTGTGCCCGCTTCGAGGTTGAGCGCGACGGCCATCGCCGCCCGGCTGTCCGCTGTCGGGCTCCCCACGCGCGTGGACGAGCGCACTCGGTTCACGTCGATCGAGGCGGAAGTACCGGACTCGCTCTCCGCTGATTCATGGAGAGAGGTGCTGGACGTGGTGGCAGAAGCCGACCGCTTCGGGCTCGTGGCCACCAGTGAGAACGACCGCACCTTATGGGCGGTCGTGAGCAAGCCGGTCCGACGACGGGCGATGTCGAGGGACCGGGCCATCAGCGACAGGAGCTGATTCAGCATGCTCAACCGTATCCGCCGCGCCGCCTTGGCCGTGAGGGCGCACTACTTCCCCAGGGGCAGGCACCGCCGCGCCTCACCACCATGCCCGCAACCCGTGCCGACCTTCCCCGCCGCTGGCAACAGACCGACTCTCGTGACGAGCCGCTCCTGCGACTGGGCGAGCCACCGGTACCCGCTCGCCGGTGAGGAGAACGCACTCGTCCGTCCTTACGTCCTGGCGGGGGAATCTCTCGCACAGCGATACAGGTCGGTCTTCATTGCTCCACGCATGTCGTCGGCTGATGCGCGTTCAGCCCTTATGGGGGCGCACTGATGCCCGCACGACGGCGGGTCAACAGCGTGGACGCCTCGACCAATCCTTATCGCTCTACCGCCTGCCGCATTGGCACCCACCCAGCCTGCTCGGAGTCCTCCCCGATCGCTGCCCCGGTCGACGTGCCGGTGATCTACGAGGCATGCGTCTGCCCGTGCCACTTGTTGCCCGCCCAGCCAGCTTCTACCTGCGGAGGTATGACCATGAGCATCCGCGACAGCACCCCCGGCGGTCTGCCGACACCCACCGTCACATTTCACCAAGAGGCAGGTGCAGGGGTGGCCGCACAGAACGTACTGAGGCTGCTTCCATGGGCAGGCCCCGAGGGCAAGCCGTGCTATCTGAGCACAGACGACTCGGTGAGCTATATGTCCCGCCTGGCGGACCATGTTGAGGCGGAGCAGCTTGAGATGGCGTCCGAGTTGCTGGAGAAGGCATTCGAGCTTCTCGACAACGAGGCCGCAGGTCTGAAGCATCCGCACATCTTCGCGGCCCGGTTGGCCGCCGCCCTGCGAGACGTGCTGCGCGTGGCTGTCAGCCGCGGCGACCGTCTGCCGACACCACGTTCCGGAAACGACTGAACGCGTTCCCCGGTGAACGCGTCCCCGCGAACGCGATACGCCTCGCCGCCAGGTCAGCACCGCGGCGGGGGACTCGGCCGAACCTGAACCCCCGCCGCGTCAGCCGACGACCGCCATAAGCCGGAACGCGGACCCACGAAGGCGTAGGGCATGCGCGTGGCGTGCATCACAGCGCCGGCCCGATGAGTCCCGCCCCGGCCGCACGTCATACCCGGTGACACCATCCGCACCCCGGCCGACAGGAACCCCGTCATGACCGCCACCGCCAAGGGCCCCGCCAGTTACTTCCCCTCCATCGAGAAGAAGTACGGGCAGCCCGTATCGCACTGGCTGGAGCTCATTCGGTCCTCGTCGCTGACCAAGCACATGGAGTTGGTCAGCTGGCTCAAGGCTGAGCACGGGCTCGGGCACGGGCACGCCAACGCCCTCGTCGCCCACGCCCTTGCCGAGAGCCGGAACAGCTGAAGCCTCAGATGCCGCCCATCGGCTTCATGTCCACCTTCACCGGCGTACCCCACACCCGTACGACCTCGTAGTCCGTGAACTCGTGCACCAGCCGGTACGCCATCGCCGCGTCCGGGCGGCGGCGCTGGGCCGCCAGGTAAAGGTCCGCCTCGCGGCGGTCGTGGCGCGGGGTGCCGCACAGTTGCCAGACCTGGCCGTTCCACATCTCGGGGATCCAGCGCTGCTGGGGCTGGGGGCGGTCCTCGCGGGTGCCGTAGCGGGAGAGCACCGGCTGCTCGTCGGCGCGGCGGGGAGCGGGGCCGCCCCCGTACTCCGAGCGGCGGGCCTGGCGGCGGCGGGTCTCGCAGAGCAGGCACAGGTCGGGCGCCGACTCGTCCACCGCGCCCTGCGGGTGCTCCGGGCAGCGCGTCGTCGGCGCCGAGCCGGTGACCGTGTCGTCGAGGAGTTCGAGCGCTCGCTTCACGTCGCCGCGCACCTCGTGCAGCTTGGCGTCCGACGTGTCGCCCGTGAGGGCGTCGCCGTGCTCCCCGAGCAGGCGCAGGGCGCGGCCTAGTGCGGTGAGCTGCGCGTGGTTCACGGTCCTGGTCTCCGTTCGTTCGCCGGTCGTCGCCGATGTCGCGGGTGAGTGCGCGTCGTACGTCCTCCACGATCGCACGCCCTACCGACAACACCCGCCCGGCTGGCCCGACCCCATCACGATCCGGTCACGACAACCGGAACCCCCCTTGCCATCCGTCCATGTAATCGATTCCAATCCTTCTCGTACGTCGATGTAATCGATTCCATGCATGTGTATATGCAAGCCACAAGGAGGTGGCCGGCGCGATGGCGAGCATCAAGGATGTCGCGGCTGCGGCCGGGGTTTCCGTTGCCACGGTGTCCCGGGTACTCAACAGCCACCCGTCCGTCAGCCCGGACGCGCGGACCCGCGTCATGGCCGCCGTGGACGCCCTCGGGTACCGGCCCAACGCCGTCGCCCGTTCCCTGCGCACCGATCAGACCCGCACGCTCGGCCTGGTCATCAGCGACGTCCTGAACCCGTACTTCACCGAGCTGGCCCGGTCCGTCGAGGAAGAGGCCCGCGCGCTCGGGTACAGCGTGATCATCGGCAACGCCGACGAGCGGCCCGATCTGCAGGATCATCACGTACGGACCCTGCTCGACCGGCGGATCGACGGGCTGCTCGTCTCCCCCACCGACGGCGGCTCCCCGCTGATGCTGGACGCGGCCAGGAGCGGCACCCCGATGGTCTTCGTCGACCGGTGGATCCAGGGGGTCGACGTGCCCGTCGTGCGGTCGGACGGGCGGGGCGCCATCCGCGACCTCGTCGCGCACCTGCACCGCCTCGGGCACCGGCGGCTCGCCATCATCGCCGGGCCCGCCGCCACCACGACGGGCAGTGAGCGCGTCGCCGCGTTCCGGGAGGCCCTCGCCTCCTACGAGATCGATCTCCCCGACGCCTACATAGGGCAGGGCGACTTCCAGGCGGGCAGCGGGCGCCGCGTCACGGACGGGTTCCTGGACCTGCCCGAGCCGCCGGAGGTCGTGTTCGCCGCCGACAACCTGATGGCGCTCGGCGCGCTCGACGCCATCCGCGCGCGCGGGCTGCGCGTCCCCGATGACATCGCGCTCGCCGCGTTCGACGACATCCCCTGGTTCGTGCACACCGATCCGCCCCTCACGGCGATCGCCCAGCCGACCAAGGAGCTTGGGCGGGCCGCCGTGCGCGCCCTCGTGGACCGCATCGAGGGGCGGGCGGCCGACTCCCTCGCGCTCCCCGCCCACCTCGTCGTGCGGCGCTCGTGCGGAGAGCCACCCACAGGACCCACAGGACAAACGCCCACCTCAACGGAGAGGAGCACCCGGTGAGCAACCCGGACGAGTTGCTGCGTATCGAAGGGATACGGAAGACCTTCCCCGGCGTGGTCGCGCTCGACAGCGTCGACTTCGACCTGCGCCGGGGCGAGGTGCACGTCCTGCTCGGTGAGAACGGGGCCGGGAAGAGCACGCTGATCAAGATGCTCTCCGGTGCCTACACGCCCGACGCGGGCCGTGTCACCGTCGGCGGCGAGCAGGTCCGCATTCATGGTGCGCAGGACGCCGAACGGCTCGGCATCGCCACGATCTACCAGGAGTTCAACCTCGTTCCCGATCTGACCGTGGCCGAGAACATCTTCCTGGGGCGCCAGCCGCGCCGCTTCGGTCTCATCGACCGCAAGAAGATGGACGCCGACGCCGAGGCGCTCCTCGCTCGCGTGGGCGTGAATGTGTCGCCACGCGCGCGTGTCCGCGAACTCGGCATCGCCCGGCTCCAGATGGTGGAGATCGCCAAGGCGCTCAGCCTGGACGCCCGCGTACTGATCATGGACGAGCCGACCGCCGTGCTCACCTCCGAGGAGGTGGAGAAGCTCTTCGCCATCGTGCGCGCCCTGCGCGAGGACGGCGTCGGGATCGTCTTCATCACCCACCACCTCGAAGAGATCGCCGCTCTTGGTGACCGGGTCACCGTCATTCGCGACGGGCGGAGTGTGGGGCAGGTGCCCGCCTCCACCCCCGAGGACGAGCTCGTGCGGCTCATGGTGGGGCGCTCCATCGAGCAGCAGTACCCGCGCGAGCGGCCGGAGACCGGTGCCGCGCTCCTCAAGGTCGAGGGGCTCAGCCGCGACGGTGTCTTCCACGACGTCAGCTTCGAGGTGCGGGCCGGTGAGGTCGTCGGCATCGCCGGGCTCGTCGGCGCGGGGCGGACCGAAGTGGTCCGGGCCGTCTTCGGCGCCGATCCGTACGACAAGGGCAGTGTCGAGGTCGGCGGGGCCCGTCTGCCCCGGCACGACGTCAACGCCGCCATGGCCGCCGGGGTCGGGCTCGTGCCCGAGGACCGCAAGGGGCAGGGGCTCGTCCTCGATCAGTCGGTCGAGGAGAACCTCGGGCTCGTCACCATGCGGACCACCTCGCGCGGCGGATTCGTCGACCTCAAGGGGCAGCACACCGCCGCCGAGCGGATCGCCGGGCAGCTGGGTGTCCGGATGGCCGGGCTCGGCCAGCACGTGCGGACCCTGTCCGGCGGCAACCAGCAGAAGGTCGTCATCGGCAAGTGGCTGCTCGCCGACATCAAGGTGCTGATCCTCGACGAGCCGACGCGCGGCATCGACGTCGGCGCCAAGGTCGAGATCTACCAGCTCATCAACGAGCTGACCGCCGCCGGGCACGCCGTCCTCATGATCTCCAGCGATCTGCCGGAAGTCCTCGGCATGAGCGACCGCGTCCTCGTCATGGCGCAGGGGCGCATCGCCGGTGAGCTCGCCGCCGAGGACGCCACCCAGGACTCCGTGATGGCGCTCGCCGTCAGCAACCAGCAGCACAGCGCCTTCGAGGAGGAGGGCTCCCGTGACCACTGACACGCTCAAGAAGACACAGGCCAAGAACAACGGGGGTCTGCTGCGGCTGCTCCTCGACAACGGCGCGCTGACCGCGCTCGTCGTCCTCGTCATCGTGATGTCGCTGCTCTCCGGCGACTTCCTGACCACCACCAACCTGCTGAACGTCGGCGTGCAGGCGGCCGTGACCGCCATCCTCGCCTTCGGTGTCACCTTCGTCATCGTCTCGGCGGGCATCGACCTGTCCGTCGGCTCGGTGGCCGCGCTGTCCGCGACCGTCCTCGCCTGGGCCGCCACGAACGAGGGGGTGCCGGTCGTCATAGCCGTGCTCCTCGCCGTCGTGACCGGCGTGGCCTGCGGACTCGTCAACGGCGCCCTCATCTCGTACGGGAAGCTGCCGCCGTTCATCGCGACGCTCGCGATGCTGTCGGTCGGGCGCGGGCTCTCGCTCGTGATCTCGCAGGGCAGCCCGATCCCGTTCCCCGACTCGGTCTCGCACCTCGGTGACACGCTCGGCGGCTGGCTGCCGGTGCCGGTCATCGTGATGGTCGTCGTCGGGCTGATCACTGCCGTGGTCCTCGGGCGTACGTTCATCGGGCGCTCCATGTACGCGATCGGCGGCAACGAGGAAGCGGCCCGTCTCTCCGGGCTGCGCGTCAAGCGGCAGAAGCTCGTCATCTACGGGCTGTCCGGGCTCTTCGCGGCCGTCGCCGGTATCGTCCTCGCCTCCCGTCTCTCCTCCGCCCAGCCGCAGGCCGCGCAGGGGTACGAGCTGGACGCCATCGCCGCCGTCGTCATCGGCGGCGCCTCCCTCGCCGGTGGCACGGGCAAGGCGTCGGGCACCTTCATCGGCGCGCTGATCCTCGCCGTGCTCCGCAACGGCCTCAACCTGCTCTCCGTCTCCGCGTTCTGGCAGCAGGTCGTCATCGGTGTCGTCATCGCGCTCGCGGTGCTGCTCGACACGGTGCGCCGCAAGGCCGGGGCCACGCCCACGGCCGCCGGTGCCGGTTCTCAAGGGCCCAAGCAGCGCATGCAGTACCTGATCGCGGCCGTCGTCGCCGCCGCCATCGTCGGCGGGCTGGCGCTGTGGAACAACGGCTCGTCGTCCGACTCCAAGAAGGACCTGAAGCTGGGCATGGCCGTCTCCACGCTCAACAACCCGTTCTTCACCGAGATGCGGGCGGGTGCGCAGGCCGAGGCCAAGAAGCAGGGCGTGAAGCTGACCGTCACCGACGCGCAGAACGACGCCTCGCAGCAGGCCAACCAGGTGCAGAACTTCACCAGCACCGGCCTTGGCGCCGTCATCGTCAACCCGGTCGACTCCGACGCGATCGGCCCCGCCGTGCGCGGCGCCAACGACGCCGGCATCCCCGTCGTCGCCGCCGACCGTGGCGTGAACAAGGCGAAGACGGCGACGCTCGTCGCCTCCGACAACGTCGCGGGCGGCAAGCAGGCCGCGCGGACCCTCGCCGAGAAGCTCGGCGGCAAGGGCACCATCGTGATCCTCCAGGGCCAGGCCGGTACGTCCGCCAGCCGTGAGCGCGGCGCGGGCTTCGCCGCCGGGCTCAAGGAGTTCCCGGGCATCAAGGTCGCCGCCAAGCAGCCCGCGGACTTCGACCGCACCAAGGGCCTGGACGTCATGACGAACCTGCTCCAGTCGCACCCCGACATCGACGGGGTCTTCGCCGAGAACGACGAGATGGCGCTCGGCGCGGTCAAGGCGCTCGGCTCCAAGGCCGGCAAGTCCGTCGCCGTCGTCGGCTTCGACGGCACCCCGGACGGCTTCAAGGCGGTGAAGGCGGGCACCCTGTACGCCTCCGTCGCCCAGCAGCCGCGCGAGCTGGGCAGGATGGCCGTGCAGAACGCGGTCCGCGCCGCCCAGGACAAGAAGATCTCGGACGCGGTGAAGGTGCCGGTGAAGGTCGTCACGGCGAAGAACGTCGCCGACTTCGAGTAACACACCCCCTTCGGCATATCTTCGGGTGACGTACGAAGAAAGGCACAGCATGAACACGTACGACCTGCTCGTCGTCGGGTCGGCCAACGCCGACCTGGTGGTGGGCGTCGACCGCCGCCCGGCCGCCGGGGAGACCGTCCTCGGCTCCGACCTGGTCACCCACCCGGGCGGCAAGGGCGCCAACCAGGCGGTCGCCGCCGCCAAGCTCGGCGCCCGTACGGCGCTGCTCGGGCGGGTCGGCGACGACGGGCACGGCACGCTGCTGCGCGAGTCGATGGAGTCGGCGGGCGTCGACACGTCCGGTGTGCTCGTCGGCGGGGCCCCGACCGGGGTCGCGCTGATCACCGTCGACCCGTCCGGGGACAACAGCATCGTGGTGTCGCCGGGCGCGAACGGGCGGCTCACGCCGGACGACGTACGGGCGGCGGGCGAGCTGTTCGCCGGGGCCAAGGTCGTCTCGACGCTCCTGGAGATCCCGCTGGAGACGGTCGCGGAGGTCGCGCGGAGTGTGGCGGAGGGGGCGCGGCTCGTGCTCAACCCGTCGCCGCCCGCGCCGCTCCCGGCCGAGGTCCTCGCGGCCTGCGACCCGCTCATCGTCAACGAGCACGAGGCCCGCGTCGTCCTCGGCAAGGACACCGAGGACACGGAGACCGAGGGCAAGGACACCGAGGGCGACGACACCGAGGGCGGGCCCGAGGACTGGGCGCGGGCGCTGCTCGCGCTCGGCCCGCGCTCGGTCGTGATCACGCTCGGCGCGGAGGGCGCGCTCGTCGCGGACGCGTCGGGCTCGACCCGGGTCGCCTCCGTGAAGGTGAAGGCCGTGGACACGACGGGCGCCGGTGACGCGTTCACCGCCGCGCTCGCCTGGCGCCTCGGCACCGGGGAGTCGCTGGCCGAGGCCGCCGCCTACGCGGCCCGCGTCGGCGCCGCCGCCGTCACCAAGCAGGGCGCGCAGGTGTCATACCCGACGGCCGAAGAGGTCGCCGCGCTGTGAAGAAGTCCGGCATCCTCAACCGCCATCTGGCGGGCGCCATAGCGGAGTTGGGCCACGGGGACGGCGTGCTCATATGCGACGCCGGGATGCCGATCCCGGCCGGGCCGCGCGTCGTCGACCTCGCCTTCCGGGCCGGGGTGCCGTCCTTCGCGGAGGTCCTCGACGGGCTCCTCGACGATCTTGTGGTCGAGGCGGGCACGGCGGCGCACGAGGTGCGGTCCGCGAACCCGGCGGCGGCCGGGCTGCTCAGCGAGCGGGTGCCGGACCTCGGCTTCGTCTCGCACGAGGAGCTGAAGTCGCTCTCGGGCGGCGCGCGCCTGATCGTCCGGACCGGGGAGGCGCGGCCGTACGCGAACGTGCTGCTGCGCTGCGGCGTCTTCTTCTGACCCCCGCCGGGAAACGCGCGAGGTCAAATGCCCGAGGGGCCCGGTACGAACGACCGGGCCCCTCGGGCCTTCCCCTCCTGCGCCGGAACGTCCTCGATCCCCCCGGATCCCCCTCCGGACATCCCGACGCACGCTAGACCCGCGATGGGCGCGGATGGTTGTACGGATGCGGAGCGTTTTCTTCCCGGGATTTTCCCGGCGCCCCGAAAACGCAGCTCAGCAGGCGTGTTCCGTGAACCGGCGCGCCGTCTCCGCGAGAACCTCGCGCCCGTCCCGCGCCCACAGCCCGTCGTTGAACAGCTCGACCTCGATGGGTCCGGCGTAGCCCTGCTGCTCGACGAGGCCGCGCCAGTACCGCATGTCGACCGACCCGTCGCCGATCTGGCCGCGCCCGTTGAGCACGCCCTCGGGCAGCGGCGTCACCCAGTCGGCGAGCTGGAACGTCGCGATCCGGCCCTGCGCCCCGGCCCGCGCGATCTGCGCGGGCCCCCGGTCGTCCCACCAGATGTGGTACGTGTCCACGCAGACGCCGACCTGGTGTGCGGGGAAGCGTTCGGCGATGTCCAGGGCCTGCGCGAGCGTCGAGACGACGCAGCGGTCGGCCGCGAACATCGGGTGCAGCGGTTCGATGGCGAGCCGCACCCCGTGGTCGGCGGCGCAGGGGGCGAGGTCGGCGAGCGCGTCGGCGATCCGTTCCCGGGCGCCGGCGAGATCGCGGGAACCGGCCGGGAGGCCGCCGGAGACGAGGACGAGGACGTCCGTGCCGAGGGTCGCCGCCTCGGCGACAGCCCGTTTGTTGTCCTCGATCGCGGCCTTGCGGTCGGCCTCCTCGACCGCGGTGAGGAAGCCGCCGCGGCAGTGCGTGGAGACGGTGAGACCGGCGTCCTTGAGGAGCTTGGCCGCCGCCTCGACGCCGTACGCCTGGACGGGCTCGCGCCAGGTGCCGACGTACTGGACGCCCAAGTCCGCGCAGGCGGCGACCAGTTCGGGCAGGGCGAGCTGCTTGACCGTCATCTGGTTGATCGAGAAGCGGGGGTCGGCCGTGCTGTCGGCGGCGCTCATGAGGTCACTCCGTACAGGGCGAGCAGGTTCTTCATACGGGCCTCGGCCAGCTGCGGGTCCGGGAAGAGGCCCAGGCCGTCCGCGAGTTCGTAGGCGCGCGCGAAGTGCGGGAGCGAGCGGGCCGACTGGAGGCCGCCGACCATCGCGAAGTGGTCCTGGTGTCCCGCGAGCCAGGCGAGGAGGACGACGCCGGTCTTGTAGAAGCGGGTCGGGGCCTGGAAGAGATGGCGGGAGAGTTCCACGGTCGGGTCGAGGAGCGCGCGGAAGCCCTTCTCGTCGCCGGTGTCGAGGACACGGACGGCCTGCGCGGCGAGCGGGCCCAGCGGGTCGAAGATGCCGAGCAGCGCGTGGCTGAAGCCCCGGTCGTCGCCCGCGATCAGCTCGGGGTAGTTGAAGTCGTCACCGGTGTAGCAGCGCACGCCCTTCGGGAGGCGGCGGCGCAGCTCGACCTCGCGGCGGGCATCGAGCAGGGACACCTTGATGCCGTCGACCTTGTCCGGGTGGGCGGCGATGACCTCCAGGAACGTCTCGGTCGCGGCGTCCAGGTCGGCGGAGCCCCAGTAGCCGTCGAGCGCCGGGTCGAACATCGGGCCGAGCCAGTGCAGGACGACGGGTTCGGCGGCTTGGCGCAGGAGGTGTCCGTAGACGTCGAGGTAGTCCTCGGGGCCCTTGGCCACGGCGGCCAGCGCGCGGGACGCCATGAGGATGGCCTGCGCGTCCGTGCTCTCGACGAGCGCGAGCTGCTCCTCGTACGCGGCCCGTACGGTTGCCAAGTCGGCTGAGGCAGAGGTCAGTTGATCGGTGCCGACGCCGCACGCGATGCGGCCGCCGACCGCCTTCGCGTCGGCGGCCGAGCGCCGGATGAGTTCGGCGGCGCCCGCCCAGTCCAGGCCCATGCCGCGTTGCGCGGTGTCCATCGCCTCGGCGACGCCGAGCCCGTGCGACCACAGGTGGCGGCGGAAGGCGAGGGTGGCGTCCCAGTCGACGGCGGCCGGGGAGTCGGGCGTCGTGTCGGCGAACGGGTCGGCGACGACGTGCGCGGCGGAGAAGACGACGCGGGAGGCGAGCGGCGCGCCCGTGTCGACGGCGAGGGGCGTGGCGCGGGGTTCGTACGCGCGCAGGGCGCCGGTCGCGTCGGGCAGGTGGATCGTCACAGCGTGATCTCCGGAACCTCGACGCGGCGGCCCTCGGCGGAGGACTTCAGGCCCAGCTCGGCGAGTTGCACGCCGCGCGCTCCGGCGAGGAGGTCCCAGTGGTAGGGCGCGTCGGCGTAGACGTGCTTGAGGAACAGCTCCCACTGCGCCTTGAAGCCGTTGTCGAACTCGGCGTTGTCGGGTACTTCCTGCCACTGGTCGCGGAAGGAGTAGGTGGCCGGGATGTCCGGGTTCCAGACGGGCTTGGGGGTCGCGCTGCGGTGCTGGACGCGGCAGTTGCGCAGGCCCGCGACGGCGGAGCCCTCCGTGCCGTCGACCTGGAACTCCACGAGTTCGTCGCGGTTGACGCGGACCGCCCAGGAGGAGTTGATCTGGGCGACGGCGCCGCCGTCCAGCTCGAAGACGCCGTACGCGGCGTCGTCGGCGGTGGCGTCGTAGGGCTTGCCGTTCTCGTCCCAGCGCTGCGGGATGTGCGTGGTGATCAGTGCCTGGACGGAGGTGACGCGGCCGAACAGCTCGTGGAGCACGTACTCCCAGTGCGGGAACATGTCGACGGCGATGCCGCCGCCGTCCTCGGCGCGGTAGTTCCAGGACGGGCGCTGGGCCTCCTGCCAGTCGCCCTCGAAGACCCAGTAGCCGAACTCGCCGCGCACGGACAGGATGCGGCCGAAGAAGCCGCCGTCGATGAGGCGCTTCAGCTTGAGCAGGCCCGGCAGGAAGATCTTGTCCTGGACGACGCCGGACTTGATTCCCGCGTCCTTGGCGAGCCGCGCCAGGTCGAGGGCGCCCGCGAGATCGGTGGCGGTCGGCTTCTCGGTGTAGAGGTGCTTGCCCGCGGCGATCGCCTTCTTCAGCGCCTCCTCGCGGGCGGAGGTGACCTGCGCGTCGAAGTAGATGTCGACCGAGTCGTCGGCGAGGACGGCGTCGAGGTCGGTGGAGACGTTCTCCGCCGGGAGGCCGTGGCGCTCGGCGAGCGCGCGCAGGGCGTGTTCGCGGCGGCCGACGAGGACCGGCTCGGGCCACAGCACCGTGCCGTCGCCGAGGTCGAGTCCGCCCTGCTCGCGCAGGGCGAGGAGGGAGCGGACGAGGTGCTGGCGGTAGCCCATGCGCCCCGTCACACCGTTCATGGCGATGCGCACCGTCTTGCGTGTCACGTGAGTCCCTTCGTCCTTCGCTACGGGTGGCAGGCGGCGCCCACCTCGGAACCAACCGGGTAGCAAGCGCTTTCTACGTAGAAAGAAGCTAGCCTCTGCACAGCCGCTCGGACAAGAGCGGATACGAGACCGGGCGGCCCGACGCGGGCGCTGGGCCCGGCCGTTGCCGGAGGATGGCTGACGGAGGATGGTTTCGATGACCGTGACCCTGGCGGACGTGGCCGCCCGCGCGCAGGTGTCCCCCGCCACCGTGTCGCGCGTGCTGAACGGCAACTATCCGGTCGCCGCCGCCACGCGCGAGCGCGTTCTCAGGGCCGTGGACGAGCTGGACTACGTGCTCAACGGCCCGGCCAGTTCGCTCGCGGCGGCCACGTCGGATCTGGTCGGGGTGCTGGTCAACGACATCGCGGACCCGTTCTTCGGGATCATGGCGTCGGCCGTGCAGTCGGAGATCGTCGGGCCCGGCGGCCGGGCCGGCGGCGAGCGGCTCGCGGTGGTCTGCAACACGGGCGGATCACCCGAACGGGAGCTGACGTACCTGACGCTGCTCCAGCGCCAGCGGGCCGCGGCGGTCGTCCTGACGGGCGGCGCGATCGAGAACGAGACGCACGTCGCCGCCGTCGCGAACAAGCTGCGGCGGCTCTCGGAGGCGGGCACGCGGGTCGTGCTGTGCGGACGCCCTCCGGTGCCGGGTACGGACGCGTCGGCCCTGACCTTCGACAACCGGGGCGGCGCCCGGCAGCTCACCCACCACCTGCTCACCCTGGGCCACCGCCGGATCGCGTACGTGGCCGGCCCCGAGGAGCGCACGACGACGCGCCACCGCCTTGAGGGCCACCGGGAGGCGCTGGCCGAGGCCGGGGTCACGGAGTCGGACGGGCTGGTGGCGCACGGCCCGTACGACCGCGCGGCCGGGTACGAGGCGACGGCTCAACTGCTGCGCCGGGACCCGGAGTTGACAGCTGTGGTCGCGGCGAACGACACCATCGCGCTCGGCGCGTGCGCGGCGCTGCGCGAGGCCGGTCTGCGCATCCCCGAGGACGTGTCGGTGGCGGGCTTCGACGACCTGCCCTTCAGCGTGGACGCGGTTCCGGCGCTGACGACCGTGCGCCTCCCGCTGGCGGAGGCGGCGGCGCGGGCGGGCCGCATCGCGATGGGCCGCGAGGCGGAGCCGCCCGGCGGGGTGGACGTGGTGCGCGGCGAGCTGATGGTGCGCGGGTCGACGGGGGCGCCGCGTGGCCGGTGACGTGGTCGCGCCCCGGGGTCCCTTGCGGTGGACGGCCCCGGTCCTGGTGAACCTGCTGCTCGGACTGCCCGCGCTCGCGCCGCTCGGGTGTGCGTGGTGGCTGCTCAGCGAGTGGCTGCCGATGGACTGCCGCAGCGTCGCGGAGTCCTACGCGCCCGGGTTCACGGGCAGCTGCGACTACCACACGCTGGACCAGGGCCCGGTGATCATGTGGCTCGGGGCGGTGTCCGGGGCGATCGTCCTGCTCCTGGTCGTCCTCACCAATCGGGGTTTCGCCCGCAAGGCAGACATCGGCCGACCGGTGTGGACCCGGGCGGCACCGTTCGTGTTGCTGCCGTTCGCGGTGCTTTGGACGCTGGTGTGAACCCGGGAGCCTGATCGGCACGGGGCACCGCAAAGGGCCGGGGCCCTGGTGCGCCCGCGCGGGACTGCGCCGCGCGGCGGCAAGCTCGGGCCGCCACCCGCGCGGCCATGGGGCTGCGGCACAGCCGCACGCGCAGGCGGCGCGGGGGCACCCGCACGGGCCCGGCACTCTGTCGGCACGGGGACACCCGCACGGCCCCGAGGGCCAGTCGGCGCGGAGGCACGCACCCGCACAGCCAGGGGCCCGGTCGGCACGGAGGCACCCGCAGGCCCCGAGGGCCGGTCGGCGCGGAGGCACCCGCACAGCCAGGGGCCCTGTCGACACGGGGACACCCGCACGGCCTCGAAGGCCAGTCGGCGCGGAGGCACCCGCACGGCCAGGGGCCCGGTCGGCGCGGAGGCACCCGCAGGCCCCGAGGGCCGGTCGGCGCGGGGACCGTGCGGAGCGGGGGCGGTGCCCCGCGCCACGGGCGCATGGCGTCACACGTGCGGCCGTCGCCCGCGCTCCTGGTGGGGGAACTGCTGGTCCGCGCCGGGGAGGGTGGGCTTCGGCAGGGTTGCCACCTCCTCCTTCGCCTGCTCCAGCTGGGCCGCCGTGTCGTGGGGCAGGTGCGGCGGCCGGGGCGCGGCGTGGCGGAAGCGGAACGCCGAGGTCAGGTCGCCGAAGGTGGACCGGCGCCAGTCGGTGATGTTGGGCTCCTCCACGCCCGTGAACTTCTCCAGGAACTGCAGCGCCGACGTGTGGTCGAACGCCTCCGTGGCCACCCAGCCGCCGACCGTCCACGGCGAGACGATGATCGCCGGGACGCGGAAGCCGCCGCCGATGGGCAGGCCGCCCACGAACTCGTCGGCGGTGCCCGCCGGGGGCGTCGGCGGCGGCACGTGGTCGAAGAGGCCGTCGTTCTCGTCGTAGTTGAGGATGAAGGCGGTCTTCGCCCAGACCTTCGGGTTGGCGGCGATCGCCTCGATCTTGCGGGCCACGAAGTCGGCCCCGGCGGCGGGCAGGTAGTCGGGGTGCTCGGACTGGTGGCCCGTCGGGATGATCCAGCTGACCGCCGGGAGCCGGTCGCCCCGCGCGTCGTCCTCGAAGGTCCCCTCGGGCTGCGGCCGCATGCCACGCTCGTAGAGGTCGGAGCCGGGCTGCGCGTTCTTGAAGCTGGCGAACTGTTCGAGGAGGTTGCAGCCGTAGTCGTCGTCCTGCTGGTACACCTTCCAGCTCACCCCGGCGGCCTGGAGCCGCTCGGCGTACGTCGTCCAGCGGTACGGGGTCGGCGCCGTGTTGTTGAGGACGGGGCCGCCCTGGGTGCCGGAGGGGTCGATGGTGCCGGTCATCCAGTAGAGCCGGTTCGGCCAGGTCGGGCCGAAGACGGAGCAGAAGTAGTTGTCGCAGATGGTGAAGGTCTCGGCCAGCGCGAACTGGAACGGTATGTCCTTGCGCGTGTAGTACCCCATGACGTACGGGCCGTTGACGCCGTCGGCCTTGCGGTGCGCGGGGAGCCACTGGTCCATCGCCCCGTTGTTCCACGCCTCGTGCTGGACGGACCAGGCGTGGCTGGTGGAGGGGATGGCCTGGGCGCTGGTGGAGCGCGTGTCCAGGTGGAACGGGAGCAGGTAGCCCTTGGGGTTCTCGGGGTCGGGCTGGAAGAACACCGAGCGGCCGTTGCTCAGCTTGAGCGCGTTCGGGTCGTCGAAGCCGCGTACGCCCTTGAGCGTGCCGAAGTAGTGGTCGAAGGACCGGTTCTCCTGCATGAGCATGACGACGTGTTCGATGTCGCGCAGCGAACCCTTGCGGGGCGGCCCGGCGGCCACCGCCTTCTGCACGCTGGGCGGCAGCAGCGAGAGCGCGGCGGCGCCCCCGACCGCGCCTGCCGCGGAACCGAGGAGTCTGCGTCGGGTCAGTTCGGCCATGGAAAGAGCCCCCTTGAGCTGGCTGGCTGGCTGGTTGGACGGGCGGACGGACGAGCGGATCGGACATGCCAACGGCCCGTGTCCGACGGGCCGTTGGCACCACTGTGCGGGCCGTTCACCGTGGGGCGGAGGGGGCGAACGGTGAAATCACGGCCAACGGGCGGGAAGGGGTTGGCCAACCCATGGGCCGCTCTTGAACCGCTATACCTGCCATATGCACGGTCTTGACTTCAGGAGGACGCGCCAGGCCCCCGCCAGATGGGGGTCCGAGGTTCACCGGATGGCGGCCGACGTCCGGGCGTCACGGGCCTCGGCCAGGTGTGGTCGGGGACTCGTCCGGGCCATGGACGCCGCCCGTGGTGCGGCGTAGCGTGGCGGGCACCCCCGGACCTCTGACTGAGTCAACGATTCGGGACCGTCGCGGGGGTCATGAACGTCGTGAGTTCCGTGAGGTGAGCCGAACCATGACCGTGCAGGACATCCGGTCCTTCAACCGCTTCTACACGAACGTCATCGGCGCGCTGGACTACAGCCGCCACCTGTACGCCCCGTACACCCTCACCGAGTCGCGCGTGCTGTACGAGCTGGCGCACCCCGAGCGCGGGCGGCGGCGGCTCGACGCGGCCGATCTGCGGGCCCGGCTGCACCTCGACGCCGGGTACCTGAGCCGCATCCTCGGCAAGTTCGAACGGGACGGGCTCGTCGAGCGCGGGACGTCCGAGCGGGACTCGCGGCGCCGCAGCATCACCCTCACCCCGCGCGGGCGCAACGCCGCGGAGCTGCTCGACGAGCGGTCCCGGGAACAGGTCGGGGCGCTCCTCGACACCGTGCCCGCGGCCGAGCGGGCCCGGCTCGCGGAGGCGCTGCGCACGGTCCGTTCGGTCCTCGGCGACGGCCGCGCCGCGCCGCGCGCCGAGGACGTCGCCCTGCGCGACCCCGGCCCCGGCGACCTCGGCTGGATCGTGGCCCGCAACGGAGCGGTGTACGCCGCCGAGTTCGGCTGGAACGCGGAGTACGAGGGCCTGGTCGCCCGGATCGTCGCCGACTTCGCCCAGGACCACGACCCGTACCTGGAGCGCGTGTGGATCGCCGAGCTCGACGGCCGGCCGGTCGGGTGCGTCATGTGCGTACGGGACGAGGCGCCGGGCACGGCGCGCCTTCGGCTGCTCCTCGTGGAGCCGGAGGCGCGCGGTCTCGGCATCGGCGACCGGCTGGTGCGCGCGGTGATCGACTTCGCGCGCGGCGTCGGCTACCGCGAGCTCGTGCTGTGGACGAACGACGTGCTGAAGGCCGCCCGTTCGCTCTACCAGCGGCACGGGTTCGTGCTGGTCGGCGAGGTCCCGCACCGCTCCTTCGGCGCCGATCTGACCGGGCAGGACTGGCGGCTCCCGCTGCACGGCACGCCTGAGTGAGCGACGGCAGCGCGGGTATGGTCCGCCCCATGAAACTGGCGTTCTCCACTCTCGGTGTCCCCGGCCAGCCGCTGGCCGAAGTCCTCCGCCTCGCGACCGCGCACGGCTACCACGGCGTGGAGCTGCGCGCGCACCCCGAGGAGCCGGTCCACCCGGGCCTCGACGCGGCGGCCCGCGCCGACGTGGCCGACACGTTCAAGGCGGCGGGTGTCGAGATCCTGGGTGTCGCCGGGTACGCGCGGGTGGCCGCGGCCGGTGACGACACCGCCGTCCTGGACGACGTACGCGCCCTGATCGATCTCGCGCGCGACCTCGGCGCCCCGTACGTCCGCGTCTTCCCCGGCGGCGGGGACGATCTCGACGAGGCGGGTCGCGCGGAGGCCGATGCCACGGCCGCCCGGCGTCTCGGTGTCGCCGCCGAGTACGCGGCGGAGCGCGGGGTCCGCGTCCTCCTGGAGACCCACGACTCGCACCGGACGGGTGCGGACGCGTCGCGTGTCGTCGGGCCCGTCGGTCACCGGAACGTGGGTGTGCTCTGGGACGTCATGCACACCTGGCTCGGCGGTGAGCAGCCTTCTGTGTCGTACGCGGCGCTCTCCCCGTACCTCGGGTACGTGCAGGTGAAGGACATCGCGGGGCCTGAGGACACGACGCCGCTGGCCCTCGGGGCGGGGGCGCTGCCGCTGGGTGAGTGTGTGGAGGTGCTCAGCCGGGAGGGGTGGGACGGGTGGTTGTGCTGGGAGTACGAGGCACGCTGGTACGAGTCGGCTGCGCCGCTTCCGGGGATTCTCGGTGCGGGGCGGGAGTATCTGGCCCGGCTGCTCAACGAGTCGGCCTGAGTCCTCGCTCCCGTCGCTGAGTGCGGCTTTCGTCGTGGTTGCCCGCGCAGTTCCCCGCGCCCCTGAAATGCGCACTACGTGCGCCATTCCAGGGCCGCGTCCCCCATGAGGCCGCGGCGAAGCCGCATGCCGCAGGGGCGCGGGGAACTGCGCCCTATGTGGCCGCGGCGAAGCCGTGTGCCTCAGGGGCGCGGGGAACTGCGCGACCAGCCACGACGGCGTCGCGCACGAGAACAGGGGGATGCCGCACGCAGTGCGCATCCCGGGGGCGCGGGGAACTGCGCGACCGGCCACGACGCAAGCCGCACCCGGGGACGGTGCAAGCCCGGCAGACGCGAGGGAATCGCACCGCTTCCGCGCCGATTCCCTTGACCGGCAGAAACTTTCCGGGTAACCGTGACGCGCGGAAGAAATTTTCAGCCGCGCTCGTGCCAGCCCCGCCCCTCCCCCGGAAGGAGCGCAAGTGCACCACCGCCACACCACCCCCCGCAGCAGGGGTCTCTCCAGACGGACGCTGCTCGCCGCCACCACGGCCGGCATCGCCGCCGCAGGCCTGAGCACCGCACCCGCCGCCCAGGCCGCCACCGCAGGCCACCGCTCGGCCAAGAGCGACGCGAAGCTGAAGCGGATCATCTCCGGGATGTCCCTGGAGGAGAAGGTCGGCCAGCTCTTCGTCATGCGGGTCTACGGCCACTCGGCCACCGCCCCGGACCAGGCCGACATCGACGCCAACCTCAAGGAGATCGGCGTCCGCACAGCCGCGGAGATGATCGACAAGTACAAGCTCGGCGGCATCATCTACTTCGCGTGGGCGCACAACGTCCGCGACCCGCACCAGATCGCCGATCTCAGCAACGGCATCCAGGAGGCCGGCCGCCGCCTGCCCTCCAAGATTCCGCTGATCGTCTCGACCGACCAGGAGCACGGCATAGTGGCCCGGGTCGGCAAGCCCGCCACGCTCCTCCCAGGCGCGATGGCGCTCGGCGCGGGCGGCTCCCGTTCCGACGCGCGCCAGGCGGCCGCGATCGCCGGCGCCGAGCTGCGCGCGCTCGGCATCAACCAGGACTACGCCCCGGACGCGGACGTCAACATCAACCCGGCCAACCCGGTCATCGGCGTACGCTCCTTCGGCGCGGAACCGGCGGCGGTGGCGAGGATGGCCGCGGCGCAGGTCGAGGGGTACCAGTCGGCCGGTGTCGCCGCGACGGCCAAGCACTTCCCCGGTCACGGCGACACCGCCACCGACAGCCACACAGGCCTCCCCGTGATCACGCACACCCGCGAGCAGTGGGAGAAGCTGGACGCCCCGCCGTTCAAGGCCGTGATCGCCGCCGGGATCGACTCGATCATGACGGCGCACCTCGTCGTCCCTGCGCTCGACCCGGCCGAGGACCCCGCGACCCTCTCCCGCCCCATCCTCACCGGCATCCTGCGCGAGAAGCTCGGCTACGACGGTGTCGTGATCACCGACTCGCTCGGCATGGAGGGCGTCCGCACGAAGTACGGCGACGACCGCGTGCCGGTGCTCGCCCTGAAGGCGGGCGTCGACCAGCTCCTCAACCCGCCCTCCCTGGACGTCGCGTGGAACGGTGTCCTGAAGGCCGTGCAGAGCGGGGAGCTGACCGAACAGCGGCTCGACGAATCGATCCTGCGCATCCTGCGGCTCAAGACGAAGCTGGGGCTCTTCAAGGACCCGTACGTCACCCGGCGCGGTGTCGACCACGCCGTGGGCACCCGCGCCCACCTGGCGGCGGCCGACAAGATCGCCGAGCGCACGACGACGCTCCTGGTCAACAAGGACCGGCTGCTCCCCCTGAACCGGCGCACCCACAAGAACGTCCTCGTGCTCGGCGCGAACCCCGCGTCCCCCTCGCTCAGCGACGGCCCGCCCACGACCGTGCTGGGCGCCGCCCTGACCGAACTCGGCTTCTCGGCGTCGGTCCTTGCGACCGGCACCGCGCCGGGCCAGGCCGTCATCGACCAGGCGGTGGCCGCCGCAGCGGGCAAGGACGCCGTGCTCGTCGGCACGTACAACGTCGCCGCGGGCAGCGCCCAGCAGAAGCTGGTGAACGCCGTCGCCGCGACCGGCGTCCCGGTGATCACCCTGTCGATGCGCAACCCCTACGACGTGGCCCAGCTGGGCGCGGCGCGGGCGCACGTGGCCGCGTACTCCTGGATCGACGTCGAACTGCGGGCGGCGGTACGGGTCCTGGCGGGCCGCGCCGCACCCCGCGGCAAGCTGCCGGTGCCGGTGCAGCGGGCCGACGACCCGGCGCAGGTCCTGTACCCGGTCGGACACGGCCTGCGGTACTGACGTCAGCACGTTCAGTACGGGAACGGTACGCGGCCGGGCGTACAGGGGCGTACGGCGCACCAAGGACGCACCGCCCCTGAACGTCGCAAAGCACCCCCGCGCGTCTGGCGTGCGCCCGGTCCCCGGGCCACGCTGGACGGGTGTCTCGGGGGGCTGCCATGGACGCGCGGACGGTGGGGGCGGTGTGTGCGGCGCCGTTCCTCGCGCTCGCGCTGGCCGGGTGCCAGGCCCTGTCCGGGTCGGGCGACGACCCACCGAGGAAACCGTCCCCCTCCGGCACGGCGGCGGTGTTCCTCGCGGCCGGTGAGTGCGGGGCGCGCGGGTCCACGGGGTTCGGCGAGGTGGGGTGCGGCAGCGGGCGCGCCGTCGCCCGGGTCACCGCGCGGCACGAGGGCAGCGCCGTGAACGGTCCCGCGTGCCCGGCCCGTACCGACTTCGTCCTGCACATCAGCGAGACGCACGCGACGCCGGACGGGCACGACGCCGACGAGAACGGCGACGGGAAGGTCACCCGCGGCTACGCCTGCATGCGCAACCTCCGGCCGCCGCACCCCGGCGACCCGGGCGCGGGCGGCGGTCCCCGCACGATCGTCGGCGACTGCGTGTACTCCACGGGGCGGGGGCAGGTCAGGGAGACGGCCTGCGACGGTTCGGGCGAGCACGCGCCGCAGTACCGCGTCGGCTCCTCGGTGCCGGACCGCATCGACTGCCCCGCGGCGACCACCCTCTACGTGACGCTCAGCGGGACGGACAGGGTGGGCTGCGCGACGAAGACGTAGGCAGGAGAGAAGGGGGCCGCATGAGCGGCCCCCTTCTTCAACCTGCCGATGTCACGGGCGCAGCGTGAACTGCCGCGCGCCGTCGACCCGGTCGAGCTTCGCGTCGTGCGGTGCCTTGGCCGTCGTACCGGACAGGCCCGCCCAGTCGAGGATCCGCTCGGTGGCGAGCGCCTTGTCGTCGGCGTTCAGAGCGGCCACGTTCGCGCCGTGGTTGGCGTGCGGCGCCGACATGACGTAGCTGTCACGGGCTCCGGCGCCGAGCCGGAAGGGCTCGGCACCCCACGGGTCGTTGTCGCCGTAGACGTACAGCATGCGGGTGGCGTGGTGGCGCACCCACGTGTCGACGTCGCGCATCGCGTGCTTCTGGAACGTCATCGGGATGGTGCGCGGGACGAAGTTGCGCGGCGGCTGGTAGCCGTAGCGGGAGAGCTTGCCGAGCCAGGGCTGCTTGATGTCGGGCGAGCCGAGCTGGGTGCCTGCCTGGTAGTAGTACGGGGTGTACTGCTCCAGGCCCTGGTCGGCGTAGGAGGACCAGCCGCCGACGGCGTCGACGTAGTCGAAGAGCGCCTGGTCGGTGACGGTCTTCGCGTCAGGGACGTCCGCGCAGGCCGACTCGGGCTGGTACTGCCAGAAGCCCCACACGAGGTCGAGGACGGTCGCCTCGTACGCCTTGTCGAGCGAACCCACCGTGTTCACGGTGTAGTTGTTCGCGGCGAGGTACTCCTTGTACTTCTTCTCCAGGGCGGTGCGGCGCACGAGCGTCTCGCGCTGCACCTTCTGCAGGGCGACGCGACAGTCCTTCGGGCCGACGCCGGCGAGGAAGCGGTCGTAGGCGGAGTCCTCGTCGTTGACGACGTCGTTCGGGGCGACGTAGGCGACGACACCGTCCATGTCACGCGGGTAGAAGCGCTCGTAGTAGGTGGCGGTCATGCCGCCCTTCGAGCCGCCCGTGGTCAGCCAGTTCTGGCCGTAGACGGACTTGAGCGCCCGGTAGATGCGGTGCTGGTCGCTGGCGGCCTGCCAGATGTCGAGCTTCGACCAGTCGGCGGGCTGCGGCCGGGACGGCGTGAAGAAGCGGTACTCGACGGAGACCTGGTTGCCGTCGACGATGCGGGTCGGCTCGCTGCGCGACGGGTTCGTCGAGACGTTGTAGCCGCTGGTGAACATGACCGTCGGGCGGCTGACGTCCTTGTGCAGCACGGTGATGCGCTGCTGGAAGGTGCCCTTCGACGGGTGCCGGTGGTCGACCGGCTGGGTGTAGTTGAGGACGAAGTAGCGGTAGCCGGTGTACGGCTTCTCCTCGACGAGGCTCATGCCGGATACGGCGAGGAGCCGGTCCTTGATGTCGGCTGTGTCCGTGGCGGCGGTCGCCGTGGACATTCCGGCGGCGCTCACCGTGCCTATGAGCACCACGAGCGACAACAGCCATCTGAGCGCTTTGCGCATACACCCTCCCCTGGAGTTACACGGGTCGCTCCGGAAACTATCGGAGGGTTTCGCGTACCACCAGGGGTACTTGGTGTCCGCTCAGCACGACATGCGTGGACGCACGCCGGTCAGGTCAGCACAGAATCCAGCCCGTACCGACCGATTTCGCACCGACCCGGCCCTTGATCCGTACGCAGCGGTGCCCGGCGTGGACGGTGACCGGGCCCGCGTGGTGGGTGAAGCGGCCCTGGTCGACGACGGCGCGGCTGCCGCGGGCCTGGACGCTGACCGACATGGTCTGGCGGACGCCGGTGCGCTTGGCGAGGGTGACGGCGCAGACGTAGCCGCCGGTGCGGTACACGACGGCCTTGCCGGTGGCGAACGACAGGGTGCGGACCTTGTGCCCGGCGCAGAGCGCGGCGGCGTGCGCGCCGCCGGTCCCGGGACCGGCCACGACGAGCAGCGCGGCGGAGACGAGCGCGGCCAGCGCGAGCGCGAGCAGGCGGCGTGGCCCGTGGGCCCCCGCTATGCCGCTTTCGTCACCTCTTCGCACCGCTGTCCCCTCCTGCCACGATTCGCCGCTCCCGTCACCTCGGCATCAGCGTACTGAGGTACGGACGCGAGAGACGGCCCGCACGGTTGCACAGCACAGCACAGCACAGCTGCACCGGCGCCGTCAGGCCGCCGTCGTGCTGACGTCCTCCCCTATGAAGGTCCGCCACAGCGCGGCGTACTTCCCGCCCCGCGCGAGCAGCTCGTCGTGCGTGCCGTCCTCGGCGACGCGGCCGTGGTCCATCACCACGACCCGGTCGGCGCGGGCCGCCGTCGTCAGCCGGTGGGCGACGACGAGGGTGGTGCGCCGGCCCGCGATGCGGTCGGTGGCCTGGTTGACCTGCGCCTCCGTGGCGAGGTCGAGGGCGGCCGTCGCCTCGTCGAGCAGGAGGATGTCCGGGTCGACGAGTTCGGCGCGGGCCAGGGCGATGAGCTGGCGCTGGCCCGCGGAGAGGTTGCGGCCCCGCTCGGCGACCGCGTGGAGGTAGCCGCCGTCGAGGGTGGCGATCATGTCGTGCGCGCCGACCGCGCGGGCCGCCGCCTCGACCTGCGCGTCGCTCGCGTCGGGCCGCCCGTAGGCGATGGCGTCGCGGATCGTGCCGGGGAAGAGGTAGGCCTCCTGCGGGACGACGCCGAGCCGGTGGCGGTAGGCGGTGAGGTCGAGGTCGCGCAGGTCGGTGCCGTCGACGGTGACCCGTCCCCCGGTCGGGTCGTAGAACCGGGCGACCAGCTTGACCAGCGTCGACTTGCCCGCGCCCGTCTCGCCGACGAAGGCGACGGTCTGCCCGGCGGGGATGCGCAGGGTCACGTCGGTGAGCGCCGCCTCCTCCGTGCCGTACGCGAAGTCGACGTCCTCGAAGGCGATCTCGCCGCGCAGGGCCGGCACGTCGCGGGGCGCGCGCGGGTTCTCCGTCGAGGCCGGCTCGCGCAGCAGCTCCTGGATGCGGCCGAGGGAGACGGTGGCCTGCTGGTAGCCGTCGAAGACCTGGGACAGCTGCTGCACGGGGGCGAAGAACAGGTCGATGTAGAGGAGGTAGGCGACGAGCGCGCCGGTCGTGAGGGTGCCCGCGTCGACCCGGTGCGCGCCGACCATAAGGACGGCGGCAGCGGCGACGGACGACAGGAGCTGCACGAACGGGAAGTAGACGGAGATCAGCCACTGCCCGCGGATACGGGCCTTGCGGTACGCCTGGCTGCCCGCGGCGAACCGCTCCGCGCCGTCCTTCTCGCGCCGGAACGCCTGCACGATCCGCAGCCCGGCGACGGACTCCTGGAGGTCGGCGTTGACGACGGAGACGCGCTCGCGCGCCAGCTCGTACGCCTTGACGCTGGAGCGGCGGAAGAAGAACGTGCCGACGATCAGCGGCGGCAGCGTCGCGAAGACGACGAGGGCGAGCTGGACGTCGATGACGAGCAGGGCGACCATGATGCCGAAGAACGTGACGACGGAGACGAACGCGGTGACGAGCCCGGTCTGCAGGAACGTCGACAACGCGTCGACATCGGTCGTCATCCGCGTCATGATCCGGCCGGTCAGCTCGCGCTCGTAGTAGTCGAGTCCGAGCCGCTGGAGCTGGGCGAAGATCTTCAGCCGGAGCGAGTAGAGGACGCGCTCGCCGGTGCGTCCGGTCATCCGGGTCTCGCCGATCTGCGCGGCCCACTGCACGAGCACGGCGACCAGGGCGAGCGCGGCGGCCGTCCACACGGCGCCGAGCGCCATCCGTGAGACGCCCTCGTCGATGCCGTGCCGGATGAGGACGGGCAGGAGCAGGCCGACGCCCGCGTCCACCGCGACGAGCGCGAGGCTGATGAGCAGCGGCCTGCCGAATCCGCCGAGGAGGCGGCGGAGCCCGTACGACTTCTCGGGCGTGACGGCCCGCGCCTCGTCGATGTCCGGGGTGTCGGCGGCGGGCGGCAGGGCGTCGACCTGCGCGAGCAGCTCGGGTGTGGCCGGCATCCCGGACAGGGCGGTGTCCTTGGGCTCGCGGTCGCCCGTCCACAGCCTGGGGGTGACGCCCCGCTCGGCGTCGAACTCGGCGTCCAGTTCGTCCCGTACGGAGGTGTCCTCCGGCTGCCCGGCGGCGGGCAGGGCGTGTCCGGGCGAGACGCCGCCCAGCTCGTCGGGGTCGGTGAGCAGGCGGCGGTAGAGCGGGGAGTGCGCCTCCAGCTCCTCGTGGGTGCCGAGGGCGGCGAGGCGGCCCCCGTCGAGGACGGCGATGCGGTCGGCGAGGCCGAGCGTGGAGCGGCGGTGGGCGATGAGCAGGGTGGTGCGGCCCGCCATGACACCGCGCAGCGCCTCGTGGATCTCGTGCTCCACGCGCGCGTCCACGGCCGAGGTGGCGTCGTCGAGGACGAGGAGGCGGGGGTCGGTGAGGATGGCGCGGGCGAGCGCGAGGCGCTGGCGCTGGCCGCCGGAGAGGGTGAGCCCATGCTCGCCGACCTTGGTGTCGTAGCCGTCGGGCAGCTCGGCGATGAACCGGTCGGCCTGGGCGGCGCGCACGGCCGCCTCGATCTGCTCGTCGGTGGCGTCCGGGGCGCCGTAGGCGAGGTTGGCGCGCACGGTGTCGGAGAAGAGGAACGAGTCCTCGGGGACGAGGCCGATCGCGGCGCGCAGCGAGTCCAGGGTCAGCTCGCGCACGTCGTGGCCCCCGATGATGACGGCGCCGTGCGTGACGTCGTAGAAGCGCGGGAGCAGCAGCGAGACGGTGGACTTGCCGGACCCCGAGGAGCCGACGACGGCGAGGGTCTCGCCCGCGCGGATCTCGAAGGAGAGGCCATTGAGGACAGGGCGGTCACCGCCCGCGTACTCGAACGACACGTCGTCGAACTCGACGGTCGCGGGCGCGTCGGCGGGCAGCTCCTTCTTCCCGTCCTGGAGGGAGGGCTCGGTGTCGATGAGTTCGAGGACGCGCTCGACGCCCGCGCGGGCCTGCTGGCCGACGGTGAGCACCATGGCGAGCATCCGGACCGGGCCGACGAGCTGGGCGAGGTAGGAGGAGAAGGCGACGAACGTGCCGAGGGTGATCTGCCCGCGCACGGCCAGCCAGCCGCCGAGGGCGAGCATGGCGACCTGCCCGAGGGCGGGCACGGCTTGCAGGGCGGGCGTGAACTTGCTGTTCAGCCGGATGGTGCGCAGCCGCCCGGCGAACAGCCGCCGCCCGACCTCGCGCAGCTTCCCGGTCTCCTGCTCCTCCTGCCCGAAGCCCTTGACGACGCGGACGCCGCTGACGGCGCCGTCGACGACCCCGGCGACGGCGGCGGCCTGCGCCTGCGCGTACCAGGTCGCCGGGTGCAGCCGGGAGCGGCTGCGCTTGGCGATGAACCAGAGGGCGGGCGCGACGGCGAGCGCGACCAGGGTCAGCGGCAGCGAGAGCCACGCCATGATCACGAGCGAGATGACGAAGAGGAGGACGTTCCCGATGGTCATCGGGAGCATGAAGAGCAGGCCCTGGATGAGCTGGAGGTCGCTGGTGGCGCGGCCGACGACCTGCCCGGTGGACAGCTCGTCCTGGCGCCGCCCGTCGAGCTTCGTGATCGTCCCGAACATCTCGGTGCGCAGGTCGTGCTGGACGTCGAGGGCGAGGCGCCCGCCGTAGTAGCGGCGGATGTAGGTCATCACGTACACGACGACGGCGGCGCCGATCAGCACGCCGACCCAGGTCCCCATGGACCGGGAGTGATCCCCGATGACGTCATCGATGATGACCTTGGTGATCAGCGGGACGAGCGCCATGACGGCCATCCCGCCGAGCGAGGCCCCGAGCGCGAGCAGCACGTCCTTGGGGTACCGCCACGCGTACCCCGCGAGCCTGCGCGCCCAGCCCCGTTTCTCCGCCACGCCGTGCACCTTCCGCTCTCGCCCGCTGTCGATCGTTCCGCCGAAGGGCCAACACGGGGGCATACGGATTTCATCCCTCCGCAACAATTCCCCTCCGGGCGAGCACGTGCGTGCCGAGCGGCGGGGCTGATCCACAGGCAACCCTCAGGTCGACCACAGTGCGCGCCCAAACGGCCCCGGCACTGTGGTCCGGTGACCTCAGCCACCGATTCCACCGATCCCCACGCGCCCGTGCCCCTGCCCCCGGACCAGTCGAGCTGGCCGCCACCGGAGCCGCCCGGAACCGCTCCGCCCCCGGCCAGGGCCCCGCGCTGGTCGCTGCCCGCGCTCCTCGCCGTCCTCGCGCTGGCCGGGGTCCTGTACTCCTGGAACCTGTCCTCCTCGGGCCTGAACAGCTTCTACAGCGCGGCCGTGCTCAGCGGCACGGAGAGCTGGAAGGCGTGGTTCTTCGGCTCGCTGGACGCGGGCAACTTCCTGACCGTGGACAAGCCGCCGTTCGTCCTGATGGTGATGGGCCTGTCCTGCCGGGTCTTCGGCTTCGGCACGTGGCAGATGATGCTGCCGCTGATCGCGGCGGCGCTCGGCACCATCTGGATCCTCCACTCCTCCGTCAAGCGGGTGTGGGGCCACGGCGCGGCGGCGATCGCCGCGCTCGTCCTCGCGCTCACCCCGATCACGGTCGCCATCAACCGCGACAACAACCCGGACGCGCTGCTCGTCCTGCTGATGGTGGCGGGCGCGGCACTGGCCCTGCGGGCGACGCGCGACGGCCGGCTCCTGCCGCTCATCGGCTCGGCCGTGTGCTTCGGACTCGCCTTCAACACCAAGATGCTCCAGGGCTACATCGCGCTGCCCGCCGTCTTCGCCGTGTACCTGTACGCGGCCCAGGGCGGCCTGTGGCGACGGGTGCGGCACCTGCTGATCGCGGGGGTCGCCCTCGCGGTGGCCAGTTTCTGGTGGGCGGCGGCCGTGTCGTTCGTCCCCGCGTCCGAGCGCCCGTACATCGGCGGCTCCACGGACGGCACCGCCTGGGACCTGATCATGGGCTACAACGGCCTCGGCCGGGTCTTCGGCGGCGACGGCAACATGGGAGGCGGCGGAGGCGGCGGAGGCGGCTTCTCCGGGACCGCGGGCATCGGCCGCCTCTTCAACGACGTGCTCGGCGGCCAGATCTCCTGGCTCCTCCCCTTCGCGGGCATCGCGCTCGTCGGCGGCCTGGTCCTGCGCGGCCGCGCCCCGCGCACGGACCCGGCGAGGGCCGCGCTGATCCTTTGGGGCGGCTGGACGGTCCTGCACTACCTGACGTTCGCCCTGGCCGAGGGCACGATGCACCCCTACTACACGACCGCGCTCGCCCCCGGCATCGCGGCGCTGTGCGGAGGCGGCGGCCTGATGTTGCTGCGCGCCTTCCGCGCCGACAAGCGCTGGGCGTGGGTGCTGCCCGTCGCGCTCGGCGTCACCGGAATCTGGGCGATCGTGCTGCTGCGGCGGGCCTCGGGCTGGAACGGCTGGCTGTGGCCGGCGATCGCGCTGGTCATGGCGGCGGCCATCGCGGGCCTGCTCCTCTTCCGTACGGCCTCCGGCCACCGGCTGCGCCTCCTCGCGGTGTCCGTCGCGGCGGCCGTGGTCGCGGCGGTCGCGGGCCCGGCGGCGTACGCGTGGTCGGTCCCGTCGTCCTCGGGCGGCGCGGGCGGCATGGGCGGAACGAATCCGACGGCGGGTCCGACGACGGGCAGCGGCGGTATGGGCGGGCCCGGTGGCGGGGGCGGCGGCGGCCGGGGCGGCTTCCCGGGCGACGGACAGCAGCGGCAGGGGGACGGTGACGCGGACGGGGCTCAGCAGGGCGGGATGCCTGGGGGCGGGGAGATGCCCGGTGGCGGGGAGATGCCGGACGGCCAGTCCGGCGGTGGGTTCCCCGGCGGGGGCGAGATGCCTGGTGGCGGCGGAATGCCGGGCGGGGGCGAGATGCCTGGCGGGGGCGAGATGGGCACCCCGCCGGGCGGCACCGGCACCGGAAGCGGCCGTTCGGGCGGCGGCGCCATGGGGGGCGGCGCGGACAGCCAGCTCACCTCCTACCTGAAGAAGCACCGCGACGGAGCCAAGTGGCTCGTGGCGGTGTCGAGTTCACAGTCCGCCGCGCAACTGATCGTCGCCACGAAGCAGCCGGTCATCTCGATGTGGGGCTGGTCGGGCAGCGACAAGGCGATGACGCTCGCGAAGCTCAAGGAGCTGGTGAAGAAGGGCGAGCTGCACTACATCCAGCTCGGCGGCGGCATGGGCGGGGGCGGCATGGGCGGCGGCAACGACGCCTCGTCCGAGGTCACCGCGTGGGTGAAGAAGCACGGGACGGCGGTGAAGGCGAGCGAGTACAGCAAGTCGACGGACTCGGCGTCCGGATCGGACTCGGCGTCGCTGTACAGGCTGGACGCACAGGACGTCGACTGACAGCCCTGCGCACACCGGCCCCTGACGTAACGTCAGGGGCCGGTTCCGACACACAACCGACGCCGCAGGTTCACCCAATCTCTACGTGTTCATGTCACGCTCCGGTCTACCCAGTCAACCCGCGTAGATCGGACGGACACCCCCCATGCCCGGAACCCGAACCCGCATACGCACCATCGCTCTGACGACCGCGGGCCTGCTCGCCGCCGTCACGCTCCCCGCGGTCACCGCGAGCCCGGCCGCCGCGACGACGACCGCGTACGACTCCACGTACTACAAGAACGCGATCGGCAAGACCGGCGCGAGCCTCAAGTCCTCGCTGCACACGATCATCAGCAGCCAGACGAAGATCTCGTACTCGGCCGTCTGGGACGCGCTGAAGGTCACCGACCAGGACCCGAACAACAGCAACAACGTGATCCTGCTGTACAGCGGCGTCTCCCGCGCCAAGTCCCTCAACGGCGGCGACGTCGGCGACTGGAACCGCGAGCACACCTGGGCCAAGTCCCACGGCGACTTCGGCGAGGTGACGGGCCCCGGCACCGACCTGCACCACCTGCGCCCGGCCGACGTCCAGGTGAACAGCATCCGCGGCAACAAGGACTTCGACAACGGCGGCAGCACCGTCACCAATGGCGGCGGCAGCCTCACCGACTCCGACTCCTTCGAGCCGCGCGACGCGGACAAGGGCGACGTGGCCCGCATGATCCTCTACATGGCCGTGCGCTACGACGGCGGCGACGGCTTCGCCGACCTGGAGCCCAACGAGAAGGTCAACAACGGCAGCGCCGCCTACATGGGCAAGCTCTCGGTCCTCAAGCAGTGGAGCGACGAGGACCCGCCGAGCGCCTTCGAGGAGAAGCGTAACCAGGCCATCTACGACAAGTACCAGCACAACCGCAACCCGTTCATCGACCACCCGGAGTGGGTCGAGTCGATCTGGTAGCCACCTGTCGGCCATCCCGGCTTCCATGTATTACCATGTAGTACATGGAAGCCAGCGCGCGTGAACTCAACCAGCAGTCCTCCATGCTGCTCGACCGCGTCGAGAGCGGCGAGGAGATCACCGTGACCCGCAACGGCCGCGCCGTCGCACGACTCGTCCCTGTCGACCACACCGACGTCCCGCCGCACCCTGTCACGCCCATAGGCGACATCGAGCTGCCGGAGATCGACCTCGGCGAGCCCATGACCAACGAGGACATGGACGAGATTCTGCGGGGCATGAGCCAGTGACGTTTCCGGTCGTCATCGCGGACACCAACGCACTCATCCGCCTTCTGGCGCCACGCGAGACAGGACATACAGCGCACAAGGCGGCCTTCGCGCAGATGGCACACCTGGTCGTCTCGCCGCTCGTTCTGGCGGAGCTGGACCACATCGTCACCACGCGCTCAGGCCCGCAGCAGGCACTCGCGACCGCTCGGTTCATCGACACCCAGCGCAACCTGAACCGCTTCACCGTCGCGGACACCGCCCCACACCTGTCGACCGCTATCGCCGTGGCGGAGGGCTACACCGACGCGCGCGGCGGCAAGGGCATCGGCCTGACGGACGCCATGAACGTCGCGCTCGCGAAGGCCTATAGGACGGACGCCCTGTTCACGACGGACAAGGACTTCCGCATCATTCAACCGCTCACTGGCCACACGGCGTTCCGCCTACTGCCCGAGGACATGTAGCCGCGTACCACTGACGACACTCAGCACTCCGGGGCGGAGAGGCGGGCGCCCCGGCTGCGTGCGACGCGGTGCACGTCGTGCAGCGACTCCGTCAACCGCGCCGCCAGGTACCGCAACTGGGGCGCGGTTGCGCTGCTGTCGCCGATGAGGTCGACGGCGTGACCGAGCAGCTCGTCGGCCATGTCGAGCTGGACGGCCTCGATGTCGTCCGCGAGCCGGGACAGGTGACTGGTCCCGGTGGGGTCGGTGACGAGGTAGCAAGGGTGGCCGTCGAGATTGGCCCAGGGCAGAAGCCGTGGCCGACCGGACATCACGGAGTCACCTCCATCCCGAGCACGTAGGCCCGGACGAGCCGCGAGTCCTCTCCCCGCAGCGGAGCCAAGTGCGGGGACGGGCGGCACGGCGGGTCCGGCTCCGCGGGTTCGGCGGGCGGGGCGCTCGGCGGCGGGTTCCCTGCGCATCGGGGACAACCGCCGAACAGGCGGGCAATGAGGTTGAACACGTCTTCAACTCCTGTGTGGTGCACGGACATCGCTGTGTAGCGATCCGCTCACAGAGTGAGACCGCGAGAGCTAGGCTCGCCAGAGGGTCGGATGTGACAAAGCATCTGTCACACGGGAGCTGACGTTGAGTAATACCTATGGGGAGTGGCTGCGGGCAGCGCGCGAAGCGGCCGGCCTGACGCAGCAGGAGCTTGCGGTGGCGGCCGTGATGACGCGTTCGCACATCGCGCATATCGAGGCGGGGCGTCGATTGCCGTCCAAGGAGGACGCGCGACGCTTGGACAAGGCCCTGAACACCGGCGATGTGCTGAGTAGCTTCCTCCCGGAGGAGGAGTTGGCAGTCGCGGAGTACTTCGAGGCGGCCCTCCTACTCGAACAACAAGCAACGGTGATCCGTGAGTTCGCCTTGACGTTCGTGCCCGGCATTCTGCAGACGAAGAGGTACGCACGTGCGGTTCTGGGCATGCCATTCCCTCCCCTGAGTGAACAGGAACGTGACCGGCGACTTGTCACACGCCTGGGGCGCGCAAAGCTCCTGACCGACCCGGTGACGCCCGTAGTGTGGGCGCTGCTGGACGAGGCAGTGCTACGGCGCCAGATCGGCGGGCCAGAGGTCATGACCGAGCAAATCAACCACCTGGTCGGGCTCGCTGAATGCGGACGCATTCAACTACACGTGTTGCCCTTCGCACTGGGCAACCACCCACTCCTGAGCAACATGCTCACGCTGATGTGGTTCGAGGACCAACCACCAGTGGCCTATGGCGAGGCCCTGCGCCTTGGGAAGGTGCATGAGAATCCGTCCGTGGTCCAAGAGTTTCAGCATCGCTACGATTTCGCCCTGGGCAATGCTCTGCCGCTCAGGGAATCGCTGGCTCTACTCCGCTCAACAGCAAGGAGTTACGAAGACCATGACTGACCAAACCGCGTTCGGCCAAGGGTCTCCTACGGGCTGGCGCAAGTCCTCCTACAGCAACGACGAGGGCGGCAGCTGCCTGGAAGTCCTGGACGGCTACCGCACCGGCGTCCCCGTCCGCGACTCCAAGACCCCGAACGGGCCCGCCCTGCTCGTCTCCGCACCGCACTGGACGGCGTTCATCGACGCGCTCAAGACACGCGGCGAACGCTGGCCATCGCGTCGGGTTTAGGCGGAGTTGGCTGGTCCCGCCCATCGCGGAGCGCCAGCGTGGTGACTCGTTGCGGCACCGCTGGGGTGCCGTACGCAACGAGGAGGCACCCATGGCCACCGCCCGCAAGGCAACAACACTGACCGCCCTGGCCCTGGCCGGCCTCGCGCTGACCGGGCTGTCCACGCCCGCCGCGAGCGCCGTAGAGGGACCCGGTCTCCAGGGAGTCGTCACGATCCGCGCGGCGTACCAGCCGGGCATGGTCGTGGACCTGGACCACGGCAGCGCTCCGCACGGAACACCGGTGATCCTGCATCCCGAGCACGGCGGCGCCAACCAGAAGTGGGAGGTCGTCCCGGTCGAGGGTGACTGGTTCCAGCTCAAGAACGTGGCGTCGGGCACCTGCCTGGTCAACGCCTACAGCCGCATGGAGAACGGCTACACGCTGGTCGGTTCTCCGTGCGTCACGTCGTTCCAGGACCAGCGGTGGACGAGCGTGCCGACCGACAAGGGGGACGAGTTCGCCCTGGTCAACGCGGTCAGCGGCAAGTGCATGGACCAGAGCGGGTTCGACCCCGTCAAGCACCCGCAGCTCGAACAGTGGACGTGCCGCGGCGACTACCGCCAACACTGGCTCGCCACGAGCAACGGCAACGGCCCTTCCTGACCCGACACCGCTCAGCGCGGGCGGCTCCCGAAGCCGCCCGCTCGACGACGCGCGGGGAAACCCTTGCTGCTGTCCGTCCGCCGTTGGATAGGCTCGCTTGTGCGAACAGTGGGCAGCACGAGCAGCCTGTGCACCGCGCGAAGGAAGTGGCAGCCAACCGGGGGGTGGGCAGTGGGCGACCACAAGGCTCCGAAGGACCTGCGGGCCAAGCACGAGGACTTGACCAGACTCGCGGACGACCTCGACGACATGCAGGAACACCTGACCCGTCAGGTGCAGCGGATGGACGGCATCGTCGATGCCATCGAAGCGGGATGGCAGGGGCCGGCGGGTTCGGCGTACAGGGATTTCCACCGGGCCGCGGCCGAGGACGCGGTGCGCATCCGTGAAGTCATGAAAGTCATCGAGTCAGCGGTACGCATGAGCCGTGACGGCTTCACGGAACGGGAGCTGGAGGTGCTGTCGCAGATGCGCAGCATCGTGGTGGACGTCGACAGCGAGGTCGACCGCCTGTCCTCGCCGGACCCGGCCGCGGCCGAGCCCGCCGCTCGCCCGCGCAGCAGCCTCGACGGGCTGTGATCCGCGGACGGCTGTAGGCGTCCATGCACTGCAAGGCAATGGCTCGAAGTCAGGGGGACCCCATGCCGCCCAGCACCGACGACCACATAACCGTCAAGCTGGCGACGCTTCAGCACCTGTCCGAAGAGTTGGAGGACATACTCAAACAGCTCAACGGGAAGCTCGACGACCTGTACGAGCGCGTTGAGCCCGTCGTCCTGTCGTGGAGCGGCGAGGCTCGTGAGGCGTTCATCGACAAGCTCGACGAATGGAGCCGGTCGGCCGAGGACCTCCGGGCGTCGCAGAAGTGGCTGCACGAAGTCGTGACCACCGGCCACGGCAATTACGCGGCGGCTCACCGTGCGGTGCTGCGCGGCTGGGGAGGCGCCTGATGGCGGGCCCGTCCTCCTCGCCGTCGCAAGGCGGCACCATAGACGTCAAGCCCTCCACCTTGCATCAGGTGGCGGGCGGTTTCGCCGGTCAGCAGACGCCTTTCGACAAGGGCGCCAAAGATTTGCTCACCGCGCTCAAGGAGTATCCGGACGCAGGCGGGTACGGCACCGCACCGCAGGCGTTCGCGGCCGCATACGTGCGGGCCGGAAATCGCTACCTTGAGGTACGGGCCAGGTCGGTCGCCAGTGTCGGCGGTGCGGCGGTCGGCTTCGCGACGACGGCCAACAATTACTCCAAAGCGGAGGCCGCGAACGACCCGTCGGGACAGACCCAGGCTCAGGTACAACAGCCGCCTGTCGTCATTGACAAGCCGCCGAAGTACGAATCCGTCCCCAATCTCAAGTGGGGTGACGACGACGGCGGAGACGACTTCATCCGTTCCCTGCTGGAGTGGATTCCGGACGTCGTCTGGCACATCATCCGCCCGCTGCTGGAGCACGCGTTCCGCTGGGGCAAGGTCGCCGAGGTCTACCCGTTTCCGCAGCAGCACTACCTGCAGTCGCTGTCCGAGGCATGGAGGAACTCCACCACGCCGCTCGGGATGGCGATGGGCAACCTGGACGGGCTGGTCGGCAGCATCACTCAGCAGAGCAACAGTGAGTGGCACGACGCCATGCGTCAGTTCTGCAGTTCGCTGTGGGGCAGCACAGCATGGGGACAGTCCACCGCCGGCTACCAGTGGAAACACGACAGCTCCTCCAGTCAGACCGCCACGCACCCGGTGATGGCGGTGCTCCATGACTCCGCCATGAAGATCAGCGACCTGCTGCACGACTATGCCGAAGCCGCCGTCGATCTGAACGGCGATGTGTGGGACATCTACTACAAGGCCGTGAAGCAGGCCGTGGGCGACATCGACCTCAGCGACGGTGTCGACCTCAAGGACCTCAAGGAGGGCGCCAAGGGCGTCGGCCGTTTCCTGAAGGGGGTGGTCACGGGAGGCGCGGAACTCGGCGCCGAGATCACGCTGAACATCGACACGGCCGCTCTGAATGCCGTGGTGGAGAAGTACAACGGCCGCGTCAACGCCCTCACACCACAGCTGACCGATCTCATGGGAGCACTGGACGAGGCACATCGCAGCGCTCCCGAATACGCGGCAGAGGAGGCCCGGGCGGAGGCGTTCGGGGCACGCGCGCTCAACGAGTTCAAGAAAGAGCACCAGTACACCGTTCCTGGGCAAGACCCGGACAACATGTTCTTCCCTCTGGATCTGGCGGGCCAGGAAGGGCTTTACGGAGCTCACGCCATCGACAAGCATGTCGGACTCTCGGACGACCAGCTGAGAACGCGACTGCGGGATCAGAGCGGTGCCCCTGCCGCCTCCTCCTTCACCGACCTTGCTTCCGCTCAGAGGTACACCTCGGCGACGATCGAGGACATCGACAACGCTGACCGCATCGACAGGTGGATCAAAAGCGTTGAGCATAAGATCCAGACCATCCCGAACTACGATCCCAACAGATCGGAGATACAGCCGCCGCTCTACAAAGAGTTCCCCGGCCAGACCACCGGTCGCAGCGTCTCGCGCGACGACTATGCTGCAGACGGCATGAACGCCCAGGTCAGCGACAAGCACTGGGCCCAGGTCCGGTTGATCTACAAGGAGGGCCTGGAGCCCCCCTTCATCGTGCTGACCGCCATGCCTCACAAGGGACCATGAGACAGATGCACACCCTGAGTTTTCCCGCTTCACTCCTCTCGGGCGGTCCGGCCGTCCGAATCCTCGACCTGGCGATCGCCGCCCAGGAGTCGAAGGGTGAGCTGGTCCTCGACGACGAGCTCCGGCGTTACGGGCGGATGGTGGCGAGCGACCCGATTGCCCACTGGAGTTGTTCTTCGTACGCGGCGACCGGCGTCCTGGACCTGCTCGCCGAATCGATCGATCTGAGCGCAGGCACGGAACACTTTCCGGCTGACTTCCAGGAAAAGCTGAACCGCGCCTGCGACGGCACGGACCCTGCGGAATATCTGCGCATTCTCGCGGAAATCATGCGCTCGGTGGACCGCGGCGTGGTCGCTGATTACGAGCAGCTACCCATGGGCAGTTGGGAGTTCCTCCATACTTTCCCTCATCTTTTCGGGCTCGACGCAATTCTCGCGGACGAGAGCGACCGGGATTTCACGGAAGTGGTGCGGACGGCCGTCACCAACGAGCACCCGTGCTGTCACGGACTCGCCGTCGCTTACACCACGGAAGCGCAACGGGCTCTCATGCTCTTCCCCGGCCCGAACGGCTTGAGCGGACGACTCGTCTGGGCCACCAGAGAGCGACTCCAAGCACTCATCGACACCATCAGCGAACACATGCAGCGAGACCATTCATGACCGCCCAGCCGAACCGCTCCGCCTCCTACCCCGATCGCGAAACCGCTCAGTGGGCCACCCAGCAGGTCGTCACCGCCAACGAGCAGGCGATCCACCGTTGGCTCGCCCAGGGGACGCGTCCTCGACTGACGGTCGAGGCGGCCTGGCCGTCGCGTCCCGACCCGGTGGGCCGGGTTCTGTTGCAGGCGATGATGTTGGCCGGTCGCGAGCCTGTGGATGTACGGGCGGCCAGGGTGATTCTGAGGCGGGAGCCGTCCAGCCCGCACGGCTTCGTCGTGCACGCCTCCTTCCCCATCTACGTATAGAGGTCCGTCCACCATGCCGATGAGCCCCCTCGAGCACGATCACCGTTACGGCGAGTTGGATCAGGTGCTGCGTGCGTACGTGGGTCAGCCCGCTGACGACACCGAGGACAAGCCGAGCGCCGCCCTGACCGCATATCTGCGCCATACCTGGCACACACGTCCTTGGGCGCTGGCCGTGGCGGAGTCCCAGGTACGCGAGTACGCCCGTAATCCGCCGGGCCCCCTTCGCCTCAGGCTCGGGGAGTTCTACCCGGTGCCCGACATCGGCCTGGACGAAGCGAATGTTCGGGACTGGCTTCTCGTCATCGCCGACCACATCCGGCGCAGCGTCGAGAACGGTGAGGTACCGCCCCCCGCCGTACCGGCGACCCGCTGGGAGTGGCACGCCCGCTTCCCGGAACTGGGCCAGTTCCTCGGGGGCTGGTTCTCCCAGGACGCGCCGGACGAGTTCGACACCCATGACGCGGCGATCGCCGACTACGTCGCCGGTACACAGCCGAGTGTTGTCGCCCGCCTCTCCGGAGAACTCGGCGAACTGCTCGCGCTCGATCTCGACGAGGCCGTCTACGCACAGGCCGTCGCTGAACTGGGCATGGAGGTCGACCCACCGGAGCCGTACACACCGGGCGGCTGGCTGGCCGAGGTCTCGGCGCGGTTGAGCGTGCCGGCGGCGGTGTACGGTCCGCGCCCGGCAGCCGACGGCTGAGCCGACGTGGACATCTGGCGCCCGCATCGCCCCCGGTCAGTGGGTTTCGGACCCCACATGCGACCCGGCGAACGCCCTCAACCGGACCGGCAGCACGACCACCCGCGGCCCGGGTGACTTCAGTGCCGTCGTCAGGTCGTCCCGGAGCGCTTCCGGTGACGTACGTAGCGCGGGGACGCCGAAGGAGTTCGACAGGGCTACGAAGTCCGGGCCGTTGCCGTCGTCGGTGATCAGCCACGTCACGTTCGCGGATTCCTGCTGCGCCGTGGCCAGTTCGGCCAGCGCGTACAGGGCGCCCTCGTCGCCCGAGACCGCCAGGACCGGGGTCGTCGGGTCGGCCGCTGCCGCGCCGAGGGCGGCCGGGAAGGCGTGACCAGGGCCGCCCGCGCCCTGCGCCGAGTGCATGGGGCCGGACCAGGCTCGCCAGGCCCCATACGTCAGAGGCGTGAGGTCCCAGAATGAGGGCGCGCGGGCGGGCAGGGCATCACGTACCGCCGTCAACACGTCGCGCGTCACCGCGAGTTCGTCACCGACCCACCGGCGTCGTACGGCGGTCAGGACCTCGGCGACTCTGTCCGGCGCCGCCTCGTCGACACGATCCTCCTCGATCGTCTCCAGCAGCGCCTGGAGGGCGAGGCGGGCGTCCGCGTGGATACCGAGAGCCGGATACCTGGACTCCAGCTTGGCCGCGTCGGCCTCGACTTGGATCACCCGGCCACGCGGAGCGAACGCACAGTCGCCGAGCCCGGATCCCACGACCAGCAGGACATCCGCGTCCTCCAAGAGCTCCGTCACCTCCCGCTCGCCCAGCCAGGACTGGAGGGACAACGGGTGCTCCCACGGGAACGCGCCCTTGCCGCCGGACGTGCAGACCACCGGCGCGGACACCCTCTCCGCAAGGGCACGCAGCTTGCCGGACGCGTCCGCGCGGATCACGCCGCCGCCCGCGACGATCACCGGCCGCTCCGCCCGCGCCAGCAGATCCGCCGCCAGGGCCGTGAGTTCGGGCAGCGGAGCGAGTTCGTGCGGGAACGCGTCCGCCGCCGTCAGGACGGGCAGTGTCGCCGGGGCCGCGAGGACGTCCTGCGGGATCTCCACATACACCGGGCCGTGCGGCACGCTCAGCGCCGACTCCCACGCCTCCGCGATCGCGGACGGAATCTGGGACTGCGTACGCGCCGTGTGGACGGACTTCACCACGTCCGCGAACGCCGCCGACCGCTGCAGCCCGCTCGACACCACGAGCACCGGCGCCGACCCCGACGCCGCCTCCTCCAGCGCGGGCAGCGTCAGCAGAGCGGCCGGCCCCGCCGGGACGAGGAGCGGGGCGACCTCCCCCGTCGTCCGGCCGTACGCGTCCGCCGCGAACCCCGCGCCCAGCTCCGTACGCAGGCGCACGTACCGCAGCGGACCGCAGCGGAGAACCGCGTCGACGAGGGCGGGGGCGTGCTCACCCGGCGCGCCGAAGACGGTGGACGCGCCGAGTCCCGCGAGCGCCTCCACGACGAGGTCGCCGCCCGTGCGCCCCGGCGGCGGGTTGAGCGCCGCCTCGCTCTGGCGGGGCGTGGGGCGCAGGACCAGGTCGTGGTCGTGGGTCATCGGGTGTGTCCCTCCGAAAAGGTCAGGAGGCCGTACGGGACTCCGCGATCTGCCTCGACATGATCGTCGTCAGCTCGTACGCGGTGTGCGAGGCGGCGACGGCGGTGATCTCCGCGTGATCGTACGCGGGCGCCACCTCGACCACGTCGGCCGAAACGAGGTTGCAGGAGGCCAGGCCGCGCAGGATCTCAAGGAGCTCGCGCGAGGTCATGCCGCCCGCCTCGGGGGTGCCCGTGCCGGGGGCGTGGGCGGGGTCGAGGCAGTCGATGTCGATGGAGATGTAGAGCGGGCGGTCGCCGATGCGCTGGCGGAGCTGGTCGGCGACCTCGTCGGCACCGCGGCGGTAGATGTCCGCCGAGGTGACGATGCCGAAGCCCATCTTCTCGTCGTCGGTGAGGTCCTGCTTGCCGTACAAGGGGCCGCGCGTGCCCACGTGCGACAGCGCCGACGTGTCGAGGATGCCCTCCTCCACCGCGCGGCGGAACGGCGTGCCGTGCGTGTACTCGGCGCCGAAGTAGGTGTCCCAGGTGTCGAGGTGCGCGTCGAAGTGGAGCAGGGCGACCGGGCCGTGCTTCTTGGCCACCGAACGCAGCAGCGGGAGCGCGATGGTGTGGTCGCCGCCGAGCGTCATCATGCGGGCGCCGGTGGAGAGGAGGTCGTCGGCCGCCGCCTCGATCGTCTCGACGGCCTCGTTGATGTTGAACGGGTTGGCGGCGATGTCACCCGCGTCCGCCACCTGGGCGAGCGCGAACGGCGACGCGTCCTGCGCCGGGTTGTAGGGGCGGAGGAGGCGGGAGGCCTCCCGGATCGCGTTGCCGCCGAAGCGGGCGCCCGGCCGGTAGGAGACACCCGTGTCGAAGGGGACGCCGACCACGGCCACGTCCGCCGTGCCGACCTCGTCGAGACGCGGCAGCCGGGCGAAGGTCGCGGGGCCCGCGTAGCGCGGGACGCGGGAGGAGTCGGTGGGGCCGACGAAGTTGTTCTCGCTGGTCACGGGGTGCCTTTCGAATGCGTACGAGGTGAGGGGGCCGGCGTAGGTCAGTCGCCGTACAGCTCGGGGCGGCGGTCCCCGAACACGTCGTTGTGCTCGCCGAGCCGCTTGTCGCGGGCGGTCGCCAGGTCGCAGGCGGCGAGCAGCAGGGCGGGGCCCTCGGTGGGGGTGTGCCCGGCGAGCGGGAAGCCGTCCGGGTCGACGATCACGGAGCCGCCGGTCCAGGGGACGCCGCGCTCCTCCCCGGCCCGGTCGCAGGCGGCGACGTACATGCGGTTGACGGCGGCGTCGGCCTGGACGCGGACGACCTCGCCGGGGCGCTCGCCCTCCGGGCGCGGGAAGAGCGGCCAGTTCACGGGGGCGCAGAGCAGGTCGGCGCCGGCCAGGGCGGTGCGCCGCACCCACTCGGGGAACTCGACGTCGTAGCAGACCATGACGCCGATCCGGCCGACGCCCTCGACGTCGACGACGGGCGGGGCGGCGTCACCGGGTACGAAGAAGTTCTTCTCGGTGCCGAAGAGGTGGGCCTTGCGGTAGACGGCGCCGACGGCGCCGGACGGGTCGATGAGCACGGCCGAGTTGCGGACCAGGCCGTCCTCGTCCAGCTCCGCCAGGCCCGCTACGAGCGTCACGCCGTGGCGCCGGGCTGCCTCCCGCCAGGCGGTGACGGTCGGTCCCTCGACCGGTTCGGCGAGGGCGCGGGCCTCCGCCGGGTCGGCGAAGACGTAACCGCTGTTGGCCAGCTCCGGCAGCACGACGACGCGCGCACCGGCGTCGGCCGCGGCGCGGATCGCCTCCTCGGCGGCGGCGAGGTTGCCGGCGGTGTCGCCCACCGCGAGGGCGAGCTGCGCACAGGCCACGGTCGTCGTCGTCACGCTTCAGTACCTTCGCCTTGCCGTCCGGATCCGTATCCGCCGTCGAACTTAGCCGCGCGCGAGCGTCCCTCCACTCGCCTTCGGGGCGTATTGCGCCGCCCCACATGGACATCGCGTACAGCCGCGGTCGCGTCCCCCGCCTCGTCCACCTTACGGAACCGATCAACGCCGCCCGGCGGCCCTGGGCACAATGGACCCATGCCGATACCCGGGATACCCAGCGACAGTCCGACCCGTGCCGCCCTGATCGAGCACCTCGTCCGTACCCGTATCGCGGGCGATGTGGCCACCCCTCGCGAGAACAACCTCTCCCACTACCGCAAGCTCGCGAACGGCGACCGGCACTACTGGCTGGGCCTGGAACTGGGCGACCGCTGGAGCGACGAGCAGGACGTGCTCGCCGTGATGGCCGAGCGCTGCGGGGTCGTCGACGATCCGGAGCACCGGTACGGGCAGGACACCATCGATCCCGAGCTGACCGTCGACGCGCTGGAGCGGATGGCGGCCCGTCTTCGCAAGGCGGCGCAGGACCGGCAGCGGGTGCTTCTCGCCACCGGGCATCCCGGGGGGCTGCTCGACGTCCACCGGGCGACCGCCGTCGCGCTGCGTGCCGCCGGCTGCGAGATCGTCGTGATCCCCGAAGGGCTCGCCACGGACGAGGGCATGGTCTTCCAGTTCGCCGACATCGCCATGCTGGAGCGCGGGGCCACCTTGTGGCACACGCATGCGCCCGAGCCGATGACCCGCATCCTCGACGGGCTGCTCCGCGAGGGGCGTCCGCTGCCCGATCTGGTCGTCGCCGATCATGGCTGGGCCGGGTGCGCGGCCCAGCGCGGAGTCGACTCCGTCGGGTACGCGGACTGCAACGACCCGGCGCTCTTCCTCGCGGAGGCGGAGGGCACGATGCAGGTCACGGTTCCCCTGGACGACCATGTGACCAGCCCGCGCCACTATGACCCGATGACGGCGTACCTACTGGACTGCGCGGGCCTGCTGGACTGACCCCGCTGTCCCGCCGTGGGCGGTTCCGGTGGTGTGCGACCGCTGCGCCGTCGTGCCGGCTGACGCCTGTTCGCCGTAGGGCATCCGTGCGTGCGCGACCGCTGCGCCGTCGTGGCCGGTCGCGCCGTTCCCCGCGCCCCTGAAGGCCTGCGGCTGCGCCGCGCCTTCCCCATCCCCGAGACCGCGCCTCCCCGACGGACCCATGAGATGGCGCACGAAGTGCGCATCTCAGGGGCGCGGGGAACTGCGCGAGCAACCACGCCGCGCCCGCGGTCGCACACCAACCGCCCGCCCAAACGGCGGTCCAGCGCACGCAGTGCGCATCGAAGGGGCGCGGGGAACTGCGCGACCAGCCACGGCGAACCCGCACCCGCGCACCACCCCACGCCCCCACGGCGCACCCGCGCACCCCTAGAACGGCCGCAACCCTTCCTCCCGCCGCTGCGCGAACCCTGGCGTCGGATCCAGATACACCCGCCGCACCGAAGGAAACCGCTCCCGAACCCGCCGAGCCGCCTCCTCACAAGCCCACTCCACCTGCGCAGCAGTAGACGCATCGCGGAAATCGACCTTCGCCGCGACCAGCGCCTCCCGGGGCCCCTGCACCAGGGTGGTCAGCTCCAGGACGGCCTCGACATGCTCCCCGGCCAGGAGCAGCTCCCGGATCTCCGCCCGGACGGACCTCGGCAGGGGCCGCCCCACCAGCAACTGCACGTTGGACCGCCCCAGAACCCACGCGACCCAGAGCAGCAGAACCCCGATGCACAGCGAAGCGATGCCGTCCCAGACCCCGGACCCCGTGAGCTGCCCGCCCAGCAACCCACCCGCCGCGAGCAGCAGCCCGACAAGCGCCGCACTGTCCTCCAGGACAACGGCCTTCACGGCGGTGTCGGGCGTGTGCCGCAAATACGTACGGAACGGCGCCCGCACCCGGTGCGCCTCACCCCGCGCCTGCTTGACGGCGGTCCGCAGCGAGAACCCCTCCAGGACGAAGGCCACGGCAAGGACGATGTACGACACCAGCGGGTCGCCCAGGTCCTCCCCCGCCACCAGCGTGTGGATGCCGTCGTACAGCGAGAACACCGCACCGCCCACGAACGTGGCGACCGCCGCGAGCAGCGCCCACACGTAGCGTTCGCCCCCGTACCCGAGCGGATGCTCCTCGTCGGCGGGTTTCTCGCTGCGCTTCAGCGCCGTGAGGAGCAGCAGTTCGGTGACGGTGTCGGCGAAGGAGTGCGCGGCCTCGGAGAGCATGGCGCTGGAGCCGCTGATGACCCCGGCGACCGCTTTGGCGAGCGCGATCCCGAGGTTCGCCCCGGCGGCGACAAGGACGGTGAGGACGCTCTCCCCACCCGCGTCTTCTCGTTGCTCATCCCGTACATCCCGTACATCCATGTACCGGACGTTATGTCCGATCAGCGCGGGACGCGAACGACGCCCTCCTGGATGACGGTGATCGCGAGCCGCCCGTCCTGGGTGTAGATACGGGCCTGGCCGAGCCCGCGCCCGCCGGACGCGGACGGTGACTCCTGGTCGTAGAGGAGCCATTCGTCGGCGCGGAAGGGCCGGTGGAACCACATGGCGTGGTCGAGCGAGGCGCCGACCACGTCGCCGACGGCCCAGCCGCCGCGCCCGTGCGCGAGCAGGACGGAGTCGAGCAGCGTCATGTCGGAGACGTACGTGGCGAGGCAGACGTGCAGCAGGTGCGCGGAGTCCTCGGTCGCGCCGTCGAGCTTGCCGTTGGTGCGGAACCACACCTGGGAGCGCGGCGGCTGCGGATCGCCCACGAAGGCGAACGGGGGCGCCCCCACGTACCGCAGGTCCACCGCCTCGCGCGCTTCGAGGAGCCGTTCGACGACACCGGGGTCGGTGAGGACGTCCGCGTGGCGCGGCAGCATCTCGGCCGCGGTGGGCAGCGTCTCGGGGTCGGGCGCGGGCGGCATCGCGGCCTGGTGGTCGAGCCCTTCCTCGTACGTCTGGAAGGACGCGGAGAGGTGGAAGATCGGCTGGCCGTGCTGGATGGCGACGACGCGGCGCGTGGTGAAGGAGCGGCCGTCCCTGATCCGGTCGACGGTGTAGACGATGGGCGCGCCCGGATCGCCCGCGACGAGGAAGTACGCGTGCAGGGAGTGCGCGAACCGGTCCGCCGGGACGGTGCGTCCCGCGGCGACGAGGGCCTGCGCGGCCACCTGCCCGCCGAAGACGCGAGGAACGACGGCGGACCGGGATTGGCCGCGGAAGACGTCCTGCTCGATCCGCTCCAGGTCGAGCAGATCGAGCAGGGACTCAAGTGCCTGGTTCATACAGGTAGGTGTACGTGAGGTGCTTGTCGGCCGGGTTACAGGCCCATGTTCTTCGCGATGATCATCTTCATGACCTCGCTGGTGCCGCCGTAGATGCGGTTGACGCGGTTGTCCGCGTACAGGCGGGCGATCGGGTACTCGTTCATGAAGCCGTAGCCGCCGTGCAGCTGGAGGCAGCGGTCGATGACGCGGTGGGCGACCTCGGTGCAGAACAGCTTCGCGGACGCGGCCTCGGCGGCGGTCAGCTCACCGGCGTCGAGCGCTTCGAGGGCGCGGTCGGCGACGGCCTCGGCGGCGTCGACCTCGGCCTGGCAGGCGGCCAGCTCGAACTTGGTGTTCTGGAAGGACGCGACCGGCTTGCCGAAGACGGTGCGCTCCTGGACGTACTCCTTGGCGAACCGCACGGCGGCCTTGGCCTGCGCGTACGCGCCGTAGGCGATGCCCCAGCGCTCGGAGGCGAGGTTGGTGCCGAGGTAGCCGAAGCCCTTGTTCTCCTCGCCGAGCAGGTCCTCGGCGGGCACCTTCACGTCGACGAACGCCAGCTCGGCGGTGTCGGAGGTGCGCAGGCCGAGCTTGTCGAGCTTGCGGCCGATGGAGTAGCCCTCGGACTTGGTGTCGACGGCGAAGAGGGAGATGCCGAAGCGGCGGTCGTCCTCGCGCGGCGCGGAGGTGCGGGCGCAGACGATGACGCGGTCGGCGTGGACGCCACCGGTGATGAAGGTCTTGGCGCCGTTCAGCACGTAGTGCGTGCCGTCGTCGGAGAGCTTGGCGGTGGTCTTCATGCCCGCGACGTCGGAGCCGGTGCCCGGCTCGGTCATCGCGAGGGCCCACATCTCCTCACCGGAGACGAAGTTCGGCAGGTAGCGCTTCTTCTGCTCGTCGGTGGCGAGCATCTTGATGTAGGGCAGGGCGAGCAGGACGTGGACGCCGGAGCCGCCGAAGGAGACGCCCGCGCGCGCGGTCTCCTCGTACTGGATGGCCTCGAACTTGTGGGTGTCCAGGCCGGCGCCGTCGTACTCCTCGGGCACGTTGATGCCGAACAGGCCGAGCTCCGCCATCTTGGCGTACAGCTCGCGCGGCACGACGCCCTGCTGGAACCACTCGTCGTAGTGCGGGACGACCTCGGCCTCGATGAAGGCGCGCAGGGTCTCCCGGAACGCCTCGTGGTCCTCATTGAAAACGGTACGGCGCACGGAGAACTCTCCCTCTACGACGACTAAGCGCTTGCTCAGGGCAGGTTACCGGTCGGTCACCAACGCGTCCAGAGATGCACGTCACGTAGAGGGATACACGTCATTCCGCGGCGGCCGCGAACGCACCGCGCGCCAGCTTGTGCAACATGGCGGCGGCCGCCGCGCGGCCGGGCAGCCCGGCCGGGCGGCTGAGGTGCGGCGTGGAGTTCAGCAGGCCGAAGACCGCGTGCACGGCCACGCGCGCGTGGGGCTCGAGAAGGTCCGGGTAGACCTTGCGGACGGCGTCCACCCACAGCTCCACGTACTGGCGCTGCAGCTGCCGCACCAGCTTGCGGTCGCTGTCGCGCAGCCGGTCCAGCTCCCGGTCGTGCAGCGTGATCAGGTCGCGGTCGTCGAGCGCGAAGTCGATGTGGCCCTCGATGAGCGAGTCGAGCAGCGCGTCGGGCCCGGAGTGCGCCTCCGCGACGCGGCGCTTGCCGCCGGTCAGGAGCTGCCCGCTGATCCCGACGAGCAGCTCGGCGAGCATCGCGTCCTTGCCCGAAGTGGCGGTACAGGCCGGGGGCCGCTGATGCCGACCGCGGCTCCTATCTCGTCGACCCCGACCCCGTGGAACCCACGCTCGGCGAAGAGCCGCGCGGCCTCTTTGAGGATCTGCTCGCGGCGGGTGGGGGCGTCGGTTCTGGTGGCCATGGAAGCAATTCTAGACAGGGGAGTTAGCGACCGTTAACCTGACGGCACGAGGTTAACGGTCATTAACGTATTCGGCGGCCTCCCCGGACATGCGTCCGTGCACGCATCATGCGTGCCGTGGGGGCCGGCACCGCTCATTGCCTGATGAGGAGAGCGCAGGATGCACGAGGCACCGGAGCTGACGAGCGCGGCGGACCCCGCGTCGGAGGCCTGGAGGGCCAACGAGGCGGCCCACCGGGCCCTCGGCGAGGAGCTGCGCGGCAAGCTCGCGGCCGCCCGGCTCGGCGGCGGCGAGCGGGCCAGGGCGCGGCACACCGCGCGCGGCAAGCTGCTGCCGCGCGACCGCGTGGACACGCTGCTCGACCCGGGCTCGCCGTTCCTGGAGCTGGCGCCGCTCGCCGCCGACGGGATGTACGAGGGGCAGGCGCCGGCCGCCGGGGTGATCGCCGGGATCGGCCGGGTCGCGGGCCGCGAGTGCGTGATCGTGGCGAACGACGCGACGGTCAAGGGCGGCACGTACTACCCGATGACGGTCAAGAAGCACCTGCGCGCGCAGGAGGTGGCCCTGGAGAACCGGCTGCCCTGCGTGTACCTGGTGGACTCCGGCGGCGCGTTCCTGCCGATGCAGGACGAGGTCTTCCCCGACCGCGAGCACTTCGGGCGGATCTTCTACAACCAGGCGCGGATGTCGGGCGCGGGCATCCCGCAGATCGCGGCGGTCCTCGGCTCCTGCACGGCGGGCGGCGCGTACGTCCCGGCGATGAGCGACGAAGCGGTGATCGTCCGCAATCAAGGCACGATCTTCCTCGGCGGGCCGCCGCTGGTGAAGGCGGCCACCGGCGAGGTCGTCACCGCCGAGGAGCTGGGCGGCGGCGAGGTGCACTCCCGCGTCTCCGGCGTCACCGACCACCTGGCGGAGGACGACGCGCACGCGCTGCGCATCGTGCGGACCATCGCCTCCACGCTCCCCGAGCGCGGCCCGCTGCCGTGGTCGGTGAAGGCGGCGGTGGAGCCGAAGGTCGACCCGGCGGGTCTGTACGGGGCGGTGCCGGTCGACTCCCGCACCCCCTATGACGTACGCGAGGTCATCGCGCGCGTGGTCGACGGTTCGCGGTTCGCCGAGTTCAAGTCCGAGTACGGGCAGACCCTGGTCACCGGGTTCGCGCACATCCAGGGGCACCCGGTCGGCATCGTCGCCAACAACGGCATCCTGTTCTCCGAGTCCGCCCAGAAGGGCGCCCACTTCATCGAGCTGTGCGACCAGCGCGGCATCCCGCTGGTCTTCCTGCAGAACATCTCGGGCTTCATGGTCGGCAGGGACTACGAGGCGGGCGGGATCGCCAAGCACGGCGCCAAGATGGTCACCGCGGTGGCGTGCACGCGCGTGCCGAAGCTGACCGTTGTCATCGGCGGCTCCTACGGCGCGGGCAACTACTCGATGTGCGGCCGCGCCTACTCCCCCCGTTTCCTGTGGATGTGGCCCGGCGCCAAGATCTCCGTCATGGGCGGCGAACAGGCGGCGTCCGTCCTCGCGACCGTCAAGCGCGACCAGCTGGAGGCGCGCGGCGAGGACTGGTCGGCGCAGGACGAGGAGACGTTCAGGGCCCCGGTCCGCGCCCAGTACGAGACCCAGGGCAGCGCCTACTACGCGACGGCCCGCCTGTGGGACGACGGCGTGATCGACCCGCTCGAGACCCGCCAGGTCCTTGGCCTGGCCCTGACCGCCTGCGCCAACGCGCCCCTGCCGGAGAAGTCCGGCGGCTTCGGCGTCTTCCGGATGTGACGGCCATGACCTCTCCCACCATGACCTCAGCGACCAGGGGAACTCCGTTGTTCGACACCGTACTTGTGGCCAACCGCGGCGAGATCGCCGTCCGCGTCATCCGCACGCTGCGCGAGCTCGGCATCCGTTCGGTCGCGGTGTACAGCGACGCCGACGCGGACGCGCGGCACGTGCGCGAGGCGGACGAGGCGGTACGGATCGGCCCGCCCCCGGCGACCGAGAGCTACCTGTCCATCGACAACCTCATCGAGGCCGCGAGGCGGACCGGCGCGCAGGCGGTGCACCCGGGATACGGGTTCCTCGCGGAGAACGCCGGGTTCGCGCGCGCCTGCGAGGAGGCGGGCCTCGTCTTCATCGGCCCCTCCGCGGAGGCGATCGCGCTGATGGGCGACAAGATCCGCGCCAAGGAGACGGTGTCGGCGGCCGGTGTCCCGGTGGTCCCCGGCGGCCGCGACCCGGAGCTGGCGGAAGCGGCACGCCAGTTGGGCGCGCCCGTCCTCCTCAAACCCTCGGCGGGCGGCGGCGGCAAGGGCATGCGCCTGGTCCGCGACCTGACCACCCTGGAGGACGAGATCGCGGCCGCGCGCCGCGAGGCCCGCGCCTCCTTCGGCGACGACACGCTCCTGGTCGAGCGGTGGATCGACCGCCCCCGGCACATCGAGATCCAGGTCCTCGCCGACGCGCACGGCAATGTCGTGCACCTGGGCGAGCGCGAATGCTCCTTGCAGCGCCGCCACCAGAAGATCGTCGAGGAGGCGCCGAGCGTCCTGCTCGACGAGGCCACGCGCGCGGCGATGGGCGCGGCCGCCGTCGAGGCGGCCCGCTCCTGCGGCTACCGGGGCGCGGGCACGGTCGAGTTCATCGTCCCCGGCGAGGACCCGTCCGCGTACTGCTTCATGGAGATGAACACCCGCCTCCAGGTCGAGCACCCGGTCACCGAGCTGATCACCGGCCTCGATCTGGTGGAGTGGCAGATCAGGGTCGCGGCGGGCGAACCGCTGCCCTTCGCCCAGGACGACATCACGCTGAGCGGCCACGCGGTCGAGGCCCGCCTCTGCGCCGAGGACCCGTCGCGCGGCTTCCTCCCTTCGGGCGGCACGGTCCTGGCCCTGCACGAGCCGACGGGTACCGGCATCCGCACGGACTCGGGCCTGAGCGAGGGCACGGAGGTCTCCTCCCTCTACGACCCGATGCTGGCGAAGGTCATCGCGTACGGCCCCGACCGGGCGACGGCCCTGCGCAGGCTGCGCGCGGCGCTGGCCCGGACGGTGACGCTGGGCGTGCCGACGAACGCGGGTTTCCTGCGCCGCCTCCTGGCCCACCCGGACGTGGTCTCGGGCGAGATGGACACGGGCCTGGTCGAGCGTGCGGCGGACACCCTGGTCGACGCCGAGGTCCCCCCGGCCGTCTACGCGGCGGCGGGCGCCCTGCGCCAACAGCGCCTCGCGCCACCGCAGCGGCCGGGCTGGTCCGACCCGTTCGCCCGCCCCGACGGCTGGCGCCTCGGCGGCGACCCGGCCTGGACGGTCCACCACGTACGCGCCCCGGGCCACGACCCGGTGGAGGTCCGCGTCCGCGGCACGGAGATCCAGGTCTCCGGCACCCCCACCGAACCGGCCCGCCCCACCGCCGCCGCCGCCGACTGGCTCGCCCTCGACGGCGACGCCTGGCACATCCAGGACCACGACCCGGTGGCGGCGAGCCTCACCGGCGCGGGCCCGGGCGGCGCGGGCTCCCTCACCGCCCCCATGCCAGGCACCGTGACGGTGGTGAAGGTGGCGGTGGGCGACGAGGTGACCGCGGGCCAGAGCCTCCTCGTCGTCGAGGCGATGAAGATGGAACACGTCATCGCGTCCCCGCACGCGGGAGTGGTGAGGGAACTGGACGTGTCACCGGGCACGACGGTGGCCATGGACCAGGTCCTGGCGGTGGTGGAAGCGATGAGCGCCGGGGACGAGCCAACCCCGCCGGGGGCGCGGGGAACTGCGCGACCAGCCACGACGAACCCGCAGTCGCCACAGACGAGAACCCCCAACGGCGAGGAGGCGCAGTCATGACGCCGCAACTCCCCATGGTGGCCCCGGCAAATAACCTCCCCACCCACGTCCGGATCCACGAGGTAGGCCCCAGGGACGGCCTCCAGAACGAGAAATCCCTGGTCCCCACGGAGGTCAAGGCCGAGTTCATCCACCGCCTGGCCGAGGCGGGCCTCACCACCATCGAGGCAACCAGCTTCGTCCACCCCAAGTGGGTCCCCCAACTGGCGGACGCGGAGACCCTGTTCCCGGCCCTCCAGGACCTCGACCCCGAAAAAACCCACCTCCCCGTACTCGTACCGAACGAACGCGGCCTGACCCGGGCACTCGCGCTCGGCGCACAGCGCATCGCCGTCTTCGCCAGCGCCACCGAGTCCTTCGCGAAGGCCAACCTGAACCGCACGGTCGCCGAGTCCCTGGACATGTTCGCCCCGGTGGTGACCCGCGCCAAGGAACACGGCGCCCACGTCCGCGGCTACCTCTCGATGTGCTTCGGCGACCCCTGGGAGGGCCCGGTCCCGGTCCCCCAGGTCGTGGCCACCGCCAAGTCCCTCATGGACTTGGGCTGCGACGAACTGAGCCTCGGCGACACGATCGGGGTCGCGACGCCCGGCCACGTCACAGCCCTGCTGACAGCGCTGAACGAGACCGGCGTCGGAACAAGCCGCATCGGCGTCCACTTCCACGACACCTACGGCCAGGCTCTCTCCAACACCCTGGCCGCGCTGCAGCACGGCGTGACCACGGTGGACGCCTCCGCGGGCGGCCTCGGCGGCTGCCCGTACGCGAAAAGCGCCACCGGCAATCTCGCCACCGAGGACCTCGTCTGGATGCTGCGCGGACTCGGCATCGAGACCGGGGTCGATCTCGGCCGCCTCACCGCCACCAGCGCGTGGATGGCCGAACAACTGGGCCGACCGAGCCCGTCCCGCACCGTCCGCGCCCTGACCCACCAGGAGCAGTGAGTACCCGATGGACCACCGTCTGAGCCCCGAGCTGGAAGAGCTGCGCCGCACGGTCGAGGCGTTCGCGCACGACGTCGTCGCGCCGAAGATCGGCGACTACTACGAGCGCCACGAGTTCCCGTACGAGATCGTCCGCGAGATGGGCCGCATGGGTCTGTTCGGTCTGCCGTTCCCCGAGGAGTACGGCGGGATGGGCGGCGACTACTTCGCGCTCGGCATCGCCCTGGAGGAGCTGGCCCGCGTCGACTCCTCGGTGGCGATCACCCTGGAGGCGGGCGTCTCGCTCGGCGCGATGCCGCTGCACCTGTTCGGCACCGAGGAGCAGAAGCGGGAGTGGCTGCCGAAGCTGTGCGCGGGCGAGGTCCTCGGTGCGTTCGGGCTCACCGAGCCGGACGGCGGCTCGGACGCGGGCGGCACCCGTACGACGGCCGTGCGCGACGGCGACGAGTGGGTGATCAACGGCTCCAAGTGCTTCATCACCAACTCGGGGACGGACATCACCGGCCTGGTCACCGTCACCGCCGTGACCGGCCGCAAGCCGGACGGCCGCCCGCTGATCTCGGCCATCATCGTGCCGTCGGGCACGCCAGGGTTCACGGTGGCGGCCCCGTACTCGAAGGTCGGGTGGAACGCGTCGGACACGCGCGAGCTGTCGTTCGCCGACGTCCGGGTGCCCGCGGCGAACCTGCTCGGCGAGGAGGGCCGCGGCTACGCGCAGTTCCTGCGGATCCTCGACGAGGGCCGTGTCGCCATCTCGGCCCTCGCCACCGGCCTCGCGCAGGGCTGCGTCGACGAGTCGGTGAAGTACGCGGCCGAGCGGCACGCGTTCGGCAAGCCGATCGGGACGAACCAGGCGATCCAGTTCAAGCTCGCCGACATGGAGATGCGGGCGCACATGGCCCGCGTCGGCTGGTACGACGCGGCGTCGCGGATGGTCGCCGGTGAGCCGTTCAAGAAGGAGGCGGCGATCGCGAAGCTGTACTCCTCGACGGTGGCGGTGGACAACGCGCGCGAGGCGACGCAGATCCACGGCGGCTACGGCTTCATGAACGAGTACCCGGTGGCCCGGATGTGGCGGGACTCCAAGATCCTGGAGATCGGCGAGGGCACGAGCGAGGTGCAGCGCATGCTGATCGCAAGGGAACTGGGCCTGACCCCATAAAAGCCCCTCCGGCGATTGAGGAGCGGGGTCCGGGGCGGAGCCCCGTGGCCTGAAGCACAATGGGCCCCGCCCCCTGGACATGCCCGGAACTTAGGTTAACCTTCCCTCAGTTCCGCAGAAGCGACCCGCCGCCTGGCCCGGCACGTCCGAAAGCAGCTCCTCATGCCCAACGCCCGACTGTCCCGCCCCACCCGCCGCGGCATCCTCGCCGCAGGCGGCGCCCTCGGCCTCGGTGTCGCACTCGCCGCCTGCGGCAACGACGACGGCGGCAAAGACAGCGGCTCGGGTGCGACGAAGAAGGACACGTCAGGACCCTGGTCGTTCAAGGACGACCGGGGCACCACGGTGAAGCTGGACAAGGTCCCGGCGAACATCGTCGCCTTCACCGGTGTCGGCGCCGCCCTGTGGGACTACGGCGTCCAGGTCAAGGGCGTCTTCGGCCCGACGACGACCAAGGGCGGCAAGCCGGACGTGCAGGCCGGCGACATGGACGTCTCGAAGGTGACGGTCCTCGGCAACGCCTGGGGCCAGTTCAACATCGAGAAGTACGCGGGCCTCGCCCCGGACGTCCTCGTCTCCACGACCTTCGACGACGCGGGCACCCTGTGGTCCGTCCCCGAGGAGTCCAAGGACAAGATCGCCAAGCTCGCCCCGAGCGTCGCGGTCTCCGTCTTCGACCGCCAGATGACGCAGCCGCTCGAGCGCATGTGGGCGCTGGCCGAGTCGCTCGGCGCCGACATGAAGGCCGACAAGGTCGTCGCGGCGAAGAAGCGGTTCGAGGACGCGGCGGCCCGCCTGCGCAAGGCCGCCAAGGCGCACCCCGACATCAAGGTGCTCGCCGGCTCCGCGAGCCAGGACATCTTCTACGTCTCCGGCACGAACCTCTCCATCGACCTGGAGTACTTCAAGGCGCTCGGCGTGAACTTCGTCGAGCCCTCGGAGGCCGCGAAGAAGGCGTCCGGCGGCTGGTTCGAGAACCTGAGCTGGGAGAACGTCGACAAGCACAAGGCCGACATCATCATGATGGACGACCGCAGCCAGACCATCCAGCCGGCCGACATCGACGAGCCGACCTGGAAGCAGCTCCCCGCCGTGAAGGCCGGGCAGGTCATCCCGCGCTCTGCCGAACCGATCCTGTCCTACGACAAGTGCGCCCCGCTCCTGGAGAACCTGGCCAAGGCGATCGAGACCGCGAAGAAGGTGTCCTGACCCCATGACCGTGACGGCCGAAGCCCCCGCTGTAACCCCTTTCCGATTCTTCGATCTGCGAGTGGTGCGCACCCGGCGCCTCGGCCCGTCACTGCTGAGGGTCACCTTCACCGGGGACGAGCTCGCCGCCTTCCACGGCGGCGGCCGCGACCAGTCCCTCTCGCTGTTCCTGCCGCAGCCGGGCCAGCACGCGCCCGTCATGCCGCCCGTGGAGCCCGGTGACGACGGCCGTGCCTGGCACGCCGCCTACCGCGCGATCCCGGCCCACGAGCGCGCGGTGATGCGCTCGTACACGCTGAGCGGCCAGCGCCGGGCGCGCCCCGGGCACGTCGAGGAGATCGACATCGACTTCGTCCTGCACAACGACGGTCCGGCCGCCGCCGGGCCCGCCTGCCGCTGGGCGGAGGGTGCGCGCCCCGGCGACCGGGCCGCCGTGCTCGGCCCGGCGGTCGCCGACAACGCGGCGGTGCGCTGCCGACCGCCGCGGGACTTCGACCACATCGTCATGTGGGGCGACGAGACGGCGCTGCCCGCCGCGCTCGGCGTCCTCGCCTGGCTGCCGTCGGACGTCTCCGCGCACGTGGTCCTCGAGGTCCCGCACCGCGGTGACATCCAGCCGATCGTGACCGCCGCCGATGTGACGGTGGAGTGGCTGGTGCGCGACGAGGACGGCCCCTCGGCTCTCGACGCCCTCAGGAACGCGCACCTCCCGCCGGCCGCACGCCCGTACGCCTGGCTGGCGGGCGAGTGCGGGACGATGAAGGAGCTGCGCCGCCACCTCGTGCGCGAGCGCGGGTACGACAAGCGCGCCGTGACGTTCGTCGGCTACTGGAAGCGCGGGATGAGCGAGGACGCGCTGCGGGAGCAGCCGGCCGCCGCGTAACGCTCAACGTCGGTTGTTGAAACGGCCGTTATCCGGCCAGAGTGGGGCATTCCGGTCAGATACCCGGGGCGGGGTCGCGAACCAAAGTTAGGTTAGGCTAACCTTACTTCCGAGTTCGCGACCTCGCCCTTTCTCCTGCCCCGCCTCTCCCCGTCCCGCCCGGGAACACCCCACCCCCACCCGGAGGAACCGTTCATGCGCTCGCACCTGCTCAATGACACGACCGCGGAGCTCTACCGCAGTTCCGTGACCGAGGGAATCGAGCGGGTGGCGGCCAAACTCGCCACCACCGCACGGCCGTTCACGGGCGTCACCCCGGACGCCCTCGCGCCGACCATCGACGCCGTCGACCTGGACGAGCCGCTCCACGACACGATGGCCGTGCTCGACGAGCTGGAGGACGTCTACCTCCGCGACGCCGTCTACTTCCACCACCCCCGCTACCTGGCGCACCTCAACTGCCCGGTCGTGATCCCCGCCGTGGTCGCCGAGGCCGTCCTCTCCGCCGTCAACTCCTCGCTCGACACCTGGGACCAGTCGGCGGGCGGCACGCTCATCGAGCGCAAACTCATCGACTGGACCGCCGCGCGCATCGGCCTCGGCCCCGCCGCCGACGGCGTCTTCACCTCCGGCGGCTCGCAGTCCAACCTCCAGGCGCTGCTCCTCGCCCGCCAGGAGGCCAAGACCGGCCCGGAGAGCTGGGAGGGCCCCGCCTCGCTCGCCAAGCTCCGGATCTTCGCCTCCGAGGTCAGCCACTTCAGCGTGAAGAAGTCCGCGCAGCTCCTCGGCCTCTCCGCCGACGCGGTCGTCACCATCCCGGTCGACCGGAACAAGCGGATGCAGACCGTGGCGCTCGCCGCCGAGCTGGAGCGCTGCCGCGCCGACGGCCTCGTCCCCATGGCCGTCGTCGCCACCGCAGGCACGACCGACTTCGGCTCCATCGACCCGATGCCGGAGATCGCCGAGCTGTGCGCCCAGTACGACACGTGGATGCACGTCGACGCCGCGTACGGCTGCGGGCTGCTCGTCTCGCCGAGGAACCGTGACCGGCTGACCGGCATCGAGCGCGCCGACTCCGTCACCGTCGACTACCACAAGTCCTTCTTCCAGCCGGTGAGTTCGAGCGCGATCCTGGTCCGCGACGGCGCCACCCTGCGCCACGCCACGTACCACGCGGAGTACCTCAACCCGCGCCGTACGGTCGCCGAGCGCATCCCCAACCAGGTCGACAAGTCCCTGCAGACCACCCGCCGCTTCGACGCGCTGAAGCTGTGGATGACGCTGCGCGTGATGGGCGCCGACGGCATCGGCAACCTCTTCGACGAGGTGTGCGACCTCGCCCATGAGGGCTGGAAGGTGCTCGCCGCCGACCCGCGCTTCGACGTCGTCGTGGAGCCGAGCCTGTCCACACTCGTCTACCGCTACATCCCCGCCGCCGTCACCGACCCCGCCGAGATCGACCGCGCCAACCTCTACGCCCGCAAAGCCCTGTTCGCCTCCGGTGACGCCGTCGTCGCGGGCACCAAGGTGGGCGACCGCCAGTTCCTGAAGTTCACCCTGCTCAACCCCGAGACGACGCTCGCCGACATCTCGGCCGTCCTCGACCTCATCGCCGGCCACGCCGAGCAGTACCTGGGAGACACCCTTGACCGCGCTTCCTGAACCCCGTGACACGTATGACTTCATCGGGATCGGGCTCGGACCGTTCAACCTCGGCCTCGCCTGCCTGACCGAACCCATAGCCGAGCTGAACGGCGTCTTCCTGGAGTCCAAGCCGGACTTCGAGTGGCACTCCGGCATGTTCCTGGAGGGCGCGCACCTCCAGACCCCGTTCATGTCGGACCTCGTCACGCTCGCCGACCCCACCTCCCCGTACTCCTTCCTCAACTACCTGAAGGAGAACGGGCGGCTGTACTCGTTCTACATCCGCGAGAACTTCTATCCGCTGCGCGTCGAGTACAACGACTACTGCCGCTGGGCCGCCGCCAAGGTCTCGTCCATCCGCTTCAACACGACGGTCACCTCCGTCACGTACGACGAGGGCGACGGCCTCTACACCGCCACCACCGAGAGCGGCGCCACCTACCGCGCCCCGCACCTGGTCCTCGGCACCGGCACCCCGCCGCACATCCCCGAGGCCGTCCAGGGCCTCGGCGGCGACTACCTCCACAACTCGCGCTACCTGCAGCACAAGCAGGAGCTGCAGAAGAAGGAGTCGATCACGCTGATCGGCAGCGGCCAGTCCGCCGCCGAGATCTACTACGACCTGCTCAGCGAGATCGACGTCCACGGCTACCGCCTGAACTGGGTCACGCGCTCCCCGCGCTTCTTCCCCCTCGAATACACCAAGCTGACGCTGGAGATGACGTCCCCGGACTACATCGACTACTTCCACGCGCTGCCGGAGACCACCCGGTACGCCCTGGAGGAGCGGCAGAAGGGCCTGTTCAAGGGCATCGACGGCGAGCTGGTCGACGCGATCTTCGACCTGCTCTACCAAAAGAAGCTCGGCGGTCCCGTGCCGACGCGCCTCCTCACCAACTCCGCTCTCGTGAGCGCGCGTTACGAGGACGGCACGTACACCCTCGGCCTGCACCAGGAGGAGCAGGACAAGGCGTACGAGATCCAGACCGAGGGCCTGATCCTCGCGACCGGCTACAAGTACCAGGCCCCCGCCTTCCTGGAGCCGGTCAGGGACCGCATCCGCTACGACGGGCGCGGCCGCTTCGACGTCGCCCGCAACTACGCGATCGACACCACCGGGCGCGGCATCTTCCTCCAGAACGCGGGCGTGCACACGCACAGCATCACCAGCCCCGACCTGGGCATGGGTGCTTACCGCAACAGCTACATCATCGGCGAGCTGCTCGGCACCGAGTACTACCCCGTCGAGAAGACCATCGCCTTCCAGGAGTTCTCCGTATGACCTTCGCGATACGCACCCTCGACCCGACCAAGGACGCGGAACTCGTCCACGGCTGGGTCACCCACCCCAAGGCGTCGTTCTGGCTGATGGGGGACGCCTCGCTGCCGGACGTCGAGCGCGAGTACATGTCCATCGCGGCGGCCGAGCACCACGACGCGTTCATCGGCGAGCGGGACGGTGTCCCCGTCTTCCTGATGGAGCGCTACGACCCGCGGTACGTGGAGCTGGTCGGCCTGTACGAGCCCGAGCCCGGCGACGTCGGCATGCACTTCCTCGTCGCGCCGACCGACACCCCCGAGCACGGCTTCACCCGCGCCGTGATCACCGCCGTGATGGCGCACCTCTTCGCGGACCCCGAGGTGGCGCGCGTCGTCGTCGAGCCCGACGTCCGCAACAAGGCCGTGCACGCGCTCAACGAGGCCGTCGGCTTCGTCCCCGACCGGGAGATCGACAAGCCGGAGAAGAGGGCGCTGCTCAGCTTCTGCACGCGCGCGCAGTTCGAGGCCGCCATCGCCGAGGGGGCCCGCGCATGACCCTCGCCGACGCCGTCTCCCACCTCTCCCCCGAGCGCTGGGCCGAGGCCAACCGCCTCCTCGTCCGCAAGGGCCTCGCCGAGTTCACCCACGAGCGCCTCCTCACCCCCGAACCACTGGAGGACGGCCGCTACGTCGTCCGCAGCGACGACGGCGCCACCCGCTACGAGTTCAGCGCCCGCCGACTGCGCCTGGACCACTGGCAGATCCCCGCCGAGTCGATCACCCGCCACCGCGACGGCACCGAACTCCCGCTCCAGGCGCTTGAGTTCTTCACCGAGCTGAAGGGCGCGCTCGGCCTGTCCGACGCGATCCTGCCGGTCTACCTGGAGGAGATCTCCTCCACCCTCTCCGGCACCTGCTACAAGCTGACGAAGCCCGATGTCACCGCCGCCGAGCTGGCCGCCTCCGGGTCCTTCCAGGACATCGAGACGGGCATGACCGAGGGCCACCCCTGCTTCGTCGCGAACAACGGCCGCCTCGGCTTCGGCATCCACGAGTACCTCTCGTACGCGCCCGAGACCGCGAGCCCCGTACGGCTGATCTGGCTGGCGGCGACGCGCGAGCGGGCCGCGTTCACCTCGGGCATCGGCCTCGACTACGAGTCGCTGCTCCGCGCCGAACTGGGCCGGGGCACGCTCGACCGCTTCGACGCCACCCTCCGCGACCAGGGCCTCGACCCGGCCGACTACCTGCTCATCCCCGTCCACCCGTGGCAGTGGTGGAACAAGCTGTCCGTCACCTTCGCCGCCGAGGTCGCCCAGCGCCGCCTCGTCCTGCTCGGCGAGGGCGACGACGAGTACCTGGCGCAGCAGTCGATCCGGACGTTCTTCAACTCCACCTCCCCGGAGAAGCACTACGTGAAGACGGCCCTGTCCGTCATCAACATGGGCTTCATGCGCGGCCTCTCGGCGGCGTACATGGAGGCGACCCCGGCCATCAACGACTGGCTGGCCCACCTCATCGAGAGCGACGAGGTCCTCAGCGGCACGGGCCTGACGATCATCCGCGAGCGCGCGGCCGTCGGCTACCGGCACCTGGAGTACGAGGCCGCCACCGACCGCTACTCGCCCTACCGCAAGATGCTGGCGGCCCTGTGGCGCGAGTCGCCGGTCCCGTCCCTCGCCGAGGGCGAGCGGCTCGCCACGATGGCGTCGCTGCTTCACGTGGACCGCGCGGGCCGCTCCTTCGCGGGCGCGCTCATCGAGCGCTCGGGCCTGACGCCGCGCGAGTGGCTGAAGCCGTACCTGAACGCGTACCTGACCCCGCTCCTCCACAGCTTCTACGCCTACGACCTGGTGTTCATGCCGCACGGCGAGAACGTCATCCTGGTCCTGGACGAGCGCGGCGTGGTCACGCGGGCGGTGTTCAAGGACATCGCCGAGGAGATCGCGGTGATGGACACGGACGCGGTGCTCCCGCCGAAGGTGGACCGCATCCGGGTCGACGTCCCCGACGACATGAAGCTGCTGTCGATCTTCACGGACGTCTTCGACTGCTTCTTCCGCTTCCTGGCGGCGAACCTCGTCGAGGACGGCGTCCTGGACGAGGACACGTTCTGGGCGGCGGTCGCCGACTGCGTCCGCGACTACCAGGACTCCGCGCCGCACCTGGCGGACAAGTTCAAGCAGTACGACATGTTCGCCCCGACGTTCGCGCTGTCCGCCCTCAACCGGCTCCAGCTGCGCAACAACGCGCAGATGGTGGACCTGGCGGACCCGTCGGGCGCGCTCCAGCTGGTCGGCGACCTGGAGAACCCGATCGCGTGACGCGGCGCCGAAGACCGGAAGGGGCTCGGGAGACGGTCCTCCCGAGCCCCTTTCACATGCGCCTCACGCGGCAGGCCACGGCACCTGCGGCGACTTGTAGTAGCCGATGCCGAGCGCGTCCCAGCGCGGCGCCTGCGCGGCGAGCCGCACCTTGTACGTGTCCCAGTCGTGCGTGGCCGCGGGCGACCAGCCGAGCTCGGCGACCCCGGGCAGGCGCGGGAACGCCATGTAGTCGAGGTGCGCGGAGGTCGACAGGGTCTCCGACCACAGCGGCGCCTCGACACCCTTCACGGCCGACGCCGGCGCACCGGGCAGGTAGGTGCCCGGGTCCCAGTCGTAGGAGCGCCGCACCTCCACGTACCCGGCCCACGACAGGCCGAGCGGCGTGTCCTTGGTGTACTTCATGTCGAGGTACGTGCGGTCGGCGGGCGAGATGATGATCCCGGTCCCGTTCTTGGCGGCCTCGGCGACCTGCGCCTTCTCCGCCGCACTCGTCCCTTCCGTGCCCCAGTACTGCGCGAGCGCGCCCTTGATCGGCGTGGCGGCGGTCAGCTGGTGCCAGCCGACGACCGTCTTGCCGTACTTGGCGACGATCGGCTGCACCTTGTTCATGAAGGTGACGTAGTCCTCGTGACTGGTGGAGTGCGCCTCGTCGCCGCCGATGTGGAGGTACCGGCCGGGCGTGAGCGCGGCCAGCTCCCGGATGACGTCGTCGACGAACTCGTACGTGACGTCCTTGTTCACGCACAGCGAGCTGAAGCCGACCTCGGTGCCGGTGTAGAGCGGCGGCGCGACGCCGTCGCAGTTCAGCTCGGCGTAGGAGGCGAGGGCCGCGTTCGTGTGGCTCGGCATGTCGATCTCGGGCACGACCTCCAGATAGCGGGAGGCGGCGTACCGGACGATCTCCTTGTACTGCGCCTTGGTGTAGTAGCCGCCCGCGCCGCCGCCGACCTGCGTCGACCCGCCGTACGTGGCGAGGCGCGGCCAGGAGTCGACGGCGATGCGCCAGCCCTGGTCGTCGCTCAGGTGCAGATGCAGCTTGTTGACCTTGTAGAGCGCCAGCTCGTCGATGTACCGCTTGACTTGGTCGACCTGGAAGAAGTGGCGGGACACGTCGAGGTGGGCGCCGCGCCACTCGTAGCGCGGGGTGTCCTCGATGGTGCCGCCCGCGACCAGCCACGGCCCGGACTGCCTGCTGTCGGCCTCCACCTTCGCGGGCAGTTGCTGGCGCAGGGTCTGGACGCCGTGGAAGAGCCCGGCGGCCTCGCGCGCGACGACGGTGACGGACCGCCCGTCGCTGGTCAGCCGGTACCCCTCCGCGCCGAGCGCCTTGTCCTTGCGGTTCAGGTCGAGCCGGATGCCGTCGCGCCCCTCGTCCTCGGTGACGGGCAGCTTGTAGCCGGTGGACGGGCGCAGGACCCCGGCGAGGTAGTCGCCGACCCGGCGCGCCTCGCGCGAGCCGTCCTCGACGCGGATCCGGGTCGCGGCGGTGATCCGGTACGCGGATCCGCCCGCCGTCGCCTTCGCGGGCGCGGGCACGATCTGCCCGAGCGGGGTCGCGGCGGCGGGCGAGGCGGCGGTGGGTGAGGCGGCGGCCGGGACCGCGCCGAGTCCACCGGCTCCGGCGGCGACGAGAAGAAGTGAGCCGAGCACGGCCGCCGCGGGCCTGAGGGCGGCGGGCCGGGGATGCGATCTGCGGTGCGATCCGTGGTGCGATCTGCGGTGCGTCCTCACGAACGGTCCCTTCGACGGTGGTCGTTGGCGGAGTTCGTCGTACGAGCGTGTCGTGCGCGTGTAGGTGCAACCGATCGGTCACCATGCGTACCCTCCGCCCCGCGTCCGGTCAAGGTGTAGACCATTCCCCGGAGGCCTGATGTCAGAATCGCCCCATGGCGGAAATCATCCAGCGCGACGGCACGTGGACGTTCGACGGCGAGGCCCTGCGGCTGACGCCCGGCCGGGACAAGAACGTCGGCCTGCTCCGCAAGACGCTGGGCGAACTCGTCGTCCCCCTGGAGGCGTTGGCCGGGATCTCCTTCGAGCACGGCAAGAAGACGGGCCGCCTGCGGCTGCGGCTGCGCGACGGCGCGGACCCGCTCCTCCAGGCGTCGGGCGGCAAGCTGACGGACTCCTCGGACCCGTACCAGCTCACCGTCGAGTCGGACCGGTACGGGGTCGCCGAGTACCTGGTGGACGAGGTGCGCAACGCGCTGCTGATCGAACAGGTCCCCTCGACGCCCTGCACCGCCTACGTCCTGCCGGGCCCGGCCGTGCCGCTCTCCGTCTCCGCCGGGGACGGCACGGTGAGCTTCGACGGGGAGCACATACGCCTGGAGTGGAACTGGAAGACGGACGACGCCAAGGCCGCCGCGGGGGCACGGATGCTCGCCCTCGGCGACATCGCGGCGGTGGAGTGGCAGCCGGCCGTGGGTCTGGAGAACGGCTGTCTGCGCTTCGTCGTCAGATCGTCGCCGACGAAGGCGCCGCCGAAGTACGACCCGAACTCGGTCGAGCTGTGGGGGTTCAAGAAGGACCCGCTGATGGCGCTGGTCGCGGCGGCCGTCCAGGCCCGCCTCCCGCACCCGGCGGCGCCCGCCGCGCCCGCCGTCGCCCCGCCCGCCCCCGAGGACCCGGCCCCGGCGCCCCGGCCCGCCCCGGCCGAGGACGACCACGACGCGCTGCTGCGGCGCCTGCGGGAGCTCGGCGAGCTGCACCGGGCCGGGGTCCTGACGGAGGAGGAGTTCGCGGCGGCGAAACAGGCCGTGTTGAAGCGGCTCTAGCCGAATCGAGCCGCTCCGCCAGATCAAGCCCCTCCGGCGATTGAGGAGCGGGGTCCGGGGCGGAGCCCCGTGTCGTTCACCGTCTGACCGCCGGTGGGGGCCGGTCGCGCAGTTCCCCGCGCCCCTACCGGCGTACGCGTCGAGCCACGACGAAGCGGTCGATCTCCGCACCCGTCTCGGCGAGCCCCCGTACCGTCAACCGGGCCGTACGGCCCACCGGCGCCGGCTCCACGTCCACCCGCAGGAACGAGTAGTTCGTGTACCGCACCCGCGACCAGTCGACGGTCACCGACTTCTTGGAGCCGTCGGGCTGGACCACGTACGACTGGAAGGGGTCGATCTCCTTCTCGTGGCCCTGGTAGGTGTCCTCGACCGGGAAGGCGTACAGGCTCTTGCCCGCCGCGCCGGCCGTGACGTAGACGACGCCGTCGGTCTCCGGGTAGGCGGTGCCGCCGATCGGCAGCTCCTTGGTGACCTTCTCGCCCTTGAGCACGTCGGAGCGCTCGTAGACGTGGTTGTGGCCGTTGATGACGAGGTCGACCGTGTACTTCTCGAACAGCGGCACCCACTCCTTGCGCACACCCCCCTCCGAGGCGTGCGCGGTAGCGGTGCAGTACGCGCAGTGGTGGAAGAAGACGACGATGAAGTCGATCCCGGAGCCCGAGCGGCGGAACTTCTTCAGCTGCGCCTCGAACCACGTGGTCTGGGTGCCCCCGGAGATGCCGAGGTTGGCCGGGATCTCCCACGACACGTCGTTGGCGTCGAGCGAGATGACCGCCGTGTTGCCGTGCACGAAGGAGTACACGCTCGGCAGGTTCTTCGGGTCCGGGCCGTTGCGCGGCGGCGCGAAGCGGGCCTCCTGGCTGCCGTAGCCGTTCGGCGAGTACCAGGCTTCCATGTCGTGGTTGCCGTAACTGACCATCCACGGCACCGACTTGGCGACGGACTCGGTCTGCGCGAGGAACTGGTCCCAGGTCCGCGCGTCGAACGTGTCCGTGGTGCGGCCCGAACCCGACGGGTCCGCGTACGCGATGTCACCGGCGTGCAGGTGGAAGGCGGGCCCCTGGGCGAGGATCAGGCTGTCGTTGGCGAGCGCGTGGTAGCTGACGCCCTGGTCGCCGAAGGCGGTGAAGGTGAAGGGCTGCGAGCGCGCGGGCGCCGTGGTGAAGGTGCCGATGGTGCCCGCGAACTTCGGCGCCGCCGGGTCGAAGCCCTGGTGGCCGACGCCGTAGTAGTACGTCTTGCCAGGCTTGAGGTGGGTCAGCTCCGCGTGCACGTAGTACTGGGTGTGGTCGGCGCTCGTGCCGACGCCCGCCGGGGTGTACAGCGCGCGGACCTCGGCCGGGATCTTCCGGGAGAGGTCACCGGCGTGCGCGCCGACGCGGATGAACGGGTTCTTCACCGGGACCGGCACCTGCCAGGACACCGTCATCTCGGTGCGCGGGTCGGCGCCGTAGGAGAGGTGGCGGCCGAAGGGGGCGACGAGCGCGCCGTCCACGTGGTCGTGCGAGGGACGCGCGGCGGTGGCCGAGGCGGCGGGGGTCGCGGCGGTCGCGGCGCCCGGGACGAAGACGCCGCCCGCGACCGCGCCGAGGGTGACGGCGCCGCCGCGCATCATCGTGCGGCGGGAGAGCTTGGAGCGCAGGTACTCGTGCTGCTCGGCGAGGCTCCGGCCGGCCAGCTCATCGGGTACGCCCATACGTGGAATGTCCATGGCCTGAAAGTTGCTGGGGGCACCCATCTCGTGCGGATACGCCGGGTGAACGCGGCCGGAACAGACGGCATAAGCCGGTTCAAGCCAAGATCATATCCGCCCGAACCGTTCCCACTCGTACGCCACTCCGACCATCCTTGCCCGATATCGGGCAGATTTCTTGCGAAAGCCACGGCACTACCCCAGGATCGTCCGAGTGCACGAGGAACTCGTCGATCATCTGACCCGCAGCACCCCCCTGGGACGGGGCGAGGCGCTGCGGGTGATCCAGGACGTGCTCGCCTACTTCGACGAGTCGACGGAGGACTACGTCCGTCGCCGCCACCGCGAACTCCAGGCCCAGGGCCTGGTGAACGCGGCGATCTTCGAACAGATCAGGGCGGACCTGCGGTACCGGGCGGTGGCGCCGCCGGAGCTGTCCCTCCGACAGCTCCGCCGGATCGTCTACGGCTGACCGGCGCCGCCCACCATGAGCCACAGCGTGAACTAGAGGGGACCTTTCTTACCTATGTGCGGAATTGTCGGCTACATCGGCAAGCGTGACGTGGCCCCGCTCCTCCTGGAGGGGCTGCAGCGTCTGGAGTACCGCGGCTACGACTCCGCGGGCATCGTCATCACCAGCCCGAAGGCCACGGGCCTGAAGATGGTCAAGGCCAAGGGCCGCGTCCGCGACCTGGAGGCCAAGGTCCCGGCGCGCTTCAAGGGCACCACCGGCATCGCCCACACCCGCTGGGCCACGCACGGCGCCCCCTCCGACGAGAACGCGCACCCGCACATGTCCGGCGACGACAAGGTCGCCGTCGTCCACAACGGCATCATCGACAACGCCGCCGAGCTGCGCGCGAAGCTGGTCGCCGAGGGCGTCGAGTTCCTCTCCGAGACGGACACCGAGGTCCTCACCCACCTCATCGCCCGCTCGCAGGCGACGGACCTGGAGGACAAGGTCCGCGACGCGCTCCGCCTCATCGAGGGCACGTACGGCATCGCGGTCGTCCACGCCGACTTCCCCGACCGCATCGTGGTGGCCCGCAACGGCTCGCCGGTCGTCCTCGGCATCGGCGACAAGGAGATGTTCGTCGCCTCCGACATCGCCGCGCTCGTCTCCCACACCCGCCAGGTCGTCACCCTCGACGACGGCGAGATGGCCACCCTCAAGGCCGACGACTTCCGCACCTACACGACCGAGGGCACGCGCACGACCGCGTCCCCGACGACCGTCGAGTACGAGGCCGCCTCCTACGACATGGGCGGCCACGACACGTACATGCACAAGGAGATCTTCGAGCAGGCAGACGCCGTCGACCGCGTCCTGCGCGGCCGTATCGACGACCGCTTCTCCACCGTGCACCTCGGCGGCCTCAACCTCGACGCCCGCGAGGCCCGCTCCGTGCGCCGCGTGAAGATCCTCGGCTGCGGCACCTCGTACCACGCCGGTCTCATCGGCGCCCAGATGATCGAGGAGCTGGCCCGCATCCCCGCGGACGCCGAGCCCGCCTCCGAGTTCCGCTACCGCAACGCGGTCGTCGACCCCGACACCCTCTACATCGCGGTCTCCCAGTCCGGCGAGACCTACGACGTGCTCGCCGCCGTCCAGGAGCTGAAGCGCAAGGGCGCCCGGGTCTTCGGCGTCGTGAACGTGGTCGGCTCTGCGATCGCCCGCGAGTCGGACGCCGGTGTCTACGTGCACGCGGGCCCCGAGGTCTGCGTCGTCTCCACCAAGTGCTTCACCAACACCACGGTCGCCTTCGCGCTGCTCGCCCTGCACCTGGGCCGCATCCGCGACCTGTCCGTCGCCGACGGCAAGCGGATCATCGAGGGCCTGCGCAAGCTGCCCGCGCAGATCACCGCGATCCTGGAGCAGGAGGCGGAGATCAAGAAGATCGCCGAGGAGTACGCGGACGCCCGCTCGATGATGTTCATCGGGCGTGTCCGGGGCTACCCGGTGGCCCGCGAGGCTTCCCTGAAGCTGAAGGAGGTCTCGTACATCCACGCCGAGGCCTACCCCGCCTCCGAGCTGAAGCACGGCCCGCTCGCCCTCATCGAGCCGGCGCTCCCCACGGTCGCGATCGTCCCCGACGACGACCTCCTGGAGAAGAACCGCGCCGCCATGGAGGAGATCAAGGCCCGCGCGGGCCGCATCCTCGCCGTCGCCCACCAGGAGCAGGAGAAGGCCGACCGCACCATCGTCGTGCCGAAGAACGAGGACGAGCTGGACCCGATCCTCATGGGCATCCCGCTCCAACTCCTCGCCTACCACACGGCGTTGGCGCTCGGCCGGGACATCGACAAGCCGCGCAACCTGGCGAAGTCCGTGACGGTGGAGTAACCACCCCGCTCGCACGCGACAGGCACGCGGACAGACGAACGGGCCCCATGCGCGCCACCCTGCGCATGGAACCCGTTCCCGCATGGCCGGGGTCGCCCATTACCCCGGCCGCAGCCGCCAGTTGGTCGCTCCCCCGCGTTTTCCCGCGTTCTTTCCCGCGTTCTTTCCCGCGTTCGATACGTACCCTTCACAAGGGCACAAGGCACCTCGTACGCGTGAGTAGGTTGGACGGAACCGCCAGGGGCCGCCCGGGGCCTCCGAGGGGCCCTGGACCCGGGCCCCTACGGGATGACGATGACGGGCCGCTGCGCGCGCCGCGCGAGCCGCCCGGCGACCGAGCCGAAGATCCGTCCGACGAGCCCGTGGGTCGAGCCCACGACGATGGCGTCGGCGGAGTACTCGCGGCCGACCTCCTCCAGCTCGTGGCAGATGTCGCCACCGCGCTCGACGAGGATCCAGGGCACCTCGGCCAGATACTCCGCACAGGCCAGCTCGAGCCCGAGCACCTCGGTGCGGTGGTCCGGCACGTCGACGAAGACGGGCGGCTCGCAGCCGGCCCACACCGTGGTCGGCAGCCGGTTGGCGACGTGCACGATGATCAGCCCGGAGCCCGAGCGATGGGCCATGCCGATCGCGTAGGCGAGGGCGCGCTCGCTCGACGTCGAGCCGTCGAAACCGACGACGACCCCGTGCTGGAACGCGGGATCACAGGGGTGACGTGTCTCTTCCGCCGCGAGGGGGGTCTCCGTGGGTTCGGCGACCTGCCGCTTGCGGTCCGCGGGTTCGGGAATCTCGTGACCGGCCATGAGTGTCTCGGCGTGTACTCCGTGGGCCTCTGGAATGAGGGCTGGAATGAGGGACGACAACGGACTCGGCGGAGCTGTGTCCGGGAATCATCTTCCCAACCCCATACCCCCAAGGGTACGGCGGCACTCCTCCTTCGCCCAGACTCCGGCCTGCTGCCAGGCCCGCTCCCCGCTTGCTGAGGGGGTCACGCTCCGCAGCGTTCAGGGGAGCATGCACGAGGCACGCCCGTATGGCAATGGTTGCTGCCCCGTACAGGCGGTTTGCGCACTCTTGTGGCCCCCGCCCCGGCCGCGTCAAGTGACCGTGGCGACGGCCGCGCGTTGAACTCCCGAACCGAAGACACAGGGAGCACTCCGTGCCCGGACCGACCCGCGCGCACCGCGCCGCCCCGACGCACGCCCGCAACGACTCGGCAGCCGCCCCACGAAACGGGGCGGACGGGGCGAACGGAACCGAGGGAGCGGACGCCGTGGTCCGCTGGGCGGCCTTCAGCTGTGTCGTGGTCCCGGTCGTGCTCGTCGGGTACGGCGGCTCGGCCGCCGGGACCGCCGGCGCCGCCCTCGGGCTCGTCGCCGTCACCGCCGTCTGCCGGATACTGCTCCGCCGCTCGGAACGTGGCGCAGAACAGTTGCACAGTGAACAGTGCTGCCGCCATCGTGGCCGTCATGGCAGAAGCCCCTCGGGGGCGCACAGGGGCGGGCATCGGGCGGATCGGAGTGCGCCGGTGGAGTGACCGGCGACCGCACACCACCCCGTATATTTTCAGCCAACTTCACGTCACGGGGCACCCCTTGCCCTGGGGGCCTTCCAACCCCCGTTCCACCAGGGCTGAAAGGACCGCGGAGGCCGCTTGCACCCTACGGGGACCGGCCACTGAGGACAGGCGTACTTCCCAGCAACGCCCGCGAGTGCAACGCTTCGTGATCGACTGCTTCACGCCACGTTGCCATGTCGACAATGTGCCAGGTCCTTAACTGGTCACGACGGCACCACGGGACACAGTAGATTCGATCATGACTGTCTGATCTGTAGGCGGCGGGGGACTTCGTGCAGGACCGAGGGGAAACGTGCAGGAGCGAACAGCCCGTCAAAGTATTGAGGGAGCCGCGATCACCGAGGGGGGCTTAGCAGGATGAGCCACGACTCCATCACCGCGCCGGAGGCGGCGGCTCGCAAGCTGGCGGGGCGCCGCCGACGAGAGATCGTCGCGGTACTCCTGTTCAGCGGCGGACCCATTTTCGAGAGTTCCATTCCGCTCTCCGTGTTCGGAATCGACCGCCAGGACGCGGGAGTTCCCCGGTACCGGTTGCTCGTGTGCGCCGGTGAAGAGGGCCCCCTGCGGACCACAGGGGGACTGGAGCTCACCGCACCACACGGACTCGAGGCGATCTCGCGGGCGGGCACGGTCGTCGTGCCGGCCTGGCGGTCCATCACCTCGCCGCCACCGGAGGAGGCGCTTGACGCGATCCGGCGCGCCCACGAGGAAGGCGCGCGCATCGTCGGCCTGTGCACCGGAGCCTTCGTGCTCGCGGCGGCGGGCCTGCTCGACGGCCGTCCGGCCACCACGCACTGGATGTACGCGCCGACGCTCGCCAAGCGCTACCCGTCGGTCCACGTGGACCCGCGCGAGCTCTTCGTGGACGACGGGGACGTACTGACGAGCGCCGGCACCGCGGCCGGTATCGACCTGTGCCTGCACATCGTGCGCACGGACCACGGCAACGAGGCGGCCGGGGCGCTCGCCCGCCGCCTGGTGGTCCCGCCGCGCCGCAGCGGCGGCCAGGAGCGCTATCTCGACCGGTCGCTGCCGGAGGAGATCGGCGCCGATCCGCTGGCCGAGGTCGTCGCCTGGGCACTGGAGCATTTACACGAGCAGTTCGACGTCGAGACGCTGGCGGCCCGCGCCTATATGAGCCGCCGCACCTTCGACCGGCGGTTCCGTTCCCTGACCGGGAGCGCGCCGCTGCAGTGGCTGATCACCCAGCGGGTGCTTCAGGCACAGCGGCTCCTGGAGACCTCCGACTACTCCGTCGACGAGGTCGCCGGGCGCTGCGGCTTCCGTTCGCCGGTCGCGCTGCGCGGGCACTTCCGCCGCCAGCTCGGCTCGTCCCCGGCCGCGTACCGGACCGCGTACCGCGCGCGCCGGCCGCAGGCGGGCGAGACGGGGGGCGGGAAGCCGGAGAAGCCGGTGGAGCTGGCCCCGGTGGGCGGCCACGAGCCGCCGGGTCACGGACCCGTGCCCGCGCAGTCCCGGCGGACCGCGGCCGCGCACGCGCTCGGGGCGCCGACGACCTCCGTCTCGACGGGTCCGTCGGGGCCGACGGTCCACGCGGAGGGCGGGAAACCCGCGTCCGACGCGTTCGCGCCGGGCCGGGCGAGCCTGCCCGGACAGCGCTCGGCACCGTAGCCGCCACGAGCGGTCACGACAGCCACCGGAACAGGAGCCGACGACCGTCGTCTGCCAGCGGGAAGGTCCGACCCGTAGGGTTGGTCGCATGAACGATCGCATGGTGTGGATCGACTGCGAGATGACCGGACTCTCGCTGGCGAACGACGCGCTCATCGAGGTGGCCGCACTGGTCACCGATTCGGAGCTGAACGTACTCGGCGACGGTGTGGACATCGTGATCCGCCCGCCGGACGAGGCCCTGGAGACCATGCCGGAGGTGGTGCGCACCATGCACACCGCCTCCGGTCTCCTCGACGAGCTGGCGGGCGGCACGACGCTCGCGGACGCCGAGGAGCAGGTTCTCTCCTATGTACGTGAGCACGTCAAGGATGCGGGCAAGGCCCCGCTCTGCGGGAACTCGGTCGGCACCGACCGCGGGTTCCTGCTGCGTGACATGCCGACGCTGGAGGAGTACCTCCACTACCGGATCGTCGATGTGTCCTCGGTCAAGGAACTGGCCCGGCGCTGGTACCCGAGGGCGTACTTCAACAGTCCGGAGAAGAACGGCAACCACCGGGCGCTCGCCGACATCCGCGAGTCCATCGCGGAGCTGCGCTACTACCGCGAGGCGGTCTTCGTGCCGCAGCCCGGACCCGACTCCGACACCGCGAAGTCGATCGCGGCGAAGTACGTCCTGCCTGCGGAGTAGCCCCTTTCCGGGCTGTCCCGTGTCCACTCGTACGGGGTCCGGAAAACGGGTGCGCGAGCACCCCTTCGGACCCTGTACACTTTTTCTCGGCCGGTCGGAAGAGCGACAGAAGACCGGACATGGTGGGTGTAGCTCAGTTGGTAGAGCACCTGGTTGTGGTCCAGGTGGCCGCGGGTTCAAGTCCCGTCACTCACCCTGAATGATCAAGGCCCGACCTGCGAAAACAGGTCGGGCCTTGATCTTTTCCAGATCGCTGGGAACAGAACGGGAACATCACCCCTGCCGTAGCGCCCCGATCAGCCCGTATCTTCCCTCCATGGCGAGCATCGTTCCGCGCCCACGGAAGTCGGGCGAGATCACGTATCAGGTGAAGTGGCGTCAGGACGGCGAATGGCAGGGCGAGAAGTTCGGCGACGAGCCCAGCGCCACCCAGTTCCGGCTCCTGGTCGAGGCGCACGGTAACTGCTGGCCGCCTGGCTGGGTCCGCGGCCAGGGCTTCGTGGAGCCGGAGGTGAACCCCGGGGACCATCCCCTGCTGGACTTCGCGCACGCCTACGTCGACGCGCTCAACACGGCGGACGACCGCAGCAAGGCCGACTACAAGCGCGACATCGAACTGCACTTCGGCGGCGTCCGCTACAAGGACGCGGCCGGCCTCGAGCACCGCCTCGGCGGCCTGGTCCACACCGCCGCGGACGGCACCGAGCACCCGCCGACCGTCTGCACCGTGACCCAGGCCGACGTGAACGCGTGGGTCGGCCGGCAGCGCCACGCCGTGACACACCCTGACGACCCCGAGAAGGTGCTGCGCATCAAGGCGAGCGCCAAGTCCATCGCCAACCGGCACGGGCTGCTGTACTCCATCTTCCAGGCCGCCGTGGAGGCCGAGCCCGCGCTGCGCGAGTCGAACCCCTGCAAGAAGACCGGGCTGCCCAGGACGGACGAGGGCACCGAGGAGGAGATGGTATTCCTCGAGCACGACGAGTACGCGCGCATCAGCCTCGAGCTCCGCAATCTCGACCCGGACGCGGCCGACCTCGCCGACTTCCTCGTGGGCACCGGCATGCGCTGGGGCGAGGCCACCGCGCTGCAGGCCCGCGACATCAACTGGACCACCGGCAAGGTCAGCATCCAGCGCGCGTGGAAGCGCCAGGACGACAACACCTTCAGGATTGGCCCGCCCAAGACCAGGAAGGCCCGGCGCCTGGTGGCGCTGACCGAGGACCAGCTGGCGATGCTGCGCCGTCAGGCGGCCGGCCGCGGGCCCGAGGACTTCATCTTCCGGGGCGGCCTGGGCAAGGCCTGGCGCCACTCGAATTTTTACCACCGCAAGTGGGAGCGGGCGCTCAAGGAGGCCATCAAGAAGGGTCTCACCAAGCGCCCGCGGATCCACGACCTGCGGCACACCCACGTTGCCTGGCTGATCGCGCAGAACATCAGCCCCGCCGCGATCCAGCGGCGCCTCGGACACGAGTCGATCACCACGACGATCGACCGATACGGGCACCTGCTGTCCAACCTCGACGACGAGATCAGCGCCGCAGTCAGCCACGCCATGCGCGGGGCGGCGCCGCACGAGGGGCTGCGCGCCGTCAGCTCTGCCTGAGGAGCGGTCCAGGCGCGCCGGTGCCCGCCGCGCCGGGCCAGGGGCAGGGGTCCGGCGCGGCGGGCACGATCAGATGCCGGGGGCGGCGTCGCCGTCCCAGTTCTGGGTCCATTTGCCGCTGGTGACGATGGCGAGCAGGTAGGCGCGCAGCTCTTCGAAGCACTGCGTGGTCATGGCGCCCCTTCGGACGAGCCATACGAACCGGCCCTCGCGCTCGTCGGGCTTGATCGCTGCGCCGTCAGGCAGCGTGTCGCGCCACTCCATGTCGAAGGTGGCCAGCCGGGGCGAAGACTCGCTGTGGGACTGCTCCCGTGTACTGCTGGCTTCGTTGGGGAGTACGGGCCAGTGCTGGATCCATCTGCCGCCGCCGACGATGGCGCGGAGATGGGCGATCATCTCGTCGAGGCACTGCTTCGTCATGGCTCCGATGGCCACGCCGAATGCGAACGCGCCCTTCGCCTCGAGCGGCGCGATGGCCCGTCCGCCGGCGATCCTGGGGACGAACTCCATGTGGAAGTCGGCCCGTGGCTGGCCCTCTGCCGTTTCCGCCTGCGGCTGAGCCTCGCTGTCTATTGCTGCCATCGTCATGCCCCCTTGCATGGCACACCGGCGCACTCACGCATACGTTCGAGCGCACGGGTGTAGTGCTGTTCCTACTCGCCCCCCAGGCGGATCATTGACGATGCCACACAGTTACAGGTGTGACCAGAGGGTTCAGGGATGTAACTGTTAGTAGTATTACTCTCCGCTTTATTCAGCCCTGAGCATTTCGGCGCCGGCGGTGAAGGATCTCGGCGAGCTCCTCGTACTCGTCGAGATCCTCGTCGCTCAGCTCGTTGATGCGCGCGATGAACACGCGTACACGCTCGCTCTGCTCGGCCCAGCGCTCGGCAACGTGCCCGAAGAACTGAGCGCTGGCCGCACGCTGCAGCGCCAGGAGTGGCAGCTTCAACGCCGTCGCGAGACCTCGCAACTGGGCCTCGCTGGGGGCCTTGACGTTGCGGCCCTTGACCAGGTTTTCAAGGGTGCCGCGCTTGAACTGCGGGCCCGCCTCCGGCGTCTCGGGATCAATGGTGGCGTCCGCGACAGCTCGCAAGCTGACGCCTAGCTCCTCCATACGGTTGCGTACGAGATCGGACAGATCCGTCCGCCCCTGCACGCCGTCTGGCGTCTCTCCCGCCGCATCCTCCGCCGTCATCGTCCTCGTCTCCGCATGGGCTGTGTGGCGCCTGGTGTCCACGTGTCCATCATCCTGCTTCTGGCATATGCGCTGGTCGGCGCACATAGCCATTCACCTGCCTGGTCACAGTGTCCAGGTATCTGGGCGGCGCGCGCCACCCCACCCCGAGGACTTGACCGAATAAGGACTGAAGAACTTGCCTAAAATTCTGGACACAGCGCCCAGGGTTCTGTAATGCTGGCCGTGCCCAAAGATTTAGTCACATTGCCTAAGGAGGCTGACTGTGGCTGCAGAACCCCGTTACGTGCTGGTCAAGCCCCATACCCTGCGCGACTTGATGGGCCGCATCGGGAACGGCACCGACATCAGCGGACGCGAGCTGGCCGCGAAGTCGGCGGCCGACGAGCACCATCGACGCGCTGCTGACGGCACAACCAAGTCACAGCCCGCCAAGATCGCGCGCCGGTCGCCCAGAGAGGACGGCGCCGGCCGAGACGAGGAGCACCCCGCACGACGCGCTGCCGGTCAGGTCCGCACTGGTGGTCGGTGCGGCCGCGCTGGTCACGTGCGCAGCCCGTCGAACATGCGCTGCAGGCGACGGGCGGAGAGCGCCAGGCGGGCCTCGTGGTCCGCGGTGTCCTCGCCGATCAGCCGGACGGTGACCTCGCCGCAGTGCCCGGTCCCGGTGACGGTCTGGCCGTTGGTGTGCAGGCTGTTCGGCCGCGCGTTGACGCGGTCCAGCCACCACTGCCAGGCGGCAGCCGAGACGGGCCGCACCCGCAGGGTGAGCTGGTCGGCGGCCAGGACGTCGGCCTCGACCAGGTCGTGCTGGCGGGTGCGGAGGTCCTGGGCGAGGAGCGCGGCGGGCGAGTCGTGGGAGACGTCGATGCGGGTGCGGATGATGCGGCCCGCGAACTCGCTGACCTCGACGTCGTCCAGGAGGATGCCGGAGCAGTCCTGCGGGGCCGAGTGCTCGGCGAACGGCGTGAGGCTGGCGGCGTACGCGACGGGCGTCTGCTCGAGCGTCTCGGCGCGGGCGGCTGCGATCAGCGCCCGGACCGGGCCGGTCAGCTCGAGGGCCAGCTTCTCCAGGTGGTCCGCGGTCAGAGGCAGATCGTGCAGGACCGCGGCAAGCTCGAGGCGGTGGTGCAGCTCATGCTGCACGGCGCGGCTCACTCGGCGACGCTGACGTGAGACGGGACGGAGACGAGGTCGGGGGCGCTCTCGCCGGAGACCACGGGGATCAGCAGGGTGTTGGCGTCGACGGGTTCGGAGGGCGTCGGTGCCTCGAACGCGGCCGCGGCCTCGACGGAGAGCAGGACCTGCGCGCACACCTCGATGCCGTCGACGATGGCCTTGGCCTCCAGCCAGGCGCTCGCCTTCTCCTGGGCGACGACCGCGTTGACGCCGGCAATGCCGGCGAACTCTCGGACGCTCAGCGGGTCGTTGACGCCGAAGTTCAGGACGACGCGGAAGCCGATCAGGTCGCCGACCACCGCGGCCGATCGGGGCAGCGTCTCCATCTTGGCGACGATGGTGTCCATCACGGCCGACGCGCAGCGGTAGGCCTCGCGCTCGGCGTCGGCGGCCGTGACGCCGGACGGTGCGGTGTGGTCGATGGGGTGGGTAGCCTGTTCCATGTGAACCTCAGTTCTTGGGTATTGAGGTTTGCGTTCAGCTGCGGCCGCGGGATCCGGACAGGGATCGCGCGGCCGTTGTGCGTGCGGGCAGCGGACGCAGGTTGGCCAGCGGATGTGAGTGGTTGGCGGCCGTCGACGGCCGGGCCAGCGGGCCGGTGCTCGGCTCGTGGTGGAACATCGCGTCGATGCGCTCGAGGTCCGCCTCGGTGAACCAGACGGTGCGGCCCACCTTCGTGCGCGGAAGCTGCTTGATGTGCCGGCGCAGCCAGGACTCCGTCACACCGTCGGGAAGCGCGGCAGCCGCCTCGGCGTAGCTGTACCGCTTCATGCCGAGTCCGGGGTGGAGTCGGCCGGGTCCGGCGTGGGGTCGGGCACGGTGCGGCCGCTCGGGCTCCACAGGCACAGCTCGTCGATGCCGATCGTCTGGCAGATCCGGCGCGCGATCTTGGCGGGCTGTGACTTGGTTGTGCCGTTCAGCAGCGCGTCGATGGTGCTCGTCGGCACGCCGACTTTCGCGGCCAGCTCGCGTCCGCTGATGTCGGTGCCGTTCCCGATGCGGCCCATCAAGTCGCGCAGGGTATGGGGCTTGACCAGCACGTAACGGGGTTCTGCAGCCACAGTCAGCCTCCTTAGGCAATGTGACTAAATCTTTGGGCACGGCCAGCATTACAGAACCCTGGGCGCTGTGTCCAGAATTTTAGGCAAGTTCTTCAGTCCTTATTCGGTCAAGTCCTCGGGGTGGGGTGGCGCGCGCCGCCCAGATACCTGGACACTGTGACCAGGCAGGTGAATGGCTATGTGCGCCGACCAGCGCATATGCCAGAAGCAGGATGATGGACACGTGGACACCAGGCGCCACACAGCCCATGCGGAGACGAGGACGATGACGGCGGAGGATGCGGCGGGAGAGACGCCAGACGGCGTGCAGGGGCGGACGGATCTGTCCGATCTCGTACGCAACCGTATGGAGGAGCTAGGCGTCAGCTTGCGAGCTGTCGCGGACGCCACCATTGATCCCGAGACGCCGGAGGCGGGCCCGCAGTTCAAGCGCGGCACCCTTGAAAACCTGGTCAAGGGCCGCAACGTCAAGGCCCCCAGCGAGGCCCAGTTGCGAGGTCTCGCGACGGCGTTGAAGCTGCCACTCCTGGCGCTGCAGCGTGCGGCCAGCGCTCAGTTCTTCGGGCACGTTGCCGAGCGCTGGGCCGAGCAGAGCGAGCGTGTACGCGTGTTCATCGCGCGCATCAACGAGCTGAGCGACGAGGATCTCGACGAGTACGAGGAGCTCGCCGAGATCCTTCACCGCCGGCGCCGAAATGCTCAGGGATGTAACTGTTAGTAGTATTACTCTCCGCTTTATTCAGCCCTGAGCATTTCGGCGCCGGCGGTGAAGGATCTCGGCGAGCTCCTCGTACTCGTCGAGATCCTCGTCGCTCAGCTCGTTGATGCGCGCGATGAACACGCGTACACGCTCGCTCTGCTCGGCCCAGCGCTCGGCAACGTGCCCGAAGAACTGAGCGCTGGCCGCACGCTGCAGCGCCAGGAGTGGCAGCTTCAACGCCGTCGCGAGACCTCGCAACTGGGCCTCGCTGGGGGCCTTGACGTTGCGGCCCTTGACCAGGTTTTCAAGGGTGCCGCGCTTGAACTGCGGGCCCGCCTCCGGCGTCTCGGGATCAATGGTGGCGTCCGCGACAGCTCGCAAGCTGACGCCTAGCTCCTCCATACGGTTGCGTACGAGATCGGACAGATCCGTCCGCCCCTGCACGCCGTCTGGCGTCTCTCCCGCCGCATCCTCCGCCGTCATCGTCCTCGTCTCCGCATGGGCTGTGTGGCGCCTGGTGTCCACGTGTCCATCATCCTGCTTCTGGCATATGCGCTGGTCGGCGCACATAGCCATTCACCTGCCTGGTCACAGTGTCCAGGTATCTGGGCGGCGCGCGCCACCCCACCCCGAGGACTTGACCGAATAAGGACTGAAGAACTTGCCTAAAATTCTGGACACAGCGCCCAGGGTTCTGTAATGCTGGCCGTGCCCAAAGATTTAGTCACATTGCCTAAGGAGGCTGACTGTGGCTGCAGAACCCCGTTACGTGCTGGTCAAGCCCCATACCCTGCGCGACTTGATGGGCCGCATCGGGAACGGCACCGACATCAGCGGACGCGAGCTGGCCGCGAAAGTCGGCGTGCCGACGAGCACCATCGACGCGCTGCTGAACGGCACAACCAAGTCACAGCCCGCCAAGATCGCGCGCCGGATCTGCCAGACGATCGGCATCGACGAGCTGTGCCTGTGGAGCCCGAGCGGCCGCACCGTGCCCGACCCCACGCCGGACCCGGCCGACTCCACCCCGGACTCGGCATGAAGCGGTACAGCTACGCCGAGGCGGCTGCCGCGCTTCCCGACGGTGTGACGGAGTCCTGGCTGCGCCGGCACATCAAGCAGCTTCCGCGCACGAAGGTGGGCCGCACCGTCTGGTTCACCGAGGCGGACCTCGAGCGCATCGACGCGATGTTCCACCACGAGCCGAGCACCGGCCCGCTGGCCCGGCCGTCGACGGCCGCCAACCACTCACATCCGCTGGCCAACCTGCGTCCGCTGCCCGCACGCACAACGGCCGCGCGATCCCTGTCCGGATCCCGCGGCCGCAGCTGAACGCAAACCTCAATACCCAAGAACTGAGGTTCACATGGAACAGGCTACCCACCCCATCGACCACACCGCACCGTCCGGCGTCACGGCCGCCGACGCCGAGCGCGAGGCCTACCGCTGCGCGTCGGCCGTGATGGACACCATCGTCGCCAAGATGGAGACGCTGCCCCGATCGGCCGCGGTGGTCGGCGACCTGATCGGCTTCCGCGTCGTCCTGAACTTCGGCGTCAACGACCCGCTGAGCGTCCGAGAGTTCGCCGGCATTGCCGGCGTCAACGCGGTCGTCGCCCAGGAGAAGGCGAGCGCCTGGCTGGAGGCCAAGGCCATCGTCGACGGCATCGAGGTGTGCGCGCAGGTCCTGCTCTCCGTCGAGGCCGCGGCCGCGTTCGAGGCACCGACGCCCTCCGAACCCGTCGACGCCAACACCCTGCTGATCCCCGTGGTCTCCGGCGAGAGCGCCCCCGACCTCGTCTCCGTCCCGTCTCACGTCAGCGTCGCCGAGTGAGCCGCGCCGTGCAGCATGAGCTGCACCACCGCCTCGAGCTTGCCGCGGTCCTGCACGATCTGCCTCTGACCGCGGACCACCTGGAGAAGCTGGCCCTCGAGCTGACCGGCCCGGTCCGGGCGCTGATCGCAGCCGCCCGCGCCGAGACGCTCGAGCAGACGCCCGTCGCGTACGCCGCCAGCCTCACGCCGTTCGCCGAGCACTCGGCCCCGCAGGACTGCTCCGGCATCCTCCTGGACGACGTCGAGGTCAGCGAGTTCGCGGGCCGCATCATCCGCACCCGCATCGACGTCTCCCACGACTCGCCCGCCGCGCTCCTCGCCCAGGACCTCCGCACCCGCCAGCACGACCTGGTCGAGGCCGACGTCCTGGCCGCCGACCAGCTCACCCTGCGGGTGCGGCCCGTCTCGGCTGCCGCCTGGCAGTGGTGGCTGGACCGCGTCAACGCGCGGCCGAACAGCCTGCACACCAACGGCCAGACCGTCACCGGGACCGGGCACTGCGGCGAGGTCACCGTCCGGCTGATCGGCGAGGACACCGCGGACCACGAGGCCCGCCTGGCGCTCTCCGCCCGTCGCCTGCAGCGCATGTTCGACGGGCTGCGCACGTGACCAGCGCGGCCGCACCGACCACCAGTGCGGACCTGACCGGCAGCGCGTCGTGCGGGGTGCTCCTCGTCTCGGCCGGCGCCGTCCTCCTCCTGGCCGCGCTCACCAAGCTCCTCATCGACGCCACCCAGCAGCACCCGAGCGCCCCCGGCCGCACGCCGCAGGCGCCCACCGCACGCCACGCCCGCCCCACCGCGGCGGACGAAACGGCGCCCATCACCACCGTCCAACTCGTCCGCGCCCGCCACCGCAAGGACCCGCGATGGAACTGATCACCGAGACGTACCTCGGCTGGAACCCCTACACCCACACCGCTGACTGCCCCAACCCCACCTGGGACAGCATCGAGACCCGCCACGACGAAGGCGGGCGCCCACCCCATCGCCACCGGCGCGATCCCCCACGCCTGCGCCAACGACCTGTGCGACCACGCCGCCACGTTCCCGCGGGTGCGGGTGCGGCTGCTGTGCCGCGACTGCGACACCGTGCACCAGCTCACCGGCGAGGGCCTCACCCAGGCCACCACCACGACGGCCGCGACCGGATGGGGCCAGAAGCCCACCCGCACCGCCGGCGTCTGGCTGTGGCCCGGCCGCCCCGCCATCCTGGGCGGCGAGCCGTCCCAGTACCTCGTCACCCGCCAGCCCCAGGCCCTCACCCGCGACACGCTGCACGGGATCATCACCGGCTATCCCGACGCCGACACCTCGGCGTCCACTCGATCGAAACCCTGCGCTGGCGCTACGCCGCGCGTGGCTTCGACACGGTGGCCGAAGCCGCCGAGTGGTTCGACATCACCGAGGCGTCCCTCCCGCGCGGCCTGGAGGTGGCGGTCTGATGTCCCCCACTTCCCTGCCCGTCATCAAGCAGGCCCAGCTGCACCGCGTGTGTTGCGACTACCACACCAGCAGGGTGCTCGGCCGGCCGACCCGTGCCCATTGGGAGCTGTACCTCGTCGTCTTCAACACGACCGAGGAGTGGCCGCGCCACGCGTGGCCCGTCGCCCGCCGCCACCAGGTCCCCACCATCGCGGAGCGGACCAGGGCGCTGGCGTCGCTGGGCTACGCCCCGGCGGCCGACGCCGCCTGGAAGTGGCAGGAGACGACCACCCCCGGCTACCACGGCCACCAGGTCGGGCCCACGTTTCTCGGCACGCTCGACATCGTCCCGCTCGAGCAGGCGCAGGCCGCGGTTGGCGGTGACGCCTGAATGCATGCGCACCTCACCGGACGAGCTGCCGCGAGCCGCAGCCTCTTCGGACCGATAGCCGTGACTGGCCTTTCGGCCGCAGTGCGACGACGTGGCCCCCACGAGATCGCGCGGCGCTCGTGGCACCCCGTGCGCCACTCCGAGCGACCGCACCTGCGGAGGAGGTCCTCGGCCAGCAGTGCATCGGCCGGATCCTCGGCAAGGACGCCGACCGCGGCTGCCAGTACGCCGCTTTCGGCCTGATCCCCGCGCCGTGGCTCGTCGACATTCCCCACCACCGCGAGCTCGCCCCGTGCTTCCCCCTCGGGCCTGCGCCCGAGTTCCCGCCGCGCGGCGGCCACACCCCGACCTGTCCCTACGTCGCGGGGCTCAGCGACTGCACCTGCGCGGCAACCACCCAGGCCCCCGGGGGTGAGCGCTGATGACCAGCCGTCAGGACACCATCGCCGCCGTCCTGCGCCGCCCGACGCTCGCCCGCCCGTTCGTCGCCCGCGAGCTCCGCGAGCGGATCGTGCAGGGCTGCGAGCCGGGCAGCACCGTCACGGCCTGGACGGCGACCGTGCCGCAGCTCGCCGAGGCGATCGACACCGCGCTGCGGATCGACACCGCGCTGCAGAAGGACACCCGCGACGGCCACCAGCCGCCCGTGGGCGAGTCCACCGCACGCGCCGAGATCCTCGCCGTCCTCCTGGCCGCCGGGTACAACGAGCCCGCCGCCCTCGAGCTGATGAAGCGCGCCGACCACGAGCCCCGCGACCCCGACTTCGATCCGGACTTCCGCGAGACCCTCGCGGGCGGCCACGCCCTGGTCGTGGAGTACGGCGACTGCGAGATGCACGCCTCCTGCCAGTGCGGCCGCAGCCTGGGCATGACGCGCCCGGACGCCAGCCTGGACACGTTCGTGTCCGGCTGGGAGCGCCACACCATGACGGAGCTCGACGGCGGTGAGGGCTGATGCCGACCCGAGCCCAGCGCCCCAAGCTGCCCGAGACCAGCGAGGGCCAGAAGAAGGCACGGTACGACTTCAACAAGGGCATGACCGGCAAGGGCAAGCAGCCCGCGGACCACCCGGTCGTCGAGGTCTGCACCGTCGAGGCCTGCGGAAGCCCCGCCAACACCCCGGCCCCTGACCTCTCCATGGTGCAGGTCCGTGGCAGCGCCGACGGTGCGGACGCGCACTGGTACTGCCCCGGCCGGTGCGCCGCGATCGCCCGCGCCCGCGCCGATCTGCGCACCATCCCCTCCTCGCCCCACGCGGGCGGCCGCCCGTGAGCGTCCTCCACGTCCCGCACCCGCTCGCCGCACTCACCCACATCGTGCGCCGCCTGGCCGCCCTCCTCACCCCGCCCCCGGCGCCGCCCGCGCCGCCGGTCCACGGCGTCACCGACGAGAGCGAGCTCGAGCAGCTACTCGCCGACGGCGCGATCGAGGGCGCCGGCCGCGACTACTGCCCGGCCGAGCAACGCCTCACCGCCCACACCCTGCACCCCGACGGCTCGCAGTCCTGCATCGACTGCGGCCACCCCCTGAACGGAGCGTCATGACCCACAACCTCGCCGCGCCGAGTGCTCCCTGGTTCGAGCACCTCGAAGACAGCGTCCGCGCGCTCGGCGAAGCCGCCCGTGAGTGGCAGCTCGCCGACCGCAGGGCTCAACTCCTGGAGACCGGCGTCGAGATGGAGCGCCGCAACCTGCACGAGGGCAAGATCCTCGTGCACGGGCCCGCGGCCCGCGGCTGGGACGCCAAGCCGCGCAAGTTCGGCCCGCACGAGCACGCCGTGATGGACCTGCAGAAGCTGTACATGGAGCACCGGTTCGTCACCCGTCGCCACTACGAGCACGCGGCGCTGCTGTTCGCCTCCGGTGCGGCGCGGGCCATCGCCCAGGTGCAGGCGGGCGAGCAGCCGGAGCGTGTGCCCTTCCCTCTCGATGCCGACCGCAGGCCGGTCATCGGCGGCTACAAGATCAGCGGCCTGGAGAAGTACGTCCACGCGCAGAAGGTCGCCGCGGCGTACGAGCAGGTGCTGCGGATGGACCAGGCCGCCGAGCACGCCGAGGAGATCGCGGGCCGCGAGGACCATGAGGTGAGCGATCGCGACGCCGGGGAGATGTTCGAGGCCTCGGAGTTCGCGCAGGGCTTGCCGGATGCGGCGTACGCCTACGGCTGCCTCGCCGAGAGTGCCCTGCGGTTCGTGCTCCTCGGCCCCAAGGACGCCTGGCGCAAGCAGCAGGCCGGGCAGCGCGCCGGGGCCAACCCCGAGTGAGTGAGGAGCCGGTGCCGGAGTGCTGGCACTGGATCGGATCCGAGCGCCGCCACTGCCGGGTCGTCAAGGACATCCGCCCTTACCTGACCGGCCCCCGCTGCCCCCTGCACACCCCCGCCGCACTCGCCGGACGCCCCGAGCCTCAGCCCGGGCCCGGTCTTCCGGCGGGGGCCTGGACCACACCGAGCCCCATCAGCGACAGCCGCGTCCACGACGCACGCGCGATCGCTTCCGGCAAGCGGCGCTCCAGTCCGCAGGAGTACCGCGCGGCCCAGGCCGCAGTCGACCACCGAACGGAGCTGAACCTATGACCCCGACCCCGGCGGACCTCGCCCGCTTCACCAAGCCCGCACCTGCGCCCGCCACGCCCAGGCCCAAGTCCAAGTCCAAGCGGTTCCGCTCCTCCCGCCCGGCGGCCCCCGCTCCCGCCCCTGCCCCCGTGGCGGAGCCGAAGCCGTACCAGCCGCGGACGTTGACCGCCACCGAATCGATCGCTCCGGGCGAGCTGGACGGGCGTGAGCGCCTGCGGACCTACTTCGAGAAGGGCATCCGCCTCAGCCGGATGCACCCGCACAGCCGCCTGCTCGCCCTCACCCTCCTCGGCTACGCCAACTTCCAGACCGGCACCATCCACCGGCGCTGGCACCCGAGCACCGAGGACCTCGCGGCCGCCACCGGCCTGGGGCCGGAGCAGATCGGCGTGCAGCTGCAGATCCTCCGCGACCGCGGCTGGCTGTACACCCGGCGCCTGTCCCAGGGCCCGAACCTCGGCGACACCGTCTGGCAGCTGTGCGTGCCCGCCGGCTTCCTCGAGCAACTCCGCGTCCTGCGCCACACCAGCGACGCCCCCAACTGACCCACCCGACAGCACCGTTCAACAGGAAGCAGGAAGTCCGTGATCGACCTCGCCAAGATGGAGAAGCAGGCGCCCGGCCTCGTCTCCCTCGCCAAGACCGCCGCCGTCTCCCTTCAGAAGACCGGTCTCACCGGTACGCAGGCCGCCGTCCAGCTCGTCCTGGACCACTCCGGCAGCATGACCCCCTACTACCGCGACGGCTCCGTGCAGCGCCTGGCCGAGCAGGCGCTGGGCCTGTCCGTGAACCTCGACGACGACGGCAGCGTCCCCGTCTCCTTCTTCGGCAGCCGCGTCGACCACACCGTCGACGTCCGCCTGGACAACTACGCCGGGATCATCGACCGCGAACACTCCGCCTCGGCCTGGGGCTCCACCAACTACGTCGCCGCCATGCAGGCCGCCGTCGACGAGCACCTCGCCGGGACCGATCTCCCCGGGCTGGTCATCTTCCAGACCGACGGCGAGCCCGACGACCGGGCCGCCGCCGAGCGCACCCTGCGCACCCTGTCCAACCGGCCCCTGTTTTTCGCGTTCGTCGGGTTCGGGCCCAAGCGCAACATGCGCTTCCTGCAGACCCTCGACACCCTCGACGGCCGCCAGGTCGACAACGCCTCCTTCTTCCACGCCGCCAGCCCGCGCACCGTCACCGACGCCGAGCTCTACGACGGCATCACCCACGAGTTCGCCGCCTGGCTGCAGGCCGCCCGCACCGCCGGGATCGTCCGGTGAAGCGCACCCGCGCCGCGCTCGCGGCGATCGCGCTGGCCGCGACGACGCTCACGCTGACCGCATGTGACCCGCACGAGCAGGGCCCGGCCGGCCGCGTCGTCGGCAAGGAGAAGGACCGGGAGTGCCACCTCACCGGCGCCGGGGCCAAGCGCTACCGCTCCTGCACCACCGACTACGAGCTGACCACCCGCGACAGCGACGGCCAGGACCACGATTTCGAGGTCTCCAGCAGCGTCTACGACGACTGCTACCGCGGCTCCGCCTACCCCAAGTGCAGCACCCGCTGACATGAGCGCCGCGCACGCGTCCGCCGCCGAGCCCCGCCACACCCGTGGCGGGGCCGGTAGTGCTGGCCGCGTGCGCCCGCGCCGCCCCCAGCGCCGCGCCCTGCAGAGCATCGACATCCCCGAACGCATCTACCGCGGCCACCACTACTCGGACGCGTTCATCAAGGCGTGGGCGAAGATGGCCGCCCTCGACGTCGACGGCAACGAAGAGCACTGCAACGCCGGCGTCGAGACGATGGCCCGCTTCTGCGGCCTGTCCGTCCGCGCCTTCGAGCGTGCACTGACCGAGGGCCGCACGCCCGGGCCCGACGGCGGCGCCCCGGAGTTCTCCACCCGCCGCATGACCCGTACCTCCGGTGTCGGCCGCACCGCGATCCGCCAGGTCCGCGACGTCCGCGAGGCCGAGCGGTTCGTCACCGTGTCCGTCGCGATGTGCGACGCCCTCGAGCCGCGCCGCCTGCGCGCCGCCCTGCTGCTGGCGCACACCGCGAAGTACACCCCGGGCTACCAGCCCACCGCCGCCGAGCTCGCCGGGGAACTCTTCCACCACCACGGCAAGACCGCAGGGACGCCGCTGTCGGAGCGCACCGCCCGCCGCGTCCTGCACGACCTGGACGCCACCGGCTGGGTCAGCGTCGACCACCGCGCCGGCCACCAGGGCCGCCACGCCGTCACCGTCCACCACCGCCCCCTCCACATCGAGCAGCTGGCCCTCCCCATCGAGGAGCCCGCCGCGCCGAGCCCGCAGACGGTGGCCACGGCCAGCGAGGCGAGTGCGGACAACCATGGCGGATCCGGTCCGGCCAGCTGCGGCGGATCCCTCGCGACTGAGGAATACCCCCAGGCTGTTACTGACGAGATTGCGCAGGTCGTTGGGGGTTCCCGCCGTAGGCGAGACACCGGTAGTAAGCCTGTGGAAAACCCCGGCGATCTTGGTGAAGGGACGTTCGGGCCGGGCGTCTCTCGCGCTCCGCGCGGCAACCGCCCCACCCCCGAGGCCCCGGCCACTTACACCGGTCCGACCTTGCAGCTACCGCCGAGGGTCTGGCGCGCGCTGGAACCCGTCCACCACGAACTCCCCGCCTTGCGCCCCTTCGTGCTGCGCCGCATCGCCCGCGCCCTCATCCAGCAACTGCGTACCTACGCGACCGAGGAGCGCCTCGCCGCGCGGATCCGCCGCCGCTACGCCGGTGTCCTGCGCGCCGACATCCGCGACATGGGCGCCTGGCTGATCGGCGTCGGCATCCCCCACCGCGGCTGCGGACTGGATTCCTGCGAGGACTCCACTGTGTGGCCCACCGGCGAGGCCTGTGAGATCTGCGTGCAGCAGCGGCAGGTCATCAGCGCCCGGTGGCGCCAGGCCCGCGAGCTCCAGGAGCGCCTGGAGCAGCTGCGCCTCGAGGCCGCCGCCGCAGACGCGCTGCCCAAGAAGGCCAGCTACCGGCAGCGGTCGCAGGCCACCGACGCAGAGATCCGCCGCGCGATCGCCGAGCACGGACCGGCCGGTGCGCTGCACATCTACGGCCAGCTCCGCGTCGGCCCCGTGCTGCGCGCTGACGGCCTGCAAGAGCAGCTACCTACCCCCGCCGGACGCCCGGCCCCAGCGGCGCCCGTACGGCCGGAGCCGGATGTGGAGCGGCCGGTGCCGGGCCGGATGCCCGAGGCGCTGCGCCCTGCCTCCCGGCAGACGGCGGTCCTCGAGCGGTCCGTCGCCTGCCCGGCTCCCGACTGCCGGGCTCCGGCCGGCCAGACGTGCACGACCCCGCGCGGCCGCCGCCGCAACACCTCGCACCAAGCCCGGCTCGAGGCCGCCCGCGCGGCCAGCGAGTACGGGCCCGCCAACCCCAACCAAACGACCGGTAGCGACCGGAGGACACATGCTCAGTGACCACGGAATCGTCCCGTGCGACGGATGCCAGGCCGAGATCCGGTGGGCCATCACCGTCAACGGTCTGCGTCAGGCCATCGACGCACGGCCGAACAGCGACGGGAACCTCGCCGTCCACCGCGACGGCACCGGCACCCTGCGCGTGCGGGTCCTGACCGCCGAGCGGGACCGCCTGGAGGGCATGGAGTGGCAGGCCATGCCGCACGCCGCGACCTGCAAGAGCCCGCAGCCGCGTCCGCCGCGGCGGGCATCGAGGCCCGGGCGGCGCGCGGCGGTTCGGCCCGGGGTGTGGGCGCAGAGGCGGCCCTGGTGAGCGCGGCCGCCGAGGCGGGCGCCTACGAGGAGGACCTGGAGCAGGAGGAGCGGCTCCCGGAGGACGTCCCCGACGGCACCTTCGGCCACGCCCGCCACCGGCTCCCCGCCCACCTCACGCCCTGCACGCCCCAGGAGCAGGCCCGCCACGTCGCCGTCCTCACCGAGGCCCTGTCCGGCCTCCCCATCACCGCCACCATCCGCCGCCATACCCCAGGAGCAGCAGATGCCCGCCAGTGAAGTGAACGGGGAGGTGGAGTGCCAGCTGTGCCACCGGCCCGTACGGTCCGCCACCGCCAAGGCCCGACGGATCGGCTCCGCCTGCTGGCGCAAGCTCGACCGCCACCAGCGCGCCGCCCTGCTGCAGACCGCGCGCCACGGCCGGCCCCTCACCGCCCGCGAGGTCCGCGCCGCCCTTCACCAGCCCCGACCCGTCGCGGAGGGACAACTCCCGCTCAGCGGCGCGGCGTTCGAACCCGCGACCGACACTCCGAGCGAGGCCACCGCGTGAACCACGAGATCCCCACCACCCCACAAGACGATCCCGCCGAAACGATCATGGCCGCGCTCGCTCACGGCATCAACGGCCACCCCGAGAAGGTCGCCGAGTTGTTCAAGCCCTTCATCCTCGGCGGCCCCGCTACCGCCCTCGGACTCTGTGCCGCCCTCGCCGAAACGACGATCGGCAACGGGCGCGAAAACCTCCCCAGGAACGGCGCCTTCGGACTCCTCGTCCTCAACCCGAATACCGGCCAGTACGGCGACATCAACACTCTCCCCGCAGGCGTCCGGTTCGCCGCCCAATTCACCACCGCCTGGGCCAACGACGAACGCGACACCGCCCACGACCTCTTCGACGCATTGACCCACCCCGGCACCGAGCAAGCCGCCAGCGATCTCGCCGACGCCATCCGCGCTCTCTTCACCTGGGCCGTAGAAGCGCTCCGCAAGAAGGTCCGCCCGTCGGGAGACGCCCAGTAATCCGCCCCCACCTCGAAGCCCACAAACGGGACCAACCAAGGAGCCCCATGCTCAGCGAACAGATCCTCGCCCTCATGCGCCTCGCCGAAGCCCTGGACAAGCCGCAAGCCCTCTACCGGCGCGCGGTCTCCGAGGCCGCCCGGACCCTCACCGACAGCCCCGAGAACCTCGCCGCGATCGACCGGGGGAACGCCGCCCTCCGGGAGATCGAGTCCGTGTTCCGCGCCTGGGACGCCAAGTACACCGCCGTCACCGCGCTGCCCGACGGGTTCAAGCGCGCGGCCTGCGTCACCGTGGCCTGCGCCGTGTGCGGCTACAGCTATGACGAGACCGAGTTCGAGCACCACTTCCCGTCCGTCGGCGACGGCGTGGACGCCGCTGTCGGCGCGGGCTGGGACGAGCTGAAGGACGGCCGCGTCCTGTGCGAGACGTTCGACGACGCGCACCAGGAGCTGCGCAGCACGATCGGTGTCGTCGACCCCGACGAGGAGCCGGCCGACACGTGCCGGAAGTGCGCGACGCGGTTCGACCCGACCGACACCCGGTCCGACGGCCGCGCGCAGCACGGCGACACCGCGTTCTGCCGCAGCTGCATCGACTTCTGCCAGGACAACGAGATCGCCGATCACCGCTGCGTCATCTGCGCCTGACCCCGACCGCCCGACACCACGAAGGAGCACCATGCCCACCGTCGAACTCACCACCCCCGACGGAACCGTCACAGTCGACGCCATCGAACCCGCCCCCGGCCTCCGCCTGTACGAACTCCCCGACGCGCCCGCAGGCCTGCCCCGCTGGGTCCTCGCCCACCACGAAGGACGCGCGCTCGGGATCTTCCCGTCCTCCGACGACGCGAATGACGCCGCTGACCTCGTCGCGCCGATGGCCGACTGGACGCGCAGCGTCATGACCGTTGCCAACGAGATCAGCCTCGGAGGGAACGCCGAGCGGTTCGGTCTCGCCACGGCCATGCACGGCGCCGGCCACCCCTCCCAGACCCGGGACGCGTGAGCAGCAGGACGGCCGCTCCTGTTCGAGGCAGGAGCGGCCGCACCACCCAGTCGACCATGACCACCCCGGAGACCGCCATGTACCCCACCCTCTTCGCCACCCCCGGCCTCAAGGCCATCGCCGAGCAGATCGACGCTGAACGACAGCGCCAGATCACCAAGTTCGGCGAGCAGCATCACCCCGACGGCACTGGCCTCCCCGCCTACACCCACGCCGCCCACCGCTACCGCGACACCGCCGACCGCAACACCGCAGCGGGAGCCCTCGCCTGGCGCGACGTCCTCCTCGAGGAGGTCTACGAGGCCCTCGCCGAGAAGGACACCGGTGCGCTGCGCACCGAACTGGTCCAGGTCGCCGCCGTGTGTGCCGCGTGGATCGCCGACATCGACAGCCGCAGTTCCCAGACCATCGACCCCACACCAGCCCCGTCCGTCAACATCTGCCGCGCTCCCCACCACGACTACCCCGAGACGCGTTGCACCCGGCCCCCCGGTCACTACCAGAGGGGCAGCAGCCCGCACGGCGGTCCTCTCATCATCGAAGGCCGAATCGGGGGCAACACCTCGTGGGACGAGCCCCAGACCGACGAGCAGCCGGCCGACGTCGAGGAGCCTGAACAGGCTCACGCCCAGGGCGAGCACACACTCTGCGGCCACACCTGCGAGGTGGCGTTCAGGACCGAGATGCTCCGGGACTGGATCCTCGCCAAGAACTATCCCGGCACCGTGGCCGCGCTCGACGAGCTGCTCCGCCGTGCCCGCGCTGAGGTTGCCGAGTCCTCACCCACGCGCACTGAGACGGAGTGGGTCCTTGAGACCCTGTGGCGCGACGGCGACTGGCGTCCGTTCCGACCTGCCCGCAGCAGCCGGGACGAGGCAGCCATGGACTACAAGCGGGCCACGGACGACGACAGCAGCACGCCGTACCGGATCACCCGCATCACGACCTCCTACGCCGTCGAGAACGAGTACAGCCCTGAACGGCAGGCCGATCAGCCACCAGCGTCGGCGGATCCCCTCATCTCGGAGTTCGCGGCACCGCACGACAACTGGCCCGCCTCGGCCAGCGGCTCGGACTGACCGTGACAACAGCGGCGCAGCGCGCGGCAGCAGCCACCCAGCGAGACTTCGTCCTGGCGGTGCCCCCTGGCGTCACCGAGCAGGAGCAGGTCGATGTCGTCCACGGATGCCCGACCGACAGCTCCGCGATCACCCCCTGCTGCCAGCGCAGCCCCTTCGACCTCCCCAGCGGTCACCGGCTCAGCAGCGGCGCCCCCATCACCTGCACCGGCCCGGCGAAGGAGCGGCAGCAGTGAGGTTCCTCCTCGTCACCGTGGACCCCGTTCAAGAGATCGTCGCCGAGCCCCGCACGCTCGCCGCTTTCACCGACATGCTGCGCGCCAGCGTGCCCCAGGCCAGACCGCGCCCGGGCGTGCTCGAGCCGCTCGGTTCCCTCACTGGCATCGACCTCGTCAGCGATCCGGCCATCCAGCCGGGCTACGTCCACCTCCGCCCCCGCAAGGGCGCGGCACCGCCACCATCCGCTGCCGAACTCTCCGCGCTCAGTGACTGGTTCACCGACCGCATCGATCTGGAGACCACACCGTGACACCCCCAGAGAAGCGCCCCGAGGCCTCCACCGTTGAGACCATCCTGACCGCCCTCCTCTCCATCGCCCACACCCCCGAAAAGGCGCAGCACGCGGCCCGCGAGGTACTGCGCCAGCACGCCGCCTACCTCGCTGCAGCACAGCGCACCCACTTCGGAGTGGCCGGCGCACCCGTGCCAGCCCACTGCCAGCCGCAATGCGACTTCTGCCGCGGCGTCATCGCGGCCGCCGACCACATCGACCCGAAGGCCCAGCCGGTAACCGCCGAGGAGCCTTCCCGCTTCGTGTACGTCCTCTGCCACGCCTGCCACAACCACCTGATCATGCACGGCCTCCCCAGCCTCACCGAACCCAAGATCGAAGCCGCCGCCATCGCGAAGGGCTGGACCCGGCACAACGACAACCGATGGACCTGCCCCATGCACCACGGGAGCCACCTATGACCCCTCACCTGCGCCTCGCCCGCGCCCTCATCCTGGCCACGGCCACGGCCACCGTCGGCGGCATCTACGCCGGCATCACCCTCACGCCGTGGCTCACCGTCCTCGGCCTGTACGTCGCCGCGTTCCTCGCCTGGTGCGCCAACCGCCAGAACATCGCGCACCGCCGAGCCCATGGCCGCGCCGTACTCGCCGAGCAGGCGGCACGCGGCGTCCCGATCGACCCGCGGGTCTTCGACACCATCCCGTGCTGCGAACTGTCCGGGCACGCCGACCGACGCACCCACGGCGCGGACTGCCTGCGCCCGTACGCCACCACTACGAAGGGCAGCGACGCATGATCGACCGCATCCCGCTGGAACAGCTGACCAGCGAGCAACTGCACGCCCTCTACGAGCAACTCGACGCCCACACCGCCGCGGAGACGTACCGCAAGGCAGTCGCCGACAGCCTTATCGGCCGTATGGACGCGATCCGCCGGCAGACCGCCGAGGGCCTCGCCGAGGGCTTCGAGCAGCTGCTCCGGCGCGCCGAGCAGGCCGAGGCCGCCGTCAAGCGGGTTCGTGCCCTGCACCAGGCCCGGATCTACAACGGTGAGGAGATCTGCGGGGAGTGCTCGGCCTATGACGGCAGAGGCTCCACCGACAACCGGGGCGTGCCATACGGCCAGTGCCCTACGCTTCGGGCCCTCGACGAGCCTGCTCCGGGAGCGGCCCAAGCGACCAAGCTCCAGACCACATCGAACGCCATCGTCGTGCAGCGGGAGCGAGGCAAGGGCGTCACCGTCCTTCAAGCTCCGCAGCAGGCCAGCGTGACGCTCGACTGCCTCACCCGCGGCCGCTACCTCCGCGTGCACGACGGCGTCATCGAGATCGCCGACCAGGTCGCCTACCGCATCACCGGCTACGACCCCTGCGCGCGGACCCTCGACCTCGAACTCGTCGAGGACTGGCGGACCGATGTCGACACCGCGCGGATCACCGCCACGCTCGCTCGCATGCCCGAGGCCGACGTCCAACGCGTCATTGCCCTGTACGAGCAGTGGGTGAAGGCCGGTCCGCCCCCGCTCGGTACGCAGATCTCCCGCTGGTGGGACGCCCGCCTCGCCGAGCTGCACAACGCAATCTTCCCGCCCACCGACCAGACGGTGGAGAACCTCGTGGACGAGCTGCAACAGGCTGAGCGCCACGCCGACATCGCCGACGACGACACAGCCCGCGCCAAGGAGCTGATGACCCGGCGTACGGAGACACTGCGCAAGCGCGCCGAGGAAGCCGAGGCTGAGCGTGACGGCGCATACCGCGAGCGCGCCCACCTCATCGCTCTCCTCGCCGCCATGACCGGCGGTGCCGTCATCGCGCCCGCACTCGACAGCCCCGAGCCCGGCTGGCAGATCGTGTACCTGACTATCGGCGGACGGCAGGCCAGCTGGCACATCGCCTGGCGCGACGCCGACCTGTTCAGGGACGTCGAGCACGTCGAGCCCCACGACCCGCGAGCGCAGTGGGACCACCACACCACCGACGAGAAGTACGCCAACATCGCCATGCGTACGGCCGAGCTGTTCGCGAACCGCGGGCCCAAGGGCGCCCAGCAGCCTGCTACGGAGGCGTGACATGAGCCTCTGGATCTCCACGGCCGACAGCAGCGACAGCGGCGGCTGGACCCACCTTGGCGAGGCCGGCGACTTCGAGATCGCATGGGCGGACATCCCGGACGATCACACCGCTGCCGTACGGCTGCCATCCACGATGACGCTTGAGGTTCGCCTCGAGGAGGCGGCACTGCGGTTCTACTCCAGCCTCCTCGCAGACCTGCAGGAGCGCCACGGCTGGCTGATGCGGCTCCTGGCCGACCAGCTTGGCCGCTCCCTCCACCAGGTGTGCCAGGAGTGGGCGGCCGTCGGCCGGGTCCTCGAGGACGCCGGCATCGCCGACGGCTACGGCAACCTCGTCCGCCCGCACCACCGCCAGCCCCAGACCGGCCGCCCCAAGGTGACCGGCTCCTCGTGACCCCACCGAGCCACCGGCCCTTCCGCCTGCACCTGCGCCACCAGGTCCTCGACGGCTGGGAGATGCCCGACGGCCAGGCCGTCGCCATCGACGACGAAACATACGGGCTGACCTCGGCCGCCCCCACCACCGCGGACCTACTGCGCGGCTACGGCGGCGGCCACATCGAGTGGCCCGAGCACAGCAACACACCGCACCACCAGCACTGAAGGGACGCAGCGATGAACTGCACCCTCTGCAAGAAGCACACGCTCACGTACGGCACCCTGTGCACCCCCTGCACCCGCGACACCCTCGACAACCTCACCACCCTGCCCCGCCTATGGGACGCCCTCGAAGCCTGGCTGACGCCCGGCGCCCGCGGCGACGCCCCGTACGGCGGCCGCACCCGCCTCGCCGCAGCACCCCTGCCCCTCAACCAGGAGGTCCTGGACCTCCGCGCCGCCGGCGGAATCGTCGGCGTCCTCGAGGACTGGCACGACGCCGTCTGCGAAACCCGCAACCTGCCCCGCCCGCCACGCACCGGATCACCCGGGCACCGCGTCAGCGTCGCGGCATCCGGCCTGGTCCGCCAGATCCACTTCATCGCCCTGTGGGACCAGGGCGCGCAGCTCGGCAGGGAAGTACGGCGCCTGGTCGACCGGGTCCGCCACGTCGTCCAGCCCGACGAGGACACCGACAAGCCGACCGTCCTCGGCTACTGCATCGCCATCGACACATCCGGCGTCGTCTGCGGCGCGACCCTGCACGCCGACATGGGCAAGCCGGTGCAGTGCGAATGGTGCCTGTGCACCTACCCGCCCGACACATGGCTGGCCCTGCGCCACTTCCAGCCCAGCCGCCGCGGCAACACCGACCCCGGCGCCACCGAAGCCCTGTCACCTGCGGCCTGAACAGCAAGCGGCCCGCCGTCCCCGATGGGTGCGGCGGGCCGCCGCATCTGACCGCCGAGGACCACTAGGCAAAAGCTCAGGACGGAAGCCCCTTGCTCTGTCACGATCAGCTGATGACCAACGGCATAGACAGAGACGACATGGAGTTGTACGCGTGCCTAGGGATCATGGTGCGCGTAGCGGCAGACATGGAGCTCCGCCTTCAGATGATCGCAGTGCACCTCTCCGAGAGTCCCTACGCCTACCTCTGGATACACGGCACCCGAGCAGAAGCTGCAACCAAGCTGGTGGGCGACCTCGCGAAGGCCAACCCTCGGGTCACCGACGAAGCTCAGGAGAAGCTCGACACCCTGCTAAGGCAGATCAAACCTCTACTCGAACGGCGCCACGGGTACGTTCACGGGGCGTGGTCTGAGGACCAGACCAATCCGCTTGAGCCGTCCTATCAAGCTATGCGGTTTACGAAAGGCAAGCAGACGCCCCGCTTCGATCCCCTCTCGAAGGAGGATCTTGGCGACCTCATCGCTAGGTTTTCTGACCTACTCAACTCCCTGATGGCGTGGTTCGTGCAGTACCTAAATCAGGGGAACGTAGCTGACGAAGCGTAAGCCGCAACTTGGGTAGTGCCCCGACGCGCCCTGCGCGTTTCGACAGCACGACGCATGATGGGAGAGGGAAGTACAGCCGTCGCCGCAGTTCCTGGAGGTTGGCGATGGAGCAGCCAATTGAACATCACCATCGGGACCTCAAGGTCCTGAAGCTGGCCATCGAAGATGGCGTGCGCTACATGGAATCCCAAGACTGCGACTTCCGGGCCTTGAGAACACGGGCGATGCAACTGCTTCGCGTCGTCATCCTCGGCGCCTCCATCGTGTTCGGCTTGACACTCAACAAGGGCACCCCGTCTGACAAGTGGGTGATCATCCTGCTGCTTCTAGCAATAGGGTCGTGTCTATGGGGCGTTGGCTACATCGTGCACCCCACGGGTTTTCATGCGCCGGGCCAACTTTCGAAAGGCATCAAGGCTTACCAGGACGGCAAGCCCTTCGGGGAATACCTGGAATGGTTGGCGCACAACCTGGAGGAGGAGCGAGATGCCAACACGGAAGTTCTCGACGCCCGATATCGCGCGTTTGAGAGACTTCTCTGCTGGCTCGGCGCTCTCATTGCGGCGGCGCTACTCTTCTACGTCGAGCAGCACTACTTTCCCTGAAACCATGATCAAGCTGCCTCGTAATGGTGCGCACGCGCTCCCCGCCACGTCACCCACGACGGATCGTCGAGCAGCCCGTCGGCGTCCGGGAGCCCGGCCCGGCGCAGGAACTCGACGACATCGCGGTCGGAGTGCGCGAGGCCGAGGATCTGGTCCCGCGCGGTGACCCGCCGGCCGCCCGACGGGGACGGCGGGTGCACGACTATCGGAGCGGTTGCCATACCTCCAGGGTGCGACGGCCTGCCCAGGTCGGCACGCCGAACGACAGCGTGGGCATGACGAAGCCCCCGGCCCGAGGGCCGGGGGCTCTTCGCGTGCAGCTACAGCAGCCGCGCCTTCACAGGTTCCGCGCCGCGATGATGTCCGGGTCGGCATCCACGAGGGCCTGCGCTTCGGCCCGGATGTCCGCAGGCAGCGCATCGAACGCGCCCTGATACGAGTGCCGCGCGATTCGCCCGCGGATGTCGTCCGGCATGGACGCGAACGCGGCCGACGGCATAGCGCTCGTAAGGTCGCGCATCGTGATCGCCGCGAGCAGCAAAGCGGCTGCGGCATCGACCAGCTCGGCTCGGCTGGCGGTGGACGTGCCTGTCGGCGGCATGGGCGCTCCTTCGTCTGGTTGGGCGAGGTCCGTTCGCTTGCCCGGGGTCGGCGGGTTCGCCGCGAAGAACGCGGCCACCTCGTCCGCCAGGAACCGGGGCCGTGTACTGCCCGCGCCCTCAACAGGCTTCGGGAAGTCGCCGCGCTTCCGGTGCGTGTGCACCGTCTGTCGACTGACCCCGTGCTCCGCCGCGATCTCGCTGGTGGTCATCAAGCGCGGGCTCCCCTCTGTCGGGTTCTTGGGCACGGCAACATCCTTCCCGAACCCCTTGACGTTGTAAAGAGGTTCCTGCCAGTCTGGCACTGCACTAACAAAGAGCCCCCGGCCCGGCGCTGCGAA
>NZ_JAOCNE010000004.1:0-39006 GCF_056172735.1 Streptomyces sp. R818
ACCTCGGCGCCGCCGGTCCGGCGGACGTTCTCCGACGCCTTCAGGACTCCGTGGGCGACGGACGCCGGGGTCGGCCGTCCGGTGTCGCCGAGCGCGTCGGCGAGGGCGCGCAGGACGATGCCCCACAGGGCGCCCGAGGTGCCGCCGGCCTTGTCGGCCCAGGCGTCACCGGCGGCGGTCAGGAGCGTACGGGCGCCGGCCCCTGCCTCATCGGCCTCGCGCGCGGCGGCGTAGGCGGCGCCCGAGCCGCGCCGCATGCCGATGCCGTGGTCGCCGTCCCCGGCGACGGCGTCGATGCGGCCGAGTTCGTCGGCGTGCGTGTCGACGGTCTCCGCGAGCAGCCGCAGGGCGTCGAGGGCGGTGGCGGCGGCCCGGCGGGACTCCTCGCTCGCCTGGGCGCAGGGCGCGGTGCCGGGCTCGGCCTCGTACACCTCCTCCTCGGCGACCGCTGCGGCGGCGGGGACGGCGCCCTTGCGGTAGGCGGGGGTGTCGGCCGGGGCGGTCCACAGCGGTTCGAGGGTGGTGTCGAGCCAGGTCAGGGTGAGGGAGACACCGGCCATGTCGAAGCTGGTGACGAGTTCGCCGACCTCGGGGTCGACCGCCTGGACGCCCGCCTCGGCGAGGAGCTGGGCCACACGCCGGTAGACGACGAACAGCTCCTCGTACTTGACGGAGCCGAGGCCGTTCAGGATGACGGCGGCGCGCTGCCCGTCCGGGGCGTCGACACCCTCGGGCAGCTCCTTCAGAAGCGTGGAGACGAGGAGCTCGGCGGCCTCGTCGGCGGTGGGCACGGCGGCTTCGCCGATGCCGGGTTCGCCGTGGATGCCGAGGCCGACGGCCATCCGGTCCTCGGGCACGGAGAACAGCGGGTGGTCCGCGCCGGGCAGGGTGCAGCCGGAGAAGGCGATGCCGAAGGAGCGGGTGCGGGCGTTCGCGTGCGCGGCGGCGTCGGCCACCTCGTCGAGGGACAGTCCCTGCTCGGCGGCGGCCGCGGCGGCCTTGAAGACGGGCAGGTCGCCCGCGATGCCCCGGCGCTTGTGGGCCTCGTCGGGGGCGGCGCTGGAGAGGTCGTCGGTGACGGCGAAGGTGCGGGTGGGGACGGACTCGGCGGTGAGGCGTTCGGCGGCCTGGCCGAAGTGGAGCACGTCGCCCGCGTAGTTGCCGTAGAGGAGGAGGACGCCGCCGCCGGACTCGGCGGCCCGCGCCACGTTGCGTATCTGCTGGGCGGAGGGCGAGGCGAAGACGTTGCCGACGGCGGCGCCGTGCGCGAGGCCCTGGCCGACCAGGCCCGAGAAGGCCGGGTAGTGCCCGGAGCCGCCGCCGATGACCACAGCCACCTGGCCCGGCGTCTTCGCGGTGGCCCGCACCACGCCGCCGGGGACGGGGCGCACCCAGCGGCGATGGGCGGCGGCGAACCCTTCGAGGGCTTCGTCGGCGAAGGCGGCGGGGTCGTTGTAGAGGCGGGTCATCGCTGGTTCTCCGCGAGTACAGGGGTGGTGGACGGGGAGTGCGGGTCGGCGGGGGTGCGGGCGGCGAGCCAGATCATCAGCGCGGCGGAGAGCAGCATGAAGGCGCCGACGAGGTAGAGCGGCACGTAGTAGGCGCCGGTCCAGTCCTTGAGCCAGCCGGTGATGTAGCTGGAGGCGAAGCCCGCGATGTTGCCCGCCGTGTTGATCAGGGCGATGCCGGCCGCTGCCGCCGCGCCCGTGAGGAAGCGGGAGGGGACGGCCCAGAAGACCGGGAGCGCGGCGAAGATCGAGCAGGCGGTGACCGTGATGACGGCGACGGTGGCGGCGGGCGAGCCCATGTACAGGGCGAGCGGGATGGTGACGCCGCCGACGATCGCGGGGCCTGCCACGTGCCAGGTGCGGGTGGAGTGCTTGGTGGCGTGCCGGGTCCAGAAGAAGAGGACGACGGCTGCGGGCAGGTACGGGATCGCGGTGATCCAGGCCTTGTCCATCACGCTGAACGTGGTGTCGTACTGGTCCTGGAAGCCGTTGATGATCGTCGGCAGGAAGAACGCGAGCGCGTAGAGCCCGTAGACGAAGCCGAAGTAGACGACGGCGAGGATCCAGACGCGGGTGTTGGTGAAGGCCCGCTTTAGGTCGCCCTTGGCGTGCGCGCCCTCGTGGCCGGTCTTCTCGGCGTTCTCGGCGGCCAGTTCCTTGGTGAGCCAGTCGCGCTCGGACGGCGTCAGCCACTTCGCGTCGGCGGGGCGGTCGATCAGGTAGAACCAGGCGATGACGCCGAGCAGGATCGCCGGGATCGACACGAACAGGAACATCACGCGCCAGCCCTCCAGGCCGAACAGGCCGTGGTGGCCGATCAGCCAGCCCGCGAGCGGGGCGCCGAAGACCGTGGTCAGCGGCTGGGCGAGGTAGAAGAGGCCGAGGATCTTGGTGCGGTGGCGGCTCGGCACCCACTGGCTCAGGAAGAGGATCGCGCCGGGGAAGAAGCCGGCCTCGGCGACGCCGAGCAGGAAGCGCAGCGTGTAGAGGCCGCCGCTGCTGTTCACCCAGGTGAAGAGCAGGGACACGATGCCCCAGGTGACCATGATCCGGGCCAGCCAGCGGCGGGCGCCGAACCGGTGCAGGGCCATGTTGCTGGGGACTTCCAGGACGATGTAGCCGAGGAAGAAGATCCCGGAGGCGAAGCCGAACTGGGCGGCGGTCAGGGCCAGGTCCTGGCCCATCCCGTTGGGCTCGGCGAACGACACCGCGGTGCGGTCCAGATAGTTCACGAAGAACATCAGGGCCACGAACGGGACGAGACGGATCGAGATCTTCTTGATCGCCGACGTCTCGACGGCTGATCTCGCCTCCGTCGTCACGGGCGGCGCGGTGCTGGCAGGCATGGCGACTCCTCGGCTCGCCGGACAGCTCTGTCCGGACTTGGGTCACTCTCGGCGCGAGCGGCGGGCAGCGGAGGCTGTCCACGCCGGTGGGGGCCGATCTGCGTGTCACGCTATGCCGGAATTCCAAATTGGTCACCAATTTACCAATGTGGCGAGCGTCGCACTTGCCGACGCTGGTTGAACCCTTGACAAAGCCGCCTGCCAGGGGTGACGCGCGAGGGGGCGGGCGACCGTCTGGTCTACTGGTGACCGTGACCAGTCAGCCCGCCTCCGCCACGCCCGGTGACCAGCCCGACCTCGCCCAACTCCTGCGCCCCGTCGTGCGTGAGTCGTCGGTGAGCGAGGTCGCCAAGCGCCTCCTCGACCACCTCTCCGCGGGCAACATCCGGCCGGGCACCCGGCTGCCCGCCGAGCGCCAGCTCGCCGAGGCGCTCGGCGTCGCCCGCTCCAGCGTCCGGGGCGCGCTGTCCGCGCTCGACGTGCTCGGCATCATCGAGATCCGCCCGGGCTCGGGCTCGTACGTGCGCGAGGGCACCTCGGAGTTCCTGCCGCGCGCCATCAACTGGGGCCTGATGCTGGGTCAGCGCCGGACGAGGGACCTGGTCGAGGTCCGCACCTACATGGAGGGCGTGTCGGCGCGGCTCGCCGCCGAGCGGGCGACGGACGAGGACGTGGCCCGCCTGGAGGAGCACCTGCGCCACATGCGGGAGGCGGGCAGCGACGTCAAGGCGTTCATCGACGCCGACATCGCCTTCCACCTGGAGTGCGCGAGCATCGCCCGCAACACGGTCCTCAGCGACATCCTGCACTCCATCCGGGCGCTGCTCCAGGTGTGGATGGAGCGGGTCAGCGACATCGAGGGCACGGTCAGCGGCACCCTGTGCGAGCACGACGCCGTGCTGAAGGCGATCCGCGACCGGGACCCGGAGGCGGCGGACCTGGCGATGGCCGAACACATGCGGATGGCGAGCGCGCGGCTGCGGGAGTCCGTGGACGCGGACGGCGAGAGTGTCTAGCCGAAGGTCCGGCGGTACGCCTGTGGGCTGACGCCCGTCGTGCGCTTGAACCGGTCGCGGAACGCGGTCGGCGAACCGAAGCCGACCTGCGCGGCGATCCGCTCCACGGGATGCCCGGTGGTTTCAAGCAGGTGCTGCGCCTGCCGGATGCGGGCGCGGTGCAGCCACTGCAGAGGGGTGGTGCCGGTCTGCTCACGGAAGCGCCGCATGAGCGTACGGGTACTGACTCCGGCGCGGACGGCGATGTCGGCGAGGGTCAGCTCGCTGTCCAGGTGGTCGCGGAGCCAGTCGAGCAGGGGCTCGAAGGAGGCGCCCTGCGGCGTGGGCGTCGGTGTGTGGTCGTGGACGATGAACTGCGCCTGGCCGCCTTCCCGTTCGAGCGGCATGACGGAGAGCCGGGCCGCGTCGGCGGCCACCGCCGAACCGTAGTCGCGGCGGATCATGTGCAGGCACAGATCGAGCCCCGCAGCGGCACCGGCCGAGGTGAGGATCTGCCCGTTGTCGACGTAGAGGACGTCGGGGTCGACCTTCACCTCCGGGTACGTGGCGGCGAGCAGGTCCGCCGCGATCCAGTGCGTTGTCGCGCGCAGCCCGTCGAGCAGCCCGGTCGCGGCGAGCGGGAAGGTGCCCGCGCAGATGGAGGCGATACGGGTGCCTCGCGCGGCCGCGTCCCTGAGGGCGTCGCGGACGGCCGGTGACAGCGGGGCGGTGGGCGCCGCCGTGCCGGGCACGATGATCGTGTCGGCGCCCTTCAGCCCCTCCAGGCCCCGGTGCGCGCGGAGCGTGAAGGTGCCCGCGTCCACGTCCTCCCGCTCGGCGCACACCCGGACCTGGTAGCCGGGCCTGCCGTCGGGGAGACGGGTGCGGCTGAACACCTCGATCGGGGTGGACAGGTCGAAGGGGATCACGTGGTCGAGTGCGAGGACGGTGACGAGGTGCATGGCGAGAACATAGCGCGGCGCGGGATTACGGACAGGTCTGGATGTCTGGCCAGCAGGGCGGGGCGTACTGGTAAAGGTGCTGGCGTTATCCCGTTGACAGTCGGCGTTAATGCCACTGGGAGGGATCTTCGCGGCTGATTAGCGTCGGCGTCGAGCCCGGCGCGGACCGGGCCGGTCGCCCACGCGGAGGAACCTCCCCCATGCACGTCCAGATCGTCCTGTTCGACGGTTTCGATCCCCTCGACGTCGTCGCCCCGTTCGAGGTCCTGCACGCGGGTGGCGCCGCGTCCGGCGGCGCCGTCGGCGTGGAGCTGGTCTCCGCCGAGGGGCCGCGCGAGGTGGTCGGCGGCACCGGCGGGCTCACGCTGCGGGCGACCGGCGCTCTCGACCCGGAGCGCGCCGGAGTCGTCCTGGTGCCCGGCGCCTCGGGGCCGGTCGAGGAGAGCGGCACCGCCGGGCCCACCATCCCCGTCCTGGTGCCCGGCGCCTCGGGGCCGGTCGAGGAGAGCGGCACCGCCGGGCCCACCATCCCCGTCCTGCTCGGCCGCACCCTGGACACCGGCCTCCCGGCGCTGCTCGGGGCCGCGATGGACAACCCCGAGGTGACGGTCGCCACCGTCTGCGGCGGCTCGCTCGTCCTGGCCCTCGCCGGACTCATCGAGGGCCGCCACGCCACCACGCACCACATGGGCCTCGACCTGCTCGACGCCACCGGCACGCACGCGGTGCGGGCCCGCGTCGTCGACGACGGCGCCCTGGTCACCGGCGCCGGTGTCACCTCCGGCCTCGACCTGGCCCTGCACCTCCTTGAGCGCGAGGTCGGGCCGCAAGTCGCGCACGCCGTCGAGGAGTTGTTCGCCCATGAGCGCCGGGGCACGGTGTGGCGCGCCGAGGGCCCGGCGCCCGTCGCGTTCTGACCGCCCACCCGATCCGCCGCACCCGCACCCCGTTGAGTCAAGAGAGAAGAGAACATGTCCGTCGAAGGCATCTGGGACCTGTCCGTCACGACCCCGATCGGCACGATCGACGCCGTCGTGGAGCTGCGTGAGGACGGCTCCGGAATCACCGGCACCGCGCACGGGGCGGGCCAGGAGGTACCGCTCACGGAGGTGTCGCTGACCGGCGACCGGCTCAGCTGGAAACAGGCCGTCACCCGGCCCATGCGGCTGAACCTGGTGTTCACCGTGACCGTCGACGGATCGGCCATGACCGGCACTTCGCGCGCGGGGCGGCTGCCCGCCTCGAAGGTCAGCGGCGTGCGCCGCGCCGACGCTCCGGGCGCGGGCCGCTGACCATGACGAAGTTCCTGCTCAGTCTGCACGTCCTCGCCGCTGTCCTGACCGTGGGGCCGGTCACCGTCGCCGCGAGCATGTTCCCCAGGACCTGGCGGCAGGCGCTCGCGTCGCCGCGTGCGGCCGAACCGGTGTCGACGCTGGGCACGCTGCACCGCATCTGCCGGGTCTACGCCGGGATCGGTGTCGCCGTACCGCTGTTCGGGTTCGCGACGGCGAGCAGCCTGGGTGTGCTCGGCAGCGCCTGGCTGATCGTCTCGATCGTGCTGACGGCCGTGGCGGCCGGTGTCCTGGCGCTGCTGATCCTTCCCGCGCAGGAGGCGGCGCTGGGCGCGGTGCGACAGTCCGAGGGGTCGCCCGTCGCTCGGAGCGCGTCGCAACTGGCGGCGCTCACCGGCGTGTTCAACCTGCTGTGGGCGACGGTCACCGTTCTGATGATCGTCCGCCCCGGCTCGACGACGGGAGCGTGAACATGCGGCCCCACTGCCGTACCCGCCGCGAGCGGTTGAACACCTGACGAACACTCGGCGAAGCCGGGCGGCACGGCCCGCCGCCGCGCGCGGCGGGTCCGTACCGTCACTCCATGAGCTGGCTCGAGATCTCCCTCACCGCCGCGGGGCTGCTGCTCGGTGCCGTCTCGATCGTCACGCCGTTCGTCGCGGACCGGCGGGCGCGGCGCAGCAGGCGGATCGGGTTCCGCAAGCAGATGGACATCGCGATAGGGCACAACGGGCAGGCCAGCGAGGCCGATCCGCGGCTCGGGCTCTTCAACGACCTGCCCGCGATGCGCGACGCGACGCTCGTGCTCCTGCGCATCGAGAACGACGGCTCGCGCCACATCGAGGAGTCGGACTACATCGACCCCTCGACGCAGTACGGGCTGACCGCCGAGTTCCCGGGCCGGCGCATCGAGGCGCAGGACGTGACACTGCCCGAGGAACACGCCAACCTGATGGGCTACTTCGAGAACCAGCCGGGGCTGCTCGTCGCCGGGCCCAGCACCCTGCGCATTCCGCGCGTACCGCTGAAGCCGGGCGCGCACTACAAGATCCTGGTCCTGCTGACCGGGGGGCAGGAGGGCGACCGGGTCGCCGTCACCGGCGACCTCAAGGACGGCACGCTCCACGAGAACCACAGCCTCACCCCGGACGAGAAGCCGCCGGTGTTCAGCAGGCAGGCCCGCTGGACGACGGTCGCGCTCGGCCTCGCGCTGATCGCGGCCGCCACACTGCCGCTGCTCGTGCCGCCGCCGCTGCCGGACGACTGCGAGACGGGGTCGCTGCGGCTGACGGGGTCGACGGCGTTCGCGCCGGTCCTGACCGAGCTGGCGAAGAAGTACCGGGAGCACTGCGACGACCGGCCCGACATCACGGTGGCCGCGCACGGCAGCCGCACCGGGGTCCGCGAACTCGCCCTGTCCGGCGGCGGCACCGGCGACGACGGGGCGACCGTCGTCGCGTTCTCGGACGGGCCGCGTCCGGCGAGCTACACGTCGCTCAGCGAGAGCCGCGTCGCCGTGTCCCTGTTCACGCTGCTCGTCCACGACGACGTACGGCTGACGAACCTGTCCGTCGCCGACGTGCGCCGGATCTACCGGGGCGAGATCCGCAACTGGAACCGGCTCGGCGGCCCCGACCTGCCCGTCGTCCTGGTCAGCCGCACCTCCGGGTCCGGCACCCGCAGCGCGCTGTCCGCGCGGGTCCTCGCGGGCGCCGACGAGCCGCCCGCCTCGTCCGACGACTGCGTGACGCGTACGGTCCGCGCCGCGCGCGTGCTGCGCTGCGAGCTCGACTCCACGAGGCAGGTGCTCGACACCGTGGCCCGCACCCCGGGCGCCATCGGCTACAGCGAACTGCGCGCCGCGTCACCGCCGGACGCGCCGGGCGGAGTGCACCCCGTCACGCTCGACGGGCGCACGCCCGACCCGGACCGGCTCACCGACAGCGGCTATCCGTACCGCGCGATCGAGTACGCGTACACCTACGGCCGGCCGCCCGCCGACTCGCTGGCGTCCAGCTTCCTCGCGTACGCGATCGACAACGGGACCGGCAAGGGAGTCGTCGCCACGCACGGGCATCTGCCGTGCGGGACGGCGGTGGGGCTGCGGGTGTGCGGAGGGGCGGACCCGGGGTCCTAACCGGCCGTCCTCGGGTAGCGCACGAAGAGGATGCCGTGGACGTCGCCTTGGGGTGCGGCGTAGCGGTGCGGGGCGTCGGCCCGCCAGTGGGCGTGGCCGCCCGGACCGACCGTCCGCGGCGCGTCGGGCAGGCCGACGACGGCGGTCCCGGACAGGACCATCAGGCTCTCGGTGGTGCCCGGTACGTGTGCGGCCGAGTCCTGGGTGGCGCCGGCGGCGATGGTGACCCGGAAGACGTCGGTGGCGGCGTCGGCGTCCTCGTACCGCTCCAGGAGTACGGCGGTGACGGCGCTTCCGGAGACGCCGCCCGCGCCCTCGCGCACGCCCTGCGGCGGGTCGGCCAGGACGGCGGAGAGCGGGCTGCCGAGGGCGGTGGTCAGGGCGTAGAGCGTCTCCAGGGTGGGGTTGCGCAGGCCGCTCTCCAGCTCGGAGAGGGTGCCCTTGCCGACGCCCGAGCGGCGGGCCAGCTCCGACAACGACAGGCCTCGCTCCTGGCGCAGCGCCTTGAGCCTGCGGCCCACTTCGTCGTGGAGACCCATCGCTGTGCCCCTCCGGTGCTGGTCTGTTCGGTTGACGGTTCGACGTCCGCGTCCCTAGTGTTCCACATACAGAACGTTCCACATACAGAACGTTCCATTTACAGAACGCCACGCCCGTGACGCACGAGCGCAGAGCGCATGAGCGCAGAAAACGCACGAAACGCACCCGCACGGAAAGCGACTGCCCGATGTCTCCCCTCGCCCCGCTCACCCGTATACGCGCCCTCGCGCCGCCCTCTGCGGTGGCGGCGGGGCTGATCGCCGTCACGGTCGGTGTGACCAGTTCGGCGGCGCTCGTCTTCACCGCGGCGCGGGCCGCGGGGGCGGACGCGCGGGAGATCTCGTCCTGGATGCTGGCGCTCGGCGTCGGCCTCGCCGTCACGTGCGCCGGCCTGTCGCTGCGGTTCCGGGCGCCCGTGGTGACCGCGTGGTCGACGCCGGGCGCGGCGCTTCTCGCCACCGGGCTCAGCGGGGTGTCGATGGGGAAGGCGATCGGGGCGTTCGTCTTCAGCGGGGTGCTGATCCTGGCGAGCGGGCTGACGGGATGGTTCGCCCGTGTCATGGACCGCATCCCCGTGCCGCTCGCGGCGGCGCTGCTCGCGGGGGTGCTGCTGCAGTTCGGCACGGGGCTGTTCGCGGAGATGGACGGCAGTTTCGCGGTGGTGTTCCCGATGTTCGTGCTCTACCTGCTGGGGCGGAAGCTGCTCCCCCGGTACGCGGTGCTGCTCGCCCTGGGCGGCGGCGTCGTGGCGTCGGCCTTGACAGGAGGCTGGCACTTGGAGCGACTCCAACTGTCCCTGTCGCAACCGGTGTTCACAATGCCGGAGTTCGACTGGAAGGTGCTGATCAGCGTCGGGGTCCCGCTCTTCGTGGTCACGATGGCCTCGCAGAACCTGCCCGGCGTCGCGGTGCTGCGCGGCTCCGGGTACGAGGTTCCCGTCTCGCCGCTGCTGACGTGGACCGGGGCGGTGCAGGCCGTACTCGCCCCGTTCGGCGCGTTCGGCATCAACCTGGCGGCGATCACCGCGGCGATCTGCACGGGCGAGGAGGCCCACCCGGACCGCGAACGCCGCTTCCTGGCGGCGGTCTGGGCGGGTGTGTTCTACCTGTGCGTCGGTCTGCTCGGTGCGACGGTGGCCTCGCTCCTGGTCGCGATGCCGCACGCCTTGGTCATGGCGATCGCGGGCATCGGCCTCCTGGCCACGATCGAGGCCTCCCTGACCTCGGCCCTCTCGGACCCGAAGGCCCGCGAGGCCGCGGTGGTCACCTTCCTGGCGACGGCCTCCGGCGTGACCCTGCTGGGCATCGGCTCGGCGTTCTGGGGGTTGCTGGCGGGGGTGCTGACCAGCGCGGTGTCGCCGCTTGGCCGCCGGGAGCGGGTGAAGCGGGGTTCCGCGCCGGCGGGGGCGCCTGCGCGAACGGGGGGTTGAGGTTCGGTCCGGCCGGGCGCGCGCCCAGCGCCGCGGGGGCCGCACCGATCAGCTCTCCGGAGACGCCCGCCCCGCCACAGGTTTCCCTCACTCCGACCCACCCGACACCCCCGTCGAACACACCCCCGCGAACCGCCGCGTGAACTCCCCCCACGCTGCGACCGACTCCCCTTCATCCACCAGCGCACGCGCATACAGCACGTCCCGGTCGACACCTCGCGCCGCGAGCCCCGTGGGGTCCCAGTGCGCGATGCGGGACGCCTCCGCCTCCGGGTGGAACTGGACGCCCCACGCCCGCGCTCCGACCCGGAACGCCTGGTACGGGCACGCCTCGCTGGAGGCCAGCCACGCCGCGCCGGGTGGGAGCCGCGTGACGGCGTCGACGTGGCGTTCGATCGCGGGGACCGTGTCGCCCAGGGCATGGAGGAGCGGGTCGTCCGCGGCCTCCGGGCGCAGGTGGATCGGGGTGCTGCCGTACTCGGGGCGGCCGTGTTCGGGGCGTACGGTGCCGCCCGCGACCTGCGCGAGCATCTGGCCGCCGAGACAGATGCCGAGGAAGGGCGTGGCGCCGGCGAGCGCCTGCCGCACCAGAGCGCGGGTGGCGGGGAGCCAGGGGGCGCGCTCGTCGTCGTCCGGCAGGTAGCCGCCCCCCAGTACGACCAGCGGGCGCCCGCCGAGCGCGCCCGGCAGGTCCTCACCCTCGTACGGGCGCAGCACCCGCACGTCCAGGCCCGCCTCGCGCAGCCACGCGCCGACCCGGCCGGGCCCGCCGCCCGGGGTGTGCTGGATCATCAGGACCGTCGGCACGCGCAACCTCCCCGCTCTTTCCCCGCGCAGCAGATCAGGGCCCCGCACACCCCGTCAACCACACCTCCACCCCCGTACGCTGAGACACATGTCCCACCCCTCAGACACCGCAGCGCACCGCACCGGACGCCGGGCCGTCGCGGAGCGCCGCCGGTCCGCCCAGCTCAGCGAGGTCACCCTCGACGACGGGCGCGTGGTGATGGTCAAGCGCGCCGAGAGGGGCGGCGTCCCGGGCGCGTTGCGGGCCGAGGCCGCCGGGCTGCGCTGGCTCGCCGCCGCACACACCGTCGCCGTACCCGAGGTGCACGAGCAGAGCGATGACGGCGACGACAGCGACGCCGACCAGTGGCTGGTGATCGACCGCGTGGCCGAGGGGCGGGCCACAGCCCAGGGCGCCGAGCGGTTCGGGCGCGACCTCGCCGCGCTCCACGCCACCGGCGCCCCCGCCTTCGGTGCCCCGCCCCCCGGCGGCCCGGCGGACGCGGCCATCGGCCTCGCCCCGATGCACAACGTCCCCGGCGACGACTGGCCCCGCTGGTACGCCGAGCACCGCGTACTCCCGTACGTACGACTCGCGGTCGACGCGGGCACCCTCACGCCCGCCGAGTCCGACACCGTCGAGAAGGTTCTCGACCGGCTCCCCGCCCTCGCCGGCCCCGCCGAACCCCCCGCCCGCCTCCACGGCGACCTGTGGAGCGGCAACCTGCTGTGGGCCGAGGACGGCACCGCGTGGCTGATCGACCCGGCCGCGCACGGCGGCCACCGCGAGACCGACCTCGCGATGCTGCACCTGTTCGGCGCCCCGCACCTGGACCGGATCGTCGACGGCTACCAGGCGGCGGCGCCGCTCGCGGACGGCTGGCGGGACCGCGTCCCGCTGCACCAGCTCTTCCCGCTGCTCGTGCACACGGTCCTCTTCGGCCGCGCCTACGCCGAGCAGGCCCTCACCGCAGCCCTGCACCAACTGGCGCGCTAGACCTATGAACTGACGCCCCGTCAGGTTACGCTCCGCCGCATGACTTCCACGGTGGTCTGGGGCACCGGCAACGTGGGCCGCGCGGCGATCCGAGCCGTCGACGCCCACCCCGGGCTCGAACTCTCCGGCGTGCTCGTGCACGACCCCGCCAAGGACGGCCGCGACGCGGGCGACCTGGCCGGGCTCGGCCACGCCCTCGGTGTCGCCGCGACGACCGACGTCGACGCGGTGCTCGCGGCCCGGCCGGGTGCCGTCGTCTACGCCGCCTCCGGCGACCTGCGCCCCGACGACGCCCTCGCCGACATCTGCCGCGCCCTGCGCACCGGCGCCGTCGTCGTCAGCCTGGCCCTCTACCCCCTCTACGACCACCGGAGCGCGCCCCCGGACTTCACCGACCCGGTGCACGCCGCGATCGAGGCGGGCGGCGGCTGCCTGTTCGTGTCGGGCGTCGACCCCGGCTGGGCCAACGACGTGCTCCCTCTGCTGGTCAGCGGCCTCGGCACCCGCGTCGACGTGCTGCGCTGCCAGGAGATCTTCGACTACTCGACGTACGACCAGGAGAACTCGGTCCGTGACCTCGTCGGCATGGGGCATCCCATGGACTACGAGCCGCTGATGCTCGCCGAGACCATCCCCACCATGGTCTGGGGCGGACAGCTGCGGCTCATGGCCCGCGCCCTCGGCGTCGAGCTCGACGAGATCCGCGAGACGCTGGAGCGCCGCCCCCTCGAAGCCGACGTCACCACCCCCGCCATGGGCGACTTCGCGGCGGGCACCCAGGGCGCGGTCCGCTTCGAGGTGCAGGGGATCGTCGGCGGTGAGGTCCGCATCGTCGTCGAGCACGTCACCCGCATCCACCCGTCCTGCGCACCCGACTGGCCGGTGCCGCCCGGCGGCGGGGCCGGCGCGCACCGCGTCGTCGTCGAGGGCCGCCCGCGCATCGAGGTCACCGTCCAGGCCACCGACGAGGGCGGCAACCACGCGGCGGGCGGCAACGCGACCGCCGTGGGACGGCTCGTCGGCGCCGTCGACTGGCTCGTGCACCAGCCTCCGGGGCTCTACGACGCCCTCGACGTGCCCATGCTCCCCGCCACCGGCCGGCTCGGGAGAAAGCAGCCGTGAGGACCGGGCCACACCGAGTCACAAGGACCGGGCCATGAGGATCGCGTCATACCGAGCCACAAGGACCTAGCCATGAGGACCTAGCCATGAGGATCGCGTCATGATGATCGACATTCCGGACGGCGAGGAGCCCATCCCGTACGTATGGGGCGCGATGGTGCCCGGGATCGGGCCCGCGGCGGCCCAGTTCTCGATGGCCGTCTACGACCACTCCTCCCTCGGCCTGCGCGAGTTCGAGGCGGCCCGGCTGCGCGTCGCGCAGATCAACGGCTGTCTGTTCTGCCTGGACTGGCGCACCGAGCGGGACGGCGAGAAGGTCGAGGCGTCCTTCGCCGACGCGGTGGAGGACTGGCGGAACACCGCCGCGTTCGACGACCGGACGCGGCTCGCCGCCGAGTATGCCGAGCGGTACACCCTCGACCATCACGGGCTCGACGACGCGTTCTGGCAGCGGATGACCGCCCACTACAACCAGGCGGAGATCGTGGAGCTGAGCATGGCCATCGGCTCCTGGCTGGCGTTCGGCCGCCTCAACCACGTGCTCGGCCTCGACTCGGTGTGCGCCCTGCCCGAGCCCGGTTAGAGGCCGGACAGGGCGCGGCCGTCACAGGTCGACGGCGATGATCTTCTCGATGTTGCGCTCCGCGAGCGCCGTGATTGTCACGAACGGGTTGACGCTCGTGTTGCCCGGGATCAGCGCGCCGTCGATGACGTAAAGGCCCGGATGGCCGTGCAGGCGGCCGTAGTTGTCGGTCGCCTTGCCGAGGACGGCGCCGCCGAGGGGGTGGTACGTCAGGTGGTCGCCCCAGATCTTGTACACGCCGAAGAGGTCGGTGCGGTAGATCGTGCCCTCCTTCGCGTTGATCTTGTCGAAGATGGTCTTGGCCGCGTTGATCCCGGCCTGCTTCCACGCCGTCTGCCAGTTCAGGTCGACGCCGCCGGTCGACGGGTTGTACGAGAACTGCGCGCGGTTCGGGTTCTTGGTGATGGACAGGTAGAACGACGCGTACGTCTCGATGCCGGTCGGCAACGGGGCGACCTCGGCGAAGGCGCCGCCCGCCGCCCAGTTGTCGATGCCGGCGGTCGGGATGGACGACTGGAGCGAACCGGTCGGGTCCCACAGGTGGTTGGCACGGCCGCACATCACGTTGCCGTTGTCGCCCCAGCCCTTGCCGATCTCGCCGTTGAGCGCGGGCAGCGCGCCGGTGGCCTTCAACTTGGTGAGCAGCTTGCTCGTACCGACGCTGCCCGCCGCGAAGAAGACGCGGTCGGCGGTGATCTCCTTGGTGGCCGTCACGGCACCGGTCGTGGAGAGCTGCTCGATGCGTACGGTGTAGCCGCCGCCGGAGGCGGGGACGACCGAGACCACCTTGTGCAGCGGGGAGATGGTGACCCGGCCGGTGGCCCTGGCGCGCGGGAGGTAGGTCTTCTGCAGGGACTTCTTGCCGTAGTTGTTGCCGTACAGGATCTCCCCGGCGAGCGCCGACTTCGGCGCCGTCCCCGCCTGCTCCTGCTTCATGTAGTCCCAGTCGTACACGTCGGGCACGAAGACGAACGGGAAGTCCGAGCGCTGGGCGTGCTTGCGGCCCACGCGCGCGTACTGGTAGCACTCGGCGGTCTCGAACCAGTCCGGGTCGATGGTGGTGACGCCCAGACCGGCGTTGGCGCGCGGGTAGTACGTGCCGTACATCTCGTTCGCGTCGACGGTCGGGAGGATGGCGCCGAAGTTCTCCCGCTTCGGCGTGACGGCCATGCCGCCGTTGACCAGCGAGCCGCCGCCGACCCCGCGCCCCTGGTAGACGGTGATGCCCGCGAAGTCCTCGGCGTCGAGGATGCCGGTGTACTTCGGGACGTCCTTGTCGATGGGGAAGCCGAGGAAGTTGCTCAGTGGCTGCTTCGTCCTGGTTCTCAGCCAGAACGATCTGTAATCGGGGCTCGTCGTGTTGGCGAAGATCTTGCCGTCCGAGCCCGGGGTGTCCCAGGCCATGCCCATCTCCACCATCTGCACGTCGACGCCCGCCTCGGCGAGCCGCAGCGCGGCGACGGATCCGCCGTACCCGGTGCCGATGACGAGGGCGGGGACACGGGCGCCGTCGGCGACGGCGCGGCCACTCAGCGCCAGGGCGCCGAGAAGAGAACCTGTTCCTGCGAGGAAGCCGCGGCGGGTGATTCCGTTACGGGCCACTTCAGGACGGGTTGCCTGGGTCATGGTGGGTTCCTCACTCTCGACGGAATGGGAACGAGTTCTACTGTTGATCGCCAAACAAGTCGATGCATACCGATAGGTAACGTTCCGCGAACGACGAAGCGGCGTGGCGATGTGTATCGCCACGCCGCTTCGTCGTTCGCGGGTCCGGTCCGTCAGGGCTTGCGCGCCACCACCGCGTAGATACCGCTGGGCTCGGCCCGCGGCGCCGGCTCCTCGCGGAACCACTCGGGCGCCGTCACCAGACCGGGCTCCACGGGGTCGAGGCCCTCCAGGAACCGGGCCACCCCGTCGCGCGTACGGAAGCCGAGCTTGATGCCGCCCTTCGCGTACTCGGCGGTCACCTGGTCCGACAGCTCGGGGAAGATGTCGGACGAGGCGTGCGAGAGGACGAGGTGGCTGCCGGAGGGCAGCGCGTCGACGAGCGTGGAGACGATGTCGTACGGGTTCTGCTCGTCGGAGATGAAGTGCATGAGCGCGATCAGCGACAGCGCGATGGGGCGGTCGAAGTCGAGGATCGTGCGGGCGTGCTCCAGGATCGCCTTCGGGTCGCGCACGTCGGCCTGGATGTAGTCGGTCCTGCCCTCGGGGGTGGAGACGAGCAGGGCCTCCGCGTGGCGCAGCACGATGGGGTCGTTGTCCGTGTAGACGACCTTGGCGGCGGGGACGACGCGCTGCACGATCTGGTGCAGGTTCGGCGCGGTCGGGATGCCGGTGCCGACGTCGAGGAACTGGTCGACTCCCTCCGACGCGAGCCAGGCCGCCGCCCGGTGCATGAACTCGCGGTTCTGCCGCGCCGCGTCCCGTGCCTCGGGCGGCAGCTGCGACCCTACGGCCTCGTCGACGGGGTAGTTGTCCTTGCCGCCGAGCAGCCAGTCGTAGACCCGTGCGGGGTGCGCCTGGCTGGTGTCGATCTTCGGCCGGGGGGCGGGTGCCGTCATGGGCGGACTCCATCGTCGCGAGAGCGGGACAAGGCGGATGACCTTGGGCTCAGTCTGCCATGTCAACTACGCGGGTCGATCGCGGCGTTGGCGGTTCACCGCCGGTACGGTGCCGACGACGGACCGTAGACCGCTGCCCCACGAAAAGGGGGCCGCTCCCCCGCAAGAGGGGGCCGCTCCCCCGCAGAAAGGACCCGCCGTGCGCGACTGGCGACACGAACTCGGCCTCGAACCGCACGGTGAAGGGGGTTGGTTCCGGCGCATCTACTCCGGCCCGCGGGAGACGGCGACCGCGCACGGCCCGCGCCCCTCGGCGACGTCCATCTACTACCTGCTCGACGAGGCGCGGCCGAGCGGCGTGCTGCACCGCAACCGCAGCGACATCCTGCATTTCCTCATCGACGGCGGCCCGCTGGAGTACGTCACCGTGAACACGGAGGGCACGCTCACCCGTACCGTCCTCGGCGCGGACGCCGAGCGCTTCCTGCTCGTGCCCGGCGGCTGGTGGAAGGCGTCGCACCTGGTCGACGGCGCCCGGCACGGCCTCGTCGCGGAGGTCGTGACGCCCGGGTTCGACTACGCCGACCACGAGTTCGCGCCGCGCACCGTCCTCGACGCACTCCCGCACCTCGCCGATGAGCTGCGGGAGTTTGTGCGCTGAGCGGGAGGTCAGGACAGCGTGCGGATGGGGCTGCCCGCCAGGTACGCCTCGATGTCCTCGACCGCGCCCTGGAAGTACCCGTCGTAGTTGCGGCGGGTGACATAGCCGAGGTGGGGCAGGCCGAGGAAGTTCGGGGCCGTGCGCAGCGGGTCGTCCAAAGGCAGCGGCTCGGTCTCGAAGACGTCGCTGCCCGCGCCCGCGATCCAGCCCTCGCGCAGCGCCCGTACCAGCGCCTCCTGGTCGACGATCGCGGCGCGCGAGGTGTTGACCAAGTACGCGGTGGGGCGCATCGCGCGCAGCTCCTCCGCGCCGACGAGCCCCCGGGTCCGCTCGCTCAGCACGAGGTGCACGGAGACGAAGTCGCTGGTGGCGAGCAGCTCCTCCTTGGAGGCGGCGAGGGTGGCCCCGGCCTCGGCGGCGCGCTCGGCGGTCAGGTTCCGGCTCCAGGCGGCGACGTCCATCCCGAACGCGGCGCCGATCCGGGCCACCCTGGTGCCGATCTTGCCGAGCCCGAGCAGGCCGAGACGGCGCCCGTGCAGATCGGCGCCGAGCGTGGACTGCCAGGGCCCGCCGGAGCGCAGGTTGTTGTTCTCGGTGACGACACCCCGGGCGAGTCCGAGGAGGAGCGCCCAGGTCAGCTCGACGGGCGGCTCCGAGCCGCTCGGCGTCCCGCAGACCGTGACGCCGTGCGCGGCTGCCGCGTCCAGATCGATCGACGCGTTGCGAAGGCCCGAGGTGATCAGCAGCCGCAGCTTGGGCAGCCGCGCGAACAACTCGGCCGGGAACGGGGTGCGTTCCCGCATCACGACCACGATCTCGCAGTCACCGATCGCCGCGACGAGTGTGTCGTGCGCGGGGATGTGGTCGTGGAGGAAGCGGACGTCGACGCGGTCCGCGAGGCGCGCCCAGTCGGCGCTCCCTCGGGCGACGTCCTGGAAATCGTCGAGTACGGCACAACGCAACATGGGCACCAGTATCACCCTGCGAACCCGGCCTTCACGGACTTGATCCGACGTGGTCCGGTGACGTGCTCCGGTGACTTGGCCCGGACGAATGCCTTGACGTGCCTCCGTCACCCTTCTTAAATCAACTCTTGAAGTCAAGGAACCGGGCACACCCCCACTGCCTTCACTTGTCTTCGGCTGTCCTCACTACTCGGCGCGCCCCGGACAGGCGCGATCCCCCTACCCGAAGTGATGTGATCCCTCATGCGCATACCTCTGCGCCACAAACTGCCCCTGGCCGCCGCGGCACTCCTGTGTCTGGGCGCGGGCCTGATGCCCTCCGCACAGGCGGCCGACACCGGTGCCGCCGCGGTCACCTTCTCCGACGAGTTCGACGGGGCCGCGGGCTCGGCGGTCGACGGGTCGAAGTGGCTGACCGAGACCGGCGACAACGTCAACAACCACGAGCGGCAGTACTACACGTCCGGCAACAGCAACGCGGCGCTCGACGGCCAGGGCCACCTGGTGATCACGGCGAAGAAGGAGAACCCGTCCAACTACCAGTGCTGGTACGGGACCTGCCAGTACACCTCGGCGCGGCTGAACACGTCGGGCAGGTTCTCGACGACGCACGGCCACGTCGAGGCGCGGATGAAGATCCCGCGCGGGCAGGGCATCTGGCCGGCGTTCTGGATGCTCGGCGACGACATCGGCTCGGTCGGCTGGCCGAACTCGGGCGAGATCGACATCATGGAGAACGTCGGCTTCGAGCCGAACACCGTGCACGGCACGATCCACGGGCCCGGCTACTCGGGGTCGGGCGGCATCGGCGCGGGCTACTCGCTCCCCGGCGGCCAGGCGTTCGCGGACGACTTCCACACGTTCGCCGTCGACTGGACGCCGAACTCCATCAAGTGGTCGGTGGACGGCACGGTCTACCAGACGCGCACGCCCGCCGACGTCGGCGGCAACCAGTGGGTCTTCGAGAAGCCGTTCTTCGTCATCCTCAACCTGGCGGTCGGCGGCGACTGGCCGGGCGACCCGGACGGCAACACCCAGTTCCCGCAGCAGCTGATCGTGGACTACGTGCGGGTCTCCAGCTGACACCCGCAAGGGCAACGGCCCCGCTCGACCGCCTCCGTACGGGGGTGATCGAGCGGGGCCGCGACGCGTCTCAGGCCGACGCGCGGCACTCCGGGTGACCCCAGCCGTCGGGGTTCTTGGCGATCTCCTCACCCGCGGTGTACGCGCGTCCGCAGCGGCAGCGGCCGGGGAACTTCGCCTTGAGGGTGCGCGCCGAGCCGCCCGAGGAACCCGCCACGCCCGACGTGCGCTTCCTGGCGGTGGCGGCCCGGGTCGAGCCGCCGGACGCCTTGCCCGCCGCCTTCTTCGTCGACGGGGCCGAGGGCGGCGGCACCGGCGAGCCGAGGGCGCTGCCCGCGTCCACCTGCTGGACCGCGGCCTGGCTGGCGGCGCGGTCCGCGAAGTCGTTGAGCGGGTCGCCGTCGACCTGGTGCGCGGGCACGTACTTGAACTCGACCTTGCGGCCCTCGAGCAGCGCGTCGATCCGGGCGACCAGCTCCTGGTTGGCGACGGGCTTGCCGGAGGCGGTCTTCCAGCCCTTGCGCTTCCAGCCGGGCAGCCACGTCGTGACCGCCTTCATCGCGTACTGCGAGTCCATCCGGACCTCGAGCTCGACCTCACGGCCGACCGTCGTCAACAGCCGCTCCAGAGCGGTGAGTTCGGCGACGTTGTTGGTCGCCGTGCCCAGCGCGCCGGCCTCCCACCGCACGGGCTGCTCGTCACCGTCCGCGACGACCCATGCCCATCCCGCGGGTCCGGGGTTTCCTTTCGACGCGCCGTCACACGCGGCGATCACACGTTCTGCCATGCCTCGATCATGCCAGGGTCCGCGCCCGATCGAGGATTGTTGACGTGTCCACGCCGAACGGAAGGGTGCCGAAGGCCACACCCCAGTCCCGGTCGAGCCGCGAGGCGCAGAACGCGTCCGCGACGGCCGGTGCCCCGTGCCGGACGAGCAGGGAGCCCTGGAAGACGAGGGCGAGCGTCTCCACGAAGCGGCGGGCGCGGAACTGGAGCGCGTCGGGGTCGCCGCCGAGCGCGGCCAGGTCCTTGCGGAGCCGGGCCACGGCCTCGTCGAGCCGCCGGTCCGCACCGGCCGCGAGGTCGACCTCCTCGAAGTACGCCTCGACGGTCGCGGGCTGCCGGGCCATGGCGCGCAGCACATCCAGCGCGGCGACATTGCCCGAGCCCTCCCAGATCGAGGGCAGCGGCGCCTCCCGGTACAGGCGCGGCATGCCGGAGTCCTCGACGTAGCCGTTGCCGCCGAGGCATTCGAGGGCCTCGGCGGCGTGCGCGGGGGCCCGCTTGCACACCCAGTACTTGGTGACGGCGAGGGCGAGGCGGCGCAGCAGGTCCTCGGAGCCGTCGCCGCGCGCGGAGCGGTCCACGGCGCCCGCGAGGCGCATCGCGGCGACGGTGGCGGCCTCCGCCTCGACGGCGAGGTCGGCGAGGACGTTGGCCATCAGCGGCTGCTCGATGAGGCGGGCGCCGAAGGCGCTGCGGTGCGTGGCATGGTGCACGGCCTGGACGAGGCCCTGGCGCATCCCGGAGGCGGAGCTGACGGCGCAGTCCAGCCGGGTCATGTTGACCATCTTGATGATGGTGGCGACACCCCGGCCCTCCTCGCCGACGAGCGTGCCGAGAGCGCCCTCGTACTCGATCTCGGAGGAGGCGTTCGAGCGGTTGCCGAGCTTGTCCTTGAGGCGCTGGAGGCGGATCGCGTTGCGGGTGCCGTCGGGCAGGACGCGCGGCACCAGGAAGCAGGAGAGGCCGCCGGGCGCCTGGGCGAGGGTGAGGAAGACGTCGGACATGGGGGCGGACGTGAACCATTTGTGGCCGGTCAGCGCGTACTGCCCCGGCTCCCCCGTCGGTACGGCCCGTGTGGTGCCCGCGCGGACGTCGGAGCCGCCCTGCTTCTCCGTCATCGACATCCCGGCGATGACGCCGCGCTTGCCGGTGGGCTCGCGCAGCCCGAAGTCGTACGTGCCGGACGTGAGCAACGGCTCGTACACGGCGGCCAGTTCAGGTGAGGTGCGCAGGGCGGGGACGGCCGCGTACGTCATCGACACCGGGCAGAGGTGCCCGGGGTCCGCCTGCCCCCACACGTAGACCTTGGCGGCGCGGGCGACGTGGGCGCCGGGGCGGTCGTCGGCCCAGGGCGCGGCGTGCAGACCGTGCTCGACGGCGACGGTCATCAGCTGATGCCAGTACGGGTGGAACTCGACCTCGTCGACGCGGTGGCCGTAGCGGTCGTGGGTGTGCAGCTCGGGGTGGTGGCGCTCGGCGAGCCGCCCCCACTCCTGCGCCTGCTCGGAACCGGCGAGGGTGCCGAGGCCGTGCAGCCCGGGCTCGGCCCACTCGGCGCCCTCGCGGCGCAGGGCCTCCAGGAGGGCGGGGTCGGCGGCGACGTCGTGGCCGGTCAGGGGCGGTACCTGGTTGGTGACTTCGTGCGTGGCCCGGTGCGTTGCGCTCTGTGCGGCTTCATGCGTGGTCGGCATCGACGGCTCCGTTCTGGGTTCCGAGGGCTCGCAGGGTGAAGGTGAGCAGGGCGGGGACGGCGTCGGGCCCCCGCTCCGGGTCGGAGAGCGGGCCGATGAGCGCCTCGGCGCCCGCGCCGACCAGCGCGGCGGCCGTCAACTGTGCGTCCTGCGGCGGCAGTTGCCCGGTCCGTACGCCGTCGGAGATGTGCTCGGCGAACACGTCACGGAACGCGCGCCGGAAGACCAGGCGCTCGGCGTCCACCGCCGGGTCGACGGGCTCGGCGAGCAGCGCGTACGCCAGGCGCGGCGACTTCAGGGCGCGGCGCGCGAACGTCTCCACGACGGCGACGACCCGCTCGGCCGGGGTGTCGGCGGGCCGGGCCGCCGCTTCCCTGACGGCGGCCACCTCGCGGGTGACGACGCGCCGGAACAGCTCGACGGACAGTTCGGCCTTGCTGGGGAAGTGCCGGTACACGCTGCCGGTGGCGATGCCCGCGCGCGCGGCGACGGCGGACACGGAGCAGCCCGCGTACCCGTGCTCGGCGAGCAGCGCGGTGGCCGCGTCGAGGACGGTGGCGCGCTGGGCGTCCATACGGGCCTGCACGGCAGGGGTTCGTCGGTAGGGCACGTAAGGAGTGAAGCACTGATTCATTGCTTCAACAAGAGGCGTGCCCCGAGCGAATGGGAGGGGTGCTTCTTCAGTGGGGCTCAGTCGGTCAGATCGATCCGCACGGTGAGGAGCTGGGTGCCGAAGGCGCGGACGGCGGCGCTGTTGTAGCGCGGCAGGGTCTTGAGGCGGGCGCGGGCGTCGTCCTCGGGGAGCAGGTGCGCGGTGCCGTGGTGCCAGCGGCCGCGCAGACGGACCCGGACCTTCGGATCGGCCTGGATGTTGCGCACGTACTGCGAGGAGAGCCCGAACTCGGAGACCAGCCAGAACGCGGCGCCGACGCGGCGCCCGCCGACCGGGGTGCGCCGGGCCAGGCCCGAGGTGCGGCCGGTGGTCTCGATGATCACCTGCCCCGGCAGCCGGAGCGACAGCGGGTTGGCGACCCGGCGCTGGAACGCCGTGACAATGCGGTGTTTGGTCTCCTGGGCGCGCGACATGGCCGCACTGTAACGGGGGTTGTCCCCCGTACGGATCGGCCGGGTGTCCCGATGGCGCGGGCGGGCGCGAGCGGCGATCGTCGTTCTCCACGGAACCGGACACGGACGGACACGGACGGACACGGCGGAGGACGACGGTGCGACAGAAGCGGTACAAGGGAGTGACGGCCCTCGTGGCGCTGGCGCTCGCGGGCGGCGCGGTGACGCCCGCGGTGGCGGCCGGACGGCCGAACGCGGTAGGCGTCGAGGGTGTGTGGCGGGTGAAGGGGTACGGCGCGGTCCTGTCGATCACGGGCGGGCGGCTGCGCGAGTACCAGACGTCGAGGGCGGGCTGCGTGCCCGGCGACACCGCGCGCCGGACGGGACCGGGTACGTACACGGACGCCGAGGGGGCGGTCTTCACCGTCAAGGCGCGGGGGACGCTGGAGACCGACGGTTCGCCCGGCCACCGGGAGCTGCGCCGCCTTGCCGCGCTGCCCCGCGACTGCGTGCGGCCGCTGCCCGCAGACCCTGTGACGTCCTTCGACGTCTTCTGGCGGTCCTTCGAGGAGAACTACCCCTTCTTCGCCGCGAAGGGCGTCGACTGGCACGCCGTACGGGACACCTACCGGCCCCGGGTCCACGCCGGTACCAGCCGCGACGAACTGTTCGCGCTCTTCAGCGAGATGGTGGCGCCGCTGTACGACGCGCATGTCGCGGTCGTCGACGGGGACCGGCACTTCGCCCGGGTCCGGCCGGGGACGACGGCGCCCGGCGAGGCGCTGGACAGGAAGGTCAGGGAGTTCGTCGTACGGCGCGACCTCGGCGGCAGGGCGCTGCGGGAGTTCGCGGGCGGGCGGATCGGTTACGCGGATCTGCCCGGCGGGCAGGGCTATCTGCGCATCTCCGGGTTCGCGGGCTACGCGGGCGAGGAGCGTTCGTACGCCGCCCATGTCGCGGAGCTCGACAGGGCACTCGACGCGGTTCTCGGCGCGGCGCGGGTCGCGAAGCTCAAGGGGCTCGTCATCGATCTGCGGATCAACGGGGGCGGGTACGACGCGCTCGGGCTGCACATCGCCGAGCGGCTCACGAACCGCCCGTACGTCGCCTACCGCAAGCGCACGCAGTACACCCGGCCGCAGCCGATCACGGTGGAACCCGCGCGGGGCGTCCCCCGGTACACGGGGCCGGTCGCCGTGCTGACCGGGGGCTCGACGGTCAGCGCGGGCGAGACGTTCACGCAGGCGCTGATCGACCGGCCCGGCGGGACGGTGCGCGTCGGGGAGGCCACGCAGGGTGTCTTCTCCGACGTGATGGGGCGCGCGCTGCCCGACGGGATGGAGGCCTTGCTCCCGAACGAGCTGTTCCTGGACCGCTCGGGGCGGACCTTCGACGGCACCGGGATCCCGCCGCATGTGCGGACGCCGGTCTTCACGGACGAGGAGTTCGCGAAGGGGCGGGACTCGGCGTTCGACGCGGCCGTCGCGCTGCTCGCGAAGCAGGGGCGGACAGAGGGAAGCCCCGGCCGTGACGGGGGACCACGGCCGGGGCGGCTATGAGGTGAACACGGATGGCGGTCGCCTCTCGGCGGAGGGCTCCGCAGGGCTTCAGCCGAACGATCTTCCCTGCGGGCTATAGGTGAGGCCCGGGGACACTGTCCCATCCGTGTCCACGGTGGGTTCAACGGGAGTGGGGGCGGAGTTGTTCCCCGCCCTTGCTTTCCATGGCGTGAGGTGGGTCACGGGCCCTGAATGCTCAGATCTTCGCTCAGGCCGGGCCGAGCGCGTCCAAGCGGCGCTGGATCGCCTCCAGCGCGCCGGGGCGGCGGCCCGGGACCTGCCGGCGCAGCGCGGACAGCGCGACGGCCCGGTCCTTCGCGCGGGCCGGGTCGGCGATCTGCTCCCACTGGTGGTGGGCCCGGTCGACGGCCGCCTCCACGTCCTCGTCGGTCCGCGCCTCACCGCGGGCGAGCCGCGCCTGGGCGACCGCCGTCCACAACTCGCAGGAGCGCGGCGCGTCCTGGGCGAGCCGCGCCAGATCCGCCCGCACCTCCAGCCAGTGCACGGCCTCCGCCGAACCGGCCCCGTGCGCCCGCAACGCCTCGCTCTCCCACATGGCCGCTATGGCGGCGGCCTCACCGTGCCGCCCGGCACGAGCGGCAGCGAGCAACATCCCGTGCGGATCGCCTCCGGCGGTGGTGCGGGGGGCGGGGGCGGCCGGGGCGGGTGGGGTGTGCGCGGGCTGGGGTTGGGCGGGGCCGGGCTGGTTCTGGAGGGGCGAGGTGGGGTGAACTGTAGGCGCTGGGCTGGATGTTGCCGGGGCGGGCCGATGGGGCGCTGCCGGGCGCTGCGGCACGGGTGCCGCCTTGGCCGTCGTGGCCGGGCCGGGCGTCACGGGCCGGCCGGACTCCCCCGGCGCCGCCGGGGCGTGTGGTACGGGCACAGTCCGAGGAGGCGGGGCCGCACCGGCAGGGCTGGGCACCCCGGAGGCCACCGGCGTCCCTGGGGCCGGCACCGCCCGGCCGGAGGTCACCGGCGCCTGCGACGCGGCCCCGTCCGGCGTCACCCGGGTCGCTGCCGGGCCGGGCGCGCCCGGCGCCACACCGCTTGGCTCCGCCGGGTACCGCGTGTCCTGGGCCAGGAACAGGGCGTTCGGGGGGCCCGCGTGGAGGGCGACTGCTTCGTGGAGGCGGGAGCGCGCGGGGCGTTCGCCGGTGCGCCAGATGTCTGCGTAGGACTTGAGGTAATCGGGGGTGGTGACGGTGCGGCGGGGCGGGGGCGGCGCCACGCGGCCGTACACGCGGACTCCGTGGCCGAGACCCAGGCCGCCGGTGCGGACGTGTTCCCAGGCGGCCGCGTCGGTCACGAGGTCGACGACGACGGTCGTGGTGTGCGGGCGGCGCAGGGCGAGTTCACCGGTGAGCCAGTGCCAGGGCAGGGCCGTGTAACGCAGGGTGGACGGCGTGGTGCGGGCCAGCGCGAAGTGGAGCAGGTGCTGGCGGTGGTCGAGGTGGAGCTGGCCCGCGATGTACAGGTGGAGCGGGCCCGGCGGCGCGGCGGCCGTGCGGATGCGGGTCAGGACGGTCTGCGGGTCGAGCGGGTCGGCCAGTTCGACGACGGTGGCCGCCGCCGTGCCGGTCAGCGCGCTCGGCGGAACCGCCGCGAGCGCGGGCAGCACGGCGGCCGCGTCGATGAGGCACCCCTTGCCCGCGGGGGCGGCTGCGAGGAGCAGCGCCGTCCCCGGCTCGGTGGGGTGTTCCTCGTGGGTGCCTTGCGCGTTGATCACACCAGCACCGTAACCGCTGCCGGTCGCGGCCCGCGCCCTGCCCGTGGACGCTCACACTTGAATCTCCCTCCGGGGGAGTTCCTACCGTGCGGCGCCACGGGGACACACGTATCGAGGAACACGAAGGGACACATCCACCATGACGGCATACGTACTGGTGTCGGGGGGTTACACGGCCGGCTGGATCTGGCGGGACGTCGCGGCGGCGCTGCGCGCGGACGGGCACCAGGTGTACCCGGCGACGCTGACCGGCCTCGGCGACCGGCGCCATCTCGCCTCCCCCGCCACCGATCTGGACACGCACATCGAGGATCTGGTGCAGCTCGTCGACCACGTGGAGGAGCCGGAGATCGTCCTCGTCGGGCACTGCTACGGCATCCATCCGGCGCTCGGCGCCGCCTCGCGCCGCCCGGAGCGGATCGCGCGCCTCGTCTACCTCGACGCGGGGCTGCCCGGCGACGGGGACAGCGCCATGGACCTGGTGACGGAGGACGTACGGGAGTACCTGCTCGCGCGGGCGGACGCACTCGGCGACGGGGTGCGGGTGCCGCCGCCCGAGCTGTCGGAGCGGGCCGTCTGGGGCGACGTACAGGACCTCGGGCCCGCCGAGCGCGAGCGGCTCTCCGGCTTCGCGGCGCCGATGCCGCTCGGCGTCCTCACGCAGCCGCTGCGGATGGAGTCGGCGCTGCCGCCCGAGCTGCCGACGACCGGCGTCTTCTGCACGCTCGGCGGCGGCCCGGGGATCGCGACGATCGCCTCGCTGGTGGCGTCGGGCGATCCCCGGTTCGCCGCCCTGGCGCGGCCGACCGTCGGCTACTTCGAGCTGGCGACCGGGCACTGGCCGATGCTGTCCGCCCCGCAGGACGTGGCGAAGGTCCTGGTGCGGGCCGCCGCGGACGAGGGCGAGCGGCTGTCGCCCGGGGCGCCGCCGGCCGTCTGAACGTGCGGACCGCCCGCCGGGCCCCGAAGCTGAGAGGCATGGACAGAGCGGACGGACTGGACGGGTACCCCACGGTCGTCGTGCACGCGGCGCAGCCCGGCGGGCGGCGCGTCGCCATCCACGGCGAGGACGCCGGGCTCGCGACCTCGCGCGCGGACGTGGTGGAGCTGCTGCGCCACGCGGGCCTGGAGAACGCGCGCCTCGACGACCCCGACTTCATCGAGTGGCGCGGCGGCGGAAGCGGGGTCTGGCCCGCCCTGACGAGCAGCCCGGACGACGGAATCCAGCGCGTCACAGGAAGCCGCTCACCGGTAGCCGGTGGTGTCGGCGGGCTTCCCCGTGTCCTGGACCTCGACGAGGTAGCGCCAGGCGTCGGGCCTGCTGCCGTCGAGGTCGGTGAAGCCGTAGACCTTGGCGAGGCCGCCGCTGGAGAGCGAGGTGCCGTTGAGTCGGGCCACGTCCGGGTCGGCGGCGAGGGCGGCGACCGCGCGGCCGACGTAGCGCGGTGTCTCGGAGATGGCGAAGTGCGGCTGGTCCTTCAGCGCGTCGCGCCAGGTCTCCTCGGTGACGCCGAACGCGTCGAGCATGATCTCCGAGCGCATCCAGCCCGGGGTGAGGGCCACGGCGGTGGCGCCGCGCGGGCCGAGTTCGTGGCCGAGGGCGAACGCCATCCGCAGCACGGCGCTCTTCGCCAGGTCGTAGAAGAAGGAGTTGCGGTAGTTCGCCCCGTTGTACTCGGCGGTGCCGTCCGTCATCTCCACGACGAGGCCGCCCGGGGTGCGCAGCAGGAGCGGCAGCGCGAAGTGGCTGGTGATGGCGTGCGTCTCGACGGCGAGGCGGTGCAGCCTGAGACCGTCGTCGAGATCGTGTTCCCAGACCGGCTTGGCCCAGGCGAAGAGGTGTTCGCCGCCCCAGATGTCGTTGACGAGGACGTCGAGACGGCCTTGTTCGGTGTCGATCCGCTCGACCAGGGTGCGGACCTGGTCCTGCTCCAGATGGTCGGTGGGGACGGCGATGCCGCGCCCGCCGGCCGCCGTGACCAGCTCCGCGGTGTCCTCGATGGTCTCGGCGCGGTCGTACTCGGAGCGCCGGGTACGCGTCGTGCGGCCGGTGACGTAGACGGTGGCGCCCGCCGCGCCCAGTTCCACGGCGATCCCGCGCCCCGCGCCGCGCGTGGCCCCGGCGACGAGCGCGACCCTGCCGTCCAATGGCGCCTGCGCGCCGTCGGGGTCCTGGTGCCGGGTGTCCTGCTGAGGTGAGTGGTTCACGTCGCTCTCCTGATGCTTTCCGCGTCGTCCTGCGTGTACGCGTCGAGCATTCCCGCTAATCCGGACATCTTCTGTCCGGCTTACCGTTCCGGCGGGCCGGTCGAAGCCGGCCCGCCGGAACGGTGCGGGTCAGGCGGCGCGCCGGGAGCGCGAGCCGTGCCTGCGCACGATGTCCGCGTACCGGTGCCCGCTCCCCTTGATGGTGCGCTTCTGCGTCGCGTAGTCGACATGCACGAGGCCGAACCGCTTGTCGTAGCCGTACGCCCACTCGAAGTTGTCCAGCAGCGACCAGGCGAAGTACCCGGCGAGCGGGGCGCCCTTGCGGACCGCGCGGGCGCAGGCCGCGATGTGGTTCACGAGGTACTCCTCGCGCTCCGGGTCGTCGACCGTGCCGTCGGGGCGGACGACGTCCGGGTAGGCCGAGCCGTTCTCGGTGATGTACAGCTTGCGGGCGCCGTACTCGTGGGTGAGGCGGAGCAGCAGCGACTCGATGCCGTTCGCGTCGACCTCCCAGTCCATGCCGGTGCGCGGGACGCCGAGGCGGCGCACGGCGTCGGCGTACGGGGCGGGGCCCGCCGGGTGGTCGGCGATGGCGGACGGGAAGTAGTAGTTGAGGCCCAGCCAGTCGAGCGGCTCGGCGATGGTCTTCAGGTCCCCTGCCTGCTCCGGGAGGTCGACCCCGTAGACCTCCAGCATGTCGGCGGGGAAGCCGCGGCCGTGGACCGGGTCGAGCCACCAGCGGTTGGAGTGGCCGTCCATGCGGCGGGTCGCGGCGATGTCCTCGGGGCGGTCGGTGGCGGGTTCGAGGTAGGCGAGGTTGTTGACGATGCCGACCTCGGCGCCGGGCACGGCGGCGCGGATCGCCTGCGTGGCGAGTCCGTGGCCGAGGAGCAGGTGGTAGGAGGCCTGGACGGCGGCGGTCAGGTCGGTCCAGCCGGGCGCCATGCGGCCTTCGAGGTGGCCGATCCACGCGGAGCACAGGGGTTCGTTGAGCGGCGTCCAGTGCTTCACGCGGTCACCGAGGCGCTCGGCGACGACGGCCGCGTAGGCGGCGAAGTGCTCGGCGGTCTCGCGGGCGGGCCAGCCGCCGCGGTCCTGGATTACCTGCGGCAGGTCCCAGTGGTAGAGGGTGACGGAGGGGGTGATGCCCTCGGCGAGGAGCGCGTCGATGATCTCGTCGTAGAAGTCGAGGCCCTTGGCGTTGACGACGCCGTCGCCGCCGGGCATCACGCGCGGCCAGGCCACCGACAACCGGTAGGCATTGGTGCCGAGTTCGCGCATGAGGCCGATGTCGTCGCGCCAGCGGTGATAGTGGTCGCAGGCGACATCGCCGTGGTCGTCGCCTGCGACCTTGCCGGGGGTGTGCGAGAAGGTGTCCCAGATGGAGGGCGAGCGGCCGTCCTCGGCGACGGCGCCCTCGATCTGGTACGCGGACGTGGCCGTGCCCCACAGGAAGTCGTGCGGGAAGGCGGCGAGGTCAAGGGGGTCGGACACAGGGTTCCTTTCAGAGGTCACGAAGGCGCGCTCACTTGACGGCGCCGGCGGTCAGGCCGGTGACGAGGTAGCGCTGGAGGAGCAGGAAGCCGGCGACGACGGGCACGCTGACGACCAGGGACGCGGCCATGATCTGGTTCCAGTACACGTCGTTGAGGTTGGCGTAGGCGCCGAGGCCGACCGAGAGGGTGCGGGTGGTCTCGTTGGTCATGACGGAGGCGAAGAGGACCTCGCCCCAGGCGGTCATGAAGGAGTAGACGGCGACCGCGACGATGCCCGGGATGGCGGCGGGCACGATGATGCGGAACAGCGCGCCGAGCGGACCGCAGCCGTCGACGAGGGCGGCCTCGTCGAGGTCGCGCGGCACCGACTCGAAGTACCCGATCAGCATCCAGATCGAGAACGGCAGCGTGAACGTCATGTAGGTGAGGATCAGTCCGCCGCGCGAGCCGAACAGGGCGATCCCGGTGGCGTTGCCGATGTTGACGTAGATGAGGAACAGCGGCAGCAGGAAGAGGATGCCGGGCAGCATCTGCGTCGACAGGACGGTCACGGTGAAGACGCGCTTGCCGCGGAAGCGGTAGCGGCTGACCGCGTAGGCGGCGAAGACGGCGATGACGACGGAGCAGACGGTCGCCGCGCCCGCCACGATCACCGAGTTCATGAAGTACTTGGCGAGCGGGACCGTCGACCAGATGTCGATGTACGGGCGGATGGTGAGGCCGCTCGGGATCCAGCGGAACTCGCCCTGGACGTCCTGGAGCGGTTTGAGCGAGCTGGACACCATGACGAACACGGGCAGCAGCACGAAGGACGCGAGGAGGGTCAGGAAGATCCGGCGGGACCACACGAAGGACCGGGGCGCCGCCATCGGCGACCGGTGCCGCGCGGGGGTCACCGGCCGGGCGAGCTGGGTGTCAGACATCGGCGGTCTTCCTTCCCCGCGAGGTGAGCGCCAGGTAGATGCCGGTCACGACGAGCAGGAACAGCAGGAGCAGGACGGACATGGCGGAGCCGGTGCCGAAGTTCCAGGTGACGAACGACGACTGGTAGATGTGGACCGAGATGAGGTCCGCGGCCTCGGGCGCCGCCTTGCCGAACATCACGTACGGCGTGTTGAAGTCGTTGAACGTCCACAGGAACAGGACGAGGACCAGGACCTGGTTGACGGGTCGCAGTGACGGCAGCGTGATGCGGCGCAGTTGCTGCCACAGTCCGGCGCCGTCGAGGTTGGCGGCCTCGTACATCTCCTTGGGGATGTTCTGCAGTCCGGCCATCACGATGAGGAAGGCGAACGGCCAGCCCTTCCAGACGGAGACGGTGAGCAGCGCGTAGAAGCTGTTGTCGCCGATGAGCCAGAACGAGGGCTTGTCGGTGACGCCGAGCTGGTCGTGCAGGACGTGGTTCACCAGGCCGTTGTCGTGCTGGAACATGAAGACCCAGGTGATGACGGCGGCGTAGACGGGCAGCGCGTACGGGATGAGGAACAGGGCGCGCAGGATGCCGCGGCCCTTGAACGTCTCCTGCATGTAGATCGCGGCGGCCGTGCCGATGGCCCAGCACAGGCCGACGGAGAGGACCGTGAAGAGGCAGGTGACGAAGAAGGAGTGGAGCAGCGCCTGGCCGACGGGGGCGTCGAAGTCGACGGCGATCTTGAAGTTGTCCAGGCCCGACCAGGGGGCGTTGGTCCAGTCGCGGATGTAGAACTGCGTGAGTTCGCGGAAGCTCATCACGATGCCGATGACCATCGGGACGAGGTGGACGAGGAGTTCCAGGGCCAGGGCCGGCAGGAGGAGCAGGTACGGCAGGCCGATCCGGCGGATCCGCCCGGGGCGGCGGCTCTTGCCGCGCGCCGCCCCGGGGGAGTTCTTGCCGAGGGCCCGCCCCTCCCCCGCCTCGGTGGCGGGGGTGGTGGCGGTCGTGGTCATGTGGGTCTCCGCACTCACTTGTTCGGCATCGACTGCTGTGCCTTGGTCAGCGCGGCCTTCACGGACTCCGTGGTGACCGGCTTGCCCGCGGCGGCGTCCGCGAAGAGCTCCTTCACGGCGGTGCCGACGGCGGTCTCGAACTGCGACTCGTCGGCAACCTGCGGCAGCGGGGCCGCGCTCTTGGCGAGGGTGTCCTTGAGGACGGCGGTGGCCTGCGCGTTGAACGCGGGGTCGGACTGGGCGTCCTTGACCGGCGGGATGGAGCCGTAGGTCTTGTTGAGGAGGGTGGACTCCTCGGTGCTGGTCATGAACTTCACGAACTTCGCGGCGCCGTCGAGGTTCTTGGTGTTCTTGAAGACGGCGATGTTGATGCCGGCGACCATGGAGTTGGTGGAAGTGCCCTGGCCGGGGGCGCCGGACTGGACGGGCGCGGGCACGACGCCGTAGTCGCTGTCCTTCATGCCCTGCGACTTGAAGGTGGAGGCGGCGGCCTGCCACAGGACCATCGCGGTCTTGTTCTTGGAGAAGTCGCTGAGGGACTGGTTCTGCGCGTACTCGGCGTTGCCGGGCGCGATGATCTTGTCCTTGGCCATCAGGTCGACATACTGCTTGACGGCCTTGACGGCACCGTCGGAGGTGAAGTCGGGCTTGCCGTCGGCGGTGAACCAGTCGGCGCCGTGCTGCTTGGCGAGGACGAAGACCTGGTGGATGTTGTTGGAGAGGTTGGAGCCCTCGGCGGCGAGGCCCCACTTGCCGTCCTTGGAGATCTTCTTGCCCGCGGCGACGATCTCGTCCCAGGTCGTCGGGGGCTTGGCGATCCCCGCGTCCTTGAACATCTTCTTGTTGTAGTAGAGCGCGTACGACATGGAGTAGAGCGGGACCGCGGCCGGGTCCTTGCCCTCGGCGCCGGCCGAGCCGAGCGCGGACTCGACGAACCGGTCCTTGCCGCCGATCTTCTCGAAGTTCTTCGCGTCCCAGGGCAGCAGCGCGCCGCTGGCCTGGAGGGAGGCGCTCCAGGTGTTGCCGATGTTGAGGACGTCGGGGCCCTGGCCCGAGGTGGTCGCGGTGAGGATCCGGTTGAGCAGGTCCGACCACGGGATGACTTCGAGCTTGACCTTGATGCCGGTCTGCTGCTCGAACTTGTCGAGCTCGGGCTGGAGGACCTTCTTGTCCACCGAGATGCTGGCGCCCTGGTTCGACGCCCAGTACGTCAGGGTCTTCGGGGAGTCGTTGGACCCGCCGCCCGAGGACGAGCCGCCGCCGCAGGCGGTCGCGGCGAGGGCGAGCGAGAGGGTGGCGGCGCCGACGGCTGCGGCTCGGATTCTGCTCATGGCTCCAGGTGTCCCTTATCCGGAGGAACCCCGACAGGCTTCAAGTAGTGAACGCCCTCAGGGCTTAATTTAGGCTGTGAGTTAAGCCGCACAAGAAGAGGGCGTCAAGAGATCGGACACGGGTATCTTGCGCGAGGCGGGCGTTGTTGGCGTCCCACGGGCGCAGGGAGAGGGAGAACATGGCCGGGCGGAACGGGCGTACGGTGCACGACCTGCGGCGCGAGAATCGCGCGGCCCTTTTGCAACAGTTGTATTTCGATGGTCCGCTGAGCCGGTACGAGCTCGGCCCGGCGACCGGCCTGAGTTCAGGTTCCGTCAGCAATGTGGTGGCCGAGCTGGCCGCCGAGGGTCTGGTGGAGGAGGCGGGCAGCGTCGAGTCCGACGGCGGCCGGCCGCGTACGCTGCTGCGGATCGCGCCGGACTGCGGGCTGCTGATCGGCGTCGACGTGGGCGAGAACCTGGTCCGCGTCGAGCTGTTCGACCTGGTCCTCACCGAACTCGCGCGCGTGGAACGCCCGTTGGCCGAGCGCGACCGCTACGACGTCGATCTCGTCGTCCGCCACATCCGTGACGGGATCGCCGATGTCCTGGCGGCGGCCGACGCGGATCCCGCACGGCTGCTCGGCGTCGGGGTGGGCGTGCCCGGCATCGTGGCGCGGGAGCCGGAGCGCGGGGCGGTCGTGCACGGCCAGACGATCGGCTGGCCGGAGGTCCCCCTGGAGCAGTTGCTTCGCAAATCCTCCCAACTCCCGCCCGCAGTCCCGTACTTCATCGACAACGGTGCCAAGACGCTCGGCCAGGCGGAGATGTGGTTCGGCGCGGGCCGCGGCGCGGGCAGCGCGGTGGTCGTCCTCTTCGGCTCGGGCGTCGGCGCGTGCGTCGTCGCCGAGGACGGGGCGGAGGGCCGGGCCGTCGAGTGGGGCCATCTGACCGTACGGGTACGGGGCCGGCGCTGCCGGTGCGGTGCGCTGGGCTGCCTGGAGGCGTACGCGGGGGCGCAGGCCCTGGTCGAACGCTGGCGCGAGGCGGGCGGAGCCCCCAGCGGGGACGGCGGGGAGGAGGCGGCGCTCACGGAACTGCTGGAGACGGCGTACGGGGACGAACTCTCCGGGCCGGAAGGACCCACCCCGCTGGAGCGGGCTCTCGCGCTCTCCGTGCTGGAGGAGACCGCCGAGTACCTGGGCGCGGGGCTCTCCGACCTGATCAACCTCTTCCAGCCCGAGCGCATTCTGATCGGGGGCTGGGCGGGGCTGCGTCTCGGGCCGCGGTTCCTGGACTCGGTGCGGCGGCACATCGGCACGTACGCGCTGCACTACCCGGTCGGCCGGGTCGGTGTGGAGCTGGGCCGTCTCGGCCCGGACGCGGTGACGGTCGGCGCGGCCACGCTGCCCCTCGCCGGGTTCTTCGCCCGGGGCGGGCGCCGGGCGGAACCGGCCCGCGCGCAGGAACAGCCCGGCTGGCGGCGGGCGTTGGTGGCACGCCGGGGGGTGCGGGGCCGGGTTCCGGCGGGGAGCCAGGAGGTCGCCCAGTAACTCGCTCGGCGCACCCGCACCCCGCGTGTTCTCATGAGGCGTGCGAGAGACGAACGACAGCGCGCCGCAGATCAGGCTGCGCACCGCGGAAGATCTGCCAGGGTGTGTCGCCGTACTGCGAGCCGTGCATGAGCGGGACCGGTACCCGCTGCGGTGGCCGTCCGACCCCGCGCGCTGGCTGGCCCATGAAGCGGGCGACGCGGGATGGGTCGCGGAGCACGAGGGACGGATCGTCGGGCATGTGCTGCTCGTGCGGCCCGACGGGGGTGATGTGGCGCCCGGCCTGGTCCCGGCGGCCGCGGCGGCCGTCGTCAGCAGGCTGTTCGTCGATCCCGGGGCCCGGGGCCTGCGGATCGGCGCACTGCTCCTCGACGAAGCCGCGCGCGAGGCCCGTCGGCGCGGAGCCCGCGCCGTCCTCGACGTCGTCACCACCGACACCGCCGCCATCGCCCTGTACGAGCGACAAGGCTGGGAGTTCCTCGCCAAGGGTCAACAGGAGTGGGGACCGGGTGAGTTGGTCGACGTACGCTGTTACGCGGCACCGCCCGTACCCGGCCCGCCTTAGGTGACGACCGCCTTCGGCGACACGTTCGCGGAGAAGACGGGGTTCGACCCGCGCGCCGCCGACGGCCCTTCTCCGTACTTCCGGATCCGCCCGCTGCTGATCCAGGCGTGGCGCGAGGTGAACGAGCTGGCGGCGCGGGACCTGATGCGCGACGGGAAGTGGCTCGTGGAGGGCTGGGACCCCGGCGCCCCGGCGCCCGGATGCGCGGAGCCGTAGCCCGGGATACCCTTTTATGTCCGCATTTCCGCGGGGAGCCGTAGCGCCCCGCACCACGAACTGGGGGCTCCGATGCGCGCATGTTCCCGTCTCGTCACGGCCGCCGCGATCGCCGTGACCGCCCTCGCCGCCCCGGTCGCCGCCTCGTCGGGCGCCTCGGCCGGGGAACGGCCCCGTTGCGCCGAGAAGGACCTCACGCTGCGCGCCGAGCCGTCCGACGACAGCGACGGCGTACTGAAGCTGAGCCTGCGCAACGACTCGGCGCGGGCCTGCCTCGTCGACCGCGTGCCGACCGTCACCTACGGCGAGCTGGACGGTGCCGCGCTCCCGGTGCCGACCGTGCCGCACGCCGGGCGCACCCTCGCCGCGCACACCACCGTGTACGCGGCGGTCCGCTCCCTGTCGGACTCGAAGGACGCCGAGGACGGAGCCCGCACGGTCCTCTCCGTGCACGTGGTCACCGTCCCCGACCACGACGGCCGGACGTTCCAGGCCCTGAAGCTGGGCGCCCCGGCCGGGGTGCGCGTCTACGAGCCGGTGACGACGCTGTGGCAGTCGTCGGCGCACCGGGCGCAGACGGTCCTGGAGGAGGAGACGACGGGCCGGGGCATGTTCGCCGCCTAACTCGTGGCCAGGATCAGGATCTGGATCAAGCACTGGTGGTGGCCGTTCCGTCACTTCCTGAAGCGCCAACTGCCCGTTGTGCGCGCTATGTTGCGTGTGCACCCCGCGATCTCTTCGAACTTCGGTCACAACTCTTGACGCCCACGTCTCACACCTGAAACATGCCTGGCCTGGAGAGCGCTCCCACACCCCCACTCGTTCACTTCATGAACCAGGAGAGCCGCGTGTCCGACCTCCCCCCACGCCACGCACGCACCACTCGCCCCACCCGCCGTACGGTTCTCGGCGCGGCGGCCGCTGTCGCCGCGACGCTGCCCGTGCTCGGTACCGCCGTCGCCTCGGCGACCGAGTCCGCGCCCCGCGAGGCGAAGGCCGCCGGCGGCGGTGACCTCGGTCCGAACGTCATCGTCTTCGACCCCTCCACCCCCGGCATCCAGGCCAAGCTCGACGAGATCTTCAAGCAGCAGGAGTCGGCCCAGTTCGGCGCCGGGCGCTACGCGCTGCTGTTCAAGCCGGGCACGTACAGCGGGCTCAACGCGCAGCTCGGCTTCTACACCTCGATAGCGGGCCTCGGCCTCTCCCCCGACGACACGACCATCAACGGGGACGTGACGGTCGACGCGGGCTGGTTCGACGGCAACGCCACGCAGAACTTCTGGCGCAGCGCGGAGAACCTCGCCCTGGTCCCGGTCAGCGGCACCAACCGGTGGGCGGTCGCGCAAGCGGCGCCCTTCCGCCGGATGCACGTACGCGGCGGGCTCAATCTGGCGCCCGACGGCTACGGCTGGGCCAGCGGCGGCTACATCGCCGACAGCCGGATCGACGGCAAGGTCGCCCCGTACTCGCAGCAGCAGTGGTACACCCGTGACTCGTCGGTCGGCGGCTGGGAGAACGCCGTCTGGAACATGGTGTTCTCCGGCGTAGAGGGCGCGCCCGCGCAGAGCTTCCCCGACCCGCCGTACACGACGCTCGACGCGACGCCGGTCTCCCGCGAGAAACCGTTCCTGTACCTCGACGGCGCGGACTACAAGGTCTTCCTGCCGGAGAAGCGGACGAACGCGCGCGGCACGAGCTGGGGCGGCGGCACCCCGCGCGGCACCTCGGTCCCGCTCGACCAGTTCTACGTGGCGAAGCCCGGGGACAGCGCGGCCACGATCAACGCGGCGCTCTCCGACGGCCTGCACCTCCTGCTGACCCCCGGCGTCTACCACCTGGACGCGCCGATCCAGGTGGACCGCGCGGGCACGGTCGTCCTCGGCCTCGGCTACGCCACGCTCATCCCCGACGGCGGAGCCACCGCGGTCAAGGTCGCCGACGTGGACGGGGTGCGGCTCGCCGGGTTCCTGATCGACGCGGGGACGGTCAACTCCGAGACGCTGCTGGAGGTCGGCCCGCAGGGCGCGTCGGCCGACCACTCGGCGGACCCGATCACCGTGCAGGACGTGTTCGTGCGGATCGGCGGCGCGGGCGCGGGCAAGGCCACCACCAGCATGGTGATCAACGCGCGGCACACCATCGTCGACCACACCTGGGTGTGGCGCGCCGACCACGGCGAAGGCGTCGGCTGGGAGACCAACCGCGCCGACTACGGCGTCGTCGTCAACGGCGACGACGTCCTCGCCACCGGCCTGTTCGTCGAGCACTTCAACAAGTACGACGTGCAGTGGAACGGCGAGCGCGGGCGCACGATCTTCTACCAGAACGAGAAGGCGTACGACGCCCCGAACCAGGCCGCGATCCAGAACGGCTCGGTCAAGGGCTTCGCCGCCTACAAGGTCGCCGACAACGTCACCACGCACGAGGGCTGGGGTCTCGGCTCCTACTGCAACTACACCTCGGACTCGACGATCCAGCAGGGCCACGGCTTCGCCGCGCCGAACACGCCGGGCGTGAAGTTCCACGGCCTGCTCGTGGTCTCGCTCGGCGGCAAGGGCCAGTACGACCACGTCATCAACGACATCGGGTCCGCCACGTCGGGCGACTCCACGGTGCCGTCGACGGTCGTGTCATACCCCTGACATCCGCGCCTCCGTACGGGGGCGGGCCGCGCCGATGAGCGACTCGTCGTGGACCCGGGCGCCGGGCAGCCGGTGCCGGGCCGCGACGAGCGCGGTGTCGATGTCACGGGTGCCGGTGGCGACGCAGAGCGTGTACGACACGTCGTCGAGGCGGCGACGCGCCTCGGCGCCGCCCTCCCCGGCGTCGAGCACACTGAGCGTCTCGTACTCGCGCACGAGATCGGCCAGCAGGGCGGGGTGGGCCAGCAGCATCGTCGGGGCTCCTTGTCGGCGGTCGTCGGAGGCGGTCCCCGCCCGTGTGCCCTGGCGTTTCACCCGCAAACGGACGGAATGCTCGCGCCGCTGTCACCGTCAGTAGGCCGCCGTGAACCGGGTGCGGTGGTGCGCCGGCCGCTCGGCCTCGTCCAGGAGCACCACCGCGAGGTCCTCCATGGAGAGCGCGGAGGTGCCGTCGGCGTCGACGACGAGGTCGTCCGCGCCGAGCCGGTAGCGGCCGGTGCGCTCGCCGGGTTCGAGGAGAGCGGCCGGGCTGAGATACGCCCAGTCCACGTCGTGGGCGGTGGTGCGGCAGGCGGCGAGCTGCTCGTCGCAGGCCAGGGCGATGGGCCGCCAGGACGCGGGGAAGTCCGGGGCGTCCTTCACGGTGGTGCCGCCGGTGCCGGGCACGATGAGGCTTCCGGCGCCGCCGACGAGCAGGAGCCGTACGCCGGTCGCGTGCAGGCCGGTCAGCAGGGCGCGGGCGACGGCGGCCAGTTCGGGCTCGCGGCCGGGCGCCGGACGGGTCGCGGAGACGATCAGGTCCTGCCCCTCCGCGAGGCGGGCGACGGTGTGCGGGTCGGACGCGTCACCGATGCGCAGCCGCACATCGGCGGGCAGCGCGGCCGCGCGAGTTAAGTCCCGTACGACCCCGGTGACGTCGTGCCCGCGCGCGAGCGCCTCGGCGACGACCCGGCGGCCGACATTGCCCGCGGCTCCGAGAACAGTGATCTTCAAGGGTCTCTCCGTACGTTGTCAGGCGGGGCGGCGTTCCGTCGCCCAGGTCAGGAAGGATTTGGCGGCGAGGAGGGCGCCGAGCGCGCAGACTCCGGGCCAGGCCGCCGCCGCCCAGACGACGGAGGCGAGCGCCGAGCCGAGGGCGCCGCCGAGGAAGAAGCAGGTCATGAACGCGGAGTTGATACGGGAGCGGGCCTCGGGGCGCAGCGCGTAGATCACCGTCTGGCTGCTGTTGAGAACGGCCTGCTGACCGATGTTGAGGACGACGACGCCGAGCACGAGCCAGGCCAGGGGAGCGTT
>NZ_JAOCNE010000004.1:42023-44634 GCF_056172735.1 Streptomyces sp. R818
GGGTCGGGCTTGTCGTACGCGGGCGGGTGGTCATGGGTGCCTTCCTGGGGCGGCCGGGGCAACGGGGTCGGGCCGCGGTGATCGCGAGGGATGCCGGGAAGTGTAGTCAGCCGGGTGCCGTGTGTGACGTCTTCCCCGAAGTGCGCTGAGCATGTGCCTACGGCATCCGGAATGTGCCCGCGGCATGGGAGTGGTGGCGCGGACCCGACCGCGGGAGAGCAGTGTCCCACCTCCGCCCGGTCCGCGCGGGGTGATCCGGTGAAGCCGCCAAGGGTGGGGCGGAACGCTTCTACCGTGGCGGGACAAGACGCGTCGTCCCGCCCGCCACCGCCCGCCACCGCTCGCCCCGTACGAAGTGAGACCGCACATGAACCGCAGCTCCGGCCGCCGCACGTGGGGTGAACTGCCCGCCGAGGCCACCAGTTTCGTCGGACGGCGGCGCGAGCTGGCGCAGCTGGCCGACGTGCTCGCGCGGGCCCGCCTGGTGACGGTGACGGGCCCCGGCGGCGTCGGCAAGACCCGTACGGCGGTGCGCGCGGCGTACGAGCTGCGCCCCACGTTCCCCTCCGGGGTGCAGCTGGTGGAGCTGTCCGCGCTGAGCGACCCCGAACTGCTCGCGAACACCGTCGCCGCGGCGCTCGACCTGCCCGAGCAGACGGCCCGCCCGCCGATCGAGGTGATCGCCGAGTATCTGGCGGAGCGGGAGCTGCTGTTGCTGCTCGACACGTGTGAGCACCTGGTCGACGCATGTGCCCTGCTCTGTGACGAACTCCTGCGCGCGGCGCCCCAGTTGCGGATCCTGGCGACGAGCAGGCAGCCGCTGGACGTGGCGGGCGAGCACGTCCTCGCCCTCGGGCCGCTGAGCGTGCCCGAGCCGGACGCCGCGGGCCCGGCGCGGGCGAGCGACGCCCTCGACCTGTTCGCGGACCGGGCGTCGGCGGCCGTGCCCGGCTTCACGGTCGACGGCGGGAACCGGGCCGACGTGCTGGCGCTCTGCCGCCGCCTCGACGGGATCCCGCTCGCCATCGAGCTCGCGGTGTCCCGGCTGCGGGCGCTCTCCCTCGGCGAGGTCCTCCTCCGCCTCGACGACCGCTTCCGCCTCCTGACGGGCGGGCGGCGCACCTCGGTGCCGCGCCACCAGACGCTGCGGACGGCGATCGGCTGGAGCCACGACCTGTCGACGGCGCAGGAGCGTCTCCTGTGGGCCCGGCTCTCGGTGTTCGCGGGCGAGTTCAGCCTCCAGGCAGCGGAAGCGGTGTGCGCGGACCCGGCCGCGCGCACGGGCCCCGTCCCCGGCGTGGCGCTGCCCGGGGAGGAGGTGCTGACCGCGCTCATCGGCCTGGTCGAGAAGTCCGTCGTGATCCGCGTGGAGACGCCCGAGGGCACCCGTTACCGCCTCCTCGACACGATCCGCGAGTACGGCGCGGAGCAGTTGGCGGCGGTCGGCGGGGAGGAAACGGTCCGGCGCCGCCACCTCGCGTACTTCACGGAGGTGGCCCGCTCCTTCGACGAGGAGTGGACGGGCGACGCGCAGGTCCCGCTGCTGCGGGCCCTGGTGCGCGACCGCGCCAACGTGCGGGCCGCACTGGAGACTTGCGTGTCCTCGCCCCGGCTGCACGAGCAGGGGCTGCGGATGGCGACGGCCCTGTGGGGCTACTGGCACACCACGGGCCTGCTCACCGAGGGCCGGTACTGGCTGCGCCGCACGCTCGACGGGTGCCGGGACGAGACGCCCGTACGCGTCAAGGCGCTGTGGCTGAGCAGCTGGTACATGGACCTGCAGGGCGAACGCGGCGGCAACGAGGAGCTGTTGAAGGAGGGCGAGGCGCTCGCCGAGCGCATCGGCGATCCGGTCGGCGCCGCGTGGACGCTCGCCTTCCAGGCGCACCGCCGCTACTTCTCCGGCCTGATGGACGGCTGCGCCGAGGACTTCACCGAGGCCCGCGAGCGGATGACGGCACTGGGTGACGAGACGGGCCTGCTGATGATCGGCTTCTACGGCGGTTTCATGCTCGTCCTCTCCGGCGACCACGACCGGGGCATCGCCTGGTGCGACGACTCGCTCGCGCGCGGCGCCGCGCACCCCGGCGAGCAGTGGGCGCGCGGCTGGGCGCTGTGGGTCAAGAGCGTCGGCCTGTGGCTGCGCGGCGACCACGAGGCGGCCGTCGCCTGTGCGCGGGAGGCGCTGCGCAGCAAGGCGGCCCTGCACGATCTGATGGGCGTCGCCCACTGCCTCGAGGGGCTCGCCTGGTACGCGGCGCGGTCGCGGTGCTTCGAGCGGGTCGCCGTGCTGCAGGGCGCGGCGGACGCGCTGTGGCGCCGCTCCGCGAAGGAGGCGAGGTTCGGGCTCCCGGTGCTGCACGCGCTGCACGCGGACGCGGCGGCGCGGGCGCGCTCCGCGCTGGGCGACGACGGCTACCGCGACGCCTTCGCCGAGGGCGGGCAGCTGTCGCTGGACGCGGTGGTGGAGCCGGCGCTCGCCGTCGGGCCGGGGGCGGCCGTCGGCGCGCGGCGCTCCGGCCCCACCGACGTCCTCACGCCCCGCGAGCGGCAGGTCTCCGCGCTCGTCGGCGACGGCCTGACCAACCGGGAGGTCGCGGCCGAACTCGCG
>NZ_JAOCNE010000004.1:45311-48414 GCF_056172735.1 Streptomyces sp. R818
TTCCCGCCGCACCATCCGCCGATGCACACCTTCGTCGGGGTGCCCATCCGGGTGCGCGACGACGTGTTCGGCAATCTGTACCTGACGCAGAAGCGCGGCGGCATGGACTTCGACGACGAGGACGTGGCGGTGCTGCAGACGCTCGGCGCCGCCGCGGGCGTCGCGATCGAGAACGCGCGCCTGTACGAGGAGGTGCAACTGCGGGAGCGCTGGCTGTCGTTGAGCGCCGAGTTCACCGGCAGCCTGCTCTCCGGCGCGGCCGAGATGCCGGTGCTGCGGCTCATGGTGGAGCGGGCCCGGGAGATCGCCGCGGCGGACCTCGGCATGGTGGCGCTCGTCATCCCCGGCACCGAGAACCTGCACGAGACGCTGGCCCTCGGCGAGCACGCGGAGGCCCATCATGACGTGACGCTGCCCCGCAAGGGCACGTTCGCGGGCGCCGCCCTCGCCTCGGGGAAGCTGGTCACCTCGGACGACGTGCGCAAGGACCCGCGCATCACGTATCAGCCGGCCCGCTGGGAGGGGCTCGGCCCCGCCGTCGCCGTGCCCATCGGCACACCGGAGAGCGTGCGCGGGGTGCTCACGCTCGCGCGCCGGGCGGAGCGGCAGCGGTTCGCCGCCGCCGAGCTGGTGCCCCTGGTCGGCTTCGCCGGGCAGGCCGCGCTCGCCCTGGAGCTGGCGGAGCGGCGCCGCGACGCGGAGCAGATGAGCCTTCTGGAGGACCGCGACCGGATCGCCCGGGACCTGCACGACCTGGCGATCCAGCGGCTGTTCGCGACCGGGATGACGCTGCAGAGCGCGCAGCGGTTCGTGCAGCACCCGGAGGCCGCGGAGCGCCTGATGCGGGCGGTGGACGACCTCGACACCACCATCAAGATCATCCGCTCCACCATCTTCGGCCTGCGCGAACAGGAGGCGCCGCCGTCCGGGAGCGGCCTGCGGATCCGGACGGTGCGGGCCGTGGAGGACGCGGCGCGGGTCCTCGGCTTCACCCCGGCGCTGCGCATGGAGGGCCTGATCGATGTGGACGTGCCCCTGGCCGTCGCCGACGACGCCGTGGCGGTGCTCGGCGAGGCGCTGACGAACGTGGCACGGCACGCGCGCGCGTCCAAGGCGGAGGTCGCGCTCCTCGTCCGCGGCCGGACCCTGACCCTGGTCGTCGAGGACGACGGCGTGGGCATCCCGGACGTGGCGGACGAGCACCGCAGCGGCCTGGCGAACATGGCGGCGCGCGCCCGTGGCCGCGGCGGCACGCTGACCCTGGCCCGGCGGGAGAGCAACGGCACCCGCCTGGAGTGGCACGTACCGCTGCAGAAGGGAACGTGACAGGGCGACTGACGGGACAGGGCGACTGGCGGGAACTACTGCGGGCGCGGTGGCAGCCTGCTGGCCATCACCGCCGCCTGGATGCGCCGCTCCACGCCCAGCTTGGCGAGCAGGCGCGAGATGTTGTTCTTCACGGTCTTCTCGGACAGGAACAGGCGCAGGCCGATCTGCCGGTTGGTCAGCCCCTCGCCCACCAGCGCCAGGATGTCCCGCTCCCGCTCGGTGAGATCGGCGATCCGGTGGTCCGCCGAGACGGCGGAGTCCGGGGAGTCGGAGCCGCCGTGCTCCGCGCCGTAGGACTCGGGCCCGCGCAGGCTGCGCATCAGCCGCGCCGTCGTCGCCGGGTCGAGCATGGACTGGCCCGAGGCGACGGTCCGTACGGCGGAGACCAGGTCGGAGCCCCTGATCTGCTTCAGCACATATCCGGCCGCGCCCGCCATGATGGCGTCGAGCAGCGCGTCGTCGTCGTCGAACGACGTCAGCATCAGGCAGTGGAGACCGGGAAGCAGGCCGCGCAGTTCACGGCAGACGGTGATGCCGTCGCCGTCCGGGAGACGGACGTCGAGCACGGCGACGTCGGGGCGCAGCGCGGGACCCCTGACGAGGGCCTGCGCAGCGGTCGCGGCCTCGCCGACGACCTCCATGTCGGGTTCGGCGCCGAGCAGGTCCCGCAGGCCCCGGCGGACCACCTCGTGGTCGTCGAGCAGCAGGATCCGGATGGGACGGTCCGCGGAGAAGGCGAGTGGCTCGGGCATACGTCCCCCTCGGATGTGGTGTCCCTAGATCCTGCGGCCCCGCACGGTGATCCGCCAGGGCCGAACGGCCCCGACCGGCGCGGCGGTCAGGGCCTGTCAGGGCCGTCGGGCGGGAGCTCAGGCCGCGTCGTACCCGTAGGGGGCGTAGAGGTCGAGGAGGCGTGAGCGGGTGACGCTGAGGCGGTGGGCGAGGATCTGGCCGACCCACTGGGCGACGAACGAGCCGAGTCCGGGGTCGGACGCGCACATCAGGCGCACGGTGAACGCGTCGAACTCGTGGGCGCGCACCGGGGTCTCGGCCTGCGCCCCGAACTGCCACACGTAGGGCGGGAACAGCCAGGACCAGCCGATCAGTTCGCCCCGGCCGAGCGACTCGACGACGGGGGCCCGCCGGCCCGGTACGCGCATGTCCAGGGCGACGCTGCCGCTGCGCAGGATCCAGAAGCGGTCCGCGCGCGACCCCTCGTCGAAGAGCCTGGCGTTCTGCGGGAAGGTGACCTCACGGGCGATGCGCATCAGCCGGCCGCGGTGTTCCTCGGGCAGGGTCTGGCTCAGGCGCGGGGCCATGGTGGTCATGGGCTGCCTCCTTTCGGGGGCGCGCCACGACGGCCGGGAACACTTCCCTCCGGTTACCGCCCGCCCGGGCCGGCGTGGGTCGGCGCGTGGCCCGGACGGCGGTCGTCGCACTGACCGGACTGCCGTCGTGCGATACCTCGACGATCGCCGGACGCGCCCGCTCCGCCCAGGGGCCGAACGGCCCTGACCAGGGGGCCTGTCGGATCGGACGGCGGGCCGACATTCGTACAGGACGGGACGGGCCCGCCTCGCCGGCATCGGGGGAATGACCCGTCACGAGAAGCCGTACGGCGGCGAATTGCCGCACGGAACGCATGTCGTACGGGACGGCCGTGGCCGCGGCGGACAGCGGCTGCGGCTGCGGCTGCGGCTGCGGCGACCGGACCCCTCCGCACCGTGTCAGGCGTGCCGGCGCCCCCACACCGGCTCCACCCGGCTCCACTCCC
>NZ_JAOCNE010000004.1:50385-158131 GCF_056172735.1 Streptomyces sp. R818
GCGTCGACGGGGGCGAGCCTCACGGTGATCGGACGCGACGCCGACGCGGCCGAACTGGGCCGCACGGCGCACTCGGTGGTGCACCATGTGATGAGTCCGGTGGCCGTGGTCCCGCACACCTGATCCACGGGGACGCCCGGCCCGCCCGGCCTTTCCCGACCGAGAGGCAGCTCGCGTCCATGACCTCGTTCCGCCCCGCCCCGGCCTGGCTGTCCGACGCCGTCTTCTACCAGATCTACCCCCAGTCGTTCGCGGACTCGGACGGGGACGGCATCGGGGACCTCGGCGGCATCACCGAGCGGCTCGACCACCTGTCCTGGCTCGGCGTGAACGCCGTCTGGATCAACCCGTGCTTCGCCTCCCCGTTCCGTGACGCGGGCTACGACGTCGCGGACTACTTCGCGCTCGCCCCGCGCTACGGCACCGACGACGACCTGGCCGCGCTGGTGGACGCCGCCGGGCGGCGCGGCATCCGGGTCCTGCTCGACCTGGTCGCCGGGCACACCTCCGACGAGCACGCGTGGTTCCGCGCGTCCGCGCACGATCCGGACGACCACCGCTACATCTGGAGCGCGGACGGCGTCCCCCCGGGGTTCGTCCGCTCGCCCGGGCCCCGGCCCGGCGGCTACCTGCCGAACTTCTTCGACTCGCAGCCCGCCCTCAACTTCGGTTACGCGCGCGAGAGCGCGGCCGAACCGTGGCGCCAGCCCGTCGACGCCGAGGGCCCGCGCGCCAACCGGGAGGCGCTGCGCGCGGTCATGGACCACTGGCTGCGGCTCGGCGTGTCAGGGTTCCGGGTCGACATGGCGGCGTCGCTGGTGAAGGACGATCCGGGCAAGCGGGCCACGGCGCGGATCTGGACCGAACTGCGGCACTGGCTCGACCGGGCCCACCCGGACGCCGTACTGCTCGCCGAGTGGGGCGATCCGCAGGTGTCGGTGCCGGCCGGGTTCCACGCCGACTTCTTCCTCCAGTTCGGCGGGGAGACGGACGGGCTCGCGATGCGTTCGCTGTGGAACAACGGGGCGGGCACGCGGAACGAGGCATGGGCGCCGCTCGACTGCTTCTTCGACGCCTCGGGGCTCGGCTCGCCCCGCCCGTTCGTCGAGGCGTGGCGCGCGGCGGACAGCGCGCTCGGCGACACCGGGTTCGTGTCGCTGCCCACGTCCAACCACGACTTCTCCCGCCTCCACTGCGGGCCGCGCACGGCGGAGCAGCTCCCGGCGGCGTTCGCCTTCCAGCTCACCTGGCCGACGCTGCCCGCCCTCTACTACGGCGACGAGATCGGGATGCGGTACGTCCCCGGCCTGCCCGACACCGAGGGAAGTGTCCTCGGGCCGGACTACAACAGGGCCGGTTCCCGTACGCCGATGCAGTGGGACGACGGTCCCGGCGCGGGTTTCTCCTCCGCGCCCGAGGAGCGTTTCTACCTGCCGCTCGATCCCGCGCCGGACCGCCCGTCGGTCGCCGCGCAACGGGCCGACGAGGGCTCGCTGCTGCACCTCGTACGCCGCCTCGTCGCCCTGCGCGCCTCCGCTCCGGCACTCGGCGCCCGCTCCCCCGTCGAGGTGCTGCACGAGGGGCATCCGTTCGTCCACGTCCGGGGCGGGGAGTTCCTGGTGGTGGTGAATCCGGCGGGCGGGCGGCGGACCTGGGCCCCGTCCGAGCCGGGGCGGCTCGCGGGGGCGCGGCCCGTGGAGGTGTCCGGGGTGCGGATCGCCGCGGACGGCTCGACTGTCGAGGCGGACGGATTCGGGTACGGCGTCCTCGCTCTGACGACGGACTGAGACATTGCCGCGACGATGACTTCACACCCGGGCGGGAGTCTTACCCCACGAGGAACTTCTCCCGAGAACTCTCCGTCCGGAGGTGCCCGATGTGCTCCCACCAGCCCCCGTGCCCGGCCGCCGACCGCCCCGACCACGACGCGGCCCGCGTCGTCGCCGCCCACCCCGAGCAGGGATGGAGCCTGCTGTGCAACGGCACGATCGTCTTCGACGACACCGGGGAGCTGCTGCCGGGCGGCGACGTCCGGGCGCCGGTGCGGCAGTTGTGGCCGGGGGCGCGGAGGGTCTCGCTCGCGGCGTGAGGCACGTCCCTGAGTCCGTGACCGGATGTCACCATCACGCAAACTGCTCGCAATCTTTTGCGCTAATCTTGCGCACATGACGCGCAGACTTGCTCAGGTGGCGAAGAAGGTCGGAGTCAGTGAGGCCACGGTCAGCCGGGTGCTCAACAACAAACCCGGCGTCTCGGAGGCCACACGACAAGCGGTCCTCACCGCACTCGACGTACTCGGCTACGAGCGGCCGACCCAGCTGCGCGGGGAGCGGGCCCGCCTGGTCGGCCTGGTCCTGCCGGAGCTGCAGAACCCGATCTTCCCCGCCTTCGCGGAAGTGATCGGCGGCGCCCTCGCCCAGCAGGGCCTCACACCGGTGCTCTGCACGCAGACCAAAGGCGGGGTCTCCGAGGCGGACTACGTGGAGCTGCTCCTCCAGCAGCAGGTCTCCGGGGTGGTCTTCGCCGGCGGTCTGTTCGCGCAGGCCGACGCCGAGCACGGGCACTACCAGCGCCTCGCGGAGCGCAACGTCCCGGTGGTGCTCGTGAACGCCTCCATCGAGCGGCTCGGCTTCCCGCGCGTGGCCTGTGACGACGTGGTCGCCGTCGAGCAGGCATGGCGCCACCTGGCCTCCCTCGGCCACGAGCGGATCGGGCTCGTCCTCGGCCCCGAGGACCACATGCCCTCGCGCCGCAAGCTCACCGCGGCCCGCGCGGTCGCCCGCGCCACCGGCGGCAAGCTCCCCGACCACGCGATCGAGCGCGCCATGTTCTCCCTTGAGGGCGGCCACGCGGCGACGACCCGGCTCCTGGAGCGCGGCATCACCGGCATCATCTGCGCCAGCGACCCGCTCGCGCTCGGCGCCGTGCGCGCCGCCCGCCGCGCCGGGCTCTCCGTGCCGCAGGACGTGTCGGTGGTCGGCTACGACGACTCGGCGTTCATGAACTGCACGGAGCCGCCGCTGACGACGGAGCGCCAGCCGATCGAGGCGATGGGCCGCGCCGCGGTCGAGCTCCTCGTGGCGCAGATCCAGGGCGGCACGGTCCCCGCCGGCGAGCTGCTCTTCGAACCGGAACTGGTCGTGCGCGGCTCGACGGCACCGCCCCCGGCCGCCAAGTAACCGCGCGACGAGCGCAACCAAGCGCAACAGAACGCAAGAAACGGACGCCACGGGTCCGCCGCACGACGGCGGGCCCGTGACGCGTACTCCCCCCTTGACTTCAACCTGTTAATTTTTTGCGGAGTACGCGCGACATCTTGCGGAGATCCGTCGTCGGTGCTTGAGTGTGGCACGCCCCCGGCACGCACCTCCCCGTGCAGCCCAGTGCCGCGGGCCTCCACGTTCCTGCCTGCCTGTACGCACAGGCGGGCTCAGGCCCGAAGGGGACTCAACCGATGAGAAGCACCACCTGGTCACGTCCTGTCCGCCGCACGTCCGCGGTCGCCATCGCCACCGCCCTCGCCCTGGGCTCGCTCGCCGCTTGCGGCACCAGCAGCAGCTCCGACGACGGCGGTTCGGGCGGCACCGGGTCGAAGGCCGACATCAGCGCACCGCTCGACCCGAAGACCAAGGTCACGCTGACCATCGACTGCATGCCGCCGAAGAACAAGGCGGCCGAGCGGAAGGAGTGGGTGGAGGACGTCAAGGAGTTCAACAAGAAGTACCCGAACGTCACGATCGACGGTAAGTCGACCGCCGGTCAGTGCGAGGAGCCGGCCCGGTTCACCGCCGCCCTGAAGGCGAAGTCGCAGCCGGACGTCTTCTACACCTACTTCACCGACCTCCAGCAGGTCCTCGACAACAACGGCGCCGAGGACATCACGGCGTACGTCACCCCCAAGACCGTTCCGGCGATCGACTCGATCGACCCGAACGTGATGAACGCCCTGAAGAAGGACGGCAAGCTCTACGGCCTGCCGACCAGCAACTACACCATGGGCCTGCTCATCAACCGCAAGCTGTTCAAGCGGGCCGGGCTCGACCCGAACAAGCCGCCAGCCACCTGGGACGAGGTCCGCACCGCCGCGAAGAAGATCGCCGGGCTCGGCAACGGCATATCCGGGTACGGCGAGTACAGCGCGGAGAACACCGGCGGCTGGCACTTCGCCGCGGCCCAGTACAGCCTCGGCGGCGACATGGTCACGGCCGACGGCAAGAAGGCCGCGTTCAACGACGCGACCGGCAAGCAGGTCGTCCAGCAGCTGCACGACATGCGCTGGACCGACGACAGCATGGGCAAGACGCAGCTGCTGAAGTGGGGCGACCTGCAGAAGCAGATCGCGTCCGACAAGCTCGGCATGTTCCTCGCCGCGCCCGACGACGTGACGTACATGGTCCAGCAGCTCGGCGCCGAGTACGAGAACTTCGGCATGGGCCCGATCCCCGGCGGCAAGGCCACGCTGTTCGGCGGCAACGACTACATGATCAAGAAGGGCTCCTCGCCCGACAAGATCAAGGCGGCCGTCGCCTGGCTGAACTTCAAGACGCTCACCCCCGCCAAGGGCCAGTTCGACTGGGCCCGCACGAAGGCGGACAAGCTGCCCGTCGGCCTGCCGCAGCCGAACTTCTTCACCGGTGAGATCAAGGAGCAGGACCTGAAGTCCCGTACCGACAACGCCACGATGCCGGTCGAGAACTTCAAGGCGTTCATGGACAACCCGGTGCCCGGCAAGGCCGAGCCGCCGAAGGCGCAGGAGATCTACAAGGTCCTCGACAACGTCATGTCGGGCGTCCTGACCAACAAGGACGCCGACATCGACAAGCTCCTGTCCACCGCCGAGCAGCAGGTCAACCAGGTGCTGGCCAACCAGTAAGCCGCCCCGCCAGTACCTGTGATCCGAGGAGTGACCATGTCGGCCCCGACGCTGCCCGCGAAGTCCCCGCAGGCCGCACCGCCCATGAAGCGCCAACTCAGCACCCCGAGCTGTTCGCTGGCGCGCGCCGTGAGACGCAACCTGACCGCTCACGGATTCCTGATCGGCGCGGTGCTCTGCTTCTCCTTCTTCTCCTGGTTTCCCATGGTCAGGGAGTTCATCCTGGCCTTCCAGAAGACGAAGGACGGCCGCACCACCTGGGCCGGCTGGTCCAACCTCACGTACGTCTTCAACGACCCGGCCTTCGGGCAGGCCTGGCGCAACACCCTGCTCTACACCGCGCTCGCCCTGGTCCTCGGCTTCGCCGTCCCGTTCCTCGTGGCGGTCCTGCTCAACGAGTTCCGCCACGGCCAGGGCTACCTGCGGATGCTCGTCTACCTGCCGGTGATGCTCCCGCCGGTCGCCTCGGTCCTGCTCTTCAAGTACTTCTACGACCCCGGCTACGGCCTGTTCAACCGCGTCCTCGGCGTCTTCGGAATCCCCGAACAGCAGTGGCTGCAGTCGACCGACACCGCGATGCTCTCCGTCGTCATCGCGGCGACGTGGATGAACATGGGCGGCGCCACCCTCATCTACCTCGCCTCGCTCCAGGGCATCCCCGGCGAGCTGTACGAGGCCGCCGAACTGGACGGCGCCGGTCTGTGGCGCAAGATCTGGCACGTGACGATCCCGCAGACGCGGCTGATCCTCTCGCTGATGTTCCTCATGCAGATCATCGCGACGATGCAGGTCTTCACCGAGCCGTTCCTGCTGACGAACGGGGCGGGCCCGGAGGGCTCCACGACCACCGTCGTCTACCTCATCTACCAGTACGCCTTCAACTTCAACAACTACGGCGGCGCGGCGGCCCTCGGCCTCGTCCTGCTCGTCCTGCTCGCGGTCTTCTCCGCGGTGTACGTCCGCCTCAGCCGTTCGCAGGACGACTGACGCCCAAGGGAGTTGGGATCTCACCGACATGGCTACCGACACGATGCGCCCCCGCACCCTGATCTCGCCGTCCACGCTCGGCCGGCGCCGCGGGAAGATCATCTACTGGACCGTCTTCGGCGTGACGATGGGCCTGTTCACGCTCGTCTTCCTCGGCCCGCTGTACTGGATGGTGACCGGCGGTCTCAAGACCACCGCCGAGATCGTCCAGTCCCCGCCCACCCTCGTCCCGCACAGCTCGCACCCCGAGAACTACAAGGACGCCTGGCAGGTCATGGACCTCGCCAAGCTCCTCTTCAACACCCTCTACTACGCGTTCGGCGCGCTCGCCTTCCAGCTCGTCCTCGACGTGGCCGCCGCGTACTCCCTGTCCAAGCTGCGGCCGGTCTTCGGCAACGTCGTCCTCGGCATGATGCTGGCGACGCTGATGATCCCGGCGACCGTCCTCGTCGTCCCGCAGTACCTGACCGTGCTCGATGTGCCGATCTTCGAGCGCAACCTCCTCAACAGCCCGTGGGCGATCTGGCTGCCGTCCGTCACGAACGCCTTCAACATCTTCCTGCTCAAGCGGTTCTTCGACTCGATCCCGCAGGAGCTCCTCGACGCGGCCTCCATCGACGGCGCCTCCTCCATGCGCACCCTGCGCTCCGTGGTCCTGCCGATCTCCCGGCCGATCCTCGGCGTCGTCTCCATCTTCGCGGTGGTCGGCGTGTGGAAGGACTTCCTCTGGCCGATGCTGACGCTGCCGGACCCCGCCAAGCAGACCCTGAACGTCGGGATCTACTCGCTCTCCAACGGCGTCCCGCAGAACCAGCTGATCGCCGCGCTCACCATCGCGTCGGTGCCGACGCTGATCCTGTTCCTGCTCTTCCAGCGCAACATCATGGGCGGTCTGACCGCCGGCGGCCTCAAAGGCTGATCCCGGCCCGCCCGCACTCTCCACTCTCTGTCGCGTGCCGCCGCGCACCCCCTCATCGGGGCGCGGCGCGCACCGCCCTGCCCGAAAGGACCCCTCGTGGCCGACGACTGGTGGCGTTCCGCAGCCATCTACCAGGTGTACGTCCGCAGCTTCGCCGACGGTGACGGCGACGGGACGGGAGACCTCGCCGGGGTCAGAGCACGCCTGTCCTACCTCGCCGAACTGGGCGTCGACGCCATCTGGTTCACGCCGTGGTACCGCTCCCCCCTCGCCGACGGCGGCTACGACGTCGCCGACTACCGCGTGATCGACCCGGCGTTCGGCACCCTCGCCGAGGCCGAGAAGCTGATCGCGGAGGCCCGGGACCTGGGCATCCGCACCATCGTCGACATCGTGCCCAACCACGTCTCCGACCAGCACCCCTGGTTCCAAGCGGCGCTCGCGGCGGGCCCCGGCAGCCCCGAGCGCGAGCTGTTCCACTTCCGTCCCGGACGCGGCGACAACGGCGAGCTGCCGCCCAACAACTGGCCCTCGCAGTTCTCCGGCGAGACCTGGACCCGGGTGCCCGACGGCGAGTGGTACCTGCACCTGTTCACCGCCCAGCAGCCCGACCTCAACTGGGCGCACCCGGCGGTCCGCCAGGAGCACGAGGACGTACTGCGCTTCTGGTTCCAGCGCGGCGCGGCCGGCGTCCGCATCGACTCCGCCGCCCTCCTCGCCAAGGACCCGGCGCTCGCCGACGCCGTCGACGGCGACGAGTCCGGCTACGTGGACCGCGACGACCTCCACGCGATCTACCGCTCCTGGCGCGCGATCGCCGACGAGTACGACGGCGTCCTCATCGGCGAGCTGTGGGTGCCCGACCCCGAGCGGTTCGCCCGCTACCTGCGCCCCGACGAGCTGCACACCGCCTTCAACTTCGACTTCATGGCCCGGTCCTGGGACGCGGCCGAGCTCCGCGCGTCCATCGACAACACCCTCGCCTACCACGCCCCGGTCGGCGCCCCGGCGACCTGGGTCCTGTGCAACCACGACGTGACCCGCACCGTCACCCGCTACGGCCGCGAGGACACCCGCTTCGACTTCGCCGCCAAGCGGTTCGGCACCCCGACGGACCTGACGCTCGGCCTGCGCCGCGCCCGCGCCGCCGCCCTGCTCTCGCTCGCGCTGCCGGGCTCCGTGTACCTGTACCAGGGCGAGGAGCTGGGCCTGCCCGAGGCCGAGGTCCCGCGCGACCGCATCGAGGACCCGATGCACTTCCGCTCCGGCGGGGTCGATCCTGGGCGCGACGGGTGCCGGGTGCCGCTGCCGTGGTCCGCGCACGGGGTGTCGTACGGCTTCGGGAACGCGGGCGAGCCGTGGCTGCCGCAGCCCGCGGAGTGGGGCACGTACTCCGTCGAGAGCCAGGAGGCCGACCCCGCCTCGATGCTGGCGCTGTACCGCGCGGCGCTGCGGCTGCGCGCCGCCGAGCCGGGGTTCGAGGGCCTCGACCTGACCTGGCTCGACTCGCCCGAAGGCGCACTGGCGTTCGCACGTGCCGACGGTGTCGTGTGCGTCGTGAACCTGGGCGCCGCCGAGCCGGTTCAACTGCCGCCGTACGAGCGGCTGTTGTTGTCGAGCGACGCTCTCGACCCCGATGGCCGGCTGCCGAGCGACACGGCGGTGTGGCTCAGCACGACGCCCCGGACGACCCCCCAGGCGTAGCCTTCCCTACGGCGTTCGGCTTCTCGCGCATCGGCGCACGATCGAACGCGTCTACGCCGTTTCCTACGCTTCTCCCGGCCGTCAGTTCGACTGCGACGGCCGGGAGAGGCGTCCCGGAGGACAACGACATATGCCAGAAGCACCACCGCATCGGGTCTGGCGAAATGCCTTACGAGGCCAGGCGGCCTGTGCCACAGTCGTAGACGGTCCTCCCGTCCGCCGTGGCCCTCGGCGCCTGCATCGGAGTTCGTCATGTCTCCCCATGTCTTCGCGGACCGCCCCACCGGCCAGCCGCCGGAGCGTGGCACGGTCGACGCGCTGATCTCGCAGACACGGCGGCTCCTCGGTGACGTCGACGCGGTCCGCCGGGACACCCCGGGCCCCACCGACGGCGAGGCGGACGCCGAGCTGCGCTGGCAGCGCGCCCTGTACGAGCTCGCGGTGCACCAACTCAGCGACCTCGACCGGCACTTGGCCCAGCTGCGCGAGGGACCCGCGCCCCGGACCGCCGCCGCCGTCGACGCCGAGCGGCTCCACAGCTCCCTGGTCAGCCGGGTCGGCAGCGCCGAGTGGAACCTGCTCACCGACGAGGTGACCTGGTCCGACGAGCTCTACCGCATCCTCGGCCGCGACCGCTCCGCCCCCGCCCTGACCCTCGACGAGCTGCCGGCGCTCGTCCACCGCGACGACCAGCCGAGACTGACCGCGATGGTCACGGACTGCCTCATCGACGGCAAGTCGATCGACGGGGAGTTCCGCGTCGTGCGCCCGGACGGATCCGTGCGCACGGTGCACATGATGGGCGAGCCCGTGCTCGACGCCGACGGCTCGACCGCCTCGATGTGGGCGGTCGTGCGCGACGTCAGCGAACTGCGCCGCAGCCAGCGCGCGGTGAGCGAGACCCGTGACTCGCTCCAGCGCCAGCGGCACATCGCGCAGACCGAGCACAGGCTCGCGGTCGAGCTGCAGGAAGCCGTGCTGCCGCCGTGGCGTGGCTCCCTGCGGCTCCCGCACGGACTCGACGTGGCCGCCCGCTACCTCCCCTCCCCCGTCGGCGGCCTCATCGGCGGCGACTGGTACGACGTACTCGAACTACCCGATGAGCGCGCCCTGTTGACGGTCGGCGACCTCTCCGGGCACGGTGTCGCCGCCGCCTCGGGCATGGCGATGCTGCTCGGCACCGTCCGCGGCATGGCGGTCTGCGGCACCGCCCCGGACGAGGTGCTCGCCCGGCTGAACCACCTCCTCCTCGCTACCCCGGGCCCCTCCCTGGCCAGCGCCCTGTGCTGCCGGTACGACCCGGCGGCCCGCACACTGGCGTGGGCGCAGGCGGGACACCCCGCCCCGCTGCTCTTCCGCGACGGGTCGGGGCGTGCGCTCACGCCACCCGAGGGCGCGCTCCTCGGAGCGGCTCCCGGCGCCCGCTACGGACACGCGCGCCAGACACTGCGCGCCGGTGACGTCCTGCTCCTGCACACCGCCGGTCTGGTGCCCCGGCACAACGGTGACATCGCGGCGGAACGGCTGCTCGCGCTCGCGCCCGGACTGGCCACGGCCTCCAGCGCACAGGAGTGCGTCGGCGTGGTCGTGGACGAACTGGGCACGGGTGAGCGCGAGGACGACGCCTGTGTCCTGGTCGCCCGGATCGGGCACTGAACTCCCCGCGGTACTCCTCGTACGGGGACCGGGTCAGGCCTGGGCCCGCTTCACCCTCGGCCTCGGCAGGGCCAGCTTGATCTCCGTCCGCAGCTCCTCGATCTTCGGGTAGCCCGCGAACTGGCCGGTGAGCCGGTACATCTCGCGCAGCCGGTCCCAGGTGCGGTGGGACGAGTTCGACCCCATGGACGACAGGGCGAGGCGGGCGTAGCGGTCCGCCTGTTCGGGGTCGTCGGCGATGAAGCAGGCCGATGCCATGGACAGGTGGTCGAAGATCTTCGAGCGGTCGCGGCCGCCCGCGCGGAGCGCGAGCGCCTCCTTGGCGTGGCGCTGCGCGATGATCGCGGCGCCCGGCTCGTGCTCGGCGAGGGTGCGGTAGGCGAGGGCCTGCATACCGTGCAGGTCCGCCTCGTCGAACATCTGCATCCAGGTGGGCGGCTCCACATCGCCCCGGTCGGAGACGAAGAGGTCCTCCGCCTCGCCGAGGGTGCGGCGCATGGCCTGGCCCTTGCCGAGCGAGGCCTGCGCCCAGGCCTCGATCGTGTAGAGCATGGCCTTGGTGCGGGGCAGCACCTCGTCGCCCGAGCCGGACTTGGCGAGCTTCATCAGGTCGAGCGCCTCGTCGGGGGCGCCCAGGTGGATCTTCTGACGGGCCGCCCGGGAGAGGGCCTCGCCCGCTCTCGGGCGGTCGCCGCCCTCGCGCGCGGCGTGCGCGGCGATGACGAAGTACTTCTGGGCCGTGGGTTCGAGGCCGACGTCGTGGGACATCCAGCCCGCGAGGACGGCGAGGTTGGCGGCGACGCCCCACAGGCGCCGCTGCAGATGGACAGGGTGTCGGTAGGAGAGCATCCCGCCGACCTCGTTGAGCTGGCCGACGACCGCCTTGCGCTGCAACCCGCCGCCGCGGGAAGCGTCCCAGGCCCGGAACACCTCGACCGAGCGCTCCAGCTCCTCGATCTCCTGCGACCCGATGGGGGCGGCCTCGTAGCGGTCGAACCCAGCGGGGTCGGCATGCAGGGGATCGTGGGAGGTCGGTGCGTCGGCCGCGAGGACCGGGTCGGTGTGCAGCCAGTCGTGCATGGCGCTGCTGAGTGCGGATCCTGCGGCGAGCGCGGCACCCGCGCCCACCAAGCCGCGTCGGTTGAGCATGAGGTCCATTCCCGTGAATTCGGTGAGGACCGCAGCTGTCCGCTCGGGCGCCCACGGCACTCCGTCGGGGCCCTGTTGCTCCGGGCCCTGCCGTCTTCCTGCGCGCCCGCGTCGGACGAGACCGAGATCCTCGATGGTCACGACACGGCCGAGTCGCTCGGTGAACAGCGCCGCCAGCACCCGCGGCACCGGATCGCGCGGGATCTCTCCCATGTCGATCCAACGCCGCACCCGCGAGGTGTCCGTCGCCAGCTGGGGGTGGCCCATGGCCGCCGCCTGCCGGTTGACGAGCCGCGCGAGTTCGCCCTTGGACCAGCCGGCCAGGCCGAACAGGTCGCTCAGGCGGGTGTTGGGTTGTCCGTTCACGTGAGCCCCCAGGTTCTCGGCTGCAATCGACAGTAGCCCTCTGTCAGTTGCTGAGCGACTATTCGCCAGGGTTCGCCAGGGTGCGCCAGCTGTCGGGCTCCTGCCCCTGGGGTGTCAGGTAGGAATGCGCCACCCCGACCCGGTCGACGCAGGGGCATTCCCCAGGGTGTACCGGTCGGCCGGGCCGGGGCCGCGCACGCAACTCGTCGGCACGCGAAGGGATCTGTCTCGCCCATGTACGCAGCATCGTCCTCCGTGTCCGCCCCGCCCCGGTCGCCCCGTCCCCTCCGTCCGGTGGTGCCCGGCAGCGGCCCGTACCTCGACCCCGTGCGGCCCGCGGGCCCGGCGCTCGGTGGCGTCGGCCGGCCGCGTCGCGCCCCGGGGATCGGCACCCCACCGCTCAGCGGGAGACTCGACTTGTCCGGCCCCCAGGGCGCCCAGTTGCGCACGGCGATCGCCACCGTGCACCGGATCTGCCCGGAGTTCCATCCGGTGCAGGTGCTGCGGCGCAGTCCGCGCTCCGTACTGCTCGTGGGAACGACCGGGCGCAGCACGGCCGTGGCCAAGTGTTTACTCGACCACTCCCCCGCGTGGACCGCGCGGGTCAGGCACGAAATAGCCGCATACCGTTCGTTCGTCCGACACCGGCCGCCGGTGCGGGTGCCGCGTCTCATCGCGGCGGACCCGGACAACGGCACGCTGGTGATCGAGCGGATGCCCGGCCGGGTGGCGGCCCTGCAGCGCCACCCGGCCGAGGCTCCGCCGCGGGCGGACGTGCGGGCCACGCTCGGCGCGATCTGCCGGCTCAACCAGTGGCGGCCCCCGGCGGGCACCTTCGAGGCGCCGCTGGACTACGCGGAGCGGATCAACAAGTTCCACGATCTGGGCCTGCTGACCGACCGGGACATGGGTGATCTGCAGAAGCTGCTGCACGGCATCGCGCACGCGGCGGGCCGCGGCGGCATGGGCCAGTTCTGTCACGGTGACGCCCTGCTCTCCAACGTGCTGCTCTCGCCCGCCGGTCCGGTGCTCGTGGACTGGGAGCACGCGGGGTGGTACCTGCCGGGGTACGACCTGGCGACTCTGTGGGCGGTCCTCGGTGATGCCCCGGTGGCGCGCCGGCAGATCAGCCAGCTCGCGCAGTCCGGCGGCCCCGCCTCGCGCGACGCGTTCCTGGTCAATCTGATGCTCATCCTGACCAGGGAGATCCGTACCTACGAGACGGCCGTGCAGCGTTCGCTGCGCGAGCAGACCCCGGCGGCACCGGGAGCGGCCCACCCCGGTGCTGCGCCGTCCGGCGAGGAGCAGCGGCTGTTGCTGCGCCGCCTGCACGACGACTGCAACATGGCCCGCAAGGCGGTCCGTGCGGCGGTCGGCACTCGCTGACGGGGACGTGGTTCCGCGGCGCGCCGACGAGGGTGGCGCACCGCGGATCTTCGTCGTTCGGGAGCCGTTCACGGCTCGCCCCAACCCCCCTCTCCTGTAAGTGCATTGGTCTACTCCGGTGACGCGTCGCAGGCGGCGTTCCGGCGCCCCTGGGATGATTGACTGATCGGTGGTGAGCCGATACCACTGGTGCGACCACCAGCGCTTCCAGGAGGCACCGTTGCACCGGTCCACCCGTATCCCCTCCGGCAGACGTTCCCGTACGGGAGTGCGCGCGGCCGGCACGCTCGCCACCGCCGCCCTGCTCCTTCCGCTGCTCGGCGCGGCCCCGCCCGGGGCCGCCGGGGACGACGCGTCGGGGCGGCTGCAGGGGGCGTTCGCCGCCGCGGCGGCCGAGTACCGGGTGCCGCAGAGCGTGCTGCTCGGCGTCTCGTACCTGCAGTCGCGGTGGGACGCGCACGACGGCGCGCCGAGCGTCACCGGCGGCTACGGCCCCATGCACCTGACCGACGCGCGCACCGCGATCGCGGAGACCGTGGCGCACGACCACGCGGAGGGCGATGCGCGCGGCGACGACTCGCGCGCCCCGCTCAGGGCGTCCCGGACCGTACCCCTCGACAAGCAACTGCCCCTGCGCCTGAAGACGCTGCCGCGCGCGGCGGAGCTCACCGGCATCCCCGCCGAGCGGCTCCGCAGCGACCCGGCGGCCAACGTACGCGGCGGCGCGGCGCTGCTCGCCGCCGCGCAGAAGCGCCTCGGCAAGCCGCTGAGCGACACCCCGGCCGACTGGTACGGCGCGGTCGCGGCGTTCTCCGGCGCCGACGACGAGGCGACCGCGGCGACGTACGCGAGCGATGTCTTCGCGGTGATCCGCGACGGTGAGCGGCGCACGACGGACGACGGCCAGCGGGTGGCGCTCGCCGCCGACCCGGCCGCGAAGCCGCAGGCGGCGCAGTTGGAGTCGATGGGCCTGCGCCGGACGGACGCCTCGGAGACCGAGTGCCCGCGGACGGTGTCCTGCGAGTGGATCCCGGCGCCGTACGAGGAGTTCGGCGACGGCGACTACGGCAACCACGACCTGGCGGACCGGCCGAACGACCAGAGCATCGACTACATCGTCATCCATGACACGGAGGCGACGTGGGAGCAGACGCTGAAGCTGGTCCAGGACCCGACGTACCTCGCCTGGCACTACTCGCTGCGCTCGACCGACGGGCACATCGTGCAGTCGATCAAGGCGAAGGACGTCGGCTGGCACGCGGGCAACTGGTACGTGAACGCGAAGTCGATCGGTCTGGAGCACGAGGGTTTCCTCGCGCAGCCCGACTCCTGGTACACGGAGGAGATGTACCGCTCCTCGGCGCGGCTCGTGCGCTACCTCTCGAAGAAGTACGGCATTCCGCTGGACCGGCAGCACATCCTCGGCCATGACACGGTGCCGGGCCCGACGGCGTCGACCATCCCGTCGATGCACACCGACCCGGGTCCGTACTGGGACTGGGCGCACTACTTCGCGCTGATGGGCAAGCCGTTCCATCCGTCGGCGGGGCCGCGCGGCGGCGCCGTCACCATCCGGCCCGACTTCGCCTCGAACCAGCCGGAGTTCACCGGCTGCACCAAGGCGGGCGAGCTCTGCGCGCCGCACGGGTCGAGCGCGGTGCGCGTGTACACGGCGCCGAGCGAGGACGCTCCGCTCGTCAAGGACATCGGCCTGCGGCCGGGCGGTCAGCCGTCGACGATCGACGTGAACGACATGGCGTCGCGGGTGTCGACGGGCCAGCAGTACGCGGTCGCCGACCGCCAGGGCGACTGGACGGCGATCTGGTATCTCGGCCAGAAGGCGTGGTTCGAGAACCCGCGCAAGCAGCCGACCGCGGTCGACGCCAAGGCGCTCGTGGTCACGCCGAAGGAGGGCGCGAGCGAGATCCCGGTGTACGGGCGGGCCTACCCTGAGGCGTCCGCGTATCCGGCGGGCATCACGCCGCAGGCGATCTCGCCGCTGCCGTACAAGCTCCTCGCCGGGCAGCGCTATGTGATCGGCGGGCGCACCACGGGCGAGTACTTCTACTCCCCCACGTTCGACACCTCGACGCACAAGGTGGTCAAGGGCGAGGACGTGTACTACGAGATCCAGTTCGCGCACCGGGTCGCGTATGTGCGGGCGGCGGACGTCCGGGTGGTGTCGTCGAAGGCGTCGTGACGGCCTCGGCCGCACACCGAGCAGCCATCGGATAGAGGGGGCCCGGATCCGCGCGGGAGCGGATCCGGGCCCTTGTGTCTCAGGGTGTCGCGGGGTGTGTCAGTGGTTCACGCCTGCTGGAACAGCTCCGCGGGCAGCGGCTTGAGCAGCGCGTACAGGTCGTCGGTGATCGGGCGGTCCCAGGACGCGATGGTCACGAGGACATTGTCGCTGCGGTCGAACTGGACGCAGGAGATCCGCGTCTCGGAGAGCTTGAGGCGCCGCACGATCAGGAGGTTGTCGCCCTGCATCACCGGGACGTCCTCGACGCCGGTGACCGTGACCTCCTCCTCGTTCTCCAGCGCGATGAGGAGCTGGGCGACCTCGAAGGGGATCTCGCCCTCGGCGGTGTCCCGGGCCGGGGAGCCCTCCGGCAGATTGCCGATGATCATCGCGGGGCCGCGGCCGCCGAACAGGTCGTAGCGCAGGAACACGCCCTGGCAGCTGCCGTCGGGGGCGGGCAGCAGGCCCGCGCCGAGATTGCCCGGCCAGTCGCCCGGATCCATGGCCAGGACGTCGAAGTCGGGGCCCGCGGGGGTGGCTGCGCGGCGGCGGAGGAAGGACATGCGGTCCATCGTACGTCGCTCGCGGCGTGATGCCCGCCTCGGGGTTTGGCAACCGGATTTCTGGTCAGCGGCTGCCGCGACAGGGGTTCGGGGCCGCCATGTCAGGGAGGGAGCGCTGCCGCGAGGCCGGTCTGGTCCGTGCCGATCTTGCGGTAGACGGCCGACAGGAGGCGGACCACCGTCCGCTCGTCGAGGTGCAGCTCGGCGGCGGTCTCGGCGGGGCAGAGGCCGCGCGCGGCGCAGCCCGCCGCCGCGCGTTCGCGTGCGGTCAGCGTGTGCGTGGCCGGGCTGCGCAGGGGCCGGGGCCGCAGACCGGCGGCGGCGAGTTCGTCGCGGGCCCGCTCGGCGAGGCCGTCGGCGCCGCAGGCGGCCGCCGCCTCCAGGCCCCGGTAGAGCTGGTCGGCGGCGTCGGCTCCGCGGCCCGCGCGGCGCTGCTCCGCGCCGAGGGCGACGAGCGAGCAGGCCAGTTCGTAGCCGGCCGGTGAGCGTTCGAGGTGGGCGACGGACTCCTCCAGGAGCTTGCCGCGCGCCGCGCCCGTCGAGACCTCGGCGGCGGCGCGCAGGGCCTGGCCGATCGCGGACGGGGCGCCGAAGTGGCGGGCGCGTTCGACGGCGTCGTGGGCGGTGGCGAGGGCGCGGGCCGGGGCGTCATGGGCTTCGGCGCGGGCGAGGTGGAGCTGCCAGGGGCACCAGGCCGGGTTGCGCATGCCGCGCGGGTCGAGCCGGCGCCCGGCGGCGGCCAGCTCCTGGGCGGCTTCCTTGGTGCGGCCGAGGGCGAGGAGGAGTTCCCCGTACACGGTCTGCGCGTCGGGGAAGACGACGGCCGCGGGGAACGGCTGCCCGAAGGAGTACGTCTCCGCGACCGTCCGGGCCTCCTGGACCCGGCCGCGCGCGAGCAGCACCTCGACGAGCGTGCCGACCGCGTACCAGTGGGCGGGTGTGCCGGGCCCGACGCGCTCGGCGAGGCGCAGACCCGCGCGGGCGAAGTCCTCGGCCTCGGCGAGCCGCCCGCGCCGGTGGCGGACGTAGCCGAGCAGGGTGTACGCGAAGGAGAGGTGGCCGCCGCGCCAGCCGGCGTGCTCGAAGTCGGCGATGCCCTCGACGAACAGCTCCTCGGTGCGGCCGGGCCGGTCGGCGTAGAGGAAGGAGAGGGCGACGAGGACGGGGACCTCGAAGCCGCGGTCGTCCTCGGCGGCCCAGCGCAGGCCGCCCGCGAGGGCGCGTTCGGCGTGGTGGATCACGGTGGCGGCGGGTTCGCCGCGCAGGGTGGCGTCCCAGGTGCGCAGGCCGATGATGTAGCGCTCGGTGAGGTCGCGCCCTGTGAGCCGGTCGGCGAGTTTCGCGAGGCGCCGGGAGCGGGCCGGGGAGTCGGGTTCGTCGGCGCGGAAGGCGTCCCACATGAACTGCTCGGCCTGGAGGCGGAGGCGGACGCGGGGGTCGGTGGTGTGCCGCATCTCCCGGGCGAGGGTCTCGGAGGCCTCGGCGAGCCGGTCGCTGTGGGCGAGGACCTGGGAGAGCCGGTAGACGATGCCCTGGCGCAGGGCCGGGTCGGAGATCGGCTCCTCCAGGGCGGCGCGCAGGTGGTTGACGGTGGTGGCGGGCTCGGTGAGCAGGGAGGCGCTGCCGAGTTCGTAGAGGACGACGGCGCGGTCCTCGAAGGGCGGGGGTTCGCGCAGGGCGCGGGCCAGGTAGCGGCGGGCGGCGTCGGGGGCGCCCGCGCGGACGGTCTCGCGGGCGGCGGAGCGCAGTTGCTGCACGACCCAGCCGTCGCCGTCCGGGTGGGTCTCCAGGAGGTGGCGGGCGGCGGCGGCCGGGCCGAGTCCGGCGTCGACCAGGGTCCAGGCGGCCTGGCCGTGCAGGGCGACGCGGATGCCGCTGGGGATGGCGCGGTAGACGGCGGTGGCGATCAGCGGGTGGACGAACTCCAGGGTGTCGGCGCCGGTGAGGATGCGCGCGGTGCGGAGCCGGTCGGCGGCGTCCGCGGCCTCCTCGGCGCCGAGCCCGGCGACGCCCGCGGCCAGCTCGGGCCTGATCTCGGTGCCGAGGACGGCGCAGGCCCAGGCGAAGCGGACGGTGGAGGTCCCGAGGCGTTCGAGCCGGGCGATGAGTCCGCTGCCCTTGACGGCGGCGGCGAGGTCACGCAGTAGGTGCGCCGCGTTCTCGGTCGGGGTGAGGCCGCGGTCGTGCACCTTCGCGGTGAGTTCGACGGCGACGAAGGGGTTGCCCGCGGTGACGGCCCAGCACTCGCGGCAGAACGCGTCGTCGGCGTGGGCGCCGACGGACTCGCGGACCATGTGGGCGATGGCGGGCGCGCTGAGCGGTTCGAGGCCGAGGGGGCGCCGGCCCGCGCGGTCCGGGAGCCCCCTCAACGCCTCGGCGTGGTCGGGCAGTTCCTCGGGCCGGTAGGCGACGACGAGCAGCAGCGGCAGCTCCTCGGCGCGCGGCGCGAACGCGGCGAGCCAGCTCAGGGACTCGGGGTCGGCCCAGTGGGCGTCGTCCAGGACGAGGACCATGGGGGCGCGGTCGACGGCGAGGTGGGTGAGGACCCAGTCGAGGCCGTCGCGCAGGCCCTGCGGGTCCGGCGGCGTCCCGTCCGCGGCGGCGCACAGGCCGAGGGCGGGGCCGACGATGGCGTACCAGCTGCCGAGCCGGGAGCGCAGTTCCGGCTCGGGGACCCCGGCGAGCTGGGGCTGCACGAGCTGGCGCGCGACGTGGAAGGCGACGCCCTGTTCCTGGTCGCCGCCGCGGGCGTACAGGACGGTGCAGCCCTTGGCGGCGGCACGCCTGCGGACCTCGGCAAGGAGGGAGGTCTTGCCGAGCCCCGCGGGCGCGGCGACGGCGAGCAGTGCGCCGTGCGGTCGCTCGGGCGGTTCCACGCCGCCGGGGCGGAGCCCGGCCAGCTCGTCGAGCGCCTCGTCGACGACAGCGAGTTCGCTTTCGCGTTCGAGCAGGGGCCGTCTGCCCCGGCCGCCGCGCTGCTGCACCATGCCCTCAGCGTACGCCGGACCGCTCGCGCCGGAGCCTCATGTGCCCTTCTGTGCAAGGGAGTTGATGGTCATGTGGTGGCGCTCGTGGTGGCGGGCGACGCGCGCCCGGTTCCCGCAGGACGGCTTGCACCACTCCTGGCGCGGGTGCTCCTTGAGGAAGTACCGCACGCAGCGGGGCGCGTGGCAGGCCCGCAGCCGCTCCCGGTCGGCGCTCGCGAGGAAGGCGAGTGCGGCGCGGGCGAGCGCGGCGGTGAGGAGGTCGGTGCCGGACGCGTCGGCGGTGACGACCGTGTCCCGCACGGCCGGGGCGGCGTCGGCGGTGTCGTTCCCGTCCGGCCAGCTCAGGACGGGGGCGGTGGTCACGCGCGCGGCCGCCGCGTTCAGCCGGGCCACCGCGTCGGCGACGGGCAGCAGCCGCCCGGCGTCGGCGGGGCTCGGCTCCCCCGGGCGGACGGCGCGCGCGAACAGGGCGCGCACGGCGGCCCGCACCGCGCGGACCCCGGCCAGGCTCTCCTCGTCGCCCGTGAAGTGCGCGTCCAGCGGCAGCGCGGAGACGTGGTCCCGCACCCAGGCGCTGAGGCCCTCGGGGGCGAGGAGGTCGTCGGCGACACCGCCGTGGCCGTCATGGCGGATGGTGAGGACGAGGTCGAGAACGAGCCGGGTACGGTCCGGCCCCGCCGGGCTGAGGTCAGGCATGTGTTTAATGATAGGTTCCGCGTCCACCATTAGGCGCTGGAGGGGCTCGTGAACGGTGACCGCACGCTCTCGTACTGGCGGGCGGGCCTGGACTCCGTACCCGACGAGGTGTGGAGCCGTCCGGCGCTGGAGATCCTGCTCCTGCCCGACAACCGCCTCACACACGTCCCCGACCGCATCGGCACGCTGACCGCGCTGCACACGCTCGACCTCGGCCACAACCGGCTGGCCTCGGTGCCGGACGCCGTCGGGGATCTCACCGGCCTCACCCGGTTCCTCTACCTGCACGACAACGAGCTGACGGAGCTGCCGGACAGCGTCGGCGCCCTGGACCGGCTCGCGTATCTGAACGTCGGCGAGAACCGGCTGACCGCGCTGCCGGACACGCTGGGCTCGATGGCCGCCCTCGTCGAGCTGCGCGCGCAGCACAACCGCCTCACGGCGCTCCCCGACAGCGTCGGCCGACTCACCTCGCTCCGCGAACTGTGGCTGCGCGGCAACGAGCTGACCACTCTCCCCTCCTCCGTGGGCGACCTGCGCGCCCTGCGGGAGCTGGAGTTGCGCGAGAACGCCTTCGGCGCCGTGCCGGAAGCGGTGCGCGGTCTTCCGGCGCTGCGCAAACTGGACCTGCGCAGCAACCGGCTGCGGGAACTGCCCGGCTGGATCACGGAGCTGCCCGCTCTGGAGAAGCTCGACCTGCGGTGGAACGACGTACGCGTAGCGCCCGGCCTGCTCGCGGAGCTGGCCGGGCGCGGCTGTGTCGTCCTGCGCTGAGTCGCCGCCGAAGAAGCTCAGTCCTTGCCGGGCGCGGGCGCCGGAGGCACGATCGCGACCGGGCTCGCCGCGTGCAGGAGCACCGCCTGGGTGACCGAGCCGAGGATCGGCGCGGGGCGCGTGAAGCGGCGGCGGTGGCGGCCGACCACGACCAGATCGGCGTCGCGCGAGTTGGCGACGAGGTGGCCCGCCGCGTCGCCCGGCGCCACGTACAGGTCGGCCTCGACGTCGGGGTGGGACTTGCGCCGCTCCGTGACGGCGGCCTCGGCCAGGCGCAGCGTCTCCTGCTCGGCGGCCTCCTGGTCGACGGTGGTCGGCGCGAAGTCGCCGAACGCGGACCAGGCGAGCACCGGCCACGGATAGGCGGCGACGACCTGGACCCGGGCCCCGCTGCGCGCGGCGTGCGCGAAGGCGAAGTCGAGCACGGTGTCGTCCGGATCGGCGGCTTCGTCGGGCTGCAGACCGACCACGACACGCGGCCCCGGCGGCACCGGCGTGTCACCGTGCACCGTCCGGCCCGGGGGCGGCACGACGACGACGGGGCAGTGCGCGTCGCGCGCGGCGGCCACCCGTTCGAGCCGAGCAGCAGGCTCGCGAAGCCGCCGCGCCCGCGCGAGCCGAGCACCAGGAGCTGGGCCTCCGCGCTCATCTCGGGCAGCACGGCGGCGGGCAGCCCGTCGCGGCTGATGAACTCCAGGGGCGGCAGCCCCGCGCGCGACTCCAGGGCCTTGCGTACGTCCCCGATGACGCGGTCGTCGGCGGGCTCGTCGGGCCCGGCGACGAGCACGTCGGCCTGGAGCTGGGGCGCGTACTGCCGCACATGCACGATGCGCAGCTCCGCGCCGCGCCGGGCCGCGTCGGCGAGCGCCCACTCCAGGGCGCGCTTGCTGTCGTCGGACCCGTCGACCGCGGCGACGACGGGCAGGGGGTGCGGCGTACTCATGGCTTCTTCGCCTCCGACACGGGGCACGCTGCGACCGTGCCCTCATTGACCAGCAGTTCCTCCACCCAGGCTCGCGCACACGGGAGCCGCGGGACAGGGCCGAAGGTCGCGTGTCGGAAAGCGGGGCGGAGTGACCGCGGGAGCGGCCCCTACGTCAGGTCGAACTCGCCCTCGCGGGCCCCGAGCACGAACGCGCCCCACTCGTCCGGCGTGAAGATCAGCGACGGGCTCTGCGGGCTGCCGCTGTTGCGCATCGCGATGAACCCCTCCACGAAGGCGATCTGGACATCGCCCGCCCCCCTGCTGCTCGAACGCCAGTCCGCGTTGCTCAGATCCAGGTCAGGCTTGTCCCATCCCGCGAGCGGGTGCTGGTCGATGGTGCTTTCGGCCACGTCCGTGCTCCTCCCGGTTCGTCGTCCGTGCGCCAGCCTAGCGATCGGTGCGTACGGCGGACAGGCCGCGACGGCGGCGATCGTTCACCGCGTGGGCGGCTCGGCGCCGACCAGCCACATGGAGAAGAACTGCGAGCCGCCGCCGTAGGCGTGCCCGAGCACCTTGCGGGCGCCGTCGACCTGGTGCTCCCCCGCCTGCCCGCGCACCTGGAGGGCGGCCTCGGCGAAGCGGATCATGCCGGAGGCACCGATGGGGTTGGTGGACAGGACACCGCCCGACATGTTGACGGGCAGGTCGCCGTCGAGCTCGGTGACGCCCGCCTCGGTGAGTTTCCAGCCCTCGCCCTCGTCGGCGAAGCCGAGGTTCTCCAGCCACATGGGCTCGTACCAGGAGAAGGGGACGTACATCTCGACGGCGTCGATCTCGCGGCGCGGGTCGGCGATGCCCGCCTGCCGGTACACGTCGGCGGCGCAGTCCTTGCCGGCCTGCGGGGAGACGAAGTCCTTGCCCGCGAAGAGGGTCGGCTCGCTGCGCATGGCGCCGCCGAGCAGCCAGGCGGCCGGTTTCGGCGCGCGCGCCGCCCCCGCCCGGTCGGTGAGGACCATCGCGCAGGCGCCGTCGGAGGACGGGCACGTCTCGGAGTACCGGATCGGGTCCCACAGCATCGGCGACGCCTGGACCTTCTCCAGGGTGATGTCGTGCTCGTGGAGGTGCGCGTACGGGTTCTTCAGGGCGTTGCGCCGGTCCTTGTACGCGACCAGGGAGCCGACGGAGTCGGGCGCGCCGGTGCGCCGCATGTAGGCCCGGACGTGCGGCGCGAAGAAGCCGCCCGCCCCGGCGAGGAGCGGCTGCTGGAACGGGATGGGCAGCGAGAGCCCCCACATCGCGTTGGATTCGGACTGTTTCTCGAAGGCGAGGGTCAGGACGGTGCCGTGGACGCGGCCCGCGACGAGGTTGGTCGCGACCAGCGCGGTCGAGCCGCCCACGGACCCGGCGGTGTGCACGCGCAGCATCGGTTTGCCGACGGCGCCGAGCGCGTCGGCGAGGTACAGCTCCGGCATCATGACGCCCTCGAAGAAGTCGGGCGCCTTGCCGATGACGACGGCGTCGATGTCGGCCCAGGTCAGTTCGGCGTCGTCCAGGGCGCGGCGCGCCGCCTCGCGCACGAGCCCGGCGATCGACACGTCGCGGCGGGCGGCGACGTGCTTGGTCTGCCCGACGCCGACGACGGCCACGGGCTCCTTGCCGGTGCGGCTGCTGCTCATCACGGCTCCTCCCCTTCGACGGCTTCGCGTGCTTCGAGTACGGCGACGAGGTTCTGCTGCAGGCAGGGCCCCGAGGTGGCGTGGGCGAGCGCCCGGCGGGACTCCCCCCGGTGGATGCGGGCGGCTGCCTCGCCGATCCGGACGAGTCCGGCGGCCATGACGGGGTTGGCGGCGAGGGCGCCGCCGGACGGGTTGACAAGGACGTCGTCGCCGAGCCGCAGCGCTCTGCGCAGGACGACTTCCTGCGAGGTGAACGGGGCGTGCAGCTCGGCCGTGTCGACGGGGTGTCCGGAGTCCTCGAAAGCCCCGGCGTGCTCGGCGGCGAGCCGCGTCGAGGGCGAGTCGGTGAGGTCGCGGACGCCGAGGCTGTGCGCCTCGATGCGGTGGTCGATGCCGCGGATCCAGGCGGGCCGCTCGCACAGCTCGCGGGCGCGGTCCCCGGCGGCGAGGATCACGGCGGCGGCGCCGTCCCCGACGGGCGGGCAGTCGCCGGTGCGGAGGGGGCGGACGAGGTAGTCGCCGTGCGGGACGTCCGCGCCGCGGAGCTGTGCGTGCGGATTGCCCTCGGCGGCCTCGCGGCTGCGGGCGGCGACCCCGGCCAGGGCGGGCTCGTCGGTGTGGCCCGCGTCGATGAGCGCCCGCGCCTGCAACGCGGCGAGGGCTACGGAGTCCGGCCACAACGGGGCCACGTAGTACGGGTCGAGCTGCCGGGTCAGTACGTCCCGCACCGAGCCGGGCGACGACTTCCCGTAGGAGTACACGAGCGCGGTGTCGGCGTCGCCGGTCAGCAGCTTGGTCCACGCCTCGTACAGCGCCCACGCCCCGTCCATCTCGACGTGCGACTCGGAGATCGGCGGCCAGGCCCCCACGCCGTCGAGCGCCATCGTGAACGAGAAGGCACGCCCGGCGAGATAGTCGCTCGACCCCGAGCACGTGAAGCCGATGTCGCTGGTCCGCAGGCGTGTCGCGTCGAGCACCTCGTGCAGCACCGGCATCAGCATCTCCACCTCCGACTGCTCGTCGGTGGAGCGCCGGTGGGCCGTCTGCGCGAAGGCGACGACGGCGATGTCCCTGATCGGCGGTCGCCGCATCTCAGATCAGCTCCTTGTACGAGTCGTAGTCCGCGTCCGGTTCGCCGGTCGGCCGGTAGTGGTCCGGGTAGCGCCCGCCCTCGCTCCACACGGGCTCGACCCGCAGGCCCATGCGGACCTCGTCGTACGGGATGCCGGCGATGCGGCCGTGCAGTGCCAGGTCGGCGCCGTCCAGGGCGATGTGCGCGTAGACGTAGGGCAGTTCGATGTCGAGGTTCTTCGCCTTGACGTTGACGATGCAGTACGTGGTGACCGTGCCGGCCGGGCCGACCTCCACCTGCTCGGTCGTGGCGACACCGCACGTGGGGCAGGCGCCGCGGGGCGGGACGTAGACCTTGCGGCAGTCGGGGCAGCGTTCGCCCACGGTGCGGTGGTCTCCGAGGGCCTTGATGTAGCGGCTCTGGGCGGCGCCCGGGCTGTAGGTGTAGTCGAGGCGGGCGGGGGCGACGATGCCGGTGACCGCGTCGCTGTACCGGGCGTTGTGCGGGGTGGTTCCGGGGTGCGCCGCGGCGGCGTTGCCGTCGTCCGGCTCGAAGCAGGCGATGTCCGTGATGGCGCCCGTGCGGTCCTCGTCCGGGGTCCAGCGGATGCGGACGCGCATGCCTGTGCGGACGGCCTCCGGCCCCGGGGCGTCCAAGGCGTGCAGCAGGGCGGTGTCGGCGCCGTCGAGTGTGACGAGGACCCAGGCGAAGGGGGTGGTCAGGGGCTGGCCGCGGCGGGGTGCGGGGTTCCAGGCCCAGGTGGTGACGGTGCCGGTGGTACCGACCTCCACGAGGTCACGCAGCTCCTCTGCGGTCACGGGGTCGTACTCGACCGGCGGAACGAGGACGCTGCCGCTGGGGGTGCGGGCTCCTAGGCAGGTTTTGTGTTTGAGGCCGGTCAGGAAGGCGCTCTGGACGGGGCCCAGGGAGCGGGTGAAGGGGAACTCCACGACCAGAGGTGCGCGCAGTATGTCTGTCGGGGCCGGGTTGTTCATCGGGGCTCCTTCGCTTCGGCGGGCCGGGCTTGGTGTACGGAATTGCGTTCGTCGCTGTGTACGGGCCGCGTCGTGGTTGCCCGCGCCCCTCAGCGGTCGCGTCTGCCCCGCCGGCGTTGTCTCGCGGGTGCACGGCTCGTCGTGGCTGGTCGCGCAGTTCCCCGCGCCCCTGCGATGCGCACTTCGTGCGGCATCTTCCTGCCCGGGGCCGCCCCCTGGAGGCGCGGCGTAGCCGCACGCCTTCAGGGGCGCGGGGAACTGCGCGAGCAACCACGGCGCGAGGCGCGGTCGCCTCCCCACGGCCACCCGGCAGACGCTCCGAGGGGCGCGGGGAACTGCGCGACCAGCCACGACGTGAGGCGCACTCGGCGACGAGACCGGGCGGGGCAGGCGCCGGGCCGGGACGAAGTGGCCCCGGGCCCGTCACTCCCGCCGGAATCGCGGAGCGCGCCGCTCCGCGAAAGCCCGCGCCCCCTCCTTCGCATCGGCCGTGTCGAAGACCGGCCACCCGCGCTTCAGCTCCGCGGCGAGCGCCTCCGCCTCCGGCAGCCCCGCGTTGTCGTACACGGACGCCTTCACCGCCTCCACGGCCAGTGGCCCGCACGCGTTGACGCGGTCGGCGATCTCCAGCGCCGCGTCCAGGGCGGTGCCGTCCGGGACCACCCTCCCCACCAGCCCGATCGCGGCCGCTTCCGGCGCCGGATAGGGGCGCCCCGTCAGCAGCATCTCCAGCGCATGGGTGCGGGCGATCTGGCGCGGCAGCCGTACCGTCGAGCCGCCGATCGGGAACAGTCCCCGCGCCACCTCGAACAACCCGAAGGTCGCCGACTCCCCCGCCACCCTGATGTCCGTACCCTGCAGGATCTCCGTACCGCCCGCCACGCAGTACCCCTCCACCGCCGCGATGACCGGCTTGCGCGGCCGGTGATGGCGCAGCATCGCCTTCCAGTGCAGGTCGGGGTCGGCGGCAAGGCGGTCCCGGTACTGCTGCCCCGCCATCCCGTCGCCGGCCAGCGCTTTGAGGTCCATCCCGGCGCAGAACGTCCCGCCCGCCCCGGTGAGCACGACGGACCGGACGGAGTCGTCCGCGTCGGCCGCGACCCAGCCGTCGTACAGGCCGACGAGCATCGGCAGGGACAAGGCGTTCTTCGCCTCGGGCCGGTTGAGCGTGAGCACGAGCGTGGCGCCCTCGCGCCGCACGTCGAGATGTTCGGTCCCGTCCATGGCTGACCTCCCTGAGACGAGAACAGGTTGCAGGAGGCGGCGAGCCAGTTCAAGGGTTTTCTGACAGACAGTCAGATTACTTGCGCGAGGGCCCTTCCCCCTTCCCCGCTCCTCTGCTCTGATGACGGCCACCGAGACGGTGCGACGGTCAGGAGGAGCGGTGGAGTACAACCTTGCCGACCTGTTCGAGTCGGTCGTCGACGTGGTGCCGGACCGCGAGGCCCTCGTGTACATCGACCACCCCGGTACGGGCGCGGAGCGCAGACTGACCTACGCGGAGCTGGACGCCGCGGCCAACCGCGTCGCCCACCACCTGATCGACAGCGGCCTGCGCCCCGGCGAACACCTCGGCCTGCACCTCTACAACGGCGTCGAGTACCTGCAGACGGTGCTCGGCTGCCTCAAGGCCCGGGTCGTGCCCGTCAACGTCAACTACCGGTACGTGGAGGAGGAGCTGGTCTACCTCTACCGCGACGCCGATCTCGTCGCCCTCGTCTTCGACGCCGAGTTCACCGACCGCGTGGCCGCGGCCCTGCCCCGTACGGACAAGCTGCGGCACCTGATACGGGTGGGCGCCCCGGCGTCCGACGCCGCGCCGCCCCTCGAAGCCGTCGGGTTCGCCGAGGCGGAGGCGGGCGCGTCGGACGGGCGCGGGTTCGGGCCGCGTTCGGCGGACGACCAGTTCATCATCTACACCGGCGGCACCACCGGTATGCCGAAGGGTGTGATGTGGCGCCAGGAGGACCTGTTCTTCTCGGGGCTCGGAGGCGGCGCGCCGACCGGTGAGCCGGTCACGCGCCCCGAGGAGCTGGCCGAGCGGGTGGCGGCGGGAGGTGCCGGCATCACCTTCTTCCCCACGCCACCGCTGATGCACGGCACCTCCACCCTCACCGCGTTCATCGGCTTCCACTTCGGGCAGCGCGTCGTCGTCCACCGCAAGTTCGTGCCCGAGGAAGTGCTCCGCACGATCGAGAAGGAGCGGGTGACGAGCGTGTCGCTGGTCGGCGACGCGATGCTGCGCCCGCTCATCGACGCGCTGAGCGGCCCGCTGAAGGGCACGGACTGCTCGTCCCTGTTCAGCGTCTCGTCGTCGGGCGCGATCATGTCGGACACGGTCCGCGCCCAGTTCCAGGCGCTGGTGCCGAACGTGCTGCTGCTCAACAACTTCGGCTCGTCCGAGTCCGGCTTCAACGGCACGGCGACGGACGACTCCGGCGCGGGCCGGGGTTTCCGGCTCCGGGTCAACTCCCGTACGCGGGTGGTGGATCCGGCGACGTACGAGCCCGTCGCCGTCGGAGAGGTGGGCCGGATCGCCCAGCGCGGCCACGTGCCGCTCGGGTACTACAACGACCCCGGGAAAACCGCCGAGACCTTCTTCCACAAGGGCGACGAGCGCTGGGTGCTGCTCGGGGACATGGCGACGGTCGACGAGGAGGGCATCGTCACCGTCCTCGGCCGGGGGTCCCAGTGCATCAACACCGGCGGCGAGAAGGTCTACCCGGAGGAGGTCGAGCAGGCGCTCAAGTCGCATCCGGACGTCTACGACGCGCTGGTCGCCGGTGTCCCCGACGCGAAGTGGGGCAACCATGTCGCCGCCGTCGTCCAGCTCAGGACCGGCGCCCCCGCCCTCTCCCTGGACACCCTCCAGACCCACTGCCGCACCCACCTGGCCGGCTACAAGATCCCCCGCCAGCTGGTCCTCACCGACACCATCCAGCGCTTCCCGAGCGGCAAGGCGGACTACCGCTGGGCCCGCGCGGTCGCCGCCGACGCGGCCCGCTAATCCGGTTGCCGGGCGCCGGGGCCGCTGCTGAAGTGGCCGGATGGACCAGGAAGCGGTGCTCTCCCTCTTCGACCGGCAGCTGCGGCGCGACGCGCGGCCCGACGACCCCGGCACACGGGTCGAGCGGGTGGGGAACGTCGTGCGGCAGGCCGGGCCCGGCGACGCCTGGAACGGGGTGCTGTGGTCCGACCTCGACGCGAACAGCGCCGATGCCGCGATCGCCGAGCAGGCCGCCTTCTTCCGCCACCTGCGCGTCGAGGCGGAGTGGAAGGCGTACGGGCATGACCTGCCCGGCGATCTGGGCGCACGGCTGGTCGCCGCCGGGTTCGTGGCCGAGGAGACCGAGACGCTGCTCGTGGCGGAGACGGCGGGGCTCGCGCTCGATGCCGCACCGCCCGAGGGGATCGAGCTGCTGCCGGTCACCGAGGAGGCCCATGTCGAACTGGTCGAGCGGGTGCACGCGCGGGCGTTCGACGGTGGCCGCTCCTCGATCGGGCACCAGGTGCGCCGGCAGCTCGCGCACGATCCGGGGACGGTGCCCGCCGTGGTCGCGCTGCACGGCACCGAGCCGGTCAGCGCGGCACGGCTCGAACTGAACGCGGGCACGGACTTCGCGAGCCTCTGGGGCGGCGGCACCGTGCCCGAGTGGCGCGGGCGTGGCGTCTACCGGGCGCTGGTGGCGTTCCGTGCGCGCATCGCCGCCGCGCGCGGATACGCGTACGTGCAGGTCGACGCCACGTCGTACAGCCGGCCCATCCTGGAGCGCCTCGGCTTCGTGGCGCTGGGGACGACCACCCCGTACGTCCTGTCGGTGCGGCCCTAAGCCGCCAGGAACTCCGCCACCCGCGCCACGAAGAACTCCGCGTCGTCCAGCCAGGGGTAGTGCGCCGCGCCGGGCTGCACCTCGACCCGTCCTCGCGGGTAGCACTTGGCGGCGCGGTGGACGAGGTCGGGGCGCGGGCCGCCGTCCAGTTCGCCCGCGAGCAGCAGCACCGGGGCGTGGAGGCGGGAGAGGGCGGCGCGGGTCGCGGGCGGGTCGTAGGCGCCCTCGGCGGCGTAGCGGGCCTCGGCGCGTTCGTTGGTCTGGGCGTCGGTGCGGGCCGCGTGGGCGCGGGCGCGCTCGTCCCAGCGGCCGTAGAAGAAGGCGTCGTAGAGGGAGTAGTCGGCGTCGTTCTGCCCGGCGAGGAACTTCTCGTACTCGGCGTGGGCGGCTTCGAACCAGGGTTCGTGGCGGCGGAGTTGTGCCGCCGCGCGGCGGTCGTCCGGGGTGGCGCGCAGCCCGAGCGCCCATTGCGCGGAGGTGACCAGGACGAGCCGGGCGATCCGTTCGGGGTGGCGGGCGGCGTGCAGGACGGCGAGGTTGCAGCCCGCCGAGTGGGCGAGGACGTCCACGCGGTCGAGGTTGAGGTGGGCGCGGAGCGCCTCGACGTCGGCGACCTGCCGGTCGCAGCGGTACGTGGACTCGTCGGCCGGGACCGCGGAGTCGCCGGTGCCGCGCAGGTCGAGGAGGTACAGGGTGCGGTGGGCGGTGAGGCCGCCGAGATCGCCGAGGTACTCGGAGGCGCGCATCGGGCCGCCGGGCACACAGATGAGGGGCGGGCCCGAGCCTCGTACGTGGCAGGCCAGTTCGGTGCCGTCCGGCGCGGTGAACGTGAACATGACGTGATCATCACAGCCGGGCGGCGGCAGCGGCAATGACGCATCCCTTGACGGGAGGCCCCCGGCCTTGAATTACTGGCGTCCAGGTCAACCGAATGATCGGTCGGTGCGAGTGCGGGAGTGCGGTCGATGACGTCGACGACGACGCGATGGTGGGACGAGGGCGAGCGCCTGGGCGCGGACGAACTGCGGGCGCTCCAGCTGGAGCGGCTGCGCGCGACGCTCGGCCGGGTGTACGCACGGGTGCCGTTCTACCGGGAGGCCTTCGACAAGGCGGGCGTGCGCCCCGAGGACTGCGGCTCGCTCGCCGATCTGGCCCGTTTCCCGCTCACGACCAAGGCGGACCTGCGGGACAACTACCCGTTCGGGATGTTCGCCGTCGAGCGGTCCGAGGTGCGGCGGCTGCACGCGTCGAGCGGGACGACCGGGCAGCCGACGGTCGTCGGGTACACCGAGGACGATCTGTCGATGTGGGCCGACATGGTGGCGCGCGCGATCCGCGCCGCGGGCGGCAGGCCGGGCCACAAGGTGCATGTGGCGTACGGGTACGGCCTGTTCACGGGCGGGCTCGGCGCGCACTACGGCGCGGAGCGGCTCGGCTGCACCGTCATCCCGGCGTCCGGCGGCATGACCGCCCGCCAGGTCCGGCTCATCCAAGATCTGGAGCCGGAGATCATCATGGTGACGCCGTCGTACATGCTGACCCTCCTCGACGAGTTCGAGCGCCAAGGCGTCGATCCGCGCTCCACGTCCTTGCGGACCGGGGTCTTCGGCGCGGAGCCGTGGACCGAGGAGATGCGGCGCGAGATCGAGGAGCGGTGCGGGATCGACGCCGTCGACATATACGGGCTCTCCGAGGTCGTCGGGCCCGGCGTCGCGCAGGAGTGCGTCGAGACGAAGGACGGGCTGCACATCTGGGAGGACCACTTCTACCCGGAGATCGTCGACCCGATCACGGGCGAGGCGCTGCCCGACGGGGAAGAGGGCGAGCTGGTCTTCACCTCCCTCACCAAGCAGGCCATGCCGGTGATCCGCTACCGGACGCGGGATCTGACGCGACTCCTTCCGGGGACGGCGCGGCCCGCGTTCCGCCGCATGGAGAAGATCACCGGGCGCAGCGACGACATGGTGATCCTGCGCGGGGTGAACCTGTTCCCGACGCAGGTCGAGGAGATCGTGCTGCGCACCCCGGGCGTGGCGCCGCACTTCCAGCTCCGGCTCACCCGGGAGGGCCGGATGGACGCGCTGACGGTCCGCGCGGAGGCCAGGCCCGACGCGACGCCCGACGAGCGGGAGGCGGCGGCGCGGGCCATCGCCGCGCGGATGAAGGACGGGGCCGGGGTGAGCGTGGCCGTCGAGATCGTCGACCCGGAGACGCTTGAACGCTCGGTCGGCAAGATCAAGCGGATCGTGGACCTCCGGAACCGCTGACGGCCCCCTACAGCGCCTCCCGCAGCTCCCGCTTGAGGATCTTGCCGCTCGCGTTGCGCGGCAGTTCGTCCACGAAGACGATCCGCTTGGGCGCCTTGAAGTGGGCGAGCTTCTCGCGCGCGTGGGCGAGGAGTTCCGCCTCCGTCACCTCCTGGGCGCGGACGACGACCGCCGTCACCGCCTCGATCCACCGCTCGTCCGGCAGCCCGATCACCGCCGCCTCGGCGACGGCGGGGTGCGTGTAGAGCGCGTCCTCGACCTGCCGGGAGGCCACGAGCACGCCCCCGGAGTTGATGACGTCCTTCACACGGTCCACGACGGTGAAATACCCCGCGCTGTCGCGCACCGCCAGGTCACCGGAGCGGAACCAGCCGTCCCTGAAGGCGTGCGCCGTCTCCTCGGGCTTGTCCCAGTAGCCGTCGCACAGTTGCGGGGAGCGGTAGACGACCTCGCCGGGTGTCCCGTCGGGCACGTCCTTGCCGTCCTCGTCGACGATCTTCGCCTCGACGAACAGGACGGGCCGCCCGCACGAGTCCATCCGCCCCTCGTGCTCGTCGGGTCCGAGCACGGTCGCGAGCGGGCCGATCTCGCTCTGCCCGAAGCAGTTGTAGAAGGCGAGGCCGGGAAGGCGCTCGCGGAGCCGTTCGAGGACGGGCACCGGCATGATCGACGCGCCGTAGTACGCCTTGCGCAGCCCCCCGAGGTCGCGGGACGCGAACTCCGGATGCTGCGACAGCCCGATCCACACGGTGGGCGGCGCGAAGAGACTGTCGGCCTCGCCCGCCTCGACGAGGTCGAAGATGCGGGCCGCGTCGGGCGCGTCGAGGAGCGTGCTGGTCGCGCCGACGGCGAGGTACGGCAGGAGGAAGACGTGCATCTGCGCCGAGTGGTACAGCGGCAGCGAATGGACCGGCCGGTCCGTGTCCTTGAGGTCGAGCGCGTGGATCGCGCTGACGTACTCGTGGACGAGGGCCCGGTGCGACATGCGGGCGCCCTTCGGCAGGGCGGTGGTCCCGGAGGTGTAGAGGAGCTGGACGAGGTCGTCGGCGCCGGGCTGCTCGCCGTCGTGGGGCGCGGCGCCCGCGAGCCGCGCGAGCAGCGACTCGTCCGCGTCGCGCAGCGCCAGCGTCCGTACGCCGTCCGGCAGCCGGTCCGCGAGGCCGGGGTCGGTGAGGACGAGCGCGCTGCCGGACTGCTCGACGATGTAGGCGAGGTCGTCGCCGGTCAGGTTCTGGTTGACGGGGACGTGCACGAGGCCCGCGCGGGCGCAGGCCAGGAACCCGATGAGGTAGGCGTCGGAGTTGTGCCCGTAGGCACCGACCCGGTCGCCGGGCGCGAGGTCCAGGCCGCGCAGCACACCGGCCGCGCGCGAGACCGCGTCGTCGAGCTCCTCGTACGTCCATGAGCGCGGCCCGTAGCGCAGGGCGACCCGCGCCGGGGTGCGGCGGGCGCTGCGCCGCAGCACTCCGTCGACGGTGCTGACTGCCGCTGCGGACGCCGGTGACCTCGTCATGGCGTGATCCTCTGCGCCCGGGACGGCCGGGTCAAGACGCGTGCACGGCGTGTGCGGCCCGGGTGCGCAGACCCCTCGGCAGCCGACATACCGATTGGTACGCTCAGCCGCTCCTGCCCGCACCAGCAGTTGGGAGCACGATGCGCATCCGTCCGAGACCACGGCGCCGCACGGTCGCCGGGATCGCCCTGCTGACCGCGTTCGTCACCACGGCCGCGCTGCCGTCGGCCGCCGCCGACCGGGCCGACCGGGCCGAGCGCCCGCACGGCGGCGGCCTCTCCGCCACCATCCGCTACACCGAGTACGGCATTCCGCACATCGTCGCCGAGGACTACGCGGACCTGGGCTTCGGCACGGGCTGGGCGCAGGCCGCGGACCAGGTGTGCACGCTCGCCGACGGGTTCCTGACCGTACGGGGCGAGCGCTCGCGCTGGTTCGGCCCGGACGCGGCGCCCGACGGCTCGCTCTCCTCGGCGACCAGGAACCTCGCGAGCGACCTGTACTTCCGCGGCGTACGCGACACGCGCACGGTGGAGAAACTGCTCGCCACGCCCGCCCCGGCCGGGCCCAGCAAGGACGTCGAGGACGCGATGCGCGGCTGGGCCGCCGGGTACAACGCGTGGCTGAAGCAGAACCGGATCACCGACCCGGCGTGCAAGGGCGCGGCCTGGGTGAAGCCGGTGACGACGCTGGACGTGGCGGCGCGCGGGTTCGCGATATCGGTGCTCGGCGGGCAGGGGCGCGGGGTCGACGGGATCACGGCGGCACAGCCCCCGACAGCCGGCACAGCCGGCACAGCCGGTACAGCCGGTACAGCCGGTACAGCCGGTACAGCCGGTACAGCCGGTACAGCCGGTACGCAGCGGAAAGCGGCGCCTTCGACGGAGCAACTGGCGGCCTCGGCACGCGAGTTGTTCTCGCAGGCCGACTCCGACATGGGGTCGAACGCGGTCGCCTTCAGCGGGGACGCCACCGCGAACGGGCGCGGGCTGCTGCTCGGCAACCCGCACTACCCCTGGCAGGGAGGCCGCCGCTTCTGGCAGTCGCAGCAGACGATCCCGGGCGAACTGGACGTCATGGGCGGCTCGCTGCTCGGCACCACGACCATCTCCATCGGGCACAACTCCCGGGTCGCGTGGAGCCACACGGTCGCGACCGGCGTCACCCTCAACCTGCACCAGCTGACCCTCGACCCGTCCGACCCGACCGCGTACGTGGTCGACGGCAAGCGGGAGAGGATGGTGCAGCGGCGCGTGACGGTCCCCGTGCAGGGCGGCGCGGACGTGACCCGCACGCAGTGGTGGACCCGGTACGGCCCCGTCGTCACCTCGCTCGGCGCGCAACTGCCGCTGCCCTGGACGACCACGACCGCGTACGCGCTCAACGACCCCAACGCGGCGAACATGCGGGCCTCCGACACCGCGCTCGGCTTCAGCAAGGCGCGCTCGACGGAGGATGTGCTGCGGGCGCTGCGCCGCACCCAGGGCATCCCGTGGGTGAACACGATCGCCGCCGACTCCCAGGGCCACTCCCTCTTCACCCAGTCCCAGGTCCTGCCGCGCGTCACGGACGATCTGGCGGCGCGCTGCTCGACGCCGCTCGGCAAGGCCACGTACCCGGCGTCGGGCGTCGCGGTGCTCGACGGCTCGCGCGGCGACTGCGCGCTCGGCCGGGACAAGGACGCGGTGCAGCCCGGGATCTTCGGCCCGTCGAGGATGCCGGTCCTGAAGGACGCGCCGTACGCGGAGAACTCCAACGACAGCGCCTGGCTGGCCAACGCGGACCGGCCGCTGACCGGGTACGAGCGGATCTTCGGCACGGTCGGCACGCAGCGCTCCCTGCGGACGCGCGGCGCGGTCGAGGACGTGGCGGCGATGGCCGGCAAGGGCGGCCTGCGCGTCGCGGACCTTCAGCGGCAGCAGTTCGCCGACCGGGTGCCGGCCGGTGACCTGGCGGCGGCGGACACGGCGAAGGCGTGCGCGGCGTTGCCGGGCGGCAGGGCGACGGCGGGTGACGGCACGTCCGTCGACGTGTCACGGGCGTGCTCGGTCCTCGCCCGCTGGGACCGCACCATGGACACCGGCAGCCGGGGCGCGCTGCTCTTCGACCGGTTCTGGCGGAAGCTGACAGCGGCGGTCCCGGCCGACAAGCTGTGGAAGGTGCCGTTCTCGGCCGCCGACCCGGTGCGCACGCCGAACACGCTCTACACCGCACAGCCCGGTTTCGCGACCGCGCTCGCCGACGCCGTGGCCGAACTGCGGAACGCGGGCATCGCGCTGGACGCGAGACTCGGCGAGAACCAGTTCGTGGTGCGCGGCGGCGAACGGATCCCGGTGCACGGCGGTACGGAGTCGCTCGGCGTGTGGAACAAGGTCGAGCCGGTCTGGAACCCTGCGGGCGGCGGCTACACGGAGGTGGCGCACGGCTCCAGCTACATCCAGGCGGTGGGCTGGGACGGCGGACGCTGCCCGGTGGCCCGTACGTTGCTCACGTACTCCCAGTCCTCGAACCCGAACTCGCCGCACTACAGCGACCAGACGCACCTGTACGCGCGGAAGGGATGGGTCACGGAGCGGTTCTGCGAGCGGGACATTCTGCGCTCGCCCGCGCTGAAGGTGGTGCGGGTGCGCGGCTGACGGCCGTCGGTCACGACGGCTGACGGCCTTCCGTCACGACGGCTGACGGCCGTCCGTCACGTGACGGGGGTGCGGGGCCCGTCCTTCCCAGTACGGGTCCCGCAGCCGCCGTTTGTACAGCTTGCCGTTGGGGTCGCGGGGCATCGTCCCGACGAAGTCGACGCTCTTGGGCCGCTTGTAACCCGCGAGCCGCGTCTCGCAGTGGGCGAGGATGCCGGCGGCGAGGGCGTCGTCGGCCGTGTGGCCCTCGGCGACCTCGACGACCGCCTTGACCTCCTCGCCCCAGTCGTCGTGCGGGATGCCGAACGCGGCCGCGTCGGCGACGGCGGGGTGGGTCAGGAGCACGGACTCGATCTCGGCGGGGTAGATGTTCACACCCCCGGAGATGATCATGTCGATCTTCCGGTCGCGGAGGAACAGATAGCCGTCCTCGTCGAGCACGCCGAGGTCGCCGACGGTGAAGAAGTCTCCGATGCGGTTCTTCTTCGTCTTCCCCTCGTCCTTGTGGTACGCGAATCCGCCGGTCTTCATCTGCATGTACACGGTGCCGAGCTGCCCCGCGGGCAGCCGGTTGCCGTCGTCGTCGAAGACGGCCAGCTCACTGATGGGCCACGCCTTGCCGACCGTCCCGGGCTTCTTCAGCCACTCCTCGGCGGTCGCGAAGGTGCCGCCGCCCTCGCTGGCCGCGTAGTACTCCTCGACACAGGTGCCCCACCAGTCGATCATCGCGCGTTTGACGTGGTCGGGGCAGGGGGCGGCGCCGTGGATGGCGTGCCGCATGGACGTCACGTCGTACGCGTCCTTCACCTGCTGCGGCAGCGCGAGGAGGCGGTGGAACTGGGTCGGGACCATGTGGGTGTGCGTGCAGCGATACGTGTCGATGGCGCTGAGCATCCCCTCCGGGGTCCACTTGTCCATGAGGACGACCGGATGCCCGATGTTCAGCGCCGCGCCCGCGAACTGGAGCACCGCCGTGTGGTAGAGCGGCGAGCACACCAGGTGCACGTTGCCGTCGAACGGCTTGATCCCGAAGATGCCGAGGAAACCGCCGAGGTAGGCCTCCTCGGGGAGCTTGTTCTGCAAGGGGCGGCGGATGCCGCGCGGGCGGCCCGTCGTTCCGGAGGTGTAGTTCATGACCCAGCCGAGGGTGCGGTCCTCCGGGGGTGACTCGGGCTGGCCTGCGAGGAGTTCGGCGTAGGGGCGGAAGGTGTCGATGCGGTGGTCTCCGACGGAGTAGCGGTGGGTCGGGGGGAGGCCGGCCTCGTCGGCGGCGGCGCGTGCCTGCTCGGCGAAGCGGTCGTGCGCGATCAGCGCCTTCGCTCCGCTGTCGGCCACTATCCAGGCGATCTCCGGGCTACGAGTGGGTGGGGCTCGCCTGGGCCTGGAGCGGGTAGGCGGTGAAGAACTCGACGCCGTTCGGGAGCACGACGGCGAACACGTCGCCCTTTTGAGCCCGGCTCGGCGCAACCCGTGCACCATCGCGTTGCGGCGGCGTGCAGGCGTCCTGCGGACCAGGTTTCGGCGCCCGGGTGGTGAGGACGGGGCGCCCGGGGTCAGCGGTGGCTTGGGCCCAGAATCCGTTCGGGGGTTTGTGGGGTCGGGCATCGGGGTTCCTCTCTGCGGAGTGCGGAGCGCTTTTGCGGGGCGCTTTTGCGGGCGGGCGGCATCCCGTCTGCCGGGAGGTGTCTCGATGCCGGGTGCGGGCCGCGTCGTGGCTGGTCGCGCAGTTCCCCGCGCCCCTGAAGGCCTGCGGCTGCGCCGCGCCTCCCCGCCCCGCGCCCCTGAAATGGCGCACGCAGTGCGCATTTCAGGGGCGCGGGGAACTGCGCGGCCAGCCACCACGGCGTCGTACTCGCCCACGGCCGTGGCCCCTACGGCGATCCGGCGATCCGGTTCAGGCGGGTGATCGCCTCCTCGAAGCCCCGGGTCAGGTCGTCGAAGACGGCTTGGACAGGGCGCTCCGAATTCATCCGCCCCACTATCTGACCGACCGGCGTGCCGAGCAGCGGTTCGACCTCGTACTTCTGGATCCGGGACACCGCCTCGGCAACAAGCAAGCCCTGCAAAGGCATCGGCAGGGCCCCGGGCCCGTCAGGGCCGTCCCACGCGTCCGTCCACTCCGTGCGCAACTGCCGCGCAGGCTTCCCAGTGAGCGCGCGCGAGCGCACCGTGTCGCCGGAGCCCGCGGCGAGCAGCTTCCGGGCGAGGGCCGGCGACGTCAGCTCCGCCTCAGTGGTCGTCAGCCACACCGACCCGAGCCACACCCCCTGCGCCCCCAGCGCAAACGCCGCCGCGGCCTGCTGCCCGCTCCCGATACCCCCCGCGGCAAGCACCGGCAACGGCGCGACCGCCTCGACCGCCTCGGGCGTCAGCACCATGGAGGCGATCTCCCCGGTATGGCCCCCGGCCTCGTACCCCTGGGCCACGACGATGTCGATCCCGGCGGCAGCATGCTTACGGGCATGGCGCGCGCTGCCCGCCAGCGCGGCGACGAGCACGTCGTGCGCGTGCGCGCGGGCGATGACGTCCGCCGGGGGCGACCCGAGCGCGTTGGCGAGGAGCTTGATCGGATAGTCGAAGGCGACATCGAGCTGGCCGCGCGCGACCTGCTCCATCCACCCGGTGATCCGCCACCCGGACGCCTCCCCCTCGGCGAGCTCCGGCACGCCGTGCTTGGCGAGGGTGTCCCGGACGAACTGCCGGTGCCCCTCGGGGATCATCGCCTCGACGTCCGCCTCGGTGACCCCCTCGACCTTCTTCGCGGGCATGACGACGTCGAGCCCGTACGGCCGCCCGTCGGCGTGCGCGTGCAGCCAGTCGAGGTCGCGGGCGAGTTCGTCGGGGGCCGTGTAGCGGACCGCGCCGAGCACGCCGAACCCGCCGGCCCTGCTGATGGCGGCGGCCACCGCGGGGAACGGGGTGAAGCCGAAGACGGCGTGCTCGATGCCCAGTCTGTTGCTCAGCTCCGTCTGCATGCGCGCAGGATGCCGCAGCGGACCGGACGACGGAAGACCTTTTCTGATACAGCGTCAGATTCCACGGGAGCCGAGTACGCACCGCGTACGCGGTTCACGGTGGTTGACACGAGGCATGACTGACATGAAAGTTTCACCCGTCCAAGGAGATCCCGAAAGATACTTTCAGGAGGCTGCTCATGAACGCACCGGACCGGGACAGATCGCGGAGCGGCCTCACCCGGCGCCAACTGGGCGCGGCCGGATTCGCGTTGGGCGGCGCCCTGGCCCTCGCCCCCTTCCCCGCGGGGCCCGCTGCGGCCGCCACCGCCACCGCCGCCGCCACCGGGAAGAAGCCGCGCCCCACCCTGCGCCACGGCTCCCCCGAACGCGCGGGCCTGCTCGCGGGCCACCTGCGGCAACTGGTCGCCGACGCCGAGAAGTTCCTCGGCCCCTCCCCCAAGCACCCCTGGTACGCGGGCGCCGTACTGCTGGCGGGGCGCGGCGGCACGGTGGCGCTGCACCAGCCCATCGGCAAGGCGGTCCGCTACTCGCACTACGACGACGCGACCGACACCGGCGTCGAACTCCCCGCCGAGCAGCAGATCGACATGGCCGAGGACACCGTCTTCGACCTGGCCTCGGTGTCGAAGCTGTTCACGTCGATCCTCGCCGTGCAGGAGATCGAGCGCGGCCACCTGGAGCTCGAGGGGAAGGTCGCCGCCTACCTCCCGGAGTTCGCGGGCGCGGGCAAGCAGGACGTCACCGTACGGCAGCTCCTCACGCACACCTCCGGGTTCCGGTCCTGGATCCCGCTCTACAAGGAGCCCACGCGCGAGGGACAGCTCCGCCTCATCTGGAACGAGGCGCCGCTCAACCCGCCCGGCGCCGTCTACCTCTACTCCGACCTCAACCTCATCTCGCTCCAGCTCGTCCTGGAGAAGCTCACCGGCAAGACGCTCGACGTCCTGCTGCGCGAGCGGATCACCCGGCCGCTCGGCATGGACCGCACCCGCTACAACCCGCCCGCCTCCTGGAAGCCGCGGATCGCCGCGACGGAGGACGCGCGGGCGCCCTGGTCGGGGCTCGACCGCGGCCTGGTGTGGGGTGAGGTGCACGACGAGAACGCGTTCGGGCTCGGCGGCGTCGCGGGCCACGCGGGCGTGTTCTCCAGCGCCTGGGACCTCGCGATCCTCGGCCGCACGCTCCTCAACGGAGGCGTCTACGGCAGCGCCCGCATCCTCTCCGAGAAGTCGGTGGAGCTGATGTTCACCGACTTCAACACGGCCTTCCCCGGCGACGAGCACGGCCTCGGCTTCGAGCTCTACCAGCACTGGTACATGGGCGCGATGGCGACCCCGCGCACCGCGGGGCACACCGGGTTCACCGGCACCTCGATCGTCCTCGACCCGACGACCGACTCGTTCCTCATCGTGCTCGGCAACTCCGTGCACCCCGTGCGTACCTGGCGGTCCGGCTCCGCACCCCGGGTCGCCGCGGGCAACAACATGGCGCGCGCCGTCGCCGTACGTCCCGCGCACGGCCGCACCGCCTGGTTCTCCGGGATGACGAGCGCGGCCACCGCCACCCTCACCCTCCCCGACCTGCGCCTCACCTCCTCCGACGCCCGCCTGACCTGCTCCCTGTGGTGGGACACGGAACCGCGCTCCGACCTCCTCTTCCTGGAGGTCTCCACCGACGGCGGCGCCTCCTGGAAGCCGCTCCCCTTCACCACGGACCGGAACGACACCGACCAGGACGGCACCCACCCGGCCGGCACGGCCGACGGCTGGTCGGGCCGCGCCTGGCACCGCCTCACCGCGGACCTCGGCGGCTTCGCCTCCGCGTCCACACGCGTGCGCTGGCGGTACACGACGGACCAGCTCTACGTGGGGCGCGGGGTGTACGTGGACGGCGTACGGGTCACCGACGGCCGCCGGGCGGTCGCCTTCGACGAGGCGCGCCCGGCCGACTCCTCCCGGATCGAGGCGGTCGGCTGGACGGCCTCCAAGGACTAGCTCCGAACGGAGAACGGGGTCAGCGGCCGAGCACCGCCATCGCGGCGTTGTGCCCGGGGATGCCGCTGACCCCGCCGCCGCGCACCGCGCCCGCGCCGCACAGCAGCACGTTGGCGTACTCGGTCTCCACGCCCCACCGGCCCGCACCACCCGCACCGTCCTCCTCCCCTCCGCGTACGGGAAGGACAGGGCGCCGTGGAAGATGTGGCCGCCGGGCAGGCGCAGGTCGCGTTCCAGGTCGAGCGGGGTCTTCGCCTCGATGCAGGGGCGGCCCTCGGCGTCCTCGGCGAGGCAGTCGGCGAGCGGTTCGGCGAGGTGGGCGTCGAGCTGGGCCAGGGTCGCCTTCAGGAGGTCGGCGCGGGCCGCGTCGTTGTCCTCGGTGAACAGCCGCGCGGGGGTGTGCAGGCCGAAGAGCGTGAGGGTCTGGTAGCCGCGCGCGGCGAGGTCGGGGCCGAGGATCGTCGGGTCCGTCAGGGAGTGGCAGTAGATCTCCGAGGGCGGCGCGGACGGCAGCGCCCCGGCCGCCGCCTCCGCGTACGCCGTCGCCAGCTCCTCGTACCCCTCGGCGATGTGGAACGTCCCGGCGAACGCCTCGCGCGGGTCGACGGAGGTGTCCTTCAGCCTCGGCAGCCGCTTGAGCAGCATGTTCACCTTGAGCTGGGCGCCTTCGGCGGGGGCGGGCGGGGCGGTGCCGAGGAGGCGGGCGAGGTCCTGCGGGGAGGCGTTGACGAGGACGTGGGAGGCGGCGATCGTGCCCTCCCGCTCCCCGTCCGCCGTCCTGTACGTCACCTCGGCGCGCCGCCCGTCCGTCTCGATCCGGGTCACCTCGTGGCCGGTGACGAGGCGGGCGCCCGCCGCGCGGGCCGTCGCGGCGAGGGCGCCGGTGAGCGCGCCCATGCCGCCGACGGGCACGTCCCAGTCGCCGGTGCCGTTGCCGATCACGTGGTAGAGGAAGCAGCGGTTCTGGGCGAGCGCCGGGTCGTGGGCGTCGGCGAACGTGCCGATCAGCGCGTCCGTGAGGACGACGCCGCGCACCAGATCGTCCGTGAAGCGCTCCTCGATGCCGACGCCGATGGGCTCCTCGAAGAGCAGCCGCCACGCCGCGTCGTCCCCGACGCGCTCGCGCAGGGCGGCACGGCTCGGCAGCGGTTCGGTGAGCGTGGGGAAGACGCGTTCGGCGACGTGCCGGGTCGTCTCGTAGAACCCGGTCCACGCCTCGTACTCGCGCTCGCCGCCCGTGAGGCGGGCGAACGCCTCGCGCGTACGGTCCTGGCCGCCGCCGACCAGGAGCCCGGTGGGACGGCCGCCGCGGACGGTCGGCGTGTACGAGGAGACGGTGCGCTGCCGCACGGCGAAGTCGAGCCCGAGGTCGGCCACGATCTTCTTCGGCAGGAGGCTGACGAGGTAGGAGTAGCGGGAGAGGCGGGCGTCCACGCCGGTGAACGGGCGGGTGGAGACGGCGGCGCCGCCCGTCGTGCCGAGGCGCTCCAGGACGGTGACGGTGCGGCCCGCGCGGGCGAGGTAGGCGGCGGCGACGAGACCGTTGTGGCCCCCGCCGACGATGACGACGTCGTACTGGTCCAAGACACGCTCCCTGGTTTCGCGCGGGGCGTCAGGAGCGGCCCCGCTGACGCAACGCGGCGACTCGACGGTACAGCTGAACCGCCTCCGCGCCCCGGCCGAGCTGTTCCAGGCACTGCGCCTCGTCGTTGCGGCTGGCGAGCGTGTCGGGGTGGGCCGCGCCGAGGACCCGTTCGCGGGCGGCGGCCACGGTCCGGTACTCGGCGAGCGCGTCCTGCCAGCGCCCGAGCCAGCCCAGCCCGACCGCGACCTCCCGGTGGCTGACGAGGGTGTCGAGGTGGTCGGGGCCGAGGACCCGCTCGCGGATCGCGCACACGTCGCGGGCCTCGGCGAGTGCCTCCTCCCAGCGGGACAGGCGGCCGAGGTTGACGCCGAGCCCGTGGCGGGCGCGCAGCGTCTCCGGGTCGGTGGGGCCGCTGACCCGGGTACGGTCGTCGACGAGGTCGCGGTAGAGGGTGAGCGCCTCCGCGCTGCGGCCGAGGCGGCCCAGGCTGATGCCGACCTCGTAGCGTGCGGCGAGGGTGTCGGGGTGGTCGGGGCCGAGCGCTCGCGCGCGTGCTCGCGCCACCTCGCGGTAGGCGTGCAACGCCTCGTTCCAGCGCCCCAGCCGGCCGAGGGTGTAGCCGACTTCGCAGCGTGTGACGAGGGTGTCGGGGTGGTCGGGGCCGAGGACGCGGGCGCGCGCGTCGACGACCTCCTTCGCCATGCGGTACGAGTCCTCCAGGCGGCCGAGGCGGCTGAGGTTGAAGGCGAGGTTGTGGCGGCAGCGCAGGGTGTCGGGGTGGTCGGCGCCCATCACCCGCTCCCGGGCGGCGAGGACCGACGTGTAGACCTGGTGCGCCTCCAGGTGGCGGCCCAGTTTGCCGAGGACGTAGGCGACCTCCTGGCGGGCGCCGAGCGTGTCGGGGTGGTCGGGGCCGAGGACGCGCTCGCGGCCCTCGGCGACGCGCCGGTAGGTGCGCAGCGCGTCGGCGGCGCGTCCGGTGCGGCTGAGCGCGAAGGCGATCTCGTAGTGGCTGGCGAGGGTGTCGGGGTGGTCGGGGCCGAGGGCGTGCTCGCGTTCGGCGGCGACGGCGCGGTGGACCTCGCCGGCCTCGGCCCAGCGGCCGAGCCGGCCGAGGCTGAGGCCCGCGTTGTGCCGGGAGAGGAGGGTGGCGAGCAGCTCCGGTGCCGGGGTGGGGCGTTCGGGGGGCTCGGGCGGGGCGCTGCCGGCTCCGGTGGCGGGGCGCGGGATCCATTCGCCGGAGAGTCCGGCCGCCGCGTCGGGCGGGGTCGGGCGCGGGCCCGCGCCGCCGGTCGCCTTGTGGCCGGTGGTCATTCCGCGGGTCCACGACGGCAGGCGCGGCTCGCGCGTGAGGGGCTGTGCGGTGACGACCCGGGTGTCCGGGTGCGGGACGACCTGTGGGGTCCGCACGGTGGGCACGTACGCGCCGCGCGCGGAGCGTCCGGTGGCGATGCGGCGGCCCAGTTCGCGGGCGTCGGGCGGGCGTTGCTCGGGGTTCTTGGCGAGGAGGTCGAGGATGATCCGCTCGACGTAACCGGGGAGTTCGGGGCGGTGGCGGCGCGGCGGGGCGGGCGGGGTGTCGCGGTGGCCGACGAGGACGGCCCAGGCGTCGTCGAGGTCGAACGGGGGCGCTCCGGTGGCGAGTTCGTACAGCACGCAGCCGAGCGAGTACAGGTCGCTGCGCTGGTCGACGTGGGCGCCGCCGATCTGTTCGGGCGACATGTAGTGCGGGGTGCCCATGGCGATGCCGGTGCCGGTGAGGCGGGCGGTGAAGCCGATGTCGGCGCCGAGCCGGGCGATGCCGAAGTCGCAGATCTTCGCCGTGCCGTCGGCCAGGCGCACGATGTTGGCGGGTTTCAAGTCCCGGTGGACGATGCCTTGTTCGTGGGTGTAGGCGAGGGCGGCGGCGATCTGTTCGGCCATGTCGACGACGTCGTCGACGGGCAGCGGATGGTGCCGGTTGTCCTCCAGGAGCTGGCTGAGGTTCTTGCCCTCGAGCAGCTCCATCACCAGGTAGAGGATGCCCTCGTACTCGCCGAAGTCGTGCACGACGGTGATGCCCCGGTGCTGGAGCGCCGCCGCGACCCGCGCCTCGCGGCGGAAGCGCTCGCGCAGCACCCGGGTGAAGGACGGGTCGCGCTGGGGAGCGAGCGGCTTGAGGCACTTCACGGCGACATGGCGGCCGAGCGACTCGTCGCGGGCGCGCCACACCTCGCCCATCCCGCCCCGGCCGATCCGGTCGAGCAGCCGGTACCGCCCGTGGATCAGGGTGTCGTTCCCGCTCTCCTCCAGCTCTGGCATGACCCGCTGTCGCCCCCGTCGCCTCGCCGCGCGGCCCCCGGGTCCAGTATGGGCACGCGGGTGCCGACTTTGAACGGTGCCGGGCGGGTGTGGGGGCCCAGTCGAGCCATGGCCCGCAGGATGTGTTTCGGGGGCAGTTGCCAGCGCACGCGGGCGGGGATCGCGCGCAGCGCGGTGCCGATGGCGCGCAGGCGCCGGGTGACGACGGCGGGGGCCGGGGCGGGGCGTCCGTACAGCTCGTGGGCGTAGGGCGGGAGCGAGGCGTAGGCGAGGTCGGCGACGCGCCGCCACAGCAGTGCGCGGGCGGGGACGAGGAGGGCGTGGGTCGGCGGGTGTTGCAGGAAGTCGTCGACGACGCGGGCGTCCGGCCCTGCGGCCAGTTCGGACCGTACGGAGGTGAAGTAGGCCGCCAACTCGGCCCGGCTGTGCGGTACTTCGTCCGGGTCGAGGCCGACCAGGCGGGCGCTGGTGCGGTGTTCGGCCAAGTAGCGGTCGGCCTGGGCGCCGGTGAGCGGCACGCCGGAGCGCCGGGCGATGTGCAGATAGGAGCCGATCTCGGCGCAGTGCACCCAGAGCAGCAGTGCGGGCTCGTCGACGCCGTAGCGTTCGCCGGTGTCCGGGTCGGTGGCCGACAGCATCCGGTGGATCTTGCGGACCCGGGCGCCCGCCTTCTCGGCCGCCTCCGTGGTCCCGTACGTCGTCGTGCCGACGAAGCCCGCGGTGCGCATGAGGCGGCCCCAGGCGTCGCGCCGGAAGTCGGAGTTCTGCATGACGCCGGCCACGGCGCGCGGGTGCAGCGCCTGGAGGTACAGGGCCCGGATGCCCGCCACCCACATCATGGGGTCGGCGTGCAGCTGCCAGGTCACGGAATCGGGGCCGAAGAGACCCGGATCCGCCGTGCTCGTCTCCGTCACCCGCGCCTCCCGTCGTCGCCGCCCCCGCTCCCGCAAGTGTGCGGGACGGCGGATGTCAGCGGCGCACCCGGGGCATCCCGAGGCCGATCCAGGAGATGATCTCGCGCTGGATCTCGTTGTTGCCGCCGCCGAAGGTGAAGATGACGGCGGAGCGGTAGCCGCGCTCCAGTTCGCCGTGGAGGACCGCCCCGGCGCTGCCCTCCTTCAGGGCGCCCGCCGCCGCGACGACCTCCATCAGCCAGGCGTACGCGTCGCGGCGGGCCTCACTCCCGTAGACCTTGACGGCGGAGGCGTCCTGCGGGGTGAGGGTGGCGTCCTGGAGGGCGCTGACCATCCGCCAGTTGAGGAGCTTCATCGCGTCGAGCCTGGTGTGGGTCTGCGCGAGGCGCTTTTTGACCCAGCCGAGGTCGATGACGCGGCGGCCGTCGGCGAGCTTGGTCTCCATCGCCCAGCGCTGCACGTCGTGCAGGGCGCGGATCGCCATGGTGCCGTGGGCGGCGAGAGTGACGCGCTCGTGGTTGAGCTGGTTGGTGATCAGGCGCCAGCCCTTGTTCTCCTCGCCGACGCGGCGCGAGACGGGGACCCGGATGTCCTCGTAGTAGCTCGCGGTGGTGTCGTGCGAGGCGAGTGTGGTGATGAGGGTGCAGGAGTAGCCCGGGTCGGAGGTCGGTACGAGCAGCATGGTGATGCCCTTGTGGGGCGGTGCGGCGGGGTCGGTGCGGACGGCCAGCCAGACCCAGTCGGCGGTGTCGCCGTTGGTGGTCCAGATCTTCTGGCCGTTCACGACGTAGGTGTCGCCGTCGCGGACGGCCCGGGTCTTCAGGGCGGCGAGGTCGGTGCCGGCGTCCGGTTCGCTGTAGCCGATGGCGAAGTCGAGTTCGCCGGAGAGGATGCGCGGCAGGAAGAACTCCTTCTGTTCGTCCGTGCCGAACTGCATGATCGTCGGGCCGACGGTGTTGAGCGCCATGAGCGGCAGCGGAACGCCCGCCTGGGCGGCCTCGTCGAAGAAGACGAACTGCTCGACCGGGGTGAGGCCGCGCCCGCCGTACTCCTTCGGCCAGCCGACCCCGAGCCAGCCGTCCGCGCCGAGGCGGCGCACGGTCTCCCGGTAGAAGCGCTTCTGGGCGGCGGGTTCCGCGTAGCGGGCGGAGGCGTGGTCGGGGACGAGGTCGGCGAAGTAGGCGCGCAGCTCGGTGCGCAACTGCTGCTGCTCGGGCGTGTAGGCGAGGTGCACGGCCCCTCCTGGCGGTCGACCGGCCGGTGTCGGCGCACACAGTAGAACCCGTTGCAGAAATAGGGAATGCCCCGCCGCTGACGGACCGGGCTCAGCCGAGGACGGCCAGGAAGTCCGTGCAGGCGCGGGCGCACGCGCGGCACTGTTCGGCGCAGTCCGCGGCGTCCGGGAGGCCGTCGCAGGCGTGCGCGCACTCCAGGGCGACGGCCCGGCACCACTCCACCTGGAGCCGCAGCCCGTACTCGTCCCGGTGCGTCTCCTCCGAGAGCAGCCGGCAGGTCGCGTCGCAGACCTCGACGCACAGGAGCAGGGAGCGCCGCAGATCGTGCCGCTGCCCCTCGCGCTCGGCGTCCCAGGCCGACGGGCGGCGCGCGGGGCCGCCCTGCAGCGGCGGGGCGAACGGGCCCGGCTCCAGGAAGCTGACCCGCAGGGCGGTGGCGCGGGCGCACTCGGTGCAGGCCTGGGCGCAGGCGAAGCGGCTCTCGAGGAAGCGGACCAAGGTGTCCTTCGGCGGTTCGGTCATCAGGGCGGGGTCTGCGGCCTCGGTGGTCTCGGCGCGGAGGTGCGACTGCTTCGCCAGGGGGGTCACCGGCCCGGCTCCTTTCGGGAAACGTCTGCGTCCGCGCCGGGTAGCCGGATCGCCCGGGGCCAAACCGGCCCGGCGGCGCGAGACCCCGCAAATCCTGTGCGGCGGGCGGCGCACAGGGGTACGTTCGGCGCGCCATTCACGCCCGCGCGCCCCCTGTCCGGCCGGGCGGCGCGCGGGAACGCCGACGCCGACGGCGACTCCCCGGCGAACACATCGGCCCGGGAGGGGGTCTTCACGCTGGTCCGCCGGTTTACGGCGCGGGGCGCCGGTTACCGGGGACGGGGTACGGCGCGCGGTCGCGGCCCGCCGGTTCCCGGCCCGCCGAGGCTGCCGCACACCCCTGGTAACCACCCTTCACACCCTGTGAGTTGACACGTGAGCGACCCCGAGAAGTCCGGCGCGCAGGAGGACCGCAAGACCCGGCTCACGGTGCTTGTGGCGCTCGGCGCGAATCTGGTCATCGCCGTCGCCAAGGCGATCGGCGGCGTCATCGCGGGCTCGCCCGCCCTCCTGTCGGAGGCGGCCCACTCGGTGGCCGACAGCCTCAACGAGGTGTTCCTCCTCGCGGCACTGCACCGCAGCCGCCGCCCCGCGGACCGGCGGCACCCCTTCGGTTACGGCAAGGAGCGGTTCTTCTGGTCGCTGCTCGCCGCGGTCGGCATCTTCGTGATGGGCGGCTGCTTCTCCTTCTTCCAGGGCTTCGAGGCGCTGACCGGGCCGAACACCCAGGAGTCGCACACCGGCTACACGGCCGGGCTGATCGTCCTCGGCGTCGCGCTCCTCGCCGAGGGCGCCTCCCTGGTCCGCGCGATCCTCCAGGTCCGCGCCCAGCCCGGCAAGGGCATCGGCTCCGACCCGGCGCTGCGCACGGTCCTCGCCGAGGACAGCACGGCCGTGCTCGGCGTGCTCCTCGCCGCGGGCGGCATGGTCCTGCACATGGTCACCGGCAACGTCGTCTGGGAGGGCTCGGCGTCCCTCGCCATCGGCGCGCTCCTGGTCTACGTCGCCTTCGGACTCGGCAAGAGCGCCCGCGAACAGCTGATCGGCGAGGCCGTCGACCCGGAGCTGCGGGAGGGCATCCTCGCACTCCTGGAGAAGCAGCCGGAGATCGACTACGTGGCGGCGCTGCACACGATGCAGCTGGGCATGGACTCCACGCTCGTGGCCGCCCGCGTCGACCTGACCCCGGGCATCGACAGCGAACACCTGGAGCTGGTCAGCGAGCGCATCAAGAAGTCGATCCAGGAGAGGTGGCCGGAGGCCGACCAGGTCTTCCTCGACGTCGTCGACATACCGCAGCGCGTACGCGAGTGAACGCCGCGCGTGAGGGGGCGCGGGTGAGGCGGGCGGGGCGCATGAGGCGGCGCGCATACCGTGCGCGAACGCGAAGGCTGACGATTCGGACATGCGTCCGGGGGTACTCGCGGGGCGACGGAGAGCGAGACCGGGGAGGTCCGATGAGCCACGTGGAAGCGGCGGTGCTGGTCTTCGACTGCGCGGAGCCGGAAGAACTGTGCGAGTTCTACCGGGTGCTCCTCGACGGGGAGGTCCAGCCGCCGGACGGTGGCAGCCGGATCGAGCTCGTCGGCGCGAACGGCACCCGTCTGGCGTTCCGCCGCGACCTCAACGCCGCCCCCGCGAGCTGGCCGCGCCCCGACGACTCCCAGCAGGCCCACCTGGATCTGCTGGTGGCGCCGGAGCACCTGGACGCCGTGGAGCGCGAGATCGTCGGGCTCGGCGCCCGGCCGCTGGAGACGCGTGGCAACGGGGGCCGTACGGCTTCGCGGTTGTACGCCGATCCGGCCGGGCACCCCTTCTCGCTGCGCAGCGCGGAGCAGGTGGCGAAGCCGAAGGCGAGCTGATCGCTCGACAGCGCACCACGGGGCTCGCGCGCGGTCGCGCACGGCCATATGCCGCACGACCGTTCATGTCGACCGGTGGCCGCGCTCCGTCCGTCTGTACAGCCGTCTACAAGCCGTATCTGATCCTTTCTGTCCGAAAAGAGGTCCACTCATGAGCACCCGGCCGCGCGCCCCTCACCCAGAAGAGACCAAACACGAGGTCAGGGGCGCTGTGCGCACGTGCCGCCCGGCCCGCGGCGACGCGCGCGACACCGCCCAGCCCGAGAATGAGCGGGAGAACGACTGGAATCTGGTGCGCGGAGAGGATTGAGAGCCCCTTCCCCCGCGCGCGTACGGGCATATGCTGTCGGTGCCGACGAGGGGAGGCACCCGGCGATGCCCACCGCTGCACGGCCCAAGATCCTGGTCGTCGACGACCGCGAGGACACGCTCTTCGCGATGGAGAGCGCCCTCGCCCCGCTCCGTTACCCGCTCGACCGCGCCAACACCGGTGACGACGCCCTGAAGGCCGTCCTGCGCGGCGGCATAGCGGTGGTCCTCCTGGACGTGCTGATGCCCGACGTCAGCGGCTTCGAGGTGGCCCACTACATGACGCGCCTGGAGCAGACCCAGGACATCCCGATCATGATGATCACGGGCGCGGGCCAGGACCCCGCGCTCGCCGTCAAGGCCTTCGAACTCGGCGTCGCCGACTACGTCGTCAAGCCGGTGGAGCCGTGGGTGATGCGGACGAAGGTCCGCTATCTGTACGAGACGAGCCTGCGCATCCACGCCCTGCGGGAGCGTCTGCGGATGCATGAGGCGGAGGACGAGGGCGTCTCCCCTCCCCCGGCTCCCCCGGCCGCGCGCTTCGAGGACCGTCCGCTGCCGCGACCGGCCTGATCGCACCCACCCGCACCGCGGGTGTCGATGCTCACATCGGCCCGGCGGCGCATTCCATCCATGTGGTTGTACAGTACAACTTGGTTAAGAGTTGTATAGGCCAACCCATGGAGGTCCTGCTCATGCCCGCCGATCAGCGAGCGGCGCTGCGCCACGTCCTGACTCATCTGCTGACCCCGCTCCTGATGTGCGTCGGCATGGGCCTCGCCTACCTCGGCGCGTTCGCCGCGCCCGAGCCGCACCACCTGCCGGTGGCCGTCGTCGGCTCCGGGCCCGAGGCCAAGGTCTTCGCGCAGACCGTGAAGGACAAGGCGGGCGACGCCCTCGACGTGCGGACGCTTCCCAGCCGCGACGCGGCGATCGACCAGCTCAGGACGCGGCACATCGACGGGGCGTACGTACCGGGCGAGAAGGCTCCGGAGCTGATCGTGGCCTCCGCCGGGTCGGACACCACCGTCTCCGTCGTCCAGAAGATCTTCACGCCGGTCGCCGCGCAGCAGGGCGAACCGCTCAAGGTGACCGACGTGGCGCCGACCGTCTCCGACGACCCGACGGGGCAGGGCCTGTTCTTCCTGCTGGTCGCGGTGAGCATCGGCTCGTACGCGTCGGTCGCCGTCCTGGGCGGCGCGGGTGCCGCGCTGCGGATGCGGGCGCGGGCGCTCCTCGCGGTCGGCGTCTCCGCGGTCGTCGGCCTGCTCGGCGCGGCCTTCGCGGGGCCCGTCTTCCACCTCGCCCACACCGGCCTGTGGGGCGTGTTCGGCATGGCGTGGCTGTACTCGGCGGGCATCCTGCTGATCGGCGTCGGCCTGCACACGTTCCTCAAGCGGTGGACGACACTGGCCGTGATGGTGCTGTTCGTGATGCTCAACTTCACCAGCTCCGGCGGGGTCTTCCGCCCCGAGCTGCAGAACGGCTTCTTCGCCTCCCTGCACGCCTTCTGGAACGGCGCGGGCTTCGTCGAGGGCGCCCGCAGCCTCCTCTACTTCGACACCTACGGCCTGGGCCGCCACGTGTGGACCCTCGTGGCGTGGCTCGCCGTGGGCGCGGTCGTCCTCGCGATCGCGGGGTTCGCGGAGCGCCGGCGCGGCCGGGCGCTCGTGCCCGCGGCGCCGGTGGAGAAGACCAGTGAGAAGGAGACCAGTGAGAGGGAGGCCGGCGAGAAGAAGGCCGGCGAGGGGGAGGAAGTCGAGGAGGAGCTGGAGGAGGCCGTGGGCGTCTGACGCCCGGCTCCTCGGCCAATGCCGCGCCCCGCGCTCGTCATGAGCGCGGGGCGCGGTCGTACGGGTCGGGGCTCAGACGTTGTGCGGCAGCTTCCTCGCCCGGCTCCGCAGGAGGAACGCCTCGACGATCTCCACGACGCCCATCGCCACCAGCCAGATGCCGCCCACCAGGGTCAGGACGGCGACGGACTCGAATGGCGACACGATGAGCACGATGCCCGCCATCGCGCTGACGATCCCGAGGAAGATCTGCCAGCCGCGCGCGGGCATCCCCGGGTCGGACGCGGCCGCCGCGGTCTGCGTGATCCCGCGGAACAGCCAGCCGATGCCGATCCACAGGGCGAGCAGCAGGATCGACTGCATCGCGCCGCGGAAGCAGAACAGGCCGAGCAGGACGGAGACGGCGCCGCTGATGAACGCCATCACGCGCAGCCCCGTCGTCACATGCGTACCGAACGCGGTGACCAGCTGGAAGACGCCGCTGACCACGAGGTAGACGCCGAAGAGGATGCCGGCGGCCCACAGGGAGGCGCCCGGCCAGACGAGGACGAGCACGCCCAGGACGAGCGCGGCGACGCCGGCGAGGAGGACCGCCTGCCACGCGGCGGCGGCGAGTCTGCCGAGCGGACCCTCGGGACGGCGCGTTCGCTCGTCCTCGGCGCTGTGGCTGCGGTGCGGAGTCTGCGGTTCGTGCGGTGCTTGGGTCATGTCCGACTGTTCGCGCTGCAGTGCGGTGACCGCCAGCGGGGTTGGGCCGAACGGGTGACGCGGGCGGCCACCGGCCCCGTGCGCGACCGTACGCGGCTGTACGGGGCTGTACGCAGCCGGACACGGCACAAAGCACGCGATGCATGGCAGAGCAGCACAATGGAGCCATGACCGCACACCCGGACCCCGCGTCGTTCCCGGCCCGCCGTGTCTACGATCCGCCGTCCCCGTCCGACGGCACCCGCGTGCTGGTCGACCGGCTGTGGCCGCGGGGTGTCTCCAAGGAGCGGGCCGCCGTCGATGCGTGGCTCAAGGAGATCGCGCCGTCCAGGGAGCTGCGCTCCTGGTACCACGAGGACCGCGAGGGACGGTTCGGTGCGTTCGCCGAGCGCTACGAGGCGGAGCTGGCCGGGCGGGACCGCGCCGCTCTCGTCGACCACGTACGCGCGCTGGCCCGGCGGGGCCCCGTCACCCTGCTGACCGCGGTGAAGGACATCGAGCACAGCCACGTACCCGTGCTCGCGCGCCACCTCGCGGCGTCCGGCGACGGCTCGTAGGGCCCCGTCACCGGACCCGGCTCACGCGGCCAGGCACACCGTGCCCCGGCCGCCGCGACCCCGCGGGCCGATCGAGGTGACGGCGGTGACGGAGACCGGGCGGCGGCGCTGCGCGGCCCGCGCCAACTCGCCCTGCGCGAGCGCAAGTACTTCGACGAGGCCGAGGCCGAGCGCGCCCGCGGCGGCGGCGAGCATCTCCGAGGACGCCTCCTTGCGGCCCCGCTCCACCTCGGAGAGGTAGGCCATGGAGATCCCCGCGACGTCGGCCACGTCCTGCAGCGTCCGCCCCTGGGCCCGGCGCCGCCGCCGCAGCACGTCCCCGACGACATGGCGCCACAGCGGCTCCTGAGCGCGGACGGGACGGGGCCTGGGGGTCTCGTGTGTGCTCATCGGCCCAGATTAAGGCGGACGCCCCGGCCCGTAGCCGGGCTTCGCCCAGGGCGATATCGCGGCCGCGCCCCAACTGCTGTCAGGAGGCGCGGGGGCGTTCCCAGTCGCACGGGCCCGAGGGGCATGCGTGCGCGTCGTGTTCCTTGAGGGCGAGGCTCACCAGGCTCAGCAGCAGCTCCACATCGGTGTCGCACTCCAGGAGCACGGTGATCCATGAGGCGCCCGGCTGGACGCGGATGGCGCTGCTGTGCCGCAGTTGCGGGAGCAGCCGCTCCACCGCCGTCGACGTGAGGTAGAGATCCGCACAGTCGTCGGCGTGGAAATGGACGAGTTCGTGGCCCTCAGCGCCGAAAGCGTGCCCAACCGAGCACCGGGGCGGGCCACTTACCAGGTGCGGCCATGTCCCGAGTTCGGTCATGGCGCGCTGGGCCGCGGTCATGCCTCCATCCTCGCGCACGCTTCACCTGGAGGACCAGCCCCGGCAACCGTCGCGTACCTAAGCGTCCTTCCCGGCAGCGGCCCGGCGCCGCTCCAGGACCTCCAGGACGCGTCGGCCCCAGCGCAGGTACTCCTCCTCCAGGGCGATGCCGCCGAGCAGGGTCAGGTACGGGCCGACGCGCTCGCCCTCGGTGAGGAACGTGGCCTCGTCGAGACCGCCGAGCAGGTGCCGGCGCACCCGCTCGTAGCGGGCGAGCTTGCCGTGCGCCCAGGCCATGCGCTCCTCGACGTGGCCGCGCACCGCGTCGAGGTCGCCCGCGTCGGCGGCCTGCACCTTCACCATCAGTTCGTCGCGCATCGCCATCGGCTTCGGCTGCCGCGCGGTGAACGCGGCGAGGTCGGCCCGGCCCGCCTCCGAGAGCGTGAACATGCGCTTGTTGGGCCTGCGTTCCTGCGGCACCACACGCGCGTCGACCAGTCCCCCGGCGGCCAGCCGGTCCAGCTCGCGGTAGAGCTGCTGGGGCGTCGCCGCCCAGAAGTTCGACACCGAGACGTCGAAGATCTTCGCCAGGTCGTACCCGGACGCCTCGCCCTCCAACAGGGCGGCCATGACGGCGTACTTGAGAGACATGTGGACACCCTACAGCCCGGCGATTATTCTCCTCCGCACCTAGTCAAAAAGTTGGCTATGTGGTCCATGAGCGTTTCGCCTATGAGGGATGAGGTGGGGGCCGTGCACGCCTTCCGTGCCGCCGTGGAGAAGGGCGACCTGACGGCCGTCGAGGAGCTGCTCGCCGAGGACGTGGTGTTCACCAGCCCCGTCGTGTTCAAGCCGTACCCGGGCAGGGCGATCACCGTCGCGATCCTGCGCGGCGTCATGCGGGTCTTCGAGGACTTCCGCTACGTCCGTGAGTTCGGCAGCCCCGACGGCCGCGACAGCGCGCTGGTCTTCGAGGCGCGGGTCGGCGACCGGACCGTCACCGGCTGCGACTTCCTCCATGTCGACGAGGACGGTCTGATCGACGACTTCATGGTGATGGTCCGCCCGCTGTCGGGGGCGCAGGCGCTGGCCGCGGCGATGGGCGCGCAGTTCGACCGGATCGAGGAGGAGGCGGCGGGGGCGTGACGCACTAGGCGTGCGGTCCGGCCAGCTCCTGCACGTCCGCGTAGGTGAGGGCCGCCTTGAGGTCTTCCTGGGGGCGTCCGTCCCGGATGGCCTGGGCGGTGGTGACGGCCGCCGCCAGCGCCCGGCGGTAGAGCAGCGAGCCGAGGCTGACCCGGCGGACGCCCAGTGCGCCGAGTTCAGCGAGAGTGGGGCCGGCCGGCATGTAGAGGATGTTGAGCGGTGTCGCGCAGGCCGCCGCCAGCTCGGCGATCCGCTCCGGGTCCGACAGGCCCGGCACGAACACCCCGTCCGCGCCCGCCTGTTCGTACCTCGCGAGGCGTGCTCGGGTCGCCGCTCGATCGCCGTCCAGCCAGTACGTGTCGGTGCGCGCGTTCACGAACAGCTCGGGCACGGCGGCCTTCACGGCGGCGATCTTCTCGGCGTGCAGCTCGACGGGGGCGAGGGTGCCGTCGGCGCGGCCGTCCTCCAGGTTGATGCCCGCCGCGCCCGCCTCGTACAGGGTGCGGGCGAGCGTCGCGACGTCCCGCGCGTCGTCGCTGAAACCGCCCTCGGCGTCGACGGTGAAGAGGAAGCCGCCCTTGCCGAGTACGCGGGCCAGGGCCACGGTCGCCTCTCGCGTCGCCGCCGCCCCGTCCGGCAGCCCGGCGGCAGCGGCGACACCGAGGCTGGTCGTGCCGACGGCCTCGAAGCCCTGCGCCGCGAGGGCGGCGGCGGAGGCGTGGTCCCAGGCGTTGGGCAGCAGCAGTGGGGCGGGCCGGTGGTGGAGGCGGGCGAACGAGGCGAACGGGGTGGTGTGCGGCGTCATGGCTCCGACGCTAGGGCCGGAACGGTTCGGCGCCGGCCGAACCGTGCGCGTCCGCCCTGGCGGCGCTGTGGGCCGTCAGCGCAGGTGGTCGTCGTCCCCGGCGGGTTCGCAGAGTTCGAAGAGGACTTCCCCGGAGTCGGCACCGGCGTGGACGCCCGCGTGGATGCCGCGCGCGGGGCGCACCTCGGCCCCGACCCACACCATGTGCGGCGCCGTGCCCACGATCCGGCACGGCACGACGAAGTCCTCGGGGAAGCGCACCAGTGCCTCGTTCCGCGCCACTCCGGAGCCGCGGTGCACGACCCGTGTCTGCACCACGATGCCCGGCCCGGCGCTGACCTGCTGCGTCAGCTCGCTCGACGCGCAGACCGGACAGAGCAGCCGCCGGAAGGAGGCAGTGCCGCACCACCGGCACCGCTGATGGCCGAAGCCCGTCGCCGCGGCCTCGTCCACCGGCGTCATGACGCCGCTGCCGCCGGCCCTGGACATCCCGGTTGTCGCTGACATCACTCGGTCTCCCCGCGCTCGTCCGCCGCGCGCCGGGCTGCCGCCTCGGCGCTCTCGCAGCGTATGACACTCAGTGCCGCGCGTAAAGACACCAAGTACCTTTTCAGCGGTTCCGGCACCGTGTTCAGTCCTGCCTCAAGGCCGATTCGACCTGCTGGATGACGCGCCACATGGGGGCACCCTTGGCGGCGACCATGACCACGACCTCCTCCTCGCCACCTCCGTCGACTCCGCCCGCGAGGGCGGGCGCGGGCCGCGCGGGCGCCTCTCCCCAGACCTGCCGTACGAGGCCGAGGGCGTGGTCCACGGCCGCTTCGGCGTCGCCCTTGCCGCCCGAACGCAGCCAGGTGCGCAGCCCGTTGTTGTGCGCGGCGACCACCGACGCCGCCACGACCTCGGCACGCAGGGCGCCGTCCGCCGTGTCGGCCCAGCGCCCGCCCAGATAGCCGGCGAGGGTCCGCTCGTAGCGCCGGACGACGGAGAGTTCGTAGGTGCGCAGACCCGGCACCTCGCGGGTCAAGCGGTAGCGCTGGACGGAGAATTCGGGGTTCGCGGCGTACATCCGCAAGACCAGGCGCGCGGCCCCGCACACCACCTCGACGGCGTCCCGGTCCGGGCGCGCGGCGGCGAGGTAGGCGGTCATGTCGGCCAGGCAGCTCTCGTGGTCCGGGAAGACGGCGTCCTCCTTGGACGGGAAGTACCGGAAGAACGAGCGCCGCCCGACACCGGCCCGCGCCACGATGTCGTCCACGGTCGTCCGCTCGAACCCGCGCTCCAGGTACAGCTGGAACGCCGCCTCGGCCAGCACCTCCCGCATGGGTGCCTTCTTCTGTGACCCGTTGGCCCCGCGCGCCTCGCTCATGCCGGGAACGTAACACCGCGCGCACCTCTTTGGCACTACGTACCTTTACAGAGGGAACTGAGTGCCATACGTTGGCGCTCGTACGAGTCTATGGATGTCCTGCGCGCGAGGAGAGCCGGCGTGAGCTTGAGGATCGTTGTCACCGTGAAGTACGTGCCCGACGCCACCGGCGACCGGCACTTCGCCGATGACCTGACCGTCGACCGTGACGACGTGGACGGGCTGCTCTCGGAGCTGGACGAGTACGCGGTGGAGCAGGCGCTGCAGATCTCGGAGAACTCCAGTGACGATGTCGAGATCACCGTTCTGACCGTGGGTCCGGAGGACGCCAAGGACGCGCTGCGCAAGGCGCTGTCGATGGGCGCGGACAAGGCGATCCACGTCGAGGACGACGACCTGCACGGCACCGACGCGCTGGGCACGTCGCTGGTGCTCGCCAAGGCGATCGAGAAGGCCGGCTACGACCTGGTCGTCTCCGGTATGGCCTCGACCGACGGCACGATGGGCATCGTGCCCGCGCTGGTCGCCGAGCGGCTTGGTGTGCCGCAGGTGACGCTGCTGTCCGAGGTCGCGGTCGAGGACGGTGTCGTCAAGGGGCGCCGTGACGGTGACACCGCCTCGGAGCAGTTGGAGGCGTCGCTCCCGGCCGTGGTGTCGGTGACCGACCAGTCCGGTGAGGCGCGTTACCCCTCGTTCAAGGGGATCATGGCGGCGAAGAAGAAGCCGGTGGAGTCCTGGGACCTGTCCGACCTGGACATCGAGGCCGAGGAGGTCGGCCTGGAGGGCGCCTGGACCAAGGTCGAGTCGGCGGCCGAGCGCCCGGCGCGCACCGCGGGCACGATCGTGAACGACGAGGGTGACGGCGGCAAGCAGCTCGCCGAGTTCCTCGCGGGCCAGAAGTTCATCTGAGACCAGAAGTTCACTCAGTTTCACTCAAGGAGCACGGATTCATGGCTGAAGTTCTGGTCTACGTCGACCACGTGGACGGTGCCGTCCGCAAGCCCACCCTGGAGCTGCTGACGCTGGCCCGCCGCATCGGTGACCCGGTCGCCGTCGCGCTGGGCAATGGCGCCGGTGACACGGCTTCCGTACTGGCCGAGCACGGCGCCGTGAAGGTTCTGACCCACGAGGCCGCCGAGTACGCCGACTACCTGGTGGTGCCGAAGGTCGAGGCGCTGCAGGCCGCCGTCGCCGCGGTCTCCCCGGCCGCCGTCCTGGTGCCGTCCTCGGCGGAGGGCAAGGAGATCGCCGCGCGTCTGGCGCTGCGGATCAAGTCCGGCATCATCACCGACGCCGTCGACCTGGAGGCCGGTGACGAGGGCCCGGTGGCGACCCAGTCGGTGTTCGCCGCGTCCTACACCACCAAGTCCCGCATCTCCACCGGCACCCCGGTCATCACCGTCAAGCCCAACAGCGCCGCCGTCGAGCCGGCCGCCGCCGCCGGTGCCATCGAGGCCCTGCAGGTGTCCTTCTCCGACGCCGCGACCGGCACCAAGGTCACCGCGCGCACGCCGCGTGAGTCGACCGGGCGTCCGGACCTGACCGAGGCCGCGATCGTCGTCTCCGGCGGCCGTGGCGTCAACGGCGCGGAGAACTTCGCGCTCATCGAGGCGCTCGCCGACTCCCTCGGCGCGGCCGTCGGTGCCTCGCGCGCCGCGGTGGACGCGGGCTGGTACCCGCACTCCAACCAGGTCGGCCAGACCGGCAAGTCCGTCTCGCCGCAGCTCTACATCGCCAACGGCATCTCCGGCGCCATCCAGCACCGGGCTGGCATGCAGACCTCCAAGACCATCGTCGCGGTCAACAAGGACGCCGAGGCACCCATCTTCGACCTGGTCGACTACGGCGTCGTCGGCGACCTCTTCGACGTCGTCCCCCAGCTCACCGACGAGGTCAAGACCCGCAAGGGTTGACCTTCGCGCTCACCGCTCCTGGGCGCGTCGGCGCAGGTAGTAGCCGGCCGCGCCCAGCGAGCCCGCGACCAGCATGGTGCCGAGGACGAGCTGGGCCGTCTCGAAGCGGCCCGGCGCACCGCCGTCGCCCGCGCGCACGCCGCGCAGTTCGGCGGAGCCGTGGGCCCGGACGGTGAGAAGCTCGCGCACGACGGTGCCGTTCTCGCAGCTCACCGTGGTCGGGTACGTTCCCGGACGCGCCCCGGACGGCACCTGGAAACGGCCGGCCACAGCGCCCTCCTCGGCGCCGGTCCGCAAAGCGAAGTCACCCGCGCCGATGCTGTTGGCGTCGCCGGTCGCGCGCTCGTCCGGGCCGCACGCGGTGGTGTTCGCGGTGACGGTGGTGCCGGGCCCGACGTCGGTGGGGGCGAGTTCCAGGGCTCCCTGGTCCTCCTCCCCGGCCCAGGCGGGTCCGCAGGCCGGGAGGGCGAACGTGAGCGCCGCCGCGACGGCGACGGCGGCGGCGGGCCAGGACGTGGTGCGGCGCATGCGGGGTCCCTCGGGCGGTGTGGCCACGGACGGTGTTCCCGGCCGAGCCAACCCCCTCGGGGCACGCGCCGCCCGTCGGGGCGTCGAGGCGGGTGACGGACCGCGCACACCCGGGTGACACGGCCGGCCGGAAGTGGCGCCGGGGCATACGCGGCACGCCGCCCACAGGGTGGCGCCCACAGGGTGGGATCAGAGCCGGCCGTGCGTCCGGTGTGCCTCGACCAGTGCCGTACGGGCCGATTCGAGGCGGTGCGCCATCACCTCGGCCACGCCGTGCAGCAGGGTCATGCCCAGGGCGGGTTCCAGGTCGCACAGGCCGCGCACCGCTCCGCCGTCGAACTCGTAGGCGCGCACCGGGCTGAACGCCTCGGCGCCGAAGTCCCACTCGTAGGGCGGGAAGAGCCAGGACCAGCCGAGCAGGTCGCCCGGGCCGAGCGGGTCGACGGGCAGGGTCGTGCGGTCGGAGACCCGTACGTCGAGGGTGACCATGCCGGTCCTGATGATCCAGAACCGGTCGGCGCGGTCCCCTCGTCGAAGATGCGGGTGTCCTGGGGGAAGGAGACTTCCGTGGCCAGGGCCATCAGCCGGTCGCGATACGCACGCGGAAGCCGGTTCAGCAGTCGTGTCCGAGCCGTCATGGCGCCACACCTCCACCGTCGTGTCTCTCCAGCGTACGTACGCCGCGCTCGTTGCCGAGGGGGTCGAACTGTCGCCCGAAAAGGCTAGTTCTCTCCCCCGTCTGGCGCACCTGGACCATGTGGCGTAAGCGGAGAGCGACGCGGCGGTCACGCTTCTACGTTTCCGGCATGGCGAAAATCCTCGGCTTTGCGACGTCCGCGCTGCTCGCGGCGGTCACCGTCGGCGCGGTCGCCGGGCCCGCACCGGCCCACGCCCCCGCTCCGGCGCCGCCCGCCGTGCCGTCGCTGTCCGCGCTGTCCTGGGAGGTCATGGACGCCGACTCGGGCGAGGTGCTCGCCGCGAAGGCGCCGCACCGCCGGCTGCCGCCCGCGAGCACGCTCAAGACGCTGTTCGCGGTGGCGCTCCTGCCGAAGCTGCGCCAGGACGCCGTGCACCGGGCCACGTACACGGATCTGGCCGATGTCGCGGCGGGCAGCAGCCTGGTCGGGGTCGACGAGGGCAGGCGGTACACCGTCGCCGACCTGTGGCGCGGGGTGTTCCTCAGCTCGGGCAACGACGCCGTGCACACCCTCGCGCACATGAACGGCGGGGTGGCGCGCACGCTGGCCGAGATGCAGGACGCCGCGCGCAGGATCGGGGCCCGCGACACGCAGGTGCGTTCGCCGGACGGCTTCGACACGCCGGGGCAGTACTCGTCCGCGCACGACCTGGCGCTGATCGCCAAGGAGGGGTTCAAGAACCCCGACTTCCGGCGCTACATGGGTACCAAGTGGGCGGACTTCCCGGCGTCCGGCGGCCCGAAGGCGTTCGGCATCCAGAACACCAACCGGCTTCTCGTCGGTTCGCACGGGGTGACGCCCTACGCGGGGCTCATCGGTGTCAAGAACGGTTACACGTCGCGGGCCGGGTGCACGCTGGTGAGCGCCGCCAGCCGCGAGGGCCGCACGATCCTGGTGACGGTGATGAATCCGCAGCAGGGTCCGTTCAACGCGGTCTACGAGGAGAGCCGGACCCTGCTCGACTGGGGTTTCGCCGCCGCGCCGCTGCGTCACGCGCACGGGGCGGGGCCGCAACACACGGACGGCAAGAGCGAGTTGACGGCATCGGCGGTAGCCGCCGCCGCGCCCTCCGCGACGCCGCGGCCGTCCGACGCGGGGCCGGGGCTCACCCGGCACCTCGGCGCGGCGGGCGCGCTGCTCGTACTGTGCTGCGCGCCCTTGCTCGTCCGCATGCGTCTGCGGAGGCGGCGGAGCCTCAGCGGTGGACGTTGACCTTCACGACCGGGGAGGTGGCGCCGCCGCCGACGATGCGGAGCGAGTTCTGCCCGATCAGGCCGAGCTTGACGCGCAGGTTGTAGGCGCCGTTGCGGTTGGTGGTCATGGTGATGGGCAGCGACACCCAGCGCTTGCCCTGCATCTGCTGCAACGTCACGCGGGTGCCCGCGCGCAGGTGCTGGGTGGCGCCGTAGACCCGGAACTGCTGCCAGGCCCGTACGCTGGCGACGGTCGCCTTCGCGCTGATCGACGGGCGCGCGGTCTGGACCGCCGAGGCCGGCGGGGCGGAGACCGCCGCGGCGGCGGGGGCGGACAGCACCGCCAGGGCGGAGAGGCCGGCCGCGGACGCGTATTTCATGCGGTTCATGCGGTTCATGCGGTTCATGTGAATCAACTCGCTGTTCTCGTGCGGTGATTGCCGGAATTGCCGAAGTCGAGGGTGCCTGTTGGCGCGCACAAAACATATGCAAATCGGGAAGTCCGCCCGCGACAGCAACACGCGCACCCCGGCGAATGCCCGTCGCATTCCTCTTGAACTGTCCCTCGTTCGGCCCCACGGAATGGTCGGGACGGAACTCCGCGCCTAGCGTCGGAGGGGACCCCCATTCCCCCGGAGGACCGCATGCGCCCCCTGTTGTCCGCAGTCGTGTCGCTCGCCGTGATCGGCCTGTTCACACCCGTCGCCGTGGCGGACGAGGGAGGAGACGGCGTAGGCACGGAGCCGAACGTCACGTCCTTCGGTTTCACCGTTTCGCCGAGCACGGTCGCGCCGGGCGGCACGGTCACCCTGAGCTCCACGGAATGCGAAGTCCCCACGGTGCGCGTGACGGCGCCGATTTTCGACGACACCGAACTCAACGAGGGGCACTCCGCCACCGCGCAGGTCTATCCGGACGCGAAGCCCGGTGCCCAATACGACGTCACTTTCGACTGCGACGGCGAAAAGGGCACGACGACCCTCACCATCGCCACCGGTGACGGCCATTCCTCCACCGGCGTGGACCACGGTGTGAAGGCGGGCGTCGGCGGCGGCGCGGGCGGCACCGATCCGGCGCTCGTCGTGGGAGGCGGTGCGCTGATCGCGGGCGCGGTCGGCGTGGCCTGGTTCCACCTGCGCAGGCGCGGCAACGAACACTGACATCGAGCGTCGGCATCGGGCGCTGACACGGAACGCCGGCATCGACCGCCGAGGGTGTCGTCAGTCGTGCGGGGCCGCTCCGCTCACCCGGTGGTCCGCGTGGCTGAGGGACTCCGTCACCAGGCGGCGCAGGTGTCCGTCGGTGAGGCGGTAGTGCATGTGCCGGCCGTCCCTGCGCGCCTCGACCAGGCCCGCGAGGCGCAGTTTCGCCAGGTGCTGGCTGACCGCCGTGCGGGACGCCGTGACCCGCTCGGCCAGCGAGCCGACGTCCGACTCCTCGATCGCGAGCAGCCACAACAGGTGGAGCCGGGTGGCGTCCGACAGCAGGGCGAACACCCGCGTCGCCTCGGCGAGCCGGGCGCCGTCCGGCTCCCGCAGGTGGGCGCCCGGCGCGGCGGGGAGAGGGTCGCGGGGAGGCATGGGGCCAGCGTAGGCGACGGACTGCGGCACGGGTACGCGAGACATGTGCATGGGTGCGCACATGTGCGCGTAGTCTGAGGGGCGCCCGCTTCCCCTTCGTCCGGATGAGGCCGCCGCATGTTCGCTGTTCTGCGTCATCGCGTCTACCGCCGACTCTTCGCCGCGCAGGTCGTCTCCCTCGTCGGGACGGGGCTGGCCACAGTCGCGCTCGGGCTGCTCGCGTACGACCTGGCGGGGGCCGACGCGGGGGCCGTCCTCGGGACCGCGCTGGCGATCAAGATGACGGCGTACGTCGCGGTGGCCCCGGTCGTCGGGGCGTTCGCCGACCGGCTGCCCCGGCGGGCGCTGCTCGTGGGCGCGGATCTGGTGCGGGCCGGGGTCGCGGCGGCGCTGCCGTTCGTGGACCAGGTGGGGCAGGTGTACGCGTTGGTGTTCGTGCTGCAGTCGGCGTCGGCCGTGTTCACCCCCGCGTTCCAGGCCGTCGTCCCCGAGGTGCTGCCGGACGCCCGTGCCCATACGCGGGCGCTGTCGATGGCGCGGCTCGCGTACGACCTGGAAAGCCTGCTCAGCCCCGTGCTCGCCGCCGCGCTGCTCACCGTGGTCACGTACAACCGGCTCTTCCTCGGCACCATGGCGGGGTTCGTCGGCTCCGCCGCGCTGGTCCTCTCCGTCGCTCTGCCGCGCGCCGCGCCCGCCCCGGCCCCGTTCTCGTCCTCCTCCGGGAGGCGGCGCGTGACTGCTGGTGTCCGGCTGTTCCTGACGGTCCCCGCGCTGCGGTCGCTGCTCGCGCTGAACCTCGCCGTGGCCGCCGCGAGCGCCATGGTGACGGTCAACTCCATCGTCTACGTACGGGAGTTCCTCGGCCGGTCAGAGGCTACGGTTCCCGTGGCGCTCGGCGCCTACGGGGCCGGGTCGATGCTTGTCGCTCTCGCGCTGCCCCGGGTCCTGGACCGGGTCGACGACCGTACGGTGATGCTGCGCGGGGCGCTGCTGCTGGCCGCCCTGTTCGCGGCGCTCGGCGCGCTCACGGTGTCGGGCGGCGGGGGCTCGCGGCTGCCCGCGCTGCTGGTGCTCTGGTGCGCGTTCGGCGCCGCCGGGTCGATGGTGTCGACGCCGACCGGGCGTCTGGTGCGGCGGGCGGCGCCCGAGCGGGAGCGCACGGCGGCGTTCGCCGCGCAGTTCTCCCTGTCGCACGCGTGCTGGCTGCTCACGTATCCGCTGGCCGGGGTCGTCGGCGCGACGGCCGGGCCGGCGTGGGCGGTACTCGTCCTGGGGGCGGTGACGCTGGGCGCGGCGCTGCTGGCGGTGCGGTTGTGGCCTGCGGGCGGCGCGGGCCCGGAGCGCGGGCACGCCCGCATCAGGCTGGCCCCGGGCCGGCCGCACCTCTCGACCGGCCGCCGCTGACCACCGGCGGACCGGCATCGGGGCGCCCGACGCGAACCCCGCGGTGGGCGGGGTGAGGGATCTGGCGACCGGCGCGCGTGACGTGCTCGTCATGACGCGGCCGTTCGCCCGCGACGGCGCCCCGAAGCTCGTGCCGCGCCGCACCTGCCCGCTGACCGGGCGGGGCGGCGTCACCCGCGTCCGTACGGACCACGGGGTGTGCGTCCCAGGTGGAGGCCATCGGAGGGGCCGCCGTCAGACACGGCCTCCGGTGAGCCGGGTCAGCGGGCCCTGGTTGCTGCGCTCCGCGCGGCGGCCCGCCGCGTAGGAGGCCACGGTCAGGGCGGTCGCCCCGGCGGTGGCGCCCGCCGCGATCAGCTTGCGGTTCTTCAGGACCGTCCACGCCGTGGTGGCGACGGAGGCGACCTGTGTGGCCGCCGTCGTCACGCCCTCGCGCGCCGTGTTCAGGGCGGCGCCAGTGGTCAGGGCGGCGCGGCCGGCGGCCTGGCCCGCGCCGGTCGCGGCGCGCGCGGTGCCGGAGCCCGCCGATTCGGCGGCGCGGCCGGCCTTGGCGCCCGCGGACTCCGCCTTCGAGGCGGTGCCGGTCGCGGCCTTCGTGGCCGTCTTGGCAGCCGTCTTCGCCTTGCTCTGCGCGCCGCTCTGGGTGCTGTTGTCGTTGGCGCTGTCGTTGTCTCGTTGAGTAGCCATGGTCTGCGGTTTGCCGCAATCCGCTCGCACAAACAGACGACAGCACAAGGACTCCACGACAACTCCACGTCCCGTCAACCCTTAGTCACGGGCCAGGAGTTCGAGCGTGTCGATGACCCGGTTCGAGAAGCCCCACTCGTTGTCGTACCAGGCGACGACCTTGATGTGGCGGCCGTCGACACGGGTCAGCTCGGAGTCGAAGACGGCCGACGCGGGGTTGCCCGTGATGTCGGAGGAGACGAGCGCGTCCTCCGAGTACTCGAGAATTCCGGCCAACTGCCCCTGCGCGGCGGTCCGGTAGGCGGCGAGCACGTCCTCGCGCGTCACGTCCCGCGCGACCGTCGTGTTCAGTTCGACGATCGAGCCGACGGGGACCGGGACGCGGATCGAGTCGCCGGACAGCTTTCCGTCGAGGTTCGGCAGGACGCGGCCGATCGCCTTGGCGGCGCCCGTGGTCGTCGGCGCGATGTTGACGGCGGCGGCGCGGGCCCGGCGGGCGTCGCGGTGCGGGCCGTCCTGGAGGTTCTGCTCCTGGGTATAGGCGTGCACCGTCGTCATGAACCCGTGCTCGATGCCCGCGAGTTCGTCGAGGACGGCGGCGAGCGGGGCGAGCGCGTTGGTCGTGCAGGAGGCGTTCGAGACGACGGTGTGCAGCTCCGGGTCGTACGCGTCGGTGTTGACGCCGTAGGCGAGCGTGACGTCGGCGCCGTCGGAGGGCGCGGAGACCAGCACCTTGCGCGCGCCCGCGTCGAGGTGGGCGCGGGCGGCCTTGGCCGAGGTGAAGCGGCCGGTCGACTCCAGGACGAGGTCCACGTCCAGGTCGGCCCACGGCAGCTGGGCGGGCTCCCGCTCGGCGAGCACCTTGATGCGGTGGCCGTCGACCACGAGGGTGTCGCCGTCGACGCTCACAGGACGGCCGAGACGCCCGGCCGTCGAGTCGAAGGCGAGCAGCCGCGCGAGGGCGGCGGGCTCGGTGAGGTCGTTGACGGCGACGACCTCGAGGGTGCTGTCCCGTTCGAGCAGTGCGCGCAGCACGTTGCGTCCGATGCGGCCGAATCCGTTGACGGCGATACGCGTCATGAGGTGAGGTCCCTTCTCTCCCTGCCGTTCCTTGACCTCAAGGCTCGCGCGCGGCGGGCGCCGCTGACAGCGGCACGATCGCCATGGTCCGCAAGGATCTCGCCAGCGCCTCACTCACCCCGGGCGAAGGTACGGCGGTACTCGCTCGGGGTGGTCCCGAGGATGCGCTGGAAGTGCAGGCGCAGGTTGGCGCCGGTGCCGAGACCGACGTCGGCGGCGATCTGCTCGACGCCGCGCTGCGAGCGTTCGAGCAGTTCCCGGGCGACGTCGACGCGGGCCCGCATCACCCACTGCATGGGCGTGTAGCCGGTGTCGTCGACGAAGCGGCGCGAGAAGGTGCGCGGCGACACGGCCGCGTGGTCGGCGAGCGCCTCCAGGGTGAGCGGTTCGCCGAGCCTGCGCAGCGCCCATTCACGGGTGGCGGCGAACCGTTCGCCGAGCGGCTCGGGCACGCTGCGCGGCACGTACTGGGCCTGGCCGCCGCTGCGGTAGGGGGCCGCGACGAGGCGCCGGGCGGCATGGTTGGCGGCGGCCACACCGAGGTCGCCGCGCAGGATGTGCAGGCACAGGTCGATGCCGGAGGCCGCGCCGGCGGAGGTCAGTACGGAGCCCTCGTCGACGAAGAGCACGTTCTCGTCGACCCGCACCCGCGGGTGTTTCGCCGCGAGCGCTTTCGTGTAGTGCCAGTGCGTGGTGGCCCGGCGTCCGTCGAGCAGCCCGGTCGCGGCGAGCGTGAAGGCCCCGGTGGAGATGGCGGCGAGCCGCGCGCCCCGCTCGTGCGCGCCGCCCAGCGCGTCGACGACGGCCGCGGGAGGATCGTCCCGGTCCGGGAACCGGTACCCCGGCACGAAGACGACGTCGGCCCAGGCGAGCGCCTCCAGCCCGTGCTCCACGACGTACGAGAGTCCGTCCCCGCCGGTCACGGGGCCCCGCGCGGCCCCGCACACCCGGACCTCGTAGGGCATGCTGGCCCGCTTGGTGAACACCTGCGCCGGAATGCCGACGTCGAGCGGTTTGGCCCCTTCGCTGACGAGGACGGCGACGCGGTGGAGGCGGGGGGAGCGAGGTGCGGGCACGGGTCGAGGGTACGTGGGGGTGATCACCGGTGCGGGCGCGGCACACCCGCCAAGGACCGTGCGGCCGAGGCAGGTTGTTCGCGACGAGTGGATGTGCGCGGCCGGGTTCGCCGGTTAAGGTCAAGAGGTCACCGTCCGGCTGTGGGGGCAGCCCGGGTCCGTCGACGGTGGTGTGCGCGGGGGAGGTTCTTTCTTTCATGAGTCGTCGCTCCACCGGTGTCGTCGGCGTCTGGGCCGAGATGCAACGGCAGCAGCAGCGCCAGTCCGAGGCCGAGGCCAGGGCGCGCAGGCTGGAGGCGCAGCAGGCGCGCGCCCATCAGCGCCGGATCGCGCAGAGCCACCGCGAGTACCGGCAGGCGGAGGCCCACCGGCGTACGGAGGAGCTCGAGGCGCGGGTGTCCTCGTTGCGGGGGCTGCTCGCGGCCGGGTGCCTGGCGCCCGCGTTCCGCGCCGAGTCGCTGCTGCGCGCCGAGGACGTCGAGCCGTTCGCGCCGGGCTCTCTCGCCCATCCCGTGCCGATGCCGGACCCGCCCGCTACCAGGCGCAGAGCGGGTGGACGGCGAACCGCCGGGCGCAGGCGCAGGCCGAGGCGCAGGCACGCTACGAACAGGACCTGCGCGTCGCCCAGGCGGCCGAGGCCCGGCGCAGGCAGGATCTCGCGGCGTACCGCGGCCAGTACGACGCGTGGGCGGGGGCCCGGCGGGCCGAGGTGCGGCAGCACAACGCGGGCGTCGCGGCGGTCGTCGAGGGCGTCCGCCGCCGTGCGCCCGAGGCCGTCGTCGAGTACTTCTCGGCCGCGCTCTACTCCTCCACCGCCTGGCCGGACGGGTTCCCGCGCCGGGTCGCGGCGGCCTACGACGCGGCGGCGGGGCAGCTGGTCCTGGACTGGGAGCTGCCCGGGTACGCGGTCGTCCCGGAGGCGAAAGCGGTGCGGTACGTCGCCTCCCTCGACCAGGACAAGGAGAGCCCGCGCCCGGTGGGCCAGCGGCGGGCGCTGTACCGGGAGGTCGTCGCGCAGTGCGTGCTCCTCGCGCTGCACGACCTGTTCGCCGCCGACGGCCTCGGCGCCCTGGACTCGGTCGCGCTGAACGGGTTCGTCGACGATCACGACCCGGTGACCGGCCGTCCCGGGCAGATCGTGCTCGCGACGGTGATGGCCACGCGGGCGGCGTTCGAAGGCCTGCATCTCGCGCAGGTGGACCCGGTGAGCTGTCTGGCGGACGGACTGCGCGGTCAACTCTCGGCCCGGCCCGACCAGTTGACCGCTGTCCGGCCCGCGCGCCGGCCGGACGAGGTCGGCGCTCGGGTGGTCAGCCACGGCGGGGACGCCGAGCCCGACCTGTACACGATGGACCCGGTCGCCTTCGAGTCACTTGTCGCGGAGCTGTTCCGGGCCATGGGCATGCAGGCGGTCACCACGCAGCGGTCGAACGACGGGGGTGTGGACGTCGACGCGCTCGACCCCGCCCCGATCCGCGGCGGCAAGATCGTCGTCCAGGTGAAGCGGTACCGCAATACGGTGCCGCCCACCGCCGTGCGCGATCTGTTCGGGACCGTGCAGGACGCCGGGGCCAACAAGGGCGTCCTCGTGACGACGTCGAGGTTCGGGCCCGGCTCGCACACCTTCGCCAACGGCAAGCCGCTGGAGCTGATCTCCGGCGAGGAGCTCGTCGACCTGCTGCACCGGCACGGCCTGCGCGGCCGCCTCGGCCCGCGGGACGCCGCTCCCCCGGCCCCGCCCACGGCCGCGGCGCCGGACCCGGCACAGCTGCCCGCGGACTACAACGTCCTGGGGATGTCCTGGTCGGGGCCGGTGGCCCTGGACATCTGCGCCCTCGTCTGCAGCGGCAGCCGCGTCCTCAGCGACGACCACTTCGTCTTCTACAACAACCCCCGCACCCCGGACGGCTCGGTCCAGGAGGTGGAGCCGGCCGGGCGCGACAAGGCCGCCGTCCGGGTCTCCTTCGACAGCCTCCCGGCCGCCGCCGACCGCTTCGTCCTCGTCGCGGCCGTCGACCCGGCGGTCGACCCGCACGCCGACCTCGCCGGGTTCTCCGACGCCCGCATCCGCCTCCTCGACCCGCACCTGACCGAGCTCGGCGAACTCGATGTCTCCGACGGCCGCCCGGGCGAGACGGCCCTCGTCCTCGGCTCGTTCCGCCGTCGGCAGAGCGGCGACTGGGACTTCGTCCTGGGCGGCAAGGGCTACCCCGGCGGCCTGGAGGAGCTGTTGCGGGACTACGGGGTCGAGGTGGACTGACCAAGCGCCACCAGGGGGCCCGCCGGCGTGGGTCAGACCTCGTCCATCCGGCGCTTGTCCTGCTCGTCCCACGCGCGTGTGTCCCTCGGCTCGACGTACGGCTCCGCCTCCGGCGGATGGCCGCCCGCGACGGCCCGCTGCCGTGCGGTCTCCGCGTCGAACTCCAGGCCGAGCAGGATGGCCAGGTTGGTGACCCACAGCCAGATCAGGAAGACGATGACGCCCGCCATCGTCCCGTAGGTCTTGTTGTACGAGGCGAAGTTCGCGACGTAGAAGGCGAACGCGGCGGAGGCGACCAGCCAGACCACCAGGGCGAGCACACTGCCCGGCGTGATCCACCGGAACCCCTTGACCTTGGCGTTCGGGGTGGCCCAGTAGAGGATCGCGATCATGATCGTGACGAGGATCACCAGGACCGGCCACTTGGCGATCGACCACACCGTGAGCGCGGTGTCGCCGATGCCCAGCATGTCGCCCGCCTGCCGTGCCACACCGCCGGTGAAGACCACGATCAGGGCGCTGGCCACGGCCAGGATCATGAGGACCACGGTCACGCCCACGCGTACGGGCAGGACCTTCCAAATGGGGCGGCCCTCGGGCATGTCGTAGACGGCGTTGGCGGAGCGGATGAACGCGGCCACGTAGCCGGACGCCGACCACACCGCCAGGAGCAGGCTGATGATGGCGACGAGCGAACCCGTGCCCGCGTTGCCCTGCAACTGCTGCACCGCGTCCGTGATGATGTCCCGCACCGAGCCGGGCGCCAGCTGCCGCAGGTTGTCGAGCACCTTGTCGGTGGTGGACTTGCCCGCGATGCCCAGGAGGGAGACGAGGACGAGGAGCGCGGGGAACAGCGCGAGGACCCCGTAGTAGGTCAGCGCGGCGGCCCTGTCGGTCAGCTCGTCGTCCTTGAACTCGCGCAGGCTGCCCTTGAGCACCGCCATCCAGGACCGTTTGGGCAGGTCGGTGGGGGTGTCTGGGGCTTGCCGCTCGACCTGCTCGGACGGGCCGAAGCCCTCCGCGCCCGTGTTCGCGCCGCTGTGCTCGTCATGCTCGTCACCGAGATCAGTTCGCTTGCCCATGCACTGCGGGTAACCACTTCGCCCGCGAACACGCACGCCGTTCGGGTGACATGAAGACAGTCCGGCCGGGGCTGATCCCCGCTGGTCAGGACGATGCCGCGACGCCTCCGCCGATGGCGATGAACAGCCAGCCCGTCAGCAGCTCCCAGCGGCGGCGGACCGCGGGGCGGGCGAGCAGCGCGCGCAGTCGCGCGGCGAGCGCCACCAGGACGCACCAGTAGACGAGGCCGACGGCGATGTCCACGGTGCCGAGGAACAGGATCTGCCGGGTCGTCGAACCCCCGCCGTGCACGAACTGCGGCAGGACGCTGAGGAAGAAGAGCGCCGCCTTCGGGTTGAGCACATTGGTCAGGAAGCCCTCGGCGAAGCCGGAGCGCAGCCGACCGGAACGCCGCGGGCGGACGGTGTGGTCGGTACGGTCCGCGTCATTTGCGCGGTCTGCGCTGTCCGCGGGCCCGGCGCGCCGGGCGCCCCGTCGTGCCGTCCGTACCGCGCGCACCCCCAGATAGATCAGATAGGCCGCGCCGAGCAGCTTGATGGTCTGGAAGACGACGGCCGAGCGCGCCGCGATCACCGAGAGTCCGACGATCGCGGCGCCCATGTGCACGCACAGCCCGCTCTGCGCGCCGAGCGCCGCCGCCCGCCCCTTGGCGGAGTTCTCGGCGGCGCACCGCACGACCACGAGGAAGTCCGGCCCCGGTACGAGGTACGCCACCATGACCACGCCGAGGAAACCCAGCAGATCCACCGACATCCGGCCTCCTCAGCGTGTCAGCGTGTCAGCGGGGCAGCAGGGGCCCCAGCGGTCCGAGGTCGATGTTGAGGTCCTCGGGCTTCAGGTCGTAGCGCTCGCGCAGCTCCTCCATCCGGTCCTCGAGCAGCATCAACGTAAGGCCGATGCGGTCCTCCTGCTCCTCGGAGAGGTCCCCGGTGTCGAAGCGGCGCAGCGCCTGCCGCTCCATGAGCTGCCGCAGCAGCTCCACGATGGTCAGGACCAGTTTCATCAGGTCCCGTTCCACCGTGTCGGGCTCGATCTGGATGCGCCCGCGCGCCTTCTCCACCGGCTTGTCGGCCGGCTCGGCGGGCGCGGGGCTGTCGTCGTACGTGCTCACAGCATGTCCTCGAACGGGGAAGGTACGTTCTCGTTCACCGAGCTGATCAGTGCGTTCAGGTCGATGCGCACCAGATCGACGTCGGCGATGCGCAGCGTGACGTCGCCCGCGAGGACCACTCCCCCGGCGAGCAGCCGGTCGAGCAGGTCCACGAGGGCGACCTCGCGGCGTTCGATGACGGTCATGACGCACCCCCGATCGTGGGCTCCGCCGGGTCCTCGCGCTCCTCGGGCGGTGTGGAGAAGGAGTACGCGGCCCAGGGCCCGGTCAGTTCGACGCGCAGGCCCGGCTGCCCGTCCTTGGTCGCGTCGACGAGCTCCACGAACGCCTCCGAGTCCGAACGGGCCACGAGATAGGCGCCGTTGAGGACATTGCGCCCCGAGCTCTTGGCGAGCTCCGGGTTCTGGGGCGGGTGCACACGTGTCTCCGCGCTGCGCTCCGTGAGCCGGTCGTGCAGCTCCTGGGCGAAGGTCTCCGCCTTCCGCCAGATCTGGTCGCGGCCCTCGCGCTCGGCGCGGCGGCGGCGCAGGTAGTCGCGGCCGGAACCGGCGCCGAGCGCCTGCGCGGACATCCGCTCACGGCGGGCGGACGCGGTGTCGGCGGCGGGCGCGGCGGTCTCCTTCGGCTGGTCCTCGACGAAGACCTTCACGCCCCACTCGACCCGGTCCCGGATGCGCGCGAGCGACGTACGGAACCGCTCCTGCTCCGCCTCCAGCATGGCGCGGACGCCGCTGTCGTCGCGGAACACCGTCGCGAGGCGCAGCGGCAGCGGACTGGTCACCGAGGCGAGCGCCGCGATGACCGACTGGTGGGCGCGGGCGGTGTCCGCGAGCCAGTCGAGGTTCTCCAGGTTGCGCCGCAGCGCTGCCTCGGAGAACTCCTCGGCCGGCACATGGCTCACCACGGCGGTGAGACCGGCGTGCCCGATCAGGCGCGGCGCGGCCCCGCCGACGCCGGACAGGTCCGCCGCCAACGGGGCTCCGAGAGCGCCGCACACCGCGTAGACGTACCGCAGTTCACTCATCGCGCGGCTCCTCCTGCTCATTCATCACGCGGCTCCTTCTGACGGGAGGAGCGCGCCTCGTCCAGCGCCTCGGACGTGGAGCCGCCCTCCAGGGCGGCGATCCGCTCGCGCAGCTCGGCGTTCTCCCGCGCCAGTTCCTTGCGGCGGGCGCCGGACGACAGCGCGGGGTCGTCCTCCCACCAGTCGATGCCCATCTCTTTCGCCTTGTCGATGGAGGCGACGATCAGCCGCAGCTTGATCGTGAGCAGCTCGATGTCGAGCAGGTTGATGCGGATGTCACCCGCGATCACGATGCCCTTGTCGAGCACCCGCTCCAGGATGTCGGCCAGATTGGCCCCCGAACTCCCCCCTTGCAGGGGGGAGTCGGGGAACCTGCTTGCGGTGGTCATCAGCGGCTCCGGGCTGCTGCGGGCTCACGCCGGCCGGACTCCTCGTCGGAGTCGGGCTCCTCGTCGGTCTCCTCGTCGGCCGGCTCGTCCTCGTCGAGGTACTCGTCGTCCTCGGCGGCGTCTTCCTCGGGGACCTCGTCGGCGTACTCGGCGTCCTCCTCCGGCTCCTCCTCGGCGTACTCGGCGTCCTCGTCCGCCTCGTCGGTGTACTCGCCGTCGTCCTCGGGCTCGGGCTCCACCTCGGCGTCCTCGTCCGCGGGCTCGTCCTCGTCGAGGTACTCGTCGGCCTCGTCGGCCTCGTCGGCGTACTCGCCCTCGTCCTCCGGCTCGGCGTCCTCGTCCTCGGCCTCGTCGTCGTACGCGTCCTCGGCCTGCTCGTCCTCGCCCTGGTCGTTCTGGTCCTGCTCGTTCTGGTCCTGGTCGTCCTGGTCCTGCGAGCGTTCCTCCTCCTCCGCCGCCACCGCGTCGTCGTGGCTGCGGACGACCTCGCCGTCGCGGATCTCGCCGCGCCAGCCGTCCGTCGCCTCGCCCTTGATGGTGATGAAGCGCGCGAAGTTCTTCAGGTCGAGGCGGGCGCGGCGGCCCTGGGCCCGCCAGATGTTGCCCGTCTTCTCGAAGAGGCCCTTGGGGTAGTACTCGATGACGAGCAGCACCCGGGTGAGGTTCTCGCCCAGCTCGTGGAAGGTGATGACACCCTTCGTGGTGCCCTTGGCGCCTTCCGAGCTCCAGCTGATGCGCTGGTCGGGGACCTGTTCGGTGGTGTGCGCCTTCCAGCTGCGGCTGGACCAGAAGATCTTCATCTGCCAGTCGGAGGTCACGTCGTCCGCGCGGTTGGCGTTCTTGACGCCGCGCGCGAAGGTGGAGAACTCCTGGTACTGGGTCCACTGGTCGTAGGCGGTGCGCAGATCGACGCCGACGTCGATGCTCTCCAGGATGACGGTCGGCTTCTGCCCGCCGCCGGACTTGGACTTGCCCTTGCCGCCCTTGCCGAAGATGCCCTTCACGCCCTCGACCACGTTGTCCTTCAAGTGGCCGGCGCCGGTCTCGACGGCCGCGCGCACGGGGCCCTTGCCCTCGGCGAGCTTGCGGCCGCCGTTGAGGGCCATCTTGGCGAAGCCGGGGCTGTTGCCCTCGGCTATGTCGTTGAGCTTGCCCGTGGTCTGGCCGAGCTTGCGGCCGACCCCGGTCAGCAGGTGCGTCGCCTTGGCGGCGAGGTAGTCCTGCGCCTCGGACTTCAGGCGGTCGGCGGCCTCGCTGTGGGCGAGGTCCTTGAGCGGGTTCGTCCTGGACTGCTCAGCCATTGCTGCGGCCCCCCTTCGCGGTGGTGCGCGAGGACCGGCGGGCGGACCCGGCGGTCTTCTTCGCCGCGCCCGACGCCCCGGACGTCCCGGAACCCTTGGACGCGGCCGTCTTCTTCGCGGTCTTCTTGGCGGCGGTGGAGCGGGTCCGGGTGGACTGGTCCGCCTTGCGGCGGCCGGAGGCGCCCGACGAGCCCGAGCCCGAGGACCTGGAGGAGGCGGACTTCTTGGCCGGGGCGCGCTTGCGCGGCGCCGGACGGTGCTCGTTCTGGTCCTCGTCGCTCTGCTCGGGCGCGTCCTGCTCGTCCCGGTCGTCGCGCCGGTCCCGCTCGTCGCGGTCCTCGTCGTCCCTGTCGTCGGCGTCGTCGGCGTCCCGCGCCTCGTCACGGCCGCTGTCGTCGCCACCGCCCTGGAGGCGGTCGCGGACACCGGCCGTACTGCTGTGCAGCCGGTTGGCCAGGCCCTCCATCTGCCGCTCCAGGATGGCTCCGGTGGCGGCCTTGCCGACGCCCCGGAAGTCGTCGCGCAGCTGTCCGCCGAGCTCCTGGAACTGGGGGTTCTTGTCCAACTGGGTGCGGACCAGGTCCATGACCGCCTTGGGACTGAGCTGCAGCTTCTTGCCGGCGACCATGGTGCCGACGGCGAAGGCCAGCTTCATCTTCTTGGTACGCCCGAGGACGTACCCGGCGCCTACCGCGAGGCCGACTGCTGTTCGGTTCATGGTGTGTGTCCGTTCCTGCACGTAAGGCACGTAAGGCTCAACGCGCTGAGAGGTGACGTCGGCGGTGTTCCGGCGTCACGCGCCTGTCTGTCTGTTCCGGCTGGCCTCGAGCCGGTCGAGGAGTTCGTCCTCCATCCGGTCGAAGGTCTCCTCATCGATCTCGCCCGCCTCCAACTGCTTTTCGAGGGCGGCCAGTTGGGCCTGGATGGCCGAAGGGTCGTAGTACTCGCTCTCCGCCTGCGCCACCACCTGGTCGAGGACCCACATGGAGCCCCGTACGGGTGCGAGCGGCAGCAGGAGCACCTCGCTCAGCAGCCCCATGGGGGTCTCACCCCGAGGTGACGGAGGTGGCGGGCGTCTCCTCCACGAAGCTGTAGGGGGGCAGCGGCCCGTTGACCCGGAAGACCAGGTGCGGGGAGGACTGCCGGATCTCCTCGATGGCGCCGAGGAGGCGCTCGGAGGAGCCGCGGTCCACGAGGAAGGAGAGGTTGGTGATCCAGCCGGTGGACTCGGGGCCCTCGCTGACGGCGTCCGCCTGCGGTTCGAGGGTCGCGCGGACCAGCGCGCCGTCGTGCGCCTCACGCGCCTGCACGGCCTTCGCGACGGCCTCGCCGAGCTGGAGCTTGTCCTCGTGGCTGCCGCCGCCGGCGTCGCGGTTGCGCAGGGCCAGGGCGCGCACGTCGTCGTTCTCCGCCATGACGGTGCGCAGCACGGCCTCTTCCTCGTGCTGGACCTTGACGTTGTACTCGACGCGGTCGCGCAGCGCGGAGAGCCGCTCCTGGTAGTGCGAGACCCGCTCCTCCAGGGCCGTGGCGACCGCCGCGTCGTCCTCGGCGACGCTGCCGAAGCGCATGGGCAGGACGGTGCCGCCGCCGCCCGCCTCGGACAGGACGTTCTGGTGGGCGAGCAGGTCGCGCCGCTTGGGCCGGAGGTTGTCGGGCGCGTCGCTGACGATCGCGGCCAGGCCGCCGCCCTTGACGATGCGGACGGTCAGCGCCGGGGATCCGATGCCCTCCATGCCCTCGGGCAGGCTCGGGTGGTCGGCGTCGGCGATGCCGTAGACGTACGTGCTCACTCCTGCTCCTCCTTACGACGGCTCGTCGAGCTGCGGCGGCGCGGGGTCTTGCTCTCCTCGCGGGCCTGCGAGAACGCGTCGGATATGGTCTCGGCGGCGCCCGAGAGCGCGCCCTTGGACTTGCCGCGGGCGCCGGACTCCATCGTGTCGCCGATGATGTCGGTGAGGCCCGACGGCTTCTTGCTGCCGGTCTCCAGGTCGAGGCGGTTGCAGGCCTCGGCGAAGCGCAGATACGTGTCCACGCTGGCGACCACGACCCGGATGTCGATCTTCAGGATCTCGATGCCGACCAGCGAGACGCGGACGAACGCGTCGATCACCAGGCCGCGGTCGAGAACCAGCTCGAGGACGTCGTAGAGACCACTGGTCCCGCCGCCCCCGCCGCCCTGTTGCGTCGTTGCGACTGTCATGTGCTTTCCTCCCTGTCGTTCGCTTTGCGCGCGCTTCCCGGGCTGCCCGCGCCGGTCAGCGGCGGTCGTCGGAGCGGCCGCGCTCGTAGCGCCTGATGCGCCGGTAGCCGGTGAGGATCCCCTCGTGGTCCAGGGCGACCTCGTAACTGGCCAGCAGGCTCATCGTGTCCGGCACCCTGGACAGCTCCAGGACCTCGACCTCGAGCACCCACCCGTCGTCGGTGGCGCGGAACGAGGAGACCGAGTCGACCTCTTTGCCGGTCAGCTCCGTCAGCTGTTCACGCGCCTCGCGCAGCGCCTCGGTGGGCCGCAGTCGCTTGGGGCGCTGCGGGCGCTCGGGGGCGGCGCGCTTGCGCGTCCGCGTCCCGGTACCGGAGCCGCTCGTCTTCTTGGCGGGTGCCCTGGAAGTGTCGTCGGACGCGTCGTCCGCGGCCTTCGATGTGTCCGAAGCTTTTGATGTGTTCGATGTATTCGATGTGTTGGTCATAGCGATCTCCACCCCGCGTGCCCGCGAATCCCTGGCCAAACCTTCACAGTTCGCTCGATTTTTCTGGACCGTTCACCGGGTGCGTTCCGCGTCCCCGGCCTCGGCGACCGAATGCCCCACAACCACGGTGTTACGACTCACAGTTGCGTGACGGGCTTTCAACTCGGGCCCCGCGCTGCCCACTTGGTGCGCGGATTGCGCACAACGATCATGGAATGCACCGGTCGGGGCACACGTCGCTCAAGAATTCGGCGACGACACGCAGGAGGCCCCCGTGCCGATACGGACCACCAGGAGCACCGCGGCCCACACCCAGGCCGCCCCGGCCCGGCTCTCCGGACCCCTCGTCGCGCTCGCGCTCGTCGGCGCCTTCGTCTGCGCCGTCGTCCTGCTCTTCCTGCGGTTCGCCGCCTGGGCCGGCGCGCACCCGCTCGCCGCCACGCTCCTGGCCCTGCTCGCCGTCCCCGTCCTCTACATCCTGTTCCGCGCCATGCCGCGCACCCGCGAGCTGCGCCGCGCCGCACGCGCGGGCGCGGCCCAGGCCGACCGCGAGCTGGCGGAGACGGCACTGACCGCGGACCTCGCGGCGGCCCCCGCACCGGACCGGGACACCGTCCGGCTGCGCACCGACCAGGCCGCCGCGCCCGTGCAGGACGGCCTCACCGCCGTACTGCCGGAGCCCGCGCCGGACTTCACGGCGCTCGACCCCTACGAGTTCGAGGCGGCCGTGGCGGCGCTGTGCGAGCGGGACGGCTGCACGGAGGTGCAGGTCGTCGGTGGCGCGGGCGATCTCGGCGCCGATGTCCTCGCCACCGCGCCCGACGGCCGCCGCGTCGTCGTGCAGTGCAAGCAGTACGGGCCGACGAACAAGGTCGGCTCCCAGGACCTCCAGCGCTTCGGCGGCACCTGCTGGTCCGTGCACGGGGCGCAGCTCGCGGTGGTGGTGACGACCAGTGAGTTCACCGGGCCCGCCCTGGAGTACGCCGACGGGTGCGGCATCCGCTGCGTCGACGGCGCGGAGCTGACCGCCTGGGCGGACGGTTCGGGACCCACGCCCTGGGGTCCGACGCCGGTGTGGACGGGCCCCGAGCAGGCCGGACAGGCGGAGCAGGTCTGAATCGCGCCGCGGCGGACATCCGGACCCCATGCCAGAACAGCGGAGTTCCCTGCCGGAACAGCGGAGCGAGAACGACCAGCCGGAAACCTTCGGCCCCTCCCCCGAGGTGGAGGAGGCCGCCCCCGACAAGCCCACCGACCTGTCCGGGCACGCCTGGGGCCAGGTGCTGCGGCACAGCCTGCGCGAGTTCCAGAAGGAGGAGCTGACGGACCGGGCCGCGGGCCTGACGTACTACGCCGTTCTCTCCCTCTTCCCCGCTCTGCTCGTCCTGGTGGCGCTGCTCGGCGTGGTCGGCGAGTCGGCCACGCAGAAGGTGCTCGACAACGTGGAGAAGCTGGCGCCCGGAGCCGCGCGCGAGATCCTCACCAACGCCGTCGAGCAGTTGCAGGGGCGCGCGGGCACCGGCTCGGTCATGGCCGTCGTCGGCATCCTGCTCGCCGTCTGGTCCGCCTCCGGTTACGTGGGGGCGTTCATGCGGACAGCCAACCAGATCTACCACGTGCCCGAGGGGCGCCCGCTGTGGAAGCTGCTGCCGCTGCGCCTCGGCATCACCCTGGCGCTGATGCTGCTCGCCACGCTCAGCGCGCTCGTCGTCGTCTTCACCGGTGGCATCGCGCGCCGCGTCGGCTCCGTGTTCGGGGTCGGGGACACCGCGCTCACGGTGTGGTCCATCGCCAAGTGGCCGCTGCTCGCGCTCCTGCTGGTCCTGATGATCGCCCTGCTGTACTGGGCGGCGCCCAACGTGAAGGGGCGCGGCTGGCTCTGGGTCACCCCGGGCGGCTTCCTCGCCCTGTTCGTGTGGCTGGTGGCCTCGGCGGGCTTCACGCTGTACGCGGCCGGGTTCGCCTCTTACAACAAGACCTACGGCACCATGGCCGGCGTCATCGTCTTCCTCGTCTGGCTGTGGCTGTCCAGTCTGGCGATCCTGCTCGGGCTCGAGTTCGACGCGGAGATCGCACGTCAGCGGGCCATCAGCGGCGGACACTCCAGCGACGAGGAGCTGTTCGTCGAGCCCCGGGACACCAGCGCCTGGGACGAGGACGACGTGCAGCAGGTGCAACCGCCCGTGTCCCGCCCCGATCAGGGGGTAACCGCTCCGTAGTCATCGTCAGAACCCGACTCTCATCGTCAGAACGACCGTCATCGTAGGAACCCGACCGTCTTCGGAGGCGTCATGGCCGGCATCCTGAACCGGATCAAGGAGTACAGCCGCACCCCGCAGGGGCAGCGGACCATCGCGTCGGCGCGGCGCGCGGCGGCCGACCCGCGCAAGCGGGAGCAGGCCCGGCGGCTGCTCGGCAAGCTGCGTCGCCGCTGACCCGGCGAACGTGATCAAAAAGTTGCGCTGCTCACAGGAGTGAGCGGCGTCGGCGGGCGGATCGGGGGCACTCGGGTGCCGCCGCACAGGGCGGCAGACCCCGAGCCGATTTGCGAGGAACGCAGATGACGACCCGTAGCCCGCACCGATCCCTCGTCGGCCGGACCGCCCTCGTACCCGCGCCGCCCGAGTTCGACGCGGACGCCGGGGCCGAGCTCGAAGCCGCCTGCTGCTCCGTCTGGTTCGTGTCGCGCAGCACGGAACACGAGGTCACCTGTGTGACGCAGGCCGCGCGAGTCGGCGCGGCCTGAACAGGCATGTCCGGGCGGATCGCGGGCAGTTGAAGTCCGTCGACCCCACCGGACAACAGAACAGGGAGCGTTTCGTGCTGAATCCCGATCCGATGTTCATCCGGACCCTTCTGAGCCGCTACGCCGATGTGCAGTTGCGCTTCTCGGAGCGTCCGACGCAGGAACTGCAGTGGCAGCTCGACGACGTCACCTACACGCTCTGCGTCAGCACCGGGACTCGGACGGTCCACGAGGCGCTCATGGCGGCGGACGCCGTTCTGGAGCGTGCGGCCGCGGCGCGCACCGGCGACGAGTCACAGGCGGCCTGAGCCACCGGGTGCAGCGGGCAGCCGCAGCTCGGCGGTGATCGTCTTGCCGGTCTCCCCCACGTCCACCGTGACCCGCGAGCTGAGCCGCTGCACCACCAGCCAGCCGAACCCGCCCGGTGTCCTGGCGGCCGAGGGTGTGCGCCGGGGCACCTGCACGCTGTGGTCGCTCACGCTCATCCAGAGGGCGTCACCGCGCAGGCCGGCCTCGAACGCCGTCGTGCCGCCCGCGTGCCGGATCGCGTTGGAGGTCAGCTCGGTGGCGACCAGGAGCGCGTCGTCGTGCAGCCGTCGCGCCCGCTCCAGCGGGAGGCCGCAGCAGACCTCGAGCAGGACCCAGCTGACCTCCGCCCGTGCCTGCGCACACGTCGTGCGCTCGGGGGCGGGTGTCCCGGGAGCACTCATCAAGACGTGGTCCTCTCTCTGTACACGTGCAAACAACGCACTGCGTCACTGTCTCGGTTCCACTGGCTTCCGCTCCATTCCGCTTGCCCAGCGCCGCTATCCGCACACCCGCGCGGTCGGGCCACTCCCACGGGTCGCGTTCACACCCGTGAAAACCCGTCCGACCTGGCACTTTCCGCAGGACACGGGTATCGAAGAACACAGCCGTCCCGTTCCTGAGAGGCCCGGGCATATGACAAGGTCGGGTCATGGTCAGTAACAGCGAGAGCATCGAACTCACCCTGCGGGAGCGGGTGGCCGTCGTCACGTTGCGCCATGACATCGACCTCGAGGACGTGGACGACGTCACCGAGGTCTTCCGGCGCGCGGGTACCGATCCCCTGACCGCGGCGACCCTGCTCGACCTGAGCGAGCTCGACTTCGCCGACAGCACCCTGCTCAACCTGATCCTGCGCGCGAAGGCCGACCACGACGAGGCGCACCGGCCCTTCGTCCCGGTGGTCGCCGAGGGCAGCGCCGTGGAGCGGCTTTTCGACATCACGGGCGTCGCCGACGTCCTCGGGTCGGCCGGCTCGTACGAGGAGGCGCTGCGGCGCATCAAGACGCTCACCGCTTGATCGTCCTACGGACGGGTAACAGAGCGGCATGTCCACCGAAATCGCCACTCCCCCGAGCGGCTACGTGCAGCCCTCCGTCGACGTCCGCGCCCTCACCGCACTCCTCGACGGCGAGTACGCCGAGATCCGCGATCTGGTCCGCGCCAACCTGGTGACGTACGCCTCCGTGCTCGACGAGGCCGAGACGCTCGACATCGACGCCTACCGCGAACGCGTCCGCGAGGTCGTCGTCGAGATGGCGGCCACGGGCCAGACCGGCATGGGTTTCCCGGCGGAGTACGGGGGCGGTGGCTCGATCGGTGCCTCGATCGCCGCGTTCGAGACGCTGGCGTTCGGCGATCTCTCGGTCCTGGTCAAGGTGGGGGTGCAGTTCGGCCTGTTCGGCGGCGCCCTCCTGCAGCTGGGCACGGAGCGCCACCACGACGCCTACCTGCCCGACCTGATCACCGGGAAGCTGATGGGCTGCTTCGCGATGACGGAGACCGGCCACGGCTCCAACGTCCAGGCGCTCGCCACCACCGCGACGTACGACCCCGCGACCCAGGAGTTCGTCCTGACCACCCCGGACGACGGGGCGCGCAAGGACTACATCGGCAACGCCGCCCGCCACGCCGAACTCGCGGTCGTCTTCGCCCAGCTGGAGGTGGCCGGCGAGGCCCACGGCGTGCACGCCTTCGTCGTCCCCGTCCGGGCCGGCGGCGAGCCCGCGCCCGGCGTCCGCATCGAGGACGACGGCCGCAAGATGGGCCTGAACGGCGTCGACAACGGCCGCATCCGGTTCGACGGCGTACGGGTGCCGCGCGAGGCCCTGCTCAACCGGTTCGCCGACGTCACGCCCGACGGCGTCTACGAGAGCAGCATCGAGAACCCGGGCCGCCGCTTCTTCACCATGCTGGGCACGCTCGTCCAGGGGCGGGTCAGCGTGGGCGGCGGCGCCATCAACGCGGCGAAGGTCGCGCTGGCCATCGCCGTGAAGTACGCCGAGCGGCGCCGCCAGTTCAAGGCCGCCTCCGGCGAGGAGGAGCAGGTCCTGCTCGACTACGGGCTGCACCAGCGCCGCCTGCTGCCGCTCCTCGCCCGCACCTACGCGCTGCACTTCGCGCAGGACGTCGTCCGCACGCAGCTGCACGACGTGTTCTCCGGCCGCACCGACGACGAGCGGAGCAGGCGGGAGCTGGAGTCGCGGGCGGCCGGGACCAAGGCGCTCGGCACCTGGCACGCGACCCGGACCATCCAGGAGTGCCGCGAGGCCTGCGGCGGCGCGGGGTACCTCGCCGTCAACCGGTTCGCCGCGCTCAAGGCCGACAGCGACATCTTCACGACGTTCGAGGGCGACAACCACGTCCTGCTCCAGCTCGTCGCCAAGGGCCTGCTCACCGGGTACGCGCACGAGTTCGGGGACATGGACCAGCGGGAGATGGTCCGCTACGTCACCGGCCTCGCCGTCGAGACGGTCATCGAGAAGACCTCGGCGCACAAGCTCCTCGAACGCGTACGTGACCTGCTCCCGGGCGGCGACCAGTGGGACCAGGAGGCGGGGCTGCTCGACTCGGAGTACCACCTCGCCATGCTGCGCTTCCGCGAGGAGCACATGCTCGCGGGCGCGGCCCGCCGCCTCAAGCGCGGCATGGCCGGCGAGGCGAGCCCCGGCACGGTCTTCTCCCAGGTGCAGGACCACGTCATCGCGGTGGCCCACGCCCACGTGGAGCGGCTGGTCCTGGAGGCGTTCGTGGAGAAGGTCTCCTCTCTCCCCGACGGCGGCAACAAGGTGGCGCTCGGCCTCCTGTGCGACCTCTTCGCCCTGACGACGATCGAGTCGGACCGGGCCTGGTTCATGGAGCACGGCCGCCTGACCGGCCAGCGCTCCAAGGCCATCACCCGCGAGATCAACGACCTGTGCCGCAAGCTCCGCCCCCTCGCCGCCGACCTGGTCGACGCGTGGGGCATCCCGCCGGAGATGCTCCGCGCACCGGATCTGGTGGGGAGCCAGGACGGGGCGAGCTAGTCCAGAGCTAGTCCAGGTAGTGCGCCCGGCCCTCCGCGTCCATCCCGACCGCCCCCTCCCCTTCCGGGATCAGGCAGAACTCGTTGCCCTCGGGGTCGGCCATCACCAGGAAGCCGGCCTCGTCGTACTCATGGAGGCGGCGGCCGCCCAGGGCCTCGATGCGGGACTGCTCCGCGACTGGGTCGGCGCAGGTCAGGTCGATGTGGAGGCGGTTCTTGCCCGGCTCGGGGGCGGCGCCTCGCTGGATGCCGACGCCCAGGCCGTCCTCGCGGCCCAGCCACACGTAGGGGCCGGTGCGGCCCACCACGGGCCGGCCGAGCACCTCGGACCAGAAGGCGGCGAGCCGCTCGGGGTCGGCGGCGTCGATGATCAGGCAGTCGATCGTCGGGCGGGCCACGGTGGTCAGCCCGCCCCGGGCAGGGAGACCGCGAGGACGCCGTCCTCCTCGATCCGCGTCTCGAAGCTCGGCTGCGGCGCGGTCGCGGGACCGCGCTCCGCCGCACCGTCGGAGAGGCGGAAGACGCTGCCGTGCCAGGGGCAGGTCACGCAGCCCTCGGCGACCTCCCCGTCGGACAGCGGGCCCGACAGGTGGCTGCAGCGGTCGGCGAGGACGTCGACCGTGCCGTCCTCGGCGCGCACCACGAGCAGCGGCACCTCGCCGAGCATCCAGCGCGCCGGTTTGCCGGGGGTGAGTTCGGCGACGGGGCGCAGGCGGTGCCAGCCCGGCTCGATCAGATGCGGCACCGGCTCCGCCTTGTTGGCGCCCGCTCCCTGCCGGTAGGCGAGGTGGCCGCCGATGAAGCCGCCGACGCCCGCGCAGGTCAGCCCGGCCAGGCCGAGCGCCCGGCCGCGCAGGGGGTGGCGTCCGCGGGCGAGGAACGAGGCCCCGTACAGCGTGACGGCGGTGGCGTTGGCGGCGGCGTGGATCAGCCCGGTGCGCATCTGCTGCTCGTGCTGCTCGGCCCAGTCCGCCCAGCCGGCCAGCGCGGCGGGCAGCGCCGCCACGGTGCCGAGGCCGACGAGGAGCCGGGCCGGGCGGCGGGCGCCGGGCACGTAGTCGAGGACGGCGGACGACAGCCAGGCGCCCATCGGCACCTGCACCATCAGCGGGTGGAGCGGATGGCCCATCGGGCGGCCGTGCAGCACGTCCCGGAGCCCGCCGAGCGGCAGCGCCCGTACGGCCTTCTGCACGGGCGTGACGACGCGGTCGAGCGACTCGGCGTTCTCGACCTTGTCGAGGGCGTCGAGAGCGGAGCGGAGCAGGCGCGGCACGCGCACGCTCAGGGGCACGGTCGGCGTCCGGGCGCCGGGGGCAGTGGTCATGGCTGGCGATTCTCCCGTCGGGTGCGCGTCAAACGTCGCAGGGCGTCGGCGGTGGGCGGCGGGTGTACCGCAACGGCCCACACACGAGGGAGGGCGTGACCGGTGACCGGTCACGCCCTCCCTTCGAGCAGGGCCCGCCGTGCGGGCGCCGCGTGCGGCGTCACGCCGACTTCGCGGCCTCCTTCTCGCTGGTGGCCCCAGCCGTGGTGAGCGTGCCGCCCGCCGTCTCCAGGTGCGCGCGCACGAACCACTGGAACTGCTCCAGGTCGCGCAGCTGCTCGATCAGCAGGTCCTCGGTGGCGGGGTCGATCTCCCCCACCGTCTTGATCGCCTTGCGCAGGTCCTCGACGAGGCCCGTGTAGACGAGGTCGAGGGCGCCGAGGTGGGCGATGGCGTCGGCGCGGCCGACGCTGTAGTCCTCCCACTTGCGGGCGGCGACGAGGGCGCCGGGCGTGCCCTGGGCGACGCCGCCGAGGGCGGCGAGGCGCTCGGCCACGTCGTCGGCCATGTCACGGACGCGGTCGACCTGCGGGTCGAGCATCTCGTGCACGGCGATGAAGTGCGGGCCGACCACGTTCCAGTGGACGTGCTTCAGCGTCAGGTGCAGGTCGTTCAGGCTGTGCAGCCGCTCCTGGAGCACCTCGATGACCGAGGCTGCGTCCTGCACCGTGATGCCAGGGACGGTGTAGCGGGGGGTGGTGGTCTTGGAAGTCAACGTCCAGCCTCCTGTCTCATACCAATTTGTGGTGTTTCGGTACCCCGTTTTACCGGGTTAACCCCACGATCTCGGCGAACCGCCCCCGGTCCGCTCACAGACCGGGGGCGAATGGGCCTGAACAGCCGGGGCCGTCAGTCGTTCGTCAGCAGGCCTGCGCGCAGCTTGGCGAGCACGCGCGAGATCAGCCGGGAGACGTGCATCTGGGAGTAGCCCAGGGCGTCCGCGATCTGCTGCTGGGTCTGCTCCTCGACGAAGCGCAGGTGGATGATCGTGCGCTCACGGTCGTCGAGGTCCGCGATCAGCGGTGCCAGCGAGTGGAAGTTCTCGACGAGCTCGAAGCGGTCCTCGTCGAAGCCGATGAAGTCGGCCAGCATCGTGTCGGACTCGTCGTCCTTGCCGCTCACGGCGGCGTCCAGGGACACGCTGTTGTAGCCGTTGGACGCCATCTGGGCCTGCGCGACCTCGGACGGCTCCAGCTGCATCAGCTCGGCCAGCTCCGCCGTGGAGGGGGAACGGCCGAGGCGCGTACGCAGCTCCTCGGTGGCCCGGGACAGTTCGAGCCGGGCCTCCTGGAGGCGGCGCGGCACGTGCACGGCCCACGAGGTGTCACGGAAGAATCGTTTGATCTCGCCGGTGATGTACGGCACCGCGAACGAGGTGAACTCCACCTCGCGGGTCAGCTCGAACCGGTCGATCGCCTTGATCAGGCCGATGGTGCCGACCTGGACGATGTCCTCCATCTCCTGCTGCCCGCGGTGGCGGAAACGCGAGGCCGCGTACCGCACGAGGGACAGGTTCATCTCGATGAGGCAGTTGCGCACATAGCTGTACTCGTGCGTGCCCTCCTCCAGCTCGGCGAGCCGGTCGAAGAACTTTCTGCCGACCTCACGCGCGTCCTTGGGCGCGAGCGACGCCGGGTCCGCATAGGCGCGTGCGACCAGTGCCTCCTCGGCCGCCGAGGCCGGTGCCAGGCTCTGGTCCTGCGCCGTCACGGTGATCATGTGTCCGCCCCTTCTCGTGTGTGTCGCCGGCCGCAGGTGCGGAACCGGCACACCTCTCTTCGCTGCACACGCATATTTCTACTCATGTGCCGGCGAATCCTTGCGGACCCCCGGAGGTGTCTGGTGGGTGTGTCAGTGGTTTCCGTGCGCACTGGCCGAGGCGCCGCCGAACAGACGCGCGACGGCCCGGAAGGGAAGCGTGACGACGGTGGCGATGGCGCCCCCGATCGAGCGCAGTACATCAGCGATGGCCTTGAACATGACGGTCCTCTCTCTCCCAGTGCCGGGCCCGGACGCCGCACAGGGAACCCGTGCCGTCCGGACGGTCACTGCACTGGGTGTCCTGACCGCGGCTTCTCAAACACGTGGGCCTCAGCGCACACGCACATTGCTTCCCGCACATACGGGCCCCGCGCACGATGCGGCCACCCGCGGCCGGACTTAGGGTGGCCCCAGATTGGTGGCCCGGCCATCGGGTACTGGGCGGCAGCGGCCCCATCCCCCTTGAAACCTGGGAGTGACCTCCATGCCCGCATCCCTGCACGGCCTGTCCGCCGTGGTCACCGGCGGCTCACGCGGCCTCGGCCTACTCATCGCCGACGAGCTGCTGCGGCGCGGCTGCACCGTCACGCTCGCGGCCCGCGACGCGGCCGAGCTGAAGCGCGCCGCCGAGCTGCTCCAGAAGCGGCGGCCCGGCGCCGCCGTGCGGACCACCGTGACCGACGTACGCGACCGGGAGAGCGTCGCCGACCTGTTCCGGGACGCGGCGGAGGCCTGCAGAGGCGTGGACGTGGCCGTCGCCAACGCGGGCATCATCCAGGTCGCCCCGGCGGAGGCCGTCGGCAAGGCCGGCTTCGACAACGCGATGAGCACCATCTTCGAGGGCGCCCTGCACACCAGCCTCGAAGCACTCCCCCACCTCCGCGAGAGCCGGGCGGGCGGCCGGCTCGCCCTGATCGGCTCGGTGGGCGGCCTGCTCGCCGTGCCGCACCTGCTGCCCTACTCCTGCGCGAAGGCGGCCGTCGGGGCGCTGGCCGAGGGGCTGCACGTGGAGGCCGCGCGGGACGGTGTCTCGGTGACCGCCGTGCACCCCGGTCTCATGCGTACGGGCTCCCACCTGCACGCCGTCTTCGGCGGTGACCGGCGGCGCGAGTTCGCCTGGTTCTCCGCCCTGGCGGGCACCCCGGTCGTCTCGATGGACGCGCGGCGCGCCGCCGACCGCATCGTCACGGCCGTCGAGCGGCGCCGCGTCCGTCTCGTGCTCACCCCGGCGGCGATCGCCGCCGACAAGGTGCACGGGCTCGCCCCGGCGCTCACCGCGCGGGTCAGCCACGTGGTCAGCTCGTTCCTGCCGTCGGCGGACGGCGAGCCCGAACTGCGCCCCGGGATCGACGTCGAGCCGCCTGCCCCGCGCACGTTCGGCGAGCGGCTGCGCGCCCTGGGCAGCGCCCTGAACGACCGGGCGGCGCGCGCGAACAACGAGCGGCACCGGACCGCGCAGGAACGGTTGCAGTCGTAACGCGCGAGCCGCCGCCGACCCACCGGCCGCACCCCGCACCTCTCCACAACCGACACACCTACCGGCACACGTATCGCCACGTCCTCCGAAGGAGCCACCATGACGCGCGACCGCGAGCAGCACGACACCACCCGCCCCGCCCAGACCGCGACGGACGAGGTCCTGAAGGAGTTCGAGAACGCGGAGACCGACCCGCTGCGGGACGACAAGGAGGCCCCGCGCCGCGGCGAGGGCGCCGACGCCACGTCGCCCAACGTCGACGCGCAGGAGGACGTGGAGGGCGAGTGACGGGCGGGCCCGGGGCACCCGCGCCCTGTGGCCCCTGTGCGCTCCCGTGCCTGCGTGAAGCACACGTGCATGAATTGTGCGTGAGGGGACACTCGGGGAACGAGTTGCTTTAACAAAAAGGAGCCTCTCGGAAATGATCACTCCGCACCCGCAGATCCTGCGTTCGCTGCTGTCCCGTTACGCGACGGCACGCGTCCAGCTGGTCGAGAACGACACCCTCGCGAACCGGCGCCTCCTCGAGGACGTCGCCTACACGCTGTGCGTCACCACCGGTACCCGCGAGATCGAGGACGCTCTCGCCACGGCCGAACGCTTCCTGACCGTCGAGCCGGCCGACGCCGCGGTCGCCGGTACGGCGGCCGGCCAGGAGCAGGCCGATCAGACGCTGGTCGCCTGAGCCCGGGCGACCGACGACGGGCCCGCAGGGCCCGGCCCGGCCGACCCCGCCTCCCTGATCAGCTTTTTCTGAGTGGCAAGGAACAGCACATCCATGACGGACAGCACGTTGACGCCCGCGACGGGCCACGTCGGCGGACCGGACGACGAAGTCCGGGACGGTGTCGCGCCGGACGAGGCGAGGCGGCAGAGCGCCGCCGGGTTCGCCTCGGTGGTCGACCTCCTCGACCGGGGAAAGCTGGAGTTCCCGCTCCCCGGTTCGGGGCGCACGGCCGAACGGCTCGCCGCCCTGCAGTCCGTCGCCGAGGACGATCTCTGTCTGGCGCGACTGGTCGAGGGGCACGTGGACGCCCTCGCCATCCTCTCCGAACTCGACGGCCCCACCCCCCGGCCCGGCCAGCGCTGGGGTGTGTGGGCCGCCGAGCCCCCCGGCACCACCCTCGAAGCCGTGCCCTCCGCGGACGGCTGGGTCCTCGACGGGCTCAAGCCGTACTGCTCGGGCGCGCGCAGCTGTACCCACGCGCTGGTCACGGCGCGGACCCCGGAAGGCCGGCGGCTCTTCGCCGTCACCGTCGACCCCGCGAGCTGCGTCCCCGTACCGGGCACGTGGCAGGCCGTGGGCATGGCGGGCAGTGACACGCCCGACGTCCGCTTCCACCAGGTGCCGGCCGTCGCCGTCGGGGACGTCGAGTCCTACGTGCGGCGGCCCGGCTTCGAGCACGGCGGGATCGGCGTCGCCGCCTGCTGGTACGGCGGCGCGGTCGCCGTCGCCCGCGCCCTGCGCGACGCCGCCGCCCGGCGGCCCGAACCGCACACCGACGCCCATCTCGGCGCCGTCGACGTCCAGTTGCACGCGGCGGGCGCGGTGCTGCGCCAGGCCGCGGCGGAGATCGACGCCGACCCCCTCGACAGCGGCGGCGGAGCCCGTCTGCGGACCATGCGGGTGCGCGCCTTCGTGGAGTCCGTCTGCGCCGACGTCCTGACCCGGGTCGGCCGGGCCACCGGCGCGGGCCCCCTCTGCCACGACCTGCGCCACGCGCGCGCCGTGGCCGATCTGACCGTCTACGTGCGCCAGCACCACGGCGAGCGCGACCTCGCGGCACTCGGCGCCGCCCTCGCGCGCCCCGAGGAGTCCGCGTGACACGCCCCGCGATATCCGACAACCCTGTCCACACGTCCGGCGGTCGGGAGGACGGGCCCGCGAACGCGATCCAGGCACCCGGCACCGACGAGGCGCACTGGCGCGCGTGGGACGGATGGGACGCGATGGAGCCCGCGCGCCTGCCGGAGAGCGGGCGCGTCGTGGTGGTGGCCGCCCACCCGGACGACGAGGTGCTCGGCTTCGGCGGCGCGATGGCCCTGCTCGCCGGGCGCGGCGTGCGGCTGACCGTCGTCTCCGTCACCGACGGCGAGGGCTCGCACCCCGGCAGCCGCGTCGTCACCCCCGACTCCCTGGCCCGGCTCCGCGCCGACGAACTGCGCGCCGCGCTGACCGAACTCGGCGCGGGACAGGCCGAGATCGTCCGCCTGCGCGTACCGGACACCGGCGTCGCCGACCACGAGGAACAGCTCGCCGGACACCTCGCCCGACTCCTGCGCGGCGCCGACATGGTCGTCGCGCCCTGGACCGGCGACGTGCACGGCGACCACGAGGCGGCGGGCCGCGCCGCCCGCACGGCCGCCCGGCGCACGGGCACGCCCTGCTCCCTGTACCCGGTCTGGATGTGGCACTGGGCCCGGCCGGACGACCCCCGGGTGCCGTGGCACTCCGCCCGCCGCATCGAACTGCCCGCACACGTACGGGAGTTGAAGCGGGCGGCGATCGACCGGTTCACCACCCAGATCCATCCGCTCGGACCGGGACCCGAGGACGCGGCGGTGCTGCCGCCCGAGGAGCTGGCCCACCATCTGCGCCCCACGGAGGTCCTGTTCCAGTGAGCACCCCGCCCTCGTACTTCGAGGAGATGTACCGCGGCGCGGCCGACCCCTGGCACCTCGCCGAGCGCTGGTACGAGCGGCGCAAGTACGACCTCACGCTCGCCGCGCTGCCCCGCCCGCGCTACCGCCGCGCCTTCGAACCGGCCTGTTCGGTCGGCGAGTTGACGGTACGGCTGGCCGGGCGCTGCGACACGCTTCTGGCCTGCGACCGGGTGCGCTCCGCGGTCGACACGGCGGCCCGCCGCACCGCGGAGCTGCCGCACGTCGAGGTCCGCCACCTCACGCTCCCCGCCCAGTGGCCCACCGGCACCTTCGACCTCGTCGTCCTGTCCGAGCTGCTCTACTACTTCGACCGCGCCGAACTCGACGTCGTGCTCCAGCGCGCCGTCGAGGCCCTCGAACCCGGCGGCACCCTCGTCACCGTCCACTGGAACCACCCGGTCGCCGAGCACCTCTACGCGGGCGACGAACTCGCCGGCATCCTCGGCGCGATCCCGGAGCTGGCGCTCGCCTCCGACCACCGCGAACCCGACTTCGTCCTGCAGACCTTCGGGCGCCGCGCGGCCGACGGCACACCGCCGCCCACCCCCGCCGCCGCGGAAGGCCTGGTGTGAGGCCGCGTGCCCTCGCCGTCCTCGTCCCCGCCCACAACGAGGAGGCGCTGCTCCCCGGCGCCCTGGACGCGATCCGCGCCGCCGCGCGCCACCCCGCGCTGCGGCGGGTGCGGGTGCTCACGGTCGTCACCGCGGACACCTGCTCGGACGGCACGGTCGCGGCGGCGCTCCGCGCGGGCGCCCAGACGGTGCGGATCGCGAGCGGCAACGTAGGGGTGGCGCGTGCGGTGGCCGCCGAACGCGCCCTGGAGATCCTGAACGGCCCGGCAGGCGTGTGGTTCGCCTCGACCGACGCGGACAGCGCCGTGCCGCCCCGCTGGCTCGCGTTCCAGTACGCGCGCGCCGTCGAGGGCTGGGACGCGGTCGTCGGCACCGTCGACGTCAAGAGGTGGCCGCAGCCCGTGCCCGGACTCGCGGCCCGGCACCAGCTGGAGTACACGGCGACCCGGCCTGCGCGCGGCCCCTGGCACCACCCGCACGTGCACGGCGCGAACCTCGGGGTCTCCGCCGACGCGTACACCGCCGTCGGCGGCTTTCCGCCCCTGCCGGTGAGCGAGGACCACGCCCTCGTCGACGCGCTCGACGCCACCGGGCACCGGGTGCTGCGCACCGCCGACTGCCCGGTCGCCACGTCGGGCCGCCTGACCCCGCGCGCCCGCGGCGGCTTCGGCGACCACCTCGCCGGGCTGGCCCTGGAGGACAGCGCGCCGCGCTGACGGCTACGGTCGCATGCGCGACTACGCACGCGACGACGGCTACGGCTACGGCTACGGCTACGGGCACCACTCGAACATGAGGATCGTCGCGTCGTCGCGCAGCCGCTCCTGGGCCTCCAGGAGCGAGTGGATGAGGCGGCGCAGCGTCTCCGCGGGCGGCTCGCCCGAGGCCGCCGCCCGGATGACGTAGTCGGCGAACTTGTCGAGACCGAGCTGGGTGCCGTCGCCCGCGCGCGCCTCGGTCACCCCGTCGGTGTACATGAGCACCCGGTCGCCCGGTTCGAGCGAGGTCTCGTGCACGTGGCGCGGTACGGACGCGAGGACTGCGGGGAGCCCCATCGGCGGCTCGGGGTCGCGGTCGAGGGCGTGCGCGACGAGGCGCCGGTCGCGGATGAGCAGCGGCGGCGGATGCCCGCAGTTGACCCAGGACAGCCGTCCGGTGGTGAGGTCGAGCCGGGCGAAGATCGAGGTGCAGAACTTGTCGGGGAGCCACCGGGACAGCGCGGCGTCGACCGAGGCGACGAGGTCGTGCAGATCGGCCCCGACGCGCCGGGCGTTGCGGGCGGCGGCGAGCGCGACCACCGCGACAAGGCCCGACGCCAGATCGTGGCCCACGGCGTCGAGGACGCCGACGTGCAGCGCGGTGTCGGTCAGATCGTGCTCGAAGGCGTCGCCGCCCAGTTCGTAGGCCGGTTCGAGGACCGCGGTGGACAGGGCGCGGGTGCAGCCGATCGTGCGCGGCGGCAGGTAGGCGCGGAGCATCTCCGCGGGCAGCGTCATGGCGTCGATGCGCGCCGTGCGGACGAAGGAGTCCTCGTAGGCCCGCTTCGACGTGATCATCAGCGCGCACAGCGCCGCGAGCGTCCTGCCGCGGCGCAGCGCCTCCGGGTCGAGCGCGGGCGCGGCCACCTCGAGGACGCCGAGCCGTTCCGCCCCGTCCACGAGGGGCAGCCACGCCACCATGCCGCCGTGGTGGTGCTCGTCCACGCGCAGCGACTGGGTGCGGTAGCTCCAGCCCGCGAGGGAGCCGTCGATCGGCAGGGCGGGCACCGTCGCGTTGAGCGGGGTGAGCCGGCGCTGCTGCAGGTCGGCCAGGTAGACCACCGCGTTGGCGAGCCCCAGCGCCCTGGCGCTGCCGGCCACGGAAGTCGCCAGATCCAGCGGCAGGTTGGCGGGGTCGGCGAGGAACTCGCCGAGGGCGCCGTCCGCCGACTCAGGGATCACGCCCCGCTCCTCTCCACCGCACCGCCGCGCGGGCGTCGCCGCCGCTCCTGGGGCATGTCAGTCTCACACTCTTCGGCACGGCCCGCCTGCGCGCACACACGTGTGACCCGAATGGCTGTACGCGCACACGTCTTGACACCTGTCTCCGTGTGGCTCTCCCGAGATGCGGCGCGCGTCACGGTGACAACACTGGTGGTCATGGCAGAGCAACGTTCAGCACGGGCCGCGGCCTCCTCGACGGCGACCCGCAAGAGAGCCGCGCCCGCGAAGGGCCCGCGCACGCCGCCCGCACGGCCTGCCGGACCCTCCAGGAGCTGATCGGCCACCGCACCGAGGGCGTCTCGGCGGTGCAGCGCTCCGACGACGGCGGCTGGTACGTGGTCGTGGACGTCCTCGAAGTGGCCCGCATCCCGGACACCACGAGCCTGCTCGCCTCCTACGAGGTGCTGCTCGACGCGGACGGCGAACTCCAGGAGTACCGCCGGGTCAGGCGGTACCGGCGGGGCGCCGCCGACGAGTGACACCCCTGCGCACGCCACCCCGTTGACGGAAGGACCCCGATGACGAGCACGACCTATGCCGACGAGACCGTCCCCTGCCCGCCGCGCGCCGGCACGCTCTACGACGTCCTGGAACTCATCCTCGACCGGGGCATGGTGATCGACGTCTTCGTGCGGGTCTCCCTGGTCGGGATCGAGATCCTCAAGGTCGACGCCCGCATAGTCGTGGCGAGTGTGGACACGTATCTCCGCTTCGCGGAGGCGTGCAACCGCCTCGACCTCGAACGCGACTCGGGCTCCACCACCGTCCCCGAACTCATCGGAGGCGGCGCCGCGAAGAAGATCGGCAAGCGCAAGGTACGCAACGCGGCCGAGTCCGTCGGCGACACGGTCCGCAAGGTGGTCGGCGGCGGCGACCACGACGACGACTCAGACGACACCGATGACACCGGTGACGACCACGAGGACCGTCCGAGAAAGCGCCGCTCCCCCACGCGTAGCGGTAGCGGTAGCGGTAGCGGCACCAGGTCCCGCACCGGCACGGCCCGACGACGCAGGGCGGAAGCATGACGAAGCGTGGCGGGATGAACGGCCGGGCCGAAACCACCGGGCAGGCCGACGCAGCCGCCCGTGTGGGTACGGATGACGCCGGTGGGTCCCTGTACGTCTATGCGGTCGTCCCCGCTGGGACTCCGCTGCCCGACGGGGCCGTCGGAGTGGGTGATCCGCCCGCCGCGCCCCGTACCCTTCGCTCGGGCGCGCTCGACGCCGTCGTCAGTGTCGCCCCCGCCCGGCTCCGCGCCCGGCGCCGTGACCTGATGGCCCACCAGAACCTGCTGACGGCGCTCGCCGAGACCGGCCCGGTCCTGCCCATGCGCTTCGGCGCCGTCGCCCCGGACGCGGACGCCCTCCGCGAACAGCTCGGCGCCGCCGAGGCCGAGCACCTGGCCACCCTCGAACGCCTCGCCGGCCACGTGGAGATCAACGTCAAGGCGCTGCCCGCCGACGACGCCCTCGCCGCGCTCGTCGCCGGTGAGCCGGCCGTACGACGGCTGCGCGACGCGGCCCGCCGACGCCCCGGCTACGAGGCCAACGTGCGCCTGGGCGAAGCCGTCGCCGCCGCCCTGGCCCGCCGCGCGGCCGACGCCGGACGGCAGGCGCTGCACGGCCTCGCCTCGATGGCCCGCGCGGTAACCACCGGCCCCGACGTACCCGGCTGCGCGCTCAACGTGTCGTTCCTCGTGGCCCGTGCGGACACCGAGCGGTTCCGCGCCGCCGCCGAACGGTTCGCCGCCGCCCACCGCGAGCACGTCGAACTCCGCCTCGCCGGACCGCTCCCCTGCTACAGCTTCGTCGGCACCGGGACCTGACGATGGGGCTGATCTCCGGGGTGCTGCTCCTCCCCCTCGCCCCGGCGCGCGGCGTCGTCTGGGTCGCCGAACGGCTCAGGGACGCCGCCGAGCGCGAACTGTACGACCCCGGGGTGATCCGCGCCCAGCTCGCCCTGCTCAACCAGGAGCTGGACGACGGGTTCATCTCCCTCTCCGAGTTCGAGAGGCGCGAGGAGCGGCTGCTCGACCGGCTGTACGCCGCCCAGACCCGTCCCTCCACGCCGACAAACAGAAGGTGACAACGCATGGACGACCAGAGCAAAGTGGCGCTCGCGACCGCCGTCGTGGGCGGGTACGTACTGGGCCGGACCAAGAAGGGCCGGCTGGCTCTGACCGTCGCGACCTACCTCGCGGGACGCCGGTTCGCCCTCGACCCCCGCCAACTGGCCGCCCAGGGCCTGCGCAAGCTGAGCGAGACGCCCCAGTTCGCGGAGCTCCAGGACCAGCTCAGGGGCGAGGTCCTCGGCGCGGGCCGCCAGGCCCTGACCGCCGCCGCGAACCGCGGCATGAACTCCCTCGCGGACGCGATCGGCGACCGGACGGCCCGGCTGACCGGAGCGTCGGGGCCCGAGGACGCCGAAGACGACGAGAACGCCGAGGACGACGACTACGAGGACTCGGACGACTACGACGAGGACGGGGACGAGGGGTACGGCCGGCGGGCCGACTCCGACGAGGACGAAGACGAGTACGACGAGGACAGCGAGGACAGCGAGGACAGCGAGGACGAGGACCAGGACGAAGACGACTTCGACGAGGCCGAGGACGCGTACGACGACGAGGACGGCCCCCGAGGGGAGGACGACGAGGAGGAGCCGGAGGACGAAGGCGAAGACGAAGGCGAAGACGACGACCAGGACGAGGAGGAGGACGAGGAGGACGAGGACGAGCCCGAGGAGGCCGCCCCCGCTCCGCGCCCCCGCCACAAGAGGCCCCCCACCGGCCCCGCCAAGCGCACCGGAACGTCCCACCGCGACGCCCCCTCGAAGCGCACGCCCTCCGCGCCCAGGAAGTCCCCCGCGAAGAGGCCCGCCCGCGCCGAGAGGTCGGCGAAGAAGGCCGCCCCGGCGAAGAAGACAGGATCGGCGAGGAAGTCGGCGCCCGCCAAGAAGTCGGCGCCCGCGAAAAAGTCGGCCCCGGCTAAGAAATCACCGCCAGCCAAAAAGGCGCCACCAGCCAAGAAGGCACCACCGGCGAAGAAGTCGGCCCCAGCCGAGAAGTCCGCCCCGGCGAAGAAAGCCGCCACGAAGAAGTCCCCGCCGGCCAAGAAGTCGGCCCCCGCCAGGAAGACCGCCCCGGCGAAGAAGTCGGCCCCCGCGAAGAAGTCCCCGCCCGACAAATCCGCGGCCAAGAAGACCAGCCCCACGAAAAAGTCCGCACCGGCCAAAAAGTCCACACCGGCGAAGAAGTCGGCCCCGGCCAGCAAGACCGCCGCCAACAAAACCGCGGCCAAGAAGTCCGCCCCGGCGAAGAAATCGGCCCCGGCGAAGAAGTCGGCCACCAAGAAATCCGCCGCGAAGAAGTCGGCGTCAGCCACCCGCGCACCCTCCAAGCGCGCCGATCGGCGGAGGTAACCCGTCATGGCACAGAACGACAGGGACGAGTCCGGCGCGAACGAGGAGCCGGGGCTCGGACGGCTCAAGGACGAGCTGACGAAGTTCGCCGGTGCGCAGGTCCAGCACCTGACCGAGAAGGCGGGCGACAAACTCAGCGGTCTGACCGACAAGTTGAGCGACGCGGCCGACAACCCGGGCTCGCTGACCTCCATCGGCTCCCGTGTCCTCCAGGGCGAATCGCCGGTCAAGGCGTTCGTCTCGGACAAGGCGAAGGGCGCCAAGGACGCGGTCGTGGACAAGGCGAAACAGGCCTTCGGAGGCGGCGGGGGCGGGGGCGGGGGCGGCGGCCGCAAGTCCGGCGACTCCAAGTCCATGAACATCATCGAGGTCCTGGACGTGGGCGTGCCGCTGCGCACCGCCTACAACGCCTGGACGGAGTACGACCAGTTCAGCGACTTCACCAAGGGCGTCCGCTCCGTCTCGAAGAGCGACGAGACGGAGAGCGACTGGAAGGTCAAGATCGGCCCCTCCTCGCGCAGCTTCAAGGCCACGGTGCAGGAGCAGATCCCGGACGACCGGATCGTCTGGACCTCCGAGGGCGCGAAGGGCAGCACGCGCGGCGCGGTCAGCTTCCACGAACTGGCTCCGACGCTGACGCGGATCGTCCTGGTCGTCGAGTACTACCCGTCCGGCTTCTTCGAGAAGACGGGCAACCTGTGGCGTGCCCAGGGCCGTCGTATGCGCCTGGACTTCAAGCACTTCCAGCGCTACGTCACGCTCACCGAGGAGGAGCCGGAGGGCTGGCGCGGCGAGATCCGGGACGGCGAGGTCGTCCTCTCCCACGAGGACGCCGTCGAACAGGAAGAACAGGAAGAGCAGGACCAGGACCAGGAGAACGACGACAACCAGGACGACGACGAGGGCTACGAGGACGAGCCCGAAGAGGACGAAGAGAACGAGAACGAGGACGAGGACGACCAGGCCGAGAACGACGAAGACGACGAAGACGACGAGGTGGACGAAGACGACGAGGACGAGGACGGCGACCAGGACGACGACGAATGGGAGGACCCGCCCAAGCGCCCGAGCCGCAAGCGCCGGACAGGAGCCTCCAGGTGACCGACCTCGACCACCGGCACGACATGTCCCCGGTGCCCGGCCCCCCGAGCACCAACCTCGCCGACATCCTGGAGCGCGTGCTCGACAAGGGCATCGTCATCGCCGGGGACATCAAGATCGACCTCCTCGACATCGAGCTGCTCACCATCCGGCTCCGCCTCTTCGTCGCCTCCGTCGACACCGCGAAGAAGGCGGGCATCGACTGGTGGGAGACGGACCCGGCGCTGAGCTCACGCGCGGCCCGCGACGCGTTGCAGGACGAGAACCGTGAACTGCGCGCGCGGCTGGAGGCACTGGAGGACAGAGAAGAGGAGCACACCCGCACATGACCGGCCCCACACCCGCCGACGCCACCTACGTCTTCGCCGTGTGCCGCCCCACCAGAGCCGTCCGCACGGCCGACCACTCCGCCCTCGCGGGCATGCCCGGCGGCGGTCCGGTGCGGCTGCTGACGTCCGGCGCGCTGACGGCCGTGGTCCAGTCGGTGCCGGCCGCCGACTTCACCGACGAGGTGTGGCAGGTACGCCTCTCCGACCGCGCGGAGCTGGAACGGTACGCGCGGGCCCACCACGAGGTGGTCTCCGCGGTGGCCGCGCACGGCGCGACGGTGCCGTTGCCGCTCGCCACGCTCTACACCGACGACGAGCGGGCCCGCGCCGTCCTCGACGACGAGGGCGCGCGGTTCCATCGGGCGCTGAAGCGCGTGGCCCACCACACGGAGTGGGGTGTGAAGGTGTTCAGGCCCGCGCCGTCACCGGAGCAGCGGGCCCCGGCCGGTGTCGCGGCCGCCCCCTCCGGTCCCCCGGTGCCCGGCGCCGGTCTCGCCTACCTGCGGCGCAAGCGTGGTCTGCACGAGCGGCGGGAGCGCGGCAGGGAGGAGGCGCTGGAGGTCGCGGAGTCGGTCGACGCGGAGCTGCGTTCGCTCGCGGCCGCGTCCCGCAGGCTCCGTACGCACGGTGCGGAGCTGGTGGGCGAGCGGCGCGTGCACGTACTCAACGCCACGTACCTCGTCGCGGAGGACCGGGCGGACGAACTCCGGCGCAGGGTCGGGCAGTTGCGGGAGCGGACCGGCGCGCAGATCGAACTGTCGGGGCCCTGGGTCCCGTACTCCTTCGTCGGCGAGGTGTGAACAGCATGGACAGCGTGAACAGCGTCAGCGGCATGGAACGAGCCGTGGTTCCGTGGGACACCCCCGAGCCGTTGAGCGGTCCCATCGGAGTACCTCTTGTCGACCTGCTCGACCGGGTCCTCGCGACCGGCGTCGTCGTCAGCGGGGACCTCGTCATCGCCATCGCGGACGTGCCGCTCGTACGGCTCTCGCTGCACGCGCTGCTGTCGTCGGTGAGCGAGCGCGTCCCGGCGCCGTGGGCGGACGGGGGCCCGCTGTGACGGACGGCGCGCGGGTCGACCTCGACTCCGAGAAGGTGGGCCGGGACCTCGTGGCGCTGGTGCTCACCGTGGTCGAGCTGTTGCGGCAGTTGATGGAACGGCAGGCCATCCGCCGCGTCGAGCAGGGCGATCTCAGCGACGAGAAGGCCGACGAGATCGGTACGACGCTGATGCTGCTCGACCAGCGTATGGGGGAGCTGTGCGAGCAGCACGGGCTGCGCCCGGAGGACCTGAACCTGGACCTGGGGCCACTCGGCTCCCTCCTCCCCCGCGACTGACCGACCCGCGACCGACCGGCCCCCGCGACTGAGCGTCACTCGAATGGCAGCCTGCGCCACCTGGGCGCACAGTGAGGAAGGGGATCTCACGGGCGGGCTCCTCCGTCCGTGCCGGCGACTCACTGTGAGGCGGCCATGTCCGACATCGGAACCGGAACCCCCAGCGCGACGACAGCGGGCGCGCATCGTAAGAGCGGTCAGAGCAGCGGCACGCGCGGGACGACGACCATCGCCGACAGTGTGGTGGCCACCATCGCCGGGATAGCGATCCGGGAGACGGAGGGTGTCCGCTCCGTCGGCAAGGGCGCGTCCAAGGCACTGGGTGCGGTCTCGAACCGGATGCCCGGCTCCTCCTCGTCCCCCGGCCGTTCGGTCAAGGCGGAGGTGGACGAGGAGGAGGTGTCGATCTCGGTGGACGTCGAGGTCGAGTACGGCATGCCGATCCACGAACTGGCGAAGGACATCCGAAGCCGTGCCGTCGAGGCGGTCGAGACGATGACCGGGCTCGATGTGACCGAGATCGACATCAACGTCTTCGACGTGCATGTACCGGACGACGACGATGGCGACGACGACGCTGGCAGTGGGGGCGGCAGCGGCGCCGGTGCACGTCTGCGCTGATGCCGGGCGGTCAGGCGGCCGCCTGGCCGCTCGCGTGGGCGCGGACCTGGGCGCAGCTGCGGTTGATGAGCCGGGAGACGTGCATCTGGGAGATGCCGACCCTCTCGGCTATGCCCGCCTGGGTCATGTCCTCGAAGTAGCGCAGGTAGAGGATGGTGCGTTCGCGTTCGGGCAGGGCCCGCAGACCCTCCTTGGCGGCCTCGCGGTCGGTGATGACGTCGAAGCGGCTCTCCGTGTGGCCCAGGGTGTCGGCGAGGCTGAGTCCGTCGCCGTCGCCCGCGGCTCCGGTGGCCTCGGCGTCGAGCGAGAGGGAGCGGTAGCTCTCCAGGGCCTCCATGCCGTCGCGGACCTCGTCGAGGGTGAGGCCGGCCTGTGCGGCGATCTCCTCCATGCCCGCTTCACCGGCGTGGCCCGGTTGGTCCATGACCTCGCGGCGTGCGACGCGGACCTTGTTGCGCAGGTCCTGGACGCGGCGCGGGACGCGGACGTCCCAGGTGTGGTCGCGGAAGTGGCGGCGCAGTTCGCCGGTGATGGTGGGGACCGCGTAGGACTCGAAGGCGCCGCGGCCTGGCTCGTAGCGGTCGACGGCCTTGACCAGCCCCATGGCGGCGACCTGCTTGAGGTCGTCCATGTTCTCGCCCCGGTTGCGGAACTTCATGGCGAGCCGGTGCGCCATGGGCAGCCACGCCTCCACCAACTCCTGGAGGAGGAGGTCGCGTTCGGGTCCGTCGGGAGCGGTGGCGAGGCGGTGGAAGGCCTCGGCGGTCTCGGGCGCGTCATCGTGCGGGCGGCATACGGCCATGTGGATGTCCTCCTATCGCTGCTTCCGGCTCAAGTGACCGTGAGGAGCAGCGGGTGGGACCGGCATCCGGGCACAGCGCCCCTCACAGAGGCCTGTGGTCCCAAGCACTCACGCCCACTTGCCCGAGGCTCCTGGACGCAAACAAGGCCGGTGGCCATCGATTTCCGGAGGGCTGAGATCATGGCCGGCATGGACATCCTCCACAGGAACAATGTCACCGTGACCGGGAACCCGGAGGGGCCCGCCGTGGTCCTCGCGCACGGCTTCGGGTGCGACCAGAACATGTGGCGGCTGACCGTGCCCGCCCTGGAGCGCGACTGTCGTGTGGTCCTGTTCGACTACGTCGGCGCGGGCCGCTCGGACCTGTCGGCGTTCTCGGAGGAGCGCTACTCCTCCCTCGACGGGTACGCGCGTGACGCGGTGGAGGTGTGCGAGCGGCTCGGCCTGCGCGACGCGGTGTTCGTCGGCCACTCGGTCAGCTCGATGATCGGTGTGCTGGCGGCGAAGCGCGCCCCCGAGCGGATCGGCGCGCTCGTGATGGTCGCCCCGTCCCCGCGCTACATCGACGACGAGGGGTACCGGGGCGGGTTCAGCGAGGGCGACATCGAGGAGCTCCTGGAGTCCCTGGAGGCGAACTACCTGGGCTGGTCGGCGGCGATGGCGCCGCTCATCATGGCCAACCCGGACCGTCCCGAGCTGGGCGAGGAGCTGAGGAACAGCTTCTGCGCCACCGATCCGGAGATGGCGCGGGTCTTCGCGCGGACCACGTTCCTCTCGGACGCCCGGGACGACCTGAAGGACGTCCACGTGCCGACGCTGATCCTGGACTGCACCCAGGACGCCATCGCCCCGCGCGAGGTCGGCGCCTACGTGCACGAGGCGATCCCGGGTTCGCGGCTCGTCACGCTCGACGCGACCGGGCACTGTCCGCACCTCTCCGCGCCGGAGGCCACCAACGCGGCGCTCACCTCGTTCCTCGGGGAGCTGCGATGATGTGCCGCACCGGCTCGGGCGCCGAGGGACCGGACAACGGGACGGCCGCGGCGGTCAACTTCGCGGCGCTCCTGGAGGACAGCCCGGAAGAGCTGTACGACCACGCGCCGTGCGGCTACCTCTCCACGCTGATGGACGGCACCGTCGTCAAGCTCAACGACACCCTGCTGAACTGGCTCGGGCTGGACCGGGAGTCGGTGGTGGGGCGGCGGCGCTTCGCGGACCTGCTCACGGTGGGCGGCAGGATGTACCACGAGACGCACTTCGCGCCGCTGCTGAAGATGCAGGGCGAGATCAGCGGAGTCGCCCTCGAGCTGCGGCGGGCCGACGGTTCGCGGCTGTCGGTGCTGGTCTCCGCGGTGGTCAAGTACGGCTCGACGGGCACGCCGCTCCTGACCCGTCTCACCGTCTTCGACGCGACCGACCGCCGCGCCTACGAGACGGAGCTGCTGCGCGCCCGCAGGGCCGCCGAGGAGTCCACGCGGCAGGCCCGCGCCGACCGCGCCCGCCTGCAGCAGGCCCTCGCCGTCCTCCAGCAGTCGCTGCTGCCCGCTTCGCTGCCGGAGATCCCGGGGATGGAAGCGGCCGCGTACTACCACACGGCCTCCCCCGACCGGCTCGGCGGCGACTTCTACGACGTCTTCCCACTCGACGGTGAGCGCTTCGCGTTCTTCCTCGGCGACGTGTGCGGCAAGGGCCCCGAGGCGGCCGCGGTCACCTCGCTGACCCGGTACACGCTGCGCGCGGCCGCGATGCACGACGCCGAACCGGTGGCCGCGCTGAGCACGCTCAACCAGGTCCTCTACGACCGGTACTCGGGGGTCGACCCGCGGTTCTGCACCGCGATCCTCGGCATCCTCGAACCCGGCCCGGAGCCCGGCCACGTCACGGTGCGGCTCGCCTCGGGCGGTCATCCGCCGGCACTCGTCCTGCGCTCCACCGGCACCGCCGACCATCTGCCCACCCCGGGCGGCCTGCTCGTGGGCGCCCTGCCCTCCCCCCGGTTCGCGACCGCCACCACGACCCTCGCCCCGGGCGACACCCTGCTGCTCTACACCGACGGCGTGCTCGAGGCCCGGACCGGACCCGACCGCTCGTCCCTCTTCGGCGACGACGCCCTGCGCGCCTTCGCCGCCGAGCACGCGGGCCCCGCCGAGTCCGTCATCGCCGCGCTGAGCGGTCTGCTGAGCGGACTCGGCGAAGGGCTCGACGACGACACCGCCCTGCTCGCCCTGGGCGTGCCCCGCACCGCCGCGACCACGAAGGGCACGCCATGAGCCCACTGAAGATCAACGTCAGAGAAAGTCCCACGGGGTCCGTGGTCGAGGTCGTCGGCGACCTCGACCACGACAGCTCCCCGACGCTGCGGACCTACCTGCCCACCGTCGCCCTGCGACCGGGTTCGCTGCTCGTCCTGGACCTCTCCGGGATGCCGTTCTGCGACTCCAGCGGCATCAGCGCCCTGATCGCCGCGCGCAACCACGCCGAGGCGGCGGGCGCGGACATCGCGCTCGCCGCCGTCCCGGCCAACACGCTGCGCATTCTGCGCATCGTCGGCCTCGACCAGGTCTTCGCGCTGCACCCGGACAGCGCGAGCGCGACCCGCGCCGTCTCCTGAGGTCTCTTCCAGGCTTCTGAGGTCTCTTTCAGGAGTACGGGGAGAAGGGGCTCGGGTCGACCGCGAACATCCCGTCGAACGGGCTGTTCAGCTGGTGGATGAGGAGCACGGTGAAGGTGATGAGCGCGGACAGGCCCATCACCATCACGACATGGCTGAAGCTGCGCTTCACCCCGAACATGAACATGAACGCGATGGTGAGGACGCCGCCGACGATCAGGCCGAGCCAGATCACCGGTGACAGCTCGTCGCCCGCGTCGGACTCCCGGCCGCGGCGCGCCTCGCTGAGCGTGCTGAGCTGCGCCAGCGTCTCCTGCCCCGTGGCCTGCTGGGCCGGGGTGGCGTCCGCGGGGACCTGACCGGTCGCCCGCACCTCGTTCAGGATGCGCCAGCCGGTCGTGCCGAGCGGGGCCTGCTTCGCCATCGCGGGCCACTCGTCCTCGCTGACGTGCCGCATGTACGTGTCGATCTCGCCGCGCATCCGGTCGGCCTGCGCGGCGGGCAGCCCCGCGGCGAGCAGATGGATCTGGTGCGCCGCGCTCGCCTCGGTGGCGGTGTGGTCCTCGGCGCTGGAGTGCATGTCCCAGACGGAGACCAGGGCGAGCCCGAGGACGAGCGCGTACAGGACGCCGACCATCATCGAGATGTACTCGGCGACGTCCTCGCGGGGTTCGTCGTCGGGGCCGATCGGCTGGAAGCGGTGTTTGACCAGGACGACCACCCCGGCGAGCAGGGCGACGCCCAGGACGATGGCGAGGGTTTCGATCATCGGTGGGTCCCGGTTCGTGGGGGCGCGGTCAGAGTCTACGGGAGCCGAAGACGGCGGCCGCGATGGCTGCGGGCAGCAGGATGAGGAAGAGGGCGGTGAGGACGCCCAGGTCGGTGGGGGTGTGGTCCTCGCGCATGAAGCGGCCGAGCAGTGAGCGCTGCGACGGCGTCGCGCTCGGGACGTCCCTGGGGACCTGGTTCGGCTGGTCGGCCTGCGGCGGCTCCGCGGGCGGTTTCACGGGCGGTTCGGCGTGGGGCTTGGCAGGCGGTTTCGCGGGCGGCTCGGCGGCGGGCGGTTGCGCGGGCCGGTCTCCGGGCGGCGGCATCGCGCCCGGGGGCCGTCCCGCCGCGTCCGGCGCGACGGCTCCGGGGGGCATCCCGCCGGGCACCGTCCCCGGCGCCGTCCCGGGCACGCCCGGAGCGAGGCCCGGCGCGGCGAATCCCCGCCCGGCCGTGCCCGGTTGTGCCGCGCCCGGTTGCGCTACGCCCGGCGCCTCGCCGCCCGGTGGCACCTCCGGGGCGAGCGGCAGGGACGGCAGTCCGCCCCCGGGCTGCGTGCCGGGCGGCCCGAGGACCGGCCCCGTGCCCTGAGGCGCGGGCTTCCCCGGCGCGGGCTTGGGCGGCGCGGGTTTCGGGGGCCGGGGCTTCGCGGGAGCCGCCGGGGCGCGGAGCGTGAAGCGGGCCGCCGCGCGGGCCGTGAGGAGCGGGGCCGGGACCGGTTCGCCGCGCGGGCCGAGCGTGCGGATGCGGTCGCTGCCGTCGGCCCGGCCCCGGCTCTCGTACGTGCCGGGCGCGCGCCGCACCACGGCGGTGCAGGTCGCCCTGGACCCGGCGGCGAGGTGGGCGACGACGGGCGACCCGCCGGGGCAGACGATCCGGTCGGGCGCGAGCACGGGGTCGGTGAGCCGGACGCCGTGGACGGTGCGGTTGCCGGTGTTGGTGACGGTGTAGCGGACCTCGGCCTGCCGCGGCCCGGTGACGCGCGCCGTCTCGGTCAGGGTCAGGGCGGCGCCGACCCCGGCGTAGCCGGAACGTGCGCTCGCCTGCACGAGGGCGCGCAGATTGGCCTGGCCCGCCGCCCGTACGTCGCCGGTCCAGGTCCCGGGGCGCGCTCTCCCGGTGGCCGTGCAGCGCGCCGAGCGCAGGCCGACGAGCAGTGGCACCCGGCCCGTGGCGCCGGGGCAGTGGATGGCGACGCCCGGCAGCGCGGGGTCCCACAGGCGTACGTCGTGCAGGTCGGCGCCGCCCCGGTTGACCAGGCGGTACGACTTGACGACGGTGTCGCCGACGCGGATCCCGGGGCGCAGGGCGCCGACGCCGGGCCGGGTGTTCACGGTGACGGTGAGGGCGAGCCCGCGCGTCCCGGCGCCGTCGGCGGCGGACGGCCCGGCGGACCAGCAGCTCCCGGCAAGGAGGAGACCGGCGAGCAGCCACCGCGCCGCCCGCCGCCTCGCACACTCCGCTCCGATGATCACACCGGCCATGCTGTGCACGGATCGCGGTGACCACCCGGGCCCGGCGCGCGTACACGCTCGGTGATTCACCCGAGCAGCGGCAGCGGCCCTGCCGACCGCTCCCGCGCCGGTTCTACTTCTTGCAGGTGACGGACCAGGCGCCGCGCGCCCCGCGCGGTCCCGCCGGAAGACACCGGAACACACCGGAACGCCCCGGAACGCCCCGGAACGCACCTGAACTCATCGGAACGAGGTGGCGGGATGACGGCCGGAACCGTCGACACGGTGGGCGCACGGCAGCCCGTACGACAGCAGCAGCCGACGGAGACCGACGCGGAGCTGCTCCTCGCGGCCTCGGTGCTGCTCGCGGACGCCGCGCTCGCGGCCCGGCGGACCGGCGCGGAGCTGACCGCCGCCGCCGGGAGCTGGCGCGTCGGACTGCAGGCGGTGCGCCGCCCCGCGTGGGCGTTCGGCACCGCGCTCTCGGCGCTGCGCGCCCTGACGAACCCGGGTGGGCTCGGCATCGCCGCCAACGGCGGCATGGTCGGCGAGACGATCCGCTCACTCGGCGCCGTGGCGCGCCGCAGGCCCGCCGCCGTGGCGATGGCGGTGGACGCGTTCGCGCTGCGCATCGAAGCGGCCGCCCGTGAGCACCCGAACCTGGCGGCGCCGCTCGCCAAGCGGCTCACCGACGCCGTCGTCGCGGGCCGCAGGGTCGAAGTGGTGCGCGCCGCGCGGGACTTGGTGGAGCTGCTCGGCGTCACCCGCACGCTCACCACGATCAGCCCCGTGATCATGGAGCTGCTCGCGCTCGGGGGGCTGCTCGACGAGAACCCGACCAACGACAGCTTCGCGTGGGTGACCCTGGCGGGCGGCGTGCCCACCACCGACCCGCTGTTCGGGCTGCCCGCCGGGCTGATCAGGCACCTCAACCCGGGCGCGGGCCGCGCCGAGCGCACCGAGCCCGACGCGATGCTCGGCCGCGTCCTCGCGCGCTCCGCCAACGACATCGTGCGCTACATCGACGACATCTCCGCCCTCGGCAACCACGGGCTCGCGCTGCTGCGCCGTGTCGCCTGCGCGGACGGCACGGAGCGCCACGTCGTCCTACTCCCGGGCACCAGCTTCGGCCGCCTGAGCAACTCCACGCCGCAGGACCTCGTCGGCGCGTTCGACGCGCTGCTCCGCACCGACACCACGTACAGCAGGTCGGCGAAGCAGATGCTGCTGCGGGCGGGCGTGCCCGAGGGCGCGGAGCTGATGATCGTCGGGCACAGCCTCGGCGGCATCACCGCCATGAACCTCGCCTCGGACCTCGACTTCGTCTCCCGGTACCGGCTCACGCACGTGGTCACGGTCGGCTCCCCCATCGACACCAAGCGGCCCGCCGACCCCACGACCCGGGTGATCAGCCTCGTCAACCAGCACGACGTGATCCCGGGCCTCGACGGGCGCGGTCCCGCCTCCGCCAACGACATCCCCGAGAGCTGGGTCGAGCTGTCCTGGCTGGACGAGGCGTACGACTACCCGCTCTCGCACGCCCCGCAGGCGTACGCCGACACGCTGCGCAGCGGCGAGGTCCCGCACCGCGCCCGGGTCAACGAGCTGATCACCCGCTACGACGGCGAGATCGTCGCCAACCAGCCCTATCTGCTGCGCGACAAGTGACGCGGGACCGCACCGCCACGCGAGACCGCACCGCCACGCAGGCCCCCACCGCCACGCAGGACCGCACGTCCACGCAGGACCGCACCGCCACGCAAGACCGCACCTCTACGAAAGAGACCGGCGCATGACCGCCACGGAAACGACGACGACCGCCCCTCGCCCGCCCGCCTCGGCCTGGCCCCTGGAGAACGCGCTGATCAGCGCCGCGCTGGCGGCCCAGCGTGTCTCCTGGATCGACGCCCCGGCGCGCGCCCTCGGCCTCAAGCCGTTCACAAGGCAGCAGCTCACCCGGCAGGCCCTGGCGGCGCTGCGGCGCACCAAGTCGAGCCGTCCGACCCGGCTGCGCACCGCGTTCGGCACCTTCCTGATGCCGCTCACCGCCGACGACGCCACCAGTCTGGTGAGCCGGTCCGACGAGGCGGGGGCTCGCGGCACCGTCACCGCGCTGACCGCCGAGGGCCGCCGCCTGCGGCTCACCCCGCACACCACGCTGCCCGTCACCCTCAGCGCGCTGCACGCCCAGGTGCGTACGGCGGCCGAGGAGACGGCCGGCGCCCTCTACGCGGCGCGCCGCTCCGACGGCGGCCTCGACCGCGCCGACTGGCGCACCCTCACCGCACGCCTCGCCCGGCAGCTCGTCCTCGGTGCGGAAGGCGCGGAGGACGCACTGGTCAGCGGCATCCTCGACGCCGCCGCACAGGCCGGGGACAGCACCGAGTACGCCGCGCGTGTCGCCGCCCTGCGCCGCCGGCTCGAACCGTACGTGCACGGGGAGCACCCGGGGCCGCTCGCCACGGGCCTCGCCGACGACGCCCGGGACGCGGTGGTCGAGCACGCCCTGGAGGTCTGCACCCGGGCGCTGGCCGACACGGCGGCACAGGCCCTCGCGCTGCTGACGGTGGAGCCCGAACCGGCCGCGGGCGACCGCGCGGAGCGTGCGGTGGGCGAGGCGCTGCGCCGGTATCCGCCGCTGGCCGCCACGCTGCACGAGGTGACCGCGCCGTTCACCTGGCGCGGCCTTGCCGTGGACGCGGGCACCGATCTGCTGTGCGCGACCGCCTGGCTGCGGGACCTCGACGAGACGCACGGCCACGGCGGCGACCCGTCGACGTCGCTGTGCGCGGCGCCCGCCCCCTGCGCGGCGGCCGAACTCGGCGCGCTCGCCGCCACCGAACTCGTCCGTGCCCTGACCCGGCACGCCCAACCGGTCGTCCTCGCCCCGCGCCTCGACGGCGCCGCGCTCCCGGCCGACCTGCCCGCCGCGTCGCTGCGCCTCGCGCTCGCGGACGCCGAGCACACCCCGGGTGCCGCCGAGGACCGCCCGACGGCCGACGGGTACGCGCCGCCCGCCGCCGGGCAGAGCCCGGCCCGCTACGCCGCGCTCCTCACGGCCGGTGCGCGCGGCCTGGAGCAGCACGCGCGCAAGCTCGCCGAGTGCGCGGGCCTGGACGGCTGGAACCACGACGCGTTCGGCGAGCGCTGCCGGATGACGCTGCTCGCCCATGCCGAGCGGTGCGCGCGGGCGGCGGGCGACGCGCGCCGTGCCGCCGACTGGCTGGCCAACTGACCTTTCCGGACGTTCACCAGAA
>NZ_JAOCNE010000004.1:160631-316865 GCF_056172735.1 Streptomyces sp. R818
CGCGGCGACGCGGTGGAGGCGGCGGTCCTGGCGCGCGTCCTCCCGCACCGGCCGCCCGTCACCTCCGCGAAGGGGGCGCTCGGCCACACCCTGGGCGCGGCCGGCGCGATCGAGGCCGCGCTGACGGTCCTGGCCCTGCGGGCCGACCTCGTCCCGCCGACGGCGGGCCTGACCGACCTGGACCCGGCGTGCGACATCGACGTCGTCACCGGGGCGGCGCGACCGGTGTCCGCGCCGGTCGCCGTCAGCAACTCCTTCGGTTTCGGCGGGCACAACGCGGTGGTGGTCCTGGCCCGGGATTGAACAGACGGTCGATACTGGCGTCGGACCAGCACGCGCGGGCCGCTCCGCGCGGGCCAAGCCTTGCCCACGTCACCCGGAGGCACCCGTGAAAATGTTGATCAATGTGGCCGAGTCCGTCGTCGCCGACGCGTTGCGCGGGATGGCGGCGGCCCACCCGGAGCTGACCGTGGACGTCGACAACCGGGTCATCGTGCGCAGGGACGCGCCGGTCGCCGGGAAGGTCGCGCTCGTGTCGGGCGGCGGCTCCGGGCACGAGCCGCTGCACGGCGGGTTCGTGGGCCCCGGGATGCTCTCCGCGGCCTGTCCCGGCGAGGTGTTCACGTCTCCGGTGCCGGACCAGATGGTGCGGGCCGCGGCGGCGGTGGACAGCGGCGCGGGCGTCCTGTTCATCGTGAAGAACTACACCGGTGACGTGCTCAACTTCGACATGGCGGCCGAACTCGCCGAGGACGAGGGCATCCAGGTCGCCAAGGTGCTGGTGAACGACGACATCGCGGTCGTCGACAGCCTCTACACGGCCGGGCGGCGCGGCACCGGCGCGACCCTGTTCGTCGAGAAGATCGCGGGCGCCGCCGCCGAGGAGGGGCAGCCCCTGGAGCGCGTGGAGGCGCTGGCCCGGCAGGTCAACGAGAGTTCGCGGAGCTTCGGCGTGGCGCTGAGCGCGTGCACCACGCCCGCGAAGGGCTCGCCGACCTTCGATCTGCCGCCCGGCGAACTGGAGTTGGGCATCGGCATCCACGGCGAGCCGGGGCGCGAGCGGCGCCCCATGATGACGTCCGGGGAGATCGCGGACTTCGCCGTCGACGCGATCCTGGAGGACCTGAACCCGACCAGCCCCGTGCTCGCCCTCGTCAACGGCATGGGCGCGACGCCGCTGTTGGAGCTGTACGGGTTCAACGCCGAGGTGCAGCGGGTGCTCGGCGAGCGCGGGGTGCCCGTCGCCCGCACCCTCGTCGGCAACTACGTCACGTCCCTCGACATGGCCGGTGCCTCCGTCACGCTGTGCCAGGCGGACGAGGAGCTGCTGCGCCTGTGGGACGCGCCGGTCAGCACGGCGGGCCTGCGCTGGGGCATGTGACGCCCCGCGCATCCCCGCATCCCGTACCCACCACGCAAGGAGACCCTGTGCTCGACGCCGACTTCTTCCGGCGCTGGATGGCGGCGACCGCGGCCGCCGTGGACCGCGAGGCCGCCCGCCTCACCGATCTCGACTCCCCCATCGGCGACGCCGACCACGGCAGCAATCTGCAGCGCGGCTTCACCGCCGTACGGGCCGTCCTCGACAAGGACACGCCCGACACGCCCGGCGCCGTACTCATGCTCGCCGGACGGCAGTTGATCTCGACGGTCGGCGGCGCGTCCGGGCCCCTGTACGGCACCCTGCTGCGCCGCACCGGCAAGGCGCTCGGCGACGCGGCCGAGGTCGGCGAGGCCGACTTCGCGCAGGCGCTGCGCGCCGGGGTGGACGCGGTGGCGGCGCTCGGCGGGGCCGCGCCGGGTGACAAGACGATGCTGGACGCGCTGGTCCCGGCGGTGGACGCGCTCAACGGCGGTGACTTCGGCGCGGCACGGGCCGCCGCCGAGCACGGCGCGGAGGCGACGACCCCGCTCCAGGCCCGCAAGGGCCGGGCGAGTTACCTGGGCGAGCGCAGCATCGGTCACCAGGATCCGGGGGCCACCTCGTCGGCGCTGCTCATCGGCGCGCTGGCCGAGACCGCGGAGGCCGCCGCGTGAGCGCCCCGGACAAGCCCGTCGGCGTCGTGCTCGTGTCGCACAGCAAGGAGGTCGCCGAGTCCGTGGCACGCCTCGCCGCGGGGCTCGCCGGGGGCGGCGCCACCGCGCCCGTGGCCCCGGCGGGCGGCACGGAGGACGGCGGTCTGGGGACGAGTTCCGAGCGGATCTCGGCGGCAGCGGCGGAGGTCGACCGCGGCTCGGGCGTCGCGGTCCTCGTCGACCTCGGCAGCGCGGTCCTCACCGTGAAGGCGCTGCTCGCCGAGGGCGACGAACTCCCGGAGCACACGCGCCTGGTGGACGCCCCGTTCGTGGAGGGCGCGATCGCCGCCGTCGTCTCGGCCTCGGCGGGGGCGGACCTGGAGGCGGTGGTGGCGTCGGCGCAGGAGGCGTACACGTACCGCAAGCAGTAAGCCTCGCGCGCAGTAAGTACTGCGAGGATTCGGTACCGCCCCTTGATGGGGACGCGTCACTCGTGCCATACAGGTTGCCTACAGGTCTGTACCAATGTGGTCCGAGCGGAAGGCAACCCCGTGCGACGCGTCCCCCACGCACTCTGCTCCCCCACGCGGCCTGCGCCGCCGCGCTGCTCACGGCCCTGACCGGCTGCGGACCGTTCGCGGACGACGACGCCAAGGCCGACGGCCCCGCCCTCACCGCACCCGTCGGCGTCACGGCGCAGGCGGGCAGCGCCACCTCCGTGCACGTCATGTGGAACCGGCCGACGGGCACCACGGACGTCACCGGGTACGAGGTGTACCGCGGCTCGGTGCGGGTCAAGGAGCTGACCGCACAGCAGCACATGGTGGACGTGACCGGCCTGCGCGCGAAGACGCGGTACGTCTTCACGGTCCGGGCGCGCGGCAAGGACGGCTCGCTCGGGCCGGTGAGCCGGCGCGTCAGCGTCAGGACCCCGGCCGCCGTCGCCGCGGACCGCTCGGCGCCGGGGCGGCCCGAGGGGCTGCGCGGGCACGTGGACGGCGGCCGGGCGGTCTCCCTGACGTGGCGCAGGGCGACGGACGACAAGGGAGTCGTCTCGTACGACGTCTACCAGGGCACCACGAAGATCCACAGCGTCGACGGGACCCAGACCCGGGCCCTGCTCACCGGGCTCAGGCCGGGCACCGCCTACCGGTTCAGCGTGCGGGCGCGGGACGCCGCCGACAACGTCTCCCCCGCGAGCGACACCGTGCCGCTGACCACCGCGCGGGGCAAGGACGAGGGCCCGGGGACCGCGCCGGACGACTTCCGGGCCGCGACCCGGCGCGCGGAGGGCGCCTACTACATCGACCTGAGGTGGACGCCGCCGAAGACCGGCGGCGAGGTCCCGGCCTACCAGGTCTACCTGGACGGGGAGCAGGCGACGACCGTGATGTGGGGCGAGAGCGCGCCGCGGGGCGGGTCCGCGTACAGCTTCTACATCGGCAAGGAGGCGGGCGCCCGGCACCGGGTGAAGCTGCGCGCGCAACTGCCCGACGGCACGTGGGGCGCGTTCTCGCCGGAGCGGACGGTGACGACGGGCGGGTAGCGGGCGCCCACCCGGCGGGGCCGGACGGCGGAGCCCGTCACCTGCCCGGCGGCAGTGCGCATGCGTCCGCCCGCGTCCGCGCGGTTGGCTGGGCGTCATGCGCACCGACGCCCAGCCCTCCGTCCGCCGCGCCCTCGCCGTCGCGGCGCTGACCGCGCTGTCCTGGACGCTCGCCGCCCCGGGCGACGCCTTCGCCGAGGGCGTCGACGTCACGGCCCACGGCTCGACGGTGACGGCCGCGACGGCCGCCTGCCCGCGCGACGGCACCGCTGTCCTCCTCGCCTCCGGTGAGGCCGACGCCGCGCAGGGGAAGCGGACACCGCTCCGCGCGGGCAAGGCGACCTGGCGCAACCTGCGCGTCGGGCTGTACCAGGTGGTGATCGTCTGCCCCGACGGAACGACGCAGGGCCCGGTCCCGGTGATCGTGTCGGCGAGCCCGGCCACCTCACCGGCCGCCTCCGCCCCGCCTTCCGCCGCGGCCTCCGCCACAGCCCCCGCCCCGGCCACCCCCGCGGCCTCCGCCTCCGCGACACCGCACCCGGTCGGCGGCGTACGGGGCGGGCTCGGCGGCACCCTCAAGGACCCCCTGCCGTTCCGGTACGCGGTGGGCGGCGCGCTGCTCGTCGCCGCGGCGGCGGGCGCGTACTGGTACCTGCGCCCGCGTTGAACCCTGTCGTAGGGCCCTCTTGTGGGCGCGGCGCGGCCCGGCTTACCGTCCCCGGAGCCGAGTGATCGTCCGCGAACAACCGTGGGGGCAGCGTGGGTTCAGGTCCGGTGGGGGTCGCCGTCGTCGGGGCGGGCGTGATCAGCAAGGAGTATCTGACGACCCTGTCCGGTTTCCCGGACGTACGGGTCCTCGCCGTCGCCGATCTCGACGTGCGCCGCGCCGAGGCAGCGGCACAGGCCCATGGCATCCCGCTCGCCGGGGACGTGGACACCGTCCTCGCCGTGCCCGAGATCGAGATCGTCGTCAATCTGACGGTTCCGGCCGCGCACGTCGAGGTCGCACGGGCGGCGCTGCGCGCGGGCAAGCACGTGTACGGGGAGAAGCCGGTCGCGCTGGTGCCCGGCGAGGGCGAGAAGCTGCTCGCGGAGGCGGCCGAGCGGGGGCTGCTCGTGGGCAGCGCGCCCGACACGTTCCTCGGCGCGGGTCTGCAGTCCGCGCTGCGGGCCGTCGCCGCCGGGCACATCGGGGTGCCGGTCGCCGCGTCCACGGCGCTGCGCAGCCTGGGCCCCGAGCGCTGGCACCCGGACCCGGCGTTCTTCTACCAGCCGGGCGCGGGGCCGCTGTTCGACCTCGGCCCGTACTACCTGACGGCGCTGGTCGCGCTGTTCGGCACCGTGGAGCGGGTCGCGGCGTCGGTGCGCAGGGCCCGCGACATCCGGTCGGCCGGGTCGGGGCCGACGGCCGGGCGGACGTTTCCCGTCGCCGTGCCCACCCATGTCTCGGCGCTGCTCGACTTCGCCTCGGGGCCGACCGCGACGTCCGTGTTCAGCTGGGACTCGGCGCATCCGCACCTCCACTTCGAGGTGGTCGGCACGGAGGGCACCCTCTTCGTCCCTGACCCCAACTCGTTCGGCGGGCCGCTGCGGCTGCGCCCCAACGACGCGTCCGACTGGGCCGAACTGCCGGTCCAGGGCCGTACGGACGGGCGCGGTCTGGGCGTCGTCGACATGGCGCGGGCGCTGCGGTCGGGGGCTTCGCCGCGGGCGTCCGGGGCGCTGGCCCTGCATGTCCTGCGGACGATGGCGGCGATCACGGACTCGGCGTCCCGGGGGGAGTTCACGCGCGTGCCGGAGCAGTTGGTGCGGCCGACCGCGCTCCCTTCCGACTGGGATCCGACCCGTCCGACCCTGTAGGGGTGCGGCCCGGGGGCTCCGCCCCGGACCCCGCTCCTCAATCGCCGGAGGGGCTAAGAAAGGTCCGTCAAGGTCCGTTCCAGCCACTCCACCCAGAACGTCTCCAGGTCGATCCCGGCGCGCAGCACCGCGTGCTGGAGCCGGTCGGGCATGGAGTCCTTCTCGGGCGGGAAGTCCCGCTTCTCGATGTCCCGGTACATCTCCAACTGCTGCCGGTGCAGCTCCAGGTGGCGGCGCAGCTCGGTGTCGATCCCGGCCGTGCCGACCACGGCGGCGGAGCGCAGCCGCAGCAGGAGCGGATCCCGCATCGTCTTGGGGTCCTGCGGCGCGGCCGTCCAGCGGGCCAGCTCGACGCGGCCGTCGGGCAGGACCTCGTACTCCTTCTTCTGTCCGCGCGCGGGGAGGTCGGCGGGCAGGACGCGGATGAGGCCGTCGCGCTCCAGTTTTCCCAGCTCGCGGTAGATCTGCTGGTGCGTGGACGACCAGAAGAAGCCGAACGACTTGTCGAAGCGGCGGGTCAGTTCGAGCCCCGACGACGGCTTCTCGAGGAGAGCCGTGAGGATCGCGTGCGGCAGTGACATGAGGCAACCCTAAGCCCAGGGACTGTGAGGATGGTCACGCGGCCGGCGGGCCCGGCCACGTGACCACCCGGCTCAGAGGGACGCGGCGATGATGGTGCCCTGCTTGATGGCGCGCTTCGCGTCCAGTTCTGCGGCGACGTCGGCGCCGCCGATCAGGTGCGGGGTGCGGCCCGCCGTGACGAGGTCGTCGTAGAGGGACCGCTCCGGCTCCTGCCCCGCGCACAGGACCACCGTGTCGACGGGGATCAGCGTGGGCTCGCCGTCGAGCGTGAGGTGCAGGCCCGCGTCGTCGATCCGGTCGTACGTCGCGCCCGCGATCATCGTGACGCCGCGGTGGCGCAGCTCGGTGCGGTGGATCCAGCCGGTGGTCTTGCCGAGGCCCGCGCCGACCTTGGAAGTCTTGCGCTGGACGAGGTGGACCTGGCGCGGCGGCGCCGGCCGCTCGGGGCGGGTGAGGCCGCCGCGGTCGGCGTAGTCCATGTCGACGCCCCAGAGCCGGAAGTACGCGGCCGGGTCCTGGCTGGCCTTCTCGCCGCCGTCGGTGAGGTACTCGGCGACGTCGAAGCCGATGCCGCCCGCGCCGATGACGGCGACGCGGTCGCCGACGGGCGCGCCGCCGCGCAGCACGTCGAGGTAGCCGACGACGCTCGGGTGGTCGACGCCGTCGATGGCCGGGGTGCGCGGCCCGACGCCGGTGGCGACGACGACCTCGTCGTACGCGTCGAGGTCGGCGGCGCTCACGTGCGTGTTCAACTCGACGCGCACGCCGTGCTCTTGAAGCTGTGTGCGGAAGTAGCGGAGCGTCTCGTCGAACTCCTCCTTGCCGGGGACGCGGCGGGCGACGTTGAGCTGGCCGCCGATCTCGGCGGCGCCGTCGAAGAGGGTGACGTCGTGGCCGCGCTCGGCGGCGGTGACGGCGCAGGCGAGACCGGCCGGGCCCGCGCCGACGACGGCGACGCGCTTGCGCAGCCGGGTCGGCGAAAGGACCAGCTCGGTCTCGTGGCAGGCGCGCGGGTTGACGAGGCAGGAAGTGATCTTGCCGCTGAAGGTGTGGTCGAGGCAGGCCTGGTTGCAGCCGATGCAGGTGTTGATCGCTTCGGGGCGGCCCGCGGCGGCCTTGTTCACGAAGTCCGGGTCGGCGAGCATCGGCCGGGCGAGCGAGACCATGTCGGCGGCGCCGTCGGCGAGCAACTCCTCGGCAAGCTCCGGGGTGTTGATGCGGTTGGTGGTCACGAGGGGCACGGAGACCTCGCCCATGACCTTCTTGGTGACCCAGGTGTAGGCACCGCGCGGCACGGACGTCGCGATGGTGGGGATGCGGGCCTCGTGCCAGCCGATGCCGGTGTTGATGATCGTGGCACCGGCCGCCTCGATCTCCTTGGCGAGGTGCACGACCTCCTCCAGGGTCGAACCGCCGGGCACCAGGTCCAGCATGGAGAGCCGGTAGATGACGATGAAGTCGGCGCCGACGCGCTCGCGCACCCGCCGAACGATCTCGACGGGGAAGCGGATGCGGTTCTCGTAGGAGCCGCCCCAGCGGTCAGTGCGCCGGTTGGTGGGGGCGGCGATGAACTCGTTGACGAGGTAGCCCTCGGAGCCCATCACCTCGACGCCGTCGTAGCCCGCCGCCTTGGCGAGTTCGGCGGCGCGCGCGAAGTCCTCGACGGTCTGCTCGACCTCGGCGCCGGTCAGCTCGTTCGGCACGAACGGGCTGATGGGTGCCTGCAGCGGGCTCGGCGCGACGAGGTTCTCGTGGTAGGCGTACCGCCCGAAGTGCAGGATCTGCAGGGCGATCTTGCCGCCCGCCGCGTGCACGGCGTCGGTCACCTCGCGGTGCTGCGCGGCCTCCGCCTCGGTAGTCAGCTTGGCGCCGCCCTCGTAGGGGCGTCCGGCCTCGTTCGGGGCGATGCCGCCGGTGACCATGAGGCCGACGCCGCCGCGGGCGCGGGTGGCGTAGAACTCGGCCATGCGGGCGAAGCCGTTCTCCGCCTCCTCCAGACCCACGTGCATCGAGCCCATCAGGACGCGGTTGGGCAGGGTGGTGAAGCCCAGGTCGAGCGGGGCGAGCAGATGCGGGTAACGGGTCATGGGGGCCTCCGGGCGCGGCGAACGTCGACTCTGTTCTAGACGACGCCACAGCTCTATTGCAACAAGTTGCATAAGAGAGCTGCGCCACGGAAGGCGACCCTTACCCCTGCGCGTCCGCTACCCCTGCGCGTCCGCGACCTCCGCCACCATCCCGTACGGCAACTCCTCGCCGTCCACGGTCACCGCCTCCACGGTGCGCGTACGCGGGTCGATGTCTGCCTGCACCCCCTCGCCCTCGTAGCGCGGATAGCCGGACGCGCCCTCGTCGCCGGTGGCGACCACGCGCACGGTCCGCAGCGGATTGCCGTGGTCGGGGCGGCCCTCGGCGTCGGTGAGCCGCGGCTTCAGGACGAGGGTGCAGTGGTCGGACACAGCGGGCGTATCGCTCATGTGACTCATGCTCCGGAGGCTAATGCGCGGCGCACCGTCCCGCCCGCCGTCCGACGTGGGGTTGTAGAGTGCAACCAGCAGCCCGAAAGGAATCCGCACGTGGCAGACCCCGACCGCCCCGCCGACCGCGCGTCGGCCGTGGAGACCATCCAGCGGGAGCTGACGTCGTTCGCGCGCCGCGCCCGCGCGACGGCGGCCCGGATGCACCCCGAGCTCTCCCTCGTCTCGTTCACCCTGCTCAGCCATCTCGACGAGCGGGGCGGCTGCCGCGCCACCGATCTCGCCGCGCACTACGCGCTCGACAAGTCGACGGTCAGCCGGCAGGTCGCGGCGCTGGAGCGGGCCGGTCTCGTGATGCGCCGCGTCGACCCGGACGACCACCGCGTCCAGGTTCTGCTCCCGACTCCGGCGGGCGCGGAGATCCTGGAGCAGGTGACGGTCAGCCGCCGCAAGATGTTCGGCGAGCGCCTCGCGGACTGGTCCGAGGGCGACCTGACGCGGTTCGCCGCATACCTCACGCGCTACAACGAGGCGTCCCGGGAGGACTGAACTCTCAGACGGACGCGGCGAGTTCGGGTACGCGCGCCGCGCGGAAGCGGGTCCTGCGGCGCAGCTCGAAGCCGAGCGACTCGTAGAGCCTGATCGCTGTCGTGTTGCCCTCGCCCGTGTGCAGGAACGGGGTCTCGCCGCGCTCCCTGATCCCGGCGGCGACGGCCCGGACGAGCCGTCCGGCGAGCCCCTGGCCGCGCTGTCCGGCGTCGGTGCACACGGCGCTGATCTCGGTCCAGCCCGGCGGGTGCAGCCGCTCCCCCGCCATCGCCACGAGGGCGCCGTCGCGACGGATGCCGAGGTAGGTGCCCAGCTCGATGGTGCGCGGCAGGAACGGCCCTGGCCGGGTACGGGCGACCAGGTCGAGCATCTCCGGCACGTCGGCCGGGGTCAGCCGGACCGCCTCGTTGTCGTGCGCCGCGTCGACCGCCACGTCGACGAGCTGCACGCCCGGGATGTCCTGGGTCAGCTCCCAGCCATCCGGCAGCTCGCGGGTCGTCCCCGGCAGCGGCACCTCCGCGTCGGGGCCCGCGAACGCGGCGAGGTCCCCCCAGTCCCCGGGGCCCGGGTCGTCGGGCAGCGCCAGCCAGGGCGAGACGTCGAGGGGGTAGCGAAGGACCCGGCCGCGCCGCTCGGCGAAGCGGGCGTGCGGTCCGGTGAGCGACGCGTACGCCGGATTGTCGAGCGGGTGCACACTGCTCCCCGCCCCGAGCACCTCGAATGTCTGCGTCCCGGTCATCCCGACCTGTCTCCCGTCCCTCGGCCCGTCGTGTACCGAGCCATGAAACTCCCAGGTCAGAGCCGACATTCCCGAACACATGCAGTGTTCACGAGGTCGCAACGTGTTCACACCCGCGCAACACACCCGCAGGCGTCTGGGCGCGGGTCCGCGTTGCCGCGCGGCGATCGTTGTTGGCATGCTGGCGCGATGCCGTCCACGTCACTGACCGACCACGTCGAGGCGCTGCTCGCCGACGGGGCGCCGCTGCCGATCGTCGCCGCGGGCGACCCCGTCCTGCGCCGCCCCGCCGAGCCGTACGACGGCCAGCTCTCCGAGGCTTGCCTGACCCGCCTGGTCGAGGCGATGCGGCGCACGATGCACGCGGCGCCCGGCGTCGGGCTCGCCGCCCCGCAGATCGGCCTGCCGCTGCGGATCGCGGTGATCGAGGACGCGGCGACCGTCCCCGACGAGGTGCGTATCGCGCGCGGCCGCGCCCCGCTGCCGTTCCGGGTGCTGGTCAATCCGGCGTACGAGGACGTGGGCGGGCGCCGGGTCGCCTTCTACGAGGGCTGCTTGAGCGTGCCGGGCTACCAGGCCGTGGTCGCCCGGCACGAGCGGGTGCGGCTGCGCGCCCTCGACGAGCGGGGGCGCGCGGTGGACGAGGAGGTCGCCGGGTGGCCGGCCCGGATCGTCCAGCACGAGACCGACCACCTGGACGGCACGCTCTATCTGGACCGCGCCGAGCCGCGCTCCCTCTCCTCCACGCTGACGCGGGAGGCGGTGGAGCGGTGGGCGCAGCCCACGCCCCGGCTCGCCGCACAGGAGCTGGGCTTCAGCCTCCCCGACGAGGGCTGACGGGCACCGTCAGGAGAAGTCCGGCATCTGCCCCTTGGCGGCGGTGACGTCGATGACGGTGAACGCCGCGCCCTGCGGGTCGGCGACCGCCGCGAACCGGCCGAAGGGACTGTCCACCGGCCCGAAGTGCAGGGTGCCGCCGAGGCGCTGGACGGTGGCGAGCGCCGCGTCGCAGTCCTCGACGACGAAGTACACGTTGACGTAGGACGGCACGGGCTCGGGGAACGCGTCGGTCATCCGCATACGGCCGAGGACCGGGTGGCCGCCGAGCTGCCAGACGTGGAAGTCGACGTGCTCGTCGGCGACCTTCTTCACTTCGTACGGGAAGACGGCGGTGAAGAACGCGTCGGTCTTCGCGGCGTCCCGGGAGTTGATCTCGGCCCAGCAGAACGCGCCGGGCTCGTTGACCGTCTCGAACCCCTCGTGCGCGGCGGGCTGCCAGAGGCTGAAGGAGCAGCCCGCGGGGTCCTGGGCGGTGACCATCGTGCCGGCGTCGCCCACCTGCATGGGCTCCATCGCGAGGACACCGCCGGCCCGCTCGACGCGCTCGGCGGTCGCCGCGATGTCGGACGTGGCGAAGTAGAGGTTCCAGGCGGGCGGGGCGCTCTCCCCGCCGGGCAGCTGCGGCATCAGCGCGGCGACGTGCTTGCCGGCGGCCGTTGTCGCCTGCGTGTAGTTGCCGTGCTCCTCGGCGCCGGGGTCGTAGGACCAGCCGAACAGCTCGGTGTAGAAGGCTTTGGCCGCCTCCAGGTCGGGGAACACGGCGTCGGCCCAGACGGGCGCGCCTTCGGGCGGTGCGGGCATGGTCCGGAACCCTTCCGTCGGCCGGGTTCGCCGGGCCCGCGCGGCGGCGGCCCGACGCCTGAGCCCTCCACGCTAGGCCGGTGGCATCCCCTCCGCCATCCGCGCGGCCGGCCCCGTCACGCCTGGGCGAGCTGCGGCTCCGGGAGCGGGGCCGGGGTGGCCCTAGGCCGCTGCCAGCGCTTGGTGGTGCGGACGTAGCCGTAGATCACCGAACCCATGGCGATGAGGAGCAGCGGTCCGAAGAGCCAGCGGTGCTCGGCCATCCGCAGCGGCAGGTAGCGGTAGGCGGCCAGGAGCAGCGCGAGGACGAGCGTGCCGTGGCAGATCAGGCGGACGGCCTCGGCGTCCCAGCCGCGCTCGAACGCCCGCATGGCCGCCTCGATGGTCAGGGCGAAGACGACTCCGGCGACGAGGTCCACGCCGTAGTGGTAGCCGAAGCCCAGCGTCGCGGTGAGCGTGGCGACCAGCCAGAAGGTGCCCGCGTACCGCAGCCAGCGGGCCCCCTTGCGGGAGTGGATGAAGATCGTGACGGCCCAGGCGGTGTGCAGGCTGGGCATGCAGTTGCGCGGGGTGATGCCGTCGAACGGGATCGGGTGCGGGGCGGCGATCGCCGTGACTGTGTCCGGCCACAGGTTCGCGACGGCCCACTGCCCGCCGTCGGCGCCGTAGGCGAAGACCGGGCCGACCACGGGGAAGATCATGTAGAGGGCGGGGCCGAGCAGGCCGATGACCAGGAAGGTGCGGACGAGGTGGTGGCCCGGGAAGCGGCGTTCGGCCGACACGTTGCGCAGCTGGTACAGGGCGATGATCGCCGCCGCGAGCGGGAGCTGGCCGTAGACGGCGTGCAGGATGCCCTCGCCGACCGGGCCCGTGGCGTCGACGAACTGCCCGACGAGCCAGGACGGGTTGCCGAGCGCGTGGTCGGCGGTGGCCACGTACGGGTCGAGGACGTTCGGGCGCTCCTTCGACGTGATGAGCAGCCACGTGTCGCCGGTCTTGTGTCCGGCGATGAGGAGGAGGCCGAGGCCGACGCCCTTGAGGAGCAGGGTCCGCTCGGCTCCCGTACGGCGCGTGACGGCGAGGACGGCGCAGCCGATGATCACCCACAGCGCGCCGTTGCCGAACTCGACGCGGGCGCCCGCGAGCCACCGGACGAGGAGGAGGACGAGGTCGATGCCGACGGCGGCGCCCACCGCGATGAACCGCTGCCGCCACGTGAGCACCACCAGCATCAGCGCCATGCCGGCGTAGAGCAGCGGCCCCGACTCGGGGGCGAAGATCACCTCGCGGGCCTGGTGGGTGATCGGGCCCGCCGTGCCGTAGCGGCGGGCGGCGATCTCCAGGGCGACGAGGAAGCCGAGCGTCGCCACCCCCGCCGCGCCCCACAGCAGGACCCGCGGCCGGTGCCACCTGGACGGCGGGGTTGTCTCTGCTGGACGCGAGGGTATTCGCGGGGTGTTCGTGTTCACGTGTCTGGCCGTCTGGTGAGAAGTGGCTTGGCGTCGCCTGTGCGGCCGATCATGTTATCCGAGCGGTTCAGTGGCCCCCGCCGAGCGTGCCGCTGAGCGTTTTGTGCAAGGTGGCGCTGGGTGCGTTGAGGCCGATGATCTCGACGCTCTTGCCGCGCTGGGCGTACTTGGTCTCGATGGCGTCGAGCGCCGCGACCGAGGAGGCGTCCCAGATGTGGGTGGCGGAGAGGTCGATGACGACCTTGTCGGGGTCGGCGGCGTAGTCGAACTGCGTCACGAGGTCGTTGGACGAGGCGAAGAACAGCTCGCCGGTGACCGCGTAGACGACCCGGTCGCCGTCCGGGTCGAGGACCGGGGTGACCTCGGCGAGGTGGGCGACGCGCCGGGCGAAGATCACCATGGCGGTGACCGAGCCGACGACCACGCCGATGGCGAGGTTGGAGGTGGCGACCACGATGGCGACGGTGATCACCATGACGGCGATCTCGCCCGCGGGCATCCGCCGCAGCGTCCTCGGCGCGATGGAGTGCCAGTCGAACGTCGCGAAGCAGACCATCACCATCACCGCGACGAGCGCGGCCATCGGGATGTCGGAGACGACGGGTCCGAAGACGACGCACAGGACCATCAGGAAGACGCCCGCGAGAAAGGTGGAGAGCCGGGTCCTGGCGCCCGACACCCGTACGTTGATCATCGTCTGGCCGATCATGGCGCAGCCGCCCATGCCGCCGAAGAAGCCGGTGACGATGTTGGCGATGCCCTGGCCGATGGACTCGCGGGTCTTGTTGGAGCGGGTGTCGGTGATGTCGTCGACGAGCTGCGCGGTCATCAGCGACTCCATGAGTCCGACGAGGGCCATGGCGAGCGCGTACGGGGCGATCGTGGTGAGCGTGTCCAGGGTGAACGGCACGTCGGGCAGGCCCGGCACCGGCAGCGAGGAGGGCAGCTCGCCCTTGTCGCCGACGGTCGGCACGGCGATCCCGGCCGCGAGGGTGATGACGGTCAGGACGACGATCGAGACGAGCGGCGCCGGAACCACCTTGGTGACCTTGGGGAAGAACACCATGAGCAGCAGACCGCCGACGATCAGCGGGTAGACGGCCCAGGGCACGTCGTGCATCTCCGGGACCTGCGCCATGAAGATCAGGACGGCGAGGGCGTTGACGAACCCGACCATCACCGAGCGCGGCACGAACCGCATCAGCTTCGCGACGCCGAGCGCACCGAGCGCGATCTGGAAGATCCCGGCCAGGATCACCGCCGCGACGAGGAAGCCGAAGCCGTGCTCGCGGTTGAGCGGCGCGATGACGAGCGCGACGGCGCCGGTGGCGGCGGAGATCATCGCCCGCCTGCCGCCCACGACCGAGATCGTCACGGCCATGGTGAACGCGGCGAAGAGCCCGATCGCCGGATCGACCCCGGCGATGATGGAGAAGGAGATCGCCTCGGGGATCAGCGCGAGCCCGACGACGAGACCGGCGAGCACCTCGGTGCGCCACACCTTGGGGTCGGAGAGCCAGTCGGGCTTGAGCACGCGCAGGCGCGCGGCAGCGGAGGGGGACAAGGGAAGCGGCACCTGTCGGGTCGTGAGGAGGGGGGATCAGACAACCCAACCCTACCCTAACGTTAGGGTAGGGTTTCCTGCACAACGACCGGGAGAGGTGGACGCGTGAGCGGCGGGCACATGCGGATCGGCGAGGTCGCCGCACGAACCGAGCTGTCCCTGCGCACCATCCGGCACTACGAGGAGACCGGCCTGGTCATCCCCTCGGCCCGCTCCCAGGGCGGCTTCCGGCTCTACACCGAGGCCGATGTCGCGCGGCTCATGGTGATCCGCCGCATGAAGCCGCTCGGCTTCACTCTCGACGAGATGCGCGACCTGCTCGCGGTCACCGACCGGCTCGACTCCGCCGACGGACTCACCGAGGACGTCCGCGCCCAACTGCTCGCCCGGGTTCGGGACTTCGAGCAGGCCACCCTCGACCGGATCGCGGACCTGCGCACGCAGCTGGCCCGCGCCGAGGAGTTCGCCGGCACACTGGCCCGTTTCCGCGGCTCACCCGACGGCGCCGAGGCGCGTTAATCTGCCCTGGTGGACACAGCCTCGTGGGAGAAGACCGGTGCCCCGTGCGAGGCCGTCCTGATCGCGTCGTCCGCGGGCGGCGTCCAGGGCCTGACCACGCTCCTGCGCGGCCTGCGTCCCGACCTGCCGGTGCCGGTCCTGATCGCCCAGCACCTCAACCGGGCCCGCGAGACGAGCATCGTGGAGATCCTGTCCCGCGCCACCTCCCTGGCGGTCAAGCTCGCCGAGGACGGGGAGCGCCCGCGCGCCGCGACCGTCCACATCGCCCCGCCCGACCGGCACCTGTGCGTGCGCGCGGACGGGACGCTCTCCCTCACCCGCGAGGAGCGGGTCAACTTCGCCCGCCCCGCCGCCGACCCCCTCTTCGAGTCGGCGGCCGAGGCGTTCGGACCGCTCGTCGGCTGCGTCCTCACCGGTTCGGACAGTGACGGCGCGCGGGGCATCGAGGCCGTCAAGGCCCACGGCGGAACGGTCCTGGTGCAGGATCCGGAGACCGCCGAGTTCCACGGCATGCCCAAGTCGGCGATCGGCACGGGCAAGGTCGACTTCGTGCTGTCCCTGTCGGCCATGGCGCAGACCATCAACTGGCTAGTGCGGGACCACGCCTGAAAAACCCGCCCCCGCACGCCTCACGGACGGGGATGCCCCTGGTCGGGGTCGTCGGCGGGGGTCTGCCAGGTGGTACCGCGCTGTGCTTCGGCGCCCTCGGCGGGCGTGCCGGGGGCGGGCCTGCTGGGCTGGGTGCGGCGGGCCGCGCGGCGGCGTCCGGTCACGAACATGGCGAGCAGTCCGAGGACCACGACGAGGCCGACGACGATGAAGACGAGTGAGCCACCGCCCTCGGCGGCCAGAACGATTCGGCTGTGAGTGTGCATGCGGCTCCTTTACCCCGTTCCGCGCCGAACCCGCACACCGACGTTGATCGTTTCGGGTGGCCGCCCCCGGGAAACCGGCGCAGGGTGATCACCATGGACGTACGCGATGAGGCTCAGCGGTGACGGCCCCGGCCGGCCCGTCCACGACCGCGGCGCAGGGCAGCGGACTGAGGAAGACCCTGACGACACCCCTGCTCTACTTCTTCATCCTCGGCGACGTGCTCGGCGCGGGCGTCTACGTGCTCGTCGGGCAGGTGGCCGCCGAGTCCGGCGGCGCCGTGTGGGTGCCGCTGGTCCTCGCGCTTCTGCTCTCGCTGCTCACGGCCGCCTCGTACGCCGAACTCGCCACCAAGTACCCGAGGGCCGGTGGCGCCTCTCACTACACGACGCTCGCCTACGGCCCGTTCGCCGGGTTCCTCGCCGGGTTCTGCATGCTGGCCGCCGGGATCGTCTCGGTGGCAGCGCTCGCCCGCGGGTTCGCCGGTGACTATCTGACCGCCTTCATCAGCCTGCCCGTCGTCCTGGTCGCCGCCGTGTTCCTGTGCGCGCTCGCGCTGCTCAACGCGCGCGGGATCAGCGAGTCGACCCGCGCCAACGTCGCCGCGACCGTCGTCGAGGTGGGCGGACTGCTCATCGTCGTCGCTCTCGGCGTGGTCCTGTTCGTGCGCGGGGACGGCGACGCGGGACGCCTCGTCGAGCTCGGCACCTCCGAGACGGGCGCCGCCGCCGGGGTGCTGAGCGGGACCGTGCTCGCCTACTACTCCTTCGTCGGCTTCGAGACCTCGGTCAACGTCGCCGAGGAGACCCGCGATCCGCGCCGCTCCTACCCGCGCGCGCTCTTCGGTGCCCTGATCACGGCGGGTGTCGTCTACGCCCTCGTCGGGATCGTCGCCTCGGCGGCCGTCCCCACCGACACCCTCGCCCACTCCAGCGGGCCGCTGCTGGAAGTGGTGCGGGAGGCGGGCGGGGTGCCGCCGAAGCTGTTCAGCGCCATCGCGCTCGTCGCCGTCGCCAACGGGGCGCTGCTCACCGGCATCATGAGCTCGCGGCTCGCGTTCGGCATGGCCCGGGACGGCCTGCTGCCCCGCGTCCTCACCCACGTACTGCCCGGCCGCGGCACCCCGTGGGTGTCGATCGCCGTGACGACGCTGCTGTCCTTCCTCCTCGCCCTCACCGGCGACGTGGAGACCCTCGCCTCCACGCTCGTCCTGCTGCTGCTCGTGGTGTTCTTCCTGGTCAACACGGCCGTGCTCGTGCTGCGCCGCGACACCTCGACACCCCCGCACTTCCGCGCGTGGACGGTCATCCCCGTCCTCGGCGCCGCCTCCTGCGTGGTCCTCGCCACGCAGGTCGAGGGCGAGGTGTGGATCCGGGGCCTGATCGTCCTCGCGGTCGGCGTCGTCCTCGGAGCCGTCGCCGCGCTGCACCGGCGGCGCGACGCCGCGGGCAAAGCTAACTGAACAGCCCCGTGGGATACGTACGGATTCGGGTACTCCTGTTCCGTTCGCTTCACGAAGGCCGCCCTTGAACCAGGTTGCGCGGCGCAATCGAAGGAGAGACAAAGATGGACGACGGCCACCCCTTCCGGGACGCGGCGGAGAAGGTGAAGGAGACCGTGACCGGCGCGACGGCCCCCGAAGGCCCGGAGGACGGCGTCCCCGGCAAGCCCAACGTGGAGTCGCCCGCGTTCGCCGAGCCGACCGAGCCCCGCGGCCCCCTGCCGCCCAAGGCCGACCAGAGCGGACCCCGGCCGACCAGCCCCACCGGCGCCCCGTCCCGCGACACACAGGACGACGTCGCCCAGCAGGGCGAGTTCCTCACGACCGCGCAAGGCGACCGCCTCTACGACACCGACCACTCGCTGAAGGCGGGCCCGCGCGGTCCTGTGCTGCTCCAGGACCACCACTTCCGGGAGAAGATCACCCACTTCGACCACGAGCGCATCCCGGAGCGCGTCGTCCACGCGCGCGGCGCCGCGGCCCACGGTGTGTTCAAGGGGTACGGCAACGCGGCGGGGGTCACGAAGGCCGCGTTCCTCGGCAAGGACGTCGAGACCGACGTCTTCGTCCGGTTCTCCACCGTCCTCGGCTCCCGCGGCTCGGCGGACACGGTCCGCGACACCCGCGGTTTCGCGACGAAGTTCTACACCTCCGAGGGCACCTTCGACCTCGTCGGCAACAACATCCCGGTCTTCTTCATCCAGGACGCCATCAAGTTCCCGGACATCATCCACGCGGGCAAGCCGCACCCGGACCGGGAGATCCCGCAGGCGCAGAGCGCGCACGACACGTTCTGGGACTTCGTCACCCTGCACACCGAGGCCACGCACCACACGCTGTGGAACATGTCCGACCGGGGCATCCCGCGCTCCTACCGGATGATGGAGGGCTTCGGCGTCCACACCTTCCGCCTGGAGAACGCGGCCGGTGAGACGACGCTGGTGAAGTTCCACTGGAAGCCGAAGCTCGGCGTGCACTCCCTGGTCTGGGAGGAGGCGCAGATCGCGGGCGGCGTCGACCCCGACTTCCACCGCCGCGACCTGGCCGACGCGATCGAGGCGGGCGCCTACCCGCAGTGGGAGCTGGGCATCCAGACGTTCCCCGACACCCCCGAGCAGACCTTCGAGGGCATCGACCTCCTCGACTCGACGAAGATCGTGCCCGAGGAGCTGGCCCCGGTGCAGCCGATCGGCCTTCTCACCCTCAACCGCAACCCCTCGAACTACTTCGCCGAGACCGAGCAGGTCGCCTTCCACCTCGGCCACCTCGTCCCCGGCATCGACGTCACCGACGACCCGCTGTTCCAGGGCCGCCTCTTCTCCTACCTGGACACCCAGATCAGCCGGCTCGGCGGCCCCAACTTCGCCCAGCTGCCGATCAACCGCCCGCACGCCCCCGTCAACGACATGCTGCGCGACGGCATGCACCAGACGGCCGTGCACCGCGGCGTCGCGCCCTACCGGCCGAACTCGCTCGACGGCGGCTGCCCGTTCATGGCGGGCGCGGCGAACGGCGCGGACATCGAGGTCCCCGTCGAACTGCCCGCCTCCCGCAAGGTCCGCGAGGCGCCCGCCTCCTACGACGACCACTTCAGCCAGGCGCGGCTGTTCTGGCTGAGCATGACGCCGCCCGAGCGCGAGCACATCGTCAACGCGTACTCGTTCGAGCTCGGCAAGTGCTACGAGCAGGCGGTCAAGGAGCGCGGCCTGCAGGTCCTGGCCAACATCGACGCGGAACTGTGCGCGCAGGTCGCCGCCTCGCTCGGGCTGCCCGCGCCCGCGCCGACCGTGCCGCTGACGGACCCGCAGCCGAGCCCCGCGCTCTCCCAGATCGGCCAGGAGTGGCCGGCGGACGGCCGGCTCATCGGCATCGTGACCGACGGGACGGTCGACCTGGACGGTGTGCGGACTCTCCGTCGGACCCTGCTCGACGGCGGGATGGTGCCGCTGGTCATCGCCCCGGCGGGCGGCAAGCTCGACCCGGACGGCGACCCCGTCACGGTGCAGCGGACCTTCGCCACGGCCCGCTCCATCGAGTTCGACGCCCTCGTGGTGGTCGGGGTGCCCGCCGCGGGCGCCGACGCCATCCCCGCGCGGGACGCCAAGGCGGACAGCGCCACCGCGACGCTCGACCCGCGCGTGCGGCTCCTGCTGGAGGAGGCCTACCGCCACGGCAAGGCCATCGGCGGCTGGGCGGGCGCCGAGCAGACCATCGAGGCCGCGGGCCTGCCGACCGCCGACCCCGGCATCGTCATCGGTGACAGCGGCGCGGCGGTCCTCACCCGAATGAAGGAACTGCTCGCCAAGCACCGCGTCTGGGAGCGGTTCGGCACCACCGTGTGACGCGGGCGGCGCCATGACAGGGGCCGGGCCCCGCGGATCGTGTTCCGCGGGGCCCGGCCCCACCTGCGCTGTGCCGTATCGCGCTCAGCGGCCCACGGCCTTCGCCAGCTGCTCCTTGTTCATCGAGGAGCGGCCCTCGATGTTCTTCTTCTTGGCCTCCGCGTACAGCTGGTCCTTGGTCGGCCCCTGGGACCCGCTGTGGGAGCGCTCGCCGCCGCGCTGCGGCGCGGACTTCTTGTCCTGCGTCGACACCTTGCTCGCCTGCTTCGACTCGCCGGAACGGGCGCGCTCCTTGTTCACGGTGCGCGCCGCGATCTCCTTCGCGCGCCCCTCGGAGGTGCCGCGCTTCTCCGCGCCCTCCTTGATGTGCTCGTACTGGCGCTCGCGCTTCGGGCTGGAACCTCGGGGCATTGCTGTTCTCCTTCCGGAACCGGCGCGGCTCACTCGTCCGCCCCGCTCTGCGATGACCTTCCGCGTACCCTCCGGCGGGCCTCCCACCCGGATCCGGATTGCTCCCATCTGACGCGGGGCCCGGCGAGTGTGCGAGCGGACAGTGACCGAAAGGATGAGGCCCAGCGGAGGCGGGACGGCGAGCCGCCAGTGTCTAATGGGTGTGGTCCGGGCAGTCGCGCGCGGTGGGGTGCCGGTGGCCGGGAATACGGGTGGGGGCCTTCATCGACCTCGGAGCTGCACGCACATGAACAGCCAGAACACACCCGTGAGCGAGACCCCGGCCAGCAGGTCGGTGTTCGGCGCCCCCTGCTGGGTCAGCCTGTCCACGTACGACCTGCGGGTCGCGGAGGACTTCTACGGCGCCGTGCTCGGCTGGGAGTGGCACACCGGGGCGATGGGCGAGCAGTACCGGTTCGCGAGCGTGCGCGGGGTGCCGGTGGCGGGTGTGTCCGAGGCGAAGAGCATGGGGCAGACGTCGGTGGCGTGGACGCCGTTCTTCGCCGCGTCCAGCGCCAACGAGACGGTGGCGCGCAGCCACGAGCGGGGCGGGACGACGGCCGTCGGGCCGATCTCCTTCCCGCCGGGCCGCGCCGCGCTCCTCGCCGACCGCGACGGAGCGGTCTTCGGCATCTGGGAGGGCGCGCTGGTCGCGGGCTGGGAGGAGTGGCGCCGCGCCGCCCCCGCCTTCGTGGCGCTGTACACGCGCAACGCCTTCGACGCGGCCATCTTCTACGGCGAGGTGCTCGGCTGGGCCTCCGACGCCCCGGACTCCTGCGACGTGCAGTACGAGGACGAGGAGGTCGTGCTGCGCAGCCGGGGCGACATCGTGGCCCGGATCCACTCCGGGGCGGTGGAGGCGGCGCCCGACCCGTCGATCCGGCCGCGCTGGCAGGTGCACTTCTCGGTGCCCGACGTGCGGGCCTGCGCCGAGACGGCGCGCGCCCGGGGCGGAAGCGTCCTGCGGATCGCCGACGACGGCACGGAGGCGGTGCTCTGCGACCCCGATGGGGCGCAGTTCGCCGTCAACGCGGACTGGCGCCCGGCGCGGTGAGCCACGCACCGGGCTCCTGCGCGAGCGCCCTGGCGGTGGCCTGCACGGCGCTGACGACGGGCTTGCCGAGGCGCTCCGTCAGGCGGGGCAGCACGTCGTAGGTGGGCAGCGAGGTGCAGGCGACGAACACGGCGTCGGCCCCGGGCCGGTCGCCCGCGACGACGGCCTCCACCACCTGCTCCTCCGCCACGGCGTACACGTGGGTGGACGACCGCGACGCGCCGGACGCCCGCGGCGCGCAGCGCGTCGACGGCCGCGCCGCTGGCCGTCAGGGCGCGCGGCGCCCCGTACGCGAGCATCGCCCCACGCAGCGCCCGCTCCCCCGCCACACCGCCCCGGGATGCGGCGGGGCGCCGGGCGGGGTGCGATGAGGGGAAGCGGAGCAGAGCAGGAAGGGGCCTCGCGCATGGCGCGTCCGGTGTGGAGCGGCACGCTGACCTTCGGTCTGGTGTCCTTGCCCGTCCAGATGTACACGGCCACGGAGAACCACACCGTGCGCTTCCATCAGGTGCAGCGCGGCACCTCCGACCGTGTGCGCAACAAGCGGGTGAACGAGCGGACCGGCGAGGAGGTGCCGCTCGACGAGGTGGTCAAGGCGTTCGACGACGGCGACCAGTACGTGGTGGTCGAGCCGGACGAGCTGGACGACATCGCGCCCGGCCGCTCCAAGTCCCTGGAGATCACGGGGTTCGTGGACCTGGAGGACGTCGATCCGGTCTTCTTCGACAAGACGTACTACCTCGGGCCGAAGGGCGAGCAGTACACGAAGGTGTACGCGCTCCTGGAGAAGGCGCTCGCCGAGGCGGGCCGGGCGGGGATCGCCACGTTCGTCATGCGCAACCACCAGTACCTGGTCGCGGTGAAGGCGGAGGCCGGGCTGCTGACCCTGCACACGCTGCACTGGGCCGACGAGATCCGGGACCCGCGCAGCGAGATCGACAACCTGCCGGGCCGCACGAAGGTCACCGACCGCGAGCTGAAGATGGCCCGGCAGCTCGTCGACACGCTCGGCATGGAGTGGAAGCCGGAGGAGTTCCACGACACGTACCAGGAGCAGGTGAACGCGCTCATCGAGGCCAAGCGCAGCGGCAAGCGGGTGGACAAGGCGGAGCCGCCCGCCGAGTCGACCAATGTGGTCGATCTGATGGACGCGCTGCGGGCGAGCGTCGACCGGGCGAAGAAGCCCGCCAAGTCCAGCAAGTCCGGCAAGTCCACCGAGCGCGGCAGGTCCAAGGACAGCGGCACGTCCAAGAAGAGCGGCAGGAAGAGCAAGCCGTCCCTCGACGGGCTGACCAAGGCCGAGCTGTACCGGCGCGCCGCCGACGCGGGTGTCCCGGGCCGCTCCTCCATGACCCGGGACGAACTCGTCGCGGCCCTGACGCGGCAGCAGGAGGAGGCGGCTTAGGGCCAATGCCGTTGTTTTAACTGTTCGGCGTAGGCTGCTGCGTACTGCTCCCGGGGGTGGTGCCAGTGTCTGTGAGTGTGTCTGATTTATCGGGTCTGGGGCTGTTGACCTGGGTGTATCCGCCGGGTCTGGTGGATCGTGTGGTGGCTGCCTGCGGGCGGGTGGAGCAACGCAGACGGCTGCTGCCGGCCCGGCTGGTGGTGTACTTCGTGCTCGGCCTGGCGCTCTTCTCGCCCGCTCCCTATCTGGAGGTTATGCGGCACCTGGTCGAGGGCCTGCGGGGTCTGGGACTGCTGGGTGACTGGCGCATTCCGGCGAAGTCCTCGCTGTTTCGGGCCCGGCAGCGGCTGGGGAGTGAGCCGCTGCGGGTGCTGTTCACCGCGACGGCGAAACCGCTGGGCACCGAGAGCACGCCGGGGGTGTTCTGGCGGGGCCTGCGGCTGCTGGCGGTGGACGGCACCTGCTGGGACGTCGCCGACACGGTGGCCAATGAGGCCGCCTTCGGCCGCCCGGGCAACGCCCGCGGCCCGGAGAAGAGTTCTTTCCCGCAGGTGCGGATGGCCTGCCTGGTGGAGACTGGCACGCATCTGGTGCTGGACGCGGAGCTGGCCGGCTGCCGCACCGGTGAGGTCACCCTGGTCCGGCGCCTGCCCCGCTCCTGCGGGCCGGGCCAGCTGGTGCTGGCCGACCGCGAGTTCCTCGGCATGTCGTTGTGGCGGGCCTTCACCGACAGCGGCGCCGATCTGTTGTGGCGGGTGCCCGCCAATCGCGTCCTGCCAGTCGAGCGGGTGCTGCGGGACGGCTCCTGGATCTCCCGCATCCACGCCAGCACCGACTCCGCGAAGCGGGATCCGGTCACCGTGAGGGTCCTGGCCTACCGGCTCGACCACGCCGGCCCGGCGGCCGGCGACTACCGGCTGGTGACCAGCCTGCTCGATGCCCGCCGCTTCCCGGCGCGTCAACTGGCCGCGCTCTACCAAGAGCGCTGGGAAGTCGAGTCGGTCCTGGCCGAGCTCAAGACCCGCCAGCGCGGCGCGCACACCGTGCTGAGCAGCAAGACCCCGGACGGGGTGCTGCAGCAGATCTGGGCCCACCTGCTGGTCCACCGGGCCCTGCGTGAGCTGATGTTTCGCACCGCCGCCTCCGGCGGCCTGGATCCGGACCGGATCTCCTTCACCGAGACCCTGCGCTCGGCCCGGCGCAGCGTGACCGTCACGCCGGGCCGTTTTTCCCCCTGACCTCCTGGTCCAGGCGCTGGTCCTGCTCGAGCACGACCTGTTGGAGCGGCTCCTGCCGGTCAGACGCCTGCGCAGCCAGCCCCGTGTAGTCAAACGCAAGATGTCCAACTACAGGCTCAAACGGACCGAACACCGGACCTGCCCCCAGCCCGCCCGCGGCGGTGTCCAGGCCGTCCGCATCCAACGACCCCAACCCGCGAATCCGTAAAGCAACGGCATTGGGCGTAGGGCCGGTCCGCGTCAGGCCAGTTTCTCCAGGCGTCGCGTGGCCGCCTCCACCCCGCCGCCGTGGCGGCCGAGCCCCGCCCAGGGGTCCTTGTCGAGACGGTCGCCGAGGTCGGCCAGCGTCCAGCGGCGCGCGGTCAGCTCGGGGTCGTCGAGTTCGTCCCAGTCGAGGGGTGCGGCCACCGGGGCGCCCGGCCGGGACCGGACGGCGAACGGGGCGACGACGGTCTGGGCGTAGCCGTTGCGGGCGACGTCCAGGTAGAGCCGGCCCTTGCGGGCGTCCTTGCGGGGCTCGACCGTCAGCTCCTCCGGGTGGCGCTCGGCGAGTTCCCGGGCGGCGGCGCGGGCGAACGCGAGCACGTCGTCGGCGTCGTCGCGCCGGTTGAGCGGCACCACGACGTGCAGGCCCCGCGATCCCGTGGTCATCAGCCCCGCGGTGAGTTCCAGCTCGTCGAGCAGTTGGCGCAGGTGGTGCGCGGCGCGCCGCACCGGCTCGAAATCGTCGGCGGGCGGATCGAGGTCGAAGACCAGCCGGTCCGGGTGGCGCGGCTGGTCGGCGCGGCTCAGCCAGCGGTGCGGGGTGATGCACGCCTGGCTCGCGAGGTAGACAAGGGTGGCGGCGTCGTCGCCGACCACATGGGTCACCTCGCCGCCCTCCTTGGGCACCGACGCGCGATGGATCCAGTCGGGGAAGTAGTCGCTGACCTCCTTCTGGTAGAAGCGCTGCCCGTCGATGCCGTCCGGCATCCGCTCCAGCATCAGGGGACGGCCACGCAGCTCGGGCACCATGCGCGGGGCGACCCGGCGGTAGTGCTCGACGAGGTCGGCCTTGGTGATGCCGTCCTGCGGGAACAGCTCCTTGCCGGGCCGTTTCATCGTGATCGTGCGGCGGCCGATCCGCAGTTCGGCGTCGGAACTCACGTGACCGTCTCCTTCCCGCTGGTTGCGGAGGACTACGGGAGCGGCGTGCCCCCGGTCGCGTTCATGATCTCGGCGGTGATGTAGCTCGCGTGCTCCGAGGCGAGGAAGACGTACGCGGGCGCCATCTCCGCGGGCTGTGCCGGGCGGCCGAGCGGCGCCTGCTTGCCGAACTCCTCGGTGTCCGGGAGCGTCGCGGGGATGAGCGGGGTCCACACCGGCCCGGGCGCGACCGCGTTGACCCGGATGCCCTTCTCGGCCAGCATCTGCGCGAGGCCCTGCGTGAAGGTGACGATGGCGCCCTTGGTCGTCGCGTAGTCGAGCAGGTGGGGGCTGGGCTTGTAGGCCTGCACCGAGGTGGTGTTGATGATGGAGCCGCCCTCGGGGATGTGCGCCACGGCCATCTTGGACAGCCAGAACATGCCGTACAGGTTGGTGCGCAGGACCCGGTCGAACTGCTCGGTCGTGATGTCCTCGATGCCGCCCGGCTGCGCCATCTGGTACGCCGCGTTGTTGACCAGGACGTCGATCCGGCCGAACTCGCCCACGGCCCGCTCGATGAGCCGCCGGCACTGCTCCTCCTCGCGGATGTCGCACTCCACGGGGACGGCCTTGCGCCCGGCCTCCTCGACGAGGCGGGCCGTCTCCTTGGCGTCCTCCGCCTCCTCGGGCAGGTGGGTGAAGACGACGTCGGCGCCCTCGCGGGCGTAGGCGAGCACGACGGCGCGGCCGATCCCGGAGTCGCCGCCGGTGACGACCGCGGCCCGGTCGCGCAGCAGGCCGCTGCCCCGGTAGGAGTCCTCGCCGTGGTCGGGCTTCGGGTCCATGTCCCCGCCGGTGCCGGGGTGTTCCTGGTCCTGCTGGGGGAAGTCCGGCTGCGGGTGCTTCGTCGTGGGGTCCTGCGGGGTGGCGCCCATCGGTGCTGTTCCTTCCATGTGCGGCTGTCCGGTCCGGGATGCGCGCGGCCGCCCTGCTCGCCGGGGCCGACCTGCGCGTACGCCCATCTCGGGACATCGGGTGTCCCGCGGGCCGGTCCCCCACACCTGGCGAACGCCGACAGATGCGAACGCCGCCCGGCCGGATCGTCACAGGAGGCGGGCCGCGTGCGGCGGTGCGAGACTGCCCGGGGAGTCGTCCGGGCGGTGCGACGGGCAGTCCGAGCAAGGAGTGATGAGGTGACGGCACCCGAGGCCACGGGCACGGGGGACAGCGTCCTCGGCGAGTTCCTGGCCGACCCCCGCAACCTGCCCCTCGACCTGACCACCACGGTCGCCCGCTGCTCCAAGGCGCTCGGTCTGCAGGGCGCCGTGCTCTACCTCGCCGATCTGCAGCAGCGCCAGCTGGCCCCGCTGAACGAGGTGGCGCCGACCCTCCCCATCGACGATTCACTGGCCGGCTGGACGTACCGCACGGAGTCCCTGCGCGTGGAGGAGTCCGAACTCGGCGGGATGACGGCCTGGCTGCCGCTCGTGGACGGCGCCGAGCGGATCGGCGTCCTCGCCGTGCGCTCCCCCGCCCTCGACCCGCTCGTCCTGCGGCGCGGGCGGACCCTCGCCCACCTGTGCGCCATGATGATCACCTCGAAGCGGGCGTTCAAGGACACCTACGTCCGACGGGCCCGTACGAAGCCGATGCAACTGCCCGCCGAGATGCTGCGCGCCTACCTCCCGCCCCGCACGATCGGCACGACGCACGCCGTCTCCACCGCCGTCATGGAACCGGCCTACGAGGTCGGGGGCGACGCCTTCGACCACGCGCTGACGGAGACGACGCTGCACGCCGGGATCATGGACGCCATGGGGCACGACCTGGCCTCCGGGCTCACCACGGTGGTCTCCCTGGCGGCCTGCCGCAACGCCCGGCGCACCGGTGCCGACCTGCCCGACCTCGTGGAGTCCGTGGACGCGGCGCTGTCCGAGTGGCTGCCCGACCAGTTCTGCACGGCGATCCTCGCCCAGCTCGACCTCGCGACGGGCGGCCTGCGCTGGATCAACTGCGGGCATCCCGCGCCGCTCCTCATCCGCGACGAGCGGCTGCTGCCCGCCGCGATGGAGCGCGACGCGGACCCGCCCCTCGGCCTTCCGGCCGCCCTCTCCTCGACACCGCGCCGGGTGCACGAGATGGACCTGGAACCGGGCGACCGGGTCCTGATGTACACCGACGGCGTCACGGAGGCCCGTACGCGCAACGGCGAGGAGCTGGGTCTCGACCGGTTCGCCGACTACATCATCCGGGCCACCGCCGCGGGCGAGCTGGCGGCGGAGACGCTGCGCCGCCTCATCCACTCCGTCGTCGACGTCCAGGGCAACCGGCTGCGCGACGACGCGACCATCGTCATGTTCGAGTGGCGCCCGGCGGCCCGCTGAACCGACAGGACGAAAGTCCCGGTATGTGCCCATTCAGGCGGGCAGAACACTGAGCGACAAGGGTGCTGAAACAGGGAGAAAAAGACATGGCCATGCTGCTTCCCACCGCTTCCGAGCTGCGCCGGGCGCTGGTCCGCCACGACGAGACCACCGGCCGGGACGAGCGCCGGTCCACGCCGGAGACGGCCCGCGCACGCGAGGACAGCGCCTACACGCTGTGCGTCCTCACCGGGACGCACAGCGTGGCGGAAGCGCGGCGGGCGGCGCACGCCCTGCTGCGCCCCCGCCCCGTCCGGGCCGCGGAACTCACCGCCGTCACCGGTGGTGTCCGGACGGCGCCCTCCGCCGCGTCACCCCGCCGCGGCGGGCTGCAGCCCCGCGTACACACCGCCGCGAGCGAGGAGGTCGGCGTGCGTGCCGATCTCGGCGATCCGGCCGTCCGCCATCACCACGATGCGGTCGGCGCCCTGGATCGTGGAGAGCCGGTGGGCGACCACGAAGACGGTCCGGCCGTGCACCAGACGCGCCAGGGCCTCCTGGACCAGCGCCTCGGAGCGGTTGTCGAGCGCTGACGTCGCCTCGTCGAGGACCAGGACGCGGGGGTCGCGGATCAGCGCGCGGGCGATGGCGAGCCGCTGCCGCTGCCCGCCGGAGAGCCGTGCGCCGCGCTCCCCCACCACCGTGTCGAGACCTTCCGGCAGGCGCCGGACGAACTCCAGGGCGTTGGCGTCGCGCAGCGCCCGCAGCAGGGTCTCCTCGTCGGTGTCGCCGAGCCCGTACGTCACGTTGTCGCGGATGCTGCCCTCGAAGAGGATCGACTCCTGCGGCACCACCGACAGAAACCGCCGGTAGCTGCGCAGGTCGAGGGTGGCCATGTCGACGCCGTCGAGCAGGATCCGCCCGGTGGTGGGCCGGATGAAGCCGATGAGCAGGTTCAGCACGGTCGACTTGCCCGCGCCGGACGCGCCGACGAGGGCGACGGTCTCGCCGGGCCGGGCGGAGAGGGTGAAGCCGTCGACGGCGACGCCGCCCGGCTCGCCGTCCGCCTCCGGGTAGGAGAACCCGGCGGCGTCGAAGTCGATCCGGCCGGTCACCCGCTCCACCACGGCCTTGCCCGCGTTGGACTCCAGGTCGGGCGCCTGCAGCACCTCACCGGCCGAGCGCACCGATTCGAGCCCCTTGCTGATCTGCGGGGCGAGGCCGAGCAGCGTCGTCACGGAGCCGGTCAGGAGGGTGAAGAAGGAGCTGAGCATGACGACGTCGCCCGGGGAGACGCCCAGCCAGCCGTGGTAGGCGACCAGCGCCGAGCCGGTCAGGCAGCAGACGCCGAGGATGTTGAGGAGCACCCAGGCCGCCGAGTTGAAGCGGCCGTTCATGGTGTCCAGGCGCAGCCCGGCGGCGAAGACCTGGCGCAGGGAGCCGTCGACGCGGCCGAGCGCGGTGCGTTCCAGGCCGTGGGCGCGGGTGATCGGGATGAGGGTCGTCATCTCGCCGACGCGGGAGGAGAGGTGCTCGACCTCGCGGCGGAAGTCCTCGTTGTGGCTGCGCAGACGGCCGCGGAGCCGCATCACCAGGAAGCCCGCGGCGGGCACGACGACCAGGAACACCGGCAGGAACTCGGGCGTCCGGAAGCCGATGAGGACGAGCCCGCCGATGAGGGTGGTCACGGCACCCAGCCCCATGTCGGCGCTCTGCTGCACCATCTGCTCCACCGTCTCCACGTCCCGGACGACCTTGGCCTGCAGGACGCTGGAGCTGGTGCGGGCGTGGTAGCCGATGGAGAGCTGCTGCATACGGCGGCAGAGCGCCGAGCGCAGGGTCGTGCCCATGCGGCGGATGCTGCCGCCGAGCAGGCGTACGTACCACTGGTGCAGCGGGTAGTTGATCACGAGGATGAACAGCAGCAGGCCCGTGGCCCCCCACAGCTCCGTCTGCGAGCCGTGGCGCACGACCACGTCGAGGACGGTGGCGGTGATGACGGGCAGCAGCCAGATCGGGCTGTGCTTGACGACGAAGAGGAGCGTGGCGAGGAGCAGCCTGCCGCGGTCGGGGCGGAAGAGGAGGCCGAGGGTGCGCAGCGGATGCTCGCCGCGGTACTGGTGGTCGAGGTGGTCGGGGACGGGTCTGTGCATGATCCGATCCCACCGCATCGACCGCGTTCGGGTAAGCGCTTTCCGGTAACTCGGACGTGAAAAGTGGGAGCGTCAGGACGCCGCGGGGTCGCGGTCGGAGGCCGGCCAGAAGTAGGGCATGTCGTCGGGGACGTCCGGGAAGACCGTGGCGTAGATCTCCGGCGCCTTGCGCAGCAGCGCGGACTGGTGGCTGCGGTGGAAGGCGGGCTCCCCCAGCCACGGCGGCAGCTCGCCGTCGGCGGCGAGCTGCTCCTGTTCGCGGACGGGGACGCCCGGGTGGTGCCGGGTGAAGTCGGTGATCATGGTGGTGGCGCAGGTGTCGGCCCGCCCCTCGGCGACCCAGGTCGCGCAGACGTCGAGGCCGTAGCGGACCAGGGCCTCCTCGTACCCGACCCACATGCGTACGGCCGGGTGGTTGCGCCACCCGTAGCCGGGCACGGTGAGACCGCGCAGCACCTGGAGCGCCTCGACGCGCTGTTTGCCCAGGCGGGCGCGGTCCAGGACGGCGGCGGACCGCGTGAACTCGGGGTACGGGAGAAAGGTCTGCACCCTGCATGCCTACCGCGCGGCGCGCGTTCCCATACGGAAGATCAGCGCAGATGGCGGCTGATGTCCCCGACGAGGCGGATGTGGACGCGGCGCTCGGTGAACCGCCAGACGCCGTCCCTGCGGGCGAACCGGTCGTGGTAGCGGCCCGCGGCGACCGCCTGCAACGGGAGGCCGTCCACCGCCTGGAAGACGGTGACGTACGAGCGGGCGGTCGCGGTGCCGCCCTCGTCGTCGGCGTCGACGACGAGGTTGGTCGTGACGTGGTGGGTGCGCGGGGTGCCGTCGGGATACAGGACGAGGGTGTCGCGGAACATCTGCTCGATGGCGTCGGCGCCGCTGAAGGTCGCGCCGCTGCCGACGAAGTCGGCGTCCGCGAGGAGGCGGCCGACTCCGCGGAAGTCGCCGTCGTCCACGAGTTCGGCGTAGGTGGCGGTCAGATGTGCGATCGCGTGATGGGGGCCGGGCGCGGAGGCGGAGGTGGAGGTGGAGGTGGAGGTGGACAGGAGCGTGGCCTTCCTCGTGGAGCGGGGGCGGCGGCGAAGGGACCGGCGCCGGTGTGCACCCCCACCCTGACGCGTTCCCCTATGCGCCGTCCCCGTTGTGCGCGGAGGCCTCCGTCAGGCTCGCGATGACCGCCGCCGGGGTGGGGTCGCCCGCGCCGTCCCAGTCCCACGCCGCGCTGTCGACGACCGGATCGGCCGGGGTGGCTGGGGCGTCCGGCCGGGCGGCCCTGGCCTCGATGCGGGCGATCACGGCGGAGAGCTGGCTCTGCACGGCCTTCGGCAGGGCGCGGTCGCCCGAGGTGGAGTCGACCAGGTGCTGCGCGACCAGGTGCAGCTTGATGTTGGTGCGCTGGGAGACGTCGACCAGCGCCTCCCAGGCGTCCTGCGGGCTGATGCCGAACGCGGCCACGAGGACACCCCGGGCCATGTCGATGGTGCCGCGGCTCTGCATCGCCCGGCGCAGCTGCGCGACCTCCCGGCCCAGCTCCGCGTGGTGCCCGTCGGCCGACTCGCAGGACGGGTCCTCGGCGAGCGGGTCGACGCTCAGGAAGACGTTGACGGCCGAGCAGCCGCAGGGCTCCACGGCGCTCACGTCGAGGCCGACGCTGCCGTCCGAGGCGAGCAGGAGCGGGCGCAGCACGCCGTTCAGCCGCTGGTCCTCGTGCAGGTGGAGATCGCCGCGCACGCTGACGACCATCTGCTCGCCGTCCCAGTGGTTGAAGAGCGTGAGTCCGGTCAGCCGGTGAGCCCCGGCCGGGGTGGCCGGATCGGCGCAGGTGGCTGCCGCCCCGCTCCCGGGCTGTGCAGACTCTGGCATGGCCTCTCCCTCACTGCGGCGGCCCGGCGGTCCGCTCTCAGATTCCCGCCCTGCGGCAACATACGTCAAGCGATACCTGAAACGAAGTTCGGGGGTTCAAAGACACGAAGCGGGGGGCCTACGATTCGGGCATGGATGGAGTGCCGGAACCGCATGCTGGATGGACGTTCATCACCAATCACGCACGGGTGCTGGCCGCTATCGCCGACGATCAGAACGCGCGGATCCGCGATATCGCCGCGCACTGCAGGCTGACCGAGCGAGCCGTGCAGAAGATCATCGCGGACCTGGAGGCGAGCAGCTTCCTCTCCCACACGCGCGAGGGCCGGGGCAACGCCTACCGGATCACGCCGGGCAAGACCCTGCGCCACCCCGCCGAGGCCGAGGCGGGCCTGACCGTCGCGTCCCTGCTCGCGCTGCTCGCGCAGGACGAGGCGCACCGCGCCGACCAGCTGCGACCGGAGCCGCGGCAGGGCGCCGAACAGGCCTGAGAGCCTGTCCTTCGAGAACCGCTCAGGCGCCCGGCAGGAAGAGGCAGAACGGGTGGCCGTGCGGGTCGCGCAGCACGCGCACGTCGTCCTGCGGCTGATGCTCCTCCAGGGTCGCGCCGAGGGCGCAGGCGCGCTCCGTCTCCGCGCGCAGGTCCTGGACCTCCAGATCGAGGTGCGCCTGCATCTGCTGGGTGCCGGGCGCCTGCGGCCACACCGGGGGCGTGTGGTCGGTCTCCAGCTGGAAGCTGAGGCTGGGCCGCTCCTTCTCCGGGGCGCGCAGCCGGACCCACTCCGGTGAGCGGACGACCTCCTCCCAGCCGAGGAGGGCGCGGTAGAAGTCGGCCAGCGCGGGCGGGTCTGGCGTACCGAGGACGAAGGCACCGAGCGTCGCTGTCATGCCTCTACGGTTGCCCAGGGCATCCCGCCTTACCCGCCTACGGAAACGGACGTACCGGATATGAGCAGCGCGCCCGGCCGCGAGAGCCGTGAAGCCCGTTTCGAGCACGGCATGGAGGTGCTGAACGGGGTCAACCTGGTGCGCCGGCTCGGGACTGACATCGGCGAGCGACGCGACGAGGCGCGGGCCGACCTCGGCGTGCGATGGCCGAGGCGCGGGCCGACCTCGGCGTGCGATGGCCGAGGGGTTCGAGTTCGTGGCGATGGCACGCGCCCTGCTGCGCGAGCCGGACCTGATCGACCGGATGGCGAAGGGCCCGCGGACCCGGTCCCTGTGCATCCGCTGCAACACCTGCATGCCGACCCTCTACAGCGGCATTCGCTGCGTCCTGGCGGCGGCCCCGGACCGGCGCTCGTAGAGCCGTAGCGTGCCGCTGCGTGCCGGGTGCTCCTCGCGCAGGACGAAGTCGCGTCGCAGGATGTCGGCCTTCGTCCGCTCCGTCTCGCCCCACGGGGTCCAGCCGGGGCGCAGGGCGCGGGGATCGACGACCACCCACAGCCGGTCCACCGACCGCAGCCGGCGCGCCAGCGTCGCCGCGTCGGTCTCCTCGCCGTACAACTGGCCCGCGTCCGCGCCGCTCCGGGCCAGCGCGACGTCGTACGGGTGGTGGAAGGCGGCCGGGTAGGCGGCCTCGGCGCGGCGGGCGTACGGCGACGGCAGGAAGAGCAGGGCGCTGCCCGGTCGCAGCTCGCGCGCGGCCAGGAGCGCGATGCCGGTCAGGTCGTCGGAGCGCGCGTGCGGCCCGCGTTCGTGCGCGTACACCGGCAGGTGCGCGGCGAACGCGACCCCGGCCAGGGCGGCGCCGCCCGCAGCGACGAGGCCGCGCGCCCCGGACGTGCGGGGGCTCCGCCCGGCGGGCAGCAGGCGTACGAGCCGGTCCGCGCCCGCGGCCGCGAGCAGCGGCACCCCGGCCAGGCAGAACAGCACGTAGCGGTCGTAGTAGAGCGGCTCGTAGCGGGAGACGCCAAGCAGGAGCGCGGGCGGCACGACCGCCAGCGGCAGCGCCACGGCGCGCAAGGACACCCGCCCGGGGTGCGGCGTCCGCGCGCACGCCCCGACCACCGCGAGCGCGAGGACCACCGCGCAGACTCCTTCGGCGGGACCGGCGAACGCCTCGACGAGACCGCGCACCTGCGCCCGGCCGGGTTTGCCGAGCCAGCCGACCTGCGCGCTCTGCGTCCGCGAGAGGTGGACCAGCGGCACCAGCGACACCAGGACGCACGCCGCCACCGCGAGCCAGGCCCGCCACACCTGCCGTGGCGCCCGCGCGCAGCCCAGGGTGCACGCGTGGGCCGCGAGGACGAGCACCGACAGCTCGTGCAGCCAGGCCGTTCCGGCGGTCAACAGGGCGTAGAGCAGCCAGCGTTGGCGCCTGCCGTCCTGTACGGCGCGTACGAGGGCGAGGGTCGCGGCGAGCGCCCCGGCGGCGACCAGGGCGTAGGACCGGCCCTCCTGCGCGTAGCGGCCGACGAAGGGGGTGACCGCGAAGAGCAGCCCCGCCCACAGGCCGACGCGGGGGCGGGCGAGGCGCGCGCCGAGCAGGCCGACCAGGCCGGCGGCCACGGTGGCACCGAGGACGGAGGGCAGGCGCAGCAGGATCTCGCCCGGGTGGGGGGCGAGGACGAAGTGCATCAGCGCGTAGTAGAGACCGTGCACGGCGTCGATGTGCGACGCCAGGTGGGCGATCTGCGGCAGTGAGCGGTACGTCATCTCCAGCGTGACGCCCTCGTCGCGCCAGACCGCGTCCCGGTCGAGCCCCCAGAGGCCCAGCGCGGCCATCACCAGGGCGGGCAGGGCCACGGCGGCGAGGGTGGCGAGCGCTTCGTGGCGCGGGCTCGGGTGCCGGGGGTCGGGGACGGCGGCGGGATCGTTGTGCAGGACGGTGACGGCCACCGGCCCATTGTGTGAAGGTATGACCGCCGCGCGTGACGCCACGCGCGGCGGGTCACCCGAAGCGCCCAGCCGGCCCCGCGCGGCGGCTGTCGCCGTACCGGGGGATGCGCCCCCAGCCGCGTCTCGGGATGCACCAGGCGTCCGTACACCCGACCGTGGGGGCATGGACAAACCGATCATCGTCTACCAGCCGTCGACCTCCGGAGGGCGCCGGGTCCGTGTGGACGGCGAGATCCTCGGCCTCGCCCACGACGTGCGCGACGTCGCCGAGTTGCTGCGGCGGGCCGGGCTCGACATGGACGAGGCCGATGTGGAGTCGTCCGCCCTCATCGACTGGCGCGGGGGCGGCCCGGGCACCTGGCCGTCCCCCTGGTAGCGGCGGCGCTACCCGTAGGACAGCTTGGAGCAGAGGTCCTCGTCGGCCGAGCGGGCGTCGTCGGCGACACCTGAGGGGACGGTCGTGGGCGCCGTGGAGGCCGCCGCCGGCGGTTTCTCGCCGGTGTAGTCCGACCCCAGGACGACGGCCACGCCCGCAGTACTTACCGCGCGCAGTTCGGCGCCGGGGAAGAGCCGGGCGACCTTGGCGGCGTCGGCCTCGCGCCCCGCGCCGTACTCGACGGCGGTGGTGGCGTGGTCCTGGGAGCGGGCGTTGCCGGTGCCGGTCACGGTGAAGTCGTGGTCGGTCAGCGTCCTGGCCGCGGTGGAGGCCAGGCCCTTGGTCAGGGTGCCGTTGTAGACGGCGACGGCGACGCCCGTGCCGGAGATCTCCGGGGTCTCCTGCGCGGAGGGCGAGGCGGAAGCTTTCTGCTCGCCCTGCCCGTCCTTCTTGTCCTTCTTGCCGCCCGCGTCCTTGCCGTCGAGGGTGCGGTCGTCTCTGAGCGCGGCCCACAGCGCGTCCGCGTCCGGCTGCACGATGGCGACGCGGCTGCCCTCGTACCGCCAGGGGACGGTGACGAACTTGGTGTTGTGCAGGTCGACGTTCTTCAGGCCCATGGCGAACTTGAGCAGTTTGTCCGCCGAGCCGAGGCCGGGGTCGACCGTCATCGACTCGGTGGCGGCGTCGGCGAGCGGAAGCAGCTTGGTGGGGGTGAACCCGTCGTCCTTGATCTTCTTGATGAGGCTGGAGACGAACGCCTGCTGGCGCTTGATGCGGCCTATGTCGGAGCCGTCGCCGATGCCGTGCCGGAGGCGGACGTAGTCCAGGGCCTTCTGCCCGGAGACCGTCTGCTCGCCCTTCTCGAAGATCCGCTTGCCGCGCGTGGGGCGCTTGGGGTTGAGGTCGTTCTGGTAGACGTCGTTCGGCACGCAGACCTTCACGCCGTTGACCACCTCGGTCAACTGCGAGAAGCCCTTGAAGTCGACGACGACCGTGTGGTCGACGCGCAGGCCCGTCAGCTTCTCGACGGTGTTCTGGGTGCACGCCGGGTTGCCCTCGGCCGTCTCGCCCGTCGAGAAGGCCGCGTTGAACATCGTGTTCGTCCGCGTCTCGCTCCACGTTCCGTCGGGCAGCTTGCACGGCGGGATGGTGACCAGGCTGTCGCGCGGGACGGAGACGCCCACCGCGTGCTTGTGGTCGGCGTAGACGTGCAGCACGAACGCGGTGTCGGAGCGGCCGATGTCGTTCTTGTCGCCGCCGCCGAGTTCGGCGTTGCCGCCGGTGCGCGCGTCCGTGCCGATGATGAGGACGTTCTCGCCCTTGGACGCGGCGGCGTCCGGCCGGTTCTTGGAGACGCCGTCGTCGGAGAACGTGTCGATGCTCCCGTTGAGGCGGAAGTACAGCCAGCCCGCGCCCGCGCCGAGCAGGACCAGGAACGACAGGCCTATGGCGAGGCCGACGCGCAGCTTGCTCCGTTTCCGTCTGCGGCGGCGCCCGTCGCGACGGGGCGCGTCGCCCTGCGCCGTCCGGCCCCTGTGGCGGGAGCGCCCGGCCGGCGCCTCGGGAGTCTGCGTCATCGACGTGCCCTCATCCTCTGCGTCTGTCTCTGTGCCCGAAGGGTTGTACGGTTGCGCAATGTAGCAAGTAATGCCGAGGATGCGGTACCGGCGTGACGCCGGCACCGCGCTCTCCCGACGAACGAACAGAGAGGCCCCCCATGTTCCGCAACGCACTCGAGCCCTGGCACCTGCTCATCCTCGGGCTCGTCATCATCCTGGTGTTCGGCTCGAAGAAGCTCCCGGACACCGCACGCTCCCTGGGCAAGTCGCTGCGCATCCTCAAGAGCGAGACGCGGGCGATGAAGGAGGACGAGAGGTGAGCAGGCGCAGCGCCGCAGCGTACAGCGCGAGGACCACCGCGAGCAGCAGGTAGTACAGGACGGGCAGGCCCGTCATTCCGAGGAAGGGTCCTGCCGGGGTCAGCGGGAGCAGGATGCCGACGACCGCGAGGCCGGTGGCGGCCCAGCGCACGGGGCCCGGAGCGCTCCCCTCCGCCGCGCGGCGGCCGGTGCGCAGCAGGAGCATGACGAGCGCCTGGGTGAGCAGGTTCTCGGTGAACCAGCCGCCGTGGAACGCGGACTCGTCGCGCGCGTCGAGCGCGCCCGGCAGAGACAGGGCGAGCACCGCGAAGGTGGCGAGGTCCGCGAGGGCGCCGAGCGCGCCGAAACCGGTGAGGAAACGCAGGAAGGCGCGAGGCCGCAGGACGGTCGGGCGGCGCAGCGCCGCCGGGTCCGGGCGGTCGTGGGCGAGGGCGAGCTGGGCGCCGTCGAAGCACAGGTTCTGCACGAGGACCTGCGCGGGGAGCATCGGCAGGAACGGCAGCAGGAGCGCGGCCACGAGCATCGCGATCACGTTGCCGAGGTTGCTGGAGAGCGTGATGCGCAGATACGAGGCGATGTTGGCGCTGCTGTGCCGCCCGGCGACGACGGCGTGCTCGATGGCCGTGAGGTCCTTGCCCGCGAGGACGACGTCGGCACTCTCGCGGGCCACGCCGACACCGTCGCGCGGGCAGATCCCGACGTCGGCGGCGTGCAGGGCGGGCAGGTCGTTGACGCCGTCGCCGAGGTAGCCGGTGGTGCGCCCGCGCGCGCGGAGGGCCGCGACGACGCGGGCCTTGTCCTCGGGGGTGCAGCGGGCGAAGACGGTCGTACGGGCCGCGAGATCACCCAGTCGTCCTTCGCCGAGGCTTTCGATCCGCTCGCCCGGGACCGGTTCGCCCGGGTCGATGCCCAGGTCGCGGCAGACGCGGGCGGCGGTCGCCGGGTCGTCGCCGGTGAGGACCTTGACCTCGACGCCCCGCGCGGCGAGGGCGCGGACGGCGTCCCGCGCGGTGTCGGCCGGCGCGTCGTGGAAGGCGACGAAGCCGCGGAAGGTGAGGCCGCGCTCGTCGGCGGGCCGGTACGCGCGCGTGCGTGCGGGGCGGCGCGCGGTGGCGACGGCCAGGAGGCGGACGCCGTCGCCCGCGCGGTCGGCCGCCCGGCGCAGCAGCGCGGCCCGCTCGTCGGCGTCGAGGACGCAGCGTTCCAGGACGTCGGGGACCGCGCCCTTCACGGCGAGGGTGTGGCTGCCGAGGGCGCCGGGTTCCCGTACGACGGCGGTGGCGAGGCGGCGGACCGGGTCGAAGGGGAGGGCGTCGACGCCGTCGTACGCCTCCCAGTCCTCGGGTCCGGTGGCCGCCAGGAGCGCCTCGTCGAGCGGGTCGGGGTCGGCGGGCCCGGCCGTCTGCAGCGTCCACCAGGCCGACGCGCCCGCCCAGTGCAGGGCCTCGGCGTCGGTGCGGACGGGGTCGACGACCGGGCGGTCCTGGGTGAGGGTGCCGGTCTTGTCGACGCACAGGACGTCGACGGCGCCGAGGTCGTGGAGGGCGGGCAACCGCCGCACGATGACGCCGTGGGCGCGGGCGAGCAGGGCCGCGCCGCGCGCCAGGCACGTGGTGACGATGACCGGGAGCATCTCCGGGGTGAGCCCGACGGCCACGGCGACCGCGAAGGGGAGGGTCTCCAGGCCCCGGCCGCGCAGCGCCGCGTTCGCCATGAGGACCAGCGGCGGGGTGAGCAGCATGAAGCGGATCAGCACCCAGGAGATGCCGTGCACCGAGCGGTCGAAGGCGCTCGGCGCGGTGCGGCGGCACGCGGCGCGGACGGCGGCGAAGCGGGTGTCGTCCCCGGTCGCCACGACGATGCCGGTGGCGGCGCCGGAGGCGATGCTGCTGCCCTGGAAGAGGAGGTGCGCGCTGTCGCCCGCGTCCGGCAGGTCCACCGGCTCCTTGGGCACGGGCGCGGACTCGCCGGTCAGGGCCGCCTGGTGCACGGTCAGGCCGCGCGCCTTGAGCAGCCGTACGTCGGCGGGGACGAGGTCGCCGGGGGCGAGGCGGATCACGTCGCCGGGGACGAGGTCGTCGACGGGGATCTCGCGGACCCGGGGCGCGGCGTCGGGCGCGGTGCGGCGCTGGACGCTCGCGGTGGTGGCGACGAGCCCGCGCAGACGGTCCATGGAGCGGTCGGCGCGGTGCTCGCCCTGGGCGCGCAGCACACAGCTCACGGCGACCAGGGCGAGGATCACACAGGCGGTGCCCCACGCGGCGACCAGGGCGGAGACGAGGCCCAGGGCGAACAGGACGGCGGTGAACGGATCGCGCAGGCTGCGCCACAGCCGGGCGGTCCTGGACGGCGGACGGTGCCGGGGCAGGGCGTTCGGTCCATACCGTGCGAGCCGCTCCCCCGCCTCCGCCTCGGTGAGGCCGCGCGGGGAGCCGTCCAGGGCGCGCAGCACCTGCAGCGCGGACAGATCGCCCGGGGCGGGGCCCAGGGCGGGCGCCTCGGTCGGGCGGGGGACGGCGGGGTCGTGAAGGGACACGGGGTGTTTCAGGTCCCGGTGCCGCGCAGGCGGCGGACGGTCGCGTCGGCCTGCTCGGCCTGCTCCGCGCGCTCGGTGAGCTGGCCGACCATGAGCCGGACGACGGTCACGATGTCGGGGTCGTCGACGTAGTACACCTGGCGGCGGCCCTCGCGGCGGGACCGGACGAGGCCGGCGAGCTTGAGTTTGGACAGGTGCTGGCTGACGGCGGGCAGCGCGCCGCCGACCCGCTCGGCGAGCCCGGTGACATCGCACTCGCCCTCGGCGAGGGCCCACATCATGTGCAGCCGCGTGGGAGCGGCGAGCAGCCCGAACGCCTCGGCCGCACGGTCGAGGACCTCGGCGGAGGGATCGCTGTGACCGGCCCCGGCCGACCCTCCTGCACCTGCCGCCACTGTGGTTCTCCGTCCCTTCCGCGCTGACCGACGCCCCAGTTTAGAGCCTGGGTCCGACACTGGCGGAAGGTGTCGTTCCGGGCATCAGCGCGTGCTCGGTCACGTGGCCGAAAGCGCGGAATCCGAGGCGCCGGTAGACCGGTTCGCCCTCGGCCGAGGCCTGGAGGACGGCGAGCGGGTGGCCGCTCCTGCGGGCGGTGTGCAGGGCGGCGAGCGTCATGGCGCCGCCGTAGCCGCGGCGGCGGTGCGCGGCCAGGGTGCTGATGTTGTAGACCCCGGCGACGTCCGCGTGCAGGAAGACCTCGGCCGTGCTGACCGGGCGGCCGTCCGCGTACCCGACCAGGAGGCGGGCCGGGCAGTCGGCGGCCAGGGCCCGCGGCGCGACGAGGTCGAAGAAGCGCCGGACGGTGCCGGCCGGCGGCTCCCAGTTCGCAGCGAGGAGAGCGGCGTAGTCGCGCAGCCGCTCGGGCGTCGTCACCGGGTGGATGTCCAGGCCGCTCACGTAGGGCTGCGGCAGTATGTCGGTCAGCCCGGCCCACATCGCCGTCCCGATCTGGGCGGGCGGCAGACCCGCGGAGGCGAGGCGGGCCGACAGGTCGGGCGGGGTCGAGGCGGGCCCCACCCACCAGGTGAAGGGGCGGCCGGTGGCCGCGAGGGCGGCGGTCGTCGCCGCGATCCGGGCGGGGGCGGTGTCGGGGGTGAAGCGGGCCGCGGCGACGATGTTGAAGGTGTCGTCGTCCAGGCCGCTGTCCGCGACCACGAGGTCGTCGGCCGTGGTGACCGTCGCGCCCTGGAGGCCGCGGTGCAGGTGGGCGGCGTGCTCGGCGAGGTTGCGCTCGGCCCGGCCCGCCAGATCGGTCATGTCACAGGTGTCCTGCTGCGCGCTCATAGTGGTCGATCACATCACACCCGGACGAATCGCCCACGCGTTTTCCGGTGCGAGGGTGTGAACGGGGTGTGTGAGGGCCGGTGCGGCCCTCACACGTGTGGCCCGCCGTCAGCAGCTCAGGTTGGCGCCGGGGTCGACGCCGAGGATCTGCGCGAACTTCTTGTAGTTGTCGATACGGCTCTGGACCTGGCCGGGGTTGCCGCCGTTGCACTCGATGCTGCCGTTGATGCTGCGGATGGTCTCGCCGAACCCGGAGCCGTTGACCATCGCGTTGTGCGGGGTCATGGTGCCGGGGCCGGTCTGGGTGTTCCAGTACCAGAGGCCGGTCTTCCAGGCGACGGCCGCGTCGTTCTGGACGAGGTCGGGGTTGTTGAGCAGGTCGATGCCGAGGGCGTCACCGGCCGACTTGTAGTTGAAGTTCCAGCTGAGCTGGATCGGCCCGCGCCCGTAGTACTTGTCGTTGCCCGCGGGGCAGCCGTAGGACTGCGTGGTGTCGCAGTAGTGCGGGTAGTTGGCGGTGTTCTGCTCGACGACGTACACGAGGCCGCCGGTCTCGTGGCCGACGTTGGCGAGGAAGGCGGCGGCCTCCTGCTTCTTCACCGTGTCGCTGCCGGTGCCGGTGAACTCCGGGTAGGCGCCGAGGGCGGCGTTCAGGCCCTCGTACGTGTAGAAGCTGTTCCGGCCCGGGAACATCTGGTCGAACTGGGCCTGGCTGACCACGAAGTCCGCCTGCGCGTCGGCCTTCTCGGCGGAGGCGGGCGCGGCCAGGGTGACGCCGAGGGCGGCGGCCGAGGCGGTGGCGGTCAGCAGAGCGAGGATGCGGCGGCGCATGGGGCGCTCCCATCAGGTGCGGAGGTGGGGGGGGTTGCGGGGCGCCGCGAGCCGGACGCGCGGGTGCGCGCCGTGGGGGGTGGCTCGCGGCGCCACCGGTCCGGGGCCTGTCGTCAGGCCCCCTGGGAGCGGGTCAGCCGCCGACGTTCACGTCGATGCAGGCGTAGAACGCGTTCGTCGTGTCCGCGACGTTCCAGACGGCGAGCACCTTCTGCTTGCCGGTCAGCGAGCCGAAGTCGACCTGGTGGGTGACGGTCGCGCCGGGCTTGGCACCGTTGTCGTTCACTTCGGCGATCTTCTGGCCGCCGACGAAGTACTGCCAGGTGCTGGTCGCGTGCTGCGCGGTCAGCTTCCACTGGAAACTGGCGTTCTTCGGGACAGGGGTGGCGACCCAGCCCTTGGAGTCGTCGTCGAGCTCGGCGAACCGGCTGTTGCCGCCGCTGCAGCTCGTCAGCCCCTTCGGGCCCTCGACGCTCTGCGGCTCGTAGGTGATGTCACCGCAGGACACCGTCCCGGCCGCGCACTGGGCCTGGCGGCTGGGCGGGCTGTTGATGTAGCCGTGGGCGCTCGCCGAGGAGGCGGGGAGGCTGAGGGCGAGGGCCGGGGCCAGAGCCGCGCCGATGAGCGCAGCGGTCTTCCTTCTGGCGTTCATGTGTACTTCCTTCACTCAGGTCTTCCTGGCGGCGCGCGAGATGTGGGGGCGCGCGGTCAGGTCGGCCTCTCGTGGGTGGGGCCAAGAGGCGCGAAGGGACAGGGGAACGCGGCCGCGCACGTCGGCGCGGGCGAATTCCCGTAAGCGGAACGGCCGTTACTGCTTGGCCTAGACCATACAAGCGGCCGTGCCCCTGTCAAGAGACCCGTGAGGAGAGCGAGGACCGGACCGGGAGGCGGTCCGGACATGGCGAAGACCTCCGCGTGGTGGTTGTCCACCGCCACACCACAGGGAGGTCTCCGGGTCATGAAGAGGGCTTCTCAGAGCCCTACACGCGGCTCGCGCCGGCGTCGATGCTCAGGGCGCGGACGATGGCGTCCTCGGTCTCCGTGCTGAAGAAACCCTTGATGCCGCGCAGGAGTTGGAGCGCGGTGCGCACCTTGGCGGGCAGCGGCGTCGGCATACCCGCGGCGGCCACCGCGTGCTGGTCGGGGGCGGTGCGCGCCGCCTCCAGGTGCGCGTGGGCCAGGTTGAGCTCGCCGGTGACGGCGTGCCGCACCGCACACGTCACGTCGTAGGAGGCGCTGCGCGAGAGGGCGAGGAGCGACTGGATCCCCGACGTCTCCGCGTCGTCGTGGACCGCGGCGCTCAGATGCCCGCCCGCCCGGTCCAGGATCTTCGCTATCGCGGAGAGACGCCCCGCTTCGAGAACTGCCTGAGGTGCCATGCCGATTCCTTTCATCACCCCGTCCGCCGGACCCGTGTCTCCACGGTTATGACCAGCGTCCGACGGGAGCGAACCTCTTCGCGGGGGCGCACAGCACGCGCAGAGAGAGGGCGCGGAGCGCCGGGGCGGCGGTTGAGGCACGGGGCGGCGCACACCGTCGCGTCAGTGGTGCGGCGGCGCGGCGGGCGGTGGCGGCACGACCGGCTGCGGCGGCACCACGGGCATCTCGGGGCGGGTGTCGTGGACGACCCGGGCGAGCCGGAACTCGTACTCGAAGGTCTGGGTGAGCCCCTCGGCGAGGACGAGGTAGCCGTCGCCGTGCTCGTAGACCGTGCGACGTTGCAGGTTGGCCGGGTGCCGCGGCTCGAAGGCCAGCACATGGCGGCGCAGGGCGTCGTGCGCCTCCGCGCGCGTGCCGCTCACATGGCCGGCCGGGCGGGTCACCGTCCGCACCCCGCCGAGGCCGCCGCCCAGGCACGTCATCATCAGGCCCCAGGTGCCCCTGGTCACGTCGTCCGTCACCGCTCCCCCGTACGTCGGTCGATCGTCGCACTCTGCCACACGGACGCGCGCCCCCGTGCGCGCCCCCTGTGCGAGACTCGAAGGGTGAAACGGCTTGAGCTCGACGACCTCGCGCGCCTGCGGCGGGCCCGGGACCGGATGGACCGGGACTACGCCGAGCCGCTCGACGTGACGGCGCTCGCGCAGGTCGCGCTCATGTCCCCGGGCCACTTCTCCCGCAGCTTCCGCGCCGCGTACGGGGAGACGCCGTACAGCTACCTGATGACGCGCCGCATCGAGCGCGCCAAAGCGCTGCTGCGCCGCGGCGACCTCACGGTGACCGAGGTGTGCTTCGCCGTGGGCTGTACCTCCCTCGGCTCGTTCAGCTCACGCTTCACCGAGCTGGTCGGGGAGGCGCCGAGCGCCTACCGGGCACGCGTCCACGACGACGCGCTCGCGGTCCCGGCGTGCATCACGAAGATCCATTCGCGGCCGGTCAGGAACGGCGGGGCGGGCACCGCGCCCTCAAGTGACACCTGAAAGCGGGGCGGATACCGCGCCCTCAAGTGACACTTAGGCGGGACTGAAGCGGGCCCGCGACGCCTCTGAGGCGGCCCTGGCGTGGCGCGCCGCACGGTTCGCCCCGTCGTTTCCCGGGGAGTAACCCTCCATGCCGGACCGGACACCGTCGACGCACGCCGTCATCGTGGGAGTGGAGCGCTACGACGGCGGTGCCGACTGGAACCTCGACGGGCCCGTGCGCGACGCGGTCGGTCACGCGCAGCGCCTGCTGAAGGCCGGGGTGGCGCCCGAGCGGATCACGCTGCTCCTCTCCCCCGCCCCGCACAACGAGGGGCTCGCGCAGGCGACGGGGCTCACGGAGGCGACGGGGCTCACGGTCCGCGGGGCCGGGCGGGAGGACGTGCACCGGGCCCTCTTCCGCGAACTGCCCCGTGAAAGCGGTGAGTCGCTGTTCGTGGCATGGTCCGGGCACGGGTTCGTCGACGCCGACGGGCACCGCCGCCTGCTGTACGCCGACGCCACCGGGCACGACCTGCGCAGCCTGGACCTCGACGCGGCGCTCGCCGCCTGGCGCTCCGATCTCGTCCCCGCCTTCCCGCACCAGCTGTGGCTGCTCGACGCCTGCCAGCTCTTCGCGGACCCGGCACGGATCGGCGGCGCCCTCGCGCCCGACCCCGTCCCCGTACGGCCGCTGCGTGAACGGCCGGGCCAGTACGCCCTGTTCGCGTGCGCGCCGGGCCAGTCCGCGCGCGGCAGCCGCACCGGCGGGCCCGGCGTCTTCACCGCCGCCGTGCACGACGTCTGGGACGAAGGCGGCGCCGAGCGCACCTGGTGCGCGGATCCGCGGGGCCTCGCCGAGCGGCTGCGGGAGCGGGTCGCGGAGCGCGGCGGCGCGGCGCAGACCCCCACCTACTTCTGGCACTCCGGGCCGGAGGGGCAGGGTGAGCAGTGGCGACGCCCGGCCGGGGCGGCGGCCGAGCCGACACGGGCCCAGCGCCGTGAACTGGTCCTCACGCTCGAACGGGTACCGGCGATGCGGGAGCCCGGGGCGCGGGCCCGGGTGATCCGGCAGCTGCCGCCGGAGATCGCCGCGAGCGTCCCCCAGTCGGCGATCACCAGGCCGGCTCTGCTCGACCTCGTCGACACGTGCCTGGAGTTCCCCGGGGGCCTCGACGAGCTGTGCGCGGCGCTGGAGATGGTCGACGCCGGGACGCGCGCGTACAACGAATTCTCGGCCAGAGCACGCGAGTTGTCCGGAAAGGATGTCTGAGACACGGGGTTCCCGAGCATGAGTGCAGGGGACATGATGAAGCAACAGGGGTCGGCGTCGGCGTCACCGGCGGCCCGGATGCTGGGAGGGCAAGGGCACCATGGATCACGCCGACACCGCTGTCGAGTCGGAGCTTGTGGACCTCGGGGGATGGACGCTTGAGCAGCTACGCGCGCATACCGGCGCCGAACGGGCGCTGGGCAAACGACGGCTCCTGCGCAAGCTCGACGATCCGGACGTCAACTTCGGCGGTGACGACGGGAGCTGAGACGCCCCGCCACGGGTGTGCCGATGCCCGCTGAGCCCGCGGGCCCCGCCACCGCGCTGCGGCGGCACGGATTCTCCGAGGCGGACTTCGACGCGCTGGCGGGCGGTGGCGGCAGCGCGCGCGTGCTGCGGGGCCTGTGGCAGGCCGAGCGCAGTCACCGCCTCCTCATGCTCGACCTCTTCCTCGACCTGCTGCGCGAGAGCCCCTGGCTGGTCGGCCCGCTGGAGTCGATGGACGCACCGTGGCGCCTGCTCGTCGAGGCGGACCGGCGGGCCCACGACACGGTCGAGGAGCTCCTCATGGCGCCCGAGACCGGTTTGTGGCTCGGCAGCGCCCTGCGCATCCTGCGCGGCACGGCACCGCCCGCCTCCGTGCCGCTGTGGGTGGAGGCCGGGCACTTCCACGCGCTGGCCGCCGCGGCGGCGCTGCGCACCGGCGCCGCGTTCACGCTCGGCGTGCCCGCGCGGCACGGCACCGTCTCGCTGCCGGGCGTCGGCCGCGCCGTCGTGCCGGGCGGCGCCCCCTGGGGCCGGGCTCGTGTCACGGCCGGTCCGGGCGGGGTCACGGTCGGGATCGAGGGGCGTACGGTCCGGGTCGCGGCCCCGTACACGGCACCCGGCCCCGGCTGGGAACCGGCCCGTACGGTCACGCTCGTCTCGCCCGGTGCCCCGCGCTCCGTCCTCCTCGACGATCTCGGCCCGCACCGCATCGTGCCGACCGCCGGGGGCCGGCCGCCGGGCCGGCTGTCCGCCGACGAGGCCGAGCGCTGGACCGAGCTGCTGCACGAGGCCGCTCCCCTGCTCGCGCGGACCGACGCGCAGTCCGCCACGGACATCGGGGTGCTGCTCCGCAGCCTCGAACCGGTGCCGCGCAACGGCGGCGAGCGCCTGCCCAGCGCCACGGCGGGAGACGGCGCAGGGCGCCTCGCCGCCGCCCGGCCACCGGACGCCGAGCAGCTCGCCGCGGTCCTCGCGCACGAGATCCAGCACACCAAGCTGAGCATGCTCATGCACCTGTACCAGCTGTACGAGCCCGACGACGCCACCCTGTTCTACACACCCTGGCGCGACGAGCCACGGCCGCTGCGCGGGCTGCTGCAGGGCGTCTACGCGTTCACCGCGGTGACCCGCTTCTGGCGCGGCCGCGCCCTGTCCGCCGTACGCGACCAGGCCCCGGCCCGCTTCGAGTACGCCCTCTGGCGACGCCAACTGCTTCGCGTGCTGCGCGACCTGGAGACGCACAAGGGCCTGACCGAGCTGGGCCGGAGGCTGGTGCGGCGGCTCGGCGAGAGCGTGGCGCAAGGGGAGCATCCGGCGCGGTTCGGCCCGGTGGACGCGATGGCGCGGGACGCCGCCGACCACCACACGATGAGCTGGCGCCTGCACCACCTGGAGCCCGACCCGGCCACGGTGACCGCCCTCGCCGACGCCTGGCCCGCGCCGCTCACCCCGATGCCGACCGCCGCCGCCCGGCTGTGCCCGGACCCCGGGGTACCGCGCCTGGACGTCATGGCCGCGCTGTACCGGCTGCGGCTCACCGGCCGCGCCTCGCCCGCCGCACTCCCGCGCGGCGCGCGTCCGGCCCACACCCTGCACGCGCGCGGGGAGACGGCGGAGGCGGTGGGGGCCGCCGTCGCCGCGCTGGTGAAGGGCGGCGCGGAACGGTCGTCGTGGGCCGATCTCCTGCTGGCGCTGCGCGCGCAGGGGCCCGCGGCGCCCGGCCGAGTCGCGCGCAAGGAGCCGGAGCTGGCGCGGGCCGTGCACCGCGCCCTGGGCCGCCGCGACGGGGCGGGCCCCGGCCCCGTCGCCCTGGTCACCTGGCTGGACGGGCTCGCACCCGCCCAGTGAGAGCCTGTCTCTGCGCGCGGGTCAGATCGGCATCGGGTCGATGTCGCAGTTGGCCCGGCGCGAGGCCACCGCGTCGGCGTACGCGGGGTGCCGCTCTCCGAGGACCCGGGCGATGCCCTCGACGGCGGCCTGGCGCAGCTCCTCGGACTCGGTGAGGCGGCCGAGCGCCCGCAAATCCTGGGAGAGGTTGCCGGTCAGCACGTGGACCGTCGGGTGGTTCTCGCCGAGGGTCTCCTTGGCGGCGGCCAGCGTCTCCTCGTCCAGGGCGAGCGCCCCGGCCGTGTCGCCCTGAGCGAAGAGGTCGCTGGCCAGGTTGATCCGGCAGACCAGGGTGTCGGGGTGGCCCGCGCCCAGCTGGGCCGTGCACCGCTGGAGGGCCGACTCGTTGAGCGCGCGCGCCTCGTCCACCTTGCCCAGGAGCCGGTAGGTGATGGCGAGGTCCATCTCGGCTTCCAGGGTGTGCGGGTGGTCGGCGCCGAAGACCCGCGCGAACAGGTCCCGGGTCGCCTCGCCGAGCTTCATCGAGTCGGTCAGCTCACCGGACTGGCGCAGGTCGACCGAGAGGTTGAGGGAGGCGACGAGGGAGTCCGGGTGGTCGGGCCCGTAGCGGCTGATCAGCTCCTTGCGGGCCCGCCGGGTCAGCTCGGCGGCCTCGGCGTGATGTCCCGCCTTGCGCAGGGAGACGCCGAGCCGCGCCACATTGCGCAGGGTGGCGGGGTGATTGGCGCCGACCCGGAGCCGGTAGCGCTCGGTGATGTCCTCGAAGAGCCGGACCGCCTCGACGTACTCGCCGAGCTCGCGGCGGTCGAGCGCGATGCTGGACTCGGTGAGCATGCTGATCAGCGAGTCCTCGCCGAACATCTGGGTGCGGCGCTGCCACGTCTGCCGGTCGAGGTCGAGGGCGCCCTTGAAGTCGCCGTTGACGCGCAGGCTCACGCCCAGGTTGTGGGCGTGCATCAGGGTCTCGGGGTCGTCGTCGCCGTACGCGCGGACAGCCCGCTCGTAGACCTCCTGGTTGATCTCGCGGGCGGCCGGGAAGTCACCGCCCGCTCGGCTGTCGGAGGCGGCGAGGCCGCGGACGCGCAGGAACTCGTCGTCCACGTCGGATCCGGGCCTGGCCTCCAGGACGGCGAGCATCCGGCGGCTGAGGGCGGCGGCCTCTCCGAAGCGGCCGAGCGCCCAGTGCACGTACCGCAGGTGGCGGCCGAGCAGCAGGGTCTGCCGGTCGTCCTCGTTGTGCATCTCGGACCAGATGTCGTAGGCGCGCTGGGAGAAGTCCCGCGATCCTTCGTGGTCGCCCCAGTAGTAGAGGTACTCCGCGACGGCGTGCACCATCTGCCGTACGTGGCGCGAGGGCGAGCGCATCGCGTCCGAGACGACGACGTGCGGGTACAGCTCGCCGAACCGGGCCCAGTGCGAGGGGTCCTGCGGGTCGCGCGGGGTGGCGGCGGCGAGCAGCAGGTGGGCTCCGTGCTGCATCCGGTCGCGCTGTTCCTGCGACATGCGGGCGTTGAGCACGGCCTGGACCAGACGGTGCATCTGGATCGAGTTGGTGCGGTGGTCGATCTTGGCGAGGGAGTAGCGGTTGATCTCCCGGATGGCGCGGCCGAGGCGCAGCGGGTCGGTGAGGGAGCGGTCGAGGTCGGGGGCGATCGGCTCGACGGGGGCGCCGGAGAAGAGCGAGCGCGCGATCGGCTCGGGGGCGAAGTACGAGCAGACCTGGAGGAGTTGGAGGGCGGCGCTGTTCTTGCCCTCCAGGTGGTCGAGCGAGACGTTCCAGGCGGTCGCCACGGTCTGTTCGTACTGGGTGGGCGGGGAGACCGCCATCAGTTCGGCCCGCTTCTCCTCGAAGAGGCGCAGGTATTCCTCGGCCGGCATCCCCGTCTCGGCGCGCCAGGCGGACGCCTGCTCGACGGCGAGCGGCAGGTCGCCGAGGACGGAGGCGAGTGCGTCGGCCTCCGCCTCGGGCAGGTCGGGGTTGCGGCGCTGGAGGAGCTGGATCGACTCGGACCGCTTGAAGACGTCGACTTCGAGGGGGTGCGCGAGGGTGTTCCACTGCGGGTTGCGCGAGGTGACGAGGATGGATCCGGCGGAGCCGCCGCCCGAGGTGAGCGGGAAGTAGCTCTGCACCGACTCGGGGCTCTCCGCGTTGTCGAAGACGAGGAGCCAGTTGGCGTAGGGAACACCTGTTCGCAGCGCCTCCAGGACGGCGGGGACGGCGGTGTTCGCCTCGGCGGTGACCGGCAGGTTGAGCCGCAGCGCGAGTTCGACGAGGGCCTGGGCGATCTGGGTGGGGCGCTCGGCGGGGATCCACCACACGACGTCGTAGCGGTCGGTGTTGCGGTAGACGTACTCCAGCGCGAGCTGTGATTTCCCGACGCCGCCCATGCCGTGCAGGGTGTGCGGCAGCACGGCGGTCGGGCCCTCGCCGAGATCCTCCTCCAGGCGTTGCAGAAGGTCGTCGCGGCCGGTGAAGACCAGGTTGCGCGGCGGCATGTTGCCCAGGATCGCGGGGCGGACCGCGCGCGTCTGGGGCGCGGCGCCCGCCGGTTCCTCCCAGGCGGGGGTGGCGGGGGCGGCGGTCCCGGGAACGACCGTGGTCACTGGCGTGCCTCCTTGGTGCGGGCCGGGCGCACCCGGTACCCGGCCGCCGGTCCCGGAGGACGCGGACTGCGAGGTGTACGGGGGATCGGTGCGACGCGGACCATCGAGCGAATTATCAGGGTTCATTCTGCCTTGCGATGATTCGTCCGATATCACTTCGCCACGCTCCCCAGCGTCCGTCGGTAAGGCCGTTCCCGTGTGGGCCGCGATCAGCCGGCCAAGCCGCCGCGCCCTCGGCAGGTGTTCTCCGGCGAGCACGCTGAGGACCGCGTGCTCGACCGCCCGGAAGCGCGCGTTCTCCGCCGTCACTTCCGGATCGGGCTCCTGTTCCCGCCCCTCGTAGTGGGCGAGCAGCTCACGGGCCGCGCCGCTGCGGGAGGCGAGCACCTCGGCCGCCCGGCGCGAGGCCTGCAGGGTGGTGCGCTTGGTCCCGGCCGCGAGCAGCTCCTCGCGCACCCCCGGCCGGAACACGTACGCGCTCTCGTCCCCCGGGACCGCCTCGACCAGGCCGCTCATCAGCAGCTCCGCCAGGTGCACCGGCGCCGACTCGGGCAGCATCGCGCGCTGCACGGCGGCGATCACGGGCAGGTCCAGCTGCACGGCCGCGAGTCGCACCGCGAGATCGAAGGCCTCGGCCGAGGCCCAGACGCGGAAGTGCGCGACCTGTTCCGCCGCGGAGGCGTCCCGGGGCGCGGGCTCGGCTTCGGCGGGGCGCGCGCCCGGCCGCACCATCAGCGCCGCGACCTCCGTCCAGCGCGGCTGCTCCCCGGCCACGAACCGGGCCCAGGGCGAGAGCCACTCCCCGGACACCTCAAGGACGGGCACCGGCAGCGCGCGCGCCCGGCGCAGCGGAGCCGCCCACGCGTCCGCGCCGTACGGCTGCGCGGGCTCCCAGTCCACGGCCTCGCCCGCGGCCCCGCGCCCGGACAGATGCAGCCGGACCCGCTCGGGGCGCAGCCCGGTGCGGTGCCACAGGCGCTGCGGCAGGGTGCTCAGGATCGCGAGCGGCTGGTGCCTGGCCCACAGGGCGAGCGCGGTGTGCACGGCCCCGCTGCGCCAGGCGGCGGCGACGCCGTCGGTGAGGACGAGCACGATCCGCCGCCCCGACTGGTCGACGAGGCTGCGTACCGGATGGGTGGCGCCGCGCCGTCCGGGGGCGCGCAGCACGACACCGCCGGTGGCATCGGTGTCGAGGCAGCGCAGCACGATGTCGCGGAAGCCGCCGTAGCGGCGCAGCACGGCGGCGAGCCGGTCGGCGGTGGCCCGCCAGACGGCCATCTGGGGGGCGCTGTCGACGACGAGCACGACGTCCCAGCGCGCCTCCGGCGAGGGCCGCATGGCCGGGGGCAGCCAGGGCGCCTCGGCGAACTGTTCCCCCGTCCGGTCCTCGTCGACCTCCTCGGCGGGCGAGGTGCGCCGGATCTGCCGGAAGGGCCGTAACGCGCGCCCCAGATTCCGAGCCGAGGGCCCGCGCCGCCGCGGGCGCCCGGAGCGCCGACGGCCGGGCCGCCGAAGCGGCGCACCGGGATCGTCGGCCGCGTACGCGCCGCTCACCTCGGGCATCAACTGCGGTTCAGCGAGCGGGGGTTGCGGTGTCCCCACATCGCTCTGCGGCGCGTCGGCCTCGGCTTCCTCTACGGGTCCGGGGGCGTCCGGCGACGGCTCCTCGGGCGGTCTCTGCGGCTCCGGCGGCTCGGCGGGCCGTTGCGCGACGGCGGACGGCGGCGGTGCGGGTTCCTTCTGCGGGTCCAGGAGTTCGGGGTGGTTCTCGGCCATCCACAGCGCGTCCGCCACTTCCCACCAGCGCAGCCCGCCCACGGGCAGGCGTGAGCGGCCGGAGGGCGGACGCGGGCCGCGCGCGTCCGGCCCCCGGCCCTCGGGAGCGGGCGGGCCTTCAGTCAACGGTCTCTGTCCCGTCCGCCTTCAGCGAGTGCCAGATGGCGCGCAGGACCGCTTGCCATTCGGCGTCGTCGCCGTCCTCGTAGGTGTAGGCGCCCGAGGTCGCCAGATGCGCCGCGTTCAGCAGCATGTCGGCGGCCAGACCGTCGGTGCGCTCGCTGCGGGACGTGAAGTCCTGGATCAACTTGGAGTGCATGTCACCGAGTCGGTCGGAGAAGTGGGCGGAGAGCAGTTCCCCCAAGCCTTCCGCATCGGGGTCCGGCATGTCCAAACGCAGACAGCGGCGCAAAAAGGCCTCGGGGAACTCCTGTTCCCCGTTCGAGGTCATGATCACGATCGGAAACGCCCGGGTGTGCACGATGCCGTCCGTGATCTGAGCGGTTCCTCGCGGATCTGCGGTGTGCACGGTGACCAGGGGTTGTTTTTTGCTGACCCGGACGAGCGGGGGCACGGCGTACCGGCCGTCCTCGAACAGCGACAGCAGATCGTGCGGCAGGTCGACATCGCATTTGTCGATCTCGTCGATGAGCAGGACGCGCGGGATGCGGTGCGGAAGGAGCGCCGTGCCCAGCGGGCCGAGCTGCACGAACTCCCCCACGTCCGCCGAGAGTTCACCCGGCGCGGCGGCCGTCGGCTGCTGTTGCTGCGCCAGGTACCAGGCCTGGCCCGCTTGCGCCCTGCCGATCACGTCGTACTCGTACAGACCGGACGTGAGGGTGGTGCGGCTGGTGACCGGCCATTGCAGGACCCGGCCGAGGTTCAGCTCGCGGGCGATGCGGAAGGCGAGGGCCGATTTGCCGACGCCGGGGCGGCCCGTGACCAGGAGGGGGCGGCGCAGCAGGATCGCCGCGTTGACCAGGCGCACCTCGTCCGGCGGGGGTGTGCGCGGGGTGCCGGCCGGGCCGAGCCTGCGGTCGGCCTCGTCCTCCTCCGGCGGCTCGGGCTGGACGGGGCCCCCGTCGAAGCTGCGCCAGCGCGGCCCCTCGGGCCAGCCGCGCTCCTCGTACGGTCCCTGCGGGAGCGGGGCTCCGCTGCCCCGGTACGGCAGTCCGTTCGTCTCCTGCGCGTTCACTCGGTACCCCCTACGAAGGCGGCGGGGGCGCACGCGTCACCGTCGAGGAGCTGCTGCGGATCGTCCCAGACCACGCCCAGTTGCTGGATCAACGCCTTGTCGCGCACGTCCGCGGTCCCCGCCGCCGCGTCGCTCCTCCACTGTCGGGCAGCGGCGGGAAGGTTCGCCAGCCCCTCACCGGCCAACAACTCCTTCACAAGACCCCGGAACGCCACGGAGGCCTCGGACGCCCCGGACCGCCCGGCCGCCCCGGACGCGTCGGGGGCCCGGTGGAAGATCACCACGGGCACGCCGAGGTCCAGGCCGAGCCGCAGCTCGCGCGCGCCCGTGCCGTCACCGGCCCGCGGAGTGTCGCTGAGGACCATGCAGACCACCCCCTCCTCCTTGCCGATCCGGGCGTCCAGCAGTGCGAGGTGCTCGGGGTCAGGACGGCCCTCCGGGTCGCACCAGTGGGCGCGCCCGCGGCCCGGGTCGCTCCTGAAGCGCGTCCACCGTCTGCGCCAGGCGTGGTGCAGATCGCGCCGCTGCATCCGTTCGAGGCTGTGCACGTACACCCACGGATATTTGCTCAACAGCGGGTTGGAATGCCCGAGCCGGGGATTCCGGTCCCACCATTCGACGGGCTCCGTGAGCAGCTCCGCCGGCAGGAAGAACTCCAGGACCACGTTCTCGTCCCGAGACTGCCACAGCTCGGCCGTCGCGGACAGGAGGTCGGCGACGGCGTACGGGAGCCTGCTGCGTGGCACGGGTTCCACGGGGTCGCAGTCCTCCCGGTGCAGTCGCACGGATTCGGCGTACCGGACGCGCGACGAGATCCGGTAGTGCGCCTCGTGCCTCCCTTGCCGGGCGACCTGTGCGTCCGAGGGCCGCAGGTCCGGGGCGACCTTGATGAACAGCCGTATGACCGGTACGCGCGGCTCGCCGAGTCCGCCGTCCCGCGCCGCCGTCGCATGGCCCGCGGGCGGCTCGGCGGGCGCGTCGGGGCGTCCGGTGAGGCGTGCGCGCAGGGCCCGCAGCCCCTGCGCCCCCTCGCCCGGGTCCCACGCGTGCGCGAAGTGGTCGTTCCACGCGCGTATCTCACCGACCACGTGCGCGGCCTCGCTGCGCAGCATCAGGTGCTCAAGCAGGACCATGCTGGGTTCGAGCCCGCCGACCGGTGCGTTGTGGCAGGCCAGATGGGTGAAGGCGTGCCAGACGGTGCGGCAGTGCCGGGGCAGGCGGACCCGGTCCTGGGTGGCGGCGGCGACCAGGGTGGGCAGTTCGGGCAGGGCGAGGTCGAGGCCCTCGCGCAGGGCGGTCCAGTCGCGGCCGCGGTAGAGGTCGAGGGCGTGCCACTCGTCGAGCAGCGGCCGCAGCCGCCCGGCGACGGCCGGGGCCACGAACTCGGTGGCGTCCACGAGCCGTTCGAGCCCGTCCTCCTCCACGCGGCTGCAGTGCCGGATCGCCTCGGCGAACGCCTGCCGCGCGGTGCGGAACCCCTCCAGGTCCAGATCCGGGAACTCGTCGGCCAGTTCACGGGACCATTGCAGGCGGCCGCGTTCGTCGGCGAGCGGGGTGGAGGCGGCGAGCGCCTCGACCATCTCGCGCAGCATCCGCTGCCGCTCCTGTTTTTCCTGCCGCTCCCCCGTGCCCCGCGGCACGTGCGCCCCCTGCGCACTGCGTCCCATCCGGCGTCACCCGGGAAGTTCCTGTGCGAGGACCTCGTACAGGTGCCGGTTGGTCCAGTACGCGCTGTGGGCGGCGGACACCGGCTGGCCGTTGTCCACCTCGACGTCGCGCACGCCCGGCCCGAAGACCTCCGCGCCGACGAAGGAGAGCAGGTCGCGCCGGTCGTAGATGTTGAGCCAGCGCGGGAAGGATGCGGGGAGTCCGGTGCCGTACGGGCGTGAGGGCAGGGCATCCAGTTCGTAGAGGACCGGGGCCTGGGAGCCGACGGTCACCAGCTGGGCCACCTCGGGGGTGGTGCCCGCCGCGCCGCCCGCGAGGAGGTCGAAGGCGACGATGCCGCCGAGGCTGTGCCCGAGGAGCACCACCGGGGGTGTGAGCTGCCGCGCGAGGTCGGCCACGTAGGCGCGGACGGCCTCGCCCCGGACGAGGTAGCTGAGGATGTCCCCGGTGAAGCCGAGGGAGCGTTCGCTGATCCGGCTGCGGCGGCCCACGACGAACCGGGAGCCGCCGGCCCGCTCCAGGAGGCGCGCGGTGGCGCCGAGCGCGCGGCCGATGCCGTCCGCCAACCCGCGCTCCTCTCCGCCGAGTTGGTCGACGACGGCGGCGGCCATGGCGTCCCGCGCGGCGGCCGGGACCGCGCCCGGGCCGCCGGGGTGTCCGGCGAGGGCGCGGGCGGTGAGCGCGCGGGCGGTCAGCCGGGGCAGGCCCGCCGCCCCGGTGCCGTCCGCCGCGTCGCAGGCGCGCCGGAAGGTGTCCGAGGCGATCAGCGCGCTCACGTCGGCGGCCAGGTGGGCGTCGAGACCGGCCGCCTGCCACGCCGCGCGCACGGCGGGGGCCTCCACGAGTTCTTGCGTCCAGGTCCACAGCTGCCGTCCGGCGGGCAGCGCCCCCGGCAGGAACGGCGCGGCCGTCTGCTGTCCGGCCAGGGCGAACAGGTGCAGCTCGGCGTCCGGGTCGACGTAGAGGAGGGCCCAGCGGGCGCGCTCCTCGTCCTGCGGGCGCGGCGCCGGCGCCGGTTCCCGTGCCGCGTAGCCGGGGATGGACGCGCCGTCGGCCCGTAGGTAGGAGCCGAGGGCGGAGCCCCAGTCGCACTCCGCCACGGTCACGTCCGGCCGCACCGCGGTCAGGCCCGTGCGCACCGCCCGCAACGCCTCCGCGTAGCCCGGCGCGCGCACCCCGGTGCCGTGGATGAACAGCACGCTCGTCACTCGTCCTCCGCGAACTCCCCCGCAAGCCACGGAAAGTGAGGCTCACTCAGTTCCGCATCGTACCGCCGTGCGGGGTGCGTCGAACAGGTGTTGATCAGCCTCAGGACCGCACCATCGCCCTGCTCGCCGGGAGCGCGTCCGATCGGGGTGGCGCTCAGCCTCCGCTGCTCTCGCGCACCTTCAGTTCGTGGCCCACCACATGGTCCTGGAGCGCGTCGGCCGCCGGTTCCTCGATGCGGTCCAGGAGGAGGGCGACGGCGGCCCGTGCGATCTCCTTCTTGTCCGGGGCGACCGTGGTGAGGCTCGGCACGCTGAACCGGGACGCCTCGATGTCGTCGAAGCCGACCACGTCGAGGTCCTTGGGGACGCCGCGGCCCCGCTCGTGCAGGGCGCGCAGGGCGCCGAGGGCGAGGTGGTCGTTGAGGCAGAGCAGGGCGTCCGGTTCGGGCCCCGCGTCGATGAGGGCGGCGGCGGCCCGCGCCCCGTCCTGCCAGTGGTAGGCGTCGACCGGGACGACCAGGGCGCTGTCGAAGGCGACCCCGGCCTCCTTGAGCGCCTCGCGGTAGCCGTCGGTGCGCAGCCGGTCGGTGCCCTGGGGCCCGCGCACCCGGCCGCCGATGACGGCGATCCGGCGCCGGCCGCGGGCCAGGAGGTGCTCGGTGGCCTCGCGCGCGGCCCGTACGTTGTCCACGGCGACGTGGTCGGTGGTGCCCTCGGCGGGGCGCTCGCCGAGCAGGACCACCGGGAGCGCCCGGTCGCGGGTGGCGAGGTCGCGGGGGTGCAGCGCGAGCGGGCTGAGGATGATGCCGTCGGTGAAGCGGGCGTCGAAGCCGTGCAGCGCGGCCAGCTCGCGCTCGCGGACGCCGCCGGTCTGGTGCAGGAGGACGGTCTGGCCGCGCTTGTCGGCCTCGGTCATCACATGCTTGGCCAGCTCGGAGAAGTAGGCGACGTCCAGCTCGGGCACAGCCAGGGTGATCATGCCGGTGCGGCCCTGGCGGAGCTGGCGGCCCGCGATGTTGACGCGGTAGCCGAGGGCGTCGATCGCCTCCCGCACCACTTCGCGGGTGCGGTCCGACACATGCTCGTAGTCGTTGATCACGTTGGAGACGGTCTTGGGCGAGACACCCGCGTACTCCGCCACGTCCTTGATCCTGGGTCTGGCCGCCACGCTGTTCATTCCTTCCGTCTGCCGTCCGCGATCGTACCGAGCATCACGAATCGGTTTCGGGCCGGATCTGGCACCGCCCCGGATATTTACAACGATGTAATCGCCATGGTGCCATGAGCCCCGCACGACAGCAGCAGCCCCCGGAGGCAAGGAGCACCATGCCCGTCCCGCACCACCAGGACCTGCCGCGGCCCGAATATCCGAGGCCGCAGTTCGCCCGTGAGGCCTGGCTCAATCTCAACGGTGAGTGGCAGTTCGAGACCGACCGCGCCGACACCGGCCTCGAACGAGGGCTGCGCGAGCGCGATCTGTCCGGGCGGATCACCGTGCCGTTCTGCCCGGAGTCGGAGCTGTCGGGGATCGGCGACACCGACTTCCTGGAGGCGGTCTGGTACCGCCGGACCGTGACCGTCCCGGCCGGGTGGACGGACGCCCGGGTGCTCCTGCACTTCGGCGCCGTGGACCACGACACGACCGTGTGGGCCGACGGCGTGGAGGTGGCGCGGCACCGCGGCGGCTTCACCCCGTTCACCGCGGACCTGAGCGAGGTCGCCGCGCCGGGGCGCGAGGTGACGCTCGTCGTACGGGCCCGGGACACCCGGCACGGCCCGCAGGCCCGCGGCAAGCAGGCCACCTGGTACGCCAACACGCACTGCCACTACACCCGCACGACCGGCATCTGGCAGACGGTGTGGCTGGAGCCGGTGCCGCGCACCGTCGCCCTCAAGCGCCCGCGCATCACGCCCGACCTGGCCTCCGGCTCGTTCTTCCTGGAGCTGCCGCTGACCGGCAGCGCGCCGGGCCACCGGGTCCGCGCGACCCTCAGCGACGCGCAGGGCACGGTCGTCACCGCCGAGGCCCGCGCCGACCTCGACCTCACCCCGCGCCTGGCGCTCACCCTGCCCGCGAACCGGCTGCGCGTGTGGGCGCCGCGGGACCCGCACCTGTACGACCTCACCTTCGAGGTCCTCGACGCGGAGGGCGGTGTGGTGGACCGCGTCACCTCCTACGCCGGTCTGCGCTCGGTCTCCATCGACGGCAAGCGGCTCCTGCTCAACGGCGAACCCGTCTTCCAGCGGCTCGTGCTCGACCAGGGCTACTACCCGGACGGGCTGATGACCGCGCCGAGCGACGCCGCCCTCGTCCGCGACATCGAGCTGGGTCTCGCCGCCGGGTTCAACGGGGCGCGCCTGCACCAGAAGGTCTTCGAGGAGCGGTTCCTGTACCACGCGGACCGGCTCGGCTATCTGGTGTGGGGCGAGTTCGGCGACTGGGGCTGCGAGGTCGGCGTCCGCGACGACAACCAGCGGCCCGACGCCTCCTACGTCGCCCAGTGGCTGGAAGCCGTGGAGCGCGACTACTCGCACCCGTCGGTCATCGGCTGGTGCCCGCTCAACGAGACGTACCAGCACCTGCACGACCGCATCACCCAGCTCGACGACGTGACGCAGGCGATGTTCCTGGCCACCAAGCAGGCCGACGGAACGCGCCCGGTCATCGACGCCTCCGGCTACGCCCACCGCGTCCCGCACACCGATGTCTACGACTCGCACAACTACGAGCAGGACCCGGCCGAGTTCGCGAAGATCATGGCCGGTCTCGCCGAGAACAAGCCGTTCGTGAACGCGGGGCCCGACGGCCGCCCGTGGTCCGTGCCGTACGCCGGGCAGCCGTACTTCTGCAGCGAGTTCGGCGGCATCTGGTGGGACGCGCAGGCCGCCGCCGAGGTGTCGGGCGAGGCGCGCGACGAGTCGTGGGGCTACGGCGAACGACCGCGCAGCGCCGAGGAGTTCGTGGAGCGGTTCATCGGCCTGACGGGCGTGCTGCTCGACGACCCGGACATGTTCGGTTACTGCTACACGCAGCTCACGGACGTCTTCCAGGAGCGCAACGGCGTCTACGCCTTCGACCGCACCGAGAAGGTCGACACCACGCTGCTGCGCGACGCCCAGCTCCGCCCCGCGGCCTTCGAGGGCCCGCGCTGACTTCGTCGTACCTGTTGTTTACATCGATGTATGTTCCGAGGTGACGGCGGCGGCCGGACGACGCCGCCGTTGCCCGGGGAAGGAGCCAGATGACCGGCACACCCGCACCCGTCGGTCGCCCCGCACTCACCAGACGACGCGCGCTGACGGCTGCGCTCGCCGCCGGGGCGACGGTCCTCGGCGCCGGAGCGCTCAGCGGCTGCGGCAGCGCGCTGGCGGCCGACGAGTCGACCGTCCGCCTGTGGGACCTGTTCAGCGGGGCCGACGGCGGCCTGCTCAACGACATGGTGAAGAAGGCGCGGCCCGACATGCCGGGCACCCGCATCGAGCGCACCGTTCTGGAGTGGGGCACCCCGTACTACACGAAGCTCGCCATGGCCTCGGCGGGCGGACGCGGCCCCGATGTCGCCGTCTCGCACATGTCGCGGCTCGCGGGGTACGCGCCCACCGGGCTCGTCGACCCGTGGGACCTGGACGTCCTCGCCGAGTACGGCGTGCGGCGCGAGGACTTCACCGACGCGGTGTGGTCCCGTACGCAGTACGAGGGGAAGACGTACGCGATCCCCCTCGACACCCACCCCTTCATCACGTTCTTCCACCCGGAGCCGGTGAAGAAGGCCGGGCTGCTGAAGGCGGACGGCTCGCTGGACGCGGACGCGTTCTCCTCGCCGGACAAGTTCCTCGCGGCGAGCAAGGAGCTGGCGAAGGCGTCGGGGAAGCAGGGCGTCGCCTTCGGGTACGTCAATGACACCGCGCAGGGCTGGCGGCTGTTCTACGGCCTGTACAAGCAGACCGGTGGCGTCTTCGAGGTGCCGCAGGGCGGCCCGGCCGAGGTGGACGTGGACCGGATGGCGGAGGTCATCTCGTTCATGGCCAAGCTGGTCGACGGCCGCGTCAACCCCAAGCGGCTCGACTACAACGCGGGCATGGCGGCGTTCAACAACAAGCAGACCGCGATGATCCTCTCCGGCGAGTGGGAGCTGGGCACGTTCCGGGGCGCGGACGAGAAGGTGGGCGCCGCCCCGTTCCCCACCGTCTTCGGCACCCCGGCCGTCTACGCCGACTCGCACTCCTTCGTGCTCCCGCACCACCCCAGCCCCGACACCGCACACCGTCGTCGTACGCACCGCGCGGTGGCCGCGCTCCTGAAGGCCGGACAGATCTGGGGAACGGCGGGCCACATCCCGGCCTACGTGCCGGTCACCAAGACCCAGGAGTACGCGGAGCTGCTGCCGCAGGCCCACTACAAGGCAGCGGCCGATCACGTCGTCCTCGACCCGGCGGCCTGGTTCGCCGGAGCCGGGTCCGACTTCCAGAACGCCATGTCGCAGGTGCTCCAGCAGGCCCTGCTCGACGGACTCGCCCCCGACCGTGCGGCGCGCGCGATGGTGCGGCGCCTGAACACCTTCCTCGCCAAGCCCAGCCCGGCCTGACCGGCCGCGCCCCTAGGAGGCACGACGATGTCCTCTTCTCCCCATGCCTCACCCCGGCCAGGGGTTCCCGCGGTGCGCCGGCTGCTTCCCCCCGGCCTGCTCTTCGCGCTGCCCTTCCTTCTCCTGTTCGCCGTGTTCATGCTCTGGCCGCTCGGCCAGGGGCTCTGGATGTCCCTCACGGACCGGGCCCTGTCCGCGCACACCCCGTCGTTCATCGGCGTCGACAACTTCACCGAGGCGTTCCAGGACGCCGAGATGTGGAAGGCGCTCTGGCACACGGTCCTTTTCACGCTCATCTCGACGGTCCCGCTGGTCGTGGTGGCGCTCGGGATGGCGCTGCTTGTCCACACCGGGGTGCCGGGCCAGTGGGTGTGGCGGCTGGCGTTCTTCGCCCCGTACCTGCTGCCCGTGGGCGTCGTCGGCCTGCTGTGGATCTGGCTGTACCAGCCCGACCTCGGCCTCTACAACCACCTCCTGGACAAGCTCGGTCTCGACGGGGTCGCCTGGCTGAGCAACGAGTCGGTGGCCATCTGGGCCATCGCCCTCGCCACCCTGTGGTGGACGGTCGGCTTCAACTTCCTGCTGTACCTGGCCGCGCTCCAGTCGATCCCCGACCACCTCTACGAGGCCGCGGCGATCGACGGCGCGGGCGCGTGGCGCCGCCTGTTCTCGATCACGCTGCCGCAGCTCAGCCGGATCACCGTGGTGATCACCGTGCTCCAGCTCCTGGCGTCCCTGAAGGTCTTCGACCAGGTCTACCTGCTCACCAAGGGCGGCCCGAACAACTCGACGCGGCCCATCGTGGAGTACGTCTACGACGTCGGCTTCACCGGTTACCGGCTCGGTTACGCCTCGGCGATCAGCTACATCTTCTTCGCCCTCGTCGTCCTCGCCTCCGCCGCCCAGTTCTTCGCACTCCGCCGCCGGGAGAAGTGACCATGACCGCAACCGACGCACCGGCCCGTTCGACCACCGAGCCGCACGTGCGCAGGCCCATCACCCCGCCGAGACCGCCGCGGCGCACCGAGCGCTCGCGCACGAACCTGACGCTCGGCGAGAGCCGCGTCGCCCGTGTGCTCGCGCTCGCCGTCCTCACGGTCGGCGCCCTGATCTGGCTCCTGCCGATGGCGTGGGCGCTGCTCACGGCGTTCAAGACCGAGCAGGACGCGAGCGACCCGCTGCACTGGCTGTGGCCGGAGCACGGGTTCACCTTCGACGGGTTCAGCGCCGTGTGGGAGCGTGGCGACCTGCCGCTGTGGATGCTGAACAGCCTCATCATCTCGGCTGCCGTCACCGTGATCACCGTGCTCGTCTCCGCGATGGCCGGCTACGCGTTCTCGCGCACGGTGTTCGCCGGGCGCCGCTGGCTGTTCGTGCTCACCATCGCGGCCGTCCTGGTGCCGCCGCAGATCCTGATCGTGCCGTGGTTCCAGCAGATGCTGACGCTGCACCTGCTCGACACGTACGCGGCGGTGATCCTGCCGCAGACGGTCGCGCCCGTGATGGTGTTCATCCTGAAGAAGCACTTCGACTCGCTGCCCAAGGAGTTGGAGGAGGCGGCCAGGATCGACGGCGCCGGGCACTGGCGGATCTTCTGGTCGGTGCTGCTCCCGCTGTCGCGGCCGATGCTCGCCGCCGTCGCGATCTTCGTGTTCATCGGCGCGTGGAACAACTTCCTGTGGCCGTTCGTGTCGACCTCCGACCCGTCGCTGATGACGCTGCCCGTCGGCATCACCACGGTGAAGGACGCGTACGGCATCCAGTACGCCCAGTCGATGGCGTCGGCCGTGCTCGCCGCGCTGCCGCTCGTGGTCGTGTTCCTCTTCTTCCAGCGGCACATCGTGAAGTCGGTGGCGACCACCGGTCTCGGTGGCCAGTGAGCAACAACGCGGGTGTGCCTGGGCCCCGTTGACAGCCCCGCACCCCTTCCCTACCGTCCTGAGAGCCGTGAGACTTACATCGATGTAAGGAGCCGCTCATGCGCATCCGGCCCCGTACCGCTCTGGTCACCGCACTTCTGGCGCTGCTCGTCGGACTGGTCTGCGCGCCGCAGGCCGGCGCGGCGAGACCGGCGCCCGAAGCGGCGGCGGCCGCCTCGGGTACCTTCCGGAACCCGCTGAACACCGGACCCGACCCGTATCTGGCCTACGCGAACGGGGCCTACCACCTCACCACCACCCAGGGCGACAGCATCAGGATGTGGCGCTCGCCGTCCCTGGCCACACTCCTCGACGCCGACCCGATCACGGTGTGGACGGACACCGACGCCTCGCGCAACCAGCACATCTGGGCGCCGGAGTTCTACCGCTTCGGCTCCCGCTGGTACCTCTACTACACCGCCGACGACGGCACCGACGACCATCACCGCCTGTTCGTCCTGGAGTCGGAGCGCGACGACCCGGCGGGCCCGTACCACTTCAAGGCGAAGCTCGCCCCGCCCAACCACGGAGACGACTTCGCCATCGACCCGGGCATCCTCCAGCACAACGGCCGCCTGTATCTCGCGTACAGCGGCATCAACCCGTACCAGCACAACGGGCTCAACATCGCGCCGATGTCGAACCCGTACACCGTCTCGGGCGACGCGGTCGCGATCAACGCGGCCGGGGGCTGCCCCGAGGTCCGCGAGGGCCCCGAGTTCCTCCACCGCAACGGACGTACGTGGATGACGTACTCCACGTGTGACACGGGCAAGCCCGACTACCAGGTCTGGCAGATGTCCCTGGCCGACGGCGCGGACCCGCTCGTGCCCGGCAACTGGGCGCAGCGCTCGGGGCCGGTGTTCTCGCGCGCCGACGACCGCGGCGTCTTCGGCCCCGGCCACCACGCCTTCTTCAAGTCGCCCGACGGCACCCAGGACTGGCTGATCTACCACGCCAAGACCACGTCGGTGAACACGTACTCCGACCGCACGACCCGCGCCCAGAAGATCACCTGGAACGCGGACGGCAGCCCGGACCTCGGGGCGCCGCTCGCCATGGGCGCGACCCAGGATTTGCCCTCCGGCGACCCCGGCTCGGGCAACCACTGGATCAATGACGACGGCCGCTCCAGCGGCGCCGGTTCGGTCGCGTACACCGGCACCTGGAACGCGGGGACCGGCTGCGCCGCCCAGTGCTTCTGGGGCGACGACCACTGGAGCGACCGGGCGGGCAACACCGCCACGTTCACCTTCACCGGCACCCGGATCGCCCTGCTCTCCGTGCGCGACACCGGCAACGGGATCGCGGCGATCAGCGTCGACGGCGGCCCTGAGCGGCGGGTCGACTTCTACGGCGCGATCCGCACCGGGGAGACGCTGCAGTACCTCAGCCCGCGCCTGGCCAACGGCAGCCACACGCTGAAGGTCCGGGTGACGGGTGAGCGGAACGGGTCGTCCAAAGCGGCGTTCGTGAGCGTGGACCGGGCCGAGGTCTACACGGACTGACACCCCGGCGATCGCACAGCCGAGCGACCACACAACCGTTTGAGTGGACGCGCCGGGCGCCCGTCACCCGGGGCCCGGCGCGGCAGTTGGGGTTCATGGACGCGCCCCGGCGACCCGTCGGGCGTGTGCGTCCTGAGCGGCGGCCACGGCACTGTGCGGGTGTGTTCGACGTGGCCGCCGCTTATGAGACGTTACGGTGCTCAGCCGCGCACGGGCTGGAGCTCCCGGTCCTCGTCCCCGGCGGGCCGGGGCCCGGCCAGGGACTTCTGGAGCTTCTCGCCCTCCACGTCGACGTTCGGCAGGGCCTTGTCCAGCCAGCGCGGCAGCCACCAGGCGGCCTTGCCGAGCAGCGCCATGACCGCGGGCACGATCGCCATGCGGACCACGAACGCGTCGAAGAGGACGGCGACGGCGAGGCCGAAGCCCATCATCTTGATCATGTCGTTGTCCTCCATGATAAAGCCGGAGAAGACGCTGATCATGATGACCGCCGCGGCGCCGACGACCCGGCCGCCGTGCCGGAACCCGGTCACGATGGCCTCGCCGGGGCGCGCCCCGTGGACGTACGCCTCGCGCATCCGGGTCACGAGGAAGACCTCGTAGTCCATGGCGAGACCGAAGACCACGCCGATCATGAAGATCGGCATCATCGACATGATCGGTCCCGGCTGGTCGACGCCGACCAGGCCCGCGAGCCAGCCCCACTGGAAGACCGCGACCACGGCGCCGAGCGCCGCCGCCACCGACAGGAGGAAGCCGAGCGCCGCCTTGAGCGGGACCAGGACCGAGCGGAACACCAGCATCAGGAGCAGGAACGCCAGGCCGACGACGAGCAGCAGGTACGGCACGAGCGCGTCGTTCAGGGTCTGCGAGAAGTCGATCGTCATGGCCGTCTGACCGGTGACCAGGACCTCGGAGTCGGTGTCCGCTCCCCAGCCCTCGGCCTGCGAGCGGATCTCCTTGACCAGTTCCTCGGTCCTGTGGTCGCTGGGTCCGCTCGACGGGACGACGGACATGATGGCGGTGTCGCCCGCCTCGTTGACCTGGGCGGGAGCGACCGCCGCGACACCGTCGACCTTGGCGAGCGAGGCGCCGACCGTCTTGGCGGCGGCCTCCGCGCCCTTGCCGTCGACGGTCACCATCAGCGGGCCGTTGAACCCGGCGCCGAACGACTCGGACAGCATGTCGTACGCCTTGCGCCTGTGTGCTGTCCCAGCCGGACGCTCCAGGCTGGTGGCCGGGACGGCGACGGTGCCGAGGCCGATCACGGCGACGAGCAGGACGGTCAGCGGGCGGCGCATGACGAAGCGGGACCAGCGGGTGCCCAGGTTCGGCTTGCCCTCGGGCGTGTCCGGCGCCGGGACGGCGGCCTCGCGGTCCTTGCGGCGCAGCACCTTCTTGCCCGCGAAGCCGAGCAGCGCCGGAATCATGGTGAGCGCGATGAGGACGGAGATGGCGACGGTCGCCGCGGCGGCCAGGCCCATCTTCGTCAGGAGCGGGATGTTCACGACGGACAGCCCCGCGAGGGCGACGATCACGGTGAGACCGGCGAAGACGACCGCGGAGCCGGCCGTGCCGACCGCGCGGCCCGCCGCCTCCTCGCGTTCGCGGCCCTCGGCTATCTCGGCGCGGTAGCGGCTCACGATGAACAGGGCGTAGTCGATGCCGACCGCGAGGCCGATCATCGTCGCGAGGGTGGACGTGGTGGAGGACAGCTCCAGGACGCTGCCGAGCGCCGTGATGCCGGAGATGCCGATGCCGACACCGATGATCGCTGTGAGCAGCGGCATCCCCGCGGCGACCAGCGAGCCGAAGGTGATGAGCAGGACGACCGCGGAGATCGCGATGCCGATGAGTTCGGCGCTGCCGCCCATCTCCTGCTCGGCCTCGACGGCGTCGCCGCCCGCCTCGACGGTGAAGCCCTCGGCGCGGGCGTCGTCGATGGCCTTGGTCAGCGCCTCGTGCGACGCGTCCGTCAGCTCGGTCGAGGGGACCTTGTACGCCACGGAGGCGTAGGCGGTCGAGCCGTCCTTGCTGACGGCGTTCGCCTTGTACGGGTCGGCGACGGAGGAGACGTCGGCACCCTTGCCGAGCGCGGTCACCAGCTTCCCGACGTCGGTCTTGGGCGCCGGGTCGGTCAGCTTCTCGCCCTGCGGGGCGCGGATGACGACGCGGGCCGTCGCGCCCTCGGCACCGGCCGCCGGGAACTTCTCGTCGAGCAGGTCGAACGCCTTCTGCGCCTCGGTGCCCGGCATCGCGAAGGTGTCGGCGGGCGGGGCAGGGGCGGCCGACGACGCGAAGCCGATCCCGCCGAGCAGCAGCACCCACAGCAGCGCCACATAGCGGCGGCGCCGGAAGGACAGCCGTCCGAGTTTGTACAAGAACGTAGCCACGGCGAAAGGGGCTCCCGTCGGGGTCGTGGGGCAGGATCGCTTCCATCGTCTCCGCTGCCCCGGGCCGTCGGGTAAGCCTCTGAGCCGGAGTACGGACCCGCGTTCGCGGTAGCGGCCGGCGGCGCGTGTCATACCCGGGGAGGAGTGATGTGTGGTGTGTGTAGAACCCCGGGAGCAGGCGTATGTACACCGCACAACCCGGATACGCAGGCAGAACACGTGTCAGTCAGGTATCCGCCTTCAGGTACCTGCTTTGACATACCTATGACCTCATACCTACCTTGAACCCATGCCCACCTCCCGTGCCGCCCGCAAGGACGTCGACCGCGTCGCCTCCGCGCTCGCGGTGTCCCTGCCGACGCTGCACAGGACCCTGGACCGCCGGATCCTCGGGGACTTCCCGCACGACCGGCTGCCCGAGGCGCAGATCGCGCTGCTCCGCCTGGTCGCGGAGCGGGACGGCATCACCGTGCGCGAGGCGGCGCACGAGCTGCTGATGCAGCCGAACAACGTCAGCGCGCTGGTCTCCCACCTCACCCGCGCCGGGCTCCTGGAGCGCCGCGGCGACGCCGCCGACCGGCGCGTGGCCCATCTGCACACCACCGCCGTGGCCCGGGAGCGGATCGCCGAGGCCGAGGGGATCGCCCGCCGCCACCTCGCGGCGGCGCTGCGCCATCTGACCGGCGGTGAGCTGGACGCGCTCGGCTCCGCCCTGGGTGCGCTGAACTCACTCGACACACATCTGCGGCCGACCGCGGGCTGACGCCCGCCGGTCCGCCGCGCCCGCGCCCTGCTCCCGTCACATCTGTGCCGGGGCGGGGCGCTTTCCGTGCCCCTCTTTCTTCATTCACCCTCGTCCCAGACAAGGCACACGTATGTCGTCCCCCTCTCTCCCCTCTGTCGCCCCCTCCCCCGCCCCGGTGTCCGCGCCACCGGACCCGGCGAGCACAGCGCCCTCGGGGCGGCGCGCCAACCCGTGGCTGACGCTGATCGCCGTAGCCTTCGGCCTGTTCATGGTCGGGCTCGACGGCTCGGTCGTCTCCATCGCGAACCCGGCGATCGGCCGCGACCTGAACGCCTCCACCGCGGGCCTGCAGTGGGTGACCAACTCCTACCTGCTCGCGCTCGCCGCCGCGCTGATCCTCGGCGGCAAGCTCGGTGACCGGTTCGGCCGGCGCACCGTGTACCTCGTCGGCGTCGCGGGCTTCACCGTGGCGTCGGTCGCCATCGGCCTGTCGGGCTCCATCGAGCTGGTCATCGCCTTCCGCGCCGCGCAGGGCTTCTTCGGCGCGCTGCTCATGCCGAACACGCTCGGCCTGCTGCGCGCGGTCTTCCCGCCGCGCAAGTTCGGCATGGCCGTCGGCATCTGGGCCATGGTCTCCTCGGTCTCCACGGCGCTCGGCCCGATCGTGGGCGGCCTGCTCGTCGAGCACGTCAACTGGGAGTCCGTCTTCTACATCAACGCGCCTGTCGGCATCGTCGCCATCATCGTCAGCGCGCTCGTGCTGCCGCAGAGCAGGAACGCGGCGGCGGCCGGGGAGAAGTTCGACGTCGTCGGTGTCGTGCTGCTCGCGCTCGGCATGCTGGTCGTGGTGTTCGGCGTGGTCAAGGGCGAGACCTGGGGCTGGAGTTCGGCGGGCACCCTCGGCGCGATCGTCGCCGGTGTGGCGCTGCTCGTCCTGTTCGGCTGGTACGAGTCCCGCGTCGCGCACCCGCTGCTTCCGATGCGGCTGTTCCGCAGCCCGGCGGTGACCGTCGGCACGGTCGTCACCGCGCTCAACTTCTTCGTCCTGCTCGGCGGCATCTTCTTCGTGATGCTGTACCTGCAGAACATGCGCGGGTTCTCCCCCGTCGAGGCGGGTGTCCGCACGCTGCCGCTGAGCCTCGCCTCTGTCGTCGCCTCGCCGCTGGGCGCCGCGCTCACCGACCGGTTCGGGCCGCGCCTCACGATGCCGCTCGGCATGGTGCTCCAGGGCGCGGCGTCGTTCCTGATGCTGACATGGTCGGCGGATTCGGGGTACGGGGCGCTGTGGCCGCCGTTCGTCGCGCTCGGCCTCGGTGTCGGCATGGTGATGTCGGCGTCGTCCGCCGCGATCGTGGGCAACGCGCCGGTCGAGGACGCGGGTGTCGCCGGTGGCTTGCAGGCGACCGCGCTCCAGGTGGGCGGCGCGCTCGGCACGTCCGTGCTCGTGTCGCTGATCAGCAGCCGGGTCGGCTCGACGCTCGGCTCGGAGCTGACTTCGGCGGGCGTGCCCGAGCGGGCCGCCGGGCAGCTCGCCGAGGCGAAGGACGCGGTGGCGATGGGCGCGGCGCCAGTCGCGGAGTCGATGCCCGCGCAGCTCAGGGCGGCGGTGGTCGAGGGCAGCCACGCGGCGTTCATGTCCGGCGTGCACGTGGCGGTCCTGGTGATGGGTGTGCTGTGCGCGCTTGGCGCGGTGGCGTCGGCGGCGGTGCTGCGGAGGCAGGGCGCCCCGCGCCACTGACCGGGGCTCAGAGCTGTTCCCGTACCCACCCGGGATCGGGGTTCGTGTGCGGGCGGTCCGCGACGAAGACGGTCGGCACCGTCTCGTTGCCGTCGTTGACCGCCCGCACGGCAGCCGCGCCCGCCGGGTCCCGCCAGATGTTCACCCAGTGCAGCCGGCGGGCCCGGCGGCCCAGTCGCAGTCGGAGCCGCATGCAGTACGCGCAGCCAGGGCGCCAGTAGACGACGGGGCGCCCGTCGGCCGCGCTGCGCCGCCGCGCCTCGTCCGAGCCGACCGACCTCGGGAAGATCAACGGCGAGCAGACCCCCGCGAGCACCAGGAACACCAGCGCGTACGCCACGGCCGGCCCGGTGTCTCCCCGCAGGGCCGGGCCGGTCGCGGCGAGGGCGCCGCAGAGCACGAGAATCATTGGCAGGATCAGGGCGCGCCTCATGATCCGCAGACTACGCGGCGGCCACCGGCCGCTCCGAGGCCCGGGGCGTCGCCTGCGGCGCTTTGCGCAGGGACGCGATGCCGATGAACACCATCGAGAAGATCCCGGTCAGGGCGAAGGCCGTGAAGCCCCAGTCGCCGTTGCCGGAGGCGAGGAGCTGGCCGCCGAGCCAGGGGCCGAAGACCGCGCCGAAGCGGCCCATGCCGGAGGTCCAGCCGACCGCCGTCGCCCGGCTCTCGGGCGCGGAGCGGATCGACACCGTCGCGTAGATCATGGTCTGGGCGCTGTTGAGGAAGACTCCGGCGAGGAAGACCACCACGAACGTGAGCGCGAGCGCCATGTGGATGCTCAGCAGGTAGACGCTGACGGCGGTGAGCAGGAACCAGATCGCGGAGATGCGCGGGGCGCCGAAGCGGTCGGCGGCGCGGCCCGCGACGAGCATGCCGACGATGCCGCCGAGGTTGAAGACGACGACGAACTGGAGCGAGGAGCCCAGGTCGTAGCCCTCGGCGCGCATCAGTGTGGGGAGCCAGGTCGCGACGCCGTAGACGAGGAGCAGACCGCCGAACGAGGCCAGCCAGTACAGCAGCGTCTGCACCCACTGGTGCGCGCGGAACAGGTCGGTCAGTGCGTCCCAGCGGCCCGCGCCCTCCGGCCGCCGCTCCTTCACGGCGGGCAGCTCCACGTCGTACGCGGTGGACAGGCGCCGCGCCTCCTCGGTGCGGCCCCGTGCGACGAGGAAGCTCAGGGACTCCGGCATGATCTTGGCGATCACCGGCACGAACAGCAGCGGAACGACGCAGAACCAGAACGCCGCGCGCCAGCCGAGCGGTTCGACCACCCAGGTCGCCACGTACGCGGAGAGGATGCCGCCCGCGTGGTGCGCGGTCATCAGGCCGCCGACGATCAGGGCGCCACGTCCGCGCGGCGCGTAGTCGGAGACCATCGTGATCGCGGTGGGGAGCAGACCGCCGAGCCCGATGCCCGCGAGGGTGCGGCCGAGGCCGAAGGCGGCGACGTTCGGGGCGAGCGCGCACAGTCCGGAGGCGAGCGAGAAGACGGTGACGCAGACGGCCATCATCTTCTTGCGACCGATCCGGTCGGAGACCGTGCCGGCCGTCAGGGCGCCGATCAGCATGCCGAAGGTGGCGTAGCTGCCCAGGTCACCGGCCTGGTCGGGGTCGAGGCCGAGCGCCTTCGACTCCAGCATGTGCGGCAGCACGGAGCCGTAGATGAACATGTCGAGGCCGTCGAAGAGGACGGCGAGCCAGCACAGGGCGAAGACCAGCCGGGCCATTCTCACGCCGCGGCGGGCGGCGGTGGGCGGGGTGGCGGAGGAGGACATCGTTGTTCCTCTCGTCAGGGTGGGGAGTCCCTGGAGCGATATGTGTGAGCGGCACGCTAGAAACGCGTGCCGCCCTTCGTCAACACTTTTGTTGACAATCTCAGGAACAGTCGAGGTTCAGACCCCTGCGGCGGGCCCCGCGGGCGGCTCCACGGGCGGCGTTCCGTGCGTGTGGAACGACTGGATCGTCTTCAGACCCCACGCCTGCCCCTTGGCGCGCTCCGCCTCGGTCCACGTGATCAGCGGCCAGTCGGGCGCGAGGACGAGGCGGGTGAGCGGGTTGCACAGCTCGATGCGGTTGCCGCCGGGCTCGTAGACGTAGAGGAAGAACGTCTGCTGGATGGCGTGCTTGTGCGGGCCCGTCTCGATGAAGACGCCGGAGTCGATGGCGAGGTCGGCGGCGCGCAGGATGTCCTCGCGGGTGTCGGTGGCGAAGGCGATGTGGTGCAGGCGGCCCTCGCTGCCGGTCCAGTCCTCGGTGTAGACGACGTCGTACGACTTGTTGCTGAAGGTCAGCCAGCGGGCCGCGATCCGGCCCGTGTCGAGGCGGATCTGCTCGGTGGGCCGGGCGCCGAGCACGTGCTGCTGGAACTCGGCGTTGGCGAGCACGTCGGCGGCGAGGAAGTTGACGTGGTCGAGGCGGCGCACGCCGACACCCCGGTTGGGCTTGGCCTGCGGCTGGTTCTTCAACGCCGGCCGCAACCCGTCGGGAGCGGTGTAGTGCTCGCTCTCCCAGTACAGGGCGTGCTCGTGGCCGTCCGGGTCGGTGGTGACGTACAGCTTGCCGAGGCCGGGTTCGTCCTCGGCCCATCGGCCGCTGCCGCCCGCGTCCTCCACCGCCGCCACCCGGCGCCGCAACGCCTCCTCGCTGGAGGTGCGCAGGGCGAGCCGGCCGAGTCCCGGCTGGTCCCGGGCGGTGAGGACGAGGCTGTGGTGCTCGTAGTCGTCGAAGGTCCGCAGGTAGACCGTGTCGCCGTCCTGGCCGTTGACCGTGAGGCCGAGGAAGTCGGTGAAGAAGGCGACGCTGGCGTCCAGGTCCGGGGTGAACAGCTGGGCGTGGCCGACGTGGGCGATGTCGCCGAGGGGCGGAGTCATCGGGGACCTCCTGAAGGGGGCGCGGGAGCGGGGCGGGGGAAGACGGTGCCGTCGAAGATCTTGCGGGCGGTGCGGACGACGGCGGTGCGGCGGGCGCGGGGCAGTCCGTCGGGTCCTGTGGTGAGGCTGCTCTCGATGTCGGTGAAGCCGGTGGGGTGCTCGATGCGCACGCGGTCCGTGGCGGGAGGCCGGGCGAGGCCCGCGGCGACGCCCTTCTCCAGGAGCAGCCCCGCGGCCACGCTCGCGGCACCGAGGACGCCGATCGAGGTGTGGCAGCGTACGGGGATGAAGGTGCGGGTGGTGACGGCGCCGCCGTGCCGGGGCGGGGCGAGCAGGGTCACCTTGGGCACGGTGGTGGCGGAGACGTCGCCGAGACCCATCAACTCCCCGGCTGCGAGCCGGAGTCGCCGGATGCGGTCGGCGAGTTCCGCGTTCGCCTCCAGCTCCTCCGGGTCCTCGTAGCCCGTGACGCCCAGGGACCGGGCGTCGGCGAGGACGGTCGGCATCCCGTTGTCCACGCACGTCACCTCGATACCGGTGACGGTGTCGCGGGCGTGGCCGGTGGGCAGCAAGGGGGCACTGCCCGGCGGGAACTCGATGACCACGGCTGCGGCCGTGCCGGGGACTCCGGAGATCTCCGTGCCCCCGCTGTGGTCGACGCGCCCGCCCGGGGTCGGGAACGTCGCCGTGGCGAGGTCCCCGGAGTTGACCATGCGGATGCGGACGGCGGTCTCTTCGGAACCGGCGTCGATCAGTCCGCGTTCGACGGCGAACGGCCCGACGCCCGCGAGCAGGTTCCCGCAGTTCTGCCGGTCCGACACCTCCGCCTTGTCGACACCGACCTGGAGGAACAGGTAGTCGACATCGGCGGATTCGGGGTTCCGCGAGGGCGCGACGACCGCGACCTTGCTGGTCAGAGGGTGCGCCCCGCCGAGGCCGTCGATCTGGCGGGGATCGGGGCTGCCCATGATCCGCAGGAGCAGGTCGTCGCGGGTGGCCGGATCGGCGGGGAGGTCCTCGGCCAGGAAGTAGGCGCCCTTGGAGGTGCCGCCGCGCAGGAGCATGCAGCGCACCTCGGTGGGCGCGGTCACGAACCCGCCCCCGTGTGCTCGTCGTAGGTGCGGTACTCCACGCCGAGGTCGGCCAGCGTCTTGCGCAACCCGTAGCGGTCGAGGCCGAGTTGCCCCTCGACGAAGGCGGCGCGCGTGGCGGCCTCCTTCTCCTCGCGCGCCTGCGACGTGCGCGCCGCCTCGGCCGCGCCCTCCCGGGGCACGACCACGACCCCGTCGTCGTCGGCGACGATCACGTCACCGGGCCGGATGATCTGGCCGCCGATCACGACGGGCACGTTGACGCTGCCGCCGGTCGCCTTCACCGTGCCCTGTGCGGAGACGGCGGCCGACCAGGCGGGGAAGCCCATTTCGCGCAGTTCGGCGGTGTCGCGGATACCCGCGTTGGTGACGATGCCGCGGACGCCGCGCTGCTTGAGGGCGGTGGCGAACAGTTCGCCGAACATGCCGTCCGTGGACGGGGAGGTGGTGGTGACGACGAGGAGGTCGCCCTCGCCGCACTGCTCGACCGCCGCGTGGATCATGAGGTTGTCGCCGGGCCAGGACAGGACGGTGACGGCGGTTCCGGCGACCCGGGTGTCCTGCTGGTTGGGGCGCAGGTGGTGGCCGAGGAGACCGGTGCGGCCCATCGCCTCGTGGACGGTGGCGACGCCGTACCGGGCGAGCGCCGCGACCTCCTCGCGGGTGGCCTTGGGCGGGTCGGTGACGATGACGCCGGGCATCAGGCGAGCTCCTTCGCGATCTGCGGGTACGGGCGCATGTACGCCTCGGCCATGGTCCGGTGGGCGAGGCCGAGGTTCGGGCCCGCGTTGCGCTTGAGCTGCACGCCTCGGCGTACGGCCAAGTCGGTGTAGTAGTCCCAGAGGTGTTTCTGCGCGGCCAGGCACTCCATGGCGCGGCGCTTGGTCTCCCACACCTCGGTGATGTCGAGGAGGACCTCGGGCCGGAAGCCGCTCATCTCGGGCTGGTGCGGCTCGAAGTAGAAGACGGGCGGGGCGCCGATGATCTCGCCCTCGCCGGGGTAGCCGATGGCCTGCGCGAGGACGCGGGCCTCCAGGGCCATGCGGTTGGCGGCCGGGTGGTCGCCGTTGTACGGGTCCTCGACCGGATGCGTGAGGACGACGTCCGGCTGGGTTTCGCGGTAGACGGTGACGAGCCGGTCGGTCAGCTCGGCGCTCGGGACGAGCGGGTAGTCGCCGGCGTCGAAGAACCGGACCCCGGCGCCGAGTGCGGCGGCGGCGCGCTCGGCCTCGTCGCGGCGCAGCGCCTTGATCTCGTCGAGCTTCCTGCCCTCGCGCCAGGCCTTGGCGGACTCGCCGCGCTCGCCGAACGTGAGGCAGGCGATGGTGACCTTCTCGCCCCGGGAGGCGGCCAGGGCGATGGCGCCACCGGCCCGCCACACGAAGTCCCCCGCGTGGGCGGTGATCACCAGTGTCGAGCGTGGTGGCGTGGCGGGCGGGTTGCCTTGGGTCATGCTGCGTCTCCTTGACTGCGGGGGACGCGCCCGCCCTGGCGGCGTCAGCCGGCGCGCAAGGCGTCGATCACGCTGCCCAGGTGGGCGCGGACGGCCCGTTCGGCCGCCTCCGGGTCCCTGGCGCGGATCGCCTCGATCACCGCCAGGTGCTCACTCAAGGACTGCTGCGGACGCCCCGGGCGCAGCGCCAACTGGAAGCGGTGGCGCACCAGTTGCGCGTTGAGCCGTTCCAGGAGGCCGACGGCCGTGTGCTGGCCGGAGATGTCCCGGATGCGGGCGTGCAGGTCGTGGTTGAGGTCGGAGTAGGAGAGCGGATCGCCGTCGGCGACCGCCTTGGACATGGCCTCGCCCAGCGCGGTCAGCTCGTCGAGCTGGGCGTCGGTGGCGTCCTTCGCCGCCTTGGCCGCGCACAGCCCTTCGAGCACCATCCGGCACTCCGTGATCTCCACGGCCTCCTCGACCGTGACCACCCGCACACGCGATCCGCGGTTGCGGATCCGCTCGACAAGGCCCTCGCCCGCGAGGTCGAGCAGCGCCGCCCTGATGCTGGCGCGGGTGACGTCGTACTGCTCGGCGAGTTCGTTCTCCACCAGCCGCTGGGCCGGTGCCATCTCGCCGCGCAGGATCGCCGTCCTGAGCCGCTCCAGCGCGTACTGCTTGGCCTGCTCTCCGGAGCCTGGACGGGCTTCCTTCGGCATCTGCCCTCCCTGAGTGAGTGCCTGTCGACGCTAAATCTAGGCCAACAAGATTGTCAACGATTTTGTTTGCAGAATCTCGGCGGCCCCAAGGGCCCCACCGGCCGCTTCCGCGCCGCACACATCCGGCCGTTCACACCGCGGACGGGCCCGGTTCACCCACCGACCCCTTCCGTCTCACGCCAAGATCACACGATGCTGCCGTCATGTTCCCCGCATGGTCCCGGCTTGTTCCCGACATGAAGGAGCTACTCGTGGTCCGCTCCCGGACACCCCTGGCCGTCCTCGCCACCGCCGTCGCCGCGCTCGCCGCGACCGCCACCGCCCCGGCCGGGGCCGCCGCCCCGCTGCCCGCCGTGACTCCGCGCGCGGAGACGGCCGCCCTGCACGACGACGCGGCGGGCGGCGACGCCGACGCCGACGACCCCGCCATCTGGCGGAACGACATGGACCCGGACCGCAGCCTCGTCATCGCCACCGCCAAACAGGGCGGCCTGCGCGTGTACGACCTCGACGCGCGCGAGGTGCAGTCGATACCCGCGCCCGCCGCGCCGGGCCCGGACCACGCGCCCGGCCGCTTCAACAACGTCGACCTGGTGGACAGCGCCCGCCTGCCCGACCTCGCCGTCACCACGGACCGCGGCGGCGACCGGCTGCGCGTCTACCGCATCGACCGCGACCGCCCCGGCGGCCCGCTGAAGGACGTCACCGACCCGCAGGCGCCCCGCGTCTTCTCCGCCTCCCAGGAGGAGGTCGACGAGCAGCGCACCGCGTACGGCCTCGCCACCTGGACCGACAAGAGGACAGGGCGCTCGTACGCGCTCGTCAGCCGGCGCGAGCGGACCCGCCTCGCCCTCCTCGAACTGACCGCGCACCGCAACGGCACCGTCGGCTACCGCCCCGTACGCACCCTCGACCTGCCCTCCGCCTTCCGCCTCCCGGACGGGACGTCGTGGTCACCGTGCGCCGAGCCCGGCGAACTGCCGCAGGTGGAGGGCATGGTGGTGGACCCGGCGAACGGCACGCTGTACGCGGGCCAGGAGGACATCGGGATCTGGCGGCTGCGCGCCGACCTCACCGGCACGCCGGAACTGGTCGACAAGGTGCGCGAGTACGGGGTGCCCGGCACCTACGACGAGGCGACCGAGGAGTGCGCCCCCGGCACCGACCCCGGCTTCGGCGGCACGCACCTCACCGCCGACGTCGAGGGCCTCACCCTCGTCACCGAGAAGGACGGCGACGGGCTGCTGCTCGCCTCCAGCCAGGGCGACAACACCTTCGCGGCGTACGACCGGGAGGTGTCCGACGCCAACGAGTACGAGGGCGGCTTCCGCGTCACCCCGGCCTCGGCGGCGCTCGACGGCTCCGAGGAGTGCGACGGCGCCGCCGCGCTGAACGCCCCGCTCGGCCGCCGCTACCCGTACGGCCTCCTCGTCGTCCAGGACGGCCACGACGCGCCGGGCGACCCGGACCGCCCCTCCACCAACTTCAAGTTCGTGGACCTGGGCAAGGTCACGGCCGCGATCGACGACTAGAGCCGGCCGGGCGGCTCGCCCCAGGGCTCTTCGAGAGCGGACCGCAGCGCCGCCACCGCCGCCGCGCCGATCCGCTCGGCGAGCCGCTCCTCCAGGCGCTCCAGCGCGCGGCGCGCCCGCTCGTGGGCGCGCCGCCCCTCGGCGGTGCGGCGAATGAGCCGCTGCCGCGCCGACGACGGGTCCGGCACCTGTTCGAGCAGCCCGGCGGCGACGAGCGCGTGCACGGCCTGATGGACGGTCTGCCGCGTCACACCCATCCGCCGGGCCAGCTCGGCGACGGTGGTGCCGTCCTCGTCGAGCTGCGCGAAGAGCTGCACCTGCGGCGGCGTCACCGCGGGCCCGCCGTCGCCGCCCACCTCGGCGAGCAGCCCCTCCTCGAACCAGCGCCTGGCCTCGCCGAGCAGCTGCGGCAGATCACGCCGGTCACCTCCGACCCCGGTCATCGTCTTGCCTTCTTCCTCATCGAGATGTCAGGCTACCTGACGTACATCGTCAGGCGGCCTGACACAGCGCGGGCCGGCACGTGAAGGCGGTCCCCACATGACCATCGAGTTCGCGACACGCTACCGGGACGCGTCCCGCATCCCGCCCGAGCCGGGAAAGCCGTACTTCATCGAGAAGGGCGAGGGCGACCGGGCCCATCTCTTCGGCGACCTGATCACCGTCTACGCGGGCCGCGAGCAGACCGAGAACACCTTCAACTTCTTCACCTGCGAAGGCCCCAAGGGCGACATCATCCCGGCACACCTGCACGCCGACACGTATGAGGTCTTCTACGTCACCCACGGCGCGGTCCGCCTGTTCGTCGAGGACACCGAGGGCGAGCAGACCGAACGGCTCCTCACCCCGGGCGACTTCGGCTTCGTACCGAAGAACTGCCCGCACGCCTACCGCATGGAGCGCCACCACACACAGATCGTGGGCGTCGCCGCCGGACCCGGCGGCACCTTCGAGCGGTTCTTCGAGAGCCTCGGCACCCCGGCGGAGGAACACGGCCTGCCGAAGCGGCCCTTCATCCCCGAGCCGCACAAGTTCGGCACCGTGCCGCAGGAGTACGACGTGCGGTTCCTGCCCGACCAGCAGTGGCGGACCTCGTGACACCGGCCGAGGTACGGGCGCTCATCGCCGCGCCGCACCCGGACGTCGCACCGCTGCCCGATGCGGCGGAGCGCGGGTCCGGCACACGTGTGCTGCGAGGTGTGCCGTACGGGGTCGTCGAGGGCGGCCGGCCGCTGGAGCTCGACCTGTGGCTGCCCGCTCCGGAGGCCGGGCGCCGCCCCGCTCCCCTGGTCCTGTTCCTGCACGGCGGCGCGTGGCGGCGCGGGCGCAGGGACGACATGGGGGTGCGTACCCGGGCCTGGGAGCCGGGCCCGTTCGAGCGGATCGCGGCGGCCGGGCTCGCCGTCGCCTGCGTCGACTACCGGCTGAGCGGCGAGGCCGTGTTCCCGGCCCCACTGGACGACGTGCGCGCCGCGTCGCGCTGGCTTGGGCTGCGCGCGGAGGAGCTGGACATCGACCCGGCACGGGTCGTGGTCTGGGGCGAGTCCGCGGGCGGCCACCTGGCGTCGCTCCTCGCGCTCACCCACACGGAGCCGCCGCTCGCCGGGGCGGTCGTCTGGTACGGGCCCTCGGACCTGCAGACGCCGCGGCCGCCGTTCGACCCCGCCGATCCGGCGTCGATGGAGGCGCTGCTGCTCGGCGCGGCCCCCGCCGCCGTCCCGGGCCTGGCCGCCGCGGCGAGCCCCGTCCGCCGCGCGCACGCGGGCGCGCCACCGTTCCTGATCGTCCACGGCGAGGCCGACACGATGGTGCCCTGCGGGCACGGCCGGGACCTGGCGGCGGCGCTGCGCGCGGCGGGCGCGGAGGCCGGGCTGCGGACCGTGGCCGGGGCGGAGCACGGCTGGATCGGCGTCGGGGAGGACGAGGTGGAGCGGATCTTCCGGGTCTCACTGGAGTTCGCGCGCGCGGCCACCTGATCTTCGTCTCTGTACCGGGCGCTCAAGTGCTGGCAGATTGGGGTGCTCCAGCACAGGACCCCGATGGCCCCCGATGGCCCCCGATGACGAGGTGCACGCATGAGCCCGCAGTTCGGCGACTACCAGTACGAGATCTACCTCGACGGACTGCGGGGCGTCGTCCCCACCATGCCGATGGAGTACGACGCCCTCGAAGCACGGGCGCGGGCGGCGCTGCCCGAGTCCGTGTGGTCGTACGTGGCCGGGGGCGCGGGCGACGAGCACACGCAGCGGGCGAACGTCGAGGCGTTCCGGCGGTACGGGCTCGTGCCGCGCATGATGGTCGGCGCGGACCGGCGGGACCTGTCGGTCGACCTGTTCGGGCTGCGGCTGCCCTCGCCACTGTTCATGGCGCCGGTCGGCGTGATCGGGCTGTGCGCGCAGGACGGGCACGGCGATCTGGCGACGGCGCGGGCCGCGGCGCGCACGGGCGTGCCCATGGTCGCCTCGACGCTGTCGGTGGACCCGCTGGAGGACGTGGCCGCCCAGTTCGGCGACACCCCGGGCTTCTTCCAGCTCTACACGCCGACCGACCGGGAGCTCGCCGAGAGCCTGGTCAAGCGGGCCGAGGCCGCGGGCTACAAGGGCATCGTCGTCACGCTCGACACCTTCATCACCGGCTGGCGCCCGCGCGACCTGTCGACGTCCAACTTCCCGCAGCTGCGCGGCCACTGCCTCGCCAACTACACCTCCGACCCGCGCTTCCGGGAGCTGGTCCCCGGCAGCGACCCGACGGCCACCGTCTCCACCTGGGTCGGCCTCTTCGGCAAGCCGCTCACCTGGGACGACCTGCCCTGGCTGCGCTCCCTCACCGACCTGCCGCTGCTCCTCAAGGGCATCTGCCACCCGGAGGACGTGCGCCGGGCCCGCGACGGCGGCGTCGACGGCATCTACTGCTCCAACCACGGCGGCCGCCAGGCCAACGGCGGCCTCCCCGCGCTCGACGCCCTGCCCGGCGTCGTCGAGGCCGCCGACGGCCTCCCGGTCCTCTTCGACTCCGGCGTCCGCTCCGGCACGGACGTGATCAAGGCGCTGGCGCTCGGCGCGACGGCGGTCGGCGTCGGACGCCCGTACGCGTACGGGCTCGCCGTCGGCGGGGAGGACGGCCTGGTCCACGTCCTGCGCACGCTGCTCGCGGAGGCGGACCTCCTGATGGCGGTGGACGGCTATCCGACCCTCGCGGACCTGACACCGGAGACGCTGGTCAGAGTGGCCGGGGCCTGAGAGAGCCTGTCTTCGGACCCCCTCCCCCGGCCGCCGCTGGGAGCTGTCCTCAGCGCACCGACGCCCGGCGCGTCAGCCGACCGCTCCCCTCAACTGCGCGAGCAGCTCCGTCGCCGCGGGCCAGCCGAACTCGCCGGAGGCGAACCGTACGCCCATCCCGCGCAGGCGGCGCACGCTGTCCTGGTAGGCGGGGTGCAGGGCCAGCTGCTCGTTCACGCAGGGGGCGGCGGCGACGGGGGTGCCCGCGCCGTACGCCTCGCAGAGCGTCGCCACGGCGAGGGTGTCGGCGATGCCCGCCGCCCACTTGTTGACCGTGTTGAACGTGGCGGGCGCGGCCACGATCGCGTCCGCCGGCGGGAACGGGCGCGGTGTCGCGGGCGAGCGCCACGCGGACCGCACCGGACGCCCCGTCAGCTCCTCCACGGCGGCCCGGTCGAAGAAGCCGCCGAGGGCGGTCGGCGTCGCGATCACGCCGACCTCCCAGCCCGCGACCCTCGCCTCGCCGATCAGCCCCCCGACACCGTCGGCGACCCCGGCCGCGCTGACGACCACGTACAGGAACGGCTCAGCCATGGTGGGCCCCCTCGATCAGCGCGGCGAGGCACTCCGCGGCCTTGTGCAATCCCGCGTCGTCCGGGGTGACGGGTTCGTCGAGGTAGACGTCGCGGCGCAGCTCCAGCATCAGGGCGTGCACGCGCGGGTCCTCGGTGTAGTGGCGCAGGGGTACGTAGGCCCCGGCGAAAGGCGTGTTCAGGCCGACATCGCCGAGCGGCGCGAACGCCTCGCGGGCCAGGGAGAGCAGCGCGTCCGGCGTGTGGAACGGGTCCGTGCCCAGGCAGACGGCGGGGCGCGGGTCCGCGCCGTGCAGTTCGTAGGGCAGGGCCCGGCTCGGATAGGAGTGGACGTCGATGATCACGGCCCGGCCCGTCGCCGCGAGGCGGTCATCGACGGCCCGGGTCATCGCCTCCGCGTAGGGGTGGAAGTACGTGGCGAGGAGTTCGGCCTCGTCGGCGGGCGGCTCGGGGCGCAGGGGCGCGCGCTGGGTGGTGCGGGTGTACACGGCGCCCATGCCGACCGCACGCATCTCCTCCCGCTCGTCGGAAAACCGCTCGGGGTCGACGACGAGGCGCGAGCGTTCGTTCACGAACCGCCACGGGGTGACGGCGGCGGCGCGCGCGGCGTGCTCGGCGATGTCCTGGGTACGGGCGTCGGTGATGAGGTCGAGTTCGCGCTCCAGGGCGGTGTCGTCGAGCAGGAGCCCGGCCCGTACGCCGGCGGGGACGGTACGGGAGCCGTGCGGCACGTGGAGGAGGACGGGCGAGGCGGGATCACCGGGCAGGAGCCGGTGGGCGGGACGGTCCATGGCCCTACTCTCCCCCGTCCCCCGGACGGCGTCAGAAGCCGGGGTCGCAGCAGCCGTCCTTCCTCATGTGGCGGCTCACCTCCAGCCAATGGCCGGGGTGCGCGCCCGCGATGACCGGTTCGAAGGCCCCTACGAGGTCGGCCTGCCGGAACAGGAGTCCGCCGCGCAGGACGGCCGTCGTACGGACCAGGTCGTCGAAGTCGGTGAACGGGTCTCCGTCGACGAAGGTGAGGTCGGCGAGCCTGCCCTCCTCGACCGTCCCCAGGTCGGCGTCGGCGCCGAAGACCCGGGCGGGCAGGACGGTCGCGGTGCGCAGGGCCCGCGCCGGGGTGAGACCGCCGCGGTGCAGGGCACGCAGGGCGAGGTGGAGGTGGAGGCCGACCGGGACGAGGGGCTGGTCGGTGCCGAGGGCGACCAGTCCGCCTTCGGCCAGGATCCGCCGGTAGATGTCGGTCTCGCGCCGCAGCGTGGCGAGTTGGGCGTCCGTGGGCGGGGTCGCCGCCAGCTGGTCCACGACGACCGTGTCCCACGGCGGCATCAGCGCCGTGACGCGCGGGTCGTCCGCGAGGGCGGGGTCCGCGCCGAGCAGCGGCGCCGCCGTGAACGGGGTCGCGATGAGGTGGAAGTCCGCCCGGGTGTAGATCTCCCGCACGTCGTCGTACGACCGGCCGCCCGCCGTCGTGGCGTGCCCGAACTCCAGGCGTTGCGTGGCCTGCAGATGGGTCGTCAGGTCCTGGCCGAGCTGGACCCCGGGGGTGCAGAGGTGGCTTCCGCTGCGTACGCCGAGGCGCTCGTGCGCGAAGCGCGCCGCCTCCTTCATCACCCAGCCCGGCGCCCGGACGTACGTCTTCACGAAGTCCCAGTCGAGCGCGGCGGCCCGGTCGAGGGAGCGGCGCAGGCCCGCGCGGGTGCGGTGGGCGCGGCCCATGCTGTAGGCGACGCGGGCCCCGTCGAGGAGTTCGCCGGTGGCGAGGAGGCGGGGGCCGGCGAGCGCCCCGGCGTTCACGGCCTCCCGGATGCGGGCCTGTTCGTAGGCGAAGCCGCCGAGGGAGACGGCGGTGGTGATGCCGTAGGCGAGTTGCAGGACGGTCTGGCGGCCGCCGTAGGTGGACTGCCAGGGGTGGGTGTGGGTGTCCCAGAGGCCGGGCAGGACGGTGCGGTCGGAGGCGTCGATCCGGTGGGCGGCGGGGCGCCGGGCTCCTGCGCGGTGCGGGGCGACGCCGACGATCCGTCCCCGCTCGACAGTGATGTCGACGTCGTCGCGCACGCCGTACCCCGTCCCGTCCCAGAGGCGGCCCGCGTGCACGACGGTGTCGGCGGGGCGCGGGCGGCGCTGGTCGAGCGGGACGCGTACGGTGCGGGCGGTGCCGCGCTCCACGTCCAGGAGGCGGAGCCGCCCCGCCGACAGGTAGAGCAGGCGGCGGCTGTCGGCGGCCCAGCTCGGGTGGTCGGCGGCCTCCTCGGTGACCTGGCGGGGCGGTCCGTCCGGGGTGCCGTCGGGGCGGACGGGAAGCAGCCACAGGGCGGACTCGACGACGACGGCCATGGTCCGGCCGTCGGGGGACCAGACGGGCCCGGAGTCGTACCGGTCGGCGATCGACACGTGCGGGGCGACGGCGTGCGGCGCCGCGGTGCCGGTGGCCGTGTCGACGACACGGATCAGGTTGTAGCCCTCGCGGAAGCGCTGGTTGAGGCGGCCCCGGTCGCACAGGGCGACGTACCGGCTGTCGGGCGACCAGGAGGGCCGGCCGGGCAGTCCGCCGCCGCCGAGCGGTGGAGCGAGGACCCGCTCGGTGTCCGCCGCGAGGTCGCGGACGACGAGGTTCCCCGACATGTCGAGGCAGGCGAGGCACGTGCCGTCCGGTGAGAGGGCGGGGAAGACGCGTCCGCCCTCCGCCAGGACGGTCTCCTTGCCGGTGGCGAGGTCGTGGCGGCGCACGGCGAGCAGGCCCGTGCGGTCGTCCGCGTAGAGGAGCGCTTTGCCGTCGGGGGTCCAGGTGGGGGCGAGGAGGTAGCGCGTGGCGGGGGCGCGGACGATGCGGCGGGGTGCTTTGCCACCCGAAGTGGCGCCCACGTAGAGGGAGTTGAGGGCGACGAAGGCGACGGAGCGGCCGTCGGGCGACAGGGCGGGCAGATGCGGGGCGCGCACCGGGTGCACTCCCCCGGCCTCGAAGTCGTACCGCTTGACGCGGTAGCGGGGCCGGTCGGCGGTGTGGCGGGCGAGGAAAGGGATGCGTTCGGCGTCCCCGGGCCGGTCGGGGTGTACGAGGCGGAACGCGCCGTCGACGGTGAGCAGCAGGGTGTCGTCGCCGGTCCAGCGCGGCGGTACCGGTGCGAGGTCGCCGCCGACCTCGACCGGCTTGCCGTCGACCACGAGGGTGCAGCTCGCGGCGGGTGCCGGAGTGGTACGGAGGTGGGCGAGGCGGCCGCGCGGAGACAGCGCCGGGGTCATGACCTGCGCGCCGGATCCGTCGACGCGCTCGACGGCGACGGGTCTTGTGCCGTCCGCGGCGACGGAGGCGATGGTGGCGGCCTGCAAGGTGCCGCCGGTGGCGGGCACGACACCGCGGACGAAGAGGACCCGCGCCCCGTCCGGCGACCATGTGGGGTCGAAGTCCTCCCAGGCGCCGCTCTGCCCGGGCCCCGACTGGCCGGGCCGACCGGTCAGCCGGGTCAGCTTTCCGTCCCGCACATCGACGACCCAGATCCGGTACGGGCTCCCGGCGACCGGATCGCCCCCGCGCTCGGAGGCGAACGCGACGCGGGTGCCGTCCGGCGACCAGGCGGGCCCGCGATCGTCCCAGGGCCCGTCGGTGAGCTGCCGCGGCGCGGACCCGTCGGCGTCGAGCAGCCAGAGGTGGAACCCGCCGCCCCGGTACGCGCAGACGACGATCCGCTCCCCGTCCGGGCTGAACTGCGGCCGGGTCGGCTCCAGTTCGGGCGTCGTGAGCGCGGTCGCGGGCCCGCCGCCGCGCGGAACCGACCACAGCACGTTCTGCACCTCCGCGACGAGCCGGTCGCCGGACGGGGCGAGGGTGGCGGCGCCGTTCGTGGCACCGGTGAACGCCAGCGTGGCGGCGCGCGCACCGACCGCCGCGACCGGCACCGGAACGCCCACCCCACTCGCGGCGACGGCACCCGCGGTGACGGTACCGGTCTGAAGGAAGCGGCGACGCGAGAGATACGGGGTGTCCATGGGGCTCCCTGGGCGCGAAACGGGAGGGGCTCTCAGCAACATCGGGAGGGGCTCTCAGCAACATAGGGGGCGCGGGTGCGGGGCGGGGCGTTCGGCGCGAGGTCGGCTGAAACGCGTGGGGGCCGCAGGGCTGGTGGGGGCCGCAGGGCTGGTGGCGGCCCGGGGTGATGGCGCCGGGGAATATGCCGGGCGCACCCCCGGTTGACGACCCCGAACGACGAGGAGGCAATCGTGGAGCAGAAGTACTACACGCACGGGACGGCCGCCGAGCGGTGGGAGCGGGCGCGGATGTTCTTCGACGCGAAGGAGTTCAGCAAGGCCGCCGACATCCTGGACGGCCTCGTCGAGGAGGTCCCGGAGCAGGTCGGTCCGCGGCTGCTGCTCGCCCGTTCGTACTACCACTCGGCCCAGCTCCGGCGCGCCGAGGACCAGCTGCGGATCGTCGTCGAGCGCGACCCGGTCGAGCACTACGCCCGGCTGATGCTCGGACGGACCCTGGAGCGCCAGGGCCGGGACGCGGAGGCGGCGCCGCACCTGCGGATGGCGGGCGCCCTCGCCGGTGACTTCCCGCAGGATCCGCAGGACTGAGCCGGGTCCCTGGAGCCGCAGCACGCAGCGACGTACCGCTGTGAGCTGCGGCTCCTGCCATGCGGCCGCTCGGTTAGCCTGGTCGGACGATGAACCGCACCGATCAGCCCACCCCCACCCCCGCCCCCGCCCACGACGCCCGGCTCATGAGCACGCCCTGGGGCGAGCTGCGGCTCACCCGCTACCCGGCGGACCCCCGCGACCCCCTGCGCGCCTGGGACGCCGCCGACTCCTACCTGCTGAAGCACCTCGCGGAGAGCGGCACGGAGCTGTCCGGCACGGTCGTGGTGGTCGGTGACCGGTGGGGCGCGATCGGCACGGCGCTCGCCCAGGTGGACGGCTGCGCGCCGACGCTGATCTCGGACTCGTACCTCGGGCAGCGCGCGACCGGGGAGAACCTGGCCCGCGCGGGAGCGGACGACGCCGGGGTCCGGCTGCTGACCACCCAGGACACCCCGCCGGGGCGCGTGGACGTCCTGCTCGTCCGCGTACCCAAGAGCCTCGCCCTCCTGGAGGACCAGCTGCACCGGCTGCGGCCCGCACTGCACGAGGGCACCGTGGTCGTCGGCACCGGCATGGTCAAGGAGATCCACACCTCGACGCTGACCCTGTTCGAGCGGATCATCGGCCCGACCCGCACCTCCCTCGCCGAGAAGAAGGCGCGGCTCGTCTTCAGCACCCCGGACCTGACCACCCTCTCCCCGGGGCCCAACCCGTGGCCGCGCTCCTATCAACTCCCGGCCGAAATCAGGCAGTTGGCGGGCCGCACCGTCGTCAACCACGCGGGCGTGTTCTGCGCCGAGCGCCTGGACATCGGAACCCGGTTCTTCCTCCAGCACCTGCCGCGCGCCACCGGCGCCGCCCGCATCGTCGACCTCGGGTGCGGCAACGGCGTCGTCGGGACGAGCGCCGCGCTCACCGCCCCGGACGCGGAGATCCTGTTCACCGACGAGTCGCACCAGGCGGTGGCGTCGGCCGGGGCGACGTACGCGCGCAACTGCGCCGACCGCCCCGGCAAGGCCGACTTCCGCGTCGGCGACGGACTCGCGGACGTGCCCCGCGCGAGCGTGGACCTGGTCCTCAACAACCCGCCGTTCCACTCCCACCAGGCGACGACGGACGCGACGGCATGGCGCATGTTCCGCCAGGCCCACGCGGCACTGCGCCCCGGCGGCGAACTGTGGGTCGTCGGCAACCGCCACCTCGGCTACCACCTGAAGCTGCGCCGCCTCTTCGGCACCAGTGAACTCGTCGCGAGCGACCCGAAATTCGTGGTCCTGAAGGCGGTACGGCGCTAACGAGGTCGTGAGCGGATACATTCGGGGCGTGCTGGCCTGAGCGTTCGGCTGGTGGCCCTCGGTAGCCCTCGTCGACCTGCGCCTTCACCTGCGAGTGCAGACGGAACTGCTCGGCGATGCCCTCGCTGCGCATCGCAGCCACCGAAACGTGCATGGGACATACCCATGAAGGCGGGATGGGACAGCCGAGCCGGGCCTCATAGCCACCGCATGGCTGCCTCGACGCTGTCGTCGATGCTGGTGTTGAAGGCGATAGCGGCGCCCGGTGCATGCCGCCGGACCAGGTTCACGACTTGCTCGAAGAACGTCAGTAGAGGTTCAGGCTTGCGTATCCCACCCCCGATGACTACGACGTCCCAGTCTCGTTCGGACAGCGCCGCGACCACCATGGACTCGGCTGATGCGTCCGGCGCGATCAGCGTCATGGAAGCATCGACGGCATGTTCGCCAAGACGGTCCAGTTCCTTGTCCAGGACCGCGCGCACGGCGTCCCCGTCCATACCAGGCACTGCGTGCGGGTCGAAACCAAGAATGAGAGCAGAAGGCATGCTCTGCATGACGATCGGCTGCCCGTGCCGGTTCCCGTTGAATGAAGCTGCCATCTGGGTAGCGACGTGGGCGACGCCTCCGCGTGAGCCGGGAACTTCGCTCACATCCTTGTAAGACGCCAGGACGCTTGTGGGAACGGATCCCTCCGGGCCACGATGCCCCCATGAAGGGTGATCTTTTCGCGAGTGAGTACATGGTGCAGGCCGCTGTCGCGCCCGGCATGACCGTCCAGAACGCCAAGTCGATCCGTTACGTGGTCGACGGCGAGATGCTGGCGCGGCAGGGATCGATGATCGCCTACCGGGGGAATCTGCAGTTCGAGCGGAAGGGCCAGGGCGTCGGCGGCATGCTGAAGCGGGCCGTCACCGGCGAGGGCCTGGCCCTGATGAAGGTGAAGGGCCAGGGCGAGGCGTGGTTCGCGCAGGAGGCGCAGAACGTCTTCGTCGTCGACATCGAGCCCGGCGACGTGTTCACGGTCAACGGCCGCAACGTCCTGTGCTTCGACCCCACCCTGTCGTACGAGATCAAGACGGTGAAGGGCGCGGGCATGACCGGTGGCGGCCTGTTCAACAGCGTCTTCACCGGCCACGGCAGGCTCGGCCTGGTCTGCGAGGGCAACCCGCTCGTCCTGCCGGTCTCGCCGCAGCAGCCGGTCTACGTCGACACGGACGCGGTGGTCGGCTGGAGCGCCGGCCTGCGCACCTCCCTGCACCGCTCCCAGTCCGTCGGCTCGATGCTCCGCGGCGGCTCCGGCGAGGCGGTTCAGCTGATGCTGGAGGGCGAGGGCTTCGTGGTGGTCCGCCCGAGCGAGGCCACGGCGCAGAAACCGCAGCAGCATTAATGGGCTGACAAAGGTTGCGGGCGGTGCTTACGATGCCGGCGATGAAGAACTTCTCCTTGGCTGAACCGGCTGGATTGGGGGAACCGTCCGCGCAAGGTGAGTGCTGATGGCACCTCACTTCGCGGACGGGATCCCGTCCCACCTGCTGATGTGGCAGCGCGTACGCGAGTACGCCGTGCCTCCGTCCATGATCGAGACTTCGGCCGCACGGCGTGCGGCCGGTGACTGGGCGGGGGCCTGCGCCGCCGCCCGCGTCGATGTCGCCCTCGATCCGCGCGCCGTACGCGTCCGTCACGGCACCGATCTCTTCCAGCGCGTCCGCGCGGATCTGCGTCGCCTCGCGCCCGATCTGCTGCGCTGGCACATGCCCAGGATCGCCCCCGACGGGCGCCTGCGGCCCGGCCTGACCCTCTCCCTCGCCCGGTACGAGCGATCCGGCGCCGGGCCGCTGCATCTGGTGGTGCGTACGCCTCCGGCCTGGGCCGACGGCGGCCAGCGCATGACGCTGGCCCTGTGGGAGGGGGACGCGCGCGAGAGCGCCGCCGCGCTCCATCCGCACCCCCACCCCGACCGGCGTTTCCGGCTCGACCTGCACCGGCACCTCTGGGACGCCGGCCGCAGCGGTGAGCTGGCGCGCAGGTCCGCGGCGGGCTGGGCCGCCGAGGCGGAGGTGCTGCTGCGGGCCGAGGGCCGGTGTCCGCGCGGGGCGTTCGCCGTACGGCTCGCCGCGCGCGAGCACGCGGTGTTCGCACTCGTCGCCCCTGACGACAGCCATGTCCCGACGCTCCGTCCCCTGCCCGGTCCGCCGGTCACGCCGGTCACGGGGCTACCCCTGCTGCCGGAGGCGGCGGCCAGGCCGCTGCCGGACGCCGAACTGCTCCGGGCGGGCCTGATCGCGGCGGAGCGTCTGCATCCCCTGGTCGCCGCGGCGCTGGTGCCTCCCGGCGAGGCAGGGACTGCTGTCCCCGGTCCCGGGCCCGAGCCGGGTGATCCGCACCGGGTGGAGTGCCGGGGCGAGGTCCACCGGATCGCGCTGCGGGACGAGGTGCTCACGGCGATCGACCACGATCCCGGGCAACTGCGCCGGGAGGAGCTGCTTGTGGCGCTCGGCGGCCCCGGGCTGCCCTGCCTGCGGGCGATCGACGCGGCGCACCGCAGCCCTGAGGCGTTGCCCGCCGTCCGCGAACGCCTCCTGCACGGGGACGTCGCCGGGGCGCTCGCCGTGGTCGAGGGGCTGCTGGGCCGCGCCGCGCTCCTCCGTGACGGCCCGCTCCGCGACGCCCTGACGGCAGCGGCGACCCGCCACACCGAAGCGGCCCTCTTCCGCGCGGGCCTCCCCTCCCTCGCCGAACCCCGCCGCCGCCCCTGGCCATGGCACACCCCCCGCACCAAACAATCCGGCCGCGCCCACCCGCGCTCAGCACTGTCCTGCTGAACACACCCTGAGCCGCGCCCCGCCCAGGAAATGCCGCACGAAGTGCGCATGTCAGGGGCGCGGGGAACTGCGCGCCCAGCCCCCACGGACCGGCAACCGAAAACCCTGCCACCAACCACCGCCCACCCGTCAAAACCCTCCCGCACAGGTGATGCCCCATGACCACGACCACCGCCCCCCAACTGGCCCTGGCCAACGACCTCCTGGCCCTCCTGAGAAGCACCCGCACGGAACCCCGCCCCGACGAACAGCTGGAGGCCTTGACCCTCGCCGTCGCCGCCGACCTCCCCGTACTCCTGTGGGGCGAACCGGGCATCGGCAAAACGGCGGCGCTGACACAACTGGCCGAGTCACTCGACCTCCCGCTGACCACCGTGATCGCCAGCGTCCACGAACCGTCGGACTTCTCCGGCCTGCCCATCATCGGCGACAACCCCGCGGAGCAGGGCGTACCGATGGCACCCCCGCAGTGGGCGGTACACCTCGTACGGGCCGGCCGGGGCCTGCTCTTCCTGGACGAACTCTCCACCGCCACCCCGGCGGTCCAGGCCGCACTGCTCAGGGTCGTCCTGGAGCGACGGGTGGGCACCCTGCAACTGCCCCCGGGCGTACGGATCGTGGCGGCGGCCAACCCGCGGGCGTCGGCGGCGGACGGCTGGGAGCTGAGCCCGCCGCTGGCGAACCGGTTCGTGCATCTGCACTGGGTGCACGACCGGGACGTGGTGGTGCGCGGCCTGGGCGGCGTCTGGCCGAGGGCCGCACTCCCCACCCTGGCACCGGACCGCCTGGCGGAGGCCGTCGCGTTCGCCCGCCGTGTGGTCTGCGGCTTCCTGGAGGCGCGGCCGACGCTGATCCACCGGCTGCCGACCACGGAGACACGGCGGGGCAGCGCCTGGCCCTCACCCCGCAGCTGGGAGGCGGCCATGACGCTGCTCGCCTTCGGCACGGCGGCCGACGTGTCGCGCGACGTCCTTGCACTCCTCGTACGGGGCGCCGTGGGCGACGGGCCGGGGCTCGAACTCCTCGCCCACCTCGACCGGCTGGACCTCCCGGACCCGGAGACGCTCCTGGCCGATCCGGCCGCGGCCGAGCTGCCCGCGCGCGGCGATCTGCGGCAGGCGGCGCTGGAGGCGGTGGTGGCCGCCGTCGGGGCGCGGCCGGAGCGGGAGCGCTGGGAGGCCGGCTGGGCGGTCCTCGTCCGCGCCCTGGAGACCGGCGCCCCCGACCTGCTCGTAGCCCCGGCCGCGACGCTGGCCGCGCTGCGCCGCGACGACTGGGAGGTACCGGAGGCGGTGGAGCGCCTGACCGGGGTCGTGGGCATCGCCCGCCGGTCGGACCGGTCCGTGGCCCGGGCGTCGGAGCCCCGCCGATGACCGGCCCTCGTAGCGGTGCGCCCGTGGCCCCTCTCCCGCTGGACATGGAGAAGCTGCTGTCCGCCCGGCTGCACGCGGTGAAGGTGCGGCCCTATCTGGCGGACGCCCTCTTCGCCCTGCACGTGATCGAGGACCGGGCCGTGCCGACCATGGCGGTGGACGCGTACTGGCGCTGCTACGTCTCGCCCGCATTCGTGGCGCGGACCCCGGTGGAGGAGCTGGCGGGCGTCTGGGTGCACGAGGTCTCCCACCTCCTGCGCGACCATCACGGGCGCGGCGACCGGTACGCGCGGGAACACGGCGACCAGGGCGCGGGCGCGCGGCTGCGGCACAACATCGCCGCCGACTTCGAGATCAACGACGACATCTACGGCGACGGGCTGCTCCGGCCCGAGGGCGCCGTCGTGCCGTCCCTCCTCGACCTGCCGGACGGTCTCCTGATGGAGGAGTACCTGCGCATGTCGTCGATGTCCGGGCTGACCACGGACCTGGCGTGGCTGGACTGCGGCAGCGCCGCCGACGGCCGTGAGCGGCCCTGGGAGCTGGGGCCCGACGGCGCGCACGGGCTGAGCAGGCAGCAGCGGGACCGGGTCAGGTTCCGGGTCGCGGAGGGGATCAGGGGGCGGCCGGGCGACGCGCCGCAGGGGTGGCGCCGCTGGGCGGACACGGCGTTCCAGCCGCCGCAGCCCTGGCGGCAGTTGCTCGGCGCGGCGGTCCGTTCGGCGGCGGCCGCGCCGGGCCCCGGCGACAACCACAGCTACCGGCGCCCGTCCCGGCGTTCGGCGAGCGTCCCCGGCGTGCTGCTGCCGAGTCTGCGCCGCACGCCGCCCCGGGTGTGCGTGGTGATCGACACGTCGGGGTCGGTGAGCGACGCGGAACTCGGCAGCGCGCTGCTCGAGGTGGCCGCGATCACGCGCGCGGTGGGCGGGCGGCGCGATCTGGTGTCGGTGGTCTCCTGCGACGCGGCCGCCGGGATCGCCGTTCCGATCTGTCGCGCCGAGAGCCTGGAGCTGATCGGCGGGGGCGGGACCGACCTGCGCTCCGGTTTCGCCCGCGCGCTGCGCTCCCGGCCCCGTCCGGACGTGGTCGTCGCCCTGACGGACGGGCAGACTCCCTGGCCGTCCGCGCCGCCGCCCTGCCGCACGGTCGTCGGCCTCTTCCCCCGGCCCGCCGGCGCGGTGGACGAGGACGACCCCGACTACGTCCCCGACGCTCCGCCGGCCTGGGCGCGTGTCGTCACGATCGGCTGAGGAGCGCCGGGGGCGGGCACCCGCTTACGCGCTCTCGTCCCGGTAGGTCTCCAGGAGCCGCAGCCACACCTCGCTCACCGTCGGGTACGACGGCACCGCGTGCCACAGCCGGTCGATCGGGACCTCGCCGGCGACGGCGATCGTCGCGGAGTGGATGAGTTCGCCGACGCCGGGGCCGACGAAGGTGACGCCGAGCAGGATCTCGCAGTCGAGGTCGACGATCATGCGGGCGCGGCCGGTGTAGCCCTCGGCGTAGAGGCCCGCCCCGGCGACGTTCGCCATGTCGTAGTCGACGGCGCGGACGCGGTGGCCCGCCTGCTCGGCCTCGGCGAGGGTGAGGCCCGCGCTCGCCGCCTCCGGGTCGGTGAAGACGACCTGGGGGACGGCGGAGATGTCGGCGGTGGCGACGTGGGCGCCCCAGCGATCGGTCTCCAGGAGCGGCACCCCGGCGGCCCGCGCGGTGATCGCGGCGCCCGCGATGCGGGCCTGGTACTTGCCCTGGTGGGTGAGGAGGGCACGGTGGTTGGCGTCGCCGACCGCGTAGAGCCAGTCGTGGCCCTCGACGCGCAGGGTGTCGTCGACGCTCAGCCACGAGCCGGGCTTCAGGTCCACGGTCTCCAGGCCGATGTCCTCGGTGCGCGGGGCGCGGCCGGTCGCGAAGAGGATCTCGTCGGCTTCCAGGGTCGAGTCGTCGTCGAGGGTGACCGTGACCGTGGCGCCCTCGCGGTGCACGGCCTTCACCGAGACACCCGTACGGACGTCCGCGCCCGCCTCGCGCAGCGCGTCCGCGACCAGCTCCCCGGCGAACGGTTCCATCCGGTTCAGCAGGCTGTCGCCGCGTACGAGCATCGTGACCTGGGAGCCGAGCGCCTGCCAGGCCGTGGCCATCTCGGTGGCGACGACGCCGCCGCCGACCACGACGAGGCGGCCGGGCGCGTGGTCGGCGCTGGTGGCCTCACGGCTGGTCCAGGGCTTGGCGTCGGCGAGACCTGGCAGATCGGGGAGGGCGGCACGGGTGCCGGTGCACACGGCCACGGCGTGGCGCGCGGTGAGCGTGGTGACCGTGCCGTCCTCGGCGGTGACCGTGACGCGGCGCGGTCCGGCGAGGCGGCCGTGGCCGCGGTAGAGGTCGACACCGATGGACTCCAGCCAGCCGACCTGGCCGTCGTCCTTCCAGTGGGAGGTGAAGTAGTCGCGATGGGCGAGCACGGCCGAGGTGTCGAGGGGGCCCTGCGCCGACTGGCGCAGTCCCGGTACGCGGCGGGCGTCCGCGCGGGCGATCACCGGGCGGAGAAGGGCCTTGCTGGGCATGCACGCCCAGTAGGAGCACTCGCCGCCCACGAGCTCGCTCTCCACGATCGCGGCGCTGAGCCCGCCCGCCCGTGCCCGGTCCGCGACGTTCTCGCCGACCGGTCCCGCCCCCACCACAACAACGTCGTACTCGATAGCTTCCGTCATACCGTCAGTGTGACGGTAGGTGTGCCGGTGAGCCACATGGGTACGTGCGCGGAATACGTCCGCGTGCCGGACCGTTGTGCCGAGCGGCTTTGCCCCTTGCGGCTTCGCCCCGAAATCCCCAGGAAGCAGGAAGAGGGAACACCATGAGCAGCACCACCGTGGAGCTGACCAAGGACAACTTCGATCAGATGGTCACGGAGAACGAGTTCCTGCTGATCGACTTCTGGGCGTCCTGGTGCGGGCCGTGCAAGCAGTTCGCGCCGGTCTACGAGAAGTCGGCCGAGGCCAACCCCGACCTCGTCTTCGGCAAGGTCGACACGGAGGCGCAGCCGGAGCTGGCCGCCGCGTTCGGTATCCAGTCGATCCCCACGCTGATGATCGTCCGTGACCAGGTGGCTGTGTTCGCGCAGCCCGGCGCGCTGCCGCAGGAGGCCCTGGACGACGTGATCGGCCAGGCCCGGCGGCTCGACATGGACGAGGTCCGCAAGTCCGTCGCCGAGCAGCAGGCCAAGGCGGCCCAGGAGGGCCAGCAGCCCGAGCAGGGCTGAAGCGGCGGAGAGGAGAAGGGGCGGTCGTCCACGGCGACCGCCCCTTCTTCATGCGGAGTCGCGGGATGCGCCGTCACGCCTCATGTGGAGGCGCGGGGTGCGCCGTCGCGCCTCATGCGCGGTCGCGCCTCATGTGGAGGCGCGGGGCACCGCCGTCGCGCCCAGCACGTCCCGTGTCTCCGGCCGTGCCGCCGGGTCCCGCACCAGGCCGTCGACGAGTTCGGCCAGTTCCTCGCCCGACGGCAGATCGATCCGTACGGTGCTGAGGCGCGGGCGCAGCAGGCGGCCGAGCATCAGGTCGTCGGCGCCGATGACGGCGACGTCGCCGGGGATGTCGGCGCCCGCGTCCTGGAGCGCGCGCATCAGGAGCATCGCGTACTCGTCGTTGTAGCCGAACACGGCGCGCAGGCCCAGGTCGCGCAGGTGTGCGGCGACGCGGGCCGCGTCCTCCTCCTCGTAGGCGAGCGGCAGGGGCACGACCTCGGCGCCGGTCTCCTGGACGCCCGCGAGGCGGGGCAGGGCGAACACGCCGAGCCCCTGTTCCCCGGGCACGACCACGCCGATGCGGGTGTGGCCGCGCTCCCGGAGGTGGGTGCCGGCGGCGCGGCCGACCTCGCGGTGGTCCATGATCAGCGCGTGGGCGCCCTCGACCGGTTCGGGGCCGAGCGTGATGACGGCCCGCGCCCCCGACCGGCGCAGCAGGTCGACGCCGCCCGCGCCCATGGCGGCCGGGGCGAGCACGGCGACGGGGCGCAGCTCGGCCCAGGCGCGGGCCGCCTCCTCGCCGCCGAGGCCGACGCTCCCGTACTGCACGACGGTGTAGTCGAGGCGGCTGAGCGCCCATTGGAGCGCGTTGAGGAAGCCGCTGTAGAGCGGGCCGACGGGCACGTCGGGGGTCGGCATCAGGACGATGCGGGTGTGCCCGGCGCGCAGGCTGCGGGCGGCGGCGTGCGGGACATAGCCGAGCTCCTTCGCGGCCTCGTGGACGCGGCGGCGGGTGGGTTCGCTGATGCGGACGGCGCTGGTGTTGTTCAGGACATAGCTGACCGTGGCGCGCGAGACACCGGCCAGACGTGCGACGTCGGCGCTGGTCGGCACGGTGCCCCGGACGGCCTTGACCGGGGCGGCGGGGGCGGCGGGACGGGGCGGCGGGACGGGTTGCTGCTCGGGTATCTGCACCATGACCCCCGGCATCTTTCCAGACGGCTCCGGCGGCCCCGCGGCTACCTCGTCGCCAGCGTGCTCCACAGCTCGGGCTGCTCGAAGCCGAGGGCCCACAGCACGGTGTTCGCCACCTTGTGTTTGCGCAGAACGGGCAGGTGGGCGGCGGTGCCGCGGGCGTCCTGGTACCAGACGACGCGCTCGGTCCTCCCGTCCTTGTACGTGAAGTGCGGCGTGCTTGACGCCTTGTCGAGCGCGTAGGGCGCCTTGACCTTGCGGCGCAGCGCCTCGGCCTCCTTCGTCGTGACGGCCTTCGCGCGCGCCTTGCTGCCGACGGCCCAGTCCCAGCCGTACGCCGGAAGCCCCAACTCCACTTTCTCGGGCGGGACTTCGGCGGTCGCGCGGGTCAGGATCTCGTCGTACCAGGCGGGCGAGGTGAGCGGGCCGGGTGCGCCCTGGGCGTGGTGCAGGTTGTACGCCATGACGCGCAGCCGGTCGGCGGCGGCGCCGAGCTTCTTGTAGTCCCAGACGCGGCCGCTGATGCGGGTCTTGGGGGTGACGGTGACGAAGCACTGTTTGCGCAGGGCGTGCAGTTTCGCACACAGGTCGGTGACGAAGGCGGCGTAGCCGTCGCGCACGGCCTCGTAGGTGGCGTCCGGGGTCGGCGCGATCGTCTCGTAGTCGACGTCGAGGCCGTCGTAGGCGCGGCTGCGCACGACGGCGAGCAGCGCCTCGACGTGGGCCGCGCGCTGCTCGGGACGGGTCAGGACGGCGGCCAGGACACCCGGCCCGACCTGGTCGTTGACGGTCGGGACGACCTGGACGCCCTTGGCGCGCAGGCCGTCGATGACGCGCCGCTCCCCCGCGCCCTGGTAGCCGTCCACGCGGGTCGCGGACTTCATGGCGTACCAGAAGGGGCTGACGGTGCGGAGCTGCGCGGCGTGCGCGAGCGCGTCCTGGTAGGCGGCTTCCTGGTCCCAGTAGGGCAGCCAGGCGGAGACGGTGCGCGGGGGCGGCGGCGCCGAGCGGACGGGGGCGGCGGCGCTCAGGGTGAGCAGCACGCCCAGGACGGTGACGACGCCTCGGTAAGTGCCTGCGTATATGTGTCGTGCCATGAGGTGAGCCTCCGGCCCGCCCGGCGCACCCGCCGCGCGGATTGCGCCGTCCAGGCTCTAACGTGACCCGCGTGACTGCCTTTACGGATGACAACGCCATCGGGGAGAACCCCGGCCGCCACGGCCCCACGGCCACGGTGGAGGCCGAGCCGCGCCAGGTCGGGCGGGTGCGGACCGAGTACGCGCCGGAGCACGACGGGGACCCGGACCCGGGTGAGATCGTCTGGACGTGGGTGCCCTACGAGGAGAACGACGGGCGCGGCAAGGACCGTCCTGTGCTCGTCGTCGCGCGCGAGGCGGCGGGCACGCTGCTCGCCGTGCAGCTGTCCAGCAAGCGCCACGACGACGACCGCGAGTGGGTCGCGATCGGCGCGGGGCCCTGGGACCGGAGCGGCCGCGACTCGTGGGTGAACGTGGACCGCGTACTGCGTGTGCACGAGCGCGGGATGCGCCGCGAGGCGTGCGCCCTGGACCGGGGCCGCTTCAACCTGGTCGTCCTGCGGCTGCGCGAGCGCTACGGCTGGAACTGATCCCTCCTCCTCCCTCCCCCGGCCATGTCCGCGCCGCCCAGGCTTTACCGGCGGCGCCCCGGGGCACTCTTGTGCGGACCGCCGCGAGCGTCTTGGGTGGTACGAGCGTCGCCCGGGACGGCTCCGCGCCGGACCGACATGACGGCGTGGTCGCCACCGGCGACCATGGAGTCCACGAGGACTGGAGGCCCGACATGGGTGAGGGAGACTGTACGGCGCTCGGTGAGCGGATCACCGAGGCCGGGACGGAGGCCCTGGTACAGGGCATCTGTTTCAAGACCGGACCGCCCCGCACGGTGGGTGTGGAGCTGGAGTGGATCGTCCACGAGCCGGGGCGCCCACGGCTCCTGCTGCCCCCCGAACGGCTCGACGCGGCGTACGCCGCACTGCGCGCCCTGCCGCTGCGCTCGGCGCTCACCGTGGAACCCGGCGGCCAGCTGGAGCTGAGCTCGCTCCCCGCCGCCTCGCTGATGGAATGCGTCTCGGCCATGCGGGCCGATCTGACCGCCGTCCGCGCCGCGCTCCGCGGCCACGGACTCGTCCTGTCCGGCCACGGCACCGATCCGTGGCGCCCCCCGCGACGCGTGTTGCGTGAACCCCGTTACGACGCCCTGGAGGCGTCCCTCGACCGTGCCGGTCCGGCCGGGCGGTCGATGATGTGCTCCTCCGCCTCCGTGCAGGTGTGCCTGGACGCGGGGCACGAGGAGCCGGGCCCGCTCGGCTTCGGCAGGCGCTGGCGTCTGGCGCATCTGCTCGGCCCCGTCCTGGTCGCCGCGTTCGCCAACTCGCCGGTGCTGTCCGGCACGCCGACGGGCTGGCGCTCCACGCGGCAACTGCTGTGGGACCGCATCGCGGTGGGCCGCTCCGGCGCGCCGCCGCTGGAGGGTGAGCCGCGCGCGGCCTGGGCGCGGCACGTCCTGGACGCGCCCGTGATGTGCGTGCGCACGGAGAGCGGCCCGTGGCACGTCCCGGAGGCCGTGTCGTTCCGGGACTGGATCAGAGGCGCCCGGGGCGCGGGGCCCCGGCCGCCGACCCGTTCCGACCTCGACTACCACCTGACCACGCTGTTCCCGCCGGTGCGCCCGCGCGGCCACCTCGAACTGCGGATGATCGACGCGCAGCCGGGCGACGACGGGTGGCTCCTGCCGCTCGCCGTCACGACCGCGCTGTTCGACGATCCGCAGGCGGCCGAGACCGCGTACCGCGCCGTCAAGCCGCTCGCGGAGCGCGCGGGCGCGACCCCCGCGCCGCACAATCCGCTGTGGCGGGACGCGGCCCGGCTCGGCCTCGCCGACCCCGAGCTGCGCGAGGCCGCGGCGGCCTGCTTCACGACGGCGCTGGACGCGCTGCCGAGACTCGGCGCCGACACCCGCGTCCTTGAGACGGTCGCGGACTTCACGCACCGCCAGGTGCTGCGGGGCCGGTGTCCCGCCGACGACGTGCTCGACCTGCTGTCCGATCCCGCTCCGGGGAGGTCCGTCCACTCATGACCATCGAGGAGAACGTCACCACGGATCCGGAGGCGTTGCGCCGTCGCGCGGCGGACGCCCTGCTGACCGCGCGCCGTCGCACCACGCTCCTCACCAGCTGTGTCGAGGAGCCCGAACTCACCGCGCAGCACTCGCCGTTGATGTCGCCGCTGGTGTGGGACCTCGCCCACATAGGCAACCAGGAGGAGCAGTGGCTGCTGCGGGCGGTCGCGGGCCGCGAGGCGATACGGCCCGAGATCGACCCGCTGTACGACGCCTTCGAGCACCCGCGCTCCGAGCGGCCCCGGCTGCCGTTGCTGGCGCCGCAGGAGGCGCGCGGTTACGCGGCGGAGGTGCGCGGCCGGGCGCTCGACATCCTGGACGGGGCGTCGTTCGAGGCGGACGGCGCGGAGCGGCTGACCCGGTCGGGGTTCGCCTTCGGGATGATCGCCCAGCACGAGCAGCAGCACGACGAGACCATGCTGATCACGCACCAGCTGCGGACCGGCGCCGCCGCGCTCACCGCGCCCGGCCCGGAGCCCCTGTCCGAGCCGTTCGACGGCCCGGCCGAGGTCCTCGTCCCCGGCGGCCCGTTCACCATGGGCACGACGGCCGAGCCGTGGGCGCTGGACAACGAACGCCCCGCGCACGCCAGGTTCGTCCCGGCGTTCCACATCGACACGGTGCCGGTGACGAACGGCAAGTACCTGGAGTTCATCGCCGACGGCGGCTACCGCGACCCCCGCTGGTGGGCGCGGGACGGCTGGGCCATGGTCCAGGAGGGCGGCTTCGAGGCGCCCCGGTTCTGGCGGCGCGAGGCGGGCCAGTGGCTGCGCCGCCGGTTCGGGGTGACGGAGGTGGTCCCGCCGGACGAGCCGGTGCTGCACGTGTCCTGGTACGAGGCCGACGCCTACGCCCGCTGGGCGGGGCGCCGTCTGCCGAGCGAGGAGGAGTGGGAGAAGGCCGCCCGCTTCGACCCCGTCTCGGGCCGCTCGCTGCGCTACCCGTGGGGCGACGCCGACCCGACGCCCGAGCGGGCCAACCTGGGCCAGCGCCATCTGCGCCCGGCCCCGGCGGGCAGCTACCCGCTCGGCCGGTCCCCGCTGGGGGTGCGGCAGTTGATCGGTGACGTCTGGGAGTGGACGGCGAGCGACTTCCTGCCCTACCCCGGCTTCGTCGCCTACCCCTACCGCGAGTACTCGGAGGTGTTCTTCGGCCCCGACCACAAGGTGCTGCGCGGCGGCTCGTTCGCGGTCGACGCGGTCGCCTGCCGGGGCACGTTCCGCAACTGGGACCTGCCCGTGCGGCGGCAGATCTTCGCGGGGTTCCGCACGGCCCGCGACGCCGAGGCCCGGGAGGCCGCCTGATGTGCCGCCACCTGGCCTACCTCGGGCCGCCTGTCCCGCTCGGCGAGGTGCTCGACGCGCCGCCGCACAGCCTGTTCCAGCAGTCGTGGGCGCCGCGCAGACAGCGCCACGGCACGGTCAACGCCGACGGTTTCGGTGTCGGCTGGTACGCGGACGGCGACCCGGTCCCCGCCCGCTACCGCCGGGCCGGACCCATCTGGGCCGACCCGTCCTACGTCGACCTGGCCCGCGTGGTCCGCTCGGGCGCGCTGCTCGCGGCGGTCAGGGACGCCACCGTCGCGGGCCCCGACCAGGAGGCCGCGGCGGCGCCGTACGCCTCGGGGCCGTGGCTGTTCAGCCACAACGGCGCGGTGCCCGGCTGGCCGCGCTCGCTGACCCCGCTGGTGCCGGCGCTGCCCGCCGCCGATCTGCTCTCCATGGAGGCCCGCTGCGACGCGGCGTTCCTGTGGGCGCTGATACTGCGCCGATTGCGCGGGGGTGCCGCCGAGATCGATGCGGCGCAGGCGCTGGCCGACACCGTCCTGGAGGTCGCCGGGATCACCCCCGGCGCCCGCCTCAACTTCCTGCTCTCCAACGGCGAGACGATCGCCGCGACCGCCTGGGGCGACACCCTCTGGTACCTGTCCGAGCCGGGGCGGCGCACCGTCGTCGCCTCGGAGCCGTACGACGACGACCCGCGCTGGACCGAGGTGCCCGACCGCACGCTGCTCGCGGCGAGCCGCACCGACGTCCTCCTGACCCCGCTCAAGGAGCCTCCCGCGTGAGCCCGTACGCACTGACCCGCACCCTTCCCGAGGACGCCACCGGCGCCGCCCTGCGCGCCGACGTCCTGCACGGCCTGTCCGCAACGCCGAAGACGCTGCCGCCGAAGTGGTTCTACGACGCGCGCGGCAGCGATCTCTTCGACGAGATCACCACCCTGCCCGAGTACTACCCGACCCGCGCCGAACGCGAGATCCTCCTCGCCCGCGCCCCGGAGATCGCCGCGGCGACCGGGGCGCGGACCCTGGTCGAGCTGGGTTCGGGCTCCTCCGACAAGACCCGCCACCTCCTGGACTCGTTTCCGGAGCTGACGCACTACGTGCCCGTGGACGTGAGCGAGAGCGCGCTGCGGGGAGCGGCGAAACTGCTGCTCGCCGAGCACCCCGCGCTCGCCGTCCATGCCCTCGTCGCGGACTTCACACGCACGCTGGAGCTGCCCACGACACCCGGGCCGCGTCTGGTGGCGTTCCTCGGCGGCACGATCGGCAACCTGCTGCCCGAGGAGCGCGCCGCGTTCCTCACCTCCGTACGGGGTCTGCTCTCCCCCGGTGACTTCTTCCTGCTCGGGACCGACCTGGTCAAGGACGAGGCGACGCTGGTCGCCGCCTACGACGACGCGGCGGGCGTCACCGCCGCGTTCGACAAGAACGTCCTGAGCGTGGTCAACCGCGAGCTCGGAGCCGACTTCGACCCCGACGCCTTCCGGCACGTGGCCGTGTGGGACGCCGAGCGCGAGTGGATCGAGATGCGGCTGCGCTCGGCCGTCGCGCAGACCGTGAAGATCCCCGCGCTCGACATCGCGGTGACCTTCGCGGCGGGCGAGGACCTGCGCACGGAGGTGTCGGCGAAGTTCCGGCGCGAGGGGGTACGTGGTGAACTCGCTTCCGCCGGGCTTGAGTTGACCGAGTGGTGGACGGACGCGGAGGGCCGGTTCGCCCTGTCACTGAGCACCGTGCCCGCCACCTGAGACGCGGGAGCCCACATGGTCACTCGGCGCTGTCGTCCAGGCGGCGGGTGATCTCCTGTGCGGCCTTCTTCGCCTCGGTGGCCGGGTCCGCGCCCGACAGGACCCGGGACATGTAGGACTTGATGGGGTTGTCGGCGGCCTCCACGTTCGCCCAGAGCGGGGACGCGGGGGTCGCCTTGCCGTGCGCGGCGCCGACCGCCATCGCGGCGACGCCCGGCTCGCCGCTGACGGCGTCGGCCAGGGTCGTCTTGTTCGGCACATAGTTCATCGTCTTGGCAAGCTCGGTGTTCCACTTCTCGCCTGCCAGCTCCTTCACCACGTCGATCGCGCCCGACCGGTCGTCGGTGTTGCCCGGCACGACGAGGTCCGAGCCGCCGGTGAAGACGGCGCCCGCGCGCGCGGCAGTCTTGCCGGGAATCGGGAAGTAGCCGAGCCGGCCCTTGAGCTCCGGGTTCTTGTCCACGATCTGCTGGGCCGCGCCGGGGACCGAGATGATCTGGGCGATGTCGCCCTTCGCGAACTGGTCGGCCTGGGAGGGGTGTTCCTCGTCGGCGTCCTTGGGGCCGTCGCCGAGCGCCTGGAGCCGCTCGTAGAAGTCCATGGCGCGCAGCGCGGCCGGTGAGTCGAGGGCGCCGGTCCAGGTGCCGGTCGACTCGTTCGCCAGTTCGCCGCCCTCGTCCCAGATGAACCCGGCGAGGCTGTACCAGTCCTGTCCGGCGAGGTAGATGCCCTGGGTCGAGGCGGTGTCGAGGCGGCGCGTCATGTCCAGCCACTCGTCGCGGGTCTTCGGCGGCTTCTTCACGTCCGCCTGCTCGAAGAGGTCCTTGTTGTAGATGACGACGCGGTTGGCGGCGTACCAGGGGATGCCGAACTGGCGGGAGTTGTCGACGCCGGGCTCGGCGAGGCCGGGCAGCCAGTCCTGCATGCCGAGGTCGCGGGCGGACTCCAGGGACAGGTCGAGCAGGCCGCCCTGGTCGATGTACTGCGGCACCTGGGTGTTGCCGACCTCGATGACGTCGGGGGCCCCGTCGCCGCCCTTCTCCTTCTTCAGGGCGGCGGAGACCTTCTCGCCGATGCCGGTCCATTCCTGGACGCGGACGTCGAGGCGGAGGTCGGTGTGGTCGGCCTCGAACTGCTTGGTGAAGCGCTCGACGAACGCGTCCGAGGCGCTGTTGCGCATCAGCCACACGGTGACCGTGCGCCGCTCGGGGTCGCCGCCCGGCAGGACGCCGCACGCGCTGACGAGCGTGCCGGTCACGACGACGAGGGAACAGAGGGACAGCACGCCACGGCGGGATCTCACGGGGGGTCACTTTCTGCCTGCGAACAGGTCGGATCGCCCGACGTGGGGGGAGGAGCAGTCAGCTCGTACGGGTATGTGGCTGGATTTTGGTATGTACCAATGAGGCGGTCAAGGGTTACCGGAAAGTAAGTCGCAGCGGCGCGGAAGCCGTGGATCCGGCTCGCGCGGCGTCCGCCCTCTCGCGCGCACGGGCACCCTGGGGCACGGTGGAGACATGTCGAATCACACCTATCGCGTCACGGAGATCGTCGGCACCTCCCACGAGGGTGTCGACCAGGCGATCCGCAACGGGATCGCACGCGCCTCACAGACCCTGCGCAACCTCGACTGGTTCGAGGTCACCCAGGTCCGCGGCCAGATCGTCGACGGCGACGTCGAGCACTACCAGGTGGGCCTCAAGGTGGGCTTCCGCCTCGAGGACGACGTCTGACGGCGCCCGCCGGGCGCTCAGGTCCGCCCCTCGCGCTCCTGGGCGTCCTTCAGCGCCGCCGACGTGCTCGCCCAGCGGGCCCGTACGACGGGGAAACCGGCGCGCTCCGCGTCGTCGCAGACCAGCTCGTCGTCGTCGACGAGCATGTGGACGGTGCGGCCGCGCGCCAGGCGGCGCAGCACGTCGAGCTTGGTGCGGCGGGCGGGCCTGCGATCGTCGTCGCGCCGCATCATCAGCCTCGCGGCCGGCAGGCCCTGGGCCGCGAGCCACGCCTCGGTGTCGGCGCGGCAGCGCTCGGGGCGCCCGGTGAGGTACACGATCTCGCACTCGCGCGCGCTGTCCAGGACCAGGGCGACGCCCTCGGCGAGCGGCGGGTCGGCGGGCGCCGCGGCGAAGAACGCGTTCCAGTCCCGTGGTCTGCGCTCCAGGAATTCCTGCCGGTGGGCGGTGTCGGCGAGCGTGCCGTCCAGATCGAAGACGGCCAGCGGCCGTGCGTCCCGGGTCATGAGCGCACCTTACGGCGCACCTCCGGGAATCCCTGCGGAGCCACCGTGTTGGAACGAACGTGACCACCGTGATCGAGACGACCCGCTTCTCCGTCCTGGACCGCTCCCGGATCCGGGAGGGCTCCACGGCCCCGCAGGCGCTGCGCGACACCGTCGCGCTCGCCCAGGACCTGGAGCGCCTCGGCTACCACCGCGTGTGGGTCGCCGAGCACCACGGCGTGCCCGGGGTCGCGGGGTCCGCGCCGACCGTCCTCGCTGCGGCCGTCGCGGCGGCGACCCGCACGATCCGGGTCGGCACCGGCGGTGTCATGCTGCCCAACCACCGGCCGCTCGTCGTCGCCGAGCAGTTCGGGGTCCTGGAGTCGCTGTTCCCGGGCCGGATCGACATGGGGATCGGCCGCTCCGTCGGGTTCACCGACGGCGTCCGCAAGGCGCTGGGCCGTGAGAAGGACGCCGCCGACGCGGACGGCTTCGCCGGGCAGCTCGACGAGCTCCTCGCCTTCTTCACCGGCACATCCCCGACCCACGCCCACGCCCGCCCGAGCGAGGGCCTCACCGTGCCGCCGTATCTCCTGGCCATGGGCGAGGGCGCCTCGATCGCGGCCCGCGCGGGCCTGCCCATGGTCATCGGCGACCTCCGCGACCGGGAGAGGATGCTGAGCGGCATCGACCGCTACCGCGCCGAGTTCCGCCCCTCGCCCTGGGCCGAGGAGCCGTACGTGGTGATCTCCGGGACGGTCGCCGTGGCCGGCAGCGAACCGGAGGCCCGCCGCCTGCTCGTCCCCGAGGCGTGGTCGATGGCGTACTCCCGCACCCACGGCACCTTCCCGCCGCTGCCGCCCGCCGAGCGGATCACCGGCCTGGAGATGACCGCCAAGGAACGCGAGCTGTACGAGTCCGGGCTGCGCGGCCACATCGCGGGCACCGAACAGCAGGTCGCGGACGCTCTTGAGCGCGTCATCAAGGAGAGTGGCGCCCAGGAAGTCCTGGTCACGACCAGCACGTACGACCGGGAGGACCTCCTGGAGTCCTACCGGCGCCTCGCCCGGGTCGCGCGGCTGAGCCCGGCGGGGCCTTCGTCCGGCCAGTGATCGTGGGGGTGCGCGGGACGGATATTCTTGTGGACATGCCACCAGCCGCCCGCCGTACAGCACGCCAGACAGACCTGCTCGAACGGCTGGTGACGCTCCTCGTCGCGGAGGGATTCGCCTCCTTCACCCTCGACGACCTGGCGGAGCGGCTCCGCTGCTCGAAGACGACGCTGTACCAGCTCGCGCGGAGCAAGCAGGGCCTGGTGCGCGAGGCGGTGAAGCACTACTTCAAGAACGCGACGGCCGCGGTCGAGAAGCAGGTCGCCGACACCTCCGCCCCGGCCGAGCGGGTGGTCGCCTACCTCACGGCGGTCGCGGAGCAACTGCGGCCGCTGTCGCGGCAGTTCCTCGACGACATGGCCGACTTCGACGCCACGCGCGAGGTCTACGAGGCCAACACGCGGCTCGCCGCCGACCGGATCCGGCAGCTCATCACGGAGGGCGTCACGGCGGGCGCCTTCCGCGAGGTGCACGCGGCGTTCGTGGGCGAGGTCGCCGCCGCCACCATGCAGGCGATCCAGCGCGGCGAGGTGACCCACCGCACCGGGCTCAGCGACTCCGAGGCCTACGCGGAGCTGGCCTCCCTCATCGTCCACGCCGTCGCTTCCTGACGCCGCTCCCGGCGCACGGGCGGGGCGCTCAGGGCGCCCGGCGCGGCCTTGGCGAGGGCGCGGCTGATCACCAGGCGCTGGATCTGGTTGGTGCCCTCGAAGATCTGCATGACCTTGGCCTCGCGCAGGTACCGCTCGACGGGGTACCGGCTCGACCAGCCGTCCTCGCCGAGCAGGTCCACGGCGCCGCCGGTGACCTTCATGGCCTGGTCGGTGGCGACCAGCTTGGCGATGGACGCCTCCTGCCCGAAGGTGAGGCCCTGGTCCTTGCGGCGGGCGGCGGCGAGCGTGGTGGCGCGGGCGGCGGCGACCGACGCGGCCAGGTCCGCGAGCGCGAAGGCCGGGCCCTGCTGGGCGATGAGCGGCTGCCCGTCGGACTCGTGGTCGCGGGCGTAGTCGACCGCCTCGTCCAGGGCCGCCTGCGCGAGCCCCGTGGCGACGGCGGCGATGCCCATGCGGCCGCAGTCGAGCGCCGCGAGGGCGATCTGCAGGCCCTGCCCCTCGCTGCCGATGCGCCGCTCGACGGGAATGCGGACGTCGTCGAAGCGCATGGACGCGGTGGCCGAGCCGGTGAGGCCCATCTTCCGCTCGGGCGGGTCGGCGCTCAGACCGGGTGTGCCGGCGGGGACGAGGAAGCAGGAGATGCCGTGCGAGCGGTCGTCGGAGGTGCGGGCCATCACGGTGTAGAAGTCGGCGTGGCCACCGTGCGTCGTCCAGGCCTTCACGCCGTTCAGCACGTAGTGGTCGCCGTCGAGGACGGCGCGGGTGCGCATCGAGGCCGGGTCGGAGCCCGCCTCGGGCTCGGAGAGGCAGTAGGCGCCGAGGAGGTCGCCGCCGAGCATGTCGGGGAGCCAGCGGCGGCGCTGCTGCTCGGTGCCGAAGACGGCGAGCGGGAAGCAGGACATGGCGTGCACGGAGACGCCGACGCCGACGCTCGCCCAGGCGGACGCCACCTCTTCGAGCGCCTGCAGGTACACCTCGTAGCTCTGGCCGCCGCCCCCGTACTCCCTGCCGTAGGCAAGGCCGAGCAGTCCGGCGCGGCCCAGCGAGCGGAAGGCGTCCCGGGGAAAGGCGCTCGCGGCCTCCGCCTCGGCGGCGTGCGGGGCGAGCACATCGGCGGCCAGTTCCCGGACGCGGCCGATCAGCTCGACGGCGCCGGGGCCGGGCAGCGCACGGTCAGCGGGCATGGCTTCTCCCTCCACTCGATGATACGGAGAATAGCACCACAGTATCAATATCGGTACTGGAATCCGCCTTCGGCGACGCCGTGTCCGGTCTCCGGAGCGCGGCGGCCTAGAATCGTGTGATTTGCCCGCTCCCCTCCGTCCGATCCATCCGGCCTGCCCCACGCACCCCAGGAGCCGCGTCCATGTCGTTGCCGCCGTCCTCGTCCGACCCCCGCCACGACGGCTTCGTCCGGGTCCGCGGGGCCCGCGAGCACAACCTCAAGGGCGTCGACGTGGACGTCCCGCGCGACGTCCTCGCGGTCTTCACGGGGGTGTCGGGCTCGGGCAAGTCGTCGCTCGCGTTCGGCACGATCTACGCGGAGGCGCAGCGCCGCTACTTCGAGTCGGTCGCCCCGTACGCGCGCCGCCTCATCCACCAGGTCGGCGCCCCGAAGGTCGGTGCGATCAGCGGGCTGCCCCCGGCGGTGTCCCTGCAACAGAGCCGCTCGGCGCCCACGTCCCGCTCGTCCGTCGGCACGGTCACCACGCTCTCCAACTCCCTGCGCATGCTCTTCTCGCGGGCCGGCGCCTACCCGCCGGGCGCGGAGCGGCTCGACTCCGACTCCTTCTCGCCCAACACGGCCGCGGGCGCCTGCCCGCACTGCCACGGCCTGGGCCAGGTGCACCGCACCACCGAGGAGCTGCTGGTCCCCGACCCGTCCCTGTCGATCCGGGAGGGCGCGATCGCCGCGTGGCCGGGCGCCTGGCAGGGCAAGAACCTGCGCGACGTCCTCGACGCCCTCGGGTACGACGTGGACCGCCCCTGGCGGGACCTCGCGCAGGAGGACCGCGACTGGATCCTGTTCACCGACGAGCAGCCCGTCGTCACCGTGCACCCGGTACGGGACGCGGACCGCATCCAGCGCCCGTACCAGGGCACGTACATGAGCGCGAACCGGTACGTGCTGAAGACGTTCGCCGACTCCAAGTCCCAGGCGCTGCGCGCGAAGGCGGAGAAGTTCCTGAGCAGCGAGGCGTGCCCGGTGTGCGGCGGCGCGCGGCTGCGGGCGGAGGCCCTGGCCGTGACGTTCGGCGGCCGGACCATCGCCGACCTCGCCCGGCTGCCGCTGACGGAGCTTGCGGAGATCCTTGCGGCGCACGAGGGCGACTCCGAGACGGCCCGGGTGCTCACGGACGACCTGCGGGCCCGTATCGCGACCATCACCGAACTGGGCCTCGGCTACCTGAGCCCCGACCGCGCGACCCCGACTCTCTCGTCAGGTGAGCTGCAACGGCTGCGCCTCGCCACGCAGTTGCGGTCGGGCCTGTTCGGCGTCGTGTACGTCCTCGACGAGCCGTCCGCCGGGCTGCACCCAGCCGACACGGAGTCCCTTCTCACCGTCCTGGACCGGCTCAAGGCGGCGGGCAACTCGGTGTTCGTCGTCGAGCACCAGCTGGACGTCGTGCGGCACGCCGACTGGCTCGTCGACGTCGGCCCGCTGGCCGGCGAGCACGGCGGGCAGGTGCTGCACAGCGGACCGGTGGCGGAGCTGCGCGGGGTCGCGTCCTCGGCGACCGCACGCTTCTTGTTCGACGACGGACCGAAGGGCGGGCGGCGGGTCCGCGAGCCGCGCGGCTGGCTGAAGGTCGGACCGGTGACCCGGCACAACCTCCAGGGCGTGACGGCAGAGCTGCCCGTGGGTGCGTTCACCGCTGTCACCGGTGTCTCCGGGTCCGGCAAGTCGACGCTGATCGGCGCGATCACGGAGGACCTGCCGGGCGTCGGGCGGCTCGTGGTCGTCGACCAGAAGCCGATCGGGCGCACTCCGCGCTCCAACCTGGCCACGTACACCGGGCTCTTCGACGTCGTGCGCAAGGTGTTCGCTCGGACCGACGCGGCGAAGGAGCGCGGCTACGGCGTCGGCCGCTTCTCCTTCAACGTCGCGGGCGGCCGGTGCGAGACCTGCCAGGGCGAGGGCTTCGTCAGCGTCGAGCTCCTCTTCCTGCCGAGCACGTACGCGCCGTGCCCGGACTGCGGCGGGGCGCGCTACAACCCGCGGACGCTCGACGTGACCTACCAGGGGCGGAACATCGCCGAGGTGCTCGACCTGACCGTGGAGTCCGCCGCCGAGTTCTTCGCCGAGGACGACGCGGCCAAGGCGGTCCTCCGCTCCCTGCGCACCCTGCTCGACGTGGGGCTCGGCTACCTGCGGCTCGGCCAGCCCGCCACGGAACTCTCCGGCGGCGAGGCGCAGCGCATCAAGCTGGCGAGTGAGTTGCAGCGGGCGCGGCGCGGGCACACCCTCTATCTCCTCGACGAGCCCACCACCGGGTTGCACCCGGCCGATGTGGAGGTGCTCCTGCGGCAGCTGCACGGGCTCGTCGAGGCGGGGCACTCCGTGGTGGTGGTGGAGCATGACATGGCCGTTGTCGCCGGGGCGGACTGGGTGGTGGACATGGGGCCCGGTGGGGGTGGGGCGGGTGGGGTTGTGGTGGCCGCCGGGCCGCCTGCGGTGGTCGCCGCTGAATCCTTGAGCCGCACGGCTCCTTATCTTCAGCGTCTGCTGGGCTCGTGAGCGTTCACGACTGCAGGTGCTGCGTGGCTGGTCGCGCCCCGCGGCGGAGCCGCTAGTCGATACAGCCCCGCGCCCCTTGGCGGAGTTTTCCTTTCGCCAGCTTGCCCGTGGGGGTCCGTGGGAGAGCGGGCACGAACTCCAGTTCTCTCGGCACCTTGTAGTGGGCGATGCGGGTGCGTACGTATGCGGTCAGTTCAGCGGCCAACTCCGGTCCGGGAACGGCTCCTTCGGCCGGTTGCACGTACGCCCGTACCGCCTCGCCCATCTCCTCGTCCGGCACCCCGATGACCGCGACGTCGGCGACGGACGGGTGGAGCACCAGGCAGTCCTCGATCTCCTGCGGGTAGATGTTGACGCCGCCGGAGATGATCGTGAAGGCGCGGCGGTCGGTGAGGAAGAGGTAGCCGTCGTCGTCGACATGGCCGATGTCGCCCGTGGTCGTCCAGTTCGGGTGGACGGGGTGCTGGGCCTCGCGGGTGCGGTCGTCGTCGTGGTGGTAGCGGAACGGCAGCTCGTCCCGTTCGAAGTAGACGATGCCCGTCTCCCCCGGCGGCAGCGGTTTCCCCTCCTCGTCGCAGATCCGCAGTTCGCCGAGGAGCCCGGCGCGGCCGACGGAGCCGGGTTTGCGCAGCCACTCGTCGGGGCCGATGAAGGTGATGCCGTTGCCCTCGGTCGCCGCGTAGTACTCGTACAGGACGGGCCCCCACCAGTCCATCATGCGCCGCTTGACCTCCACCGGGCACGGCGCGGCGGCGTGGACGGCGACCTTCAGCGACGAGGTGTCGTAGCGCTCGCGCACCGCGTCGGGCAGCTTGAGCATGCGCACGAACATCGTCGGGACCCACTGGCTGTGCGTGACCCGGTGGCGCTCGATCGCCGCCAGCGCACCTTCCGCGTCGAAGGAGTGCATGAGGACGACGGTGCCGCCCGTCGCCGTGACCGTGTGGCAGAACCGCAGCGGCGCCGCGTGGTACAGCGGCGCCGGGCACAGGTAGACGCTGTCCTCGCCGAAGCCGTACATGGGCTGGAAGAGGAGCTGGTACGTGGAGGGGTCGGTGCGGATGTCGCCCTCGGGCAGCGCCGGTTGCACCCCCTTGGGGCGGCCCGTCGTGCCGGACGAGTAGAGCATGTCGGTGCCGCGCGGCTGGTGCGCGGGCGGCTCGGGTGACGCGGCGGCGAGGGCGGCGGCGTACGTCCCGTCGTCGAAGCCGAGGCGGTGCGTCACCTCGGACACCAACTCAGCGACTGCTGAGCTCAGTTCACTGAGTGCGGCATCGGCGACGATCAGGGCCCGCGCCCCGCAGTCCCGCACAATGTAGGCGGCTTCCTCGGCGGTCAGATGATGGTTGACGGCGGTGAGGTAGAGCCCGGAGCGGACTGCCGCCCAGTACACCTCCATGACACGCGGGTCGTTGTCGGACAGCAGAGCGAGGTGGTCGCCTCTGCGCAGGCCCGCCGTGCGCAGATGGTCGGCGAGGCGGAGGGAGTTCTCCTCCAGCGCGCCATAGGTGAGGGTGGTGCCGCCGTCTGCCGTGACGACGGCCGGCCTGGCTCGGTCGTACGCTCCCGGGTACATGGACGCGACGGTACCGCCCCGGCATGACGCTTCGTCAGGCCCCTGCGACGGGTGCCTGGGACGATGACGGGGCCGGGAGAGCACCAGCTCCCGGCCCCGCCCACCCCGCGCTCTTCGCGGGACGCCTTCCATGGACTCAGCGGCTGACCTTGCGGTTCGCGCGCAGCCACTCCTTGTTCATGCTGGTGATGGAGAACAGCGGGATGCCCTTCGGACAGGCCGTCGCGCACTCACCGGCGAGCGTGCAGCCGCCGAAGCCCTCCTCGTCCATCTGCGCCACCATGTCCAGGACGCGGGTCTCGCGCTCGGGCGCGCCCTGCGGCAGGACGTTCAGGTGGTTGATCTTGGCGGAGGTGAAGAGCATCGCCGCGCCGTTGGGGCAGGCGGCGACGCAGGCGCCGCAGCCGATGCACTCGGCGTTCTCGAAGGCGAAGTCCGCGTCCGGCTTGGGCACCGGGGTGGAGTGGGCCTCGGGGGCGGCGCCGGTCGGGGCCGTGATGTAGCCGCCGGACTGGATGATCCGGTCGAAGGCCGAACGGTCGACGACGAGGTCCTTGATGACGGGGAACGCGGAGGCGCGCCACGGCTCGATGTCGATCGTGTCGCCGTCCTTGAACGACCGCATGTGGAGCTGGCAGGTGGTGGTGCGCTCCGGACCGTGCGCGTCGCCGTTGATGACGAGCGAGCACGCGCCGCAGATGCCCTCGCGGCAGTCGTGGTCGAAGGCGACGGGGTCCTCGCCCTTGACGATGAGCTCCTCGTTGAGGGTGTCGAGCATCTCCAGGAACGACATGTCCTGGGAGATCCCGTCCACCTCGTACGTGGACATGGCGCCTTCGGCGTCGGCGTTCTTCTGGCGCCAGACGCGCAGGGTGAGCTTCATGCGTAGCTCCGCTGAGTGGGGTGGACGTACTCGAAGACGAGGTCTTCCTTGTGCAGGACGGGGGCGTCGCCGGTGCCGGTGAACTCCCAGGCGGCGGCGTAGGAGAACTCCTCGTCGCGGCGTTCGGCCTCACCGTCCGGGGTCTGCGACTCCTCGCGGAAGTGGCCACCGCAGGACTCGGCGCGGTGCAGCGCGTCGAGGCACATCAGCTCGGCCAGCTCGATGTAGTCGACGATGCGGTTGGCCTTCTCCAGGGACTGGTTGAACTCCTCACCGGTCCCCGGGACCTTGATGCGGCGCCAGAACTCCTCACGGATCTGCGGGATGCGCTCAAGGGCCTTGCGCAGACCGGTCTCGGTCCGTGCCATGCCGCAGAACTCCCACATCAGCTCGCCGAGTTCGCGGTGGAAGGAGTCAGGGGTGCGGTCCCCGTCGACGGCGAGCAGCTTCGCGAGCCGCTCCTCGGTCTCGCGCACGACCTCGACGGTCGCGGGGTGCGCGGCGTCCACGTTCTCCGTGTGCGGGTTCTTCGCTAGGTAGTCGTTGATGGTGGCGGGGAGGACGAAGTAGCCGTCGGCGAGCCCCTGCATCAGCGCGGAGGCGCCGAGCCGGTTGGCGCCGTGGTCGGAGAAGTTGGCCTCACCGATCGCGAAGAGGCCGGGAATGGTGGTCTGGAGGTCGTAGTCGACCCACAGGCCGCCCATCGTGTAGTGCACGGCCGGGTAGATCCGCATGGGCACCTTGTACGGATCCTCGTCGGTGATCCGCTGGTACATGTCGAAGAGGTTGCCGTACTTGGCCTCGACGGCCTTGCGGCCCATGCGCGCGATGGCGTCGGCGAAGTCCAGGTACACACCCTGTCCGCCGGGCCCGACCCCCCTCCCCTCGTCGCACACGTTCTTCGCGGCGCGGGAGGCGATGTCGCGGGGGACGAGGTTGCCGAAGGAGGGGTAGATGCGCTCCAGGTAGTAGTCGCGCTCGTCCTCGGGGATCTTGTTGGCCGGGCGGTCGTCGCCCTTGGCCTTCGGCACCCAGATCCGCCCGTCGTTGCGCAGCGACTCGCTCATCAGCGTCAGCTTCGACTGGTGGTCGCCGGTGCGCGGGATGCAGGTGGGGTGGATCTGCGTGAAGCAGGGGTTGGCGAAGTACGCGCCGCGCCGGTGCGCCCGCCAGATGGCGGTCGCGTTGGAGTTCATGGCGTTGGTGGAGAGGTAGAAGACGTTGCCGTAGCCGCCGGAGGCGAGGACGACGGCGTCCGCGAAATACGTGTCGATCTTCCCGGTGACGAGATCGCGGGCGACGATGCCGCGCGCCTTCCCGTCGACGATGACGAGGTCGAGCATCTCGGTACGAGGATGAAGCTCGATGTTCCCGGCGGCGACCTGGCGGCTGAGTGCCTGGTAGGCGCCGAGCAGGAGCTGCTGCCCGGTCTGGCCACGGGCGTAGAAGGTGCGCGACACCTGGACGCCGCCGAAGGACCGGGTGTCGAGGAGACCCCCGTACTCGCGGGCGAACGGGACGCCCTGCGCGACGCACTGGTCGATGATCTCGACGGAGATCTGCGCGAGCCGGTGGACGTTCGACTCGCGGGCGCGGAAGTCGCCGCCCTTGACGGTGTCGTAGAAGAGCCGGTGCACGGAGTCGCCGTCGTTGCGGTAGTTCTTCGCGGCGTTGATACCGCCCTGCGCGGCGATCGAGTGCGCGCGGCGCGGCGAGTCCTGGTAGCAGAACTGGACGACGTGGTAGCCCTGCTCGGCGAGCGTGGCCCCGGCGCTGCCGCCGGCGAGCCCCGTCCCGACGACGATGACGGTGTGCTTGCGCCGGTTGGCGGGGTTGACCAGCTTGGCCTCGAAGCGACGGGTGTCCCAGCGCTCGTGGACGGGCCCGGCCGGGGCCTTGCCGTCGACGACGGGCTCGCCGGTGGTGTAGTCCGCGTAGGTGCTCATGTCGTTCCTCAGCTCACCAATCCGGTCATGACGCCCACGGGCACGGCGATGAAGCCGAGGGTGAGCAGTACGGCGAGAACGTTGCCGACGGCCTTCAGAACGCGGTCCCGGGTCCGGCTGCCGACGCCCAGGGTCTGCGCGGCGCTCCAGAACCCGTGCTGGACGTGGAAGCCGAGGGCGACCATCGCGACGATGTAGATGACATTGCCGTACCAGGTCGAGAACGTGTCGATGATGTTCTGGTACGGGTGCAGGTGCTCGTACCCGCCCGGGTGCACGGTGCCGGTCGTCAGGTCGAGGATGTGCCAGACGATGAACAGGCCGAGGATGATCCCGCCCCAGCGCATCGTGCGGGTGGCGTAGCTCGCGCCCGGCTTCTTGTGCACGTACTTGCTCGGGCGCGCCTTGATGTCGCGACGGCTCAGCTGGTACGCGGAGGTGGCGTGCGCCACGACGGCAGCGACGAGCACGATGCGCACGAGCCACAGCGCCCACTCGTAGTGCAGCACCGGCTCGCCCATGGTGCGCAGCCAGTGGGCGTAGTGGTTGATCTCCCCGGGACCGAAGAAGATCTTGAGGTTCCCGATCATGTGCGCGACCAGGTACAGCAGCATCACGATGCCGCTGACCGCCATCACGGTCTTCTTGCCGAGGGAGCTGTCCCAGAGCGTGCGCGTCATGGACGGTCGTCGGTCCGCCCGCGTTGCCAGAGCCATGGGACGAGACGTTAGGCCCGAGGGGGCCGATCGGTCCAAGACATGATGCGGCTCATTTCCATAGGCATTGCCTATGCGGGGAACTATCGTGGCGTTCATGCAGTTCCAGCAGCTTCAGTACTTCGTCGCCGTGGCGGAGACCCGGCACTTCACCCACGCCGCCGCATTGGTCCATGTGGCCCAGCCGTCGCTCTCCCAGCAGATCCGGGCCCTCGAGCGGGAGCTGGGGGCGGACCTCTTCCACCGCGCCCGGGGCAACATCACGCTGACGGACGCCGGTGAGGCGCTGCTGCCGCTGGCCCGGCGGATCCTCGCGGACGCGGACACGGCGCGCTACGAGGTCCAGGAGCTGGCACAGCTGCGGCGCGGGCGGGTCCGGCTCGGGGCGACCCCGTCCCTGTGCACGGGCCTCCTGCCGGACGTGCTCCGCGCCTTCCACGACCGCTATCCCGGGATCCAGCTGCTCATCGAGGAGGGCGGCTCGCTCGACCTCGTACGGGAGCTTGCGCGCGGGGCGGTGGATCTGGCGCTGGTGGTCCTGCCTCTTCCGGCGCCGGCGCCCGCGCTGACGACGGTGGAGTTGCTGCGGGAGGAGCTGGTGGTCGTCTCGTCACCGAGCGCGCCGCGGCCGGGGCGGGGGCGGAAGTCGGTCCGGATCTCCGATCTGGAGGGGGAGCGGCTGGTCATGTTCCGGCACGGTTACGACTTGCGGGAGCTCACGGTGGCGGCGTGCCGGGCGGAGGGGTTCGAGCCGGATTTCGCGGTCGAGGGGGGTGAGATGGACGCGGTCCTGGGTTTTGTCCGGGCCGGGCTCGGCGTCGCCGTGGTGCCCCGCATGGTCGCGCTCCGGGCGGGGCCCGGCCTCCGCGTCACGCCTCTGGCGCGGCCCGGTCTGCATCGGACCATCGCGCTGGCCCACCGGAGCGACGTGGCTCCGCCTCGGGCGGCGCGTGAGCTTCAGCGCATGCTTTTCGAGCGGGAGCGCGCCGCGCCGTAGGGGTCACGTCCCATCGCCGAGTGCGAGTCGCGTCGTGGCTGGTCGCGCAGTTCCCCGCGCCCCTGAGGCATGCGGCTTCGCCGCAGCCCCATAGCTGGAATGCCGCACGCAGTGCGCATTCCAGGGGCGCGGGGAACTGCGCGACCAGCCAGCGCGGCGCCGCAGCCGACGACGAAGACAGGCATCGCGGCGCAGCCGCATGCCCAGGGGCGCGGGGAACTGCGCGACCAGCCACGACGGCGGCGCACACGACACTCGCTCCGCGTGGGCTAGCCGGTCGCGTCGGCCAAGGCCAGTTCGTGCAACCGATCCGGCGGCCCGGGACGCGCGTAGTACCAGCCCTGGGCCGTGTCGCACCCCAGTTCCCGCAACTGCTCGGCCTGAGCCCCGGTCTCGACCCCCTCCACGGTGACCGCCAGATCCAGGGAGTGGGCCAGTGCCACGATGCCCTCGACGATCTTCAGGTCCACCGGATCCGCCGGGAACTGCTGCATGCCCTGCGTGAAGGACCGGTCCAGCTTGAGCACGTTCACGGGCAGGCGCCGCAGATTCGCCAGGTTCGAGTACCCCGTACCGAAGTCGTCCAGGGCTATGTCGACCCCCATCTCCGACAGGCGTCGAAGCGGCTTCAGAAGGTCGTCGTCCGCCCCGATCAGCGCCGACTCGGTCACCTCCAGGCACAACGCCCCCGGCGCGAGCCCGGACCGCTCAAGGATGTCGACCGTGTCGGAGACCAGCCCGGGGTGCGTGAGCTGCATCGGCGAAAGGTTCACGTTGATGCGGAGCGGCCCCGCGTCGGCGTGCCGCTGCTGCCAGACGCGGGCCTGGCGTACGGACTCCTCCAGGACCCACCGCCCGAGCGGCACGATGAGCCCGGTGTGCTCGGCGAGCGGGATGAACCGGTCCGGTCCGAGGACCCCGTGCTGCGGATGGCGCCAGCGCACCAGCGCCTCGGCACCGCGCACGCTGCCGTCGCCGAGGTGGACGAGGGGCTGGTACTCGATGAAGAACTCGCCGCGGTCGAGCGCGGCGGGCAGCGCGGTGGTGAGGCCGTGCCGGGTGATGGCGCGGGCGTCGGCCTCGGGGTCGGCCAGCTCGTAGCGGTTGCCGCCCGCGGACTTGGCCCGGTACATGGTGATGTCGGCGCTGCGGAGCACCTCCGCCGGGCTGCGGTCGCCGACCGGGCCCTCGACGATGCCGATGGAGCCGCGCACCGTCAGCTCGCGGTTGTCGATGCGGATCGGCGAGGCGAGCGCTCCCATGATGCGGTCGGCGAGTTCGTCGACCTCGGCCTCGGTGTCCCCGCCGGTGGTGAGCGCCACGAACTCGTCGCCGCCGAGCCGGGCGACCATCTCGCCGGGGGCGGTGGCGCAGGCCTGGAGCCGGTCGGCGACCTCGACGAGGAGCCGGTCGCCCACCGCGTGGCCGAGGCTGTCGTTGATGGTCTTGAAGCCGTCGAGGTCGAGGTAGCAGAGGCCGAACCGCATGCCTTCGCCCGCGCCGAGCACCTTCTCCAGGCGTTCGAAGAACAGGGTGCGGTTGGGCAGTCCGGTGAGCGCGTCGTGCGTGGCCTCGTAGCGGAGCCGGAGGTTGAGCAGGCGGCGCTCGGTGGTGTCCTCCAGGAGCGCGAGCTGGTACTGGGGCACACCGTCGGCGTCGCGGAGCAGCGAGACCGTGAGGTTGGTCCACAGGGCCGTGCCGTCGGGCCGGTGGAACGCCTTCTCGACGCGGTAGTGCTCGCGCTCGCCGCGCACCAGCTCGTGGTAGAGGTGCCAGACCTGCGGCGCGTCGTCGGGGTGGGTCCACTCGGCGACGTTGCGCCCGCGCAGCATTCCCTCGGCGCCGCCGAACATCCGCACCAGCGCGTCGTTGACCTCCAGGACGGTGCCGTCGAGGGAGGCGATGCTGATGCCGATGGCGGCGCCGTGGAAGACCGCGCGGAACCGGGCCTCGCTGGCGTGGAGCGCCTCGGCGACGGCGCTGCGGGCGTTGAGCGCGGCCAGCGAGATGGCCTCCTGCTCGGTGCGGGTCCGCTCGCGCAGCGCGGCGGCGAACCCGGCGGCGACGGTGTGCTGGAGGCGGGCGCAGCGGGCCCGCAGGTCGTCCTCGCGCTCGGCGGTGCGCGCCTCCTCGCCGCAGTACAGGACGAGGTAGGCGTCGACGACGTCGAGGGTGCGGCTGAGCGCCTCCGGGTCGGTGCAGTGCACGTCGATCAGGGCCGCGCCGACGGCCTGCCCCTGCGCGGCGTCCAGGGCCCGTGCGCCCAGCGCGTCGCGCAGGCTGCGGGCGAGCGGCACGAGTTCCTCCTCGAACTCGGGCCTGGTCAGGGAGGTCGCCGTCACCGGGAAGATGGCCCGGCTCCAGATCGTGGCGAACCTGCGCAGTCTGTCCTCCGGTCCGCCCGGCTCTGTGCTCACGGCTTGCGCCCCACTCCCACATAGCCCGCGAAGGTGAACGGGTCCTCGTCCTCGGGCGCGGTCTGCGGCCGCCACACCGGCATGGGCACGATGCCCGGCTCGACCACCTCGTACCCCTGGAAGAACCGTCCGATCTCGTCGCGGCTCCGCATGATGAGCGGGTTGCGGACGTCGTCGCGGTAGACGTCGACCGCCCCGCCGGCCTGTTCCTCGGGTATCGGCATGCCTTCGTAGGTGGCGTGCGTGATGATCAGCACGCTGCCCGGGGCGAGCGCCTCGCGCAGTTCGGCGACCGCCGCGTAGGGGTCGTCGGCGTCCTCGATGAAGTGCAGGACGGCGACGAGGAGCAGCGCGACCGGGCGGTCCAGGTCGAGGAGTCCGGTGACCTCGGGGCTGCGCAGGATCTCGCGCGGCTTGCGCAGGTCGGCGGCGACGACGGCGGTGTCCGGGTTGCCGTCGAGGACGGCCCGGCTGTGCGCGACGGCGACCGGGTCGTGGTCGACGTAGACCACGCGGGCGCCGGGTCTTGCGCGCTGCGCGACCTCGTGGACGTTGCCGAAGGTCGGGATGCCGGAGCCGATGTCGAGGAACTGGGTGATGCCCTCGTCGACGGCGTACCGCACGGCGCGCCGCATGAACGCCCGGTTCGCCTGCATGATCTTGGGCAGGCCCGGCAGGAACTCCATGGCCCTGCGTGCGGCCTCCCGGTCGACCTCGAAGTTGTGCGAACCGCCCAGGTAGTAGTCGTAGATCCGGGACACGCTGGGCACCGAGATGTCGATGCCCTGCGGGGCCCAGGCAGGACGATCCATCACTCTCTCCAAGGCGTAGGCGAGCCGGTGTTCGAGCAGAGGCTACTGATCAGCCGCCAAAGGTACGAGCCAAACCGGAAATTGACCATCCGTTCTCGGTCACTGCCTGCGGCACGTGCCAGAAGATGCGGTTCCGAAACCGCCTCGAAACCGCCTCTTTCCCCAACGAAGAGAACCGGCCCGTTCCCGGCGTATGACCTTGTCACGGCCATACGGGGAACGGACCGGCATTCGACCGATCCTCCAGCGTTCTACTGCGCGGGGCGGCCCACCGGCTTGCCGTCGGGCGCCGCCGCGTACCACGTGCCGCCCACGCCCTGGCCGTTGGTGTCACCGGGTTTCGTGTCGCCGGAGAAGGTGTACACGGGCCAGCAGTTCAGCGTCTGCTGCTGGGTCCCGTCGGGCCGGTCGAAGGTCATGTAGCCCTTCAGGGGGATGTTCTTCGTGTCGTTCTTGGCGACCGGCGCGACCGCGGGCCACTTCTTCGCGCACGCGCCGACGCAGTTGGACTTGATCGGCCAGGCCGAGTCCTTCAGGAAGCGGTAGACGGTCATCCCGTTCTTGTCGACGACGATCTCGCCGAGCTTCGGGTCCATCCGCGTCGACAGTCCGGCGAGGTCGGCGGGTTGCGCGGCGGCCGGGCTCGCCTTCTTGCCGTCGGGGGCGGCGGCGTACCAGGTGCCGCCCACGCCCTGCCCCTTGGCGTCGCCGGGCGCGGCGTCCATGGCGTAGCGGTACATCGGCCAGCCGTCGATGGTGAGCTGCTTCGTGCCGTCGGCCGCGGTGACCTCGCCGATCAGGGCGGCATCGACGCCGGGCGCGGCCTCGGCGCCGCTCGCCGGGACCGCCGGCCACGCCTTCAGGCAGGTCGCGTCGCAGTTCGACTTGGGCGGCTGCGCCGTGTCCTTGTCGAAGCGGTAGAGCGTGAACCCGGCGCTGTCCGTGACGACCTTGCCGAGCTTCTTGCTGTCCCAGACGGTCAGCTGCCCGGCGGCCTTGGCCTTGGGCGCGGCGGCCCCCTCCTTCGCCGAGCCGTATCCGTCGGACCCGTAGCCGTCGGAGCCGTAACCGCCCTGCGCCGGAGCGGCGTTGCCCACGTTCTGACCGTTCGCCGCACCGTCGCCGTTGTCCTGACCGCACGCCGTCGTCAGCGCGAGCAGGGCAGCGGCTGTCGCTACGAGCGAGGCGTTCCGCCAGGAGGTCTTCATCGTCAACTCCCGTGTGTTGCTGGGGTGTTGTGGGAGCCCGGTCGGGTCCGCACATGGCCCTAGGTACGGGCGGGGACGGTGGGTGTGTTCAACGGAAGCCGAGAATTCTCGCGGTGCGGGTCCGCCCGCCGCACCACACGGACGAGGGACAGGGCGGGGCGCAAACCTCGAACGCGCCTGTTCCCCCCGTTCGGGGCATTGCGGCGCGCGGACGGCGTGCCGTACCGCGCGGGCGCTCATCATCTCCGTCGTGCATCGAACCCAGCGGGCCAGGTCCGCCCTGGTCACCCGAGTCCTCGCGGTGGTGGCCGCCGCCTGGCTGTGCGGCGCGCCCGCCGGGGCCGCGGCCGCGCTCGCCCCGGCCGACGCCTGTGCGTGGGCCTCGGTCGACGGCGGGGCGAGCGGCGGCGCCGTCGCGGTCGCGGGCTCCGACATCGACTGCAGCCCGAAGCCCACCCCGCCCCCGCCGAAACCGACCCCGCCGAAGCCCAAGCCGCCTCCCCCGAAACCGGCCCCGCCGGCGCCCAAGCCGCCCCCGCCGAAACCGGCGCCCCCGGCACCCGAGCCGCCCCCACCGCCGGTCCCCGCGCCGACTCCGCCCCCGACGCGCGCCGCGCCCGCGAAGCCCGCTCCCCCGCCGCCGCCCGCGCCGAGACCCGAGCCGCCCAGGCCCACGCCGAAGCCGACACCCAAGCCGACACCGACGCCGACGCCCGAGCCGTCACCGACACCGAAAGTCCACTACCCCGCCCACCGGCCCACGGTGCACCGCGCACCGCCGCGCGGCGGCCCGTCCCTCGTCACCGTCACCCTGCTCATCACCGCGCCCGCGATCCTCGCGGTCGCCGCACTGCGCCCCCGCTGAACCTGTGTGGAGATTCGATGTCGGAATGGCTTGTTCTCGCCCTCGCGATGATCGCCGTGTGCGCGGTCGTGCTCGTCGTCCAGGTGCTGCAACAGCGCAGGATCGGTGAGGACGACGATCCCTCCGAGACTCCGGACGTCATCGAGTACATGACGATGATGATCGGCGTGGTCTACGCGATCGTCCTCGGCCTGGCCATCGCGGGTGCCTGGGAGGCGCGCAGTGCGGCCGAGGACAGTGTGCGCAACGAGGCGCAGGCGCTGCACGAGATCCATGAGCGCGTCCGCGTCTATCCGGACGACGTCCGGGACCGGATCCGGGCGGATGTCGACACGTATGTCAGCCATGTCGTGACCACGGAGTGGCACGCGATGCGGACCAAGGGCGAGCTGACGGGCGAGGGCACGAAGCTGTTCGACAAGGTGCGCCACGACGTCACGGACTTCGAGCCCGAGAACGACTTCCAGGCCCAGGCGTACCAGCCGCTCCTCGACCAGGTGACGGCGGCCGACGACGCGCGCAACGCCCGCGCGGACTCGACCGGGGCCACGATGCCGGGCGTCGTCTGGTTCGGCCTGATCGTCGGCGGCCTGGTGACGATCGGCATGATCTTCGCGCTGCAGATCCGGCGCACCCGCCGCGAGATCGTCCTGGCGGGCCTCTTCTCGTCCCTGATCGCCTTCCTGCTCTTCCTGATCTGGGACTTCGACGCCCCGTACAGCCGGGGCGCGGCGGCCACCGCGGAGCCGTTCCTGATGCTCTTCCCGGGGGCCGGCTGACCCCGGCGGCAGAAGGCGGCGTCCCCCGTTCGCCCGCCACAACGCGCGCCCATTTGGGGCAATCCATAGGATTTCGGTCACGAGGTGCTGTCCCCAGCGAGCGGAAACGGTCCGCGGCCGCCCCTCGTGGACCCGGAGGAACCCCCATGCACGCGATACGCGCCGCTTCCGCCGCCGTGCTCGGCCTCACCGCGCTCACCCTCGCCGCGCCGTCCGCCGCGGCGGGGGACGACCGGTCGTTCGACGTCAGCGCCTCGCCCACCACGATCTCCGCGGGCGGCAAGGTGACGCTCACCCAGAGCGGCTGCCCCGGCAAGACGACGGTGACCGCCGGGATCTTCGACACCGTGAAACTGGACGGCGGAAGCGGTTCGAAAGCGGTCACCGTCGACTGGGACGCCAAACAGGGCGCCATGTACTCGGTGACGTTCTCCTGCGAGGGCCGCCCCGACCGGTCCGTGGACCTCACCATCGCGGGCGGCAGGCCCGACGAGCCCACGCACCAGCCCGCCGACCACGGCGTCCACGCGGGCGCAGGCGGCAGCGTCGGCGGTTTCGACCTGCGCGAGATCGGGCTCGGCGCGGCCCTGCTCACCGGCGCGTTCGGCACCGCCTACTGGTTCGCGCGGCGCCGCACCGGCGACGACAAGAGCTGACGGCGCCCACGGCACCGTAGCCCTTGGCCCGTCACCGTCTGCTCTCCGCGCGGCGACGCAGGCAGAACGCGCCGCCGCCGATCAGCCCGGAGGCGACGAGCGCGCCCCCGATCGCCATGTCGGCGGAAGTGGCCTCCGGGCGGCGCGCGCCGTCGGAGTCGTCGCTGTCACGGCTGTGCCGGACGTGCTCGCGCGGCTCGGCCGCGACGGACGTGCCGGACACGCCGGACGCGCCGGACGCGACAGAGACGACGGGAGCCGCCAGGGTGACCGCGAACGCGGCCGCGGCGGACACGGCCAGGGCACGGGTGCAACGCATACGCATATGGATCCTCCGCGAGGAAGCGACCCCGGGCGACGGCCGCGGGGACGGGGGGCGGGAACGGCGAACAGTTGTCAGACGCACCATCAGACGGCGCGCGCGAAACCGCACTTCGGGGCTGGGCCGGATGGCGCACCGGCCCCGGACCGCGCTGCCGTGCCGCCACGCCCGGAAGGGGATGAGCCGATGTCCGACACAGCTCCCGACGAGACGGCGGAGCGGCCCCGGGGGCGCGCGCCGTGGGGCGTCCTCGCGCTGGTGCTGCTCGCCGGTCTCGCGCTGATCCGCAACGGCTCGGGCGAGACCGACACCGGTCCGCCGCAGCCCGCCTCGGCCGCCGCCGCCGACGCGCGCACCCCGGCGCGGGACGCGTCGAAGGCCGCGGAGCCGCTGCCGTTCTCGCCCGCCGAGCGCGTCCGGGTCCCCGCGATACAGGTGGACGCGCCGGTCACGCAGGTCGGGCTCGACGCGGAGGGCTGGGTGGACGCGCCGCCGCCCGAGGACCCGAACCTGGCGGGCTGGTTCACCGGGGCGGTCTCCCCCGGCGAGCAGGGCACCTCCGTCGTCGTCGGCCACGTCGACAACCTCCAGGGGCCCGCCGTCTTCTACGGGCTCGGCTCACTGAAGAAGGGCAACCACGTCGAGGTGGCGCGCGCGGACGGCAGGACCGCCGTCTTCGAGGTCTACGGGATCGAGGTCTTCGACAAGGCGCACTTCCCCGGCCGGAAGGTCTACGGGCCCACGGGCGCGCCGGAGTTGCGGGTCATCACCTGCGGTGGCGGCTACTCGAAGCAGCACGGGTACGACGGCAATGTCGTGGTCTTCGCCCGCCTGGTCTCCGCACGCTGATCCCCGCCGCTTCCGCCACCTGGGGTTTCCGTTAGCCTCTGCGCGTGACCGATCAGCAGCCACACCAGTTCGAGCGCGGCTCCGACGGGCCCAAGGTGATCGTGGTCGGAGTCGACGGCTCCGACTCCTCCTTCCGCGCCGCCGCGTACGCCGGAGGTCTGGCCCGGCGCCAGCGTGCGCTGCTCGCCGTCGTCTATGTGCAGCCCGTGCTCGCGGGCGGCGCCGCGCTCGGCGTCCCCGTCGCCGAGACGACCGACGAGATCGCCGAGAGCCTCATCGCGGAGATCCGCGAGGCCACGGAGCGGGTCAAGGACATATACGACGTGCGCTGGGAGTTCCACACCTTCCGCGGCGACCCGTTCAACGGCCTGGTCACCGCCGCGGACGACCTCAAGGCCGACGCGGTCGTGGTCGGCGCCTCCGAGCAGGCCGGTCACCGCATCGTCGGCTCGGTCGCGGTCCGGCTCGTGAAGGCCGGGCGGTGGCCCGTCACGGTCGTGCCGTAACGGGCCACCGCCGGGAGAGCGCGTCGTCTTCCGTCGCCGCCGCCGCGGGTGCATCATGATCGGCCGTCAGCCGTCACGCCCCGCGAAGAGGTGAGCTCATGGCCGTTCCCCCACGCCCGCGCATGGGACAGGGCGTGCTGCGCCGCAAACCCATCGAACAGATCGATGACACCGAGGGCGCGGCGGGCGGCGGCTCGCAGCTCACCCGCTCGCTCGGTCTGTGGCAGCTCACCGCGATCGGCGTCGGCGGCATCATCGGCGCGGGCATCTTCACCCTCGCGGGCACCGTCGCCAACGGCACGGCGGGCCCTGCCGTCCTCATCTCCTTCCTCATCGCGGGCGTCGCGAGCGCGGCGGCGGCCCTCTCCTACGCCGAGTTCGCCGGGCTCATCCCGAAGGCCGGGTCGGCGTACACGTACGGCTACGCGGTCCTCGGCGAACTCGCGGGCTGGTTCATCGGCTGGGACCTGCTCCTGGAGTACACGGCGATCGTCGCGGTCGTCGCCATCGGCATCTCGGGGTACTTCAGCTTCCTGCTCGGCGAGATGGGCCTGGACCTGCCGCACTGGATGCTGGGCGCGCCCGGCACCGGCGACGGTCACAAGGTCGACCTGTTCGCCGCCGTGCTGTGCCTCCTCATCGCCTATCTGCTCACCCTCGGCATCCGCAACGCGGCCCGCTTCGAGACGGTCGTCGTCGTCCTCAAGGTGCTCGTGGTGCTGCTCGTCATCGGGGTCGGCGTCTTCCACATCAACACCGGCAACTACACACCTTTCTTCCCGTTCGGTGTGAGCGGCGCGTTCACGGGCGCGGCGACCGTGTTCTTCGCCGTCTTCGGCTACGACGCCATGTCGACGGCGGCGGAGGAGTCCAAGGACGCGCAGCGCCACATGCCGAAGGCGATCCTGTACTCGCTCGCCATCTCGATGGTGCTGTACGTGCTCGCCTGCCTGGTCCTGACCGGCATGCAGAACTACAAGGACATCGACCCGGAGAGCGGGTTCTCGACGGCGTTCAAGGCGGCCGGGCTGAGCGGGCTCGCGGACGTGATCGCGGTGGGCGCCATCATCGGCATCCTCACCGTCATGTTCACCTTCATGCTGGGTGTGACCCGGGTGTGGTTCTCCATGTCCCGGGACGGGCTGCTGCCGAAGTGGTTCGCGAAGACACACCCGACGCGGCACGTGCCCACACGTGTGACGTGGATCGTCGGCGTCGCGTCGGCCCTCATCGCCGGGTTCCTGCCGATCGGCGAGGCGGCCGAACTGACCAACATCGGCATCCTCCTCGCGTTCGTCGTGGTCTGCGTCGCGGTGATCGTCCTGCGCTACCGCCAGCCGGAGCTGCCGCGCACGTTCCGCACGCCGGGCATGCCGGTCGTGCCCGCGGTGGGGGTCGTCTTCTCGATCTGGCTGATCACGTTCCTGCAGTGGCAGACGTGGGTGCGGTTCGCCGTGTGGTTCCTGATCGGCCTGGTCATCTACTTCGGGTACTCGTACAAGAGGTCGGAGCTGGCGCGCACCACCGAACCGTCGGACCGGCCCTGACCCGCCTCGACCTGTCGGGGTCCGCCCTCTGGGCTCGGCGGCTACTTTCCCATCGCCAGGCCGTCGTCGGCGGCGCCCCGGCTGAGGACGACGTGGCGGATCCTGTCCCGCAGGGCACGCACGTCACGGCCCGCTCCCCGGGCCAGGGCGTGGTTCAGGTTCACGACGCGGTCGGTGCGCAGGTCGAACCGCATGGGGAGGAACTCGGCCTTCGTCACCGGCCAGCGGTCGCCCGGCCGGGCGGGGCGGGTGAAGGTGAAGCGGCCGATCGTGGACAGGTTGCCGCGGACGTCCACGGCGCCGTCGGGGTTGTACATCTCGCCCGCGATCTGGTCGCCCATGCCGTAGATGATCCACATGCCGTTGACCTTCTCGTACGCCTGCGGGACATGGGCGTGGGTGCCGAGGATCAGGTCGATGTCGGGGCGGCCGTGCGTGCGGGAGGCGGTGAGGTCCCTGCCGAGGGTCAGCTGCTGCTCGTTCGGCGCGTCCTGCCACTCGGTGCCCCAGTGCAGCGACACGACGACGATGTCGGCGCCCGCCCGCCTTGCCGCGCGGGCATCGGCGATGATCCGCCGGCGGTCGATCAGGTTGACCGTCCAGGGACGGCCCGGCGGCTGCGCGTAGCCGTTCGTGTCGTAGGTGTACGCGAGCTGGGCGACCTCGGCGCCGTCCGCGCGCAGCCGCGCCGGGCCGCGCCCCTCGGCCGCCGTACGGCCCGAGCCCGCGTGCGTGATCCCGGCGCGGTCGAGGGCGCCCAGGGTGCGGGCGACGCCGGCGGCACCGGCGTCGAGGGTGTGGTTCGAGGCGGTGGAGCAGGAGTCGTAGCCGGTGGCGCGCAGACCCGCGGCGACCTGCGGCGGGGACTTGAACGCCGGGTAGCCGCTGTAGTCGCCGTGCGCCCCGTACACCGTCTCCATGTGGCAGATCGCCAGATCGGCCGGGGCGACGACCGACCGGGCTCCCGCGAGCATCGGGCGGAAGTCGTAGCCGCGGCCGCCCGCGTCGGCGCGGGCCCGCCGGATGATCGAGCTGTGCGGGAGGACGTCGCCGGACGCGACGAGCGTGAGGCCCTCGTCCGGCGCCGCGGGGGCCGCGCCCGGGGTGCGGAGCGGCGGTGCGGGTGGCGGGGCGGCACAGGCGGTGCCGAGGGCGAGCAGCGCGGCGAGGCAGGCGCCGACCGCCCCGCGCGTACTCCGTGGCATCGGCGTCATCGGTGGCATCGGGCGGTCTCCTTGCGCAGAGGCATGTATGCACGTATGGATATACGCGGGCAAACAGGGTGTAAGCCTCCGTACCAGGCAGTTCCCTGAACGGGTGGCGCCGCGCTGCGCCACCCGGCCCGCTCACCGCACCGTTCGCCGACGGCATCGACCGCCTGCCGCAGAGCCGCGCCTGCCCCCTGGGCGGGACCGGCGCCCTGCGCTGGCATACGCGCATGACGACGGCGTTCACGACATCCACGACCCCTGAGGAGGACCTCGCACAGGTCCAGCGGGAGCACGGCGGGCCGCTGTTCTCGTTCCTGCTGCGGCTGTGCGACGGGGACCGCCAGCGCGCGGAGGACCTGGTCCAGGAGACGTACGTACGGGCCTGGCAGCACCCGGAGGCGCTCGACTCCCGGTACGAGTCGGTACGGCCCTGGCTCTTCACGGTCGGGCGGCGGCTCGCCATCGACGCCCGCAGGGCCCGGCTCGCCCGGCCCGCCGAGGTGGGCGACGCCGTCCTCGACAGCGCGCGGGTCTGCGCCGACCACGCCGAGCGGTCCGCCGCCGCGCTCGACGTGCGCGAGGCGGTCGCGACGCTCAGCCCCGAGCACCGCGCCGTGCTCCTGGAGGTCTACTTCAGGGGCGCCAGTGTCGCGGAGGCCGCAGGAGCGCTCGGCATCCCCCCGGGTACCGTGAAGTCCCGCGCGTACTACGCGTTGCGCGCGCTGCGCAGGGTGCTTCCGGGGTACGCGCCTGACCTGCGGTGAAACTGTGGGTCGGGTCAAGTATCGGTAAAGCGCCTTGCCCGGCGCGGTGTTTCCTCGGTTGAGTAATCCGCTGTCCTCCCCGGCGAGTTGGACGAGTTGCACGGGTGGGGCCCGGGGGCCGGCGAAGCGCACGGACCGGAGGAAGGCAGGAAGGGATGTTGCACGAGAGCCAGGGCGGTGCCTCGGGCGCCGACGGCGGGGAACTCGTCGTTCCCATGGCGTGGTTGTACGCCGAGTACATCGCGGACGAACTGTTGCGTACCGGGGATCTGATGCCCCCCACGTCCTTCGAGTTCCGGGCCGGGCGCGACGCGCTCGCCCTGACGATCTTCCTGTCCGACTCGGACGACGAACTGTCCGGGATCCGGGTGGTGTCGCAGCTGGAGACGTGGTCGTCGCTGACGGCGTACGACCAGCCGTGGCAGGAGTGGGTAAGGGAGCGCTTCGCGGAGCGGGAACGGGAGTGCGCGGCGGGGTCCCCTTCCGTGGATCTGGAGCTGGCCGCCGCCGCGTGGCGGTGGCTGGAGGAGACGGAGCTGCTCGCGCCGGATCTGGACGCCGTGCCGGTGCCGGACGAGGAGGACGGGCCCAAGGTGTGGACTCCGGCGTGGCAACTGGGGCTTCCCCTCGGCCACTTGGCCATCCATCTGTTCTGACGCCGCCGCACAGCCTCAAGGTGCGTAGACGCCCGCCCTGTACTTCGGGATGCGGATCGTGATCTTCGTGCCCGCGCCGATACCCGTCTCGATCACCAGGCCGTACGCGTCGCCGAACACCTGCCGCAGGCGTTCGTCGACGTTCGACAGGCCGATGCCGTGCGAGGCGCCGCCCTCGCCGCGCAGGACCGCCCGCAGCTCCTCGGGGTCCATGCCGACGCCGTCGTCCTCGATGACCACCTCGGCCTCGGCGCCCGCGTCCTTCGCCCCGATCGTGATGCGGCTGTTCGTCACGGCGCCCTCCAGGCCGTGCTTCACCGCGTTCTCCACCAGCGGTTGCAGGCACAGGAACGGCAGCGTGACCGGGAGGACCTCCGGGGCTATCTGCAGCGTCACGGAGAGGCGGTCGCCGAAGCGGGCGCGGACCAGGGCCAGGTACTGGTCGATGGAGTGCAGCTCGTCGGCGAGCGTCGTGAACTCGCCGTGGCGGCGGAACGAGTACCGGGTGAAGTCGGCGAACTCGAGGAGCAGTTCGCGGGCGCGCTCCGGGTCCGTCCGGACGAACGAGGCGATCGCGGCCAGGGAGTTGAAGATGAAGTGCGGGGATATCTGCGCCCGCAGCGCCTTGATCTCGGCCTCGATCAGGCGGGTGCGGGAGCGGTCCAGTTCGGCGAGTTCGAGCTGGACCGAGACCCAGCGGGCCACCTCGTCCGTGGCCCGCGCCAGCACGGCGGACTCGCGGGGCGCGTAGGCGACGACCGCGCCGAGGACCCGTCCGTCCGCCACGACCGGGGCCGCGACCGCCCAGCGCAGGGTGCAGTCGAGGTCGTCGCAGCCGCAGCCGAACGCGACGGAGCGGCCTCCGGCCAGGACCGGGGCGATGCGCGGCATGACGTGGGCCGAGTGCGGGTGCTGGGCGGTGCCGTCCCAGGCCAGGACCGTCGAGCGGTTGGTGAGGGCCAGGGCGTCCGTGCCGAGCAGCGTGCGCAGGCTGCGGGTGGATTTGCGGGCGGTGTCCTCCGTCAGGCCCGCGCGCAGGGCCGGGGCGGCCAGGGAGGCGGTGTGCAGGGTTTCGAAGGTGGCGCGTTCCACCGGGGTGCCCACGTCGCTGCGGCCGGCGGGGTGGGTGGTGCGTCTGCCGATGAGGAACCCTGCGGCCAGGAGGGCTGGGCAGAGGGCCAGGAGGGTTGCTGTGACGGTGCCGGTCACTGGGCGTGGCCTTCCGTCGTGGGGGGTTCGATCGTTGCGCGGCTGCGAGTTGTGGGTGGTTGCTCGCGCCGTTCCCCGCGCCCCTTCAGGGCGCCATTCGCCGTGGGGGGCTCGGTTGTTTGGCGGGTGCAAGTTGTGGGTGGTTGCTCGCGCCGTTCCCCGCGCCCCTGCGGGGCGCTTTCGCGCGCCCTTGGTCTTCCTGAGCGGAGTGTTTCCGGGAGGTGGAGGCGGGTCATGGTTGCCGTGGTGTGCGGGGGGATCGTGTGGGGGGTGGTCCAGGACACCAGGATCATCGTCAGGAAGCCGACCGGGACCGACCAGAGGGCCGGCCAGGCCAGGAGGGTGTGGAGCCAGCCGTCCGCCGCCACCCCGGCCACCGTCGACGTCACCGCGACGAACGCCGAGCCGCCGCCCAGGAACAGGCCCGCCAGCGCGCCCGGAGGGGTCAGGCGGCGCCACCAGATGCCGAGGATCAGGAGCGGGCAGAAGGAGGACGCCGAGACCGCGAACGCCATGCCCACCGCGTCCGCCACCGGGACCCCGTCCACCAGCAGCGCGCCCGCCAAGGGGACCGCCATAGCCAGCGCCACCGCCAGGCGGAAGTGGCGTACCCCGCGTCTCGGCAGCACGTCCTGGCTGACGACGCCCGCCACCGCCATCGTCAGGCCGGACGCCGTCGACAGGAACGCCGCGAACGCGCCGCCCGCGACCAGAGCCCCCAGCAGGTCCCCCGCCACGCCGTCCACCATCAGGCCCGGCAGCAGCAGCACCGTCGCGTCCGCATCGTGGGTGGCGGCGAGACCGGGCGCGTACAGGCGGCCGAGCCAGCCGTACAGCGGGGGCAGGAGGTAGAACGCGCCTATCAGCGCGAGGACCACGACCGTCGTGCGGCGGGCCGCGCGGCCGTTCGGGCTCGTGTAGAAGCGGACCACGACGTGCGGCAGCCCCATCGTGCCGAGGAACGTCGCGACGATCAGCCCGTACGTGGCGTAGAGCGGATGGTCCGCGCGGCTGGTGGCCAGGGGCTGGCCCGCGCCGACGCCCGCCGAGGGCAGGTCGGCCGGGATCGCGTCGCCCGGCGGGCCGCCGCTCCCCCGCCAGGCCAGGAGCAGGAAGAACGCGGGGACGAGGAGCGCCGTCAGCTTCAGCCAGTACTGGAACGCCTGCACGAAGGTGATGGAGCGCATGCCGCCCGCCGCCACCGCGAGGACGACGACCGCGGCGACCAGCGCACCCCCGAACCAGCGCGGCGCCCCCGTGAGGATCTGCAGGGTCAGGCCCGCGCCCTGGAGCTGCGGCACCAGGTACAGCCAGCCCGCGCCGACGACGAACACGCCGACCACGCGCCGCACCTGCCGCGACTCCAGGCGGCCCTCGGCGAAGTCCGGCAGCGTGTACGCGCCCGAACGCCGCAGCGGGGCCGCGACGAAGACCAGCAGGACGAGGTAGCCCGCCGTGTAGCCGACCGGGTACCAGAGCATGTCGGGGCCGTGCACCAGGAGCAGGCCGGCGATGCCGAGGAAGGACGCCGCCGAGAGGTACTCGCCGCTGATCGCCGCCGCGTTCAGGCGCGGGCCGACCGTGCGCGAAGCCACGTAGAAGTCGGACGTGGTGCGGGAGATGCGCAGGCCGAAGCCGCCGATGAGGACGGTGGCGAGGACGACGACGGCCACCGCGGGGATCGCGTACGCCTCGTTCACGGCGCTCCGCTGTCACGGCCGCGGACCAGGTCGGCGAAGTCGCGCTCGTTGCGCTCGGCCCGGCGCACGTACCACCAGGCGATGAGGGTGAGGAAGGGGTAGCAACCGACCCCGAGGACGAGCCATTCGACCGCCGTGTTGCGCAGGGCGCCGAAGAACAGGGGCAGGACCGCCACCGGGAGCGCGAGGACCGTGAACGCCGCCGTCGCCGCGCGGAGCTGGCTGCGCATCAGCGAGCGCACGTAGGCCGCGCCGAGCGGGGTCTGTTCGTCGATCTCGCCCTGGGTGCGCAGGCCGGGCGGACCGGTCGCGCCGTGCACGGTGCGCGGCTCGCCGGTCACCACCTGCCGCCGTGGTTCGGACACGGGCGGAGTGTAGGCGGGCGCGGGGCGGTGAAGGAAGGGGTGCGCTGGTCAGCCGGTGGCCCGGCGCATCAGCAGCTCCCGTACGCGGCTGGCGTGGCGGCGGCTCACGGCGATCTCCGCGGCGCCGACGAGGACGGTCATGCCGCCGCCGTCGAGCCGGAGTTCGTCGATGCGGTGCAGGGAGACGAGGTGGCTGCGGTGGACGCGGACGAAGCCGAGCGGCTGCCAGCGCTCCTCAAGGGTGGTCAGCGGGATGCGGACCAGGTGGCTGGCGCCGTCCGTGGTGTGCAGGCGCGCGTAGTCGCCCTGCGCCTCGGCGTACGTGATGTCGGAGACGGCGACGAGACGCGTCACGCCGCCGAGTTCCACGGGGATGCGGTCGGCGACCGTGGCAGGGGGCGGGGCGCTGGCCGCCCGCTCGGCGACGCGGCGCACGGCTTCGGCGAGCCGCTCGCGGCGGACCGGCTTGAGGAGGTAGTCGACCGCTTTGAGGTCGAAGGCCTGGACGGCGAAGTCCTCGTGCGCGGTGACGAAGACGACCAGCGGGGGGCGCGCGAAACCGGCGAGCAGGCGGGCCACGTCGAGCCCCGTCAGGCCCGCCATCTGGATGTCCAGGAAGAGAACGTCGACGGCGTCGTCGCCGCCCGGCCCCTCCTCCAGGGCGCGGCCGATGCGGCGCAGCGCCTCGGTGGCGTCGGTGGCGCCCTCGGCGGTGCGCACGCGCGGGTCGGCGCGCAGGAGGTAGAGGAGTTCGGCGAGGGCGGGTTCCTCGTCGTCGACGGCCAGTACGCGCAGCATGCGGCGGAGTGTAACCGGGCGGTCGCCGGGCGGTCGCTTGAGTGATTCGGGCGCCGGGTGCGTACCGGTGGGCGAGAGCGGGAGGAACGCATGAGGTCCCTGGAACGGCATCGCGACGCCGGCGCCTACGCGCTGGGGGTCCTGGACGCGGCGGACCGGTTCCGCTTCGAGGACCATCTCGCCGAGTGCGTGACGTGCGCGGCGCGCCTGCGTGAACTCGGGCCGGCCGCCGACGTGTTGGACGTGTACGCGCGGGCCACGCCGCGCTGCGTGGAGCTGTTCGCGCGCCCCGCGCCGACGCTGGTGGAGCGCGCCGTCGACCGCCTGGCCGCGCTGCATCGCCGGACACGGCGACGGCTCTGGGGCGCGGCCGTCGCGGCGGCGCTGCTGCTCGGCGCGGCGGGCCAGGGCGCGGCGCTCCTCGCCGGGAGTTCCGGTGCCGCTCCTGCGCCCCTGACCCTGCGCGGCCGGGACCCGGCGACGGGGGTCGCCGCCACGCTCACCGCACATGAGCGCGGCTGGGGCACCCAGGTGGACCTCGATGTCCGTGATCCGGGCGGTCCCCGGGTCTGCGAGCTGGTCGCGGTGGACCGGGACGACACCGAACAGACGGTGGCGAGCTGGTCGGTACGGCCCCACGAGAACGTCGAGGTCCAGGGCGGCGCGGCGTACCGGCCCACCGAGATCCGCAGGTTCGAGGTACGGGCCGCGAGCGGCGACCGGTTGCTGGCGCTGCGGGTCCCCGGCTGACACGGCGGCGCCCGGTCCCCGGTCGTTCCCGGCCCTGCCGGTGACCGGCCGACGCGGCGCGCACCGTCGGCCCTACTTCAGCAACCGTGACAACCGGCGGTCGGCCAAGGGCTTGCCGCCCGTCTGGCACGTCGGGCAGTACTGCAGCGAGCTGTCGCTGAAGCTGACCTCGCGGATCGTGTCGCCGCAGACGGGACAGGACTGGCCGGTGCGGCCGTGGACGCGCAGCCCCGTCTTCTTCTCCGCCTTGAGGCGGCCTGCCGCGACGCCCCGCGAGCGTTCGACCGCGTCCTTGAGGGTGGTGCGCAGCGCCTCGTACAGGGTGTGGATGTCGTCGGGTTTGAGGGTCGCCGTCTGCTTGAAGGGCGACATGCGGGCCACGTGCAGGATCTCGTCGCTGTAGGCGTTGCCGACGCCCGCGATGAGGCTCTGGTCGCGCAGGGCGCCCTTGATCTGGCGGCGCTCACCGTCGAGGAGCCCGGCGAAGGCCGCCTCGTCGAAGTCGTCGGCGAGCGGGTCGGGGCCGAGGCCCGCGATGCCCGGTACGTCGCTGGGGTCGGCGACGACGTAGACGGCCAGGCCCTTCTTCGTGCCGGCCTCCGTGAGGTCGAAGCCCGCGCCGTTCTCCAGCGCGACGCGCAGCGCCAGCGGGCCCTTGCCGGGCTTGGGCGGTCCGTCGGGGAGCCGCTCCCGCCAGTGCAGCCAGCCCGCGCGCGCCATGTGGGTGACGAGGTGCAGGCCGCCCGTGTCGATGTCGAGGAACTTGCCGTGCCGGGCCACGGAGGTCACGGTGCGGCGTTCGAGCGCCATGGGCGGCGGGTCGTACGTCTTCAGGACGTTGACGGCGACCGGCAGGACGCGGGTGATCTCGTGCCCCACCAGGTGCTCGGTGAGGAAGTCCGTCAACGCTTCGACCTCGGGCAATTCCGGCATACGTCCAAGAATGCCACGGCAGACGCCGGCGGGCCCGGCCGGAGGATTCCGACCGGGCCCGCCCACCGCCGGAGGGAGGCGTCAGTGGCGCGGGCCGTGGCCCGGGCCGGACTTGCCGTCGCGCGGCATGCCCTTGCGGTCGCGCGACTCGGGGGTGTCGTACTCGATCCGCTCCTTGCGGACCGTGCCGGAGACCTCGTCCGTCTCGGTGACCTTCTCGGTCTCCAGGCGGACGCGCTCGACCGGGACGGTCTCCTTGCTGACCACGGCCCGCTCCTCGTGGAGCGTCACCTCGGTCTCGGCCTCGCCGATGGTGGCCCGCTTGGCGTCGCCCTCGCGGATCGGCTCGCGCACGACGCGGACCTCCTCGTGGGAGACGGGCACGGACGTGGTGACGTCCTCGGTCTCGACGACCTTGCGCAGGTGGGCCTGGCCCACCTCGTGCTCCTCGGTGCCGACACGCAGCCGCTCCTCGGAGCGGATCATCTCGTCCTTGCCGTCCATCCCGGCGCCGGAGCGCATGGCGGGCTCACGCTGCCCGGCACCCGCACCCGCACCCGCGGCGGCGGCGTGACGGCCGCGGTGCTCGTCGCCCCGCATGCCTCCGCCCATGCCCGCGCCCATTCCGGCGGCCGTACCGGCGGCGGCGTCGCCCCGCATGCCGGTGCGCCCGGTGTCGCCCGTCGGGGCGGCGGACGGCGACGAGAGGCCGTAGTGGCGGTACAGCTCCTGCTTCTCGTCCTGGTCGAGGTGCTGGTCGGCATCGACGCGGGGCGCGTCCTTGACCGCCTCCTTGGTGTACGCCACCTTCAGCTGGTCCTCCGCGCGGCTGGCGCCCGCCAGCGGCACGAAGCTCTCCTTCATGCCGAAGAGGCCGGTCTTCACCGTCACCCAGTCGGCGCGGCCCGTGGCGTCGTCGAGATAGACCCGCTCAACGCTGCCGATCTTCTCTCCCGTGCGGTCGTACGCCGTGAGTCCCACGAGGGCATCGGGGGTGTTGAAGGTTTCGCCCTGCGTCATGCGTGATCACTCCCTCCGGGAACATGGGGGCGAACGGAGGTCGCCGCTTCGACCATGTGCCTCGTTCCCCATGGCGCGGCACCATCGGCGTCCGTGCAACAAGGGGCTTCACGGGCTGTGACCGGATGGAGCAGCGAGACGGTTCCTCGCGGTGCGGCAGCGGGGATGTGGCCCCGCTCACGGGGGATATCAGGGATTACGCCATACGGGTGACACACGGGCGGGTACGACGAACTCGCACCACACGCACTTGCCGCCGCCGCGCGCCTCCACGCCCCACACGTCGGCGAGCCGGTCGACGAGGAGGAGGCCGCGCCCGGACACGCCCGCGTCACCGGCGTCGCGGCGCCGCGGCAGGGCGCTGGAGGTGTCCTCGACGTCGACGCGCAGCCTGCGTTCGGCGCCGCTGAGCACGCGCAGGGTGATGACGGCCGGGCCCTCGGTGTGCATGAGGGCGTTGGTGACGAGTTCGTCGGCGACGAGCTCGATCTCGTCGGCGCTCTCCCGGGCGCCCCAGGCGCGGACGGCGGCGCGGATCATGTGCCGGGCCGCGCGCAGCGCCTCCGGGTCGCCGGGCGGCACGTGCTCGGTGAGGCGGCTGCCGCTGAGCGGGGTGGCCTCCGCGCGGCGGCGCAGCAGGAGCAGGGCCACGTCGTCCTCGCCGCCGCCGTCGGCGACGGAGGAGCAGAGCCGGTCGGCGAGCTGGTCGACGTCGGCGGGTCCGGCGGCGATGAGCGCGGTCAGGGCGTCGAGGCCGTCGTCGAGATCGGCGCCGGGCTGTTCGACGAGGCCGTCGGTGCAGAGCAGCAGGGTCTGCCCGGGGTCGAGTTCGGCGGTGGTCACCGGGTAGGCGAGGCGGCCGAACTCGGCGGAGAGGCCGAGTGGCAGGCCGCCGTCGACGGGCAGTCTGCGGCAGGTGCCGTCGGCGAGGCGGAGCAGCGGGTCGAGGTGTCCGGCGCGGACGATCTGCACGACGCCGGTCGACAGGTCGGCCTCGGCGTACAGGCAGGTCGCGAAGCGTTCGGTGTCGAGTTCGTGCAGGAAGACGGAGGCGCGGGCCATGACGGTGGCGGGGGTGTGGCCCTCGGCGGCGTAGGCGCGCAGCACGATGCGGAGCTGGCCCATGACGGCGGCGGCGTGCGGGTCGTGGCCCTGGACGTCGCCGATGACGGCGCCTACCCGGCCGCCGGGCAGCGGGATGACGTCGTACCAGTCGCCGCCGATGTCGCGGCCGAGGGCGTGCCCGGAGGCGGCCCGATAACGGACGGCGATGTCGGCGCCCGGCACGGCCGGGATGGTGCGCGGCAGCATCGCCTGTTGCAGGTGCTGGGCGAGGTCCTTCTCCTGCTCGTAGAACATGGCGCGCTGGAGGCTCTGCGCGATGCTGCTGCCGAGGGCGACGAGCACGTTGCGTTCGGACTGCGTGAAGCCCTGGCGGTCGTGGTAGAGCAGGCCGACGGCGCCGATGGGGCGGGCCTGCGCGATGAGCGGCAGGTAGGCGGCCGAGCGGATGTTCAGGTGCGTGATGTGCGGCCAGAGGACCGGGAAGGACGCGGCGAAGTCCTCGGGCGACTCGATGAAGCGCGGCTTGAGGGTGCGCACGACCTCGCCCATCGGGTACGGGTCGTCCACGCGGGTGACGTGCGTGCCGGGCACGAAGCTGCCCGCGGGCCCTTCCGCGACGAGGTGGATGCGGCCCGCGCGGAGCAGCCCCATGACGAAGCTGGTCGCGCCCAGGTGCTCGACGCCGTGCGTCTCGCGCAGGACGTCGATGACCTCGGTGACGGTGCGGGCGTGGGCGAGGGCGGCGGTGGTGGACTGCACGACGCTGGTCTCGCGCCGCCGCAGCGCCTCGCGGGCCGCGCGTTCGCGCTGCACGGTGGCGTCGTTCAGCTCGTCGGTGGCGTCGCGCACGATGCCGACGATGCGGCGCGGACGGCCGCTGTCGTCGCGGCGGATGTACCCGCGCGTGTGGGTCCAGCGCAGCTCCCCCGCGCGCGTGCGGATGCGGAAGTACGCGCCGTAGTTCTCCTCGCCGCTCTTGAGCGCCTGGGAGACGAGCGCGTCGAGCCGGCCGCCCTCGGCGGGCGGGACGCGCATCCCGAGGGTCTCGGGCCGGTCGTCGTACTCCTCGGGCGCGATGTCGAACACGTCGTGCGCGTTGGAGTCCATGTGCATCAGACCGGAGTCCAGGTCCCACTCGAAGCCGCCCATGCGTAGGCCACGCCCGTACGCCTCGAGAAACCCGCGCGCATGCTCCTCCGGCCCCTCCCCGGGCTCCTCGCCGACCCCGTCACCCGCGTCCATGCAGCCCACGCTAGGCCGGGCCCCGGGGAGCCGCATGCGGGACACTGGGGGACGTGGACTGGTTCGGTGACGGGGACTACTGGCTGAGTCGCCTGGTGTTTCAGCGTGGGCTCGCCGTGGTCTATCTGGCCGCGTTCGTCGGAGCCGCGCTGCAGTTCCGTGCGCTGATCGGGGAGCGCGGCATGCAGCCGGTGCCGCGGTTCCTGGGACGGGTGGAGTGGCGGCGGGCGCCGACCCTGTTCCGGCTGCACTACTCGGACCGGTTCTTCGCCGGGTGCGCGTGGACCGGCGCCGCCCTCGCCGTGGCGCTGCTCGCGGGCGCGGACGGGCTGCTGCCGCTGTGGGCCGCGATGCTGCTGTGGCTGGTGCCCTGGATGCTGTATCTGTCGATTGTGAACGTCGGCCAGACCTGGTACGGCTTCGGCTGGGAGTCCCTGCTCCTCGAAACGGGCTTCCTCGCGGTGTTCCTCGGCAACGACGAGGTGGCCCCGCCGGTCCTCGTCCTGTTCCTGCTGCGCTGGCTGCTGTTCCGCCTGGAGTTCGGCGCGGGCCTGATCAAATGGCGCGGCGACGCGTGCTGGCGGAAGCTGACCTGCCTGTACTTCCACCACGAGACGCAGCCGATGCCCGCTCCGCTGAGCTGGTTCTTCCACCACCTGCCGCGTCCGCTGCACCGCGTGGAGGCGGCGGCGAACCACGTCACCCAACTGCTCGTGCCCTTCCTCCTCTTCGCGCCGCAGCCGATCGCCACCGTCGCCGCCGCCGTCATGATCGTCACGCAGCTGTGGCTGATCCTGTCGGGCAACTTCGCGTGGCTGAACTGGCTGACGGTCGTGATCGCCGCCGCCGCGCTCGACCTCACCCCGCTGCACACGCCGCCCGGCCTGCCGAAGGCACCCCTTTGGTACGAGGTCCTCGTGCTCGCCCTGACCGCTCTCGTCGCCGTACTGAGTTGGCGCCCGGCCCGCAATCTGCTCTCGCGCCGCCAGTCCATGAACCGCTCGTACGACTCCCTGCACCTCGTCAACGCGTACGGGGCCTTCGGCACCGTCGGGCGGGTCCGGCAGGAGCTGGTGATCGAGGGGACGGCGGACGTCAGGCCGCGGGCCGACTCCGAGTGGCGGGCCTACGAGTTCAAGGGCAAGCCGGGCGATCCGCGCCGCCTCCCGCGCCAGTTCGCGCCCTACCATCTGCGGCTCGACTGGATGATGTGGTTCGCCGCGCTGTCGCCCGCTTACGCGCGTCCCTGGTTCGACGGCCTCGTCGAGCGCCTCCTCGAAGGCGACCGGGACACGCTCCGCCTCCTGCGCCACTGTCCCTTCCCCGACGCGCCGCCCGCCCACATCCGGGTCCTGGTGTACCGCTACCGGTTCTCGACGTGGCGCGAGCTGCGGGCGACGGGGGCGTGGTGGGAGCGGACCTACGTACGGGAGTTCCTCGCCCCGACGCGGCTGAGGTAGACGCGCCGGGCGGTCCCGGCGAACACGTCCGGATCGAGCCCGCCCACCAACTCCCGCGCGGCGTCCAGCACGTGACCGTAGGTCCCGGCCAGCGTGCACACCGGCCAGTCCGAGCCGAACATGACCCGGCCGGGGCCGAAGGCCTCCAGGACCGTGTCCGCGTAGGGCCGCAGGTCGTCGACGCTCCAGGTCGGCCAGTCGGCCTCCGTGACCAGCCCGGAGAGTTTGCAGACGGTGTTGGGCAGGGCGGCGAGCGCCCGGACGTGGCTGCGCCAGGGTTCGGTCTCCCCCGTCGCGACCGGCGGTTTCCCGGCGTGGTCGAGGACGAAGGTCAGGTCCGGGTGGTCCGCGGCCGCCTTGACGCAGGCGGGCAGTTGGTGCGGCAGGACGACGAGGTCATGGACCAGGCCGGCCTCGGCGAGCGCGGCCAGCCCCCGGTGCACGTCGGGGCGGAGCAGCCACTCCGGGTCGGGCTCGCCCTGCACCTGGTGCCGGATGCCCGCGAGGTGCCGCCCGCCGGGGAGTTCCCGGAGCCGGGCCAGGGTCTCGCCCACGTCGGGCCGGGTCAGATCGGTCCAGCCGACGACGGCCCCGACGAGGCCGCTCCCCTCAGCGAGGGCCAGCAGCTCGGGCGTCTCCTCGGCGACGGTGACGGTCTGCACGAGCACGGTCGCCCCGACCCCGGCGGCCCGCGCCTCCAGGGCGAGATCGTCGAGGGTGAACGTGCGCCGGATGGGGGCGAGTGCGGGCCCGGTGATCCAGCCCTGGTCGCGGACGGAGAGGTCCCAGACGTGGTGATGGGCGTCGACCAGGGTGACGGGCGGGGTCACGGCAGCTCCCAGACCACCGGCAGGCCCGCGCCCGCGCCCTGCGCCGAGTAGTCGTGCGCCACGTCCAGGAGTTCGTCCATGCGGGCCTGCCACTCGACGTTGACCGGGAGCTTCTCCAGTTCGGCGAGGAGGCGGCCGTAGTCCTCGCACTCCAGGACGTGGAACAGGTCCGTGCCGCTGCGCCAGATCGTCCAGCGTGTGGCCCCGGCCGCACGGATCGCGGTGGTGAGTTCGGCGGGGACCTCGCGGTGCGCGGCCTCGTACTCCTCGACCCGGTCGGCGCGGACCTTGGTGTGCAGGGCGAGTCTCACGCGCTCTCCTTCTGTACGGGGGTGGGGGCGTCGGCGGCGAGGAGGTGGCGGGCGCGGGCCTCCGCCCAGAACGCGTCCGGCACCGGGGTCGTGAACTGCCGGACCGTGTCCAGGACTTCGGCCGTCGAGCGGGTGCCGACAAGGACACCCGTGACGGCCGGGTGGCCGAACGGGAAGGCGAGCGCGGCGGCGCGCAGGGTCGTGCCGTGGCGTGCGGCCAGCTCCTTCAGCTTCAGCGCTTTGCGCACCATGACCGGCGAGGCGAGCGTGTAGTCGAACGTGCCGCCCTGGCGCGGGTCGGCGAGCAGACCCGAGTTGAAGACGCCGCCGATGACGACGGAGACGCCGCGCGCCGCCGCCGCGGGGAGCAGCTTCGGCAGGGCGCCCTGGTCGAGGAGGCTGTAGCGGCCCGCGCACAGGACCACGTCGACATCGGTGTCCTTGACGAACCGGGTCAGCATCCGCGCCTGGTTCATGCCCGCGCCGATGGCGCCGACGAGCCCCTCACCGCGCAGCCGCTCCAGCTCGGGATAGGCCTCGCCGAACGCCTGCGCGGCGTGGTCGTCCGGGTCGTGCAGGTACACCACGTCGATTCTGTCGGCGCCGAGCCGGCCGAGGCTCTCCTCGATGGAGCGGCGCACCCCGTCCGCGCTGAAGTCCCACACGCGGCGGTGCGTGGCGGGCACGGCGAACCCCTGGGCCAGGTCGTCGCCGCCGCCCTCGTACGGTTCCAGGCGGCGGCCGACCTTGGTGGACAGGGTGAACGAGCCGTTGGGGCGGGAGCGCAGGAACTCGCCGAGGCGGCGCTCGGAGAGGCCGATGCCGTAGTGCGGGGCGGTGTCGAAGTAGCGGATGCCCGCTTCCCAGGCGGCGTCGAGCGCCTCGTACGCCTCGTCGTCGCGGACCGGGGTGAACAGGTTGCCGATGCCCGCCGCGCCGAAGCCGAGCGCGGTGACGGGTACGCCGGTCCGGCCGAGGGTGCGGGTCCGCATCGGCGTCACTGTCCCGCGGGCCGCAGGCGCAGGCCCTGCATGCCGCCGTCGACGGCGAGGGAGGTGCCGGTGGTGGCGCCGGAAAGGGGGCCCGCCAGGTAGGCGACGGCGCCCGCGACCTCGTCGGCGGAGACGAGACGTCCGGTGGGCTGGCGGGCTTCGAGGGCGGCGCGTTCGGCGGCCGGGTCGTCGGCCTTGTCGAGCAGCCGCCCGATCCAGGGGGTGTCGGCGGTGCCCGGGTTGACGCAGTTGACGCGGATGCCCTCGCGGACGTGGTCGGCGGCCATGGCGAGGGTCAGCGCGTACACGGCGCCCTTCGACGCGGAGTACAGGGCGCGCTGCGGCAGTCCGGCGGTGGCGGCGATGGAGCAGGTGTTGACGATCGCGGCGTGCGCGGATTCCCGGAGCGCGGGCAGGGCGGCGCGGGCGACGCGGACCATGCCGACCACGTTGACGTCCAGGACGCGGTGCCATTCGGCGTCGTCGTTGTCGGCGACGGTGCCCTGGGCGCCGATGCCCGCGTTGTTGACCAGGATGTCGAGCCCGCCGAGGTCGTTGATCGCGGCGGCGACGGCGGCCCGTACGGTCACGTCGTCGGTGACGTCGGCGGCGTACCCGCGCAGCGGCTTGTCCACCTCGGAGATGTCCCGGTCGAGGACGGCGACGTCGGCGCCGCGCGCGAGCAGCAGTTCGGCGGTGGCGCGGCCGATGCCGGAGGCGCCACCGGTGACGAGGGCCTTGAGCCCGGCGAAGTCAGTGCCGTGCGGGCTGTGGGTCATGCTGCGGCTCCGTTCGTGTGGGGCGTGTGGGGCGTGTGGGGCGTGTGGGGCGGTTCGGGCGCGGCCAGGTCCTTCGACCAGAACGCACCGTCCGGATAGGTGAATTCGGCGATGGACTCCGGCCGCATGGTGGCGGAGAAGCCGGGCGCGACCGGTGGCATGTAGTGACCTTCACGCATGACGACCGGGTCGAGGAAGTGGTCGTGCAGATGGTCGACGTACTCGATGACACGGTCCTCGGTGGTGCCTGTCAGCGCCACGTAGTCGAACATCGACAGGTGCTGGACCAGTTCGCACAGGCCGACGCCGCCCGCGTGCGGGCAGACGGGGACGCCGAACTTCGCGGCGAGCAGCAGGATCGCCAGGTTCTCGTTGACGCCGCCGACACGGGCGGCGTCGATCTGGAGGACGTCGATGGCGCCGGCCTGGAGGAGCTGCTTGAAGACGACGCGGTTCTGGACGTGTTCGCCGGTGGCGACCTTGACCGGGGCGACGGCCCTGCGGATCGCGGCGTGGCCGAGGATGTCGTCGGGGCTGGTGGGCTCCTCGACCCAGTACGGGTCGAACTCGGCGAGGGCGGTGGTCCAGCGGATCGCCTCGTCGACGTTCCAGCGCTGGTTGGCGTCGATGGCCATCCGGATGCCGGGGCCGATGACCTCGCGGGCGGTGCGGCAGCGCCGGATGTCGTCGGTGAGGTCCGCGCCGACCTTCAGCTTGATCTGCGTGAAGCCGTCGGCGACGGCCTGCCGGGCGAGGCGGGTGAGTTTCTCGTCGGAGTAGCCGAGCCAGCCGGGCGAGGTGGTGTAGCCGGGGTAGCCGCGCTCGGCGAGGCGGGCGGTGCGCTCGGCGGCGCCCGCCCGCCCCTCCTCCAGCATGCGCAGGGCCTCCTCCGGAGTGAGCGCGTCGGTGATGTAGCGGAAATCGATCTGCCGGACGAGCCACTCGGGCTCCGCCTCGGCGAGCAGCCGCCACAGCGGCATCCCGGCACGCTTGGCGGTGAGGTCCCACGCCGCGTTCACGACGGCGCCGACCGCCATGTGCATCACCCCCTTCTCGGGCCCGAGCCAGCGGAGCTGGCTGTCGCCGGTCAGGTCGCGGCTGAGCGAGCCCGGGTCGGCGCACAGCTCGTCGGCGGAGCGGCCGAGGAGGTGGTGGCGGAGTGCTCGGACCGCGGCGACCTGCACGTCGTTGCCGCGGCCGATGGTGAACGTGAAGCCGTGCCCCTCGTGCCCGTCGGCGGCGTCCGTGCGCAGGACGACGTAGGCGGCGGAGTAGTCGGGGTCGGGGTTCATCGCGTCGGAGCCGTCGAGCTCCCGGGAGGTCGGGAACCGGATGTCGTAGGTGTCGACCGCGGTGACGCGCGGGGTGATTGCGGACACGGTTGCCTTTCGGGCGGGTACGAGGGTGGCGGCTCGGGTCAGTCCTGGGCGCGGCCGGTGGTGACGCGGGCGATCATCAGGGCGAGCAGGATGATGCCGCCGTAGATCGCCTGGATCCAGAAGGACGGCACCTGGGCGAGGGTGAGCAGGTTCTGTACGACGCCGAGCAGGAGCACGCCGGTCAGCGCGCCGAACATGGTGCCCTTGCCGCCGTCGAGGCTGATGCCGCCGATGACCGCCGCGGCGAACACCGTGAAGATCATGTTGTTGCCCTGGTTGGCGCTGATCGCGCCGACGTACCCGGTCTGCATGATGCCGCCGACCGAGGCGAGGACGCCCGCCACGACGAAGACCCCGAGCATGACGCGCTCGACGCGGATGCCCGCGGCGCGGGCGGCCTCGGCGTTGCCGCCGATCGCGTACAGGGCGCGCCCCACGCGGTGGTACTTGAGGACGAGCCCGGCGATCCCGAAGCAGACGGCCGCCAGCCACACCGACATCGGGATGCGCAGGAACGTCGTGGTGGCCAGCGAGAAGAACGACTCCGGCATCCCGAACAGCGTCTTGCCCTTGGTGGCGCCGACGAGCAGGCCGCGCAGCACGATCAGCATCGCCAGCGTGACGATGAACGCGTTCAGCTTGAACTTGACGACGAGGATTCCGTTGAACGCGCCGATCACGCCGCCGACGACGAGGATCGCCGGCATGGCGAGGGCGGCCGGGAACTCCGTGCCCCAGCCCGACTGGGCGGCGGGGAGCACGAGGAGCGCGCCGACGGCCGGGGCGATGCCGACGACCGATTCGAGGGACAGGTCGAACTTGCCGGTGATCAGGACGAGGGACTCGGCCAGGACCACCATCGCGAGGGCGGCGGACGCGCCGAGGATGGAGATCAGGTTCCGCTCGGTGAGGAAGGAGTCGTTGACGACCGCGCCGAGGACGAGGAGAAGCAACAAGGCGGGTACGAGGGCGAGTTCGCGTGCGCGGCGCAGCAGCACACCGCGCGCGGAACGCTTGCGGCCCGCCAGTGCGGTCGGGGCCTTTAGAAGCCCCTCCGGCGATTGAGGAGCGGGGTCCGGGGCGGAGCCCCGTGCCCTGAGGTCAGTCACGGGACACTCCCTCGATGGAGGCGATGAGGTCATGGTCCGACCAGCCGGCCCGGTGCTCGGCGACGACCCGGCCGTGGAACAGCACCACCACCCGGTCACAGCGACGCAAGTCGTCCAGCTCGTCGGAGACGACCAGGACGGCCGTGCCGTCGTCCCGCGCGTTGTCGACGCGCCGCAGCAGCGACTCCTTGGACTTCACGTCGACGCCGGCGGTCGGGTTGATGAGGACGAGGAGGCGCGGGTCGGAGGCGAGCGCGCGGGCCATGACGACCTTCTGCGCGTTGCCGCCGGACAGGTCGGAGACCGGCTGGTCGGGGCCCTCGGTGTGGATGTCGAGCCGCTCGATGAGGTCACGGGCGACGGCCCGCTTGCGCGCGGCCCCGACGAACCCGTACCGGCCGAGCCGTCCGAGCACGGACATGGTGGCGTTGTCCCCGATGGTCATGCCGGTGACGAGACCCTGGTCGTGCCGGTCGCGCGGAACGCAGCCGACCCCCGCGGCCAGCGCGGCGCCGACGTCGCCGAACGGGAGCCGCTCCCCGTCGAGGCGGGCGGTCCCGGACGTCGGCGTGTGCAGACCCGCGAGCGACTCGGCGAGGGCGGTCTTGCCGCTGCCGCTGGACCCGGCGAGCCCGACGACCTCACCGCGCCGCACGGTCAGATCGATGTCCGCGTACGTGTCGGAGGTCAGCCCCGCGACGGAGAGGACCACCGGTGCGTCCACCCCGTCCTGTTCCACGACGGCCTCCGCGGCGGCAGCGGCCTGCTCGGCGACCGCCTCCCCCGCCATCGCCTCCACCAGCGCGGGGCGCGGCAGTTCGGCGACCGGCGCGGTGGTGATCCAGCGGGCGTCGCGCAGCACGGTGACCGTCTGGCAGACCTCGTAGACCTCCTGGAGGTGGTGGGAGATGAAGAGGAAGGTGACGCCCGAGTCCTGGAGGGCCCGCATCCGGGCGAAGAGGCGCTCGATCTCGCGGTTGTCGAGCTGGGCGGTCGGCTCGTCGAGGACGATGAACCGGGCGCCGCCGCTGAGCGCCCGCGCGATCTCGACCATCTGCCGGTCCTCAACCTGGAGGTCGGCGGTGCGGGCGCCGGGGTCGACACGGATGTCCCACGTGTCCAGGAGCCCGGCGGCCTCCGCGTGCAGCGTCCTCCAGCTGAAGAAGCCGCGGCGGGCACCGGGCTGCCGGTTGATGAAGAGGTTCTCGGCGACGGTCAGCTCGGGGACGACGGTCGGCTTCTGGTAGACGCAGGCGACTTTGGCGCGCCACGCCTCGCGGTCGCCGAGCGGGGGCGCGGGCTCGCCGTCGAAGAGGAGCGTGCCCGCGTCGGGTGCCTGGAGGCCGGTCAGGACGGTGACGAGGGTGGACTTGCCCGCGCCGTTGCGGCCGACCAGCGCGTGGGACTCGCCCGCGCGCACGGTGAGCCGGCCGTCGGCGAGGGCGACGGTGGGGCCGTAGCGCTTGGCGATGCCGTGTGCTTCCACGAGGGGAACGGGTGCGGGGGCCGTCATCGGACCGTGTTCCCCCACAGCTCGGGGTCGTCGACGTTCTCCTTGGTGACCAGCGGGGCGGGCAGCTGGTCCTCCAGGATGCCGCCGGGCAGCCTGACGATCTTCGAACCGTGGTCGGTCGGCCCCGGCTCGAACGTCTTCCCCGTCATCGCCGCCTTGATGTAGTACATGCCGTACTTGGCGTACGTGTCTGCGGGCTGGGAGACGGTGGCGTCGATCTGGCCCTTGCGGATGGCGTCGAACTCCTGCGGGATGCCGTCGTTGGAGACGATCGCGATGTGCCCGGCCTGACCGGCCGTCTTCAGCATCCCCTTGGACTTGAGGGTCTGCAGGGTCGGGGCGAGGTAGACGCCGCCCGCCTGCAGGTAGATGCCCTTGAGGTCGGGGTTGGCGTTGAGGAGGGTGTCCAGCTTGGAGGCGGCGGTGTCCGACTCCCACTTGGCCGGGATCTCCAGGACCTTCAGCTTCGGGTACTTCCGCTGGACGCAGTCGCGGAACGCCTCGGAGCGCTCTCGCCCGTTGACCGACGCCAGGTCGCCCATGATCTGCACGACCTTGCCGGACGAGACCTGCCGGCCCAGGAACTCGCACGCCTTGATCCCGTAGGCGACGTTGTTCGCCCGTACGACCATGGCGACCTTGCCCTTCTCGGGCGCCACGTCCACGGCGACGACGGGCACGCCCTTGCGCTCGGCCTGGTCGAGTCCGGCGGCGATGGCGGCGCTGTCGAGGGGGGCCACGACGAGGCCCTCGACGCCCTGGTTGAGCTGGTTGTTGATGTCGGTGATCTGCTGCGACGGGTCGCTGTTGGAGTTGACGGTCTTCAGCGCGTCGACCTCCTCCGACTTCGCCATCTTCGGCACGTAGTCGTTGTACGACTGCCAGAACGGCGAGGTCAGCAGGGGCAGGATCACGCCCACCCGGCCCGAACCGTCGCCGCCGCCCGCCGCGCCCGCCGTGCCGTCCTTCGTGCTGCCGCACGCGGTGAGGGCGAGGGAGGCGCAGCCCGCGAGCGCCGCCAGGCGCAGCGCCCCCGCTCTCGTCCTCCGTCCGGTCGTCTGCCTCTTCGCGCGCTTCGTGGTGCCGGTCATCGGACTGCTCCTCGGCTCCGGAGGTCATGGGCTCGCGGCCGGTCCCGCCGTCCTGGCACCGGGCCGCGCCGAGATATTTATCAGACCACTTGGCCTCGGCAACACCCGTCTGCACGGGTTTTGTGGGCTTCCCGGCCATAGTGGTCCGACCACCTTGCTGGTTAGACTTCGGCCGAGGACCCGCACCCCGGAGGACGTCATCGTGGAGCAGACCGCCCCCCAGAAGGGCGCCGGCACCGTCACGGCGCGGGCGATCGAACAGATCAAGGCGATGATCGGCGGCGGCCGGCTCGAACCCGGTCAGCGGCTGCCGACCGAGCGGGACCTCGCGGTCCAGCTCGGGATCTCCCGCAGTTCGATGCGGGAGGCGATCCGTGCGCTGACGGTGCTCGGGGTTCTCGAGGCGCGGCACGGTTCCGGTATCTACGTCACGCAGCTGGAGGCCGGGGATCTGCTCGAGACCTTCGGGGTCGTCGCGGATCTGTCGCGGGGGCCGCGGCTCGTGGAGCTGCTCGAGGTGCGGCGCGTTCTGGAGTCGACGGCGACGGCGCTTGCCGCTGCGCGGATCAGCGGGCCGCAACTGGTCGAGGTGGAGACCCACTTGGCGGCGATGGAGGCCACCGACGACCCCGAGGAGATCCTCTCCCACGACCTCGCCTTCCACCGGGCGATCGTGGCCGCCGCCGGGAACGAGACGATGGCGGCGATCCTGGAGGGGTTGTCGTCACGGACGTTCCGGGCGCGGGTCTGGCGGGGTTATCAGCAGGAGGGTGCGTTCGAGCGGACCCGGCGGGAGCACGCCCGGATTCATGCGGCGTTGGTGGCTCGGGACCCGGAGTCCGCGCGGGTCGCTGCCGCTGGGCATGTGGGTGAGGTGGAGGCCTGGTTGCGGGCCCAGCTGGACTGACCCGGGGTCTGCGGCCACCCGCCGTGGGCAGCGCGCCCGTCCCCCGGCTCACGCGCCGTCGTGGCTGGTCGCGCAGTTCCCCGCGCCCCTGAAGCATGCGGCTTCGCCGCAGCTCCATGGGGCGCGTTGCACGTGCGCCCCTCCAAAACGCGCCCTTGCGAGGGGCGCATCACACGCGGCCCTCCGAGAGGGCGCACCTACGACGCGCCCCTTTGAGATGGCGCACGAAGTGCGCATCTCAGGGGCGCGGGGAACTGCGCGAGCAACCACGACGGCGCCGCAGTCGACGACGCACCCAGGGGCGCGGGTCACACGTCCGCCGCGCAGCGGAAGCCGCAGTTGCCGGTGCTGGAGTCCGGGGTGTTGGAGGTGCGGGCGGCGACCCGGTAGCGGTTGCAGTAGGAGTCGTGGCACATGTAGGAGCCGCCGCGCATGACGCGGTTGGCCCCTTCCACCGGGCCGCGCGGATCGGTGGAAGGGGCCGCGTCGTGCGTGGCGGTGAAGCGGTCGCCGACCCACTCCCACACATTGCCCACGACGTTGTACAGGCCGTACGCGTTGGGCCGATACGCATCGACCGGCGCCGTCCCCACATGCCCGTCCTCCCCCGTGTCGACCCGAGGGAACTCGCCCTGCCAGATGTTGCACCGCCAGTGCCCGCGCGGGGTCAGCTCGTCCCCCCACGGATAGCGGGCCTGCTCAAGGCCACCGCGCGCCGCGAACTCCCACTCGGCCTCGGTCGGCAGCCGCTTGCCCGCCCAGGCCGCGTACGCGCTCGCGTCGTCCCAGCTCACATGGGTGACGGGGTGGCGGGCCCGGTCCCCGACCCCGGAGCCGGGGCCCTCGGGCGCCCGCCACGTCGCGCCTTCGACGCCGCGCCACCAGGGGGTGCCGGCCGGGGCCCGCGTCGCCCGCACCAGCTCCGGGGCGAGGAACCCGGCGAAGACGTACGACCAGCCGAACCGCTCGGCGGCGGTGACGTACCCCGTGTCCTTGACGAAGGTGGCGAACTGGGCGTTGGTGACGGCGTGTGCGTCGATGCGGAAAGCGGAGACGGCGACCTGGCGAACCGGTCCCTCACCGTCACCGGGGTTGGCCCGCTCGTCCTCGTTGCCCATGAGGAACGTGCCGCCCTGGAGCGTGACCATGCCCTTGCCCGGCGGCTTCTTCCGGGCCCCCTTCGGCGGGACCGCGAGCGGCAGGGCCGGGGCGACGGCTCCGCGCGGCGCCGCGCAGCACGCGGACACGGTCGGCTCCTGGGCGGTCATCCGGCCTCCTGCGCGAACGGGGTGGGGCGAATCGAACCGATCTTCGCACGGGGCGGCAGGGGCCAAAGGGCTAGGGGCGGGGTCGCGGCCGATCCCGCTCCTGCCCGGCTCACCCCTGTGACTTGTACAGACCGAACTCCGCGATGTGCACGGCCGACCTCGCCCGCGTCACCCGGAGCCGCCAGCGCCGCGCCGTGACCGGCTCGGGCAGCGCGAGGATGCGGGCCGCCCCGATGGTGCCGAGTTCGGCGGCGGTGGTCCACGCGCCGTCGACCCGCGCCTCGACCACGAAGTGCTCGACCTGCTGTCCGTGCCGGATGTCCTCCGCGATCCGGATCCGGTCGACGGCCGTGGGCCGCCCGAGATCGACGGTACGGGTGCCGGCCCGGTCGTCCCGGACGCGGGCGCCCCGGGCCAGGTCCCTGGGCAGCTCGCGGTCGGTGCGCTCGCGGAACTCCCGCAGCCGTACGACGTCGGCGGCGGGCAGCAGGCCGTCCGTGTCCGGCGGGATGTTGAGCAGGAGCACGGCGCCCCGGCCCACCGACCGGTACCAGATGTCCGTCAGCTCCTCAACCGACTTGGGGCTCTCGTCGGCGTGGTAGAACCAGCCGGGCCGGATCGAGACGTCGCATTCCGCGGGCCACCACTGGAGGGCCGCCGCGTCCGGCTGCGCCGTGAGCAGCGCGTCCCGGCTCCCCTCGTCGGCGGTGTCGTAGGGCAGGACACGGTCGTACTTGCCGTTGCCGCTGTCCTTGACGGCGATGACGCTCCACTCGTTCTCGCGCGCCATGCCGTCCTCGTTGCCGACCCAGCGCACGTCGGGCCCGGAGACGGCGATCGAGGCGTCCGGGGCGAGGGCGCGGACCAGCGCGTACCAGCTGTCCCAGTCGTACGCCTCCACCTTGTCCGGCGGGATCCGTCCCTGGGCGCCGTCGAACCAGACCTCGTCCACGGGCCCGTACTCGGTGAGCACCTCGTAGAGCTGGTTGAGCATGTGGGCGCCGTAGTCGGTGGCGTCGAGCTCGTACGTGGGCAGGCCGGTGCGGCCCGCGCGGTCGTCGCCGTCGACGAGGGTGGGGATCGTGCGGGTGGTGCGGGCGCTGCCGTTGGCGTAGACGCCGTCGAGGTACTGGTTCTCGTCGGCGGGCGAGATGTACACGCCGACCTTGATCCCGTGCTTGCGCATGGAGTCGGCGAAGGAGCGCAGCACGTCGCCCTTGCCGTCGCGCCAACTGCTGCCGCGCACACTGTGCTTGGTGTAGCGGGACGGGTAGAGGACGAAGCCGTCGTGGTGCTTCGCGGTGAGGATGGCGAGCTTGAAGCCGCCGTCGCGCAGGGCGCGCGCCCACTGGTCGGTGTCGAGCCCGGTGGGCTGGAAGATCTCCGGGTCCTCGTCGCCCGTGCCCCATTCGAGGCCGGTGAACGTGTTGACGCCGAAGTGCAGGAAGGCCGTCTTCTCCAGGCGCTGCCAGGCGAGTTGGCGTTCGGTGGGGCGGACGCGGGCGGCCTTCGCGATGAGGCGTGCGGGGCTGTCGTCGGGGCTGACGGGGATACGGAAGTACGGCTCGGCGGGGGCGGCCACCGACGCCGCGGCCGAGCCGGGCAGGGTGGTGGTGGTCGCGACCGCCGCGGCGGTGGCGGTCGCGGCGGCCAGGAAGGTGCGTCGAGTCAGGGGCATGGGTGAGGGGTCCCTTCGGCTCAAGCGGGGCTCAGACGCGGGCGCGGGTGAGGGTCCAGGTCGTGGGGGTCCTCTGGTCCGGCGGGTACTGCACGAGCGCGCCGGACGCGGTCGTGTCCAGGGTCATGCGTGTGATCGCGTTGGTGAGCAGGTAGCCGCCCTTGCCCGGGGAGGCGGTCAGCTGCCAGCGCTGCAGCGTGTTCTTCGCGTCGCACTTCTCCCAGGTGACGGCGGAGCCGGGGTCGAGCGGCACGTTGAGCGTCAGCTTCCCGCCGCGCGTCTCCAGGCAGGCGCCGTCCGCGTTCGTGAGGGTGGCGTAGCCGTCGGCGGTGCGGGCGAGCCGTACCCGGGCCGGGGCGGCGCGGTGGCCGCGGTCGGCGAGGGTGTACGCGCCGTCGGCGAGCGGTACGCGGGTGAGGTCCCGCACGCCGGGCGCGTGGCCCACGGCGTCGGCGCGGGCGGTGAACCCGGCGTAGTCGGCGTCGGGGTGGGGCGTGCCCCAGGTGGTCTGGGCGATGTGGTTGAGCGGCATGAACGCGGCTTCGGCGACCTCGTTCTCGGTCTCGCCGCGCCCGTTGTCCGGCCAGAGGCTGATCTTGGCGCCGGTGATGCCGTCCCGCGAGGCCAGCTTCTCGCCCTCGAAGCCGCGCGGGTCCCACTGCTCGTCGTACAGCTTCTCCGTGTCGGAGTGGAAGCCGCCGCGGATGACGTAGAGGGAGTAGGCGGCGTTCATGACGGGGTAACCCCGCGCGATGAGCTGCGAGGGCTTCACGTTCACGTTCAGCCAGTGCTCGACCGTCGTGCCGGGCTTCACGGGCACGGTGTTGGCGCCGGTCAGGCCGTCGTTCCAGATGCGCAGCCGCTTGCCCTTGCTCGCGGCGTAGGCCTCGACCCGGTTGACGAAGTCGATGAAGGCGTCCTGCGGGGTGGCGTTCGCCCCGTACGTGGCGCGCGCGTACTCCAGGACGTGCGGGTACTTGGCGAAGTCGGAGCCGAGCATGTACTCGTCGGCGCCCATGTGCCACCACCGCGCGGGGAACACGTCGCCGTACTCGTCGATGAGGCTCTTGTAGTAGGCGAGGGCCTCGGGCCTGGTGATGTCGAGGCGGGAGGGCTGGGCGTTGCCGTCGGTGTCGACGAGCTGGAGGTCGGGGCGGTCCTGGATCCACGGGTCCATGTGGCCCGGCGAGTTGATCTCGGGGACGATCGTGACGTGGTACTTCTCGCCGAGGGCGACGAGGCGCCTGATCTCGTCCTTGGTGTAGTAGCCCCAGGTGTTGGCCTCGGGGTGGGCGTCGCTCTTCACCTTGATCTCGAGGAGCAGCTGGTTGAGCTTGCGGTACGCCATGTCGCGCACCAGGTTCTCCAGCCAGTCGGTGGAGAGGTGCACGTAGCAGGCGCAGACGCCGACGCCGCGCTCCTTGTACTCGGGCACGTCCACGGTCCGGCCCGCCGGTATCTGCGTGCGCCGGCCGAGGAGCTGGAGGAGGGTGCGGGTGCCGTAGAAGGCGCCGGTCTCGGCGGCGCCGGTGATCTCCAGGCGCTTGCCGACGGTCAACTCGTAGCCCTCGGCGCCCAGCCGGCGCTCGCGGGCGTCCACGTCGACAACGATGTCGCCGGTGCGGGCCGCGCCGCCCGTGACGGGTACCGCCCCCTTTCCGGCGGCGCGGAGATCGTCGGCGAGGGTGCGGGCGACGCGCCGGGAGGCGGCGTCGTGGGCGACCAGGCGGGTCTGCGCGCTGTATGTGTAGGCGCCCTTCGCCGCGTGCCAGTCGGTGAGGGCGGGGAGGGTGCGGGGCGCGGCGGTGTCCGCCGGGGCCGCGTGCGCGGCGGAGAGCGGGGCGGCGGTCAGGAACAGGGCGAGCGCGGCGCCGAGGAGGCGCGGCCCGCGCCGCCCGGTGCGCGGTTTCGTACGGAACTCGGTCGACATGAGGTCCGATGATTCGCGGGCGCACGGGAACAGTCCATGGACAAACCGGCCGGATACTTGGACATCCGCCGGACACAGGTCCGATGACCGTGCAGGGCTCTGGGAAAGTGTGCACACGTTGGCGCATACGTGTGCCCGCACCCCGCGGCTGGGCGCGGGGGTGCGGGCGGACGGCCGGTTCCGGGGCCGCGGGGTTCAGTCGACGCTGGGCAGGATGTGCGGTTCCGCGAGGTCGTCCTCGTACCCGGCGAGGCGGATCGGGGCCGACCGGGCCCAGACGTCGAGGCTGCCGAGCTTCTCCGGCCTGCGGCGGCCGGCCCGCTCCGTACGTTCCTTCGGGCGTTGCTCGTGATTCGTCTTCTCTGGTGTCACCGCGCACTCCTAATGTGTCGGGTAACCCGCTCCGGCGTGACCGGCCCAGCGTCGCGCCGGACACCGGACGCCCGATCGGGCTTGAGTAGAGGGCCAGTTCGGGCGCGGTGGCGCCGGTGTCGCTGGTGGGATCGGCCGTGGTGGCCGGCCTCTCCCCGGGCGGTTCCATGGGTACGGGTGGGACCCACTTGCAGTAACCGTCCGGCTACAGAGTAACCAAATGAGCGAGGGTCCGCTCGATGGGGCTGAAACCCGTACGTCCCGTGGGGGTCGCCGGGTGTTCATTCAGCCACGCGGCGGCGGGCCGCGCGAGCGAATTTCGGCTCCCCTAGGCGTTTTCTCAGTAGTCGGGCGCGGGCCGGTCCGTGTTGATCGTGCGGCCGGGCCCCTCGGTGGGCTGCGCCGACGGGCGGGAGGTGGCGTCGGGCGAGCCCGTGGGCTGGGCGGGAGAGGGAGCGGGCGGGGCCTGGCCGTTCGGCGCGGGCGGGCCCGACGGGCTGGCCGTCGCGGTGCCCGCCGCCTCGTTCGCGAGGGAGTCGAAGTCCACGTTGCCAGTGCCCTCCAGCATGGTGATGTGGTCCAGGACCGTCTGGTTCGCGTCGGTGGCGAGGTCCCGTACGAGACTGTTGCGGGTGGTGTGCCGGACCTGGGCGATGAGCGCGAAGACCTTGCCGTGCGAGTCGCGGAGCAGATTGGCGAACTTGCGCTCGTAGTCCTTGCCGCTCGCCGCGGACATCTCACGGAGCCAGCCCTGCTGCTGCGCGGACGGCTGGTTGGGCAGCTCGACGCCGAGCCGCGCGGCCACCGAGCGCACGCGCGCGTCGAGGTCGGTGTGGCCGATGACGAGGTGGTCCCCCGCGTCCCTGATCGCCTGCGTCGGGGCGCGCTCCATCGCCTGCTGGCCGGCCGGGATCTCCCACAGCCCGGCGAGCCTGACCTTGACGAGGAAGTCCCGGTCCGTCGCGGACAGCGGGCCCCACTGGGTGGACACCGTGCCCGCGTCCAGGTTGGCCTGGCCGGTTCCCGACCGGTCGGCGTACGACCAGATCGGGAACGCCAGGGCGCCCAGGGTGGCGACCAGGGCGGCGAGGATGAGGGTGGTGCCGTTCACGCGACGCAAGCGGTCCTCCTGATGACCGGAGTCGGTACGTGGAGCTGAGTGGAGCTGAGCGAAGCCGATACGTGCGACTGGTACGGGAAGATACGGGCGGGGCACCCGGGATGTTCAGACCCCGGCGGGATCGGGCATCGTTAACGCCCCGTTGACCGTTCCGTCGACTGCCGGTCCGCTGCGCATGGCCTCCCCCTGGTCTCCTTCCGGACAGACGCACAGGCAGCGCTTGAGCTTCGGGAGGAGTCGGCCATGAACCGCGGGGAACGCGTCGAGCTGCGCACCGTCGAGGAGCTGATGGCGGCGCTGCACGCCTGCCGGGACACGTGGGACACCCCGGACCGCAGCGGCGACCCGGTCGACCTGCACGACCACGCGCTGCAGACCGCGGCGCTGCTCAGGCGCGGGCGGCCCAGCGACAAGGAGTTGCAGGTCGCGGGGCTCGTGCACGATCTGGGCCATCTGCTGTACCCGGGCGACGACGCCGGGCACGCGGAGCACGCCGCGTACGCCGTGCGCGGGCTGCTCGGCGTACGGGTGGCGCGCCTGGTCCAGCTGCACGTCCCCGCGAAGCGCTATCTGAGCGCGCTCGAACCGGGCCGGGGTCTGTCGGCGCAGAGCGCGCTGACGCTGGGCGTGCAGGGTGGCCCGATGTCGGCGCAGGAGGTGGCCGCGTTCGAGGCGGACCCGCTGGCCGACGACGCGGTGACCCTGCGCCAGGCGGACGACGCGGGCAAGGTGGTGGGCCTGGACGCGGGCGTCATGGAGGACTGGCGGCCCGTGCTGGAGCTGGTGGCGGCGGCGCAGCACGCAACTGCCGCACACAGCGGATGAACCGGTCGCTGCGGCGCAGCGCTCGGCTCCCCCGCCCAGCGGATGAACCTGTCGCTGCGGCTCAGCACCCGACTCCCCCGCCCAGCAGATGAACCTGTCGCTGCGGCTCAGCACCCGACTCCCCCGCCCAGCAGATGAACCTGTCGCTGCGGCTCAGCACCCGACTCCCGCGCCCAGCAGATGAACGGATCGCGGCGGACCATCGCCCAACTCCCCCGCACAGCGCAGGAATTGAGCGCGGTATGAGACCGTACGCCCATGGTCTCGCCCCGTGTTCTCGACGGCAGGGCGGCCCTCGTGACCGGTGCCTCGCGTGGGATCGGGCGGGCCGTGGCCGAGGAACTGGCCCGCGCCGGAGCCGCGTTGTGCGTGACGGCGCGCGATCCCGACGGCGTGCGGGAGGCGGTCGCGGCACTGCGGGCGGGCGGCGCGGACGCGGTGGGCGTGGCGGGGTCCGTCGCCGACCCCGCGCATCTGCGGGAGGCGGTGGAGCGGGCGATGGCCGCGTTCGGCCGGGTGGACATCGTGGTGAACAACGCGGCGACGAACCAGCCGTACGGGCCGCTGATGGACGTGGACCCGGACGCGTGGCGCACGGCGTTCACGGTGAACGTCGAGGCGGCGCTGCGGCTCGTGCAGTGCGCGTGGCGGGCCTGGATGGCCGAGCACGGCGGCGCCGTCGTCAACGTGTGCACGGAAGGCGCCGCCCATGTCGGCCCGCACGTCGGCGCGTACGGGACGAGCAAGGCGGCGCTGCTGCACCTCACCGCTCAGCTGGCGGGCGAGCTGGGCCCGTCGGTGCGGGTCAACTCGGTCTCCCCCGGCCTGGTCCGCACCGAGATGGCCCGGTTCGTGTGGGAGCGGGCGGAGGAGAGCGTGGCGGCGGGGCTGCCCGGCGGACGCATCGGTGAGCCGGAGGACGTCGCGCGGGCGGTGCGCTGGCTGGTGTCGGACGAGGCGTCGTGGATCACCGGCGCGGACCTGGTGGTGGACGGCGGCACGCGGGTGCGGGCCGCCTCCCCCACCGGCGGCTCAGACGCCGTCCAGCACCGGCTCCGCTACCACTTGCCGGGCTCGTAGTCCTTCAGGAAGACGCCGTAGACGTCGTCGCCCGACTCGCCGCGCACGACCGGGTCGTAGACGCGGGCCGCGCCGTCGATCAGGTCGAGCGGGGCGTGGAAGCCCTCCTCGGCCAGGCGCAGCTTGTCGTAGTGCGGGCGCTCGTCGGTGATCCAGCCGGTGTCGACGGAGGTCATGAGGATGCCGTCGGACTGGAACATCTCCTGGGCGCTGGTGCGCGTCACCATGTTCATCGCGGCCTTGGCGGCGTTGGTGTTCGGGTGGCCCGCGCCCTTGTAGCCGCGGCCGAAGACGCCCTCCATCGCCGAGACGTTGACGACGTACGCGCGACCGCTCGACGCCTTCTTCGCCGCGTCGGCCATCGCCGGGCGCAGGGCGCTGATCAGGATGAACGGCGACGTGTAGTTGCAGAGCTGGGTCTCGAGCAGCTCGACCGGGGAGATCTGGTCGATGGTCTGGACCCAGGTGTTGGAGTCGACGACGTCGGGGACGAGGCCGCCCGCGTCGATGGCGGTGCCGGCCAGGTGCCGCTCGACACTGGCGTTGCCCGCGACGAGCGCGAGGTCGGCGACCTTCTGCGCGTCGAGGCCGCTGGTGCCGATCGGCAGCGCGGCGATGCCGTCGACCGCACCCGAGTTGAACGCGCCGATCACGGAGTGGGCGGGCAGCTCACCGGCGGGCAGCGGCGCGCTCTCGCCGTCGACCAGGGCGGCGTAGGCGGAGGGCAGGCGGCGCACGGTCTGCGTGGCGTTGTTGATGAGGATGTCGAGCGGGCCCTGCGCGGCGAGGCGCTCGGCCAGCTCGACGGACTGGGCCGGGTCGCGCAGGTCGATGCCGACGACCTCCAGGCGGTGGATCCAGTCGGCGGAGTCCTCCATCGCCTTGAAGCGGCGGATGGCGTCCTTGGGGAAGCGCGTCGTGATCGTGGTGTGCGCGCCGTCCCGCAGCAGGCGCAGCGCGATGTACATGCCGATCTTGGCGCGGCCGCCGGTGAGCAGGGCGCGCTTGCCGGTGAGGTCGGCGCGGGCGTCGCGCTTGGACCGGTTCAGGCGGGCGCAGTCCGGACAGAGCTGGTGGTAGAAGTAGTCGACCTCGACGTACCGCGTCTTGCAGGTGTAGCAGGAGCGCGGGCGCTGGAGTATCCCGGCGAGGGCGCCCTCCTCGGTGCGGGACTGGGGCAGCAGGCCCTCGGTCTCGTCGTCGATGCGCTGTGCGGAGCCCGTCGCGGTCGCCTCGGTGACGGCCTTGTCGTGGGCGGTCTTCGCGGCGCGGCGCTCCTGGCGGCGGCGCTGCTTCACGGTGCGGTAGATCCCGGCGGTGGCGCGCCGCACGGCGATCGCGTCGGGGTGGTCCACGTCGAGGCGGTCGAGCTCGTCGAGCACGCTGAGGCAGACGGCGAGCCGCTCGGGGTCGATGCCCGGACCGGGGACGGCCCCGGAGAGGTCAGGGGCCCCCGGGGCCTGGTTGTCGTCTGTCACCGTCATCGCCGCTGCCGTTTCTGGGAGGAGTTCTCGCACGTCACGCCCGGTTCGCGCGCGTTGTCGAGAGCTATGAGAGCGAAATTTTACAAACGGCCCGGTCCAGTCTCCAAACTCGATGCGCGTCAGGGCGCGCAGGCGGCGGTCAGCGCGCGCAGCTCCTCGGTCACGGCGCGGGCCAGCACATCGAGGTCCGGGACGGCCCTGGCGTCGGCCACGAGCCCGTAGTGCACGCGCCCCCGGTACGTCGAGACCGCGACGGCCAGTGCCTG
>NZ_JAOCNE010000004.1:317525-464892 GCF_056172735.1 Streptomyces sp. R818
CCGGGGAACGGCAGGCGCAGGCCGCGCCGGGGCGCGGGCGCCTCCTGCGGCGTCCGCGCGGCGGGCAGGTCCATGGGGTCCATGACGGCGGCGGCGAGCGTCAGCGCGCGGAGCCCGTCGGCGAGGGCGTGGTGGAACTTGAAGAGGACGGCGAACGACGCCCCGTCCGCCGACGGCAGCACGTGCGCCTCCCACGGAGGCCGTGCCCGGTCGAGCGGCCGCTCCATGAGCGCGCCCGCGGCGGCGTGGAAGTCGGCGACCGGCTCCGCGATCCGCACATGGTCCAGCGGGTCGAACGCCGCGACGGGCACCCGCGCCGCACCGCCCACGGGCACGAGCACCCCGGCTATCCGGATGCGCAGGCCCGGCACTCCGGCGGCGCGCGCGGCGAGCAGTTCGCAGGCGTGCCGGGCGGCGCCGGGGCCGTCGGCCTCGAAGACGCCCAGCGCGCCGAGGTGCATGGGGTGTGCGGAGGTCTCGATGTTCCAGAAGGCAAGGTCGAGAGGGGCGAGCAGGTCCGGTCCTGTGGCAGTCATGGAGTGCTCTCGCGTCGACGACGGGGACGCCGCAGTCAAGCGCGCTCGGTCGATTACGGTCAAGTACGATCTAGGCACGCACAGTTAACAACAGGTTAAGACCCGCCTCTCCGTGAACTTCCCGGGAAAGGCGGGTCTCCTGTGACTTCTGGTGCGTGTCTAGTACGTCACTTCAGCGCGGGCGGCGCCGCATCCGCACCGGTCCCCCACGCCGAGGGCGCGCTGCCCACCGTGAACGACAGATCGCGCAGGCCTCGCAGGTCCTCGGTGGTCAGGTACGTCTTGCCGTACGCGGACCCGTTCGCCCGCGCCGACTGGATGTACCGGTCGGTGCCGGACGTGCCCGGCGCCCGTACCGTCAGCTTGCCCTTCGGGTAGTAGCGGCGGTCGAGGGTGAGGTCGACCCGCTCGAAGACCGGCGTCGACAGGCCCCACGTGTCCGTGCCGGGCTGGACCGGGAAGATGCCGATGGACGACAGGACGTTCCAGGCGGACATGGTGCCGAGGTCGTCGTTGCCGGTCATGCCGGTCGGGCCGTCGGTGAACAGGGTCAGCGCGGCGTGCACCACGTCGGTGGTCTTCCACGGCTGCCCGGTGGAGAGGTAGGTGTACGGGGCGATGAGGTCGGGCTCGTTCTGCGGGTTGTACTTGTCGGCGTTGTAGTAGTCGTACGGCCCGTTGACCCACACCTCGCGGGCGGTCTTCGCCGGGTCGGCGACGAGCTGGTCGTAGGCGAAGAAGGAGTCGAGGCGCTTGTTCGCCGCGTCGGTGCCGCCGATCAGACCGACCATGCCGGGCAGGTCCTGCGGCACGAGCCACTGGTACTGCCAGGACGTGCCCTCGTGAAAGCCCTCGCTCTGCGCGGGGTCGGCGGGCCCGGTGAAGGCGCCCGAGGCGTCGCGGGCCCGGAAGAAGCCCGTCGAGGCATCGAAGATCTTCCGGTAGTTCTGCGCCCGCTCGGCGTACCGCTTCGCGTCGGCCTTGTGGCCCAGATCCTTCGCCATCTGCCCGAGCATGGCGTCGGACAGGGCGTACTCCAGGGTGGCCGAGGCCCCGTGGTCGTAGTCGGAGTCACCGGGCTTCACGTGCGCGCGGCCCTTGATGTACGGGGCGAAGCCGTCGGCGAGGTACTCCTTGTTGGCCTCGCGGCCCACGGGCGCGGAGTCGGCCGGCGGCACGCCGTCGGCGTTCTTCTTCAGCGCGCGGTACGCGTCCTCCTCGTGCCCCTTGAGCAGGCCCTGCTGGTAGGCGTTGGTGAGGAACGGGGTGACCGGGTCACCGGTCATGATGTTGGTCTCGACCGTGCCGTAGCCCCACTTGGGCAGCCAGCCGCTGTCCTTGTCGATCTGGATGACCGACAGCGCCATGTCACGGGACTCGCGCGGCGCGAGCAGCGACAGGAGCTGGGCCTGGGTGCGGTACGTGTCCCAGAGCGACCAGTTCTGGTAGTAGGTGTAGCCCTTCGCGCGGTGGGTCTTCTGGTCCCAGCCCGTGTACCGGCCGTCCACGTCGCTGCCGACGTTCGGCGCGAGGAACGAGCGGTACAGCGAGGAGTAGAAGGTGCGGCGCAGGGTCTCGCTGCCGCCCTTCGCCCGCACCTCGCCGAGCCGGTCCTCCCACGCGGCGGTCGCGGCGCGATGCACCTTGTCGAAGGAACGGCCGCCCTCGGCGCGGAGGTTGAGGGCCGCGCCCTTCGCGTCCACGTAGGAGATGGCGGTGGTCGCCTCGACCGTGCGGTCCTTGCTGGTGTCGAACCGCACGTAGGCGCCGTTGCGCTCGGCGTCCGCGGCGGAGGACTTGGAGCCCGCGGTGACGGTGTCGCCCTTCCACGTGCCGGACGTGGTGAAGGGGCGGTCGAACTTGGTGATCGTGTAGACCGTGTACGGCTTGGTGTCCTGGCAGAAGCCGCTGCCCGTGATGGCGGTGCGCACGGTGCGGCTGTCGAGGATCTCGACCTTGGTGCGCACCGACTTGTGCAGCGACTGGCCCGCGTTGATCAGGACGTTGGCCTTGTTCGTGGCCGGGAAGGTGTAGCGCTGGACGCCGGTGCGCCGCGTGGCGCTCAGCTCGGCGCCGATACCGGTCTTCAGGCCGACCTTGTAGTAGCCGGGCGAGGCCGTCTCGTCGTCGTGGCTGAACTCGGCGGCGTACTTCGCGTAGTCCGTGCTCGTGATGTCACCGGTCGTCGGCAGCACGGGCAGGTCGCCGCCGAGGCCGCAGCCGACGCCGGAGATGTGGACGGTGGAGAAGCCGCGGATGTGGTTCTCGGAGTAGTCGTAGCCGGTGTTGTGCCCCGTGTCCGGGGAGAACTGGACCATGCCGAACGGGACGGCGGCACCGGGATAGGTGTTGCCCTCGTTCTCGGTGCCGATGAACGGGTTGACCAGGTCCGTGAGGCGGCCGGAGTCGGCGGACGGCGCGGCCTGCGCCATCGGCGCGCCGAGCCCCGTGCCGAGCAGGACGGCGGCTCCGAGCGCGCCCACCGCCAGGCGGGCAGCTCTGCGGACTGTCGTGCGGGTTGTCATCCTCAGCCTTTCGACAACGTTGTCAACGGGCGCGCTCATTCTTCGTGCGTCCCGGGGGTCCGTCAAGACGTCAGCCGCCACAGATGGTCGTCCGTCCCGTTGTCGGCGAACTGCACCACTTGGGCGCTGTCGGCCGTGGACATCCCGTCGACGCCGAGCACCTTGCCGCTGTGCTCGTTGCGGAGCAGGAACCAGCCGTCCCCCTGGTCGATCCGGGTCCACAGCAGGTCGGGGCGCCCGTCGTCCTCGTACTGGACGGCCCAGGCGCTGTCGGCGGTGGAGCTGCCCTTGACGGACAGGTACTTGCCGCTCTGGCCGTTGCGGATACGGAGCGTGCCGCCGCCCGCGTCGAGCAGCTGCCACGCGTGGTCACCGGTTCCCGAGTTGTCGAACTGGACGACGCGCGCGTCATTGTCCGTGGACATGGAGTCGACGGCGAGGACCTTGCCGCTGTGCTTGTTCTGGATGCGCCGGTACGGGGCCTCGGGCGTCCAGGGCCGTCCGTTCGGGGCGGCCGTGGGGAAGGACGTGATGCGCAGCCGCGCCGCGCCCATCGGCACGAGCGTCACCGTCTCCACGGCCGCCCGGCTGCAGGCCGGGCTCGGCTGCAGCGGCGCGACCACGTGCTCGTCGTCCGCGATCCACTCGGGCAGGCGGCGGGCCTGCGTGGCGAGGGTGACGGGCGCGGCGTCGAGCGTGAACGGGTTGGCCGGCAGCGGCCCCGGCCTGCGGCGCAGGGTGGGCATGCTGCCCGGCACGAGGCCGTAGTTCCAGGCCGAGGCGGCGTGCACGTCGTACTCGGGGAAGGTGTCGTCGCCCCCGGTGCGCACGTACTTCTCGGTGATCTTCAGGGAGTAAGTGAGCGGGCCGTGGTCGACGCTTACGCTGTCGTGGTTCCGGGACCACGTGCGCAGGGTGGTGCGCTGCGGCAGGCGCAGGGTGACGCGGTCGCCGGTGCGCCAGGTGCGCCGGATCTCGGTGAAGGACGGGCCGGAACTCGCTTTCACAGTGCGGCCGTTGACGGCGAGCCGCGGCTTCTCGCACCAGCCCGGCACGCGCAGCCGCAGCGGGAAGTCGACGGGCCGGTCCGCGCGGACGGTCAGTGTGATCGTCTCGTCGAACGGGTAGTCCGTCTCCTCCGTGATGGTCACGGGGACGGCGTCCGCGCCCGCCTCCGCCCGCACCTCGCACGCGGAGTACAGAGCGGCGGCCAGTCCCCCGTCAGGCGTGGCGAGCCACAGCTCCTCGGTGAAGTAGGGCCAGCCCATGCCGTAGTTGTGCGGGCAGCACCGGTACTGGTCGACGCCCGGCTGAAAGGACTGCATGGCGAAGCCGTTCTGGAACTGCCCGTCCGTCTTGCGGGCGTTGTCGAGGTCGACGCTGTTGGCGCTGGTGACGTAGTGGATGCCTTTGCCCTGCGGGTCGAGCGACGCGGGCAGCATGTTGAAGGCGAGGTCCTCGCAGCGGTCGGCCCACACGGGGTCGCCGGTGAGCCGGGTGAGGAGTTCGTGGCTGGCCATGAACTCGACGATGCCGCAGGTCTCGAACCCCTGCCGGGGATCACCGAAGCCGGGCCGGCAGTTCTCGTCGCCCGCGATGCCGCCGCCCGCGAACTGCCCGTACTGAGACAGCACTTGCTCGTACGTGCGGTACGTGGCCCGCACCAGGTCGTCGGCGCCGCTCGTCGCCCACTGCGCGTACTGGGCGGGTTCGCGGAAGCCCTGGGCGATGTTCACGTTGTGCGGGCTGGGCAGCGGGCCCGTCCAGTCGGCGCCGTAGCGGTGCATCTTCTCGACGAGGCTCGCGAGGAACGCCTCACCCGTGCGGTCGTACAGCCAGCGCGCGGTGTCGATGCCGTCGCCCCAGCGCACGGAGACCCAGCTGGAGTCGTAGGCGCCCTTGCCCTGCGCCTCCATATAGCGCAGGAAGCGGGTCAGGAACGGCACGATCCGGGCGTCGTGCGTGTACTCCTCGTACGTGCGCAGCGCCATGAGCAGGGGCAGGAACGGCCAGAAGTCGGGGCCGCCGTTGAGCGAGGTGCGCAGGGCGCGCGGGCCGAAGAAGCCGTCCGGCTCCTGGGTGGCGAGGATGGCGTCGATCCAGCGCTCGGCGGTGGCGAGCGCGGAGGCGTCCCGGGTCGCGATGGCGAGGGGCACGTATCCGCGCAGCCAGTACGGGAGTTCCTCCCAGCCGCCGAGTTCGGGGTGGACCCAGCCGCTGGTGTCCATGTCCAGGAAGTGGGACTTGTCCTCGTAGCGGCCGCAGAGCCCTGCGAGCTGGAGTCTGAGCTGTTCGGCGAGCCAGCCGCGGGCGGTGATGCTGCCGACGGGGAGGCGGGTGAAGGCGTCGGGCGCCACGGTCGTACGGGCAGCCGGGCTCGCGGTCGTGCCGGCGGTCGCGGTTCCGGCGGCCGGGAGTCCGAACACCGTCGCCGCCGCCACGCCGCCGCCCTGCAGTACGCCACGTCGTGTCACGGTCATCTTCGTGCTCCTCACGGGGGTGGTTGGAGCCATGGGGAGGGGGCGGGCCCGGCCGTCGCCGGACCCGCCCCGAAGCACCTCAGGGATCAGGCGCAGTTCTGCACGGTCGCCTGCGAGGCGTCCTTGATGAGCTTCACCTGCGCGTCGTGCACGCGCTTCACGTCCGGCTTCACGACCCTGCGGTCGTAGGTGATGAGCCCGTTCAGCTCACCCTCCACGTCGGAGATCTGCGTGTAGACGGCGCCGTTGCCGCCCTTGCAGGCCAGGGCGTGCACCTCGTCGAGCTTGGTGAGGTAGTCGTCCGTGTACGTCGCCGGGTCCACGTCGACGTAGGACTGCTGGACCGACCAGGCGTGTCCGGGCACGGCGAGGCCGAGGCCGCCGTACTCGCCCGCGACCAGGGCGCGCTTGCCGTCCGGGTTCGGGGGCAGCGCCGGGCTCGGGTAGCCGTGCTCGTCGAGGATGTCGCCGGTGCCGCCGTCGCGGCCGAGGTTGATGCCGGACATCGAGTTGATGAGGCGGGTCGGGTCCCACGCCTTGGCCTGGTCGGCGAGGCGCGCCTCGTCGTACTGGCCCCAGCCCTCGTTGAGGGTGACCCACATGATGACCGACGGGTGGTTGGCGTGCTGGTCGATCATGATCTTCATCTCACGCTCGAACTCGGCGCGGGCGGCCGTCGAGGGGTTCACCCCGGCCGTCATCGCCGGCATGTCCTGCCAGACCAGGAGGCCGAGCTTGTCGGCCCAGTAGAACCAGCGGTCGGGCTCGACCTTGATGTGCTTGCGGACGGAGTTGAAGCCCATCTGCTTGTGCATCTTCAGGTCGTAGGCCAGGGCCTCGTCACTGGGCGCGGTGTGCAGGCCGTCCGGCCAGAAGCCCTGGTCGAGGGTGGCCATCATGAAGGTCGGCTTGCCGTTGAGGACGGTGCGCGGGGTGCCGTTCACGTTCTCGACGGCGATGGAGCGCATCCCGAAGTAGCTGCCGACACGGTCCTTGCCGACGCTCACCTTGAGGTCGTAGAGGAACGGGTCGTCCGGGGTCCACAGGTGCGGCTTGTTCAGCTTCAGGGTGAGCGTCTTGCCGGAGACACCGGTGACGGTGCCGACCTTGCGCTTGCCCTCGTAGGCGGTGGCCTTGACCGGGAGGCCGGCCTTCACGCCGGTCGTCTCGACGGCGAGGCTGCTGGTCTTGACGTCCGGGGTCAGCTTCAGGTCGGTGACGCTGTCCTTGGCGACCGGCTCCATCCACACCGTCTGCCAGATGCCGGACGACGGGGTGTACCAGATGCCGGACGGGTCCAGGCGCTGCTTGCCGAGCGGCGGGTTCTCGCCGTTCGCGGCGTCGGTCGGGTCGTAGACGCCGACGATCAGCTCCTGGGTGCGGCCCGGCTTCAGCGCGTCGGTGATGTCGGCGCTGAACTTGTCGTAGCCGCCCTTGTGGTCCGCGACCTTCTTGCCGTTGACGTAGACCTCGGACTTCCAGTCCACGGCGCCGAAGTTCAGCTGGAGCCGCTGGTCCTTGCCGACCTTCCAGTCCTTGGGGACCGTGAAGGTGCGGCGGTACCACATGCGGTCCTCGTGGCGCTCGATCCCGGAGAGCTGGGACTCGACCGGGTAGGGCACGAGGATCTTCTCGCCGAGCTTCTTGCCGGTCGGGACGGGGTCGCCGTCCTTGGCTCCGGCGAACTCCCAGGTCCCGTTCAGGTTCTGCCAGTCCGAGCGGGTGAGCTGGGGCCGCGGGTACTCGCGGTGGGCGTTCTTCGGGGTGACGTCGTCGCCCCACTTCGTGGAGAGCTGGTACGTGGAGTGGTTCGGGCCGCTGGACCAGAACTGGCCGACGGCCTTGCCGTCGCTGCCCGTCAGACCGCCCTTGCCGTCGTAGGTGACGTCGGCGAGGCCGGGCGCGTCCCCGTCCTTGTTGCCGACGACGGGCTCCGTGAGGTTCACGAGCAGCGTGCGCGGGTTCTTCCTGTCCGCCTTGATGCTCTTGAGCGGCCACTTCGCGCCGCCGATCACCGCGGTGAGGTGGTCGTTCACCTCACTCGGCACGGCGCCGAGCTTCTGCGCGAAGTCGAGCTTGAGGGTGCGGCCGTCGCCGAGCACGGTGGTGCCGATGGCGCCGTCGTACGCCCAGTCGTCCGGGATGCGGAAGGCGGAGGAGGGAATCGCCTCCTTCTGCCCGCCCGGCTCGGTCCAGCGCACGTGCAGGTTGGACCCGCCGTAATGCTCGAAGTACTCGACCTTGAAGTTCACCGCCTGCCCGGCGGTCAGCTGGACGGCCTGGGAGGTCTGCTCCTTGTCCCAGTCGTCGACCCAGTGGTCGATGACGAGCTTGTCGTCGACCCAGAGACGGAAGCCGTTGTCGCCGCTGATGGAAAACGTTGTCAGGCCGGTCTTCTCCGGCACCAGCTTTCCGGTCCAGCGGGCGTTCACGTCGTCATTGCGACCGGTCGCGGACTGGAGCCGGGACTCCAGGCTGCCGAAGTCGAGCTGCGGGTCGAAACCGGTGGCCTTCAACTCGTGGAAGTCGAAGGCTCCGGGCGCGGATTGGGTGTAGTACTCGCCTTTGAGCCCGTGCGGCACGGCCGGTTCGTCCGCGGCCGTGGCGGACGGTGCCACGGTGAGTGCGGTGAGACCGAGCGCCGCGGTGAGCAGCGGAGCCAGATGGCGGCCCTGTCGTCTGAGGGTTCTGGTGCGCAACGTTCCTCCAGTGCGGGACGCGTCCGGTGGAACACGTCGAGGAAGGGTGGCGGCTCGCCGTTCCAGTCGGTACAACTCGTCTGTACAACGTTGGAAGGAACGGCAGTTGGCATGACAGCACGCATTCCGGTGTGCTGTCCAGGGGCATGACACGCGCACCCGGTGAGCGGGTGCGCCGAAGCCGAAGGAGATTCCGTGCGGGTGAGCCTCAAGGATGTCGCGGAGCGCGCGGGCGTCTCGATCAAGACCGTCTCGAACGTGGTGAACAACTACCAGCACGTCACACCGGCGATGCGGGCCCGCGTCCAGTCCGCCATCGACGAACTCGGCTACCGGCCCAATCTCACCGCCCGCAACCTGCGCAAAGGCCGTACGGGGATCATCGCGCTCGCCGTGCCCGAGCTGGGCAACCCGTACTTCGCGGAGCTCGCGGGCGCCGTGATCGACGCCGCCGCCGAGCACGACGTCACGGTGCTGCTCGACCACACGCGGGGCGACCGTGAGCAGGAGGTTCTCGTCAGCCAGGGGTTCCGGGCGCGGGTGATCGACGGTCTGATCCTGAGCCCGCTGGAACTGGAGGCGGAGGATCTGCGCGGCCGGGACGACGACGTGCCGCTCGTGCTGCTCGGCGAGCGCGTGTACGACCTGCCCTACGACCACATCGCCATCGACAACGTGGCGGCGGCCCGCACCGCGGTACGGCATCTGATCAGCCGGGGCCGCACCCGCATCGCGTACCTCGGCGAGCGCATCGATTCGGCCAACCAGCCGGCGCATCTGCGACTGGCGGGCTGGCGCGCGGAGTTGACCGAGGCGGGGCTCCCTGCGCCGGACGCGCAGGTGGGGGCAACGGGCGGCTGGGACCGGGGCGACGGTGCCGAGGCGATGGCGCGGATGCTGGACTCGGGGGTGCGTCCTGATGCCGTCTTCGCCTACAACGACCTGGTCGCGATCGGCGCGATGCGCGTCCTGCACGAGCGGGGCCTCAGGGTGCCGTGGGACGTGGCGGTGGTCGGGTTCGACGACATCGCGGAGGGCCGCTTCGGGGCCGTCACGCTGACCACGATCTCGCCGGACAAGCAGTCCATCGCGCGCCTCGCGGTGCAGTCGCTGCTGAGCCGCCTGGAGCATCCGGAGGAGCGCTCGGGGCGTGAACTCGCCGCCGCATACCGGCTGATAGAGCGGGAAAGCACCCTCGGCCGCCGTTGATCGTTCCGGGCACCACGGCGGCGCGTGAGGGTGCAGGTCGGGGCACGAGTCGTTGCGCGAGGCCTAGACAGCACCTTTTTAACGATGTAAAAACCTCCCCTGTACCGCCGTTCCACCGGTCGAACACTCCTACCCCGTCCGCGCGTTGACGCGCCGGGCCGTGCCGTTTTGGGGACCATCACATGACGCAGACCGCACGCATTCGCCGCACCTCCTCCCGGGCCCTGCTCGCCGCCGGCCTCGTCGCGAGCGTGGCGCTCGCCACCGGCTGCGCCAAGTCCGAGGACGACGACGCGGGTTCCGCCACGAGCAGTTCGAGCGCGCAGAACGAGAACGCCGGGCAGGAGGTGGCCTCCTCGGGGGACGGCAAGACCTGCGACGTCTCGGCGTACGGCGGCAAGAAGCTCGACCTCAAGGGCGCCACGGTCGGCTTCTCGCAGTCCGAGAAGGAGGCCAACCCGTTCCGTATCGCGGAGACCGCCTCGATCAAGGCCGAGGCGGAGAAGCGCGGCATCAAGCTGCTCACGGCCAACGCCCAGTCGCAGTTCTCCAAGCAGATCAGCGACGTGCAGGACCTCATAGCGAAGGGCGCGGACCTGTTGGTCATCGCGCCGCTCAACTCCGACGGCTGGGAGCCCGTGCTGCGCGCGGCGGGCGCCAAGCACATCCCGATCGTCACCGTCGACCGCAAGATCAACGCCACGGCCTGCAAGGACTACGTGTCCTTCATCGGCTCGGACTTCGTGGAGCAGGGCAAGCGCGCCGCGGACCAGATGATCGAGGCGACCGGCGGCAAGGGGACGGTGGCGATCCTGCTCGGCGCCGCGGGCAACAACGTGACGACCGAGCGCACCAAGGGCTTCGAGGACCAGATCAAGGCGAAGGCCCCGGATCTGAAGATCGTCTTCAAGCAGACCGGTGAGTTCGCCCGGGAGAAGGGCCAGCAGGTCACCGAGCAGCTCATCCAGTCCAAGCCCGACATCAGCGGCATCTACGCCGAGAACGACGAGATGGGCCTGGGCGCCGTCAACGCGCTCAAGAGCGCCGGCAAGAAGGCGGGCGCCGTCAAGATCGTCACGGTCGACGGCACGCGCAACGCGGTCCAGGGCATCGTCGACGGCTGGATCTCCGGCGTCGTCGAGTCCAACCCGCGCTTCGGCCCGCTCGCCTTCCAGACCCTGGACTCCTTCACCAAGGGCGACAAGGTCGGCCAGGACATCGTCATCAAGGACAGCGCGTACACCGAGGCCAACGCCAAGACGGACCTCGACAAGGCGTTCTGAGATGCTCTCGGCAAAGAATCTTAGCAAGACGTTCCCCGGCGTGCGCGCGCTCGACGGTGTCGACTTCACCGCGCGCGCCGGGGAGGTGCACGCCCTCATCGGGGAGAACGGGGCGGGCAAGTCCACGCTCATCAAGGTCCTGACCGGCGTGTACCAGCCCGACCCGGCCGCCGACTCCGACGGCTCGTCCCTGACCTACGACGGCCGCGAGGTCAGTTTCTCGACGCCGCTCGAAGCGCAGCACGCGGGGATCTCCACCATTTACCAGGAGGTCAACCTCGTCCCCCTGATGAGCGTGGCCCGCAACCTGTTCATGGGCCGCGAGCCGCGCAACAGGCTGGGCCTGATCGACTTCCGGCGCATGCACCGCGAGGCCGACGACGCCCTGCACGAGCTGGGCGTACGGGTCGACGTGCAGCGCCCGCTGCGTGAACTCGGCATCGGCGCCCAGCAGATGGTGGCGCTGGCCCGCGCGGTCTCGGTCGACGCGAAGGTCGTCATCATGGACGAGCCGACGTCGTCGCTCGAACCGCGCGAGGTGCAGACCCTCTTCGGCGTGATCCGCATGCTGCGCGAGCGCGGCATCGCCGTCGTCTACGTCAGCCACCGCCTCGACGAGCTGTACGCGGTCTGCGACGCCGTCACCGTGCTCCGCGACGGCAAGCTCGTGCACACCGGAAAACTCGCCGACCTGGACCGGCTCCGCCTCGTCTCGCTCATGCTGGGCCGCGACATCGGCGACGTGCAGGACGAGGGCCTGACGAAGTTCTCCGGCGAGCACGACGCGGCGGCCGAACCGGTGCTGCGCGCGGAGGAGTTGACCATCCAGCACCAGTTGCACGGCGTCTCGCTCGACCTGCGTCCCGGGGAGGTCGTCGGGCTCGGCGGGCTCCTCGGCTCCGGGCGCAGCGAGACCGCGAAGGCGATCGCGGGCGCACTGCCCCCGGACAGCGGCAAGGTCACGGTGGCGGGCACGCAGGTGCGGACCGGCTCCACGCCCGCCGCGATCCGTGCGGGCATCAGCCTGCTGCCCGAGGACCGCAAGGCCGAGGGGATCGTGCCCGGCCTGTCGGTGCGCGAGAACATCGCGCTCGCCGCGCTGCCGACGCTGTCCCGCTTCGGCCTCGTCGACGAGGGCCGCATCGACCGCATCGTCGACACCTTCGTCAAGCGCCTGCGGATCAAGTCGGCGGGCCCGCACCAGAAGGTCGGCGAGCTGTCCGGCGGGAACCAGCAGAAGGTGCTGCTCGCCCGCTGGCTCGCGATGAACCCGAAGGTGCTGCTCCTCGACGAGCCGACGCGTGGCATCGATGTCGGCGCCAAGGCCGAGGTGCAGAAACTCATCGACGAACTGGCCGACGACGGCCTCGCCGTCCTGCTGATCTCCTCCGACACGGAGGAGCTGATCGAGGGCTCGGACCGGGTCGTCGTCCTGAAGGACGGCGCGGTGGTCGCGGAGCTGACCGGTGACGGCGTCACGGAGGACCGACTGATGCGTGCCATCGCCGCGACACCCGCTGGGGGGCCGAGCGTTGACTGACCTGTCCCTCGGCAGGGCGGGCGTCGACCGCGCCCGGCTGATGCGCCTGCTCCAGGAGTACGGCGTCTACGTCGGCGTGGCCGTTCTGCTCCTCGCCAACATCGCCTTCACCCCGCACTTCCTGTCGGCGGAGAACTTCCGCACGCAGGCCGTGCAGGTCGCCCCGGTCCTCATCGTGGCGCTCGGCATGGCCCTCGCGATCGGCACCGAGGGCGTCGACCTGTCGGTCGGCTCGGTGATGGCGCTCGCCACTTCCCTCATCTCCCTCTACCTCGGCTACGGGGTCTGGATCGCGCTGATCGCCGCGCTGATCGGCGGCGCCCTCGTCGGCGTCGCGAACGGCGCGCTGATCTCGTTCATCGGCGTACAGCCCATCGTCGCCACGCTGGCGCTGATGGTCGCGGGCCGCGGTCTCGCGCTCGTGCTGCTGCCGCAGCTCAAGGACGTCCGCGACCCGGGCCTGCGCTCGCTCGGCACCGGTGACGTGCTCGGCATCCCGTACCTGGTGCTGATCGCGGCGGCGCTCGCACTGCTCGTCGCCTTCGTGGTGCGGCGCACGACGTTCGGCCGCCAGCTCCTCGCGATCGGCGACAGCCGCCCGGCGGCGAAGCTCGCGGGGCTTCCGGTGCGCCGGGTCCTGATCCTCGTCTACGTCGTGTCGGGCGTGCTCGCCGCGACGGCCGGTGTCCTGGCCACCGCCCGTCTCACCGCGAGCGACCCGACCTCGCTCGGCAACCTGATGGAACTCTCGGCGATCACCGCGGTCGTGGTCGGCGGCACGCCACTCACCGGCGGCCGGGTCCGCATCGGCGGCACCGTCGCGGGCGCCGTCCTCATCCAGCTCCTGACGGCCACGCTCATCAAGCACGACCTGCCGCCGTCGTGGACGCAGATCGCCCAGGCCGTGGTGATCGTGCTCGCCGTCTACGCGGCCAGGGAACGGGGGAAGCGATGACGATGACCAAAGTCGACGCCGCACAGCCGGCCGAGGCCGCGCAGGAGGAGGCGCTCGGCGCGACCCGCGCGGAACGCCTGAGCGCGCTCGCGCAGCAGCACGGCGCGCTCGTCACCCTGGTGATCGCGGTGATCGCCGCGTCGCTCTCCTTCGACACCTTCCTGACCGGCGACAACCTGGAGAACATGGCGCTGTCGTCCGCGTTCCTCGCGATCGTGGCGCTCGGCATGACCTTCGTGATCATCACGGGCGGCATCGACCTGTCGGTCGGTTCGCTGTTCGCCCTCGGCGGTGTGCTCGCCGCGTGGGGTTCGCAGTACGGGACGATCGTGGCGCTGCTGCTCCCGCTGGCGGTGTGCGGTCTGATCGGCCTGGTCAACGGCCTGTTGATCGCCCGGTCCCGCCTCGCCCCCTTCATCGTCACCCTCGCGGCGATGCTCGGCGCGCGCGGCATCCTCCTCGCCATCACCGACGAGGGCTCGGAGACGTACCTCGTCGACAAGTCGACCGTCTTCGCCTCGCTCGGCCAGGAGAAGCTGTTCGGGGTCGGCCTGCCGGCCTGGATCACGCTCGTCCTGTTCGTGCTCGGCGCGGTGGTGCTCCGCCGGACCCGGTTCGGACAGTACGTGTACGCGGTCGGCGGCAACGAGGACGCGGCGGCCCTGATGGGCGCCCCTGTGGCCCGCACGAAGATCGGCGTCTACACGCTCTCCGGTCTCTGCGCGGGCCTGGCCGGCGCGCTGAACGCGGCCTGGCTGGTGTCGGGCGTGACCATCCTCGGCTCCGGCATGGAGCTGGAGGCGATCTCGGCGGTCGTCATCGGCGGCACCCTGCTGACGGGCGGCTTCGGTTTCATCAGCGGTTCGCTGGTGGGCGTCCTCCTCCTGAAGGTCATCCAAAACGTGATCAACCAGATCGGTTCGCTCGACTCCGCCTATCAGCAGGTGGTCAGCGGGGCGTTCCTGGCGGTCGTGGTGATCGCGCAGACGTGGCTGGGACGGCGGCGCCGGGTGCTGTGACGGTCCCGTGAGCCGCGAGCGTCCGCTCCCCCGGCCGCTCGCGGCTTCCGGCTTCAGTGCACGGCCTGGCCCTTGCCGAGGGCGATCACGCCGTTCTTCGAGACGGTGTACAGCTCCGCGTCCCGCTGCGGGTTGACGCCGATCGTCGCGCCGGCCGGGACCTCCACGTTCTTGTCGAGGACGGCGCCGCGCACGACGGCGCCGCGGCCTATCCGCACGTTGTCGTGGAGGACCGAGCTCTGGACGACCGCGCCGTCCTCGACCGTCACCCCGGGTGACAGGACCGAGCCGGTGACCTGGCCGCGGATGACGCAGCCGGGGCTGACGATCGACTCGCTCGCGATGCCCGCCGCGCAGAACTTCGCGGGCGGCAGCTGGCCCGGGTGGGTGTAGATCGGCCAGCGCCGGTTGTCGAGGTTGAACATCGGCTCGTCCGAGATCAGGTCCATGTGGGCCTCGTAATACGTGTCGAGGGTGCCGACGTCGCGCCAGTAGCCGTGATCGCGCTCGGTCTCGCCGGGCACGTGGTTGGCGTCGAAGTCGTAGACCTGGGCGACGCCGCGCTCGGTGAGCATCGGCAGGATCGAACCGCCCATGTCGTGCGCGGAGTCCTCGTCCTCGGCGTCCTGTAAAAGCGCGTCGACGAGGGTCTTCGTGGTGAAGAGGTAGTTGCCCATGGAGGCGAACACCTCGTTCGCGCTGCCCGGCAGCGCGGGCGGGTTCGTCGGCTTCTCCAGGAACGCCTCGACACGTGTGCTGTCGCGGGCGGGTGTGATGACGCCGAACGACGGGGCCTGCGCGCGCGGCACCCTGATCCCCGCCACCGTGACGCCCGCGCCCGACTCGATGTGCTGCGTGAGCATCTGGCGCGGGTCCATCCGGTACACGTGGTCCGCGCCGAACACCGCGATGAAGTCGGGCTGTTCGTCGTGGACGAGGTTGAGGGACTGCAGGATCGCGTCGGCGCTGCCCGAGTACCAGCGCGGCCCGAGGCGCTGCTGGGCCGGGACCGGGGTGACATAGTTGCCGAGCAGGCTCGACATCCGCCAGGTCGTGGTGACGTGCCGGTCGAGCGAGTGCGACTTGTACTGCGTCAGGACGCAGATCCGCAGGATGTCGCCGTTGACCAGGTTCGACAGGGCGAAGTCGACGAGCCGGTACGTGCCGCCGAAGACGACCGCGGGCTTCGCCCGGTCCGCGGTCAGCGGCATCAGCCGCTTCCCCTCCCCTCCCGCCAGTACGATGCCGAGCACCGAAGGACCACCGCGCATGACCGCCCCCTCCATGTTGTGGCGTCTCAGGGTTGTGGCGTCTCGGGCGCCGGTTGTGATGGTTCAGGCGCCGCCCAGGATCTCCCCGTACACCTCGACCGTGCGGCGGGCGATCGCGGCCCAGCCGAACTCCGCCGCCGCCCGCTCGTGGCCCGCCTCGCCCATGCGGCGCGCCGCGCCCGGGTCGCCGACCACCTCGTTCACGGCGCGCGCGAGGCCCGCCTCGAACGCCTCCGGGTCGGCCTCCGCGTACGGCACGAGGAGACCGTTCACGCCGTCCGCGACGACCTCCGGGATGCCGCCGACCCGGGACGCGACGACCGCGGTGCCGCAGGCCATCGCCTCCAGGTTGACGATGCCGAGCGGCTCGTACACCGAGGGGCAGACGAACACGGCGGCGTGCGTGAGGAGTTGGACGACCTCGGCGCGCGGCAGCATGGACGGGATCCAGTGCACGCCGTCACGGGTCCGCTTCAGCTCGTCGACCAGCTCGCGGAACTCCCGCCCGATCTCGGGTGTGTCCGGGGCTCCGGCGCAGAGGACGAGCTGCGCGTCGGGCGTGAACTCCCGGGCCGCGCGCAGCAGATGGGGCACGCCCTTCTGCCGCGTGATGCGGCCGACGAAGACGACGTAGGGGCGGCTCGGATCGATGCCGTAGCGGGTCAGCACGTCGGTGCCGGGATCGGCGTGGTACAGCGACACGTCGATGCCGTTGTGCACGACGCGGACCCGCTTGGGTTCGAGCGCCGGGTAGCAGGCGAGGATGTCGTCGCGCATCGCCCGGGACACCGCGATGACGCCGTCCGCCGCCTCGATCGCCGTGCGTTCGGCCCAGGCCGACAGGGCGTAGCCGCCGCCGAGCTGCTCGGCCTTCCAGGGGCGCAGCGGCTCCAGGGAGTGCGCGGTCATCACGTGCGGGATGCCCAGGTGCAGGGCGGCCAGATGGCCCGCGAGGTTGGTGTACCAGGTGTGCGAGTGGACCAGCTCGCGGCCTTCGAGGGCGGCGGCCATGGAGAGGTCCACGGAGAGGGTGCGCAGCGCGTCGTTGGCGCCGTCGAGCGCGGGCCAGGCGCGATGGCGGCGCACTCCGTCGCCCGAGCCCTCGCCCCAGGTGTGCACGTCGAGATCGACGAGCGGTCGCAGCTCCCTCGCGAGGAACTCGACGTGGACTCCAGCGCCGCCGTAGACGTCCGGCGGATACTCCCTGCTGAGCAGTCCCACTCGCACGCGGGCCCCCGTCTCCGGTCGTCCTTGCACAAACACTCGCACAGGCACGTGCACAGGCTCTGAGGCCGGTCTCGCTCGCTGTCGATCTCATGGTCACCCATGGACGGCCCGCGCGGAAGAGTGCGAACGGGCCGGGGCGCTCCGGGGGCCCGGTAGCACCCCTCCTGGGGATGACTCAGGAGGCGGCGTACTCCATCGGCAGTAGGACCCAATGCGTGCTCAGGTCGGACGACAGAAGGGCGGCGGCGAGAGATCGTGGAGGGTATGAGAACCGACCGCGCGCCGCATCGCACCGCAGGGGGCACCAGATGAGTGCCCTCGCGCTGGCCGTGCTGCTCTCCCTGGTCTCGGCGGTCGCCTACGCGGGCGGCGCGATCGTGCAGGAGCGGGTCGCCCAGACGTCGCCCGAGTCGGCGTACGCGCCGCTGCGCAGGCCCGCCTGGTGGGGCGCGGGCGCCCTGAACGGCACGGGCGCGCTGCTGCACGTCATCGCCCTCGCCTTCGGTCCGCTGAGCCTGGTGCAGCCGCTCGGCGCGCTGACGATCGTGCTGGCGCTGCCGATGGCGGCCCTGTTCGTCCGGCGCCGGGCCGGGGCCACCGCGTGGCGCGGGGCGATCATGGCGACGGTCGGGCTCGCGGGGCTCCTCGCGCTGACCGGTTCGGCTTCCGAGGACTCGCTCGACGGGGCCGAGCGCCTCCTGGTGGGTCTCGCGACGGCGGGCGGCGTCCTGGTCCTGATGATGTCGGCGCGGGCCGCGCACCGGCACCCGGTGGTGCGCGCGGTGCTGCTCGCGGTCGCGGCGGGCAGCGCGTTCGGCATGGCGTCGGTGTTCACGAAGTCGGTGGCCGTGGACTGGTCGGGCGAACCGTTCGAGCAGCTCACGACCCTTCTCGCGATCGCGGCCCTGGCCACGGCCGGGATGCTGCTCTCGCAGGCGTCCTACCGGGGCGCTGGCCTCGCGGCGCCGCTGGCGACCGCGACGGTCGTGAACCCGGTGGTGGCGGCGGCCGTCGGCCTCACCCTGTTCGGAGAGACGTTCCGGCACGGCACGACCGGCACGGTCCTCGCGCTGGGCTGCGGTGTCGTGGCCGCGGGCGGCCTGATCCTGCTGACGACCGAGCGCATCGGCCGGGAGAGCGGCGCGGCGCACGTCATCGCCCAGCACTCGCCCGCGCCCACGGTGCCGGACAGTCCGGCAGGGATCGAGGACCTGCCGGAACAGCCGGGACGGCAGGGACCGCCGACGCCGTCCAGCGGTGACCCGGCGGCGGACCGGAACGTCAGATCCTGACCCCGTGGGCCCGCAGGTAGGCCAGCGGGTCGATGTCGCTGCCGAAGCCAGGACCGGTCCGCATCTCGAAGTGCAGGTGCGGGCCCGTGCTGTTGCCGGTGGACCCGGAGCGGGCGATGCGCTGGCCCTCGACCACGCCCTGCCCGGCCCGCACGGAGAGCGCCGAGAGGTGCGCGTACTGGCTGTAGCGGCCGTCGGCGTGCCGGATCACCACCTGGTAGCCGTAACTGCCGCCCCAGCCCGCCGAGACGACGCGGCCCGCCGCGACGGCCTTGACGGAGGTGCCGGTGGGCACGGCGAAGTCCACGCCCGTGTGGTACCCCTTCGACCAGGAGGAACCCGCCGCGTGGTACGGGGTTCCGATGCCGGCGCTCACCGGGGCGACGACACCGTGCGTGGCGGGCTGCGCGGCCTCGGTCTTCTTCGGCGCGGCCTGCTGCTTGGGCGGGGCCTTCTTGGGCGCCGCCTGCTTGGGCTCGGTCTTCTTCGGCTGCGTCTTCTTAGGCTGGGCCTTCTGGTGCTGCTCGGGCTTCGGCGCCTTCCTGGGCTCGGCCTCGGGCTTCGTGGCCCTGGGTCTGTCGGTCCTCGGCGCGGTCCTCGCGGACGCGCCCGGCATCGAGAGCCGCTGGCCGGGCAGGATGAGGTCCGGGTCGGCGCCGATCGTCGTACGGTTCGCCGAGTACAGCCGCGACCAGCCGCCGCGCACCCGGCGGGTGTCGGCGATCCCGGAGAGCGTGTCGCCGCTGATCACGGTGTACATCTCGGCCCGGCCCGCCGTGGACTGCGGGGTCACCTCGGGCTTCACGTCCTTGACGGTGCGCGCCGGGGGCCCGCTCTGCGGCCGCACCGTCTCCGTCACCGTCGTACGGGAGAGGCCCGCGCGCTGCCCGCACACCGGCCAGGCGCCGGGCCCCTGCCCCTTGAGCACCTTCTCGGCGATCGCGACCTGCTGGTCCCTGGTGGCGAGGTCGGCGCGGGCCGCGTAGGCCGTGCCGCCGTACGCGGCCCAGGTCGAGCCGGTGAACTGGAGGCCGCCGTAGTAGCCGTTCCCGGTGTTGATGCTCCAGTTGCCGCTGGACTCGCACGCGGCGACCTTGTTCCAGGTGTCCAGGTCCGCGGCCTGCGCGGTGCCGGCGCCGATCAGCGGGATCGCCATACCGGCGCCGCCGACGGTGACCGTGAGCGACGCCCGGTTGACCCGGCTCGGCTGGTACCGGCGGTGCCGGCCGCGTAACGCCATGGAAGCCCCCTCTGTCACCTGCCGCACAGGCATAGGTAGGAGCCGCAAATTAGCCGCTCCCGCTCCGGGGTGACAAGAGCGCCAGAGCTGACCGTGGCCGCTTTCAGCCCCTCAAGTGGCCGGGAAGCCACTGCAGTTGCACGGCTTGCTGGAAGGGTCCGCCGCCCTCGTGGTCGTTGAACGCGTACACCTCCATGGAGCGCTCCGTGCCTGCCCAGTGGTTGTGCGCCGCGAACACCGTCGACGGCGGGCAGGTCAGGTCCTCCAGGGCCGCGGAGAACAGTCCGGGCGCGGTGGCGCGGGCCGCGAAGTTGATGCCGTCGAAGTACGAGAGCGTCCGGAACACGCGCTCGTCCGCGCCGATGTGCGCCTTCAGGTAGAGGGCGATCTCGCGGTAGGGGTGGCGCTCCGTGAGCGTGGCCGCGCGTCCGAAGTGGCAGAGGAACGGCACGTCGGGCGCGGCCGCCTTCAGGTCCGGGACGAGCCCGGCGACGGCGATGGTGATGCCGCCGCCCTGGCTGCCGCCGGTCACCGCGGTGCGGGCGGCGTCCACCAGCGGATGCGAGCGGGCCGCCTCGACGGCGCGCACGGCGTCGGTGTAGACCCGCCGGTAGTAGTACGCGTACGGGTCCTGGATGCCGCGCGTCATGAACCCGGGGGCGGCGGGATCGCTGCCGACCGGGTCCGGGGTGTCACCGACGGTGCCGCCGCTGCCCTGGCCCCGAGTGTCCATCACGAAGTGCGCGAACCCGGCGGCGGCCCACCTGAGGTGGGTGTGGGGCAGGCCCCGGCCGCCGCCGTAGCCGATGTACTCGACGACCACCGGGAGCGGCTCGGTGGTGCCCGCGGGGAGGATCAGCCAGCCCTTCACGGGATGCCCGCCGAAGCCCGCGTACGTAACGTCGAACATGTCGACCGCCGTGAGCGGGGTGTCGACCGGTGCGAACCGCGCGTCGAGGTCGTGCTCCCTGGCCTCGGCCAGGGTCTTCTCCCAGAAGGCGTCGAAGTCGTCGAGGGCCGTCAACGCGGGCTTGTAGGCACGCAGTTCGTCGAGCGGCAGGTCGAAATGAGGCACGCGCGGCTCCAGCATCGTAGAGAGTGCGGAAGGCAAGGCTACGCCGGACCGTTCGACAACTGAACAAGATCATTCATTTTCCGACTCCAGGAGCGACAGGCATGAGCACTACAGCCCAGATCGGTGTCACCGGGCTCGCTGTCATGGGGCGCAATCTCGCCCGCAACTTCGCGCGGAACGGATACGCGGTCGCGCTGCACAACCGCACCGCTTCCCGTACCCACCAGCTGATGGAGGAGTTCGGCGAGGAGGGCGTCTTCGTGCCGACCGAGTCGGCGGAGGACTTCGTGGCCGCGCTCGAACGGCCGCGGCGCCTCGTCGTCATGGTGAAGGCGGGCGAGCCGACGGACGCGGTGATCAAGGAGTTCGCGCCGCTCCTCGAACCCGGTGACATGATCGTCGACGGGGGCAACGCGCACTTCGCCGACACCCGCCGCCGCGAGAAGGAGCTGCGCGAGCAGGGCATCCACTTCGTCGGCACCGGTGTCTCGGGCGGTGAGGAGGGCGCGCTGCACGGGCCGAGCATCATGCCCGGCGGCAGCGCCGAGTCGTACGAATCCCTGGGCCCGATGCTGGAGAAGATCTCCGCGAGGGCGAAGGACGGGGCCCCGTGCGTGACGCATGTCGGCCCGGACGGCGCGGGTCACTTCGTGAAGATGGTGCACAACGGCATCGAGTACGCCGACATGCAGCTCATCGGCGAGGCGTACCAGCTGCTGCGCGACGTGGCCGGATACTCCCCCTCCCAGATCGCCGACATCTTCCGCACGTGGAACACCGGGCGGCTCGACTCCTACCTCATCGAGATCACGGCGGAGGTCCTGTCCCACGTGGACGCGGCGACGGGGAAGCCGTTCGTGGACGTCGTTCAGGACCAGGCCGAGCAGAAGGGCACGGGGCGCTGGACCGTGCAGATCGCGCTCGACCTGGGCGTGCCCGTCTCCGGCATCGCGGAGGCGGTGTTCGCCCGCTCGCTCTCCGGCCACGCGGACCTGCGCGCCGCGTCGCGAGGTCTGGCGGGTCCGACGGCTCGGACGCTGAGCGAGTCGGAGGCGGGTGCCTTCGCGGACAAGGTCGAACAGGCCTTGTACGCCTCGAAGATCGTCTCGTACACGCAGGGCTTCCACGAGATCGCCGCGGGCAGCGAGCGTTACGAGTGGGACATCGACGCGGGTGCGGTGGCCCGCATCTGGCGCGGCGGCTGCATCATCCGCGCGGCCTTCCTCGACCGGATCACCGCCGCGTACGAGGCCGAGCCCGGCCTCATCTCGCTGCTCTCCGACAAGGGGTTCGCGGACGAGATCGCGGCGGCCCAGGACGACTGGCGCGCCGTCCTGGTCGCCGCGACCACACAAGGCGTGCCGACCCCCGGTTTCGCCGCCGCGCTCGCGTACTACGACGCACTGCGCGCCGAACGCCTCCCGGCCGCGCTGACCCAGGGCCAGCGCGACTACTTCGGCGCGCACACGTACCGCAGGGCGGACCGGGAGGGCACGTTCCACACGCTGTGGGGCGGGGACCGGTCGGAGGCCGACGCGTAGCCCCTGCCGGGGGTCACGGGTCGGGCTGCGCGCGGGTGCGGTTTCCGGCTGCGGTGGGGCCGCATACGGGTGCCGGCGCCGCGCGGGGGCCGGGGCCGGCTGCGGTGCGGCCGGAGCCAGGTGCCGACTGCGGCCCCGGCCGGGCCTCACACGGGTGACGGCTCCGGTTCCGGCGGCGTCGGGTCGGGCTCAGGGCCCGGGCCGGGCGCGGGCGGGGCCGGCGGGGGCTGCGGCGTCGGGAACGGGCCGGGCGACGGCGACGGTGACGGTGGGGTCGGATCCGGCACGTCCGGCCCAGGACCCGGTACGGGTGTCGGGTTCGGCGGCACCGGATCGGGGCCGGGGACCGGGCTCGGGCCCGGCGGCACGGGGTCGGGGAACGGCTGGGTCATCGCATGCCTCCATCGGTTCGGAGGTGGTCGTTGTCCACTGTCTCCCGCCCCGCGTGCCCACGCCCGCCGGACTCACGCGTCCGACGGGCGACACCGCCCATCCGGACGGAATCTGGTCGGCTGCCCGGGCGGGGGCCGCGGGGGCCTGTGCGCTGTCCGGGCGGGCCTTGTCCGCCGTCCAGGCGAAATTCTTTCCGTCAGGCCCAAGCGGGATCTTGCCCGCCGTCCCAGACGGGGCTTCAATCGCCGGGCCCGGGCGGCATCTTGTCCGCCGTCCAGGCGGAGTCCTATACGTCGGGCCCAGGGCGGGATGTTGTCCGCCGCCCGAGCGGGGGCTCGTCCCCTGCCCGGCGGGGACTTGACCCCCGTCGGCCCGGGCGGGGTCGCGTAAGGCGCCCCGCACGGGATCGTGTCAGCCGCTCGTGCGGGTCAGTCGTACGACCGGGATGTCCCTGGAGGTCTTTTTCTGGTAGTCCGCGTAGTTCGGGAACAGGGCGACCAGTGAGGGCCAGACCCGTGCCTTTTCCTCGGGTGACAGCGTTTCCGCCCGGGCCGTGAAGCGCTGGGTCTCCACGCGGAGGCGGACGTCCGGCTCGTCGCGCAGGTTCAGGTACCACTGCGGATGCTTCTCGGAGCCGCCGTACGAGGCGACGATCAGGTAGTCGTCGCCGTCCCGCCCGTAGATGAGGACGGTCCGCCGCCACTGCCCCGACCTGCGCCCCTTGTAGTCGAGCAGCAGGCACGGGACGCCCTGGATGGTGGTGCCCTTCGTACCGCCCGACTCCTCGTACGTACGGGCCTGGTCCGCGACCCAGCCGGTGGGGCTGATGGCGACCTCGTGGTCCTGGTCGGTCATGCCGGTTCCTCTCGCTCGATGCATTCGGTTCGATGCAAGCGGTGCTGCGCGTCAACTGTGCTCAAGCTAAGCCCCATTGGCGGCGGCGCATTCCAGGACGGCGGCGTCGAGCCCGGGCCCGGGGCTGGAGAGGACGGGGATGCCAGGCGTGCGGGCGCGGTCGGCGGCGTCGGCCATGGAGGCCTGGGCCAGCACGACGGCGTCCGTGTCCGTGTCCGTGACGGTGTCGAGCGCGGCCGCGATCCGGCCCAGGTAGCCGTCCCGGTCCCCCGCGAGGAACCGCTCCCACGCCCCCTCCACATGCAGCGTGCGCACATCGACGTCGCGCCCGGCGCGCTCCGCCTCCTCCTCGACGAGGGCGACGGTAGGCCCGAAGGTGCTCCGCACGGTGGCGACGACGGTGATCCGGCGCCCCGCCGCGACCGCCCGCGCGGCCATCGGCCGGTCGACGCGGAGCACGGGCACGCCGCCGAGCACGGGCGCGAGCCCCTCCGCGACGGCGCCGATGCTGGAGCAGGTGCACAGCACGGCGTGCGCGCCGTCCCGCGCCGCCGCCTCCAGGACCGAACGCACGTCGTCGGCGACCGACTCGGGCCCGCTCTCCCCCGCCCGCACCAGCAGGTCCTCGCGTACGACGTGGCGCAGCACGACACCCGGGTGACCGGCGTCGCGCAGGGCGTCGAAGACCGGGACGTGCGCGGGTGAGGTGTGGAGGAGGGCGAGGATCATGCCCGGCACCCTACCGACGGGGCCGGACCGGGCTCATCACTCCGGGCTCACCACTTCTCCGGGTCGGCGGCGAGGGCCTCCTCGGCGGCGTCCACGAGCCCTTCCGGCGCGGCCGGGGCCTCGCCCGGGTGCCGCTCGGCCCACCGCGCGACGAACGAGCACAGCGGCACGACCGCCAGGCTCTCGCGGGCGGCCAGCGCGTACAGCTCGCGGGCGAGGGACCCGGCGATGCCCTTGCCCTCGTGGGCGGGCTCGACGACGGTGTGCACGGCGACGAGGGCGCCTCGCCCGTCGTGGTCGAGCACGAAGTACTGGATCCGGCCGACGGTCTCGCCGCCCTGCCGGGCCGACAGGAGGCCCCGTTCGCGGTCGTCACGGATGTCGATGTCGCTCATGGGGCGCTCCTGACTGGGCGATGCGTGCTGATCAGGCGGTCACGGCTCCGGCGGGCACGGAGTGCGGGCTCCGCTGGGTGTCGCCGCCCGGGGCCGGTTCCGACGGGTCGGCGCCGAGCGCCACGATCCTGTTGTCCCGGTCCACGTGCACGACGCTGGGCCGCAGCGACCGCGCCTCGGCGTCGTCGACCTGAGCGTAACTGATGATGATCACGAGGTCGCCGGGGTGCACGAGGTGGGCGGCGGCCCCGTTGATCCCGATGACACCGGAGCCGCGCTCGCCCTCGATGACATAGGTCTCGAGCCGCGCACCGTTGTCGATGTCGACGATGTGCACGAGCTCGCCGGGCAACAGATCGGCGGCGTCCAGCAGATCCGCGTCGATGGTGACCGAGCCGACGTAGTGGAGGTCGGCCTGGGTGACGGTGGCGCGGTGGATCTTGGACTTGAACATGGTGCGATACATGCTTCACTCCCGGAAAGTCGCTCCCTGCCCGCTGTGTGCAGGTCAAGGGCTGTGCCGTCAGCCTACAGCGGGGGCGGCGCCCGGCGGGGGCTGGCGGAGGGCGGCCAGGGTCGCGAAACGGGTGCCGTCACCCTCCGGGACCGCGGCCGTCGCGGCGAGGGCGTGGGCGCTCTGGAGCAGGCAGAGGCCGGGGCGCAGCACGATGTCGAGGGCGGGGTGGGCGCGGTGGCCGGCCGCCAGGATGCTTTTCGCCGCTTCCCATACGCAGGGGAACGGCAGGTCCAGGTGTGCTTCGGCGTAGACGGCGGCGGGCAGCCCCGCGGCCAGGACGCGCAGGCGGCGTACGGGGTCGAGTGCGGTGACGGGCCAGTCGGTCATCGTGCTCACGTCCTTCGGACGTCGTGGTCGGAGCCCCCGTGCCGAGGCAGAGCCTCAGGTGGAGAGAGGCGGCGCCGTCCGTCCGTACTCCTCGGCGGCCGGGAATGAAGGGGAAATGCCTCGGGAATCTTCGCCCGCTGATAGGGTTTGGAACGACGCGTATCGAAAGGTATTCGTCGCCAACGGGGGCATCGACGGGGGTCGATATCGTGGAGCGAAGGTCTCCGCAGGACGGCGGGGTCCGTGCATTCGACATAAACGCAGATCCTGTCCAGGCGGATCATGCGGATTATACGGATCACGCGGAATCGGATTCTGCCGAAACAGATTTATCTTCAGTTGCGCGCAGCCCATTCGTGCATCCCTGTATGAGGGCCACGGAGGCGCTGTGACAGAAGCGGAGAGGGTGTACGCGACGGGCCGGGACCCGGAGGTCCTGGCCGGTCTGGTGGAGGGCGCGCAGCGCGGGGACCTCCTGGCGATGGACGAGCTGCTGAGCGTGCTCGAACCGTACGTGGGCCGCATCTGCGGGCCCGTCGCGCTGCAGGACGGTCCGGACGCGGCGCAGGAGGCGCTCATCGCCGTCTTCTGCAGCATCCGGCAGCTGAAGGAGCCTGCCGCGCTGTTCGGCTGGGTGCGGGTGATCGCGGCGCGGGAGGCGGTGAAGTTCGCCAAGCGCCGCCAGGGCCGGCCGACCGTGCCGGTGGAGTTCGAGGACCGGGCGCTGCCCGAGGACGAGCTGCTCGCCTCCGACATCGCCGACGCCATGGGGCGGCTCGCGCCGGAGCACCGGGTCGTGCTGACGCTGCGGCACGTCGAGGGGCTCAGTGAGCAGGAGGTCGCCGAGGTTCTCGGAATACCGGTCGGGACCGTGCGCTCACGGCTGTTCCGGGCGCGCCAGTCCTTCCGGACCGCCTGGGACTGACCGGGCCGCGACGCGCTGCGCGAGCCGGTCGAGGAGCCGCGCCGAACACCCCTCGTGTCCGAGGTCGCGCACCTGCCCCGCCGGCTCCGGGCCGCGGACGCGCGGGCTGGTGAAGAAGGCGAACGTGCAGCCCGTCCCGTCCGGCACCGCGGCCATCCCGCTCACCCGCGCCCCGCTCTGCAGCAGGCACCACCCGGGGCGCAGCACCACCTCGTACCGCTCGCGGCGGCCGAGGGTGCCGATCGCCTCGGCCACGAGGCGTCCGCCGTCGGGCTGCGCCGCCCGGTCGGTGACGGTGAAGGAGTGCACCTCCGGCATCAGGTGCGGGAGTTCGCGCTCCAGGTCGCGGACGACGGACCACAGGGTGTCGAAGGGGACGTCGAAATGGCGCTCGGCGTAGGCGGGGCGGGCGGCGGCCGAGGCCAGGACCCGCAGTCTTCGCACAGGGTCGAGATCGGCTGTCGGCCAGCCGTCGCGCGCGGCACCCGTCATGATTCCGTCCCCCTCTGTGTCGTGTGCACGAGATTCGCACCCTCATTATGAGCGGTCAAGTCCGGGCAAAAAACTGTAGCCAATGCCGAGCGCTGCCGCCCCATGCTTCCCGCGTATTTCACTCCGCGCCGATCCGCGGCCGATCCGCATCCGGTCCGCAGCCGATCCCGATTTGAGCTGCATTTGAGCCGCATTCCAAAAATTCGTGCGGGACCGGTGGAGTGTGCGCGCGACGCCGCGACTCTTATTCCGTGTCGGCCCTTATGACAGGCCACATCGGATTCCCGGGAAGGAGTGCATGGTCGTGATCTGGGAGACGAAACCCGACGCGGACGCCGCCGCCGCGCTCGGTGAGGCGATCCGTGCCCGGCTCGCGCAGCATCTCGGCCTGCGCGCCGTCGAGACGGCCGCCGCGGTCACCGAGGCCGGTGACGGCCCGGGCGGACCGGCGGCGGCGACGGCCGGTGCGCCGCCCGTGCCGAACTGATGAGTGTCGGCGAGTCGCCCGCCGCCGACGGAGCGCTCGGCGTACCCCGCCCGGCCGCTCCGGTCGGTGCGTCCCGGTCCACGAGGCCGGGGCGCATCGACGGGGCCTGCATGCCGCCGGTCCCGTCCGAGACCGTCCCAGATCGGGACGCGGGCGGGCGACAGCTCCGGGTCTGCGTCGTCGGGGCCGGACCGCGCGGTCTCAGTGTGCTCGAGCGGCTGTGCGCCGACGCCCGTACCCATGCCCCGGACGTCGCCGTGACCGTGCACGTCGTGGACCCCGACCGGCCGGGGCCCGGCCGCGTCTGGCGCACCGGCCAGTCGCCCCACCTGCTGATGAACACGGTCGCCTCGCAGGTCACGCTCTTCACGGACCCGACGGTGGAGATGGCCGGGGAGGTCGAGCCCGGGCCCAGCCTGTACGAGTGGGCCGGGCGCGTGGCGTCCGGCGCGTACGCGGGCCACGTCGACGAGGACGTACGGGCGCAGGCGCGGGCGCTGACCCCGGACTCGTATCCGACCCGTGCCTTCTACGGGCACTACCTGGAGTGGGTGTTCCGGCGTGTCGTGCGGGGGGCGCCGGACGGTGTGCGGGTCGTGGTCCATCCGCTGCGCGCCGTCCGCCTCCAGGACGGGCCCGGCGGGCTCCAGAGCGTCAGCCTGGCCGACGGCACCCGGATCGGCGGCCTCGACGCGGTCGTCCTCGCCCAGGGGCACCTGCCGCTGCGCGCCGACCCGGCGCAGCGGCGGCTCGCGGACTTCGCCGCCCGGCACGCGCTCGTCCACCTGCCGCCCGCCAACCCGGCCGACCTCGACCTGCGGGCGGTGCTCCCCCGCTCCCCCGTCCTTCTCCGGGGACTGGGGCTCAACTTCTTCGACCACGTGGCGCTGTTCACCGTCGGCCGGGGCGGCGCCTTCGTGCGGGACGCCGCCACCGGGCGCCTGGTCTACCGTCCCTCGGGCCGGGAGCCGGTCCTGTACGCGGGTTCCCGGCGCGGCGTCCCCTACCACGCGCGGGGCCACAACCAGAAGGGCGCGCACGGCCGGCACCGTCCTCTCCTGCTGACCCCCGCGAAACTGGCCGAGCTGCGACGTGCCGCGGACCGGCGGGGTCTGGACTTCGCGCGGGACCTCTGGCCGTTGATCGCCAAGGAGGTCGAGACGGTCTACTACGCGGCCCTGCTCACGCGCCGCGGCCGTGCGCGGGCCGCCCGGCGGTTCACCGCGCGCACCCTCGCGGCGCCCTGGTGCTCAGCGCAGGAGGCGGCGCTGCTCGCCGAGTTCGGCATCTCCGAAGGTGAGCGGTGGGACTGGCAGCGGGTCCAACGCCCGTACGGGGACGGGGGTTTCCCGACCGCGGTCGCGCACCGGGCCTGGCTGCTCCGCACGCTCCGCCGCGACCTCGCCGAGGCGGCGGCGGGGAACGTGGACAGCCCGCTGAAGGCGGCCCTCGACGTGCTGCGCGATCTGCGCAACGAGATCCGGCTCGTCGTCGACCACGGCGGTCTCGCAGGCCGCTCCCACCGCGACGACCTGCGGCGCTGGTACACCCCGCTCAACGCGTTCCTGTCCATCGGGCCGCCGCCGCAGCGCGTCGAGGAGATGATCGCGCTCGTCGAGGCGGGGGTCCTGCACCTCATGGGGCCGGGCATGACGGTGCGGACCGACGAGCGGGACGGGGTCTTCGTCGCGGAGTCCGCCGATGTGCCGGGACACCGGGTCACCGCGACCGCCCTCGTGGAGGCCCGTCTCCCCGAGCCCGACCTGCGGCGCACCGCCGACCCGCTCCTTCGCCACCTCCTCGCCACCGGCCAGTGCAGGCCGTACGTGATCCGCGACGCCGAGCACGGCGACCACGAGACCGGCGGCCTCGCGGTGACCGGCCGCCCCTACCGCGTGATCACGGCGGACGGCACCCCGCACCCGCGCCGCTTCGCCTACGGCGTCCCCACCGAGTCGGTCCACTGGGTGACAGCCGCCGGCATCCGCCCCGGCGTGAACTCGGTGACGCTGGGCGACTCCGACGCGATAGCGCTGGCCGCTCTGGCCCTGGCATCACCCGCACCGGCGCCGAGCACACGGGCACCCGGCACGGCGGCGCCCACGACGACGACGCCGACCGCCCCGGCGCCCGGCGCTCCGGCACCAACCATGACGGCGCCGGCCACCCCAGCACCCAGCACTGCGGCATCAGCCACTTTGACGTCGGACACGTCGCCGCCCGGCACTACGACGTCGGCCGCGCCGGCGTCGCACACCTCGGCGCCGGGTGCCGGGGCGGCGGGTGCGGGAGTGGCTGACGCCGGGCGGCCCGACACCGCGGCGCCCACCATGACGACGTCAGCCGCCTCGGCACCGGGCACTGCGACGTCGGCCACCCCAGCATCCAGCACTGCGGCGTCGGCCACCCCAGCACCCGGCGCCGCGGCGCCCACCATCGCGCCCCCGGCTTCCTCGCCACCGACCACCCCGGCGTCAGCCACCCCCGCACCCGCCGCCCCGGCAGCCGCCACACCGCCCGCCCCTCCCATCCCGGCCGCCGCCCCCGAGAGGAGAACCCCATGAGTGAGCTCGCGCCGGACGGATGCGCCCTCTCCGCCGTTGCCCTGACGGACGCGGGGCTCTTCTCCCCCGTCCGGGTCGGCGCCCCGGTCGAGGGCGCCAGCTCCGACCTCGCCTTTCTGCAGGCCATGCTCGACGCGGAGGCCGGGCTCGCGCGGGCGCAGGCGCGGCTCGGTACCGTGCCGCCGCCCGTGGCCGCTCTCGTCACCGAGACCGCGCGGGCCGAGCGTTTCGACCTCCGGGAAGTGGCGCTGCGCGCCAGAGCCGCCGCCAATCCCGTCGTCGCGCTGGTGGGCATGGTCGCCGAGGCCGTCGGGCGCGTCGACCCCGATGCCGCGCATTACGTGCATCAGGGCTCGACCAGCCAGGACGTGCTCGACACCGCGCTGATGCTGGTCGCCGCGCGCACCCTCGACCTCGTCCTGGCCGATCTGGACCGGGTGGCTGCCGCCCTCGCCCGGCTTGCCGAGGCCCACCGCGACACCCCGATGGCCGCCCGGACGCTCGGGCAGCACGCGGTGCCCACCACCTTCGGGCTCAAGGCGGCGGGCTGGCTGCAAGCCGTGCTCGACGCCCAGGAGCGGCTCGGTCGGATTCGCGCCACCGGGTTGCCGGTTCAAGTCGGCGGCGCCGCGGGCACGTTGGCCGGTTACCTCGCCTACGCCGAGCTGTACGGTAACGGGGCCAAGGGCAGCAACGACTACGCCCGTAGGCTGCCCGCCGTCCTCGCCGAGGAGGTGGGCCTCAGCGATCCCGGCGTGCCCTGGCACACCGTCCGCACCCCTCTCGCCGACCTCTCCGCCGCGCTCTCCCTCACCGCCGCCGGCCTCGGCACCTTCGCGGCCGACGTGCAGCTCCTGTCCCGTACCGAGTGCGCGGAGGTCTCCGAGCCGGGCGCGGAGGGGCGGGGCTCCTCGTCCGCCATGCCGCACAAGCGTAACCCGGCGCTGGCCGCCCTGATCCGGTCCGCGGCGTACCAGGTGCCGGGGCTCGTCGCGGGGCTCGCGCACGCGGCGGTCGTCGACGACGAGCGTCCCGCCGGGGCCTGGCACGCCGAGTGGGAGCCGTTGCGCGGGTGCCTGCGCCTCGTGGGCGGCGCCGCGCACACGGCCGCCGAACTCGCCGAGGGGCTCCTCGTGCACCCGGAGCGGATGCGCGCCAACCTGGGCCTCACCGAGGGCCTCGTCGTGTCCGAGCGGCTCGCCGCGCTCCTGTCGCCCGCGCTGGGCCGGAGCGCCGCGAAGGCGCTGGTCTTCAGGGCGTCCGCGCGGGCGGCCGGGGAAGGCCGCCACCTCGCGGACGTCCTCGCCGAGGCCCCGGAACTCGCCGAAGCCCCCGAACTCGCCAAGGCCCCCGAACTCGCCGGCCGCCACGACGCACGGCAATTGCGGGCGTGGTGCGATCCGGCCGACTACACCGGCGCGGCAGCCCAGTTGGTCGATCTGGTCCTCGCCCGCCACCGCGCGGCCGGACCCGCCCGGCCCGAAAAACGAGAAGGGGCGTGATCGCGAGGAGTGTCCCGGCCCCCTTCCCGCTCTCTATCCGTGAACCCTCTTTATGGAGGAAGCATGACCATGCTCCGCCCACCGGGCGCACTGCGCTGGTGGACCCTCGCAGTCGTGTCCGTCGGCACGTTCATGCTCATGCTCGACCTGAGCGTCGTCGCCGTGGCGCTCCCCGGCATCCGCGGTGACCTGCACGCGAGCTTCAGCGAGATGCAGTGGGTGTTCGACGCCTACGCGCTCACGCTCGCCGCCTTCCTCGTCATCTCCGGCTCGCTCGCCGACCGGCGGGGCCGCAAGGCGGTCTTCGTCGTCGGGCTCGTCGTCTTCACCCTCGCCTCCCTGGCCTGCGGTCTCGCGGGCTCCGTCGAGGTCCTCAACATCAGCCGGGGCGTGCAGGGCGTCGGCGCGGCGATCATGTTCGCCGTCGGTCCCGCGCTGCTCGGCCACGAGTTCCACGGCAAGGAGCGCGCCGCCGCGTTCAGCGTGTTCGGCGCCGCGGTCGGTATCGCCGCCGCCACGGGCCCGCTGATCGGCGGCGCCCTGACGAGCGGTCCCGGCTGGCGCTGGATCTTCTTCCTGAACGTGCCGGTCGGCCTCGCGACGCTCCTTGTCGCGCTGCGGCGCCTGCGCGAGTCGCGGCTCGCGCACAGCGCCGCCCCCGACTTCGCCGGGATGGCCGTGTTCACCGTCTCCCTCGCCGCGCTCGTCCTGGCGATCGTGCGGGGCAACACCGACGGCTGGTTCTCGGGGAGCAACATCGCGCTGTACGCCGTCGCCGCCGTCGGCCTGGTCGTGTTCCTGGCCGTGGCGCGGGCCCGCGGCGAGAACGCCATGATGGACCTGCGGCTGTTCCGCAACCGGACCTTCGTCGCGCTGTGCGCGGTCACCTTCCTGGCCAACGCCGCCGGTATGCCGGCGATCTTCATCGAGACCTCGTACCTGCAGAGCGTCCTGGACAACTCGGCCTGGGAGGCGGGCCTGCGGTTCCTGCCGCTGTCCCTCGGCATGTTCGTCTTCGGCGCGCTGACCGGCGCCCTGACGAACAAGGTGCCCTTCCGCATCATCATGGGCCTCTCGCAGCTCGCCCTCGCCGGTTCTCTGCTGCTCACCCATCGCGGCGGCCCCGGCGACTCCTGGACGGCGCTGCTGCCCAGCCTGATCGTGATGGGCGCGGCGTTCGGCCTGTTCCAGCCGACCCGGGCGGCGCTCGCCATCGGCGTCGCAGAACCCGCCAAGGCGGGTGTCGCCTCCGGGATCAACGAGACGTTCCAGCAGGTCGGGGTCGCGCTCGGGATCGCCGTCGCGGGCGCGTTCTTCGAGAACCGGGTCGCCTACACCTTCGCCCGGTCCGACGCCGCCGCGAGCATCGGCGACAAGAGCCACGAGGTGGCGTCGGCGATCAGCGCGGGCGCCATCGAGCCCGCCGCGCGGTCGGCGGGCCCGGCCCTGCGCGAGCAGGTCCTGGTGGACGGGCGCCACGCGTTCACCGAGGGGTTCCACCAGGCCATGACGTTGTGCGCGGCGCTCGCGTTCGCCGCCGCGGTCATCGCGTTCGCGTTCCTGCGCGAGAAGGACCTGCACGAGAGCGCCCTCACCGGCGTCCCGCCCGACCTGCCCGACGAGGACAGCGCCGCGGACGAACCGACCGACTCCACCACACGAGGCACTTCCTGATGAACCGACAAGCACAGCCCGTCCATCCACGTGCACCACGTTCTCTGGGGGAACCCCGCATGAAGCACCAGGGCATATCCGAGCGCGTCGACCTTCCGATCGACCGCATCCCGACCCGCTGGTACAACGTGATTCCGGATCTGCCCCGGATTCCCGACCGCTACATCGACAACGCCACCGGGCAGCCGGTCACGCAGGAGTGGCTGGAGCGGCTCTTCGTCAAGGCGATGGCCGCGCAGGAGAGCTCCCTCGAACGCTGGATCAAGATCCCCGAGCCGGTGCGCGACGCGTACAAGCTGTGGCGTCCCACGCCGCTGGTGCGCGCCGTCGCCCTGGAGCGGTATCTGGACACCCCGGCGCAGATCTGGTTCAAGTACGAGGCGACCTCGCCGACCGGCAGCCACAAGCTCAACTCGGCCATCGCGCAGGCCTATTACGCCAAGCGCGACGGCCACACCCGCCTGGTCACCGACACCGGCGCGGGCCAGTGGGGCAGCGCCCTCGCGCTCGCCTGCCGGCTGATGGGCATCGACCTGACGGTCTTCATGGTCCGGGCCAGCTTCCACCAGAAGCCCTACCGCCGCCACCTGATCGAGACCTACGGCGCCACCGTCCTGCCCAGCCCCGGCGACACCACGGCCTTCGGCCGCAAGCTGCTCGCCGAGGACCCCAACCACCCGGGCAGCGAGGCCACCGCCGTCAGCGAGGCCCTCGAACTCGTCGACGCCGACCCCGGCACCCGCCTCGCCGTCGGCGCCTTCTCCAACCACTGCCTGCTGCACCACACCGTCATCGGCCAGGAGCTGCGCGAACAGCTCGCCCTCGTCGGCCGCAGCCCCGACTACCTGATCGCGTCCGTCGGCTGCGGCTCCAACCTGGGCGGCTTCGCGATGCCGTTCCTGGAGGACAAGCTGAACGGCGCGGACATCGAGATCCTCGCCGCCGAACCGGAGGCGTGCGCGCCGCTCACGCACGGCGAGTACCGCCTCGACTGGGCCGACGCGGGCGGTCGCGGTCCGGGCGTGTACACGTACACCCTCGGCCACGACTTCGTGCCGCCGCCGATCCACGCGGGCGGCCTGCGCTACCACGGCTGCGCCCCGCTGGTCGGGCTGATGCGGCACGAGGGGCTGTTGGAGGCCGCCGCGTACCCGCAGACGCAGGTGTTCGACGCCGCGAAGACCTTCGCGCGGCTCCAGGGCTACCTGCCCGCGCCCGAGAGCGCGCACGCGATCCGCGCCACCATCGACAAGGCGCTCGAGTGCAAGCGCACGGGCCGCGACGCCACCATCGTCTTCAACTACAGCGGTCACGGGCTGCTCGACCTGGAGGCGTACGGGCGTCACAACGCGGGCCTGCTCCGCGACGTCGAGGAGGAGGACTTCTCCGCCCCGAGCATGGCGCAGAGCTTCGAGGGGCAGGCGTCATGATCTCCTACACCCAGTACATCGACGGCAAGGACGTCGAGGGCGAGCGCTGGACGTACGTGGTGCGCGCCTCCGCGCTGCTGCGCGACGTCGACAGCGCCTTCAACCTCAAGCGCGGCCTGGAGCTGGGCCGGACCACGGAAGTCACGGACGACGTCGTGGCGCGCTGCGCCGTCGGCACCGTCGCCGACAGCGACCGCGCCCTGGAGGCGGCCCGCCGGGCGAGCCGCGCCTACCGGCTGCTCCCGCAGGAGACCCGCAGCCGGATCATGCTGGAGTTCAACGAGGCGCTGACCGCCCGCGCCGACGAGCTGATCGACCTCCTGATCGCCGAGGGGCACCCGCGCCGCCTCGCCCAGTGGGAGGTCAGCGGGATGCTGCGGGGCACCGACGAGGCGACGATCCGCTGGTACGAGTCCCAGCTGCGGCAGTCCTTCGAGGTGGAGGGCAAGCCGCTGGAACTCGTCCGCAAGCCGGACGGTGTCGTGTGCGTCAACCCGCCGCAGAACGCGGCCGGTTCGAACTCGACGATGGCCGTGTTCGCGTTGCTCGTCGGCAACGCGGTCGTCGTCAAGGCGCCGCGTTCGTCGCCGCTCGGCGTGATGTTCGTCTTCCGCGACGTGCTCGCCCCGATCCTGGAGCGGCACGGCGCCCCGCCCGGCACCCTCAACGTGGTCTGCGGCAACGCGGGCGGCATCCTGCGCTCCTGGGTCACCAGCCCGCTCGTCGACGACATCCTGTTCTTCGGCGACAGCGAGGCCGGGCTCAAGCTCGGCGAGGAGTGCCTGGCCAACGGCAAGAAGGCGATCCTGGAACTCGCGGGCAACGACGGCTTCGTCGTCTGGCGCGACGCCGACCTCGACGCCGCCGCCCGTGCCCTGGAGGAGTGCTTCTACGGCTCCAGCCAGATCTGCATGGTCCCCAAGTACGCGGTCCTGCACCCCGACATCGCCGACGCGTTCACCGAGATCTTCCTCGGCCGCGTCCGCAAGCTGCGGCCCGGCTATCCCGAGGACCCGGAGACGCTGCTCAGCCCCGTACTCAAGGTCGACAAGTTCTTCGACTTCATCGCCGAGGCCCGCGAGGCCGGGGGCGCGGTGCTGTGCGGCGGCAACCGGGTGGACGTGGACGGCGAACCGTCGACGCGCGGCATGTTCTGCGAGCCGACCGTGGTCCGCGTCGACGGCCTGGAGCGCGCGGGCGGCCTCTCGGTCGTCCGGGAGGAGACGTTCTTCCCGCTCCTCCCGCTGGTCGTGCCCGAGGCCGCGCCGGACGAGGAACTCTTCGAGCGCGTCGTCGACTTCGTCGACGGCAACCTGTACGGGCTGCGCAACTCGATGTGGACCGGCGATCCGGAGCTGGCACGGCACTTCGCCGAGAGCGTCACCAACGGCGGCACGCTGAAGATCAACGACTCGCACATCGGGTTCAACTCGGTGCTGTCCACCCATGGCGGCACCGGCCGTACCGGCGGCCCCTACGGCGAGCTGAACTACGCCGGTCTGCGCACCTCCCACCTGCAGGGCATCTCGTGGGGCGACGGCGATCCGAGGCCGCTCGACCCGCGGGTCCTCGCCGCCGGAGAAGCCACAGGTGAAGCCACAGGTGAAGCCACAGGTGAAGCCACAGGAGAAGTCGCAGGAGAAAGGGCACAGGGCTGAATCCATGACCGTCAACGGCTCGAGCATTCCGGGCGGCCCCACGGCCGTCGAGCACTTCGACGTCATCATCGTGGGCGCCCGCTGCGCCGGCTCACCGCTCGCCACGCTGCTCGCGCGCGCCGGGCTGAAGGTGGCCGTGCTCGAGCAGGCGACCTTCCCCAGGCCGACGCTCTCCTCGCACCTCCTGGAGGCGGACGGCCTGAAGTTCCTCGACCGGCTCGGCGTGCTCGGGCCGGTCAAGGAGACCGGGGTGCGGTTCATGAGGCACACCGACACCCGGCTCGGCGACTTCCGGGTCCGCACCCGCTTCCCGCTGACCTTCGACGACCTCGGCGGCGCCGCGTTCCTCCAACGCCACCTGCTGGACGCGATCCTCGCCGACGAGGCCGCCGCGTCCGGCGCGGACCTGCGGATGGGGACCCGGGTCGTCGAGATGCTCTGGGACCGGGGGCGGGTGTGCGGGGTGCGCGCGGAGCGCAAGGGCGTCTCGACGCGGCTGCACGCGCCCCTGGTCGTGGGCGCGGACGGCCGTGCCTCGACCGTCGCCTCCATGTGCGGCTCCCACAAGTACAACGTCAATCCGAACCAGCGCTCGTACTACTTCACCTTCTTCGAGAACGCCGACCCCGCCTACGACGACCTGTTCGTCTTCCACCGCTGGGGCGACCGGATGGTGTGGGCGGGGCCCGCCGACAACGGCCTGTACCTGTGCGGCGTCTCGCCCGAGGGGCACGAGCGCGACTACTTCCGGCGCGAGACCGAGGCCGGGCTCTGGGCCCATCTGCGGGCCTGCGAACCCACGGCCGCCGCGCTCGACAAAGCCAGGATCGCGCAGAAGATCTCCGGGATCGTCAAGTTCGACGGCTATCTGCGCCAGGCCTCCGGGCCCGGCTGGGTGCTCGTCGGCGACTCCGGGCACTTCAAGGACCCGGCGGCCGGGCGCGGCATCGGCGACGCGTTCCTCCAGGTCGAGGCGCTCGCCCCGGCGATCGTCGACGCCCTCGGCGGAGTGGCCAGGGGCGGCACGGACGAGGCGATGCGCCGCTGGGGCGTCTGGCGCGACCGCCGCTTCGAGGGCCACTACTGGCTCGCGACGGTTCTCGGCGAGGCGGGGCCACTGCCCGGCGCCGTCCCCGAGGCGCTGCGGCGGCTCGACGAGCGCGGACAGCTCGACCGCTTCTTCGACCTGTACGCCCACCGCTCGCGCTACTACGACGTGTTCCCGCTGCGCGACATGGGCGTGGCGACGGCCCGCCGCCTGCTGTCCGGCGCGCAGCCCCGGGGACCGCTCCTGAAAGAGACCCTCGGGCTGCTCGCCCGCGAGCCGCGCCGCCGGTGGATCAACCGCCGCCCGGCGTACGCCACGTCCGACCTGTCGGCCCCGCCGGCCGCCCGGACACCCCGCACCACCCAGAAGGACCGGAGGGAGACCGCGGATGCGGCACATAACGGATGAGCCCCGGGCGGAGGCCGACATCGTCGTGGTCGGGGCCGGCCTCGCCGGTCTGACCGCCGCCCGCGAACTGACGGCGGCGGGGTGGACCGTCCGCGTCCTGGAGGCCCGGGACCGGGTCGGCGGGCGCCTCAAGGGCCTCGACCTCGGCGACGGCAAGACGGCCGACCTCGGCGGCGAGTACTTCGGCGACAAGAGCACGCTGATCGCCGAGACCGGCCGCTCGCTCGGGGTGCGGGGGTTCCGCACGTACGACGAGGGGCGCCGCCTGAGCTTCGTGGGCGGGCGCCGCCACGCGTACTCCGGCCTGTTCCCCTGGACACTCGCGCCGACCACACTCGCCGACTTCGGCCAGGCGGTCCTGCGCATCGAGCGGCTCGCGCGGACCGTACCGCCGGAGGCGCCGTGGCAGGCGCCGCACGCGAAGGCGCTGGACAGCCAGACGTTCTGGTCGTGGTGCCGCCGCAATGTGGCGACGCCGACGGCCCGGGAGTTCCTGTCGATGGTGACGGAGGCGGCGTACTGCGCCTCGCCCGCCGACCTGTCGATGCTGCACGTCCTGTACTACGCCAACGCCTCGGGCGGCTTCCGCTACCTCCTGGAGATCAGCCGCGGCATCCAGCGCTACCGCTTCGAGGGCGGCGCGCACAGCATCCCGGAGAAGCTCGCGCAGGGTCTGACGGAGGAGATCCGGCTCGGCGCGGTCGTCCGCCGCATCGAGCAGCACACCGACTCGGTGACGGTCTCGGGCACCGGTTTCGAGGTCCGGGCCCGCTGGGTGATCGTCGCCGTGCCGCTGACCCTCTCGGGGCGCATCGAGTACGCGCCCGCCCTGCCCGGCTACCGCGACCAGCTCACCCAGCGGATGCCCGCCGGGGCCGCGCTCAAGTGCCTGGCGGTCTACGACGAGCCGTTCTGGCGCGCCGACGGCTTCAGCGGCCAGGTGACCACGAGCGACGGGCCGTTCCGGGTGGCCCTGGACACGTCGCCGCCCGACGGGACGCCGGGCGTGCTGTCCGCGTTCGTCACGGGTTCGGCGGCGCGCCGCCTGACGCGGCTGGCCGGACCGGAGCGCCGCACGGCCGTCCTCGGCGCCCTGGCCCGCGCCCTCGGCCCGCGCGCCGCCCGCCCCGCCGAGTTCGTCGAACAGAACTGGCTCGACGAGGAGTTCACCCGGGGCTGCTACCACGGCTTCGCCCCGCCCGGCGTCTACACCTCGTACGGCCCCGCCCTGCGCGCCCCCATCGGCCGCATCCACTGGGCGGGCACCGAGACGGGCGTCCACCAGATGGGCTCGATGGGCGGCGCGGTCGACTCGGGCGTCCGCGCGGCGCGCGAGGTCTTCGCCCGCGCGGTGGGCGACCGGGACCCACGGGTGGCGATCCTGGGGATGGTGGGCCGTGGCTGACCAGGCCGCACAGCACCACGCCGGCGCTCTCCTGATCGTCGGCGGCTACGGGGTCGTCGGCGCTCAGGCGGCGCGGCTGCTGCGGCAGCGTGATCCCGGGTCGCGGCTGCTCATCGGTGGCCGCCACCCGGAGCGTGCCGCGGAGTTCGCGGAGTCGGTCGGGGCGCGGGCCGTGGTCGTCGACGTCGGGCGGCCCGGGCCGCTCGGCGCGCTGGAGGAGCGGCCCGCCGCCGTCCTCGGCGCCGTCAGCGACAAAGGGGGGCACCTCGCCGCCGACGCCATGCGGCTCGGCATCCCCCTCGCGGACATCCACCGGGCCGCCGACGCCGATGTCCTCGACGTCTGTGTGGCCGCGACCCGGGAACGGCCCACCGGGGCCGTCCTGCTCGCGGGGAGCTGGTTCGCCGGGATCGCCGCTCTCATGGCCGCCGCGGTGGTGCGTGAGCTGGGCGGCGCCGCCGACCGGGTGGACATCACCGTCCTGGTCTCCTCCGACGACCGGGTCGGGCCCGACTCCTGGGGTTTCGCCGACCGCCTCGCCTGGCCCTACCACCCGATGCGGGAGGGCCGCCGCGCCCTCGCGCAGCCCCTGACGGAGACCCGCCGGGCCCGGTGCGCGGACGGCGCCGTACGCCCCGCCGCGCTGGTCGGCACCCTGGAGCAGAGCACGCTGCCGGTGACGCTCGGCGTCCCCACGGTCGAGACGCGGATGGCACTGCAGAGCCCGGCGTCGCTGCGCGCCATGGTCGCCCTGAAGCGGTCCGGGACGCTGCGCGCCCTCAACCGGCCCGCCCTGCGCCCCGTCCGCTCCGCGCTCCTCGAACGGCCGGGCGCCGGGGACTTCGCGGGGCTCACGGTCACCGCGCGCGGTGCGGGCCGGACCGTCTCCGTCGATCTGCTCGACCCGCGCGGCCAGGCCCGTCTCAGCGCTGTCGGCGCGACGTGGGCCGCCGAGCAGGTCCTCGGCGGGGGGCTGCCGCGCGGCGTCTCCTACCCGGAGCAGTCCGCGCACCCCAAGGCCGACTTCGACCTGCTGCGCCAGTCCCTCGTCCAGGTCCGCACGACCGGTTTCACCGTCGCACCCTGACCCGCTCACGAAAGGAACCGCACCTCATGGAGAAGAAGCCGGGCGACGGCCGGACCGCCGCCCTCCTCCTCGCCGCCCTGCGCACCGTCGGCGGCGCCGCCTTCCTCGCCCCGACGCTCGGCACGAAGAACTTCGGCATCAAGGACGACGCGGAAGGCGTCCACCTGGTGCGGCTGTTCGCGGCCCGCAACCTCGCCGCGGCCGGCGGCCTGCTGTTCAGCAAGGGCCCCGCGCGGCGCCTGTGGTTCCAGGCGGGCGCCGTCTGCGACGCCCTCGACACGGCCGCGGGGCTCGACGCGCTGCGCAGCAGGAGGAGTTCGGGGGCGGCGGTCCACACCCTCGCCGCGCTGACCGCCACCGCGATCGGCCTGGCCGGTGCCCGCTCCGCGCGCGGGGAGGACGAACGGTGAGCGAGCGCGTCTGCGTCATCGGGGCGGGCGCCGCGGGCATCGCCATGGCCCGCGCCCTGGTGGTGCGCGGCGTCCCCTTCGACTGCTACGAGCGCGGTCCGGCCATCGGTGGCCTGTGGCGCTACCCGCCGGACCCGTCGGCGCACGACCGCAGCGCCGCCTATCCGTCCCTGCACGCGAACACCTCCAAGACCGTCATGCAGTACCCGAGCCTTCCCATGCCGGACGACTGCCCGGACTACCCCCACCACACCGATGTGCTCCGCTACCTGAACTCCTACGTGGACCATCACGGCCTGCGCCCGCACATCAGGTTCGACACCGAGGTGACCCGCGCCGCGCCCGCGCCGGACAGCGGCTGGGACGTGACCCTCGCCGACGGCTCCACGCACCGCTACCGCGCCGTCCTCGTCGCCTCCGGGGGCCGCCACGGCGAGCCCGTGCACGGCCGGTTCGAGGGCAAGTTCACCGGCGAGCAACTGCACTCCACGGAGTACCGGGGTCCTGACGGCTTCGCCGGGAAACGGGTCGTCGTCCTGGGGCTCGGCGCGACCGCCGCCGACATCGCCACCGAGGTCTCGCGGGTCGCCGAGACCACGTACCTGTCCGTGCGCACGGGGCACTACGTCGTCCCCAAGATCCTGGAGGGGCGGCCCATCGACCGGCTCTCGCCGCTGATGAGAAGGCTGTCCGTCGAACAGCGGCGCCCGCTGGCGAAGTTGATGCTCAAGCTCGTCCACGGCGACATGACCGACTACGGGCTGCCCGCTCCCCCGTACAAGGTCGGCCAGGGCCCGTTCGTGGCCAGCAGCGAACTCCTCCCGGCGATCGTGCACGGCCGGATCACACCGCGGCCGGTGCTCGTCTCCGCCGAGGACCGCACGCTGCGCTTCGCCGACGGCAGCAGCGCCGAGGCGGATGCGATCGTCCACTGCACCGGGTACCGGATCGCCGTCCCGTTCCTGGACCGCGAGCACGTGGGCGACGGCGACGACGCGCCCCCGCTCTACCACCAGGTCGTGCCGCCGCAGACCGAGGGCCTGTACTTCATCGGCCTGCTGCACTCGATGACCGCCCTGATGCCGCTCGCCGAGGCCCAGTCCGAGTGGGTCGGCGACCTGCTCACCGGCGCCGTCCGGCTCCCGCCGCGCGAGCGGATGTGGGCCCGGGTCCGGCAGGCCAGGCGCCGCCAGGACAAACGCTTCCACGACTCCTCCGGGCACCTCCTGGTCGATCCGCAGGAGTACGAGCGGCTCATGGCCGCCGAACGCACCGCTGAACGCGCCCCTGCACGTACCGCCGCACACGCCGCACACGCCGCACATCCGAGGAAGGACTGACCAGTCATGCCCCACACCCCGAACTCCCGGGGGCCCGGCGCGCAGCCGGGCCGCCCCGTGCGGCGCACCACCTTCGGCAAGGTGCTGCGCGGCCAGTTCGAGCACCGCCGGGTCGCCCTGAACAAGCCGGTCAACGTCGGCCTGATGGCCGAACTGGCCGCCGAGCGGCACGGTCCTGTGCCGGTCCACCTCGACCAGCCCTTCGCCTGGGACCCGCAGCAGCGCACCGAGACGGACTACGTCGAGTTCGCCCAGCTCGTGGAGCAGTTCTCCGCCGTCCTCGCGGCGGCCGGGGTGCGGCGCTGGGACCGGGTCGTCATCCTCAAGACCCCGAACTACGACGTGCAGGCGCTCGCCTGGGCCGCCGCCCGCATCGGCGCGATCCCCGCGCTGCTCTCCGCCGGGCTCGACCCCGACATCCTCAACGTCCTCCTGGAGCGCCTCGACGCCCGCTATCTGATCACGGACGCGCCCACGGCCGCGTACGCGCGTCTGGACCGGGCCCGGCTCGACGCGCTCGGCATCCGTGCCGTCGCCGACATCGACGGCGGCGTCCCGGTCGAGGACCTGTGGGGCGGCGCGGTGCCTTCGCCCGCGCCGCTCAAGGACGAGGACCCGATGATGATCACGCACACGTCGAGCACGACGGGTGTGTCGAAGCTGGCGGAGACGTCCGCGCGGGCGGTGTCGTTCTCCGCGTTCCTGGAGTCCGTCTTCCCGTTCGTGCACGGCGGCAACGAGCTGTTCGCCAGCGCCATCTCGCATGTGCACGTGCGCGGCGCGATCACCCAGCTGGCCGCCTTCTCGCGCGGCACCCCGCTGCTCGGCATCGGCCGCCCCGACGACGCGACGATGCTGCGGCTGCTGCCCCAGCACCGGCCGACGATCCTGGAGGCGCACCCGAACGCGTACGTCGGCTGGGAGCGGCTCATCGACGACCCGGCGCAGCCGTTCGCCGGGATCCGCACCTTCATCAACACCTTCGACGCCATCCACCCGCGCACCGTGCGCCACTTCCTCAACGCGTCGGCCCGCAAGATGCCGGTGTGGTGGCAGTGCTACGGCATGACGGAGACGCAGGCGGTCTCCGTGCGTCCGTACACCCGGCGTTCGGCGGCCCGGCTCGGTGAGCGCGACTCGCGGAGTGTGGGGTGGGAGATCCCCGGCGTGCGCGCCCGCATCGCCGACCCGGCCACCGGCAAGCGGCGCGGCTCGCAGTCCGAGCCGGGGATGATCCAGGCCCGTACGCGCGCGCGGGCGCTGTCGTTCGTCGGCACCCCGGAGAAGTTCTCCGAGCGGCGCCACGGCCGGTGGTTCGACACCGGGGACTGGGGGCGCCGGGGCCGCTGGGGGCAGTTGGAGATCCTGGACCGGGTCGCGGACCGGATCGAGGGCGTGGACAGCTGCCTGTGGCTGGAGGACGTCCTGATGACGCGGATCCCGGACGCCGAGGAGATCGTCGTCGTGCCCGACGGCGAGGGCCGCCCGGTGCCGGTGGTGTGCATGCGCGACGGCCGGGCCCTGGACCCCGTCGACTGGAAGAGCGCGGCGGCCGGCCTGACCGGGCTCGGCGCGCCCTTCGAGGTGTCCCCCGAGGACCTGCGGCGCACCGCGACGGTCAAGGCGCGGCGCTACCTCCTCACCGAGATGATCAAGAACGGCCGCCCCGCTCCCCTGCCCGCCGATGTCGTCCTGCGCGACGGTGCCTGAGCCCGTACGGAAGGCGTCGACCGATGGATGAAGTCCCCCGGTTCCCCGTGTACGACCGGGTCTCCCTGATGTCGCTGCACCTCGCCGAGGTCGGCACCGTACAAGCGCTCAAGGCCGTGCGTTCGGCGCCCGACCCGGCGGCGATCCAAGGGCTGCGGTTCGCCCAGACCTGGCTGATGAGCCCGCTGCGCACCGGCGCGCTGCCCTCCACGAAGGTCACCGGCGTGGCTCTGATCGCGGCCTGGGACGACGACCGGTCCCTGGACCGGTACCTGTCCCATCGGACCGCGCGGGTCTACCGGGAGGGGTGGAACGCCCGCTGCGAGCCCGTGCGCACCGTGGGCGCCTGGCCCGGTCTGCCCGATCTGCCGCGCCAGGAGAAGCCGACGGACGACGATCCGGTCGCCGTCCTCACCCTGGCGCGGGTGCGCCTGCACCGCTGGGGCCCGTTCGCGGCGGCCGCCGGGCCCGCCGAGCGCGAGGCCCGGCGCCATCCGGCGTTCCTGGCCGGAACCTCCCTGTTGCGCCCGCCCTTCCGCGTCGCCACGCTCTCCCTGTGGCGTACCGCGCGCGAGATGCGCCAGTACACCGTCGGCTCCTGTCCGGGCGGTCACGCGGACGCCATGAAGAGGCATCAGGAGAAGGAGTTCCATTACGAGACCATGTTCGTGCGGCTGCGCCCCTACGCGACCGAGGGGCGCTGGGGCGGGCGGGACCCGCTCGGCCGCACCGGACCGGTGGTGAAAGGGTAGGTCCGAGGAGGAGGAGCGACATGGCGACGCACACGGCCGAACTGCCGTCCGGGACCCTCGTCTACGAGGACACCGGGGGTGAGGGGCCGGTCCTCGTCCTGCTGCACGGGCTGCTCATGGACGCGTCGCTGTGGCAGGGCGTCGTCGGCGAACTGAGCGCCGATCACCGGTGTGTCGTGCCCGTCCTGCCGCTCGGCGCGCACACGCTGGCGATGCCCGAGGACGCCGACCTCTCGCCGCGAGGGCTCGCGCGGCTCGTCGCCGAGTTCCTCGACCACCTCGACGTCAGGGACGTCACGCTCGTCGGCAACGACACCGGCGGCGCCCTCATACAGCTCATGCTCGGCGGGCTCGACGACCGGCTCGGCCGCATCGTCCTCGTCTCCTGCGACGCCTACGACAACTTCCCGCCCGGCCTGACCGGCAGAACCGTCGTCCTCACGGGCAAGCTGCCGCCCGCGTTGTTCGGGGCGTTCATGCAGCAGCTGCGGCTCAAGCCGGCCCGCCGCCTGCCGATCGCCTTCGGCCGGCTGACCAGACGCGGCGACGCCGTCACCGCCGCCTGGCTGCGGCCCGTCTGGAAGCTGCCGCCGATCCGCCGCGACGCGGTCAAGGTGCTGCGCGGCATCTCCGCCCACCGCACGGCCCTGACCGAGGCCGCGGCGCGGCTGCCCGCCTTCGACCGGCCCGCCCTGGTCGTCTGGGCGAAGGACGACCGCGTCATGCCCCCGGAACACGGACGGCGCCTGGCCGAGGCGCTAAAGGCGCGGCTCGTGGAGGTGCCCGACTCCTCCACGCTGGTGCCGCTGGACCAGCCCGCCGCACTCGCCCGCGCCGTACGGGAGTTCACGCACGCCTGACCGGCACGGGTACCGACGCGCTCAGAGCGGCGGCGCCGTCGGGCGGCCCAGGTACCAGACCGGGCCCCGGTCCGGCACGTCCAGGAGCTCGAAGCCGAGGCGGTCGTAGAAGGCCCTGGCGGCGGTGTTCGCCCGGACCATGCACAGGTGCACGCCGGGGACGCCCGCGCGGTGCAGGGCGTCGAGGAGGGTGCGCATCAGGGCGCGGCCGTGTCCGCGGCCCTGCCACGGGGGCAGCAGGTCGATGTGCAGATGGGCCGGGTAGTCGCGCAGCTCCGCGCGGACCATGCGCTCCGGGGTGTGCAGGAGCACCGCCATCTCCTCGGTCGGCGTCCCCGGCTCGCCGGGCGGGGCCGGGTGGCGCGCGCCCGCCCCGGGCAGCCACTCGGTGCGGAACCGCTTCACGAACGTCTCCGTGTCCGGCACGCCCAGGACGTAGCCGACCGCGTGCCCCGCGCCGTCGTCCAGGACGAACGCGAACTCCGGAGCCAGTTCCACGTACGGATAGGCGAAGATCGTCGGCAGCAGGTCGGGGTCCGGGTGGAGGGCGGACGCGTCCTGGCCCGCGTCGGCCGTCCGGACGCAGATGTGCGCCAGCGCGGCGCGGTCGCCCGGCTGGTACGGGCGGATGAACGGTGCCTGGGGCTCAGCTGTCATGCCGGGCATGATTCCAGCGGTGGGAGCGCTCCCGCAGCCGTTTTCGTCCACATGCCCGCCCCGTGCTCGCCTTCAGGGAGCGGGTCAGAGACCGAGCCGCCCCACCACGTCGGACAACGCCTCGCCCAGCGGCAGGGCGACCCGGTGCGAGGCGAGCGCGTCGCCGCGCCCCACGCCCTGGTTGAGGATCAGGACCGGGGTCTTCGCCTGCGCCGCCTGGCGGACGAAGCGCAGGCCCGACATGACGGTGAGCGAGGAGCCGAGGACCAGCACCGAGGAGGCGCCGGAGACGAGGGCGCGGCAGACCGCGACCCGGTCCTGCGGCACGTTCTCGCCGAAGAAGACCACGTCCGGCTTGAGCACCCCGCCGCAGACCAGGCAGGGGACGGGCTGGAACTCCCGGACCGCCTCGTCGGGCAGCTCCACGTCTCCGTCCGGGTTGACGCGGGCCGCCGCCGCGTGGCGCTCGGCCGCCTCCTCGAACGCCGGGTTGGCCGCGCGGAGGCGCCGGTCCAGGTCGTCGCGGTCGCTGAGGTCGCCGCAGTCCAGGCAGACCACCCGGCGCAGGCTGCCGTGCAGCTCGACCACGTCGTCGAGGCCCGCCGCCTGCTGGAGCCCGTCCACGTTCTGCGTGATCACGCCGGTGACGAGCCCTGCCCCCGCGAGCGTGGCGACGGCCCGGTGCCCGGTGTTCGGCAGCGCCCGCGTCATGGCCCGGTAGCCGACCTGGCTGCGCGCCCAGTAGCGGCGCCGCGCCCACGCGTCGCCGGTGAACTCCTGGTACGTCATCGGGGTGTGGCGGCGCAGCGAGCCGTGCTCCCCGCGGTAGTCCGGGATGCCCGACTCCGTGGAGAGCCCGGCGCCGCTCAGCACGAGGACGCCGCCCGCCCGCAGAGCGTCGACGACCGGTGCGAGGTCGGTCGAGGCCGGCGGCAGGTCCTCGACGGGTTCCCAGGTCAGCGTGGGGCGGGTGCGCATACCCGCCAGCTTACGCAGCGCCGCGCCGCATCCGCCCGGCGCACGTGATCGCCTCGCGAGCGGGTACGGGTGGAGGCAGAATCGCAGATCGACGTGTGGGACACGGCCCACGCACCACGGGAGGTCACCCATGATCGCCGCAGAGAACATCCGGGACTGGCGCGGACACGACGTGGTGGACGAGGGGGGCCACAAGATCGGCACCCTTGAGTCCGTCTATGTCGACACCGTCTCCGACGCGCCCTTCTTCGTCACCGTCACCGTAGGGTTGCCGACCCGGCGGCGCCTCGTCTTCGCGCCGCTGATGGGGGCGACGGTGGGTCCGGGGCACCTCAAGCTGAACTACGGCAAGGACCAGGTGAAGGACGCGCCGTCGATCGACACCGACGGCGAGCTGATGGCCGACCAGGAGTGGGCCGTCTTCGACCACTACAAGCTGCCCTTCGAGCCGGGCGCGCGCGGCGAGCGGCGGCTCGCGCGCCGCTGACGCGTTTCGGCCGCACGTCGCCCGCCCCGGGTGACGTGCGGCGGGCCCGCGGCCCTCAAGGTGACGTGGCACGAGTGTGTCCCGCCACGAGAGGACCGCGTCATGGCGATCGTGCGTGCCGTCCCGCCGCTGATCGGGCGCGTCCTCCAGCAGCTCGTGCACGTCAACCTCCTCGACATGGCGACCCGCCTCGCGGCGCAGGCGTTCCTCGCCGCGCTGCCGATGCTCATCGCCGTGGCGTCGTTCTGCCCGCAGCCGATCCGGCGCGAGCTGCTGCGTTCGATGCACACCCTGGTCGGCACGAAGGGGCCGGTCGTCGCCCAGGCGACGCGGTTGACCGAGGGCGGGGACAGCACCGTGCACCACTGGGGCGCCCTGGGCGTCCTGGTCGCCCTCCTCTCGGCGACGTCCTTCACGCGCGCCCTGCAACGGCTGTGCGAGCGCGCCTGGCACCTGCCGCGGGCGGCCGTGCGGCTCACGGCCTGGCGGTGGGCGATCTGGCTCCTCGCGTGGATCGCGCTGCTGCTCGCCCAGGGCGCGGTGCACCAGGCGTTCGGTCTCGGCCCCGGCCTCGGCATCGCCTTCCAGTGGCTCACCGCGACGCTGATCTGCTGGTGGACGCAGCACCTGCTGCTCGTGGGCCGCGTGCCCTGGCCGCCGCTGCTGCCGGGCGCCGTCCTCGCCGGGGTGGGCGTGGTCGGCTTCACGCTGGTCTCGCAGCTCTATCTGCCGCGTGCGCTGCGGATGAGCCTGGACCGGTACGGGACGCTCGGCTCGGTCTTCACGCTGCTGTCCTGGCTCATCGTGTACTTCACCGTCGTGGTGTTCGCCATCGCGGTGGGCCGCACCCTCGCCCAGGAGGAGTTCCTGCGCCGCAGGCTCGGCGACGTGGACGTGCCCGCGGCGGCGGCCCCCTCGCCCTCCTCACGCTGACGTCGCGGCCACCCGCCCGCCGCGCACCGCGTCGGCCAGCGCCCGGTGGTCCCGCTCGTTCTGGTCGGCGTAGGACTCCGCGAAGCGCGCGACGGCCCTGTCGAAGGTGTCGGCGCGGCCCAGATAGGCGGCGATCGCGATGCGGTCGCCGGACCGCGCGTGCGCGCGGGCGAGGGTGGCGCCGCAGGTACGGCCGAAGAGGGCCATGACGTCGGGGGCCATCAGCTCGACCTGCGGGATCGCCTTCCAGTCGCGCAACTGCCGCACGTAGAAGTCCCGTTGACGTCCGTCGAACCCTTCGACACGCTCCCATCCCAGGAACATGTCGCCGGCCGCCTGCATCAGGCGCTGTCCGGCGACGACGCGTTCGCCCTGGTTGTCGTGGCGGCTCGGGCCCGCCGCCGGTTCCAGGACCGAGCGCTGCGCCTCCTTCGCCTGGAGCAGCAGCGGGTCGCCGTTGTCCCGGCCGAGGAGCAGGACGATCCAGCAGCGGGTGCCGACGCTGCCGACGCCGACGACCTTGCGGGCCATGTCGACCACCCGGTACTGGGCGAGCAGTGCCTGCCGGTCGGCGGGCAGCGTGCGCGCGTACCGCTCGATGAGTTCCCGCAGTTGCTCCTCCAGGTGCTTGCGTTCGACGTCCGGCAGGAACTCGTCCAGGGGGGTGATGAGCGGCGGGTCGGGGGCGAGGCGGAGTTCGTCGTCGACCGTGTACGCCAGCTTGGACAGGGCCTGGAGGTGGTCGCGGCTGCGGGCCTTGTCGAGGGCGCGCGTCATGCGGCGGCGGGTGCGCGGGTCGAGCCGCGCGGACAGGGTGGTGAGGAGTTCCTGGGCCTCGATGCGCGCGTACCAGACGTCGAGGGTGCGCATCGCGGCGAACCCCTGCATCGACGTGCGGTAGGAGGCGACGGTCGCCCGCACCACGCGGGCGCGCTCCACCTCGCGGAAGCCGTTGCCGCGCCCGGCGATCACCAGGGACGCGGCGAGGCGTTTGACGTCCCACTCCCAGGGGCCGGGCAGGGTCTCGTCGAAGTCGTTGACGTCGAACATCAGGCGCCGCTCGGGGGAGGCGAGCAGCCGGAAGTTCAACAGGTGGGCGTCGCCGCAGAGCTGGGCGCGCAGTCCGGTCGCCGGGGTGCCGGCCGCCAGGTCGGCCGCCATGATCGCGGCGGCGCCGCGGTAGAACCGGAACGGGGACTCCAGCATCCGGCCGTAGCGGATCGGGATCAGTTCGGGGACGCGGCTCGCCGACTGCCGTTCGAGGAGGTCGACCGGGTCGGGGCGGTCCGCCCGCGGCGTGTACTCGGCGTGCGCGGAACGGCGTACGCGCGCGCGGGCGGCCCTGCCGCGGTCCGCCCGCTCGCGCGGGGTCCCTCCGCGCGGCAGCCCTTCGGGGAACGTGGTGTCGGTCATGGCGCGCTCCTTCCCGGTGCGGGAACTGTGCGCTCGGCGGCGGCCCGCGGCGTCACCCCGCCGGTGTGAGCCGGTGCGCGGATCCCCTGCAAGGGGTGAGGACCGGGGTGCGCGGCGGCCACAGACTCCGGGCATGGAACCCATGACGCGTACGACGGCCGACGGGCTGCGCGGGCGACGATGGCTGGCGCGCGCCTCGTTGGTGTCCGCCGCTGCCGCCGTCGTCGTGCTCGGCGTGTTCGCGGGGCTGAAGACCTTCGCGCTGCTCGGGGTGGGGATCGCGGGCCTGGTCGTCACGGTCGCCGCCGTGTGGTGGAGCGTCAGCCGGCGCGGGGTGACCCGGTACCTCGCCGTGCTGCTCGCGCTCGCCGCGCCGGTCTGGGTCCTGGTGACGTTCACCAGGGCGCGGCTCACCTGGGTCGTCCTGGTCTCCTGCGCGCTGTGGCTCCTGGCGGCGGGCGCGGGCCGCGCGGCGCTCGCCAAGCACGTCGTCCCCCCGGCGGCGAAGGGGCGTCCGGCGCCCGCGTTCCGCGACGCGGTCCTGATCATGAACCCGCGCTCCGGCGGCGGGAAGGTGCGCCGGTTCGGGCTGCCGGAGCGGGCGGAGGCGCTCGGCGCCCGGGTGGTGCTCCTGGAGGGGCCCGGCGAGACGGACGTGTCGGCCCTGGCGCGCGCGTGCGCGCGTGAGGGCGCGGACCTCCTCGGCGTCGCGGGCGGTGACGGCACCCAGGCGCTGGTCGCCGAGGTCGCCGCCGAGCTGGACCTGCCGTTCCTGGTGATCCCGGCGGGCACCCGCAACCACTTCGCCCTCGATCTCGGCCTGGACCGCGAGGAGCCGGCGAAGGCCCTGGACGCCCTGCGCGACGGCGAGGAGCTGCGGGTCGATCTGGGGTTCGCGGCGGGGCGTCCGTTCGTCAACAACGTGTCGTTCGGGGCGTACGCCGAGGTCGTGCAGAGCCCTTCCTACCGCGACGACAAGACGCGGACCACGCTCGGGCTGCTGCCCGATCTCCTCATGGGCGAGAAGGGGGCGCGCCTCACGGCGCGGGCCCGGGGCGGAGACCTTCACCGATCCGCAGGCGCTGCTCGTGAGCAACAACCCGTACGGGGACCGGGACGTCGCCGGGCTCGGCCGCCGCACCCGCCTGGACACCGGGGTGCTCGGCTGCGTCGGGGTCCGGGTGACGAGCGCCGCGCAGGCGACGGGCCTGCTGCGCGGCAGCCGGGCCGCCGGGCTGACCCGGGCGACGGCGGCCGCGGTGGTCGTCGACGCCGACCAGGACACGGTCCCGGCCGGCATCGACGGCGAGGCGGTGCGGCTGCCCGTACCGGTGCGGTGCGAGATCCGGCCGGGGGTGCTGCGGGTTCTCGTGCCCCGGGAGCGGCCGGGGGCCTACCAGGAGCGTCCGGCGCTCGACTGGCGCGTGATCGGCCGCCTCGGCCTGACCAGCCGGAGCTGACCCCGCGAAGCGGCTCAATGCCCCGTAGACCTTGTGCGCCACGCGGGACCTATGCCCCGTAGACCTTGTGCGCCACGCGGTGGCCGTACATCGCCAGGGACCAGATCACCAGGATGTCGAGCGCGATGATGATGGCCGACCACACCGGCTGGTACGGCGTGAAGAAGAAGTTCTGCATCGCGCTGAACATCGCGACCAGGATGCCGATGGTGCGGGCCCAGACGCGCCCCGCGAAGAGGTTGAGGGCCGCCAGGAGGACGATGAAGCCCGTGATCAGCTCGACCCAGCCGCGCGCGTTGACGTCGAAGTCGAAGGCGTAGTCGGTCTGTTGCTGGTAGTAGTTCTCGCCGAGGATCGCGGAGAGGCCCGCGATCGTGTGGTACGCGCCGACGATGACCAGGACGCACACGGCGAAGACGACTCCGCCGAGCGCGACCGGGTTGACGTGCGGCTCCTGTTCCTGCACGCCGGGTCCGGGCGGCTCCTGCACGCCGTAGGGCGGTGGTTCCTGGCCGCCGGGGCGGGGCTGTCCCCGCCGGTTCCGCCAGTTCGGGTCGCTCATCCCGCACCTCCTCGTGTGTCCGGGGTGAGTCCGGAGCATCCCGCTCTCCGGCGGGCTCCACCGTCACCCGCACGAGGTGATGTCGCTCCCGCGCTGCGGCGGGAGGGTGCGGACGGTGGCCGAGCCGTCGCACAGGAGGTGTCGCCATGGGCGACTTCGAGATCCGGGTACGCGGCAGGATCGGCGAGGCCTTCCGTTCGGCGTTCGGGGAGCTGACGGTGGTGCTGCGGCCCGCCGAGACGGTGCTGCTCGGCTCGGGCCTCGACCAGGCCGCCCTCTACGCGGTCCTCGACCGCATCCAGGCGCTCGGCCTCGAACTCCTCGAAGTGCGGCGGCTGCCCGCCACCCCGCACTGAGGCCTCACAGGAGTTCGAGCTCCCGGGCCCTGCGGACCGCCGCCGAGCGGCGGGTCACGGCGAGCTTCCGGTAGACGCTCTTGAGGTGCGTCTTCACCGTGTTCACCGAGAGGTACAGCTCCGACGCGATCTCCTCGGTGGTCATCATCTGGGCGAGGCGCGCGAGGACGTCGCGTTCGCGGGCGCTCAACTGCTCGGTGGGGGCAGGACGGCCGGCCGGGTGGTCGGGCACGGGGCTCACGGCGGTCCGGCCGTGCCTGCTCGCGCCGAGGACGGCCGCGCAGGCCGGGCCGATCGCCCGCAGGACCGGGCGGGGCAGGCGCGAGCCGCGCGTCAGGTCGTCGACGGTCGTGGGCGGGCCGCCCTGTTCCAGGGCCGCCGCCAGGCCCGCCGCCACCGCCCGCACCTCGGTGAGGAAGACGTCGGGGCGTCCGCGCAGCACGGCGTCCGCGCGCGCGAGTTCGTGCCGGGCCCGCGCCGGGCCGCCGCGGGCCAGCTCGACCCAGGCCCGCACCAGGTGCAGGGTCGCCTGCGAGCGTTCGGCGGCGGTCCAACTCGGCAGGGGCGGCTGGGTGGCGTGCGCGGCGAGTTCGTCGGCGGCGCGGAACCGCCCCCGCAGCGCTTCGAGGAGAGCGAGTTCGACGAGGCAGTCCCGGCGCAGGGCGCCGTTCCCGGCGGCGCCCGCGGCCTTCAGGGCGCCGGTGAGCAGGGCCTCGGCGCCTTTGAGGTTGCCGGTCTGCACCTCGCGGCTGCCGCGCACCGACAGGGTGAGGGCGGCGATCTCGGGGTGCTCGGCGAGCAGAGTGTGCGGGAGCAGCGCCATGGCCTCCTCGGCGTCCAGCGCGGCGGCGTGCGCCTGGGCGAGGTCGCGGGAGCGCAGCCGGTCCATGCGGATCATGGCGTGCGCGGAGCGGCAGCGGGCGGCGCGGTCGTACTGGTCGTCCGGGAGTTCGGCGAGCAGCCGGTGCGCGCGGTCGAGGTGGCGGCGGCAGGCCGGGTCGTCGCCGCGCAGCCGGGCGACGGCGGCGGCGAGCAGCACGGGCTCGGGGCTGTCGCCGACGGGTTCCTCGGGGAGCCCGCGGACGAGTTCGGCGGGCAGCCGTTTGCGGGTGAGGCCGAGGATCTGGCCGATGGCGAGGCGGCGTACGACGAGTTCGCCCGCGGGTTCGTAGTCGTCGGCGGCGAGGAGGTGGCGCACGGCGTCGGCGAGGAGGCCGTGGGCGTCGAGCCAGGCGGCGGCGCGCCGGTGCAGCGGGGCGACGAGGCCCGGCGACTCGTGGCGCAGGCGCATCCGGAGGACGTCGGCGAACATCTGGTGGCAGCGGTACCAGCCCTGCCCCTCGGGCTGCAGGAAGGAGTTCTCGCGGACGAGGTCGGCGAAGTGGCGGCCCACGTCCTCCCCCGCGACCTCGACGGCGAGCTCGGCGTTGAGCCGGTCGAGGACGCTCGTCATCAGCAGCAGCCGGCGCATCCCGGGCGGTTGCAGATCGAGGACCTCCTCGACGAGGTAGCTGGCGATCGCCTCGTCGTCCCCGGCGAACTCGGCGACGAACCGCTCGGGTTCGCGCCGCTTCTCCATGGACATCGCGGCGAGCCGCAGCCCGGCCGCCCAGCCGTCGGTGCGCCTGCGCAGCACGCTGACGGTCTGTCTGGGCACGTCGATGCCGTGCTGGGCGAGGAGCGCCGCGGTCTCGCGGTCGTCGAAGGCGAGGTCGGCGGTGCGCAGTTCGGTCACCTCGCTGGTGAGCCGGGTGCGGCGCAGGTGCAGGGGCGGGTCGCGGCGGGCGAGGACGACGAGGCGCAGGGCGCCGGGCGCGTGCCGCAGCAGGCTGCCGACACCGTCGGCGAGCGGGGAGCCGGGCGCGGGCTGGAAGTCGTCGAGGACGAGCACCACGGGCTCCGCGCGCTTGTTGAGCGCGGCGGCGAGCGCGGCGACGAGGAGGGGGCCCTCGCCGGTCGCGACGGCCTCGGGCACCTCCACGCCCGCGTCGCGCAGCGCTCCGGTCACCCGGGGCCAGAAGACGCCGGGCTGTTCGGCGGGCCCGTCGCAGGCGATCCAGGCGACGGGCCCGGGCGGCGGCCGGGTGTGCGCCCATTCGAGGGCGACGGCCGTCTTGCCCGCGCCGACGGGCCCGAGGATCACGGTCAGCGGCCCCCGAACGCCCCTGGCGAGGCGGTCCGTCAGGCGGGGGCGGGGCACGAGCCAGGTGGGCAGGGCGGGAACGGTCGCCGCCGGCGGACGCGCGGGGGCGGCCCGCGCTGCGCGGGAGCGGGGTCGGGCCTGCTGGGCCATCACGGCACCTCGCTTCGGGGCACGGTGGTACGGCTCAGGGCGGGCCAGTGCTGAGGGTGCCGCGGTCGCGGGGCCCGGCAGGACGGCCTGCGGCGGCGCTCGCCCCGCTCGGGGACCGGGAACAGCACGGGCGGCCGGGTGCGCCCCGCCCCGGATGTGAGCGGTGCCGCGGGGGCGGGTGCCAGGCCAGTGTGCGGCCGGGGCGGGCGGGTGGCTCACGCGGCGGCGCCATCTCACCCGGGTGAAGTTCGGGGGTGAGACGGCGCGTCGCGAGGGGCGCCGGTCAGGGCTCCCCGAGGGGGTGTCTCAGACCGAGTGCAGGGCCTCGACCAGTTCTTCCTCGCGGTCCTTGGTGAGCGAGGTGCGGATCACCGTGGGGTTGAAGGGGCGCAGGGCCTCCCGGACGCGGTCGGGGGTGGAGCGGCGCACGAGGGCGAAGACGGCGGCGCGGCCGGGTTCGAGCGTGCCCGCGATCTCCTTGACGAACGCGTCGTTGATGCCGATGTCGGTGAGCTTGCCCGCGACGGCGCCGGTCGCGGCGCCCACGGCCGCGCCGAACACCGGCATCAGGAAGAGCAGCCCGAACAGCGAGCCCCACAGGGCGCCGCCCGCCGCACCGGTCGCCGTGGTGCTGTACGTCTGGTGGATGTGGAGCTTGCCGTCCATGGTGCGCCAGGCCAGCGCGGCGTCCTCCAGGTCGAGCAGCTCCTGCTTGGAGAGGTCCTTGGCGAGCCGCAGCACGCCTTCCGCCTTCTCCTTGTCCGAGAATCCGAGCACGACGAGATCGGCCATCAGGTACTCCTCCGGTGGTTGCGTGCCGTGTTGTCCGGCGGGGACGCGGGCGCGACGGGTTCGCCGAGCCGCTCGGCCGCCGCCGCGATCTCGACCGCGACGGGCGCGAGCGCCTCCTCGGTGAGGAAGCCCTCGGCCACGGGCACCCCGCCCGCGTCGCGGATCGCCGTGCGCAGGTACTTCGCCCAGACGTGCTCCAGGAGGACGAACGCCGCGGCCGTGCCCGGGTCGAGCGACTCGGCCATCTCCTTGACCTCGTCGACCGACAGGCCGAACGCGTTGCCCTCGACGAGGCTCGGATAGGTCTCCTGGGCCTCGCGCACCGCCTCGCGGGAGATGCCGAGCAGTGCGGCGACCGTCTCCCCCATGCCCTCGGCCTGGTAGTCCAGGGTGAACAGGCCGCCGCTCGGCTCCCGGCGGACGAAGAGCATGTCGAGGACCCGGATCTGCCCGTTCGCCTCGAGGATCGCCAGCTCTTCGATGATCCGTCCCTCGAACTTGGCGTCGGGTCCGAACTCGACCGTCAGGAGCTGCACCGGTCCGATCGCAGCCATCGTGCCTCCCTTCCACGGAAAACCGCCTCCGTCACGGCTGTCATCACAGCGCCCGCGCCCGCCCTGGCGCGTCACCCGCCGCAGGTGAGGGAGGGCCGCCGCGGCGCCGCGACGGTGGGGGGCGGAGGTGGCGCCATGTCCCCTGAGCAGACGACACCGGATTCACAGGGCGGGGCTGCGGACGCGGCCGCGGCGGACGCGGCCGAGCTGGAGCGGCTGCGCGCCGAGGTCGCCGAGCTGCGCGCCCGCGCCGGCACCGAGCGGCGGCGCGGCGCCCGGACGCTCGCCGTGCGCCGCATGGTCGCGGCGGTCCTCATCGCCCTGGTCGCCGTCGTCTCGGTCACCTCGGTGATCGGGGTGTGGGGCGCGCGGACGACGCTGAACACGGACCGCTGGATCGCCGCCGTGGGCCCGCTCCCCGAGGACCCCGACGTCAACAAGGCGGTCTCCACGTATCTGGCCGACGAGATCTTCGACCAGCTCGACGTGGAGCGGAAGCTGCGCGAGGCGCTGCCGCCCCGCGCGACGTTCCTCGCGGGGCCGGTCACCAGCGCCGTCCACGACTACATGCGGGAGTCGATCTCCAAGCTCATCGCGACGGACCAGTTCCAGACGGTGTGGCGGGCCACGAACCGGTTCGCGCACGAGCGCATCGTCTCGATCCTCGACAAGAGCAACAAGAACATCGAGGTGCGGGGCGACACCGTCACCCTGAACCTGCTCCCGATGGTCAACAACCTGCTCAACTCACTGGAGCAGGAGCTGCCCTCGATCTTCGACAAGAAGATCGACCTGCCCACCCTGTCCTCCGGGGAGATCCCGCCCGGCCTGCACGAGCGCATCGAGAACGCGCTCGGCGTCCAGCTCCCCGAGGACTTCGCGCAGATCCGCCTCTACGACCGCAGCGAACTGGGCCAGCTCCAACAAGCGGTCCTGGTCTTCAAGAAGGGCCTGGTCGGCCTGTTGATCGCGGTGCCGGTCCTGCTCGCGCTCGCCCTGTGGGCCTCGCCGAACCGCCGCAGGACCGTGCTCCAGCTCGGCCTCTGGCTGGTGGTGACGGTGACCGTCCTGTCGACCGTGCTGCGCGCCGTGCGGGAGCAGCTGCTCGACCAGATGCCGGAGGGCGTCTACCGCGACGGGCTCCGGGCCGCGCTGTGGACCGTGTTCACCACTCTGCGCGACCGCGGCGACCAACTCCTCTGGCTCGGCATCGTCCTCGCGGTCGTCGCCTACCTCGTCGGCCCGGGCCGCCTGCCGGTCTGGCTGCGCCGCCGGACGGCGCAGGGGGCGCGCGTCACCGGGCAGTACGCGGCGAAGGCCGGCGAGCGGATCGGCAAGGACAAGGCGCTGCGCCCGTGGCTGGCGCGGCACGCCGACACACTGCGAGTGGGTGGCGCCGTCGTCGCCGTCGTCGTGGCGCTCGCGCTGTCCTCGTGGACCGCCCTGTTCGTGGTGGGCGCGCTCCTCGCCGCGTACGAGATCGCGGTCACGCTCGCGGCCCGTACGGACGCTACGGACGACGGGACGGACGCCCGGACCGGCGGCTCACCCCCGGGAGGTGAGGCGCCCCCCGGGACCCCCGCCAAGACTGGCGCATCCGGCTGACCGAGGCAGGGAGAGCGCGGATGGACACGCAGGCGCAGGGCGCGAAGATCGGGCCGACGGCCGACGGGAACGCGCGGGCACGTCTGTGGGGCCCGTACCTCAGCGAACGGCAGTGGGGCACGGTCCGGGAGGACTACAGCCCCGGCGGGGACGCGTGGTCGTACTTCCCGCACGACCACGCGCGCTCGCGCGCGTACCGGTGGGGCGAGGACGGGCTCGGCGGCATCAGCGACGACAAGCAGCGGCTGTGCCTGGCGCTCGCCCTGTGGAACGGCCACGACCCGATCCTCAAGGAGCGCGCGTTCGGCCTGACCAACGGCGAGGGCAACCACGGCGAGGACGTCAAGGAGTACTACTTCTACCTCGACAGCACGCCGAGCCACTCGTACCTGCGCTACCTGTACAAGTACCCGCAGGCCGCCTACCCCTACGAGGACCTGCTCGCCGTCAACCGCTCGCGCGGGCGCCAGGAGTTCGAGTACGAGCTGCTCGACACCGGGATCTTCGACGACGATGCGTACTTCGACGTGACGGTGGAGTACGCCAAGGCGGACCACGACGACATTCTCATGCGGATCACCGTCGAGAACCGGGGCCCGCGCGAGGCCGCCCTGCACGTCCTGCCGACGCTGTGGTTCCGCAACACCTGGTCGTGGCAGGACCACCACGACGGCGACGCCAAGCCGCGCCTGTGGGCGGTCGACAGCCCGAGCCGCACCAGCGGCGTCCGGGTCGACCACCCCGAGCTGGGCTCCTACGACCTGCGGTGCGCGGGCGCGCCCCGGGTCCTGTTCACCGAGAACGAGACGCACAACGAGCGCCTGTTCGGCGTACCGAGCGCCTCCCCGTACGTGAAGGACGGCATCGGCCGGTACATCGTCGAGGGCGACGGGACGGCCGTGAACCCGGCCCGGGAGGGCACCAAGGCGGCGGCCCACTACTCGCTGGTGGTCGCCCCAGGGGGGTCCGAGACGGTGCGGCTGCGCCTCGGGCCCGCCGGCGGCAAGCTGTCGGTGGGGCGCGGCTTCGAGTCGGTGTTCAAGCAGCGCATCGCCGAGGCCGACGCGTTCTACCGCGAGCTGACGCCGCCGCGCGCGAGCGAGGACGAGGCACGGGTCCTCCGCCAGGCCGTGGCGGGACTGCTGTGGTCCAAGCAGTACTACGCCTTCGACCTGGAGACCTGGCTCGCCGAGCACGACCTCTCGCCGTGGAGCATGCCGCGCCCCGGCATCCGCAACCGCGAATGGTTCCACATGGTCAACGACGACATCGTCTCGATGCCGGACAAGTGGGAGTACCCGTGGTACGCCGCCTGGGACCTCGCGTTCCACACGGTGGCGTTCTCCGTCGTCGACCTCGACTTCGCCAAGCAGCAGCTCGAACTCCTGCTGCGCGACTCCTACTTGCACCCCAACGGCCAGATCCCGGCCTACGAGTGGAACTTCGGCGACGTGAACCCGCCGGTGCACGCCTGGGCCGCCTACTTCGTCTACATGATGGAGGAGCGGAACACCGGCCACGGCGACCACGCGTTCCTGGAGCGCACCTTCCAGAAGCTGCTCACCAACTTCACCTGGTGGGTCAACCGCAAGGACCCCTCGGGCCGCAATGTCTTCCAGGGCGGCTTCCTCGGCCTGGACAACATCGGCGTCTTCGACCGCAGCGCTCCCCTGCCCACCGGCGGCACCCTCGAACAGGCCGACGGCACGGCCTGGATGGCGCTGTACTGCCAGTCCATGCTCCAGATCGCCCTCGAACTCGTGCAGCACAACGACGCGTACGAGGAACTGGTCCTGAAGTTCGTCGAGCACTATCTGTGGATCGCCGCCTCGATGGACCGCATCGGCGACCTCGGCGACGAGCTGTGGGACGAGGAGGACGGCTTCTTCTACGACGTCCTGCGCCTCCCCGACGGCGAGGCCGTCCGCCTGAAGGTCCGCTCCATGGTGGGTCTGCTCCCGCTGTGCGCCTCGACCGTCTTCCAGCCCGACCAGCTCGCCCGCCTCTCCGGCCTCGGCGAACGGCTCCAGCGCTTCGCGACCCGCCACCCCTCGCTGTCGGTGACGCTCACCGCGGCGACGGCCGGCAAGGCGGGCGGGCCCCGGCTCCTCTCCGTCCTGGACGAGAAGAAGCTCGTACGGGTCCTCGGCCACGTCCTGTCGGAGGACGAGTTCCTCTCCCCGTACGGGATCAGGGCGCTCTCCCGGCACCACGCCGAGCACCCCTACCGGTTCTGGGTCCAGGGCCAGGAGTTCGGGGTCGGCTATCTGCCCGCCGAGTCCGACTCGGGCATGTTCGGCGGCAACTCCAACTGGCGCGGCCCCGTCTGGCTGCCGATGAACACGCTGCTCATCCGCGCGCTGCTCAACCTCTACAGCTTCTACGGCGACGACCTCACCGTCGAATGCCCGACCGGGTCCGGCGTGCACAAGAACCTGTACGAGGTCGCCGAGGAGATCAGCTCGCGCCTCACCCGCATCTTCCTGCGCGACGAGGAAGGGCACCGGCCCGTCTACGGCGGCCAGGCCAAGTTCCAGGGCGACCCGCACTGGCGGGACCTGATCAGCTTCTACGAGTACTTCCACGGGGACAACGGCGCCGGTCTCGGCGCCTCCCACCAGACCGGCTGGACCGGACTGATCGCCCCCCTCATGCAGCTCTTCGGCAGGCTGGGACCCGACGACTTCCGCTCCGGCACGGCGAGGAGGCAGAGCCGATGACCGCACTGCCCGCGCAACCCGTCATCCACGAGATCAACACCCGCGTCTGGCTGCGGGAGACCGGGGCCCGGGCAGGCCGCCCCGTGACCCTGGCCGACGTGCCGAAGAACGTGTGGGACGAGATCACCCCCGCCGGGGTCGACGCCGTCTGGCTGATGGGCGTCTGGGAGCGCAGCCCGCTCGGCCGCTCCATCGCCCTGGAGAACGCGTCGCTGCGCTCGGCGTTCACCGCGGCCGTCCCGGACATCGGCGAGGAGGACATCGCCGGGTCGCCGTACTGCATCCGCAGGTACGTGGCGGACGAGGCGCTCGGCGGCCCGGCCGGGATCGCCGCCGCCCGCTCGGCGCTCAACGACCGGGGCGTCGGCCTGCTGCTCGACTACGTGCCGAACCATGTGGCCCCTGACAGCCCCTGGGTCGCGGAGCACCCCGAGTTCTTCGTGCGCGGCGACGCGGCGGACGTCCGGCGCGACCCGGCGGCCTTCCTCGACACCGGCGGCTCCGTGCTCGCCCGGGGCCGTGACCCGTTCTTCGCCCCGTGGCCCGACGTCGTCCAGCTCAACGCGTTCGCACCGGAGCTGCGGCGGGCGACGGCCGACACCCTGCGCGGCATCGGCGACGTCTGCGACGGCGTCCGCTGCGACATGGCGATGCTGCTGCTCAACGACGTCTTCGCCCGGACCTGGGGCGAGCGCGCGGGCGCCGTGCCCGAGCGGGACTTCTGGACGCAGGTCATCGGGGACGTCCACGAGCACCACCCCGGGATGGTCTTCGCGGCGGAGGCGTACTGGGACCTCGAGTACGCGCTCCAGGAGCAGGGCTTCGACTTCTGCTACGACAAACGGCTCTACGACCGGGTGCTGCACGAGAGCGCCGCGTCCGTGCGCGGGCATCTGCACGCCGATGAGCGGTACCAGCGCCGGCTCGTCCGCTTCCTGGAGAACCACGACGAGCCGCGCGCCGCGCAGACCCTCCCGCCGGACAAGGAGCGCGCGGCGGCCGTCCTGATCGCGACGCTGCCAGGGGCGACCCTGTGGCACGAGGGCGAGTTCACGGGGCGCCGCGTGCACCTGCCGGTGTTCCTCGACCGCCGCCCCGACGAACCCCCGGACAACGCGCTGCGCTCCTTCCACGAGCAACTGCTCGCCCGCGTCCACCGCAGCGGCATGCGGACCGGCGCCTGGCGGCTCCTGGAGTGCGCGGGCTGGCCCGACAACCGCTCCTCGGACGATCTGATCGCCTCCTGCTGGACCGGCGACGCGGGACGCTTCCTGACCGTGGTCAACCTCTCCGGCCACCCGGCGCAGGCCCGCATCCCGCTGCCGTGGCACGAACTGGGCCCCGACACGTGGGAGTTGACGGAGCTGCTCACCGCCGCCGACCACTACGGGCGCTCCGGCTCGGAGCTGCTCTCCAGCGGGCTCTACGTCGACCTGCCGCCCTGGGGCACGCACGTGTTCTCGGTCGAGTCCAGCGGCCTTTAGGCCTCCCACCGCGCGCCGCTGGAGGCCCGGTACGCGGCGACCGCGGCCTCCAGCGTCGGGTGGAAGCGGCCGGGGTCGAAGGTACGGGTCAGGCCGTAGCGCTCGATCTTGCGGCGGGCCGGGTCCTTCAGCTCGGCGAAGACGAGGGTGACGCCGCGCTCCTGGAGCGCGGCGTCCAGCTCCTCCAGGATGTCGGCGGCCGTCGTGTCGACGTCGGTGACCGGTTCGGCCGCGAGGACCACCCGGCGCGGGGGCGGGCTGGTGTGCGCAGCGTGCAGCACCTCGTCGCGGAACGTCTTGGCGTTGGCGAAGAACAGGGGCGCGTCGAAACGCAGGATGACCAGGCCCGGCAGGTGCTCGGCGGTCGGGTAGGAGCGCACGTCGTGGAAGCCCTCGAGGCCCGGCACCCGGCCCAGCTCGGTGCTGTAGGGCCACCAGGAGCGCCGGAACACGTTCAGGATCGACAGGCCGACGGCGATCGCGATGCCCTGGAGCACGCCGAGCAGGGCGACCCCGAGGAACGCGGCGACCGACAGGCAGCACTCCGCCTTGCGCTGCCGCCACAGCCTCCGCACACCGGGCAGGTCGGCGAGGGACAGTGACGCGGTGATGACGACGGCGGCGAGCGCGGGCTGCGGCAGGTCGCGGAAGAGGCCGGGCAGCAGGACCAGCATCAGGAGGATGAGGACGGCGCCGACGACACCGGTCAACTGGGTTTTGGCGCCCGCGCGTTCGGCGACCGCGGTGCGTGAGCCGCTGGTGCTGACGGGGAAGCCCTGGAAGAGTCCGGCGGCGGCGTTGGCGGCGCCGATGGCGATCATCTCGTCGTTGCCGCGCACCTCCTGCCCCGTACGGGCGGCGAACGCGGAGGCGTTGGAGATGGTGTCGGCGAGCGAGACCAGGGCGATGCCGAGCGCGCCGACGCACAGCGGCCCGAGGTCGTCCCACCGGATGTCCGGGACCGTGAACGGCGGGAGCCCCTCGGGCAGCCGGCCGACGGTGCGCACGCCGTGGTCGCCGAGGTCGAAGGCGAGGGACGCCGTGATCGCGACGACGACCATGACGAGGACCGCGGGCACCTTCGGCAGCCACCGCTGCAGCAGCAGGATCAGGGCGATGCAGCCGATGCCGACCGTCACGGCGGCGGGGACCGTCTCGCCGTCGCCGAGCGCGCCCGCGAAGGCGCCGATCTCGTCGATGAGCCCGTCCGCGTCGGTGGAGAAGCCGAACAGCTTGGGCAACTGGCCGATGAGGATGGTCAGGGCGAGCCCGTTCATGTAGCCGATCATGGTCGGTTTGGAGATCAGGTCGGCGACGAACCCGAGCCGCGCCACGCCCGCGAGGAGCGTGATGCCGCCGACCATCAGGGCCAGGACGGAGGCGAGCGCGACCGCCCGGTCCGGATCGCCGTCCGCCGCGACCAGCGGCACCACCGTGGCGGCGATCATCGGCCCGAGGGAGGAGTCCGGGCCGAGGACGAGGATCCGGGACGGGCCGGCCACCGCGTACGCGAGGAGGCAGAGCACCGAGGTGTAGAGCCCGGTGATCGGCGGGAGCCCGGCCAGCTCCGCGTAGGCCATGCCCTGCGGCACGAGCAGCGTGCTCAGGACGATGCCCGCGACGACGTCCTTGACCAGCCACGCCCGCCGGTACTCCCGCACGGCCCGCACCCCGGGCGGCGTCCAGCCCATCCGCCTCACCCGGCGAGCCGGCGGCGGGCGAGCAGCTTGCCCAGCTCCCACAGGCCGAGCAGGGCGAGCGGGGCAGCAGGGCCCAGCCGAACTGGCCGAGGTGGAGCGGTGTCGTGTCGAGGAGGCGGTTGAAGACGTCGGTCTGGATGACGAGGATCGCGAGCACGAACTCGCCGAACACGGTCCAGTTGAGCTGCTTGCTGTCGAAGGTGTCGACCGTGAGGGCGGTCCGCGTCTGGTTGCGGCATTCGAGCGCGGCGACGATCAGGCAGAGCGCGAACGCGGTGAAGGCGATGGAGTTGCCGATCTCCGTGCTGTCGTAGCGCGCCCTGCCGAGTGCGAGCAGGGCGAGCAGCGAGGCGGCGATCACGACGCCGACGAGGCCGACGGTGAGCATCAGGCCGCCGGTCATGACGGGTTCGCCGCGCGGGCGCGGGCGGCGGTCCATGAGCCCGGCGCTGATCCGGTCGAAGCCGAGGGAGAAGCCGAAGGCCGCGTTGACGAAGAAGTGGATCCAGAGCACCTGGGCGGGGGTGAACGGTTCGCCGCCCGCGATGTCGAAGAGCGTCGCGCCGAGGAAGGTGAGCACGAAGACGACGAGGAGGACGAGGACGAACCGGATGTACTTGGTGAGGTTGTCGTAGATCTTCCGGCCCTGCTCGACGGCGTGGACGATCGTGGCGAAGTTGTCGTCGGAGAGGATCATGCGTCCGGCGTTCTTGGCGACCTCGGTGCCCGATCCCATGGCGATGCCGATGTCGGCGGCCTTGATGGCGGGCGCGTCGTTGACACCGTCGCCGGTCATGGCGACCACGTCGCCCTTCTCCTTGAGCACCTCGGCGAGCAGCACCTTGTGCTCGGGGGCGACCCGGCCTACGACCCCGATCCGGTCGATGCGGGCGAGGCGCTCCTCGGGCGGCAGGGCGGCGAAGTCGGCGCCGAGGATCGCCTCGCCCTCGATCCCGACCTGCTCGGCGACGGCCGCGCCGGTGACGACGTCGTCCCCGGTCACCATCCGTACGCGGATGTGGGCGGCCTGCGCGGCGGCCACGGCGGCGCGGGACTCCTCGCGCGGCGGGTCGACCATGCCGACGAGGCTGGTGACGCTCAAGTCCCGGACCAGGGCGAGGAGGTCGCCGTCCGGCGCGAAGAGCGCCGGGTCGATGTCGCGGGTGGCGGCGGCCATCACCCGGCGGCCCGCGCGGCTGATGCGGTCGATCTCGTCCTGGGCGCGGTCGCGCAGCGCGTCGTCGAAGGGGACGGCCTCGCCCCGGGACAGGGCGGTCGTGGTGCGCGCGAGGACGGCGGGCGCCGCTCCCTTCACGAAGCAGCGCACGACCTCCTCGCCTCCGCTGCCGCGGGCCGTGTGGAAGGTCGCCATCAGCTTGTACGCCGGGTCGAACGGCAGGGTGGCGAGGCGCGGGAGCCGTTCCCGGGTGGCGGTGACGTCGAGGCCCGCCTTGTGGCCGAGGACGAGCAGGGCGCCCTCGGTGGGATCGCCGACGACGTGCCCGTCGACGAGGGCCGCGTCACTGGCGACGAGGTAGGGCAGGATCGCCTCCTCGATGCTCGGCGTGGACCCGGCGGCGTGGTGGACGCGGCCCTCCAGGGAATAGCCGGTGCCGGAGACCGTGTACCGGTCGTAGGGGTCGACGACCTCGACGACGGTCATCTGGTTCATGGTGAGCGTGCCGGTCTTGTCGGAGTTGATCGCCGAGGTGAAGCCGAGTGTCTCCACCGACGGGAGGTCCTTGACGATGGCGTGCCTGCGGGCCAGGTCGAGTCCGCCGAGGGAGAGGATCGTCTGGGTGACCGTGGGCAGCGCCTCGGGGACGGCCGCGATGGCGAGGGAGACGGCGCTGACGAACAGCGCGTCCCACGCCTCGTCCCGCGAGCGCCCCAGGGCGAACATCACGACCATGGTGAGTCCGGCGGCGCCGACGATCCACAGCGTCAGCCGGTTCAGCTCGGTGGTCAGCGGCGACGGCTCCGGCCTGGTGGTCGTCAACATGCCGGAGATGCGGCCGAGTTCGGTGCCGGAGCCGGTGGCGGTGACGACGAGGACGGCGCTGCCGTGCGTGACCGGCGTGGTCATGAACGCCATGTCCGTCTGGTCGGCGGGCCCGAGCCCGTCCCCCCGCACGGGCGCGGCGTCCTTGGCGGCGGGCACGCTCTCCCCGGTGAGCGCGGACTCGTCGATCTGGAGGGCGCTCGCGCTCAGCAGGCGTCCGTCGGCCGGGACTTCGTCGCCCGCCGTGAGCAGCACGATGTCGCCGACGACGACCTCCTCGGCCGGAATCTCGGCCTCGGCGCCGTCGCGGCGCACGCGCGCGGTGGCCTTCGTCATCTCCTTCAGGGCGTTCATGGCGCTCTCCGCCTTGCCCTCCTGGCGGAGCCCGATCACCGCGTTGACGACGGTGAGGACGAGCAGCACGACCGCCGTCCCCCACTCCTGGATGGCCAGCGACACCACGGCGGAGGCGAGCAGGATGATCTGCATGTGCGAGGTGTACTGGCCGAGGAACCGGGACAGCGCGGACCTCGTGCGCTCCTGCGGCAGCGCGTTGGGCCCGTCCTCGCGCAGCCGCGTGGCCGCCGCCTGTGAGCTGAGACCCGTGGCCGGGTCGACCCCGAGCTCCCCGGCCACGGTCTCGGCGGGCCGCGCGTACCAGACGCGGGCCTCGGCTTGTGCGGTCATCGTCCGCCCCTCCGCCCGCCCCGGCCGCCGGGCGCCTCCTGCTCCAGGCGCCCCCGCTCCCGGGCGAGGGCGGCGCGGCTCTTGTCGTCGACCTCCGGGTAGCGCGGGTCGATCTCCATGAGCGTGTGGGCGAGGACGGCGGCCGCGCAGATCCGCGCGAACCACTTGCGGTCGGCGGGGATCACGTACCAGGGCGCCCACGGGGTGCTGGTGGCGGAGAGCATCTCGGCGAACGCGTCCTGGTAGGAGTCCCAGAACGCGCGCTCGCGGACGTCGGCGGCGGAGAACTTCCAGTTGCGCTCCGGCACGTCGATGCGTTTGAGGAAACGGGTGCGCTGCTCCTCCTTGGAGAGGTTCAGGAAGAGCTTCACGACGTGGAAGCCGTTCTCGGTGAGGTAGCGCTCCCAGTCGTTGATCTGGCGGTAGCGGCGCTGCCAGATCCTCTTGTCCGTGGCCTCGTCCGGCAGCCCCTGCCGGGTGAGGTGCTCCGGGTGCACGCGGACGACCAGGACCTCCTCGTAGTGCGAGCGGTTGAAGATGCCGATCTCGCCCCGGCGCGGGAGGTCGCGGGCGTAGCGCCAGAGGTAGTCGTGGCTGAGTTCGTCGGTGGAGGGCACCTTGAACCCGGCCACCCGCACGCCCTGCGGGTTGACGCCGCTCATCACGTGGCGGATGGTGCCGTCCTTGCCGCCCGCGTCGAGCGCCTGGAGACAGAGCAGGACGCCGTGGCTGCCCTCGGCCGCGAGGCGCCGCTGGTACTCCGCGAGCAGCGTGACGCCGGAGCGCAGCAGCTCCTCGCCGGCCTTCTTGTTCTTGACGCCCGCCTTGTACGCGGGGTCGTAGTCCTTGGCCAGGCGGACCCGGGTGCCGGGTTCCACCCGCAGCGGCGCGATGAACCCGGCGATCCGCTCGGCCCTCTCGTCCGTCGTCCGTGCCGGTCCGTCGCGCATGCGTCACCTCGCCTGGTCAAGGAGTTCTTCCGGTCGGACACGGGTGTCCCGTCAGATGAGGGTGTCCCGACGCACCACGCAGAGCGCCCAGATGATGAACGCGTTCAGGGCGATCAGCGTGATGGACCAGAACGGGTAGTACGGGATGGAGAGGAAGTTGGCGATGATCAGGAGTCCGGCGAGGGCGACGCCGAGGACGCGGGCCCATTTGACGGCGGCGAAGAGGCCGAGGCTCACGGCGACCGCGACCGCGCCGATCAGCATGTGGATCCAGCCCCAGGCCGTCAGGTCGAACTGGAAGACGTAGTCGCGTGTCGTCAGGAAGACGTTGTCCTCCAGGACGCCCATGAGACCGCGGCAGAAGCCCAGGATGCCGGAGATGAAGAGCATCACCGCCGCGAAGACGGTCAGTCCGCCGGCCGCCGCCTCCTTCGCGCTGGTGCGGTGGTGCGGGGTCGTCGAGGTGGCCATGACAGGACCTCCGTGCGTGTGGAGGGTGCCCGATGCACCGCTGCGGAACGAGTGTTGCTCCCGGTGGGCCCCCTCGGTCGTCACCCTCCGAGGGTGACGACCGGGCGGAGGGCGGCCACGACCCTGGCGGTCGTCCCGCCCCCGATCGGAGGCAAGCCGATGACCGTGCCGTCCCGTCCGAGCGGAGCGGGCGCCGAGCGCGCGTGGCCGCGCCGGCTCCTCGCGCCGCTCGCCCTCGCGCAGTTCATCTGCAGCTTCGCCGGGTCGAACATGAACGTGATGATCAAGGACATCAGCGAGGACCTGGACACCACGGTGCAGGGCGTGCAGACCGCGATCACCGTGTTCCTGCTGGTCATGGCCGCGCTGATGATCCCCGGCGGTATCCTCACCGACCGCTACGGCCGCAAGCGCTGCCTCATCGCCGGTCTGCTGATCTACGGGGTCGGGGCCCTGCTCAGCGCGGCCGCGCCCGGCCTCGGCATCCTCATCCTGGGCAACTCGATCCTGGAGGGCATCGGCACGGCGCTGCTCATCCCGCCCGTCTACATCCTCACCACCCTGCTGTTCACCGAGGTCTCCGACCGGGCCCGCGCGTTCGGGGCGATCATGGCGCTGGGCGGCGTAGGCGCGGCGGCCGGTCCGCTGATCGGCGGCCTCATCACCTCGGCGATCAGCTGGCGGGCGTCCTTCGTCTTCCAGGCCCTGGTCATCGCGGTCATCATCCTGCTGACCCGCAAGCTGGAGGATCCGCTGCCGCCGGACCCGCACTGTCACTTCGACACGGTCGGCGCGGTGCTCTCGGCCGGGGGCCTGGTCCTGCTCGTCACCGGCATCCTCGTCACGGACGACAACGGCTGGCTGGCGCTCGGTCTGCTGGCCGTCGGCGCCCTGATCCTGGTGGCGTTCTTCGGCTGGGTCCGCTCGAAGGAGCGCAAGGGCCAGAAGGCGCTGCTGCCGACGTCCCTGTTCCACAACCGCACCTCCAACCTCGGCCTGATCACGCAGCACGTGCAGTGGCTGGTGCTGATGGGCGTCTCGTTCGTGGCGGCCACGTACCTCCAGGTCGTACGGGGCTACGACGCGATCAGCACCGGCGTCATCTTCACCGCGTCGACCGTGGGCCTGCTCGCGTCGTCGCTCGGCGCGGAGCGCTTCGCGAAGCGGCGGGCGCAGCGCACGCTCGTCATGGCGGGCTTCCTCACGACGGTCACCGGCATCGGTGTCCTGATCGCCCTCGCCGAGGTCACCAACAAGGCGTGGGCGTTCACCCCCGGTCTGCTCCTGATCGGCCTGGGCCTCGGCCTGATGCTGACCCCGTCGGTGAACGTCGTCCAGTCCGCCTTCCCCGACGATCTCCAGGGCGAGATCTCGGGCCTCTCCCGCTCGATCTCCAACCTCGGCTCCTCGGTCGGCACGGCGGTGGCAGGCACGATCCTGGTGGCGAACCCGGCGACGGGCCCGTACGTCACGGCGCTGGTGGTCCTCGGCGCGATCGGCCTGGGCGGCCTGGCGGCGGGAGCGCTGCTGCCCCGCTGATCAAGGCCCTCCGGCGATTTCGGAGCCGGGTCCGGGGCGGAGCCCCGCGGTCTCCGCGACAGCCCGGCCCCGCGGACGCGGCAGCGTCTCAGCGCCCGTCGTACCGCACGCCGCTCCGGACCACCAGATCGGGCACCGACGCCCGCCGCCTGCTGCACGGCACCCACAGCAGCCCGAGCGGGAACAGCAGGCTGACCAGGGCCCGTAGCAAGGAGCGCGGCGCGCCGAGCCGGCCGCCCGCGCGGTCCCCCACCCGCACCCCCATCAGGCGCGCCCCCACGGTCTGCCCGGTCGTGGCCCACGAGCCGCCGAGATAGCAGAGGGCAAAGGCCCACCCGAGCACCCCCGACAACCACCCGGGCACCTCCGGCACCCGGAACGGCGGCCCCGAGACGAGCAGCAGCGTGCAGGCGGCGCCCAACTGCACGACGACGGCGGTGAGTGCGACGACGACCGCGTCGACGAGCGCGGCGACCCCGCGCGACACGATCCCGGCGATCTCCGTCCCGGGGGCGGGCGCGATGGCGCGGGCCCCGCCGTCCCGGTGGACGGCCGGACCGCTGCCCCGGTGGACAGCCCGCCCGCTGTCCCTCCCCGGCGCACGACCACCGCACCACCCCTCGCCGTCCCGGTCGGCGACCGGATCGCCGTTCCTCCCCTGGGCACGACCGCCGTGCCATGCCCCGCTGTCCCGGGCGGCGGTCACGGAGGCCCGCCGTTCCCGCGCGGGGCACTGTTGTCCGCCCGCCCGGCCGGAGGCCCCCCGTTCCGTCCGAAGGCCCGGTCCGCCAGCCGGTTCACGGCGTGGTCGCCGCGCCTGCCGAGGACGCGGATCGCCGCCCCGGTGTCGGCGGCCATCCCGCCGCCGGTCTCCCGTACGATCCGCCCGAGATCGATCTCCCGCAGCACGTCACGGGTGAGCCCGACGAGATCGATCCGGGCGATGACCCGGTCGATGTCGACCTGGTCGGCGACCCGGTCCACGTCGACCCGGTCGGCGACCGCCGCCACGTCGATCCGGGCCGCGACCCGGTCCACGTCGACCTGATCCGCGATCCGGTCCACATCCACGCGGGCCACGATCCGCGCCACGTCGACCCGGTCGGCCACCCGGTCCACGTCGATGCGGGCCGCGACCCGCTCCACGTCCACCCGATCGGCCACCCGGTCCACATCCACCCGATCCGCAACCCGGTCCACATCCACCCGCCCGGCGACCCGCTGGACGTCCACGCGGTCCGCGACCCGGTTCACGTCCACCCGGGCCACCACCGCGTCCAGGTCGATCCGGTCGAGCACCGAGTCGACCACCACCCGTACGGCGGCGCTCGCCACCCGGTCGACGGCCCCGAGGGCGCATCGCGCCGGCCACGTCATCAGAGCCGTCCACCCGTACCCGTCCGCGTCATGTCCCAGCCTCATCACCAGACCGCAGCAGCCGGTCGGGCGCGGGGCATCCTCCGTTGCGGGTGAGCCGGGACGGCGGCGGCGCCAACTCCGCCACCCACCGCGGGAGTTCGGGCACGCTCTCCTCCCGGACCACGGCGAACGCCAGCCCGTGCCGGTCCGCCAGGACCCGCGCCAGGCTCAGCGCGCTGAGCCCGCCGGGTCCGACATTCCCCACGCGCCGCAGGTCGAGGAGGACGGCGCTGCTGCCGGGGCGGATGACGCCGTGCAGCAGACGCCCGAGGGACGCCTCGGCGGCGGGCCCCAGCTCCGCCCGCAGTTCGATCACCAGGCACCCGGCGACGTACCGCACGGCGACCGGCGACGGACGGTCCGAGAGCCGTGCGGTCCGCAGGCGGCGCAGCCGCAGCGCGGGCGTCCATGCCATGGTGGCCCCCCTGAGAGCCGGTCCCCGAAACACGAGGCGAACACGAAAGGCGAACACGAACGGCCACGAAGCGCGCGGCGGACGCACACCGTGGCGCCCTGGCCACAGGCGGGGCAGGGGCCGTTCGGCCCTCACCCGCAGGGCCGTTCGGCCCCGCTCCCCCGCCCTCCGGCGCGTACAGCAACCGCCGTACGCCCCTGGTCCGCGATCCCAGGGTTTTCACCGTGGCCCGCAAGGCCGCCCGGGTCCATCGTGGAGACACGGAAGCGCACGGGGCTTTCGACCGCGGGGGGATCTACGGGGGTCTCAACGGGGGACAATCGGGGGACGGGGGTGCCCATCAGGGCACCCCCGCTGTTCTGTGCCGAGGCGTCTTCGCCAGGACGAGAACGCGGTTCACGCCTCACTGGAATGGCTCAGCAACCGCACGAGCTGCGCTCTGCGATGCACCCCGTCCAGCTTCCGGTAGATGTTGCCCAGGTGGAACTCGACCGTCTTGACGCTGAGGAAGAGCTGTTCGGCGGCCTCGTGGTTGGTGACGCCACGGCCGACGGCAAGGGCGACGCGCAGCTCCTGCGGGGTGAGGCCGTCCAGCGGCGCGGGGCCCGTACGGACCTGGTCGCCACCGGCCGCGTGCAGCTCGGCCGCCGCCCGCGCCGCCCACCCGGCCGCCCCGAGCCGCTCGAACGTGGCGAGCCCGCGCCGCAACCACCGCCGCGCCTCGTCACGACGCCCCTGCCGCCGCAGCAGCTCCCCCCGCGTGAACTCGGTGCGCCCCCGCTCGAACGGCGCCACCACTCCCCCGAGATGGAGCAGCGCCCGGTCCAGGTGCCGCTCGGCGTCGCCCGGTTCGAGCATGGCCCGGCAGCGCGCGGCAGCCGCGGCGGCGATGGGGCGGTGCCCGCGCCCCGCCTCGTGCTCCAGGACGCGCAGCACGTCGTACGCCTCGTCGGTGCGGTGGAGGTGGGCGTAGGCGTCGGCGAGGTCGGCGGCCCAGGAGAGGTAGAGGCCGTCGCCGCGCCCGTTGGCGACGGAGAAGTCCCGTACGTTCTCCAGGTGGCGGGCGGCTTCCTCGTGGCGGCCGAGGCCGAGTTCGAGGAGGCCGAGGGCGCCGTGGGCGCGGGCCGCGTCCATGGGCAGGTCCGCGGCGGCGGCGAGCGCGGCGGCCTGGGCGCCGTGGCGGCGGCAGTCCGTCTCGCGGTGGAGGGCGGCCTCGGCCTTGGCCTGCGCGGCGAGCGCCCGGCACACCTCGATGACGCGCCCGGTGTCCTCGCCGAGCCGCGCGGACTCGTCGGCGTGGGCGAGCGCGGAGGTCCACTGGCCGCGCCAGAACTCGATCACCGACAACGTACCGAGCAGATGCGCCAGCAGCCCGACCGTGCTGGCGGCGCGCGCGGCGTGCACGGCCCGGTCGAGCAGGGCGTGCCCCTCGTCCAGCTCCTCGGCGGCCAGGTAGCAGAGGCCGCCGACGCCGGAGACCGGGTACGGGAAGGACAGGTCCGGTTCGGCGAGGGGTTTCTCCAGTTCGTGGAGCAGGGCCCGGCCGTCCTCCGCGTCGCCGCCGAGGAGCTGGACGAGCGCGTGCAGGAGGCGTACGGGCAGGGCGGCGGGCGCGTCGGTGAAGGCCTCGACGATGCGCATGGACTCGTCGGAGGTGGCGCGGGCGGCGGTGAGGTCGCCGACGGCGAGTTCGGTGAGGGTGACGCCGCCGAGCATGACGGCGGCGAGCGCGGGGTCGACGCTCCGGGCCTCGTCGACGGCGGCCCGCAGCTCCTCGCTCGCACGGGCCGGGCGACCGCGCTGGATGTCGACGTAGCAGAGCAGTTGGCGCACGTCGAGGCGGGTGCGCGGCCGGGTGGCGTGGCCGAGGGCGCGGTCGAGGAGCCCTGCGGCCTCGTCGAGCGACCCGGCGGCCTGCGCGGCGCGGGCGGCGGACAGCAGGCGGCCCGCCTTGTGCTCGCCCTCCGGGGTGAAGCGGGCGGCGTGCGCGTAGAGGCGGGAGGCGAGCGGGAAGGCGAGGCTCGCGGGCCCAGCGGAGGCTGCGCGTTCGAGGGCGGCGGCGACCTGTTCGTCGGGGTCGGCGCCGGACTCCGCGAGGTGCCAGGCGTACCGCTCAAGGGCGGTGGGGGCCTGGGCGTCCTGGAGCGCGCGGGCCACGGTGCGGTGGGCGCGCCAGCGGCGCACGGCGCTCGCCCCGTGGTAGACGCCGGAGCGGACGAGCGGGTGGCGGAAGACGTACGCGCCTTCTTCGACGGTCACCAGGCCCGCGCGCTCGGCGGGTTCGAGCGAGGCGTAGGTCAGCCCCTGGTCGCGCAGGACGCGTTCGGTACCGGCGAGGGGGCGCGGGCCCAGGACGGCGAGCAGCAGCATGGCGTCCTGCGTCCGGACGGGCAGCCGGGCGATGGCGCTGTGGAAGGTGCGGGCGAGCATCTCGCCGATGGGCAGCGGGGCCCCGGTGTCGCGCCGGTGGCCGCCGCGCGCGAGCAGGGCGGGCAGTTCGACCAGGGCGAGCGGGTTGCCGCGCGCTTCGGAGAGGAGCCAGGTGATGTCGCGCGGGGACAGTGGCTCGTCGGCGACCAGGGTGCGCGCGGCGTCGGTGTCGAGCCCGCGCAGGGTGAGGGTCTCCACGGGGGCGAGCCGGGAGGCGGCCTCGTCGGTGTCGCGGGTCGCGAAGAGGGCGACGACCCCTTCGCGGCCGAGCCTGCGCGTGGCGAAGGCGAGGGAGTCCAGGGAGTACGGATCGAGCCATTGCGCGTCGTCGACGACGACCAGGACGGGCCCGGACTCGCTGACCGCGCCGAGCAGGCTGAGCGTCCCGGCGGCGACGGCGAACCGGTCCTGGGCGACGGCCGGGCCGAGCGCCAGCGCGCCGGTGAGGGCCGCCGCCTGCCGGCCCGGAATGCGCTTCAGGTGGTCGGTGACCGGCCGGAAGAGGTCGGCGAGGCCCACGTAGGGCAGTTGCGACTCGGTCTCGATGCCGTGGGTGCGCAGCAGGGTGAGGTCACCGGCGACCGACTCGGCGTAGCGGAGCAGGCTGCTCTTGCCGATACCGGCCTCGCCCCGGATGACAAGTGCCGCGCTCCGCCCCGTACGCGCGTCGTCGATCAGGTCGGCGATCCGAGCGCATTCCGCTGTACGACCCAGCAGCATGGACTCAGGGTAACCGCGCTCCCGCCGCCGTCCCATAGGTCAACTCGGCCGATCTGCACGGGAGTTCAGGCCGCTTCCGGCGCGGCCTCCTCCGGGGCGAACTGGGTGCGGTACAGCTCCGCGTAACGTCCGCCCGCGGCGAGCAGGGCGGTGTGCGTGCCGCGCTCCACGATCCGGCCGTCCTCCACGACGAGGATCTGGTCGGCGGAGCGGATGGTGGAGAGGCGGTGGGCGATGACGATGGCCGTGCGGTCGGTGAGCGCCTCGGTCAGGGCCTCCTGGACGGCGGCCTCGGAGGTGTTGTCGAGGTGGGCGGTGGCCTCGTCGAGGATGACGACGCGCTGGCGGGCGAGGAGGAGGCGGGCGATGGTCATGCGCTGGCGTTCGCCGCCGGAGAGCCGGTAGCCGCGCTCGCCGACGACGGTGTCGAGCCCGTCCGGCAGTTCGCGCACCAGGTGGTCGAGGCGGGCGCGGCGCAGGACGTCCCAGAGTTCGTCCTCGTCGGCGTCCGGCCTGGCGAGGAGCAGGTTGGCGCGGACCGTGTCGTGGAAGAGGTGGCCGTCCTGGGTGACCATGCCGAGCGTTCCGCGCAGGGCGGGTGCGCTCAGGTCGCGTACGTCGACGCCGCCGATGCAGACGGCGCCCGCGTCGGTGTCGTAGAGGCGGGGCAGGAGTTGCGCGATGGTCGACTTGCCCGCGCCCGAGGAGCCGACGAGGGCGACGGTCTGGCCGGGTTCGGCGCGGAAGCTCACGCCGTGCAGGACCTCGGCGCCACCGCGGGTGTCGAGCGTGGCGACCTCTTCGAGGGAGGCGAGGGAGACCTTGTCGGCGGAGGGATAGCCGAAGCGGACGTCGTCGAACTCGACGGCGACGGGCCCGTCCGGCACCTCGCGGGCGTCCGGTTTCTCGTCGATCAGCGGCTTGAGGTCGAGCACCTCGAAGACCCGCTCGAAGCTGACCAGGGCGCTCATCACCTCGACGCGGGCCCCGGCCAGGGAGGTCAGCGGCGCGTACAGGCGGGTGAGGAGCAGGGCGAGAGAGACGACGGCGCCCGCTTCGAGGGTGCCATCGAGGGCGTAGTAGCCGCCGAGGCCGTAGACCAGCGCCAGGGCCAGGGCCGAGACGAGGGTGAGCGCGGTGATGAACGCGGACTGCGCCATCGCCGTCCGCACCCCGATGTCGCGGACGCGGCGCGCCCTCGCGGCGAACTCGGCGGACTCCTCCTCGGGTCGGCCGAAGAGCTTCACCAGGGTGGCGCCGGGCGCGGAGAACCGCTCGGTCATCCGCGTGCCCATGGCGGCGTTGTGGGCGGCGGCCTCGCGCTGGAGGCGTGCCATGCGGCTGCCCATGCGGCGCGCGGGCAGCACGAAGACGGGGAGCAGGAGCAGGGCGAGGAGGGTGATCTGCCAGGACAGGGTGAGCATGACGGCCAGGGTCAGCACGAGCGTGACGATGTTGCCGACCACGCCGGACAGGGTGTTGCTGAAGGCGCGCTGGGCGCCGATCACGTCGTTGTTGAGACGGCTGACGAGCGCGCCCGTACGGGTGCGTGTGAAGAACGCGACCGGCATCCGCTGCACGTGGTCGAAGACAGCGGTCCGCAGATCCAGGATGAGGCCCTCGCCGAGGTTGGCCGAGAGCCAGCGGGCGAGCAGACCGATGCCCGCCTCGCCGAGCGCGATGACGGCGATGAGTACGGCGAGCCGGACCACCTCGCCCTGGTCCTTGCCGCCCACGATCGCGTCGACGACGTGCCCGGCGAGGACCGGCGTCGCCACCGCCAGCAGCGCCCCGACCACGCTGAGCAGCACGAACTGGATGATGCGGCGCCGGTGCGGCCGGGCGAAGGCGGCGATCCGGCGCAGGGTCGCGCGGGCGAAGGGCCGCTTGTCCGGGCCGCCGTTCTGGGCGTTCATGACGCTGTGGAGCTGCGTCCAGGCTGTGGTTTCCATGCTCATGCGGACGACAGTAGGACCTCAACCAATCTTGAGGTCAAGGAAACGGGGGCGGTGCCGAGGGGTGGGGCCGGGCAGGCGGACCGTGGCAGGATGCGCGCATGTCGACCGCCCGTTCGTCCGTCCGCGTGGAACGCCGAGGTCATGTCAGCACCGTCGTCCTGGACCGCCCCGAGGCGCGGAACGCGGTCGACGGGCCGACCGCCGCGCAACTGGTTGCCGTCTTCCGGGAGTTCGAGGCCGATGACACGGCGCGGGTGGCGGTCCTCTGGGGCGCGGGCGGCACGTTCTGCGCGGGCGCCGACCTCAAGGCCGTCGGCACGGAGCGCGGCAACAAGGTCACCCAGGAAGGTGACGGGCCGATGGGCCCGACGCGGCTGCGCCTGACGAAGCCGGTGATCGCCGCCGTCAGCGGGCACGCCGTCGCGGGCGGCCTCGAACTCGCCCTCTGGTGCGACCTGCGGGTCGTCGAGGAGGACGCCGTGTTCGGCGTGTTCTGCCGCCGCTGGGGCGTCCCGCTGATCGACGGCGGCACGGTGCGGCTGCCCCGCCTGATCGGCGAGAGCCGCGCCATGGACCTCATCCTCACCGGCCGCCCGGTCCCCGCGCAGGAGGCGTACGAGATCGGGCTCGCCAACCGCCTGGTCCCGCCGGGCCGCGCGCGGGCCGCGGCCGAGGCCCTCGCCGCCCAGCTGGCCGCCTTCCCCCAGGCGTGCCTGCGCAGCGACCGGGCGTCCGTACGGGAGCAGGGCGGGATGGACGAGGAGACGGCGATGCGGGCGGAGCTGCGGCACGGGGCGGGCGTCCTGGCGGAGGGGGTCGAGGGGGCGGGACGGTTCGTGGCGGGGGAAGGCAGGCACGGCGCTTTCGGAGCCTGAGCGGCCGCCGCGCTGCGGCTCAGCCGATCACGCCCCGCACGGCACCCCCGTACGGCAGGATGATCGGACGCACGCGCGAACAGGCCACGACGAAATCGGAGTTGTCTCATGACCGACCCGTCCCCCGTCGCCCCGTCGGCCATCGACACCAGTAAGGCGCATCCGGCGCGGGTGTACGACTGGTTCCTCGGCGGCAAGGACAACTACCCGGTCGACGAGGAGATCGGGCGGCAGATCACGGCGATGGAGCCGACGGCCAAGTACGGGGCGCGGCACAACCGCTGGTTCATGCAGCGGGCGACGCGGATGCTCGCGGCGCGGCTCGGGGTGCGCCAGTTCCTCGACATCGGCACGGGCATACCGACCGAGCCGAACCTGCACCGCATCGCCCAGACCGCGGCGCCCGAGTCGTCCGTCGTCTACGTCGACAACGACCCGATCGTGCTCGCTCACGCGGAGGCGTTGCTGCGCGGAACGCCGGAGGGCGTGACGCGGTACGTGCAGGCCGACGCCCGGGACCCGCAGAAGATCCTGGAGCTGGCGGGCGAGATCCTGGACCTCGACCGCCCGGTCGCGCTCTCGCTGATCGCGCTCCTGCACTTCATCCCGGACGACCAGGGGGCGTACGACATCATCCGTACGCTGGTCGACGCGCTCCCCTCGGGCAGCCACCTGGTGCTTTCGCAGCTGGCGTCGGACTACGACCCCGAGCGCACGAAGGCCGCCGTGGCGATGTACGCGGCGGGCGGGGTGACACTGGTGCCGCGCTCCCGCGAGGAGATGACGAAGTTCTTCACGGGCCTGGAACTGCTCGACCCGGGCGTGGTCTGGCTGCCGGACTGGCACCCGGAGCTGGCCGTCGACGAGGAGCGGGACGGCACACCCGTACCGCTGTACGCGGGGGTGGCACGCAAGCCGTGAGGCGAGACGGGCGCGGACCCGGTAAGGGTTGCCCGACATGGCGAACATCACACATGGCGATGCCCACGTGACGGAACGGAGCGCACAGCCGTACCGATCCCCTACCCTCTTTCACATGTCCTCCACTCCCACCCCGCGCTCCGCCCGTTCCGCCGATGTGGTCAACCAGCAGATCCGCGACCTGTGGGCGCGCACTGGTGGCCAGTTGACCGCCGAGGACAGGGCGGAGTACGAGGCATTGGTCACGGAGTGGGCGACGGTGGCCGGTGAAGGACTCGTGCAGAGGGCGTGACCCCGGCGCGGATCAGGACTGCGGCCGGCTGCCGTGGTTCGCGGCGTGCTTGCGGCGGGCCTTCTTCTTGCGGCGACGCTTCGAGGACATGACTGCCTCCGGTGGCTCTGCGGGCGTGACTGAGCGCGGCTTCTCACCGCACGGCGAACTGGACATTTCGCCCACTCATCACCATTCCACAGCCTCTGGCGCGCCGCGATGTCAGCGCCACCCGCGCCGCCACTGGAGAACTCCTACTCCGGCGGCGTCGGCGTGTCGTGGTTGCGGTGCATCGCCTGGACGTCCAGTTCGAGCTTGACCGTGGGGCCCACTACGGCGATGCCTCGGGCCAGCATGGTGCGCCAGTTGAGGGTGTAGTCCTCGCGATGGAGTTCGGCCGTGGCGAGGGCCGCGCAGCGGAGTTCTTCGGCGTAGCCGCCGTTGACGACGCCGAGGTAGTTGGTGTCAAGGTCGACGGTGCGGCTGACGCCGTGCATGGTGAGGGCGCCCTGGAGGGTCCACTTGGAGCCGCCGCGGTAGAGGAAGCGGTCGGAGGAGAAGTGGATGTAGGGGTAGTTCTCGACGTCCAGGAAGTCGGCCGAGCGCAGATGGTTGTCGCGGGTGTTGTTGCCCGTGTCGATCGACGCCGCGTCGATGCGGACCTCCACCCGGGAGTCCGCCATGTCGGGCGCGACGTGGATGCCGCCCTCGAAGCGGGTGAAGCGGCCGTGGACGTGGGCCATGCCGACGTGCTTGGCGATGAACCGGATCGCGGTGTGCGGCGGGTCGAAGAGCCAGGTGCCGGTGGAGGGGAGTTCCGGGGCGCGGCCGGGGTGGAGCTGGACGGAGGTGAGGGGGACGGTCGTGTCGGCGAGGACGTCGATGGTCTGCTGGTGCGGCTGCAGCCCCTCCGCCGCGAGCAGCACGCCGTAGCGCCCCGCGCGCAGCGTGAGGAAGACCAGGCCGTACGGGTCCGTCGTGGCCTTCGCCGCGACCTGTCCCGTGCCGGTGTCCGTGACGGTGACCTCCGCGCCCGGCATCGGCTGCCCGACCGGGTCGGTGACCTGGCAGTGGAAGGCGCCCGCGCCCGACGGCACGGGGTGCGCGAGACCGGCTCCGCGCGCCGCGGAACGGGCCCGTTTGCGGCGGAACAGGGCAAGAGGCATGACAGCGGCCTTTCCGGGATGATCAATCGACCCCCGACACCCTGCCATGGCCCTGACCGGCGCAAATAAGGCGGAATCTCGTATTCCGCTCCCTCGCGCCCACCGTTTCACAACATCTCCTCAAACGAAGATTCGAGACAAGCGCGCCCTTTTCCCAAGCTCACCCGGCTCACCCGGCTCACCCAGCTCACTTGGCTCACCCGACTCACCCCGGCACCGACGGTGCGGACAGCGCCGACGCGCCCGGCGTATGTTCCGCGCCACATGTGCGCGGCCCCGGCGCGCGGCGTTGACTGTGTCCGAACGGCTCTGCCAAGGTCACCACTCCCGTCACGCCGCCCCCCGAACGAGGGATTGAGGAGATCCCGGCCCCCATGAACCGCCACGACCCCGCGCTCGCCCCCGTGCCCGCCCCCCAGGCCACGGCTGCCGCCCCCTGGCGTCACTTCGCCACCACGTACTGGTCGAACTGGGCGAAGGAACCGGTGGTCGTGCCGGACGCGCCCGGCCCCGGCCTCGACGCCGCGCAGGCGCACCGCCTCCTGGTGGCCGCGGCCACCGCCCCCGAGCCGACCGTGACGCGGCTCGCCGTCGCGGACGGCGTGCTCCGCCACCCCGGACCGCTGCTGCCGTCACCGGCCGACCGGAGCACCGCCGACTATGCCGCCCGCCTGGCCGGGCACCGGCAACTGGGCTCCACGGGCTGGCTGTTGACCGCCCGGAACGCCTTGCACCTCGACTTCTCCCTCTGGTCGCGCGTCCGTGCCGCCGTGGCGGGGTTGTGGCCGCACGTCGGTCTGCCCCCGCTGCCCGTCACCGCGGAGCTGGCGGTCGGCACCCGGCACCGGACCGCCGAGGACCCGCACGAACGCCCCGACGCGGCAGTGCTCATCTGGGTCCTCGACGGCTCGCTCACCCTGCGGGTGCGGCCCGAGCACACCGGCACCGAGTACGAACTGCACGCCACGCAGGGCGACTTGGTGTACTGGCCCGCGGGCAGCACCCACCTTGAGGACCGTACGCGGCTGTGCACAACCCTGCGACTGACCGTGCCGACGCGCTCCACCTCGGCCCTCACCCACGTCGGCGACGTGCTCGCCGACGTCCTGCGCCACCACCCGCTCCCCGGCGACGACCAGGCCACCCTCCCGCACCCCGCACCGGCCGCACCCGACGGACGCCTCACACCCGCACCCCGGTTCACCGAACCCGCCCGGCGCTACGTGGCCGCCCTGACCGGTGACGAACCCGAACGCGCGCTGCTGCTGCGCTGGGCCGCCCTGCTCTCCGCCGCCGGACTGGACCCGGCCCCGCCGCCCCGTCCCGGCGTCCCCTTCGCCCCGGGCCGGCGATTACGGCGCACAGCGGAGATACTGCGCCTGCGCCCCGACACGGGCCCGCCGCTCTGGGCCGCCAACGGGCACGCGGGGCACCTCACCTCCCCCGCCGCACAGCGCGCCCTAACCCGCCTCGCCGACGCCGCGCGGACCACCGCCCTCGCCCCGGCCGCACTCCGCGACGGCACCCATCCCGGCGACCCGCACGTGCACCGCCTGCTCGCCGCGTTGTACCGGGTCCGCGCCGTGGAGCTGGTCGCATGACCCCCTCCGCGGCGACCGGTGTCGACGTCCTGGAGACCTTCGACTGGGACCTGTTCGTCGACACGTACTGGGACCGGCGTCCGGTGCTCATCACCGGCGGCGCGCTCGCCACCGCACCCGTCGACGCCCAGGGAGTCAATTCGCCCTTCGACGCCCGCAGAGTCACCGGCACAGTCACCGCTCCTTTCGACGCGCACGAGGTCTTCGAGAGCGCCGTCACGGCCGCGCGGCGCCCCGCCTCCCCGGACACCGGCTTCTCGCTCGGCCCGCGACGCCTCACCGACCCCGGGGACCTGCTGCCGCAGCCCGAGGACGGCTCCTTCGCCCGGTACGACCGGCGGCTCCTCGTTCGGACGGGCTCCGAGCCGTTCACCCTCCTCGTGCGCGGGCTGCACACATATCACCACCCCGTGTGGCTCAGGGCGCGGAATTTCCTGTCCGGCCTGTGGGACCGCACGGGCCAGCCGCTGCTCGGCGCGAGCACCACCCTGCACCATGGGGTGTGCGGTCCCGCCGCGACTCCGTACGGCCGCCCGCACACACGTGTCGCCACGTTTCTCTTCACCCTGCTCGGGCGGCCCCGGCTGCGCCTCGCGCGGCACACCGCATGGTCGACCGTCCACCTCGCACCCGGCGACCTGCTCTACCGGCCCGCCGGTCAGCGCTACGAGGTCGAGGCGAGCGGCGCCCCGGCCGCCGTCGTGCGCCTCGGCATACCCCGCGCCGCGCCCCGGCCGGGGCACGGGTTGCGTTCCCTGCTCGTGCCCGCGCCCGACCCGGCGTCCCCGCAGGGAGGGCAGGGCGGCGCCGACATCCTCGTACGCGCGTCGTCGGAGGCCGGGGCGGACCGGTTGCCGGCCGTGCTCGCCGAGGCGCTCGGCCACTACCGCGAGGCCGCGCGGCCCGCGGCGCTGCGGCGGCGGATGGTGCGGGAGGCGCTGCTGCACGCCACGGACGGCGGGCTGCGGCCGGTGCCGCCACCCGCCCGGCCCGGGCGCTTCACCGAGGACGACTCCGTACGGGCCGTCGAGCGGGTGCTCTGGGCGGAGGCCGGCGGGCGGTGCCTCGTGGCGGCGTGCGGGCACGTCATCGAGACGGAGCTGACGGCGCCCGAGCTCTCCGCCGTGGTCGGTCTGCTGAACGCCGGGGTGACGGTGGGCGTGGCCGAACTCGCGCCCTCGGCCCGAGCGTTGCTGTCGCGGCTGGCTGGTTTCCGGGCCGTCGAGCGGGTGTGAACCCCGCCTGAGCTCGGCTCAACTGCCCCTCATCCGCCCCTCATCCGCCCCTCTCGTACTGCGCGGACGTATTGCGAAACAGCTCTGCGTAATTTTCGTGCGGGCAGACTTCCCAAGGTGCCGTGGTTATGCAACAGTCCTGCGCATTACGGTCGACAGGTCGGCCGTACGGACGGTCGGACGGTCGGACGGGGTCGGCCCGGGAGGGGAACAGGCCATGACGGTGCACGACAGGGCCCGCGGGCACGACCTCGCGGCGCTGCGCGGTCTCAACACCGCCGTGGTGCTGCGGGCGTTGCGGCGCGAGAGCCCGCAGACCGTCAGCACCCTCGCCACCAGCACCGGGCTCTCCCGCCCGACCGTCGAGGCGCTCGTGGAGGAGCTGGCCGGGCAGGGGTGGATCGCGGAGACCGACATCCCGGCGGCCGGGCGTGCGCCGGGGCGGCCCGCGCGCCGCTTCCGGTTCCGCGCCGAGGCCGGGCACGTGATCGGCGTCGACATGGGTCTGCGGAAGCTGGTGCTGCTGCTCGCGCGGCTCGACGGCGAGGTGGTCGCCCGGCACCGCGAGGAGTTCCCGGCCGAACTCTCGGGCGCCGAGCGCATCGAGCTGCTCCGCTCCAGGCTGCGGCGGTTCCTCACAAGGCAGGAGCTCGGCCCGGACGACGTGTGGTCGGTCGGTGTCGGTGTGCCCGGCATGGTCGACGACACCGGGCGGATCCTGTCGGTGGTCGTCCCCGACTGGACCGATCTGGACCTCGCGCGGCGCCTCGCGGACGACGTCCCCTGCCGTGTCTTCGTCGAGAACGACGTCAACCTCGCCGTCCTCGCCGAGCACTGGCGGGGCGCCGCCGTGCTCGCCGACGACGTGGCGTGCGTGCTCGTGGGGCGGCGCATCTCGTGCGGCGTGATGATCGACGGCAAGCTCCACCGGGGCCGCCGCGGCGGCGCGGGCGAGCTGGGCATCCTGCCCCAACTCGGCCTGGAGGAAGCCGGAAAGGTGCTGGCCTGGGACGGTGAGCGGCGCGACGGCGAGTCCGGCTCGGACGCCCTCGCGCGGGCCGTCCGCGCCGGGGACCCGGCGGCCCTCGACGTCCTCGACCGCTACCTCGCCGGGGTCGCGCCCGGGATCGCGGCGCTCGTCCTCGCCCTCGACCCCGAACTGCTCGTCCTGTCCGGCGCCCTCGCCCCCGTCGGCCCGCCCCTCGGCCCGCTCCTCACCGAACGGCTGCGCCCCCTCACCCTGCACGTGCCGCGGATCGCGGTCAGCACGCTCGGCCGCGAAGGCGTGGCCCTGGGCGCGGTGCGCCGCGCCCTGGACGCGGTCGAGGCACACCTCCCCGACGTGGCGGGCCCGTTACGGCCGTCCGCCGCCAAGCACTGAACTCCGCCAGGCAGCAGACACCCCGACTCCATCGACCCGACCGGAGACGCGTATGCGCAGGAGAACGCTGATCGCCGGTGCGCTCGCGGCGACCCCGATCGTCGCGGGCTGCAGCAGCGGCGGCACGATGTCCGACTCCACCGCGGCGGGAGGCCGCACGACCCTCTCGTACGGCATCTGGGACCCCGCGCAGGCGCCGGGCGTGGAAGCCATCATCAAGGAGTTCGAGCGGGCAAACCCCGGGATCACCGTCGAGATCCAGGTCACGCCCTGGTCCTCGTACTGGACGACGCTGCGCACCTCGATGCGCGGCGGCACCGCCCCCGACGTGTTCTGGATGAACGCGGTCAACATCCAGCTCTACGCGGCCAACGGCGTCCTGGAACCCCTGAGTGCACACATAGCCCGGGACAACACACCCGTCGGCAAACACCCGAAGGCGCTCGTCGACATCTACGCGTACCAGGGCAAGCAGTACGGCCTCCCGAAGGACTTCGACACCGTCGGGCTCTGGTACAACAAGGCGCTCTTCGACAAGGCGGGTGTGCAGTACCCGGACGAGAGCTGGACCTGGGACGACGTCCGGGACGCGGCGCGTGAGCTGACGAACCCCAGGACGCGGGTGTACGGGATCGCCGCCGAGATGGACCGGCAGGCCAAGTTCTATCCGACGATCTTCGGCGCCGGCGGCTACGTGCTGCGCGACGGACGCTCCGGGTTCTCCGACCCCCGTTCCCTCGAAGGGCTGCGGTTCTGGACGGACCTGGTCGACCGGGGCTGGTCACCGCCGCAGAGCGCCATGTCGGAGGTGCGGGCCCGCAACCTGTACCTCTCCGAGCAGGTGGCGATGAACTACGACCTCTCCGCGATGGCGTCGTTCATGTACGCGGCGCCCGCCATCAAGGACCACGGCGGCGTCACCGTCCTGCCCAGGGGCCGCGAGCGGGCCACCGTGATCCACGGCCTCGCCAACGTCATCAGCGGCAAGTCGACCAAGAAGGAAGCGGCCTGGAAGTTCGTGGACTTCATGGCGCGGCGCGAGGCCGCCGAGATCCAGGCCAAGGGCGGCATCACCATCTCCAGCTACGAGGGGACGCAGGACGCCTGGCTGAAGTCGATGCCGGAGTTCGGCCTCAAGTGCTTCATCGACATGCTCGACTACGCGGTCCCGTACCCGAGTTCGCGCAACACGGCCGTCTGGGAGGACCAGGAGTATCTACTCCTCGGTGCCCCCTTCAGCGGCAAGGGCGGCGTCGAGCAGGCGGCACGCACACTCGCGCAACAGATGGACCGGGCCCTCGACGAGGAGGACAAGTGATGGCCGTGTTCCCGTCGACGGCCGCCGCGGAGGCGGAAGGACGGATCAGGAAACCCCGCACCAAGGCCGGCCCCGACGGCGCGGCGAGAGGCCCCAACTCACGGACGCAGAAAGCCGCGTACCTCTTCATAGCCCCGATCGGCATCGGCTTCCTGGTGTTCTACATCTGGCCGCTGATCCAGACGTTCGGCTTCAGCTTCACCCACTTCGGCCCGTTCGGCGGCAACACCTGGACCGGCGGCGACAACTACGCGCGGGTCGTCGGCGACGTCACGGTGTGGCGCGCGCTCGGCAACACACTCCTGTACGGGGCGATCGGCCTGATCACGCTGCCGCTCTCCATCGTCGTGGCGGCGCTGTTGAACCGGCGCGGGCTGCGCGGCGTGGGCGTCTACCGGGCCCTGTACTTCATCCCGTTCGTCACGCTCCCGGTCGCCGTCGGCCTCGTCTGGAACTGGCTGTACAACGGGAACTTCGGCCTCCTGAACGAGATGCTGTCCTGGTTCGGCGTCTCGCGGCACTTCTGGGCCTCGGACCCGTCGACCGCGCTGTGGGCCATCGGCCTCGTCTCGGTGTGGCAGAGCGTCGGCTACTACCTCATCATCTTCATCGCGGGGATCAAGGGCATTCCGCAGGACTACTACGAGGCGGCGGAGCTGGACGGGGCGGGCCCCGTGCGCCGCTTCTTCACGATCACGCTGCCGCTGCTGAGCCCGAGCATCTTCTTCGCGGCGGTCATCTGCGTGATCAACTCACTGCAGATGTTCGACCTCATCTACGTGATGATGTCCCCCACCAACCCGGCGCTCGGCTCCACGCAGTCCGTGGTCAGTCTCTTCTACCAATGGGCGTTCCAGCAGAACAACCAGGGCGCGGCGGCCGCGCTCGCGTTCCTCCTGATGCTGCTCACCGCGGCGCTGACCCTCCTCCAGTTCCGCCTCCAGAAGAAGTGGGTGCACTATGCGTGACCGCCTGCGCGGACTGAACGGCGGCTCTGTCGCCACGCACGCCCTGCTCTCCCTCGGCGCGCTCGTCATGGTCTTCCCGTTCCTGTGGCAGCTCCTGACCGCGCTCAAGACGCTGCCGGAGGCCGTGCACGTACCGACGACGTTCTTCCCCGAGAGCTGGAACTGGACGGCGTTCCACGACGTGTTCACGGCGCTCCCGTACGGGGAGATGCTGGGCAACAGCCTCATCAACACGGTCGGGCGGACCGTGGGCCAGCTCGTGTTCTGCTCGCTCGCCGCGTACGCCTTCGCGCGGATGCGGTTCCGGGGCAGGAACGTGCTGTTCGCGCTGTTCCTCTCGGTCCTTCTCGTCCCGTCGTCGCTGCTGATCCTTCCGCAGTACGACATCATCCAGCGGCTCGGGCTGCTGAACTCGCCGCCCGCGCTGTTCCTCCCCGGCATGTTCAGCGCGTTCGGCACGTTCATGCTCCGCCAGTTCTTCCTCTCCCTGCCGCGCGAGCTGGAGGAGGCGGCGCGGATCGACGGCGCGGGCCCGTTCCGGATCTTCTGGTCGATCATGCTGCCGCTGATCCGGCCCGCGCTCGCCGCGCTCGCCGTCATCACGGCGATGTGGTCCTGGAACGACCTGCTGTGGCCGCTCGTCGTGAACACCGACCCGGCGAAGATGCCGATCAGCGCGGGACTGACCTCCCTGGAGGGGCAGTTCGAGACCAACTACCCGGTCATGATGGCCGGTTCGCTCATCGCGAGCCTGCCGATGATCCTGCTCTACCTGTTCCTTCAACGGCACTTCGTGCAGGGCGTCGCCCAGAGCGGCACGAAGGGCTGACCCCCACCCCCGCAGAGAGAGGACTTACATGGCACGCCTCGACGTGGGCCTGATCGGCGCCGGCGGTATCGCCCGCGCCCATCTGCCCGCCTGGACGGAGCTGGGCGCACGCGTCACGATCCTGTCCACCGACGGCCACGCGGAGAAGCTGGCGGCGCAGTACGCCGCGTTCGGCGTGACGGCCGTGCACAGCCTCGGCGAACTGCTGGAGCGCAGCACCGTCGTCGACGTCTGCACCCCGACCTTCACCCACCGGCATCTGACGCTCGAAGCCATCGCCGCGGGCCGGCACGTCGTGTGCGAGAAGCCGCTCGCGCTCACCGTCGCCGAGGCCCAGGAGATGGTGGACGCCGCCGAGGCCGCCGGGGTGCTGCTCTTCCCGGCGCACGTCGTGCGGTACTTCCCGGCGTACGCGGCGCTCGCGCGGTCCGTGGTCGCGGGCCGCGTCGGCCCGCCCGCCGTCCTGCGGTTCACCCGCTCGGGCCGCTACCCGGTCTGGGCGCCCTGGTTCAGCGACCCGGCGCTCTCCGGCGGCATCCTCGTCGACCAGATGATCCACGACTTCGACTTCGCACGGCTGCTCGCGGGCGACGTCGTCCGCGTCCACGCCCGGGTCAGGGGCCGCCAGGAGCCGGGCGCGGCCGACGGGGACGTGGCGACCGGCACCGCCGTCCTCACCCACGCGTCCGGCGCCATCAGCCACGTACTCGGCGTGTGGGGCCTGCCGGACCTGCCCTTCCGCACGACGTTCCGGGTGGCGGGGCCCGGCGGCTTCCTGGAGCACGACTCGACGGCCTCCCCCGGGTTCCGCGTCCTCGCGCAGGGCGCGCGGGCGCCCGGTGAGGGCATCCCCGGCAGCTTCATGACGGAGAGCCCGTACCTGACGGAGCTGCGCGAGTTCGCGGCCGCCGTCGCGGGCGGGCCCCCGCCGCGGGTGTCGGCGCGCGACGGCGTCGAGGCCGTCCGGATCGCGGCCGCGGCGGCCGAGTCCGCGCGCACCGGAAGGCCCGTCCCACCCCACGCGATCGAGGGAGCCGCACTGTGAAGGACCTGAAAGTCGGGGTGCTGTCGTTCGCCCATGTCCACGCGGGCGGCTTCGCGCGGCTGCTCGCCGCCATGGACGGCGTCCGGGTCCTCGCGGCCGACCCCGAGACGGACCTGGCGGCACCGGGCGAGGTCCGCGGCAAGGACTTCGCCGCACAGCTCGGCGTGGACTACGTCGACACTTACGAGGAGCTGTTCGCCTGGGGGCCCGACAAGGTCGTCGTCTGCTCCGAGAACAGCCGCCACCGCCCCCTGGTCGAACTCGCCGCCGCGCACGGCGTGGACGTGCTGTGCGAGAAGCCGCTCGCCACCACCGTCGAGGACGGGGCGGCCATGGTCGAGGCGTGCCGGGCGGCCGGGGTGCGGCTCGCGGTGGCGCACCCGGTGCGGTTCAGCCCCGCCTACCTTGCCGTACGGGAGGCGGTGCGCAACGGTACGGCGGGTGAGGTGCTCGCGGTGTCCGGCGCCAACAACGGCTACATGCCGGGGGCGCGCCGCCGCTGGTTCACCGACCCGGAACTCGCGGGCGGCGGCGCCCTGATGGACCACACGGTGCACATCGCGGACCTCCTCGACGACCTCTTCGACGCCTCCCCCGTGACCTCGGTCTACGCCCAGACCAACAACATCCTGTACGCGGACGACGAGGACGTCCCGGTCGAGACGGCGGGCCTGCTCACCCTCACGTACGCGAACGGCGCCGTGGCCACCGTCGACTGCTCGTGGAGCCAGCCGCAGCACCACCCCGCGTGGGGCGGCCTCTCGATGCAGGTGATCGGCGACCGGGCCACCCTGGAGATGGACGCCTTCGACCAGAAGGTGCACGGCTTCAGCGAGACCTCCCGCTCCGGCATCGAACTGCCCTACGGGGTCGACCTGGACGCGCTGATGCTGCGCGCGTTCCTCCACGGGGACGGTCCGGTCGGGGTCACCGACGGTGAGGCGGGGCTGCGGGGGCTGCGGATCGTGACCGCCGCGTACGCGTCGGCACGGGAGGGGCGCACGGTGACCTTGGGGTAGCGGAGGCGGGTCCGCGAGGGGCGGACCGGGCGGGTGGCGCGGGACGGGCCGAGAGTGCGGCAGGATGTCCCGGCGTGCGGTGCTCTGCGGACGCCGCACCCGCCCCACCCCCTGCCTAGCTACCCGAGCGAGAACACGTGACCGAACATCACATAGCCGCCCCACGCATCGCGTTGTCTGCGGGAGGCGCCCGATGACCCGCGGCGTCGAACTCCACGACCTGATCATCGCCGGTGTCGCCCTCGTCACGGGCCTCCTGGCCGGACTGCTCCTGAAGATCCTGCTGCGCTGGCTCGGCGAGCGGGCCAAGCGGACGCGCTGGGGCGGCGACGACGTGCTCGTCGACGCGCTGCGCACCCTCGTCCCCTGGGCCGCCGTGGCCGCGGGCGCCGCGGTCGCCGCCGCCGCGCTGCCGCTGACCTCCCGCACGACCCGCACCGTGAACATGACGCTGACGGCGTTCCTCATCGTCGCGGCGACGCTCACCGCCGCACGCATCGTCACCGGGCTCGTCCGGGCGGTGGCGCAGTCCCGCGCGGCGGTCGCCGGATCGGCGACGATCTTCGTGAACATCACGCGGGTCGTGGTCCTCGCGATGGGCTTCCTGGTCGTCCTGCAGACGCTCGGCATCTCCATCGCGCCGCTGCTCACCGCCCTCGGCGTCGGCGGTCTCGCGGTGGCGCTCGCCCTCCAGGACACCCTCGCGAACCTCTTCGCGGGCGTGCACATCCTCGCCTCGAAGACGGTCCAGCCCGGCGACTACATCAGGCTGAGCAGCGGCGAGGAGGGCTACGTCGTCGACATCAACTGGCGCAACACCGTGGTCCGCGAGCTCTCCAACAACCTCGTGATCATCCCGAACACGAAGCTCTCGGGCACGAACATGACCAACTACAGCCGTCCCGAGCAGGACATGACGCTGACGGTGCAGGCGGGCGTCGCCTACGACAGCGACCTGGAGCACGTCGAGCGGGTGACCGTCGAGGTCGTCGCGGAGACCATGAAGGACGTCGAGGGCGCGCTGCCGGAGCACGAACCGGCCGTCCGCTTCCACACGTTCGGCGACTCGCGGATCGGCTTCACGGTGATCCTCGGCGTCGGCGAGTTCAGCGACCAGTACCGGATCAAGCACGAGTTCATCAAGCGCCTCCACCGCCGCTTCCGCGAGGAGGGCATCCGGATCCCGGCGCCGACGCGCACGGTGGCGCTCGCGCAGGGCAGCGCGCCGGTGGTCATCCCGCACCAGCGGGAGGCGTACCAGGCCCCCGACTCGATCACCCCCGCCGGGTGACCGGCCGGCCCCCGGGGCGCGGCTCCGGGGCGTGGCTCCGGGGTTCCGGGCCCGCGGCCGGGGAGCCGTTCGGTGACCGTGCCGCTCAGTCGCGGAGCTCGGCGACCACCTCGTCGATCACCCGTTTCGCGGTGCGCGCCATGAACGGGTTCCTTCCCTCGTAGTAGGTGAGCTCGGCCGCGGCGGTGCTCAGCGCCCAGCCGCGGCCGCGGGCCCAGGTGTCCTCGTCCTCACCGGCGGCGGCCCGGAACACCTTCCGCTCCGGCTCGCCGAGCACGTACCAGGCGCAGATCAGGTCGGCGGCCGGCTCGCCGAGACCCATGCAGTCGAAGTCGATGACGGCGCTCAGCCGCCCGTCGGCGACCAGGAGGTTGCCGGGCTGGAGGTCGGAGTGCAGCCACATCTCGCGCGGGGCGGAGCGCGAGGCGCTCAGCGCGGCGTCCCATACGGCGAGCGCGGCGTCGGTGTCGATCTTTCCGGCCAGTTCGCCGATGTGCCGGCGGGTCGTCGCGTCGCGGTCCGGGAGGCGGCCGTCGCGGTAGGACCGTGGCGCGCCCGTCGGGTCGACGCCGCGCAGCGCGATGACGAACGCCGCCAGGTCCTCGGCGAGGCCCTGCGGATCCTCGAGCCGCCCCACCTCGGGGACCGCGCCGGTCAGCCAGCGGTGCACCAGCCATGGGTACGGGAACCCGCGCCCCGGCTTCCCCTCGCCCACCAGCACCGGCACGGAGACCGGCAGCGCCGCGGCCAGCAGGGGCATCCAGCGGCGCTCGCGCGCCGCGTCCGGCGCCTCCCCCGGCACCCTTGGCATCCGGACCACGAAGGCGTCGCCGAGCCGGAACAGGACGTTCTGGGTACCGTGCGCGTCGACGTACCGCAGCGGCAGTCCGGCCCACTGGGGGAACTGGTCCTCGATGAGCGCGCGTACCAACGCCTCGTCGATGTCGGGTTCGTCGTCGTGCAGCTTGCGCAGGCCCATGGTCACCTTTCGGCTCAAAGAAAGCGGGGCGAGACTACCGGGCCCAGCGGGCACACCGCGCCCCGATTTCCGCGCCGTCGGCCCGCGCGCTTTCCGCGCCTGACGTATCACTGACCCATGTGCCATTACTGCGGTTGCCGGGAGATCCCCCTGATCAAGGAGTTCATCGCGGAGCACGAGCGGGTCACGGACGCCGCCGGCGACGCGCTGCGGGCCCTCGACGCGGGAGACCCCGCACGGGCCCGCGCCCTCGTGGACGCCATGGCGAGGGAGCTGGCGGCGCACTGGAAGGGCGAGGAGGACGGCCTGTTCCAGGTGATGAGCGCCGACCCGGAGTACGCGGAGTACATCGCGGCGCTGGAGTCCGAACACCGCGAACTGGCCGCGCTGTTGCCCGCGTTGGACCTGGCGGACCCCGCCGACGTGGCCACTTTCACGGAGGCGGTCCACGCACTGCACCGGCACATCGCGAAGGAGGAGGACGGCTTGTTCCCGGCGTCGCTGACCGCGTTGTCGGGGGACGAGTGGAACGTGTCGATGGCGGCGTGGCGCGCGGCGCACCCGGGCTAGGGCCGCCCGGGAACGACTGCGGGGCCGGTGCGGATCTCTCCGCTCCGGCCCCACACCCTGCGACTTCGTAAAGTCGGGACGACAGGATTTGAACCTGCGACCCCTTGACCCCCAGTCAAGTGCGCTACCAAGCTGCGCCACGTCCCGATGTCGGCTGCTGTCCGGTTTGGGTCCCGTCCGGCGGCGACAGACAGAACAATACCCCAAGCTCACGGGTGGTTTGAAACCGATTGCGCGGGCGCCGCGTGACCTGCGCGAGAATCGGCATATGAGCACTTCGCAGAGCGGTGGCCGGGACCGGGACGAGGAGGGCCGGGCGCGCAACGCCCGCCCCCGCGACGGCCTCGGCCGCCCCCTCCCCTACGGCTCCCCCGGCGTCGAGCGCCAGCCGGAGGGGGTCGTGCGCACCCCCGCCGAGACCGTCACGGAGGCACAGGCCCTGCTCGACGCGGGCCGCCCCTTCCACGCCCACGAGGTCTTCGAGGACGCCTGGAAGTCCGGCCCGCCCTCCGAACGCCCCCTCTGGCGAGCCATGGCCCAGGTGGCGGTAGGCCTCACCCACGCGGCCCGCGGCAACGCGCGGGGCGGCGCCCGCCTGCTCCGCAGAGGCGCGGAGGGGTTGAACGACTGGGACGGCGAGGCCCCGGCCGGCCTGGACACGGCAGGGGTGGTCGAGTGGGCACACCGCCTGGCAACCCAGGTGGACGGGGGCGCCCCGGTAGAGGCATCCGCCTCGGCACCCCGATTGCGGAGAACCGCCTAGGGGCGCGGGGAACTGCGCGACCAGCCACCCACGGTCCGCGCTCGCCACCGGAGAACCACCCCCACGGCGCCAGGGCGTCACCAGTCCGGCCGCAACGAACATGCGCACCGGCCCACCCCAGTGGACCCTGCATAGGTGACAGCCACCCCGGAAACGCAGGCCCCGCCCTACCTGGACAAGCGCCGCCGCAACATCGTCTTCGCCACGATCGTCCTCGGCATGCTCCTGGCTGCCCTCGACCAGACCATCGTCGGCACCGCCCTGCCCACGATCGTCTCGGACCTCGGCGGTGCGGCGCACATGTCGTGGGTGGTCACGGCGTACCTCCTCGCGGAGACGGTCGCCACGGTCCTGGTCGGCAAGTTCGGTGACCTGTTCGGGCGCAAGGTGGTCTTCCAGGTCGCGGCGGTCGTCTTCATCACGGGCTCGTTCCTGTGCGGCCTCGCGGGCAACATGACGCTGCTCATCGCCTGGCGGGCGATGCAGGGGATCGGCGCGGGCGGCCTCATGGTGACGTCGATGGCGCTGATCGCGGACGTCATCCCGCTGCGGGAGCGCGGCAAGTACCAGGGTGCGATCGGCGCCGTCTTCGGGGTGGCGACGGTGATCGGCCCGCTCCTCGGCGGCCTCTTCACGGACCATCTGACCTGGCGCTGGGCGTTCTACGTCAACGTACCGATCGCGATCGTCGTGGTGATCGCGGCGGCCCGCACCATCCCGGTCGTGAAGTCGGCGGCCCGGCCGGTCATCGACTATCTGGGCATCGCGCTCGTCGCGGTCGGCGCGAGCGCGCTGATCCTGGCGACGAGCTGGGGCGGCAACGAGTACGCCTGGGGCTCGCCGACGATCATCGGCCTGTTCGCGGGCGGCGTCGTCGCGCTCGCCCTGTTCTGCTGGGTGGAGACGCGGGCGGCGGAGCCGATGCTGCCGATGCGCCTGTTCGCCAACCCGGTCTTCACGGTCTGCTCGATCCTCAGCTTCGTCGTGGGCTTCGCGATGCTGGGCGCGATGACGTTCCTGCCGACGTACCTTCAGTACGTGGACGGGGACTCGGCCACGATCTCCGGCGTGCGGACGCTGCCCATGGTGATCGGCCTGCTCATCGCGTCGATCTTCTCCGGCAACGTGGTCAGCAAGACGGGGAAGTACCGGCTCTTCCCGATCGTCGGCTCACTCGTCATGGCGCTCGGCCTGTTCCTCCTGTCGCGGATGGGGCGGTCGTCGGGCGTCTGGCTGGAGTCGCTGTACATGTTCGTGCTCGGTGTCGGCATCGGCCTGTGCATGCAGGTCCTGACGATCGCCGTGCAGAACACCGTGGACTACGCGGACCTGGGCACGGCCACCTCCGGCGTCACCTTCTTCCGTACGCTCGGCAGCTCCTTCGGCACGGCCGTCTTCGGGACGATCTACGCGAACACCCTCACGCCGAATCTGTCGGACGGGGTCGCGGAGGCGGCCCGCGCCGGTTCCGGGGTCGACCCGGCGGCGCTCGCGAAGGCCGCGCAGAACCCGGGCGGCCTGCACGCGCTCCCGGACGCCGCGCGGCTGCCGATCGTCGACGCGTACGCGGACTCGCTGCACACGGTGTTCCTGTGGACGGTGCCGGTGGCGCTGATCGGGTTCGTGGTGGCGCTGTTCCTCAAGCAGGTGCAGTTGCGCGACAGCGCGCGGATGGGCTCCTCGGACATGGGCGAGGGCTTCGCGCAGCCGACCACCGGGGACAACGCGCACCTGCTCGAACGGACCGTCGGCTCCATCGTCAAGACGACCGACCTGGAGACCGCCCGGCGCATCCTCAGGGACTCCGACACCCGTCTCGACATCGCGGGGGCATGGGCGGTGATGCAGGTGGAGTTCTTCACGCGGATGGTCGGGCACGCCAGCCTCGGCATGATCTCGGCGCGCCGCATGCTGCCGCCTGAGGTCCTGGTGCCGGTCTTCCAGCGCATGGTCGACGAGGGCTATCTGTCCCGTACCGGGGTGTACTTCTCGCACACGGCGGCGGGGCGCCGCGAGGCCGGGGTCATCAACCGGGCGTGGGGCGCGTGGCTGTCCGACAAGGTCGAGGCGGACCTGGGCCGGCCCGCCGACGACGAGCTGCGAGCGGCGGTCGACACGATCGCGAAGCGGCTGCTCGCGGAGGACCTGCAGCAAGGGCTCCCGAACCAGCCGGGCTCGGACCGCACCCTCAGCCCGACGTGACCCGGACCGGCTAGCGCAGGAGGAGCTGAAGGCCGCCGACCACCGTCGCGGCGATGACGAGGCGCTCGAAAAGCAGCTGGTTGATGCGGTTCACGGCCCACTTGCCGAGCAGTGCGCCGGGCACGACGAACGCCACGAGCGCCGCGTCGAGCAGCAGCGAGCGTCCGTCGATGAGCCCGAGGCCGACGCTGAACGGCACCTTCGCGCTGTTCACGATGAGGAAGAACCAGGCGGAGGTGCCGAGGAAGCCCAGCTTCCGGAAGCCCGCCGAGAGCAGATACATCGACATGACGGGGCCGCCCGCGTTGGCCACCATCGTGGTGAAACCGCCGAGGACGCCGTAGGAGCCTGCCTTGACGCGGGCCGCGCGGGTGGCGGTCCGCTCGGTCTCGGAAGCCTCGGAAGACTCGGCAGACTCGGGGGCGTCGGCCCTGCGGCGCCGCCACACCGAGACGCCGGCCATCAGGAGCAGGATCGCGCCGATGGAGGTCCGCACGGCCCCGTCGCCGGCGAACGCGAGGAAGGCCGTGCCGAGCACCACTCCCCCGGCGACGGCCGGGAACAGCCGCCACAGCGTCGGCCAGTGGGCGTGGCGCCGGTAGGTGAGGACGGCGAGCACGTCGCCGAAGATCAGGATCGGCAGGAGGACGCCGGTGGAATCGCGGGCGGGCAGGATCGCCGCGAAGACGGCGAGGCTGACCGTGTTGGCGCCGCTGACGGCGGTCTTGGAGAAGCCGACGAGCAGCGCCGCGGCGGCGAGGGCGGTGAACCCCCAGGTGGTGACCCCGAATATGTCGTGCATCGCGGGTCGATGGTAGCCCCACCGACCCGGCCCCGGGCCCTACCGGCCCGCGTACGCCGTCCGCAGCTCGCGCTTGAGGATCTTCATGCTGGGGCCGAGCGGCAGCTGGTCCGTGAACTCGACGCGGCGCGGGTACTTGTGCTTGCCGAGGTGCTCCTTGGACCAGGCGGTGACCTCGGCCGCGTCGAGGGCGGCGCCGGGCTTCGGGACGATGACGGCGCAGATCTCCTCGCCGTGCACGGCGTCGGGGAGGCCGATGACGGCGGCGTGGCCGACGCCCGGGTGGCGCATCAGGACCTCCTCGACCTCGCGCGGGTACACGTTGTAGCCGCCGCGGATGATGATGTCCTTCTTGCGGTCGACGATGCGCAGGTAGCCGTCGGCGTCCTTGGTGCCGAGGTCGCCGGTGCGGAACCAGCCGTCCACCAGGGCCTCGGCGGTCGCCTCGGGGCGGCCCAGGTAACCGGTGAAGACGCAGTGCCCGCGCACGACGACCTCGCCCAGCTCGTCCGTCGGCAGCAGCTCGATCCGGTCCTCGACCTCCGCCCGCGCGATCTCCACGTCGACGCCCCACAGGGGCTGCCCGATGGTGCCGGGCCGTGCCCCGAAGATCGGCTGGTTCGCGGCGGCGGCCGGGGAGGTCTCGGAGAGGCCGTACCCCTCGTGGACGGTGGCGCCGAACGCCTTCTCGAAACCTTCGAGGACGACTACGGGCAGGGAGGCGCCGCCCGATATGCAGATCTTGAGCTGCGGCAGCTTCTCCGCGTCCGGCGCCGCCGCGAGGAGGTTCACGTACATCGTCGGGACGCCGTGGAAGGTGTTGACGTTCTCGGTGACCATGAGGTCGATCGCGCGGTCCGCGTGGAAGCGCGGCAGGAGGACGAGGGTGGCGCCCGCCCGCCAGGTCGCGTTCAGGGAGACGGTCTGGCCGAAGGCGTGGAAGAGCGGCAGCGCGCCGAGGGCGACGTCGTCGGCGCGTACGTCGTTGGCGTCGAAGGCGCTGACCGTCGCGTTCATCACGAGGTTGAGGTGGCTCAGCTCGGCGCCCTTGGGGACGCCGGTGGTGCCGCTGGTGTAGAAGATGACGGCCGGGTCGTCGGCCTCGCGGGTGACGTACGACGCCAACGGCTCGGCGGCGGCGGTCAGTTGCTCCAGTTCGCCGACGGCGGTCAGCTGCACCATCCGGACGCCCGTCGCCTCCGCGGCGGCCGCGCCGACGGCGGCCTGCGCCGGGTGGCACAGGAGCAGCGTCGCCCCGCTGTCCTCGAGGACGTGCCGGACCTCTTCGGCCGACAGGAGCAGGTGGACGGGGACGACGACCGCGCCCGCCGCGAGCGCCGCGTAGTAGGCGCGCGGGAACTCGGCGGTGTTGGGCGCCATCAGGGCGACCCGGTCCCCGGGGCGGACGCCGAGGCCGACAAGGGCGGCGGCCTGCTTGCGGGCCTGGAGCCACAGCTCCGCGAAGGTGAAGCGCTGTTCGCCCTCCACGAGGCCGACCTTGTCGGGGCGGCGGCGGGCGGACTCGGCGAGGATCGCGGCGAGGGAGAGGGTTGCCATGGTGGGTGGTGCTCCGTTCGGTGCTGACTTCTGGTGCGGCGCTGGACCAGGTCGCGGTACGTGCGGGCGCGGGGTGCTCAGCCGCGCTCGACGAGGACCGCGCTGCCCTGGCCGACGCCGACGCACATGGTGGCGAGGCCGCGGGCGGCGCCGGTGCGGCGCAGGCGGTGCAGGAGGGTGGTGAGGATGCGGGCGCCGGAACAGCCCAGGGGGTGGCCGAGGGCGATGGCGCCGCCGGTGGGGTTGACGAGCTCGGGGTCGATGCCGAGGCCGTCGACGCAGGCGAGGGCCTGCGCGGCGAACGCCTCGTTGAACTCGGCCTCCTCGATGTCGCCGACGGTCCAGCCGGCGCGGCCGAGCGCCTTCCGGGTGGCGGGGACCGGGCCGATGCCCATGACGTCGGGGTGGACACCGGCCGAGGCACCGGCGACATAGCGGCCAAGAGACTCGAGGCCCAGGTCGTTCAGGGCTTCCTCGCTGACGAGGAGGAGTCCCGCCGCGCCGTCGTTCATCGGCGAGGCGTTGCCCGCGGTGACCGAGCCGCCCTTGCGGAAGACGGGCTTGAGGCCGCCGAGCTTCTCCAGGGAGGTGTCGGGGCGGATGCATTCGTCGGCGTCGACGACCACACCGTCCGGGCGGGTGACGGGCAGGATCTCGGCGTCGAAGAGGCCGTCCTTGCGGGCGGCGGCGGCCTTCTGGTGGCTGCGGAGCGCGAAGGCGTCCTGCCGCTCGCGCGAGATGCCGTACCGGTCCGCGACCTCTTCCGCCGTCTCGCCCATCGCGAGGACGCCGTGCAGGTCCTTCATCGCGGGGTTGACCAGGCGCCAGCCGAGGCGCGTGTCGTACGTCTGCATCTGGTGCGGCAGCGCCTCGTCCGGGCGGGGCAGCACGAAGGGGGCGCGGCTCATGGACTCGGAGCCGCCCGCGAGGACGATGTCGGCCTCTCCGGCGGCGATGGTGCGGGCCGCGGTGGTGACGGCCTCCATGCCGGAGGCGCAGAGCCGGTTCACGGTCGCGCCGGGCACGGACTCGGGCAGGCCCGCGAGGAGGGCGGCCATGCGGGCGACGTTCCGGTTGTCCTCGCCCGCCTGGTTGGCGGCGCCCCAGTAGATGTCGTCGATCCGGGCCGGGTCGAGTCCGGGCACGTCCGCGAGCACGCCCCGCACCACCGAGGCCGCGAGGTCGTCGGGCCGGATCGTGGAGAGCGCTCCGCGCAGTTTCCCGATCGGGGTGCGGCGGGCGGCGGCGAAGTGGACGGAACGCACGGTCAGCTCCAGGGGCCATGGCCGGGGCCAGCGATTAATTAGCACTGCTAGTTTTGGACTATAGACCCGGCGCGGGGCAGCTGTGAAGAGGAGCCCGGACGATCACTCCGGTGATCAAATGGGGACATGCCGTGATCAAAAAGATGGACCCGGTTCCGGATCTCAGGGCTGACCCTGATGTACCGGCAAATGGCCCCGCCTACATTGGTGGTCCGGCACCGCTCCGCGGACGACGACGGGGGACCACGGGGGAAAACGGGGGACGACGTCGTCTCCGGAGCGGGCAGCCGGAACCACGCACGTGTCTGTACGCGGCTGAGCTGGGGGGCTCAGCCGCGCAGATACGTGAGGACCGCCATGACGCGGCGGTGTTCGAGCAGGTCGGGTTCGAGGCCCAGCTTGCCGAAGATGTTGCGGACGTGCGTCTCGACGGTCTTGCCGCCGATGACCAGCTCCTTCGCGATCGCCTCGTTGGAGCGGCCCTCGGCCATCAGCGTCAGGACGTCGCGCTCGCGGCCGGTCAGCTCGTCCAGGGGGCCCGCGGCGCGCGGCGCGTTCATCAGCCGGGCCACGACCAGCGGATCGAGCACGGTCTCGCCCGCGGCGACCCGCTTCAGCGCGCCGTGCAGCTCGTCGATGTCGGCGACGCGCTCCTTGAGCAGGTAGCCGAACCCGTCGGGCCGCTCGGCCAGCGCCTGCACGGTGGACGTCGTCTCCACGTACTGGGAGAGGAGCAGCACCCCGGTGCCGGGGTGGGCGGCGCGGATCGCGGCGGCGGCGACCAGGCCCTCGTCGGTGTGGGTGGGCGGCATCCGGATGTCGAGCAGCACGGCGTCCGGCTCGTGCACCGCGACGAGCGCGAGCAGCGGCCCGGTGTCCGCGCACTCGGCGGCGACCTCGATGCCCTCGTCGGTGAGGAGCCGCACGATCCCCTGCCGGAGGAGCGCCGAGTCCTCGGCCACGATCACCCGCACGGAAGCTCCGCCCTGATCCGGGTCCCGCCGCCGGCGGGACTGTGTATGTGCAGCACGCCGTCGACGGCGGCGAGCCGGTCGGCGAGGCCGCGAAGGCCCGTGCCGCGGGTGGTGTCGGCCCCGCCGACACCGTCGTCGACGGTCTCGACGACGAGCCGCCCGTCCTGGTGGCGGGCGGAGACGCTGACGGCGCGGGCCCCGGCGTGCTTCGCCGCGTTCGACAGCGCCTCGCAGACGGTGAAGTAGGCGGTGGTCTCGACGAGGGCGTCGTAGCGGCGCGGCTCGGCGGCGACGACCACGGGCAGCGCCGCCTCCTTCGCGAGCGCGGAGAGCGCGGGCCCGAGCCCCTCGCGGGTCAGCACCGCCGGATGGATGCCCTGGGCCAGGCCCCGCAGCTCCTCGATGGCGAGCCGCAGGCTGGACTCGGCCTCGCCGGCGGCGGCGCGCAGCGCTTCGTCCGGGTGGTCCGCGAGGCCGCGCTGGACGCGCCGCACGGACATCAGGGCGAAGACGAGGCGGGCCTGCGCCCCGTCGTGCAGGTTCCGTTCGAGCCGGCCGCGCTCGGCGTCGGCGGCCTGGACGATACGGCTGGCGACGTCCTTGGCGCGGGTGCGCAGCCAGACGTTCTCCAGGGCGAGCCGCAGCGCGGCGGCGACGGACTCGAGCAGCTCCGGATCCTCGTGCAGCGCCGGGTCGTGGTGCAGCAGCGCGAGCGGCCGCCCGTCGGCGGCGCGGACCCGGGTCCGCCCGGGCCCCTCGGGACTGATCTCCCCGCCGGCCCCGTCCACGTACGCCCGCCGCTCCTCGCGCCACAAACCCATCCGCAGCGTCGGATCACCGAGGACGCGGACGAGCGCCTCGCGCACCTTGGAGGGGTCGGGGTCGGTGCCGACGTCGATGACGAGCCCGCTGACCTCGGCGCGCTGCAGGTGCATCCGCAGCAGCCCGGCGAGGAAGGCGAACGGGACGGCGACCTGGGCGAGGTCGGAGAGCAGATAGACGGCCTGCTCGGCGACGGACCCGACCTCGCCGAACCACGGCACGACATAGAACAGCATGTCCCACATCAGGAACACGACGGCGATCCCGATGCCGATCCACGCGGGCAGCAGCGCCCTCCTGCGCGCGGCGGACGCGTGGCGCCAGCGCAGCACGATCGCGACGGCGGCCACCACCGAGAGCGCCCACCCCGCCGCGTGGTAGACGGCGTCGAAGGCGTCGAACGCGCCGTGCCACGACGGTACGAGGATGAGGTTCGGCCCGCAGTCGCGGCAGTCCAGATAAGTCGCCCCGGTGTCGGCCGCAGGGTCGAACATGAGGGTGCGCAGCAGACCGCCGACGGCGACGAGCCCGTACGCGCACTGCACCAGGCGGCGGGTCAGGACGGTGGTGAGCCGCCCTTCCGGGAAGGAGAGGACGAGGTGAAGCAGCACCGCCATGTTCAGCGCCTCCCACCACGCGCCGAACGTGAACAGGGCGGGTACGGCGGTCCCCTGGAGGTTCCCGAAGAACCACGTGATGCCTTCCAGGACCATGAGCCGCCCGGTGTTGTTGGCCGGCCTGCGCCGCCACGCCATCATCCCGGCGACCACGTACGCCCAGCCCACCGCGAGGTCCCGCACCAGATCCCCCGCGGACGCGCCCGCCCGCGCGTACGCCCACGACCCCGCCGCACCCGACACGACGGCAACCCCGGCGGCCCCGGTCAGGCGCAGCCGAACCGCCCGCTTCCCCTGACTGTCCACGCGCCACACGGTAAGCCATTCGGGTGCGGGGGGTGCAACGCGTTCGTAGGGTAGGGCACACGTGGTAGGCCGGGACGGGGGCGGGATCGGTGGGGTCACGAAGGTTGCTGTCGTTCGCGGACGCGCTTGGTCTGCTGGGGGTCGACTCGGAGCGGGTCGCCGCGCTTGACCGGGCGTTGGGTGGGGCGCTGAATGTGGCGACGGGTGGGGTGAGCGGGACCGTGCTCGGGGTGGTCTCGGCGCGTGGGCGGATCATCGGCGTCGGCCGGGACGCGGTGCGGGCGGTCGGGGACCGGCTGGGGCGGGCCGGGAGCCGCGCCGAGCGCACCGAGGTACTGCGCGCCGCGCACACGGTCGTCGTGATCGTCGCGTGGTTCCAGGCGCTGGAGGAGGCGGAGCTGCCGTTCGACCTGGACCGGGTGGAGCTGACGCGGACCGAACAGCTCGCCCTCGCGGGCGGCAGCGGCAGCGCGCTCGACACGCTGCTCACCGCCGCCGCCCCCTGTCCCGCGCCGCACACCCCGCCGGAGAGCCTCGTAGCGCTGCTCGTCGCCTGGTACGACCGGTACTCGTACGCGTTCGTCCGCTTCGTGCGCGGGCTCGCCGTCTGGGAGCGGCTGACGCGGACCGAGCGACAGACGGCGGAGGAACGCATTCACCGGGTGAGCCGTGACGCGCACGCCAAGTACGAGGATCTCTACGCCCAACTGGTCCTGCAGGCGCCGGAGTTCGCCCTGTGGGTGACCCGGCACGAACACCAGGCGACGCGTGCCGAAGTGCGCCGCGCGCTGGACGGCATCGACTCCCTCCTCGCCGCCACCGCCGATGCGCTCCCCGCGCCCGTCGACGTCGCGGCCGCGCTGGCCCGTTCCCACGAGGCGGCCCTGTCCCGCCCGATCCTCGAGGGCATCCGCGTTCCCCTGCTCTCGGAGGCGTACCTCGACCCCGACTTCCGTGTCGCCACACCGCAGGGGCAGTCCGGGCCCGCCGACGAAACCTGGTGGGAGGGGATCGGCGTGCGGTACGACCTGACGCGTTACCTCGCCGGTGCGCTCACCAACCCGGTGCTGGCCGAGGCCCCGCTCCTCGTCCTCGGCCAGCCCGGCGCGGGCAAGTCCGTGCTGACGCGGGTGCTGGCCGCACGGCTGCCCGCCGCCGGGTTCCTGCCGGTCCGGGTCCCGCTGCGGGACGTCCGCGCGGAGGACGAACTGCAGGACCAGATCGAGCAGGCGATCCGGACGGCGACCGGCGAGCGGGCGTCGTGGCCGGAGCTGGTGCGCGCGGCGGGCGGAAGCACGCCCGTACTGCTGCTTGACGGGTTCGACGAACTGCTCCAGACGACCGGCGTCCACCACACCGACTTCCTGGAGCGCGTCGCCCGCTTCCAGCGGCGCGAGGCGGACCAGGGCCGGCCCGTGCCGGCACTGGTGACGAGCCGGATCGCCGTCGCCGACCGGGCCCGTTACCCGGACGGCATGGTGGCCCTGCGCCTGGAACCGTTCAGGCCCGAGCAGGTGCGTCGGTGGCTGGAGATCTGGAACGACGCCAACGCCCCTTCCTCGCACACGCTGACCTGGGAGACGGTGTCCCGGCACGCCGAACTCGCGGCGCAGCCCCTGCTGTTGACCATGCTCGCGTTGTACGACGCGACCGAGGGCGGGCTCGACCGGGGCGACAGCGAACCGCTCGCCGTCACCGAGCTGTACGAGGAGCTGTTGTCGTCGTTCGCGCGCCGCGAGGTCGACAAGACGACCCGCGGTGGCGTACCGGACGAGGGGACCGGTGAACGGGTCGAGCGGGAGCTGCAGCGCCTGTCCCTCGTCGCGTTCGCCATGACCAACCGGCGCCGCCAGTGGGTGTCGGCGAGCGAGCTGACCGAGGACCTGGCCGCGCTCCTCGGCAAGGAGGCCGTCGAGACCTCCGGTTTCCGGGCACCCATGGACCCGGGCGAGGTGGCGCTCGGCCGCTTCTCCTTCGTGCAGCGGGCCCAGTCCATCCGTGACGGACAGACCTTGTCCACGTACGAGTTCCTGCACGCCACGTTCGGCGAATACCTGGTCGTCCGGCTGGCGCTGCGGCTGCTCGGCGACCTGGCCCCGCGCCGGTCCCTGGCCTTCGGCGAGAGCCGCGTCGACGACGACCTGGCGTACGCGCTGCTGTCGTACTCCCCCATCGGATCGCGTCAGATGCTGCGATTCGCGCGGGGACTCATCGACCAGATCGACACGGCGGAACGGAACCGACTGGCCGCCCGGCTGATCCGCGTCCTGTCCGAGCATGTGACCCGGACCGGCGACCAGCATCCGGGGTATCGGCCCGCCACCCTGCGCACCGCCGCGCGGCACGGCATCTACGGCTCGAACCTGGTGCTGATGATCCTGGCGCTGGCCGGCCCGATGACGGCGGCCGAGCTGTTCCCAGGGAGGAGCGATCCGGTGTACACGTGGAACCGCCACTGCATGCTGTGGCAGTCCTCTCTGGACGGCCAGCAGTGGACGGACGTGGCCCTGGCGCTCATCACCCACCCCACCTGGGACGAGGAGGGTCGCCGGGTGCTGGAGATCTCGCTGCGGGAGGGCGAGCTGCGGGCCCCTGACCCCGTCGACCCCAATTGGCTGTACCAGTATCCGAGGGGCCGCGGCGGAGCCGTCTGGCAGCGGGCGTACTGGGACGAGGTGTGGCACAAGCTGTCCCTCGGCGGGATGACGAACGACGGGGTGATACGGCTGGCGATGGACCCCGTGTTCCGCAATCTGGGTCCGGCCGTGCTGACGTTCGTGCCCGAGGAAGGGGCGCCGGCCACGTCCCTCGCCCATGACCTGCTGCGGCTGCTGCTGGAGGACACCCTCACGCTCTCCCCCGCCGAGCTCGACGGGCTGTACGGCCGGGTGCTGCGCGGCCTCGACATGGTCCCGGTCCGCTTCTCCGCATTCGACCGCGTCGTGGCCCTGATGCTCACCGCGCACGAACGCGATGGGGAGCGTCTGGCCCCCGCCACCAGGGGGCGGATCGACGCCTTCGTCAGGAACACGGTGCACCGGCTCGGCGAGGACTCCCCCATACCTCCAGCAACCCGGTTGGCCCTCCGCCGCGTCATCGCCCACCACTACCCCAACCTCTTGTCCCCCTGACCCCCACCCCGAATCAACCCGAGCACCCGGCTCCGCAACCCCACGAACCGCTCATCCGCCCGCGTCACCAACTGATCCCGCTCGACCGGAAGCGGGATCATCACTTCCTCCCGCACCACCGTCGGCGAAGCGCTCAGCACCAGCACCCGCTCCCCCAGATACACCGCCTCGTCGATGTCATGCGTGACGAAGAGCACCGTCATCCCCCGCTCCCGCCACAACCCGCGCACCAGATCCTCCAGCTCCGCCCGCGTCTGCGCGTCGACCGCCGCGAACGGCTCGTCCATCAGCAGCACCTCGGGCTCGTAGGCAAGGGCCCGCGCGATGGCGACGCGTTGCTGCATGCCGCCGGAGAGTTCCCAGGGGTAGGCGCGGCCGACGCCGCCGAGGCCGACCGCGTCGAGCGCGTCGGTGACCCGGGCGCGGCGGGCCGTACGGCCAAGGGAGCGGCGCAGCGGCAGCTCGACGTTCTCCGTCACCCGCATCCAGGGGAACAGGCTCCGCCCGTACTCCTGGAAGACGACGGCGAGCCCGGGGCGTGGGCCGGTCACCGGGGAGCCGTCGAGCATGACCGTGCCGTCCGTCGGGCGGAGCAGGCCGGCCACGCATTTGAGCAGGGTCGTCTTGCCGCAGCCGGACGGGCCGACGACGCACACCAGCTCGCCCTCCGGCACGCGGAAGGTCAGATCGCGCAGCGCCTCCACGCTCCGGTGCCCGGAACCCTCGTAGACCTTGCGCAGCCCTTTGACCTCAAGCACCGCCGCCGCCCGCCTTCCGTCGTGCGCCCCGCGAACGGTGGTACCAGGCGAGCGCCCGCCGCTCGACGAGGGTGAACAGGAGCGCGAGGGCGACGCCCAGAAGGCCGAGGACGAGGATGCCGGTCCACATCTCCGGGATGGCGAAGCCGCGCTGGAACTGGACGACGGCGTAGCCGAGGCCGTTGCTCGCGGCGAACATCTCGCTGATGACCATGAGGATGACGCCGATGGAGAGGGCCTGGCGCAGGCCGGTGAAGATCTGCGGGCTCGCCGAGGGGAGGATCAGGGAGCGCAGGCGGGCCGCGCCATTCACGCCGTACGCGCGGGCCGTCTCCAGTGCGACCGGGTCGACCGCCCGCACCCCGGCCACCGTGTTGAGCAGGACCGGCCAGACGCAGCCGGACGCGATCACGGCGATCTTCATCGTGTCGCCGATGCCCGCGAAGAGCATGATGACGGGGACGAGCACCGGCGGGGGCACGGCGCGCAGGAACTCCAGGGCGGGTTCGCAGACGGCGCGGGCCGTGCGGGAGAGGCCGATGCCGACGCCGAGGACGACGCCCGCGACCGCCGCCGACGCGTAGCCGGCCGCGAGCCGCAGCAGGCTGGGGACGACGTCGGTGCGGATCCGGTCCGCCGTCCATACGTCGTCGAAGCGGGACAGGATCGTGCGCAGGGGCGGCGCGTAGACGCTCGTACTGGAGTCGGAGGCCAGCCACCAGACGGCGACGAGGAGGCAGGGCAGGGCGAGGGTGAAGAGGACCGTGCGCACCGATCTCCGCGCCACCGTCTTCGTGATCACGCGGGGGCCGCCTCCCCCCGTACCGACTGGTGCCACGCCAGGACGTGCCGCTCCACCAGCCGCGCCCCCGTGTTGATCAGTACGCCGAGGCAGCCGGTGACCACGATCAGCGCGTACATCTCGGGCACCGCCTGCGAGGTCTGCGCGACGGCGATCCGCGTACCCAACCCCGGTGCGCCGATGACGAGTTCGGCCGTGATGGCGAGGATCAGCGCCACGGCTGCCGCGAGCCGTACGCCCGTCATCACGTACGGCAGCGCGGTCGGCCACACGACGTGCCGGACGCGGGCCCAGGCGCCGAGGCCGAAGGCGCGGGCGGTGTCGTCGGCGACCGGGTCGACATCGCGGACGCCGTACAGGACCTGCACGAGGACCTGCCAGAAGGAGGCGTAGACGACGAGGAGAAGGACCGAGCGCAGCTCCGTGCCGTAGAGGAGGACGGCCAGCGGGATGAGCGCGACGGACGGGATCGGGCGCAGGAACTCGATGGTCGAGGCGGTGATCTCGCGCAGGTACGGGATCGTCGCGACGACCACTCCCGCGACGGTCCCGGCGAGGGTCGCGAGGGCGAGGCCGACCCCCCACCCGGTGAGGGTGGAGCCGAGGGCCGTCCAGAAGGCCGGGTCGGCGAGTTCGTCGCCGAGGGCTCTCATGGTGGTGGTGAAGGGCGGGAAGTAGGCGTCGTCGACGAGACCGGTGCGCGCCACCGTCTCCCACAGCGCCGCGCACGCGAGCAGTCCCAGGGCGCCGAGGATCACGGAAGGAGCGCGTCGACGTCGGGTGCCTTCCTGAACTGGCCGTCCTGTTGGCCGAGTTCGGCGAGTTTCTCGATCGAGGCGCGGTTTGCGGTCTCGGGCCAGCGCGGCAGGATCAGTTCGCCGCGGAGGGACGAGGGGATCTTGGTGTACGTGGTGAGGATGTCCCTGACCTCGTCGGGGTGCGCGTCGGCGTAGGCGAGGGACTCCTTGGTCGCGGCCGTGAAACGTTCGACGATGTCGGGGTGGTTCTTGGCGTACGTGGTCGAGGTGAAGTACATCGCCACGGTGAGGTCGGGGGCGGTGTCGGTGAAGTTGGAGGCGATGACGCGGCCGCCGTCCGCCTTGACGGTGGCGAGGGCGGGCTCGACGACCTGCGCCGCGTCGACCTGGTCGCCGGTGAGGGCGGCGGGCATCTGGTCGAAGGCCATCTCGACGAACTTGACCTTGGAGGGGTCGCCGCCGGCCTTGCGGACGGACTCGCGGACGGTGGTGTCGTTGATGTTCTTGAGCGTGTTGACGGCGACCGTCCTGCCCTCAAGGTCCTTGGCGGTCTTGAGGGGGCTGCCCTTCTTGACCACGACGCCGCCGAAATCGGCACCCGGTTTGCCGGTGGAGTTGACCCCGTTGACGACACCCTCGACGGGGACGCCGTTGGACTGGGCGATCATCAGCGACATGACGTTGGAGAAGCCGAACTGGGTCTGCCCGCTGACGACGGCGGGCACGATCGCGGCGCCGCCCTGCGCCGTGGAGAGGGCGAGCCGGAGCTTCTGCTTCTTGTAGAAGCCCTTCTTCTGGCCGAGGTAGACCGGCGCGACGTCGAGGATCGGGATGACGCCGAGCTTCACCGTCGTCTCCCCCGCGGCGTTCGTGGGCGAGCGCGAGCCGCTGGAACCGGAGTCGGAGTCGGAACCGCAGGCCGCCGCGGCGGTGAGCAGGGCGGCGGCGGTGAGCGCGGTGAAGGTGCGCCGGGTGCGAGACATGGATCCCCCCTGGGACTCAGCGGGAACATAGAGCCCGCGTCTTGAGGGGTCAATGCCGGTGACCGCGCACCTTCACACAGGACCGCTTGTTGCCAAGCGGACTGATGCACCAGTCAGCATCGCAACAGCGGACTGGTCGCGCGGATTGCGGATCGTGTGTTGAGTTCTTCTCAACACCTGGTTAGGGTCGTGCCCGTGGAAACCAACGACGCCACCGGCGCAGCCGCGGGCACCGACACCGCCGCCCGGGTCCGCGAGGTCATCGCGGCCGCGGGCGTCAGTCAGCGCGAGTTCGCGCGCCGCATCGTCATGGATCCGTCGAAGCTCTCCCGGTCGCTGAGCGGCACCCGCCGCTTCACCGCCGCCGAGCTGGCGCGGATCGCCGACGAGGGGCGCGTCGACGTCGGGCGGCTGCTCGGCACCCGGCCGCCCGAGGAGCGGGCTCCGGCCGCCGCCGTCCCCGTCGAGGGCGGGCGGCCGCTGCAGATCGTCCGCGAGACGGTCCGGCTGATCGCCGAGCACGGTTTCCACGCGGTGCGGGTCGCGGACATCGCCCGCGCCTGCGCCACCAGCACCGCCGCGATCCACTACCACTTCCCCGGCCGCGCCGACCTCCTCGAGGCCGCCGTGCGCTGGTGCATGGACGAGGACACGGCACGCCGCGCCGCACGGCTCGCCTCGGCGGACGACGCGGTCGCGGAGCTGGCCCAGCTCATCGCGTTGCAGACGCCGCGCACCGCGCAGCAGCGCCGCCAGTGGGCGGTCTGGCTCGACCTGTGGGCGGAGGCGGCGCGCTCCACGGCGGTGGGCCGGCTGCACGCCGAGTACTACCGGCAGTGGCGCGAGACCGTCGCCGACGTCGTACGGAGAGGGGTCGCGCAGGGCGTCTTCCGCGCGACGGCCGACCCGGAGGCGGCGGCCCTGACCCTGACCGCCCTCATCGACGGCCTGGCAACGCAGGTACTGGCATCGGGCACCCCCCACATCTCCCCGGATGCCATGCAGAAAGCCCTGGAGACACACGTAGAGACGGCGCTGCTGCAAACCCCCTGAGGGGCGCGGGGAACGGCGCGAGCGACCACACACGACCCGCACCCACGAACACACACAACAGCCCTACGGCGAGAAGGCCACATGGGAGGCCCCCACATGCCCATCACCGAGAACGTCATCATCACCTGCGCCCTGACCGGCGCGGGCGACACGGTCCGCAAAAGCCCCCACGTCCCGGTGACCCCGGAGGAGATAACCCGGAACGCGGTGCAGGCCGCGGAGGCCGGCGCCGCCGTCGTCCACATCCACGTACGCGACCCGGAGACCGGGGCTCCGTCCCGTGACCCGAAGCTGTACCGCGAGGTGGTCGAACGGATCAAGGAGACCGGCACCGACGTCGTCATCAACCTCACCGCGGGCATGGGCGGCGACCTGGTCATCGACCCCGACGACCCGCTGACCCACCTCCCCGGCACCGATCTGGTCGGCGGCCTGGAGCGGCTCCCGCACGTCGAGGACCTGCTCCCCGACATCTGCACGCTCGACTGCGGCTCCCTGAACTTCGGCGACGGCTCGAACCTCTACGTCTCCACGCCGGACATGCTCCGCACCGGCGCCCGCCGCATCCAGGAGCTGGGGGTCCGGCCCGAACTGGAGATCTTCGACACGGGTCAGCTGTGGTTCGCCAAGCAGTTGCTCGCCGAGGGGCTGCTCGACGACCCGACCGTGTTCCAGCTGTGCATGGGCATCCCGTGGGGCGCCCCCGCCGACCCCGGGGTGCTGCAGTCGATGGTGAACATGCTGCCGGACGGCGCCCGTTGGGCGAGTTTCGCGCTCGGGCGGATGCAGATGCCGTGGGTGGCGCAGTCGATCCTGCTCGGCGGCCACGTCCGCGTGGGCCTGGAGGACAACCTCTACCTCGGCAAGGGCAACAAGGTGACCAACGCGCAGCTCGTCGAGCGGGCCGTGACGATCACCGAGTCGCTCGGCACGCGCGTCGCGACGCCGGACGAGGCGCGCGAACTGCTCGGCCTCAAGGCCCGGCAGGCCCGGCATGCCCGGAAGGAGAACCGCTGATGGCCCTCCCGACCAACCCTGAAGAGGTGCGCCGCGTCGCCTGCGTCGGTGCCGGTGTGATCGGCGGCGGCTGGGTCGCCCACTTCCTGGCCCGCGGCTACGACGTCACGGCGTGGGACCCGGCGCCCGACGCGGAGCCGAGGCTGCGCCGCCTTGTCGACGCGGCCTGGCCCGCGCTGACGCAGCTCGGCCTCGCGGAGGGCGCCTCCCGCGACCGCCTCACGGTGGCGCCCACACTCGAACTGGCTGTCTCCGACGCGCAGTTCGTGCAGGAGAGCGCGCCCGAGAAGCTGGACCTCAAGCGGGACCTGCTCGCCCGCCTGGACGCGGCGGCCCCGCCCGGCGTCGTCATCGCCTCCTCCACGTCGGGCTACCCGATGACGGACATGCAGACGACGGCCGCGGACCCGTCCCGCCTTGTCGTCGGGCACCCGTTCAACCCGCCCTACCTGATCCCGCTGGTCGAGGTCGTCGGCGGCGAGGGCACCGACGCGGCGGCGGTCGCGTGGGCGTCGCGCTTCTACGAGGTGGCGGGCAAGTCGGTGATCACCATGGACCGCGAGGTGCCCGGCTTCATCGCGAACCGGCTCCAAGAGGCGCTGTGGCGCGAGGCGTTGCACATGGTCGCCAACGGTGAGGCGACGGTGCGGGACATCGACGCGTCGATCACCGAGGGTCCCGGGCTGCGCTGGGCCGTGATGGGCCCGATGCTCACGTTCGCCCTCGCGGGCGGTGAGGGCGGGATGGCGCACATGCTGGACCACTTCGGTCCGTCCCTGAAGGCGCCCTGGACCCGCCTCGACGCACCCGAACTCGACCGCGCGCTCTACGACGCGGTGGTCGCCGGGTGCGACGACGCGGCGGACGGGCGCACCATCGCCGATCTCGTGGCCGAACGCGACCAGGGCGTCATCGACGTCCTGCGCGCGACGGGCCGCCTGGACGGCGGGAAGGGGGAGCCCCGGTGATTCCTCTGCTCCACCGCACCGTCCGCCCCGAGTGGATCGACTACAACGGTCACATGAGCGAGGCATTCTACGTCCTCGCCTTCGGCCACGCCACGGACGCTCTGATGATCGAGACGGGCCTGCACTCCGCCTACCGCGAGTCGACCGGCTGCTCCCTCTACACGGTCGAGTCCCACATCCGCTTCCTCCGCGACGTGCCCGAGGGCGCCCATCTCGCCCTGCGCACGCGGGTGTTGGGCGCCGCCGCGAAGAAGGCGCGCTTCACGCACGAGATGTACGTGGTCGACGCCGCGTCCGCCGAGCCGGACCCGGACGCGGCCCCGGTGGCGACGACGGAACTGCTCGCGCTCCACGTCGACCAGCATGCGGGCCGGGCGACCCCGTTCCCGGACCCGATCCGCGACCGCTTCACGGAACTGACGGAACCGGCACCGGAGTGGGCGGGGCGGTCGATCGCGGCGGTGGGCTGAGAACGGCCCACGGGCGCCGGCCACGCGGGCGGGGCCCCAGAGGGCCGCCCAGCGTGGCCGGCGCCCGCTCTCACACCCCGGCCCGCGTCCGCTGACCTTCCTCGGCCTCCTCCCGCACCCCGAACCGTTCATGCAGCCGCCGCAAGCCGCTCGGGGACCACCACGCCCGGCGGCCGAGGAGCGCCATCGACGCCGGTACGAGCAGCAGGCGCACGATGCTCGCGTCGATGAGGACCGCCAGGGTGAGGCCCAGGCCGATCTCCAGGATCGGGGCGAAGCCGCCGGTCATGAAGGCGCCGAAGACGACGGCGAGGAGCAGCGCCGCGCAGGTGACGACGCGGCCCGAGCGGCGCAGGCCCGACACCACGGCCTCGGTCGGGTCGCCGGTCGCGAGCCACGTCTCCCGCATCCGGGCGAGGATGAACAGCTCGTAGTCCATGGCGAGCCCGAACGCGATCGCGATGATCAGCGGCGGCGCGGTCAGGCTCAGTGCGCCGAGCCCCTCCCCGCCCAGCCAGGAGACCAGATGCCCGTCCTGGAAGACCAGGACGACGACGCCGAGCGCCGCGCCCAGACTGAGCAGGGTCGTGAGGACCGTACGCACGGGAATGAGCACCGAGCCGGTGAACGCGAACAGGAGGACCAGGATCCCCGCGAGGACGGTGAGCGCCGCCCAGGCCGTGCGGTCGGCGAGCATCTGCCGGAAGTCGACGAGCCGCGCGGCCGTCCCGGCGACGACGACCGGCTCGGAGCCCCGCAGCTCCCGTACGTCCGCGACCAGCCGGGTAGCGGTGGCGCCGTCGACGGACCCCGCGGGTTCGACCCGCAGCACGCGCGTGCCGTCGCTCACCGTCCGCGCCCGCGCCGACGCCACGCCCGGCAGCTTTGCCACCCGCCGCTCGAACGCCGCGTCCGCGCCGGGCCGCACCACGACTGTCACCGGGTCCACGCCCACGCCCGCCGGATAGTGCGCGTGCACCGCGTCGTACACCTGCCGCGCCTCGGTCGACGCGGGCAGCTGGCGGGCGTCCCCGATGTCGATGCGCAGGTTCGTTGCGGGCAGGGCCAGGGCGAGCAGCGCCAGCACGCTCAGTGTGAGGACGGCGACGGGGCGGCGGCCCGCGAACCGGGCGATCCGCGCGAAGACCCGGCCCTCCTCGCCGGCGGCGCGCGGCTTCGGCGGGGCGATGCGCTTGCCGAAGAGCGCCAGGAGCGCGGGCAGCAGGGTCAGCGCGGCGAGCATGTCGACGACCACGACGGCGGCGACGGCCAGACCCATGCTGCGCAGGAACGGGCTCGGGAAGACGAGCAGCCCGCTGAGGCTGACGGCGACGGTGAGCCCGGAGAAGAGGATGGTGCGGCCCGCGCGGTCGACGGTGCGGTGCACGGCCTCGGCGACATCGCCGCCGGCGCGGCGCTCCTCACGGAAGCGGACCACCATCAGCAGGGCGTAGTCCACGGCGAGGCCGAGCCCGAGCATCGTCGTCACCTGGACCACGTAGACGGAGATCTCGGTGACTTGGCTGAAGCCGAACAGGGCGAGGAACGCGCCGGCCACGCCGCTCACCGCCACGAGCAGCGGAAGCCCGGCCGCGCGCAGCCCGCCGAAGACGAGGAGCAGCAGTCCGAGCACTACGGGCAGGGAGAGCAGTTCGGCGCGCTGGACGTCTTCCTGGGCGCGTTCGCCGAGCTGTTTGCCGAGCAGCGGGCCGCCGCTGATGTGCGCCTCCGGGCCGTCGATCTCCTTGACGCGGTCGGCGGCCGCGTCCACGGCGGCGTCCTCCGCGTCGTCGTCGAGCCCGCCCTTCAGGGTGACGGGGACGATCAGCGCCCGGCCGTCCTCGGCGGCGAGGCCGCGCTCGGCGTAGGGGTCGGGCACGTCGGCGACGCCGGGGACGCGGCGCAGATCGGCGACGGCGCTGTCGACCGTCGCGCGTACGGCCGGGTCGGTGACGCGGGGCGCCTCGACGACGGCGGTCAGCGATTCACCGCGCGGGTCGATGCGTTCAAGCAGCGCCTCGGTGCGGTCGGACTCGGTGCCGGGCACGTCGGGGACGGCGTCCGAGAGCCGGCCGAACACACCGGCGCCGAGCCCGAGACCGAGCGCGATCAGGGCCAGCCAGATGAGGATCACGGTACGGGGGCGGCGGGTCGCCGTCCGGGCGAGTGCGCTGAGCACGGCGCCTCCTCGGAGGTCCGATGGGCCGGATGGACCCGGTCAGCGTGGCGTCCCGGAGGGGGTCGGCGGATCGCCGGGGCGAGCGGTTGCCGGGCTCGCCCGCGCGAGTGAGGTGCCAGGGCCCGGCTCGCCCGTGGGCGGGAGGCCGGCCGGCGCCCCCGTACGCCTGACGGGTCGCCTGTACGGGCCGCCTGTACGGGTGTACGGGGTCAGTCGGCGGCCGGCGTCACGAGCCCGGACTCGTAGGCGCGGATCACCGCCTGCACCCGGTCGCGCAGGCCCAGCTTGCTCAGCACATTGCTGACGTGCGTCTTGACGGTGTGCTCGCTGACGTGGAGGGTCCGGGCGATCTCTGCGTTGGTGAGGCCGCGCGCGAGGTGGCGCAGCGTCTCCGTCTCGCGGGCGGTGAGGGCGGCGAGGCTCGGCGGCGTGGTGGTGCGGTGCCTGCGGCGGATGATGTCGGCGACGAGGCGGCGGGTCACGGACGGGGCGAGCAGCGAGTCGCCCGCGGCGACGACCCGGACCGCGTGCACGAGGTCGTCGCGGCGGACGTCCTTGAGGAGGAACCCGGAGGCGCCGGCGTACAGGGCCTCGTACACGTACTCGTCGAGGTCGAAGGTCGTCAGCATGACGACGCGGCAGCTGGACTGCGCGCACACGCGGCGGGCCGCCTCCAGGCCGTCGGTGCGGGGCATGCGGATGTCGAGAAGCGCCACGTCGGGGGCGTGGCGCAGGACTTCGGTGACGGCTTGGTCGCCGTCGCCCGCCTCGGCGACGACCTCGATGTCGGGCTGCGCCTCCAGGATCATGGTGAAGCCGCTGCGGACGAGTTCCTGGTCGTCGGCGACGACGACGCGGATGCTCACGGTGCGGCGCTCACGGTGCGGCCAGACGGTGCCGGGCGGCGGGCAGCCGGGCGCGCACGCGGAAGCCGCCCCGGGGCCCGGGGCCGCCGTGGGCGGTGCCGCCGCAGGCCGTGGCGCGTTCCCGGATGCCGATGAGTCCCTGGCCGTGCCCGGTGCCGTTCGCGCGCGGTCCGGGCCCGGTCCCGTCGTCCGTCACGGTGATCGTCAACTCCCGCTCCGTCCAGTCGAGTTGTACGTCCGCGCGGGCAGCGTACGCGTGCTTGACCGTGTTGGTCAGGGCCTCCTGGACGATGCGGTACGCGGCCGTCTGCGTGTCGGGGCCGAGGGGGCGCGGGTGGCCGGTGGTGCGCAGGGTGACGCACAGGTCGGTGGTCGTGCCGACGCGGCGGATCAGCTCGGGCAGATCGTCGAGTCCGGGCTGCGGGGCGCGGGCGCCGGAGTCACCGAGATCCGCCGGGTCCCGCAACACCCCGAGAATGCGCCGGAGTTGCACCATGGCGTCGCGCCCCGCGCCCGCGATCGCGTCGAAGGCGGCCTCCGCGCGCTCGGGGCGGCTGCGCACCACGACCGGCCCCGCCTCGGCCTGCACGACCATGAGGCTGACGGCGTGCGCGAGGACGTCGTGCATGTCGCGGGCGATCCGGGCGCGTTCGCTGGCGGCGGCGCGGGCCCGGTCGATCTCCCGCTCGCGCTCCAGGGTGCGGGCGTGCTCCTCCAGGGTGGCGGTGTGGGCGCGCTGCAACCGGGCGAGGATGCCGAACCCGTACGCGCTGAGGAAGCTCAGCAGGTGGAAGGCGTACTCGAACGGTTCGGCGTGCTCTTTCATCGCCATCGTCGTCGAGCCGAACACCACCCAGCCACTGAGCATGAAGCGGCGCGGCCCGCTGCGGGAGTAGGCGGCGACGGTGTAGAGGGCGACAAGACCGCCGTACACGACGTCGGGCGGCGGCGCGTGGTACAGCGCCATCGCCGTAGTGCAGAGTGCGACGGCGTACGCGCAGGTCATCGGCGCCCGGCGCCGCCACACCAGCGGCACGGCGGTGCCCGCGCCGAGCAGGAACCCCTGCCAGGACAGCGGGTCGCCGTCCCGGTCGGGGAAGAGGAACTGCAGCGACACGGCGAACAGGACGAGGGCGGCGAGGGCGCCGTCGACGACGTACGGCGAGGTCAGGTACGGGGAGGTGGTGCGCGGCAGACGCATGGGACGGCTCCTCGCGACGCGTGGCGGGACCCTTGCGGGCGGGGCCAGTATCGGCCGCCCGGCCGGAAGGGTCCTCGCCGGTGCGAGGGATATTTCCGCCCCTGTTCCCCAGGCTGCGTCAGTAGGGCCGGTCCCCCGCGATGGCGACGCGCTCGGCGACCCGGCGCGCGTCGCCGTAGTCCGCGACCGCGTAGTGCTGCGTGGCCCGGTTGTCCCAGAACGCGATGTCGCCCGCCTGCCACCTGAACCGGACCTGGAACTCCGGCACGTGCGCCTGCTGGAAGAGGAGCCGCAGCAGCCGGTCGCTCTCGGCGCGTTCGAGGCCGACGATCCGGGTGGTGAAGGAGGTGTTGACGAAGAGCATGCGCCGGCCGGTCTCGGGGTGGCGGCGGACGACCGGGTGGAGCACGGGCGGGAACGCGTCCTGCCAGCGGGCGAGGCGCTCGGGCCCGTAGAAGCGGCGGAAGCCGGGCAGGAAGTCGTGCTCGGCGACGGCTCCTTCGATGCGGGTCCGCACGTCGTCGGGGAGGTTGTCGTAGGCGGCGGCCATGTCGGCCCACATGGTGTCGCCGCCGGACGGCGGGACCTCGCGCAGCTGCAGCACGGCGCCCATCGCGGGGCGTTCGCGGAAGGTGACGTCGGTGTGCCACACGTTCTCGAACGACGGCGTGTCCGCGGCACCCTTGTCGAACCGTACGACGTCGTCGCTGTCACCGCGTTCGAGGAGCGGGTTGGTCTCCAACTCGCCCCAATGGAGCGCGAATCGGCGCTGGTGGTCGCTGCTGAGGTGCTGGCCGCGGAAGAACAGCACCTTCCATTCGAGCAGCGCCCGGTTCAGGTCTTCGCGCACGGCGTCGGTGAGCGGCCGGGAGAGGTCGAGGCCGCGGATCTCGGCGCCGATGGTGGCCGCCTGCGGGACGACCTCGAACCGCTCGTACGGGCGCTCGTGCCACCCGTCGGGGGTACGGCGCAGGACGCGCCGGCCCTCATAGAGGCCGTCGGCGGGGATGCGGGCGGGGCGCAACTGGGCGAGGGCAGGGGTTTCGGGGGAAATATCCGTCACGGACATGGGCACTCTCCGATGGGCGCGCGGTGAACGCGATCCCGCACCAAAGGTGGGAACGCGCAGGTGAGCCGTACGCGCGCGACCTACTGGAACGAGACAGAGAGACCCGCGGGACGTACGGGGAAGAAGCGACGAGGGACCGGCGGTCCGCTACAAGCCGCTGCGCGCGCAACCACATCGGTCCGGCGCGGTGGCCGTTCCGAAAGCGTGGGCGCGGTAGGTGAACATGGACTCATCCTGCGCCGTGGATGATCTTCGCGTCAAGAGCGCGCCGCCCCCGCGTTCGGCGGGGGCGGCGCGCACGGTGGTGCACCGTGCGGTTCAGGCCACCGGGACGGGCACCGGGAAGGTCGGGTACTCCACGCCCGAGACGTGCTGGACGACGCGGATCACCTGGCACGAGTAGCCGAACTCGTTGTCGTACCAGAGGTAGAGGATCGCGTTGTCGCCGTCGACCTTGGTCGCGCCCGCGTCGACGATCGAGGCGTGGCGGGAGCCGATGAAGTCGCTGGAGACGGCGTCGGGCGCGCTGATGAAGTCGATCTGCCGCTTGAGCGGGGAGGTCAGCGAGACCTGGCGGAGGTAGTCGAGGACCTCCTCGCGGGTGGCCTCGCGGCCCAGGCGCAGGCTGAGGATGGCGATCGAGACGTCCGGCACGGGCACACGGATCGAGCTGCCGGTGATCGGCGCCTTGAGGTCGGGCAGCGCCTTGGCGACGGCGGAGGCGGCGCCGGTCTCGGTGATGACCATGTTGAGCGGCGCGGAGCGGCCCCGGCGGTCGGCCTTGTGGTAGTTGTCGAGCAGGTTCTGGTCGTTGGTGAACGAGTGGACCGTCTCGACGTGGCCGCGCTCCACCCCGTACTCGTCGGCCATCGCCTTCAGCGGCGGCACGATGGCGTTGGTGGTGCAGGAGGCGCAGGACAGGATCTGCTCGTCCGGCTTGATCGTGTCGTGGTTGACGCCGTGCACGATGTTGGGCACGTCGCCCTTGCCGGGGGCGGTCAGGACGACCTTGTCGATACCGGGGCGCAGGTGCTGCGAGAGGCCCTCTCGGTCGCGCCACTTGCCGGTGTTGTCGATGAGGATCGCGTCGCGGATGCCGTACGCGGTGTAGTCGATCTCCGACGGGTCGTTGGCGTGGATCACCTTGATGACATTGCCGTTGGCGTTGATCGTGCGGTTCGCCTCGTCAACGGTGATCGTGCCCTGGAACTGGCCGTGGATGGAGTCGCGGCGCAACAGCGAGGCGCGCTTCACGATGTCCTCGGCGGCCCGGTCGCCGCCGCCGCGCACGACGATGGCGCGCAGGCGCAGGCCGTTGCCCGAGCCCGCCTTCTCGATGAGGAGGCGGGCGACGAGGCGGCCGATGCGGCCGAAGCCGTAGAGGACGACGTCGCGTCCGGCGCCGCGCTCGATCTTGGCCGCGCCGACGGCTCCCGCGACGGCCTCGGCGGTGAACTCCTCGACGGAGAGCCCGCGTTCGTCGCTTCGGTACGTCGTCGCGAGCATGCCGATGTCGATCTGCGAGGGGCCCAGGTCGAGCGTGGACAGGGCGCGCAGGAACGGCATCGTGTCGGTGACCGAGAGTTCGGCGCCGGCTATCTGCCGGGCGAACCGGTGGGTCTTGAGGATGCTGACCACCGACTTGTTCACCAAGGAGCGGCTGTGCAGCAGGACGTTCACGTCCCGCTCCCTGTGCAGCTTCCCGATGATCGGGATCATCGACTCCGCGGTCTCCTCGCGGTGCTTCCAATTGGTGAACGAGTCGTCATTGACAGTCACGTGCGTCTCTTTCGAGCTAGGCGGCGCTCATATGCTAACCCGCCCGCTCAGCGGCCTTCCCGAAGGGTCCGCCCGCGCCGAACGCCAGCTCCGCGAACCGCTCCCCCATGCGGCGGTGGGCGGCCGCGTCGGGGTGGATGTCGTCGGGCAGCGGCAGCTCGGCGTGGTCGTCCTCGCCGTACAGTTCGCGGCCGTCGAGGTAGTGCAGGTGCGGGTCGTCGGCGGCGCGCTGCTCGACGATGCGGGCCAGCTCCGCGCGGACGATGTTCAGGGTGAGCTTGCCCTGGGCGCGTTCGGCGGGGTCGCCCATGGCGCGGAACCTGAGCCGACCGCTGTCGGCGAGCGTCTCCATGTCGGGGGCGGCCGGGCCGGGGGTGTCCTCGTGGATCGGGCACAGGATCGGCGAGACGACGAGCAGCGGCGTCGTCGGGTGGCCCTCCCTGATGGTGTCGAGGAAGCCGTGCACCGCCGGGCCGAAGACACGCAGCCGCATACCGTCGTAGTTGACGATGTTGATCCCGACCTTGACGCTGATCAGGTCGGCGGGGGTGTCGCGGATGGTGCGTGCGGTGAAGGGGTCCAGCATGGCGCTGCCGCCGAAGCCGAGGTTGACCAGATGGGCGTCGGCGCGCGCCGCGGCCAGGGCGGGCCAGATCGTCGTGGGGCTCGCGGCGTTGGAGCCGTGGCTGATGGAGCTGCCGTGGTGCAGCCACACAGGGCGGCCCCGGTCCTCGGCGGGCTCCACGGGGGCGTCCGAGCGCAGGGCGAGGAGTTCGGTGGTCTCGTCGTGCGGGAGCCAGATCTCGACGTCCTTCATGGCGTCGGGGAGGTCCTCGAAGCGCAGGGTGCCGGGGGCGCCCGGGGTGCGCTCGAAGCCGCCGGTGGCCATGTCGATGGTGAGGGTGTCGCCGCCGGAGACGCTGCCCTGCCGCGCGAGCCGCCCGTCGACCAGGAGGTCGTAGATCCCGTCGGGCCTGCCGGGCAGACCCGCGTAGGTGCGCTTGGCCGGCAGGGTGTCCAGCTCGATGACGGTCGCGCGGGTACGGAAGGCGAGCCGTACGCCCGACGGCTGGGCCTCGACCATGGCGAGCTGGCCGTCGGTGTTCTGGGCGCGGGCCCAGGCGGGCAGCCGGTGCGGGAGCATCCCGCGCTCGGTGCGCTCGATGTCGAGGGCGCCGTGGAGGAGATCGGCGGTGAGCGGGGTGGTGACCCAGGGGTTTTCGGTACTCAAGACCTCATGCCTTCTTTCCGTGCTCGGGGCTCTGCGCAGGCCCTTGCTGCGGCCAGTTCCGCAACAGCGCGTCCAGCGCGTCCAGCGTCCGCCGCCACGTCACGTCCGAGTCCGGCGCGCTGTGGCTGAAGCTGCCGGCCATCTCCAGGCTCACGTAGCCGTGGAAGACGCTGCCGACGAGGCGGACGGCGTGGGTCTGGTCGGGCTCGTCCAGGTCGTAGCCGCGCAGCAGCGCACGGGTCATCCGGGAGTGCCTCGGCCCCGCGCTCGCCGCGGCCGATTCGGGGTCGAGGCGGAACTGGGATGCGGCGTAGCGGCCGGGGTGTTCACGGGCGTAGTCCCGGTAGACGTCGCCCAGGGCGCTCAGCGCGTCCTTGCCCGCGCGTCCGGCGAGCGCGTCGGCGGCGCGGTCGGCCATCTCCGCCAGGGCGATCATCGCGATCCGGACCTTGAGGTCGTGTGAATTCTTCACATGCGAGTACAGGCTCGCGACCTTGACGTCGAACCGCCGGGCCAGCGCCGAGACGGTGACGTGCTCGAACCCCACCTCGTCGGCCAGCTCGGCACCGGCCTGCGCCAGCCGCTCCGCGTTCAGTCCCACTCGCACCATGCCCGTATGTCCTCTCCGACGGCCCATACGCATTATGCGTTTGCCTAAAACCTTTAGGCAAATTAGCCTCGCTGTTATGAAGCCACTGACCGAACGGGAGATCCGTTCCGCATTCGTGAACACCACCAAGGGCGAGGCGACGCGGATGAACATCCCGCGCGATCTGGCCGACCGCCCCTGGGACGACCTGGACTACTTCGGCTGGCGGGACCCGCAGGCCCCCGACCGCGCCTACCTCGTCGCCGAGCTCGACGGCCGCCTCCAGGGGGTCGCGCTGCGCGCCTCGCACACCGGGGCGTCGCTGACGCGGCGCAGCATGTGCTCGATGTGCGTCACCACGCACACCGGCGGCGTCACGCTGATGGTCGCGCCCAAGGCGGGCAAGGCCGGGAAGCAGGGCAACTCGGTGGGCGCGTACATCTGCAGCGACCTCGCCTGTTCGCTGTACGTGCGCGGCAAGAAGGACGCGGGGATGGGCTCGCGGCTGCACGAGACGCTGACGGTCGAGGAGAAGGTGGAGCGGACGATGGCGAACGTGGCGACGTTCGTCGCGAAGGTCACCGCGTAGCCGTCCGACAGACCGAGGCAACCGTCCGACGGGCCGGAGCAGCCGTCCGACAGGTCGAACCGTCCGCCGCCGACCCGGCAACCCATCGCCCCCTCGCGACCACTAGGGGCTGGACCGGCACCCGCCGGGACGGGACGAGACGATGCGGGAGACCAGGATGAGCCGACCCACCACCGCGCGCCCCCTAGCGCTGCGGCTTTCCGCGACACTGACCGCCGCGGCCCTCGCCGCGGGCGCCGGAGTGGCCCTGTCGATGCCGGAGGCGTCCGCCGCGGCGGCCGGCGCCACCGGGTACGCGACCCAGAACGGCGGCACGACCGGCGGCGCGGGCGGCGCCACCGTCAAGGCCACCACGGGCACCCAGATCCACCAGGCACTGTGCGGCCGCGCCGCCGACGACACCCCGATCACGATCCAGGTCGAGGGCACGATCAACCACGGCAACACCGCCAAGGTCTCCGGCGACAGCTGCAACACCGCCGCCGGGGTGATCGAGCTGAAGCAGATCAAGAACGTCACGATCGTCGGCGTCGGCGGCGGCGCCGTCTTCGATCAACTCGGCATCCACATCAGGGAGTCGAGCAACATCATCATCCAGAACGTGACGGTCAGGAACGTCAAGAAGTCCGGCTCCCCCACCTCCAACGGCGGCGACGCCATCGGCATGGAGAAGGACGTCCGCAACGTCTGGGTGGACCACGTGTCCCTGCTGGCGTCCGGCGGCGAGTCCGAGGGCTTCGACGGCCTCTTCGACATGAAGAACAACACCCAGTACGTGACGCTGTCCTACAGCACGCTGCGCAACTCGGGCCGCGGCGGCCTGATCGGCTCCAGCGAGAGCGACCTGTCCAACGGCAACGTCACGTTCCACCACAACCTGTACGAGAACCTGGACTCGCGCGCGCCCTTGCTGCGCGGCGGCACGGCCCACATCTACAACAACGCGTACACGAGCCTGAACGAGTCCGGCATCAACTCGCGGGCCGGCGCCAAGGCCAAGGTGGAGAACAACTACTTCAAGAACTCCAAGGACGTCCTCGGCACCTTCTACACCGACGAGAGGGGCTACTGGCAGACCAGCGGCAACGTCCTGGACAACGTGACCTGGTCCGCGGCCGGGGACGAGAACTACCCGGCCGGCCCAGGTATGCAGTCCACGACCACCGTGTCGGTCCCGTACTCCTACACGCTCGACAAGGCGAGCTGCGTCCCGTCGATCGTCAGCCGGACGGCGGGCGCGGGCAAGGGCCTCGCGGTGTCGGACGGCAGCTGCTAGGAGCTAGGACCGCACGCCGGTCACGGACGCGCCACGCACAGCTCGGCCCCGCCCGCCCGGACCCCCTCCGCGGCGGCCTCGGTCAGCGACGCGTCCGTGATCACCGTGTCGAACGCCGACAGCGGCGCGACCCGGTACTTGCCGAACGTGCCGAACTTCGCCGATCCCGCGACGAGGACCGACGAGGCCGCCGCCTCCATCGCCACCTGCTTGACCTCGACCTTGGGCTCCGAGGGGGTGGTGACCCCGCGCAGCAGGTCCCAGGAGCTGGTGCTGATGAAAGCGATGTCGAGGGCGAGCTGGCGCAGGGTGGCGGCGGCGAGCCGGCCCACGCTGGAGCGGTTGTCGACGTCGACCTGGCCGCCGATGTGCACCAGCTCCAGGTGCGGGGCGGCCATCAGCCGGTCGACGGTGGTGAAGTCGTTGGTCACCACCGTCAGGGAGTCCAGACGGGCGAGCGCCGGGACCATGGCGAGCAGGGTGGTGCCCGCGTCGAGGTAGACGGTCATGCCCTCCTGGACGCGCTCGGCGGCCCGCGCCGCCATGGCCTCCTTCTCGTCCTTGTCGACCAGGGACTTGTCCTGGAAGCTCGGCTCGCTGCTGACATGACTGGCGATCCGGACGCCGCCGGGGACGGAGAAGACGAGGCCCTGCCGCTCCAGTTCGGCGATGTCGCGGCGGACGGTCATGTGGGAGACGCCGAAGAGCTGGGTGATCTGCTGGACGCTCAGCACCCCCTCCCTGCGCAGGTGCCGCAGGAGTTGCTCGCGCCGCTGGTCGGGGATGAGCGGCAACGGCTCCTGAGCGGTCATCGCCGCTCTCCTCTCTTTCGTGTTCTTCAGGTGCGACGTCTCTCGCGTACGCGACGGTAGCCGATGATCTTCTTTTCCGGCCCCGCGTCCCCGGCCGGGCTCAGCCGCCCACGAACGTGCTGAGCAGCAGGACTCCGCCGAGGCTGAGCAGTGACTGCAGGGACAGCATCAGCGTCCAGGTGCGGAACGTCTGGGAGACGGACAGCTGGAAGTACTCCTTGAACAGCCAGAACCCGGAGTCGTTCACGTGCGAGAGCATCACGGCGCCGGACGCGGTGGCGAGCACCATCAGCTCGGGCGAGACACCCGGGTAGGCGGTGAGCAGCGGGGCGACGATGCCGGTGGCCGCGGCGGTGGCGACGGTGGCGGAGCCGAGGCAGATCCGCAGGAGCGCGGCGACGACCCAGGCCAGGAGCAGCGGCGGCACCGACCAGTCGACCGCGTAATCGCTGATGATCTTGTCTATGCCGGTCGCGGTCAGCATGGCCTTGAGGCCGCCGCCCGCGCCGAGGATCAGCACGATCGCGCCGACGGGGCCGAGCCCCTTGCCCGCCATCTTCTGGAGCTGGCCGAGGCCGAACCCGGAGCGGACACCCAGCGCGAAGAAGGCGAAGACGACCGCCGCGAGCAGGGACAGGACCGAGGAGTCGCATGCCTCGAAGAAGTAGTACGGCAGCGTGCCCTTGGCGGTGTTGGACGTGCCGAGCGTGCCGATGAGCATGAGGACGGGCGGCAGCAGCACGGTGATGAGCGCGAGCGCGAAGGACACCGGGCGGCGCTGGTTGTCCGGCGCCGGGTCGGCCTGCGGCACGGGTCCGCGGTCCAGGTCGGGCGCGGGGCCGAACCACCGCGAGGCGACCTTGGTGAGCAGCGGCCCGGTGACGATGGCCAGCGGGATGCCGATGAGCAGCCCGTACAGGATCGTCAGGCCGGTGTTGGCGTCGTAGGCGGAGACGGCGAGCGTCGGCGAGGGGTGCGGGGGCAGCAGGCCGTGCGAGACGTACAGGCCCGCGGCCATCGGCAGGCCGACGTAGAGCAGGTGGGTGCCGGTGCGCTTGGCGACGGCGTACACCAGCGGCACGAGCATGACGAAGCTGACGTCGAACAGGTGCGGCATGCCGATGAGGAGCGCCGCCGCGGTGATCGCGGTCGGGATCCAGACGACGGGCCGGGAGCCGATGAACACGGTCGCGATGCGGTCCGCGCCGCCCGAGCCGAGCAGGATGCCGCCCAGGAGCGTGCCGAGGCCGATGGTCGGGCCGCTGCTGGAGAGGGCGTCCCCGAAGCCGTCCTGGAAGTGCTCCACGGTGGCGCCCGGCGCGATGCCGGCGGCGAGTCCGAGGCCGAGCGCGGAGAGCGTCAGGGCGAGGAACGGGTGGAGCTTGAACTTGGTGATCAGTACGACGAGGACGACGACGGCCCCCGCGCCGAGGAGCAGATGCTGGACGTCGGTGCTCACTTGGTCACCACCGGACGGGCCGCGCGGCCGGCCGCCCACGCCTGGGCGAGGTCGGCGTCGGCGTCGGCGAGGTCGCCGAGCCGGATGAGCTCCCCGGCCGCCACCGGGCGGGCCAGGGTCGTATGCGCGGCGAGGTAGAGCGGCGCGATGTCGCCCGGCGCGTCCTCGTCGCGCAGCAGGACGGCTTGCACACCGGTCACGTCGTGGTGGTGGCCGCCCATGTCGAGGACGGTCCCGGCGGGCAGGTCGTGGCGGGCCCGCCCGGCGAGGACCGCGTGGCCGCGCGGGTCGGTGCCGCCGGAGGGGCGGTTCTGCCGTACGGCGGAGAGCAGCGAGACCGGCGTCTCGACGCCCATCAGGTGGTACGGGAGGTAGATCGCGGCGTACTTCCCGTCGCGGCTGACGACGTGGCCCTTGCCGCGCAGCGTCTCCCAGGTCTCCGGGTCACCGGTGCGGACGACGACGAAGACGCCGCCCGCGAACGACGCCTCGCCGGGCAGGCGCAGCGCGCTGAACACGTCGACGGCGCCGGGCCTGTGCAGGACACCGCCGTCCTCGCGCGGCCGGTAGATGTCGGCCAGCTCGGCGATGCGGGCCACCGGGTAGTGGAGGCGCTCGGTGTCGGGCTTGAAGCCGGTGTTGGTGGCGACGACGGCCATCTCGCAGTAGTCGGCGGTCGCGCCGACGGGCAGCGCGGAGACGGTACGCGCGCGTGCCGCGAGGGTTTCGGCGACGTCGTCCCCGAGGTCGAGCAGCTCGCTCAGCCCCGGCGCCTCGACGGTGGTGTCGAGCTGGGTGACGGTCCCGTTCTCCGGGTCGAGCACGAGGTCGTACTCGCTGGACTTGCCGATCGCGACGATGTCGAGGCCGAGCAGTTCGGCCCAGGTCACCAGGCCGATGAGGTTGGCGGGCTGGTCGCCGTCGGCGGTCGTGTAGACGAGCCCGGACCGCTCCGCGAGCTCGGCGAGGTGCAGCCCGGCGACGGAGTCGACCTCCTTGCTGACCATGGCCACGTGGCGCCCGGCGAGGAGCGCCTCCTTCGCCATGGCGTAACCGTGCACGGGGCTGCCGGTCGCCTCGACGAGGATGTCCCAGTCCGCGGCGGTGAGCAGCGCGCCGTCGGCCACGAGCACGAGGTGCCCGTCGCGTACGGCGCGCTCGACCTCGGCGGCGTCCGCGCACTCTCTCACCTGGGCGTCCTCGTAGCCGAGCTCACCGAGCATCGCGCGCAGCCCCGGCAGGTCCCGGTCGCACAGCACGGCCGGGCGGAGCGCCGGGATGCGGAGCGTCTGGGCGAGAAGAGTCCGGGCGAAGCCGCCGCCGGCGCCGGACAGTGCGTAGCGCACCGGCCCGGCGTCGGCGCTGGCGAACAGATGGTGCAGGTTCATGGGCTCTCCTCGTTGAGCGCGAAGGCTGGAGTGCGGTGATGGAAGCGTGTGACTGGCTGGAAACACTCCGCCGATTAACAACATGTATCAGGCGTTCTCATTGGAGTAAAGCTTGTTAACATAACTTCACACGCCGCCCGTGCTGGACGACGACCGTCAAACGACTCAAGGGAGGTCCGATGCCGCTGCTCGGAGCCATCGCCGACGACTTCACCGGTGCCACCGATCTCGCCACGGCGCTCGTCGCGCGCGGCTTCCGCACGGTGGTGGCCGTCGGCGCGGAGGGCCTGACGGGCGACGGGCCCGCCGCGCGGGAGGTGGGCGAGGCCGACGCCGTGGTCGTCGCGCTGAAGTCCCGCACCGCGCCGGTCGAGGAGGCCGTCGAGACGTCCCTGGCCGCGCTGCGCGCCCTGGCCGACGTCGACTGCCGGAGCTTCTACTTCAAGTACTGCTCCACGTTCGACTCGACGCCCCGGGGCAACATCGGCCCGGTCACGGACGCCCTCCTGGACGCGCTCGGCGAGAACGCGACGGTCGTCGTCCCCTCATTTCCGGCCACCGGCCGCACGGTCTACAAGGCGCGCCTCTTCGTCCACGACGAACTGCTCGCCGAGTCCCCGATGCGCGACCACCCGCTGACGCCGATGCGCGACTCCCACCTCGTACGCCTCCTGGAACCGCAGACCCGGCGCCCGGTGCGGACGATCGGCCTGGACACGGTGCGCGCGGGTGTCGAGGCGTTGCGCGAGGCCCTGGCCGCACCGGAGCACACCGGCGCGCTCACCGTCGTGGACGCCACCGAGGACGAGGACCTGCGCACGATCTCCGCCGCGACCTCGTCGATGCGCCTGGTGACCGGTGCGGCCGGGCTCGCCCTCGGCCTGACCGGCCCGCACGAGGGCACCGCGCGGGCCGCGGCGGCCTCCCGCCCCGGCGACTTCGGCGCGGTCCTGGCGGGCAGCGCGTCGGCGGCGACCCGCGCCCAGGTCGCCCACGGCCGCGCACACCTGCCGCACCGCAAGCTGGACCTGGCGGCGCTCCGGGCGGACCCGGCGGCGACGGTCGCGGGCCTGGTGGACTTCGCCCGCGCCCGCTGGCGCGAGGACCCCACGCGCCCGCCCCTCCTCTACGCGGTCGGCTCCCTGGACGACCTGGAGCACGACACGCCCGAGGGCGCACTCCCCGCGGCCGAGCTGATCGAACAGGCGCTCGCCTCATGCGCCGTGGAGCTGGTACGGGCAGGAGCGCGCCGCCTGCTGGTCGCGGGCGGGGAGACCTCCGGCGCCGTGACCACCGCGCTCGGCGCCCGCACGCTGGGCATCGGCGCGCAGATCGCCCCCGGCGTCGCCTGGGCCCGCGCGCACCTCACCGTCGACGGCGCCACCGAGGCCGTCGACCTGGCCCTCAAGTCCGGCAACTTCGGCGGCACGACCATCTTCACCACGGCCTGGGACGCACTCGCATGAGCACCATGACCCCCCACGACCTCGCGGCGGCCGGCGCGCACCTGGCTTCCCTGGGCCTGAGCCCCGGCTCCTCCGGGAACCTCAGCATCCGCGAGGACGACCGCATCCTGATCACCCCGACGGGCGCGGACCTGGCGGCGATAGACGCCGACGCCCTCACCGTCCTCGCCCTCGACGGCACCCACCTGGACGGCCCCCGCCCGTCCAAGGAGTTCCCCCTGCACACCGCGTTCTACCGGCGCGACCCGGCGACCCGCGCGGTGATCCACCTCCACTCCCGCCACGCCGCCGCCCAGTCCTGCCGCCCCGCCTGGTCCCCCCACAGCGCGCTCCCCCCACTCACCCCGTACTTCGTGATGCGCGTGGGCCAGACCCCACTCCTCCCCTACGCCCCGCCCGGCGACGCGCAACAGGCGGCGGACCTGGAGGAGTTGCCGTTCCCCTTCCGCGCCGCGCTCCTCCAGAACCACGGCCCGGTGACCGCGGGCCCGTCCCTGGAGGCGGCCATCGCGGCGGCGGTCGAACTGGAGGAGACATCAGCCCTCCTCCTCACCCTCGGCGAACTGCCCGCGCGAGTCCTCACGCAGGAGGAGGCGCGGGCGATGGCGGAGAAGTACGGGATGCCGTGGTCCGGCTAGACGGGCGGAGCGGCATCTCGGCCCAGACGGTCTTGGCATACGCGTCATGAACGGTGCAGCCCCAGCGGTCCGCGTACGCCGCGACAAGGATCAGCCCGCGGCCTGACGTGGCGTCGGCGGACGAGGGCGGGGACGCCGTCCGGGGCGGTGTCGCATCAGGGCGGGTGTCGGCCACCTCTACGCGGAACGCGTGGGGCAGCAGACGCAGCGTCAGACGGAAATTCCGCCCCGGAATGCTCCCATGGGTGACGGCGTTGGACGCCAGCTCGGCCGTGACGACGGCCACCGCATGCGCGGTCTCGGAGCCGTGCGGCACGTCGCACCAGTCGTTCAGTTGCTGCACGGCGAGCGTACGGGCCAGCCGGGCGCCGCGTCGGGTACTGCTGAGCAGCAGCCTGAACTCGGCGGCCGGGGCGGCGAGGGCGGAGGTGGTGGCCTGTCGTTTCACGGCACCAGAGTGAGCGGCCGCGCTCGACGCCGACCAGGTACGACGCCCGTACCGGTGGCTCCCGTACGGCCGTGACACATGCGCTTGTACGGGTGCGGCCCCGTGTCCGCTGCCGAGCGCCCTGCGTTGAACCATGCCCCGTCACAACGGAAGGGCGTGAGGGCGATGCGGGACACGCAGAAGGGCCGCGCGGTGAAGGCGCGGGAGGAGAGTGACCTGCCGGGCGCGTGGGCGGCGTACGGTGCGCTGCTGCGGCACCTGCGCAAGCGTGCCGGACTGCGGCAGCAGGAACTCGGGGAGATCATCGGTTACTCGCTCGAACAGGTCGCCTCGGTCGAACAGGGGCGTCGCCCGGCGAAGGCCGTGTTCACGACGGCGGCGGATCGAGCCCTGGAGGCGCGGGGTTCGCTCGAAGCCCTCCAGGACGAGGTGGACCGGGGAAAACTACCGCGCTTCTTCCGCAACTTCGCATCGATCGAGGCGGAGGTGGTGAGCCGCTTCTCGTACGACCCGCTGCTGGTGCCGGGATTGTTGCAGACGGAGGAGTATGCGCGGGCCGTTTTCGCCGGGCACTGTCCGCCGTTGAGCGACGAGGTCATCGACCAGCGCACAGACGCGCGCCTGGCCCGGCAGAGGCTGATGATCCGGGTGCCGCCTGCGCAGTTGTCCTTCATCATCAGCGAGGAGGCGCTGTGCGATCCGGTGGGTGACGCCGGGACCATGCGCGGCCAGTGCCGGCACTTGCTGGAGGTGGGTGCTTCGCGCAACGTGGAGGTGCAGATCATGCCCGCCCGACGGGGATTCCACCCCGGCAAGAACGGCCCGTTCGTCGTGGTGGAGTCCGAGGAGCACCAACAGCTCGGGTACTTCGAATCCCAAGGCGTCGGATGCGTCGTCGGAGATGCCGCAGAGGTCAGCGCCTTCGCATTGCGCTATGGCAAGCTGCGATCGCAGGCGCTGAACGTCGAGGAATCTGCGCGCCTCATCGAGCGGATGGTGGGAGAGACGTGAGCGTGGAGCAGGTAACCGAGAACGCGAACAGGCTGCGGTGGCGGAAGAGCAGCTACAGCGGGTCGGACGGCGGCGACTGCGTCGAGGTCGCCGCCGAACCCGACGCCGTCTACGTACGGGACTCCAAAGCCGCAGGCGACGGCCCCGTACTACGAGTCAGCCGAAACCAGTGGGCCGCGTTCATGGCGCTGCCGCGCCCCTGAGGGCGCGGCAGCGCACATGATCACCGGGTGCGGTGGAAGGCGACCGTGTAGGTCCGGGTGGTCGCGCCGTTCGCCGAGGTGATCGTGATGGTGCGTGCCGTCGGGTGCGTGCCCTTCGACGACACGACGTCACTCCCCTCCCGCACCTTCACCCGCGCCCCGGGCGCCGCCGCCACCGCGCCGACCGCCGGAATCCGACCGTTCCTCGGCCAGTCCACGACGTACGTGGAGACGGCCGGGTCGAAGCCGTCGAGCGCGGTGCCGGACACCGTGAGGGCGGAGGCGTCGGCGACGCTCGCCTTGGTCGCGTCGGAGACGTTGGTGACCGTGACCGTTCCGTCGGCGGCGACGCGGACGTCCGCCGCCATGGCCGCCGCCAGATTGATGCGCTGCCAGCTCGCCTCGCCGTCGGCGGTGAGGTCGAGCGGGTAGCCGGAGTCGGTCGCGGTCTGCTCCAGGATCTGGGTGCGCTGGTCGGCGGTCAGGTCCGGGAACGCCGTGAGCAGCAGGGCCGCCGCGTCGGACGGGGCCTTGAGCGTCTGTCCCGCCTTGCCGACCCGGGAAAAGCCGTAGGTGAGGCGCTGCGTGTACGTGTCGAGGTGCTGGGCCGTGCTCCGGCCCGCGTACGGGTCGCCCGCGCAGGCGGTGAGCGTGGTGCCGTAGCCCTGCTTCTCGCACCGGGCGAGCAGCACGTTCTCCATCTCGGTGTGGGCCTGCGTCAGGAGCTTCGCGAAGTCCGGGTCCGCCCAGCGGTGCGCCACCGTGGCCTGGGCGCCGATGCGGCCGCCCATCACGTCGAGCGGGTAGTGGAAGCCGAGGACCAGCCGGTTGTTCCCGTACTCCGAGGTCCGCGCGAGGATCGACGGGGCCAGTTCGGGCACCAGCGTGGCGAGGATGGTGCCCGCCTCGTAACCGCTGTAGGTGTGGCCGCTCGGGTACGAGCCGCTGGTGGCGAGTCCGGCGTACGAACCGTCCTGCGACTCGCGGATCCGGCCGCCGTCCCCGACGAACCCGAGCCGCACGTACGGGCGCAGGTAGTCGTAGTGCTCCTTGGCGGCGTCGTGGGTGTCGAGGTTCTTGGTGACGCGGGAGAACAGGGCGCTGGTCTTGGGCAGGTCGCCGCCCTTGAGGGCGTCGAGGTAGAGCCCGCCGAGGCGGGCACCCAGGCCGTCGGCCATGGTCTGCGTCGCACTGTTGGTGGCGTCCGTCTCGGCGCGGTCGACCTCCTTCTGCGTCGCCGCGTTGTTGACGGCGACGACGATCTTGTCGTTCTCGGCGGTCAGCGAAGCCTCTCCGGACAGCTTGGCGTCGGCGCCGAGCGTCGTGGGCTTCAGGTCGCCGAAACCGCTGAGCAGGTCGGTGAAGTAGTCGCTCCCGTCGTCGGTCTCGGGCCAGGCGTCCGAGGCGTACTTCGCGTTCAGTACGTCGTCGGGGAACGGGGACGGTTCGTACGCCGCCGGGTCGGCGGCGGACGCGGACGCGGTCATCGTCACGGCCGTGTCCGAGGACGTACCGGCCAGGGTCACCGCCTCCACCGTCGCCGCGTGCGCCTTCGCCGCGCTCCGGCCGCCGATCGTGAGCAGCGCCGTGCGTGTGCCGCCGGGCACGTGCGCCGTCGTGCCGTTGTCGAGGGTCACCGTGTAGCCGAGGACCGGGAAGCCGCCGTCACCGGCCGGCCGCCAGTCCACCCGGACCCGCTTGCCGTCGGTGACGACACCCGTCACGTGCGGCGTCTGCGGACGGCCGGCGCCGACGACCACGGGCTGCGTGGCGGCGCTCGCGGCCGAGGCGCCACGGGCGTTCACCGCGCGGACGCGCGCCGTGTACGGGGTGCGGGACTTCAGCTTGGTGAAGGTCACGCTCCTGCTGTCGGGGTCGCGGACGGTCAGCTGGTGGCCGCCGCTCAGAGTGATCTCGTAGCCGGTGACCGGTGAGCCGCCGTCGTCCCGCGGGGCGGACCACGCGACCTTCACGGCCGTCGTCCCGGAGGCGGTCGCCGCGACCGCGTCGGGCGCAGTAGGTACTGTCGTGCGCTTCAGCTTGAGCGCGGCAACGGCGCCGTCGAGGGACTCGTACCGAGTGGTGAGGGTCCTGTCGGTCGCCGTGTCGTCCGCGACGGCGGCCTCCGCCTTGGTGAGCGCGTCGGTGAACTTCGCCCAGGACGCGTCCGTGTAGCGGCCCTTGTCGAGCGCCGACGCGGTGGTGACCAGGTTCTCCAGGCGCAGCCTCGGCAGCGGGACGAGCTGCTTGGCGGCCAGGGTGAGGCTCCGGGTCCGCGTGTCCGCTTCGAGCTGGGTCGCGTCGTCGGCGTCCAGCAGGGCGCGCGCGGCGGCCAGTTCGCGCTGGAACACCGCGAAGTCGACGGCGCCGTAGCGGTCCGCGTCGTCGGCAAGACCCTCGTAGGTCTCGACGGCCTTGCGCAGCGCGGTCAGGTCCGTCTCCGCCGGGGCCTCGACGTGGCTGAACGTGATCCGGCCCAGGTTCGCGACGTACGGGTGCGAGGCGTCGGCCTTCGTCGTCAGCCGCAGGTGGACGGAGTGCTTGCCGGTGATCGCTTTCGGCAGGGTCAGGCTCGTCGTGCCGCCCGTCGACCAGGAGGAGCCGGTGACGGGGAGCGGGACGGTCGCGTACGGGGTGCCGGGCGCGTCCTTGTCGAAGCCGTCCAGGTGGATCTCGACGGCCGAACCGGCGCCGGAGCGCGCCGAGTTGTTGACGTACGTGAGCGTGACGGTGTTCTTCGCGCGGCTGCCGAAGTCGATGTCGCCGTAGTCGAGCCAGGCCCCGTCATACGTACCACCCAGCGAGGTGGTGGACCCGGCCCCGCTCCAGGTGGCCGTCTCGCTCTTGAGGCCGCCGCCGCTGTGCGCCTTCCACGCCGTGGCGTCGAAGCCGACCGGGGTGTCGGCGCTCCGCGTCAAAGTCAGCGAGTAGACGTTCGCGACGTACGGCTGGGCGTCGGTCTGCGTGCTGGAGACGAAGGCCGCGTACACGTCCTGGGCGCCGGAGAAGACGGCCGGGTCGAGCGTGACGCTCGTACTGGCCACGGTCCCCCAGCCCGAGCCGGTGTAGTCGAGCGGGACGTCGGCGGCGGCCGGGCCGTCCTTCGTGCCGAGGCGCAGTTCGATGTGCGAGTCCGACGCCGCGCGGGAGCGGGGCTTGTCGTAGCTGATGGTCACGGTGTCCGCGCCGTCGGCGAGAGCGGTGCTCTTCCACTCGGCCCACGCGCCGTTCGTCACGTTCTCGAAGATGCCGCCGGACAGTTTCAGCGGCGACGAGCCGCCGCCCGTCGCCGTGGTGCCGGGCGCGGTCAGCGTGGCGAGCGTGGTGGTCCCGCCGGACGACGGGGCGTCGTAGGGCGAGAACTGGAACCAGTCGAAGTTCGACACCCACTGCTGCCCCGAGGGCGCGTGGAACACCATCGTCGCGCTGCCCGCGTCGAGCAGCGCCTGCGCATCCCTGAGGGGTGCCTGGACGGTCGTGTAGGTCGACCAGGCTCCGGTGCCGGGGAGCTTGACATTGGCGACGACGGGCCCGTCCTTGTCACCGGCATGGATGTCCACGCTGCTCGGTGCGGCGGTCGTGGCCTGGGAGTTGGCGTAGCGGACGGAGACGCCGCGCGGGGTGACGCCGCCGAAGTCGAGGCCGGTGAACTGCTCCCAGGAGCCCTCGGTGACGCCGCCGAGGTCGCCGTCCGAGTAGTACGCCTCCTTGACCAGGCTCGGCCCCTCCATCCGGGCGGGGTCCTCGGCCTGGAGGAGCGCGTAGCCGCCCTCGTCGAGGGTGAGCGCGTCGGCGGCGGACCGCAGCGCGTCGTGCGCGGCCATCAGCGTGCCGGTGGCGGAGGCGGGGTCGGCGAGGACGGTCCGGGCACGTTCCAGCGCGGTGCGGAACAGGCCGTACGAGCCGTCGGAGTAGCTGCCGGGACGCACCAGCAGGGCGTCGTCGACGAGCGACTTGAGTGCCGCGCGCCGCACCGCCGCCGCCGAGATGACGAGCGGGTCGGTCACGGAGACGCCGGTGCCGCTCACGGAGGAGGCCGGGACCTTGTGGGCGAACGCCGCGTCGCGGAAGGTCAACCCGAACCGTACGTCGGTCTTCGTCGAGCCCTCGAGCGTGAGCGTCGCCTTGCGCGAGCCGGCGACACTGAGGTCCGCCGTCACCCCGTCCGGCAGTCCGGTGACGCTCGCGGCCCCGCTGCGGGTGAGGCTGCTGCCCTTGCGCGCGGCGAACGTCGCCTTGCCGGTCAACGTCAGTTCAACACGGCCGTCGACCTTGCCGTTCGCGGCGGTGGCGACGGTGTCCGGGCGGGCGGAGAGTACGGTCTCGCCCTTGCCGGGGTTCCCGCTTCCGGGCGCGCCCGTATCCGTGTTCAGCGAGTACGCGGGCTCGGTGTCCTTGCCCCAGGCGGACGGCTCGGGCCCCATGGTGAAGTCCAGGGTGCCGCCGCTGATGATCTGCGCGTAGTCGAGCCAGGTGTTGCCGAAGCGCTTGCCGTTGTACGTAGCACGCTGGACGTAGTAGTTGTCCGCAGAGACGCCGTCCGCCCGCACCGAGAACTTCTTGCCGTTGGCGTAGGTGATCGTCGTGGAGTCGAAGAACGGGCTGCCGATCTGGAACTCGCTCGAACCGGCCGTCACCGGGAACAGGCCGAGGGCCGCCGCGACGAACATGGTCGACATGGTGCCCGCGTCGTTGTCCATGGTCGGCAGGAAGCCGTCCGGGGCGAGCTTGTAGACCTTGGTCTTGACCGGGGGCCGGAATTCGCCGCCGGAACTGGGGGCTTCGCCCGTGGAGCCGGTCGCGATGTACCGGTTCCAGGTCTCGCCGGTGTAGATCGAGCGGACCCATTTCTGCGTCAGGCTCGGCTCACCGACGTAGTTGAAGAGGTAGGGCGCCTGGAGGTCGATCTCGTTGGCGTTGGAGTGCAGCATGGTCGAGCCGTCATCGGCGTCGGAGTCCTCGCCGAACATGTGCAGGACCGCGGCCCTGCCCGCCTTGTCGCCGCCCATGGCCTCGATCAGGCCGCCCATGTCGTACGCGTCGTACCAGTGGTACTGCCACAGGGTGCCCTGGTAGAGCTTGGCCTCCTCGAACTTCTCGTGGTCGGCGCTCTGCCAGTTGCCGTCGCCGTCGCGCGGAGTGAGCAGCCCGACCTTCGTGCCGTCCTTCGCGGTCCACGCGCCGGACTTCACGAGGTGGTCGGTCGCCATGGTCGCCTGCTCGCGCAGCTCCTCGGCGTCCTCGTCCTTGCCGAGTGCGTCGGCGATGATCGACAACGCCCACTGGTCGTATCCGCGCTGCACGGTCGTGCCCGGGTCGCCCGCGATGTAGCCCTGCCGGAGCTGCTCGCCCGTGTAGTACCCGGCGTAGGACTTCAGCGCGGGGTAGGCCTCGTCGAGCCGGTCGAAGCCGTCGTAGCCCTTCGAGAGCGCGTCCGCGACGACGACGGGCAGCCGCTCCCAGCGCACGGTCGGCACCGAGTGCGTGATGCTGCCGAGGCTCTTGCCCGCGGTACGGGTGTCGGCGAAGAGGATGATCGCCGACTGCACCATGTCGCGGTACGTGGCGGGGTCGATGTACGCCTCGACGGAGAACTTGCGGAAGTCGTCCCAGGAGGACCAGCCGTCGTAATACGTATAACCGTTGGCCTTGTGCACCGCCCCGTCGGCGCCGCGGTAGGTCCCGCTGGTGCTGGTGGCGTTCACCGGCAGCGCGTACATGCGGTACAGGTGCGTGTAGAAGAGCTTGGTGAGCGACGCGTCCGGGTCGGCCTTCTTGGACGCCTGCACGGCGACGGCGCCGAGGGTGCGGTTCCAGTCGGCCTCGGTACGCGCGCGTGCCTGGTCGAAGGAGAGGCCGCCGACCTCGACGGCCTGGTCGGTCGCGGCCTGCTCGGCGCTGATCGGCGACAAGGTGACGCGCAGCTCGACGGCGGTCGTGCCGCCGCCGTCCGCCGGGTCGAAGGCGAGGACGGCGCCGGTGTCGGTGCCGTCCTGCGCGGTCGCCCCGCTCAACTGCCCCTTGTTCCCCCAGGTGCGCAGGGACTTCACGGGGACGTTCGTGGTGGCGTGGTAGTACATCCGGTACGCGGCGCCGTTGAACGACCCGGCGATGATCCCGCTGATCGCCGTCGTGCCGTCCGCCTGCTTCTTCGCGTCCAGGGTGGCGCGGGTGCGGCTGGTGAAGTTGTTGGCCAGGTCGAGGACGAGCTTCGGCTCGGACCCGGCGGGGAAGCGGTAGCGCTCCAGCGCCGTCCGGGTCGTCGCCGTCATCTCGGCGTCGATGGTCCCGGCGGGCGAGTCGAGGCCCACCTGGTAGTGGCCGGGCGCGGCCGTCTCGTCGTCGTGGCTGTACGCGTGCGCGTAGCTGCTGGTCGCGGGGCGGCTCTCGTACGTCTCCGAGGTGGGCACGACGAGCAGGTCGCCGCCGCCGCCCGAACCGCCGACCCCGTCGAGGTTGGTGGCCGTGAACCCGGCGATGTGGTCCTCGTTGTGGTCGTAGCCGCTGTGGTTGCGGTCCGGCGTCGTCATCGGGTTGACCTTGGCGAGCCCGTGCGGGGCCTGGGCGCCCGGCAGGTCGTTGCCGTCGTCGCCGGCGGTCGACACGAAGGGATCGACGAGCCGGGTGTAGTCCGTGCCGCCGGCCGGACCGGAGGCCGTCCCCGAGGACGTCACCGCGACGGGCGCCGCCGCGGCCGGGGCGCCGCTGGCCGTCAGCACGGCGAGGCCGAGCGCACCGGCGAGCAGGGCTGCGAGGGCGGCGCGCGGCCTGGTGCGTTGCATGCGTCTTGCGGGTCCTGAGGGCCCCGAGGGTCGTGCGGGTCTTATGGGCACGGACTTCTCCAGCGTCGCGGTACACGCGCATCGTCGGCCACGCCATTGGACAACGTTGTCAGGTGGCGGCCTGTGGGTGCGCAATCGGGATCATCACATACGGAGAATTCGTACAACGGGCGAACAGGATCCGTACAGAGGGTGCGCACGAAAAGGATCAGGCGCTCGCGGGCAGGCCGAGCCGATGGTGGTGGCGGGGCCGAGGCCAAGGCCGAGGCCGGGGCCAAGGTCGATGGGCTGGAAGGCATGGGTCGTCGGCGACCGCGTAGCCGTTCCCTCCCCCGGCCCCCGGCCCCGCCTCGCCCTGGCCCCACCAGCTCAACTCCCCTCACACGCGGCCGGATCGCCCCCACGACCCCCCGGATGCACGGCGTTCCGAACAGGCCGCACAGGCGCTCCGCACGCGAATTGGCCCAGCCGCCCCAGAGTCGATTGGCCCCACGTCACGGGCCAATAGCCACCTACGCTGCACCCATGACCGAGACACCAACCGCACCCACGACCCCCTCCGGACCCACGACCCGGGTCGACTTCTTCTTCGACCCCGCCTGCCCGTTCGCCTGGATCACCTCGCGCTGGCTCCTTGAGGTGGAGCCGCTGCGCGACCTGGACGTGCGGTTCCACGTCATGAGCCTCTACCTGCACAACGAGGGCAATGAACTGCCCGCCTGGTACCGCGACCTCGTCGACCGCTCCCTCGGTCTCGTCCGCGTCGCCGTGGCCGCCGCGCGGCACAGCTCACCCGGCGTACTGCGCGACCTCTACACCGCTCTCGGCACCCGTATCCACACCCGCGGCGAGAAGGACTTCGACGCCGTCACCGCCGACGCCCTCGCCCAACTCGGCCTGCCCGCCGCCCTCGCGGACGCGGCCCGCACGTCCGAGCACGACGACGCCCTGCGCCGCAGCCACGACGCGGGCAAGGACCCCGCCTCGGACGGCTACGTCGGCACGCCCACTCTGCACATCGACGGCACGGCCTTCTTCGGCCCGGTGCTCAACAGCATTCCCCGCGGCGAGGAAGCGGCCCGCCTCTTCGACGCCGTACGCACGCTCGCGAAGCACCCGGACTTCTTCGAGCTCAAGCGGGAACGGACCGGAAGCCTGCGCTTCGACTGAGGACTCAGCGGAGGACTCGGCTGAGGACTAAGCGGAGGACTCGGCTGAGGACTCGGCTGAGGACTAAGCGGAGGACTCGGCTGAGGACTCGGCTGAGGACTGTCTTGATCGCACCATGGACAACTGCCGTGTCCCGTCGTTACGTTCGGCGACGGCTGACAACGATGTCGACATCCGAGCGCGGAAACCCGCGCGGGGGAACGGAGATCATCGATGGTGACTCGGCGAGGTCTGCTGCGCACGGGCGGCGCGGTGCTCGCGGCGGGCGGACTCGGACTGTCCCTGCCCCCGCACCAGGCGATCGGCACACCCCGGACGGCCGCCGGCCGCCTGCTCCCCTCCTTCGGCCGCCCCACGAAACTGGACGTGTCCGACGTCAGCGCGCTCGACGGCCACGACCAGTTGCTGCTCACGACCCTCCAGGGCGTCGTCAACCGCCGCGCGCCCCGCCTCTACTTCAGCTACGACGCCGGTGACGCCGACCTGCGCTGGCTGACCGGCACCGGCGCGGCGGTCACCCACCACGACCACGCGCTCGACCTCCTCGACCGGTACCGCGGCGAGGTGCGCGGCGCCGTGCTGACCGACCCGGACGTGCCCGACTCGGTCAACGTCGCGACGACCCTGGCGGGCCTCTCGGACGCCGTGGCGGCCACCGCGGAACAGGCGCGCACGCACGGCCTGCGCACGGTCGCCGACCTGCGCGGCCGCTTCGACCCCGACGACGTATCGGCCACCTACCGCTGGCAGTTGGGACACCTTTTCCCGCGGTGCGCCCGCACGCTGGTGGCCGGGCTCCCGCCGACCCGTACCGTCCGCGTCCCGGGGGTGCGGTGGCGCGAGGTCGCGCGGGAGACGACGCGGGTGCGCGACAGCTCCAACCGCCGGGTACGCGCCCTCGACCTGAGCCCGGAACTGACCGGCGCCGACCCGGTGGACGCCGTCTACCTGCGGTTCCAGGACTCCTTCGGCGACGACGGCTGGGGCGCGTCCGTGGGCGCCGTGGTCGTGACGGCCGACGACGGGGCGGAGGTCGCCCGTTTCACGCCGGGCACCGAGGCCGAGGCCCCGTACCTCTTCGACGGTCTGAACTCCTCGATCGGCGGCGACTCCAACCGTTTTGGAGACGGCAGCGGCGGCTACTTCGTCTACCGCTTCCCCGTCCCCGCCGGCACCGGGCGGCTGGTCGCCGAGGTCGATCTGTGGAACCAGTACCTCGTCACCGCCACCACCACGGCGCCGACCCGCACCGAGCCGTTCCCCAACTTCCGTGACTACGTGGTCGCGAGCAAGGCCATGGTCGTGTGGCTGCCGCCTGCGGGCGAGACGGGCGAGCTGCTCGACGACACGCTGAGCCGCTACGCCCCGACCACCCCGTACACCGGCTGGTTCCCGAACGACGTGGCCGGGGAATGGGGCGGCGTCGACCGCGCCTCGCGCCACGGCATCGAGGTCGTCGCCACGGACTTCTACATGAACGCGACGGTCCACGCGGGAGCGCCCGCGAAGATCGACTCGCGGGTCCGTACGCGGCCGAGGACGCGACTCCGCAATCGCGTCTACGTCACCTTCACCGTCGGCGAGGGCGACAACGCGCAGTACTGCCAGCGCCGGATGCGGGACATCTGGGACGACCCGGCGCGCGGCACCGTCCCCGTCAACTGGACCGTCAGCCCCCTCCTCGCCGACCTCGGCCCCGCGCTCCTCGCCCACTACCAGCGCACCGCCACCGCGAACGACCTCCTCATCTGCGGCCCGTCCGGCGCCGGTTACACGTATCCGGCGTCCTGGCCCGAGGAGCACCTGGCGGCCTACACCGAACTCACCGGCCGCTACCTGCGCCGTACGGGCATGGACCTCGTGTACGCCTACAACCCGCGCAACGCGGCGGGCGACCACTGGGTCCCCCTCGACGAACGCGTCGTCACCTCCTACGCCCGCCACACTCCCCTGCGCGGCATCATCCAGTCCTGGGAGACCGGTGACCTCCGGACCGGGGCCGCCGGGATCCCGGTGATCGGCAACTTCTACCCGCAGGGCAAGGGCGCGGAGTTCCGCGACGCGCTGCTGCGCCACATCGAGGGCCGGGACGCGTCCGCCCCGTCCTTCGTAGCGGCGGCCATCAACGCGTGGAGCTGGACGCCGAGCGACATCGCGGAGGTCGCCGCCCTGCTGGAGGAGCCGTTCGAGGTGGTGCGCGGTGACGTGTTCTTCGATCTGCTGAAGAAGGCGTGACGCGGGGCGGCCTCGGCGGCCCCGGCGGTCGGGTGGCCGGATTCGAACCGGCGTCCTCGCGGTTGTGGAGACCGCGCGCGTCGACCTCTGCGCTACACCCGACCGCGGGCAAGCCTAACGTCCGGGCCCGCCCGTCCGATCGGTGCCCTGATCGCCCTGGTAAGGCCAAGCCTGCTGTTGCTGTCGCTGCTGCTGCTGAGCGGGGTACGGGGGCTGCGCCCAGTTCTGCTGCGGCACCGGCGCCGCCCGGCGCCTACGCCCGCGTACGGCGAGCGCCCCGCCGGCCGCGCCGAGCAGCACGAGCCCGCCGACGCCCGCCGCGATCCACGGCAGCGCGCCCGACGAGCCGTCGCCGGACGACGCGGCCGGGGCCGTCGCCGCCCCGTCCGACTGCCCGGCACTCGCGCCGCCGCCCTGCGCCGCCGTGCCCCCGGCCTTGTAGTCCGGCAGGGGGTACTCGTCGGCCGGTCCCGGGTCGCCGGGGTCGGTGAGCGCGATCCGGGGACGCAGGGCGCCGTACCCGATCTCGTCACTGCGCTCCTTGCCACTGACCGGGCCGCTCGCCGTGTTCAGCATGACCCGCAACACCTGGTTGTTCGTCCAGTCCGGGTGCTTGGACCAGATCAGGGCGGCCGAGGCGGAGGCCAGGGCGGTGGCGTCGCTGGTGCCGTGGGTCTCGCACAGCCCGGTCTTCCCCGTGCAGGCGGCGATCATCTCCGCACCGGGGGCAACCAGGTCCACCTGCGGCCCGGACTGGGACTCCTGCGTCTTCTTCAGGTCCTTGCCGATGGCGCCCACACCCACGGCCCCCGGACTGGCCGCCGGGTACTGGAGAGGGTTGGTGCCCGCGCCGAGATTGCCGACGCCCGCGAAGACCAGCTTGTTCTTCGACAGCGCGTAGGCGATGGCCTTGTCCAGCTCCGCCGAGGTCCAGGTGCTGGCTTGGGAGATGTTGATGACCCGGGCGTCCGAGTCGGCCGCGTAACGGATCGCCTTGGACATGTACGTCGGATAGCTGTCCGGGTTGCCGTCCTCGCGGGCGTTCTCGATGAAGTCCGGAATCCGGATGGGAAGGATCTTCGCTCCGGGGGCCAAGCCGTACGAGCCTGTGGTGCTCCCGCGTGCGCCGGTACCGGCGATCAGCACGCTCATGCCGGTGCCGTGCCCGTCGTAGTCCGCGTGCGCGTCACCGGAGTGCTTCGAGTAGTCCTTGCCCGGCAGGACCTGGCCGCGCAGATCGGCTAGGTCCGCGTCGACGCCGGTGTCGATGACGGCGACTGTCACGCCCTTGCCGGTGCTGGTCTTCCACATCTGCTCGGCGTGCATGGCGGTCAGGTACCACTGACGAGCCCGGACGGAGTCGGCACTCGCGGGCGTCACCGCGACGCCCACCAGCACGACACCGGCCAGGACCGACGCCAGCCGCAGCCTGCGGACCTGCTTGGTACGGAAACCCATGATCATCCTTCGCTGTCACGCCGGGCCGTCGGGGGCGGGCCCGGCCGGCGCGGCTCTCCGGACGCCGCGTCCTCGCGCGACGACGCGTCCTCGCGGGTCCGCTCCTCCGCGGCGCTCCGACGGCCATCCTTGCGTGCCGCCCGCTGAGGCACACCGGCAGGGCCGATCACCCCGCCGCGCGTGCCGTTTCCCGACGGCTGCGCCGACGAGTACGACGTCGCGCGGCGCGCGTTGGGGCTCTGCTGCGGCCTGCCGCCGACGACGCCGTCCGAACCCGCCGACAGATGTCCACCGGGCCGGCCGGTCCCCCGGCCCGTCGCGCCCGGCGTGCTGCCCGCTGTCGCTCCCGTACGTGCTGCCCCCTCCGCCGTGCCCGAACGCGCTCCGGGCCTTCGCTCCTCGGGGGACCCTCCGACGACCGTCCCCCGGGGAGGCGAGGCCGCGCCGCGCCCTGTCTGCTGCGGGACCGGACGACCGCCTTCGATGCCGTTCGACGCGCGCCCCGGGCTCGCGCCGCCCGGGCCGCGTACCTGGGAGGCTGTGCCGCCCTGGACGCCCGGGATGCCCGGCCGTCCCGTGGCGGGGACACCTCGTTCGGCCGTAACCCCCCGGGCCGCGGCGGGCGGGCCCTGCCTACCGGTTCCCTCCGTGACGCCGAGCGCTCCGCGCACGCCGAACGCCGACGGGGCGCGGTTGCTCACGGGCCCGCGAGGCGACGGCGTGGACCGGCCCGCCCCTCCCGACAGGGGCGGTGCTCCCGGCGGCGGCACACTGAGCCCCGACGTCCCGCTCGGCACTGCGGGCGAGGGCGTCGGCGCCGTGGTGGGAGCGGTCGTCGGCGGAAGCGTCACGGCTCTGTCCAGGGCGACGCCCGGTCCGCCGATCGGCATGCTCGGGGCCTGCCTCGCCGACGGTGCGGCGCTCGTGTGATGCCCGCCTTCTGCCAGGGAGGCGCTGCGGGCCGCCTCCCCCAGGCCTGCGGCGCCGACCGCGGCGACACCGACCCCGACGACCGCGGCGGATGTCCCCGTGTCCTCGGACGGCATGGACCTGTCCTCGGAACTGTCGATCCGTTTGGGCACGAACTGTTCGGGGAGCTTGGGGAACTCCGGTGCCTCCAGCGCGCCGATCTGTTCCGTCGAAGCCGCGTACGACTGCGCGAGCTTCGTCATCAACATAGCCGCTTCGGCGCGATCGTTGTCGTACCGCGTCCTGGCCGTCTCGACCGAGGCCGTCGACGGGCCACCGCCGTGGTTGCCGACGTCCTTCGCCGCCGCGTCGTGCGCGTCCAGGATCGAGCGCGCCGAGGCGCTGGACTTCTTCAGCGCCTCCAGCTGCGGCCTGACCTCGTGCAGCGTGTCCGCCGCGTGGCCCAGCCATTTTCCGGCGCTCTCGCTGAAGTCACCCAGGCTCAGCGTCGCCCGCGCCGCCTGGTCGACCCACTTGTGGAACGCGTCGGCGCCCTCGCCCTTCCACTCGACCGCCGTACTGTGCGTCTTGAGGTCGCCGCCGATCTCCTTGATCGTCTTGGCGGCGGCCGTCAGCAGGGCACCCAAATCCGTCGCGGTGGCACCGTCCGCGGGCTCGACCATCGTCCACAGCTCCTCCGGGCTGTGCACCGCGAACCGGTAGGACTTGGCCATGCCCCACACGTGGGAACCGAAGTCGCTCATACCCCGCGCCTCCCCTCGACAACGCCGACGCCGACGTCACCGCACGTACGGGGCGCCATCACAGACCACCCGCTTCGCCGTCCGCGGCCGTCGCCTTCGGGCCCGCGCCCGTGCCTCTGTGGTCGGAGCGGGGCGTCAGCGCGTCGGCCTGGGTCCGGATGCGGTTGAGGCGTGCGCGCACCTCGTCGTCGAGGTTGTCGTAACCGGTCTTGGACGCGTCGACCGTCGCGACGAGCCCCTCGATCTGCAGGGCCAGCATCTTGGAGAGGTTCTCCAGCTGGCCGTGGACCTTCGTGTACGCCGAGTGCAACCCGTCGGCCTCGTCGAACGCGCCCAGCCGGCCGCTCGGCAACGTCCCGCCCGCGATCGACTTCGGCGCGGCCCGGGAGTTCTCCAGGTCGCGCAGCAGCGCGTCGACCCGGCGCTTGAACGTCGAGAGCGTCTCGCCCTCGACGAGCATGGCCTTCGCCGCGCCGGTCCGGGCCGCGGCTGCCGCCCGCGCCGTACCCCCCGTGCCGTCGGACACGATCCGCCCCTCCCCGTACGACCCGTACGACCCGTACAACGTTCGTCAGCGATGCTTCCGCCCCGCGGACGCTTGTCGCGGGCGTCCCATCTTTAGCACGAGCAACCGACACGGGGCACTTGGAGCCTCCGTCCGGTGCGGGCGGCCCTGCGGGAGAGGTTGACGGAGCGCCGGGCCGCCCGTCGGCCCGTCAGAACCAGTGCAGGCAGTGCGGAGCCCGCTCCGTACGGAACAACGCGTCCGCGCGCGTGGCGGCCTCCGCGTGGTGAGCCAGGACGTGTCCCGCGCGCACCAGCGTGCTCGGCGTCACGCCGCCCAGGTAGAGCGAGCCCAAGTCGCTTACTTCCAGGGAGAGATCGGGCTCGGCGGACGTGGGGACGCAGGCCGCCTCGCCGTCGCGCGCGGTCAGCAGGTACCGGCCGTGTTCGGCCAGGAACGGGTCCTCGACGTCGAGGACGAGTTCGCCGTCCGTGGACCAGCCGCGGGCTTCCATGGCGCGCGGGATGTCGAGGAGGCGTACCCAGAGCCAGTCGTCGGGGCCGCCGGCCTCGCCCGCGCGCAGGTCGGCGAGTTGCCAGCGCAGCGGGTGGTCGGGCGGGACGTGCCGGAAGACGACCTGTGTCACCAGGTCGTGCCCGAGGGCGAACCGGGCGAGCGCCGTGAAGGCCGCGTCGTCGGTGGTGACGGTCTCGTCGACCGTGAGGGTGGTGGGGTCGCCGCCGAGGGAGTAGCTGGCGTAGCCGTCCGGCACTCCGTTCGCGTCTCTGTGCACGGCTACGTAGCGCGGCGTCCGTGCGACCGGCGGCTGACCCGCGCCCCGTTCCCACCAGCGGTGCGGACGGGACAGCGCGCCGGGCCGAGCGCGGCGGTAGCGGTCGTAGACCTCCTCAAGCAGCTCACCGCAGTCGGAGCGCCGCAGCACCTCGACCGACCCGGTGTCCGCCACCGCGTCCCCGCTGCCCCCGGTCCCCCCGGCGTCCTCCGCGTCCCCCACGCCCCTCGCGCCGTCCCGCGTCGTCGTACGGGCCGTGGAGCCGCCCACTCCGCTCGGTGGCGCGGCACCGTCACGGGGCCCGTGAAGGTCGCGGGGCCGTACCCGAACCTGCCGTAGATCCGCGCCTCGGACGCCAGCAGCACGGAGAGGAACTCGCCCCGGGCCCGGACGTCGGCGAGCTGACGCCGCATCAGCGCGCTGAGCACGCCGCGCCGCCGGTGCGAGGGCACGACGCCGACCGTCGTCACCCCGGCGACGGGGGTGAGCGCCCCGCCCGGCAGGGTGAGGTCGAAGGAGTACGCGGCCGCCGTGCCGACGGGCCGCCCGTCCGCCTCCACCGCCATCAGGCCGCGCTCCATCTCCAGCGCCGACCACCAGCGCCCGCCGTCCGCGACCGGGGTCTCCGGGAACTTCCCGAACGCCGTGTGGACCGTGTCGACGAAGACGTCCAGGTCGTCGTCGGTCGTGGGGCGTATATCCATTGTCGTTCCAGCTCCCTCTCCGCGAAGCCTCAAGTATCAACACCTCACACACATCCAGGTCTCAGGGCCCCATCGCCCAGCACCCCATCGCTTCAGGCCCCCAACGCCCAGCACCCCATCCCTTCAGGACCCCGTCGCAGCCTCAGGCCCCCATCGTCACAGCCCCACGGAAACCGTCCGGACCGATCGTCGCCATCGCTTCGAGCGCCGCGTCGGGGACCGGCAGCAGGTGCGCGTCGACCCAGGTGTCCCCCGTCGCCGCGTTCGCCCACGGGTCCTCGATGACGACCGCTCCGGGGGCGAGGCCGTGGCACAGCACCCAGTGCGGTACGTCGAAGCCCTGCATCTCCGCGAGGGAGAGGAGGAGCAGCACATGGCCCCGCCCGGCTTCGAGCGTCTCCCGGATCGCGGGCAGGGAGAGGCGGTCCGGGTCGACCGGGATTCCGGCGCGTTCCGCCTCCGTACGGGAAGCGCGCTGGAGGACGGCGCGCCACTCCTGGTCCGCCTCCGGGAGGTGGTCGAGCATGACCGGGCGGTCCGTGTCGAGGTGGACCGTGACGGGGGACGCGGGCCAGGCGCGGCGCAGGGCGACGCCGAGGCCGACGGGCTCGCACGCGTTGAAGTTGGTGGCGTCGCGCCACAGCGTCAGCTCGGCGTGCCGGTCGAGCGACTGCCGCGGCAGGCTCCCCGCGTGCGCCCGCGCGACCAGGGCGGTGACGGCGCCGCAGGTGAAGTGGGTGCTCTGGCCGTAGTACGGGGGCTCGGAGGGGGCCGGGGCGGCTGTGGCGTCGTGCAACCAGCGGACGTACCCGGCGGCCGGGCCCTTCGCCCCCTCCGACTGCGCAACCGGGGCGTCCAGAGGCGTGAAGCCGGCGGCAGCGGCGTCCTCGCGACGCGCCGTCCAGCCCTCCCACTTGAGCTGTGCCAGCCTGCGCCGACGGGCCTCGGCCTCCACCGCCCGCACGGCCGCCCGTACGTCGCCGACGGCATCGACGATCTTCAGATACGCCGTGCCCGGTCGCGACGTCACCAGCGCGGCGGCCGTCCAGTCCTCGCCCGTCCCGGCGGTCACGGCCACGAGGTGCGGGGCGTGCGCCGAGCGGTCGACAGAGCGCCAGCGGTCAAGGACCGCGTCGTCGGCGAGCCGCGCCAGTTGTCGCGGCAGGTCATCGGCCTCGTAGCGCACCACCATGTGTTCCGCGTCCATCCCTGCACCTTCGTTCACGTCCCGGACCTCCTCATCACCCACACGAAGTACGGCGCCCCCACCAGCGCGATCATCAGCCCCGCCGGGACCTGCGCGGGCGCCACGACCGTGCGGCCCAGCGCGTCCGCCACGCACACGAGGACTCCGCCGAGCAGCATCGCGACCGGGATCGAGCGGCCGTGGCGCGCGCCCACCAGGGAGCGGGCGAGGTGCGGCGCGACCAGGCCCACGAAGCCGACGACGCCGACGGCGATCACGCTGAACGCGGCGAGCACCGCCGCGATCGCCAGGGCGGCGAAGCGGGTGCGGCCCACGCGGACGCCGACGATGCGCGGCGTGTCCTCGTCCACGGCGAGCAGGTCGAGTTTCCCGCGCATGAGCAGCAGGACGGGCAGGGCGAGCGCCAGGGCGACGGCGACCGGTACGACGTCGGGGAACGTGCGCCCGTACGTCGTGCCGGAGAGCCACGTGAAGATGCGGGGCGTGTCGTACGGGTCGGCGCGCAGGAGCAGGAAGGTGGTGACGGAGCTGAGGCCGTAGCCCATGCCGATGCCGATGAGGACGAAGCGGTCGGGCAGGAAGCCGCCGCGCCAGGACAGCAGGGCGATCACCGCGAACGTGGCGAGGCCCGCCGCCACCGCGACGGCGACGAGCACGGGCTGTCCGCCGCCCAGGCCCGATGTCGCGACGGCCGCCGCGCCGAGCCCCGCGCCCGCCGTGATGCCGAGGACGCCCGGTTCGGCCAGCGGGTTGCGCACCGCGCCCTGCACGACGCATCCGGCGAGTCCGAGCGCCGCGCCCGCGAGGATCGCTGCGGTGACGCGCGGGACCCGGTCGTCGAGCGCCTGCCCGATCAGGTCGGGCGCCCCGCCCTGGGCCCACTGCACGACGTCCCCCGTGCGCAGCCACAGGCTTCCGGCGAGCGTGCCGGCCAGGGCGGCGATCGCGAGCAAAACCACCGCGCCGGACGTGACGAGGAGGAAGGCGCGGCGGGAGCGTACGGCGACCCGCGCGCGTGGGGGCTGTCGCAGGTGACCGGTGTCGCGCAGCCGCAGCGCGAGGACGACGATGACGACGGCGCCGAGCAGCGCGGTCGGGACGCCGGTCGGGATGGCGGCCGCTCCGTCGGCGCCCTGGACCGCGCGCAGGGTCGCGTCCGCGAGGAGGACGAGGAGCGCGCCGAGCAGTCCGGCGGCGGGGACCAGGCAGAGGTGGCGGCGGAGCGCGCCGACGCGTCCCGCGACGATGCGGGCAAGGACGGGCGCGCCGAGGCCGACGAAGCCGATCGGGCCCGCGAGAGTGACCGCTGTGCTGGTCAGGAGCACCGCGCAGAGGACGGCGAGCACGCGGGTCGAGCGGATCGGGACGCCGAGGGTGGCGGCGGTGTCGTCGCCGAGGTTCATCACGTCGAGGCGCCGGGACAGCGCCAGGGCCGCGCCGAGGAGCACGACGACGAGCGGGACGGCGCGCATCGACGCGTCGATGTTGAGCTGGGCGAGCGAGCCGCTGCCCCAGGCGTAGAGGCCGGTGGTGTTCTTGCTGAAGAGGATGAGGAGCATGCCGGTGGCCGCTTCCAGCGCCATCGCCGTCGCCGATCCGGCGAGGATGAGGCGGGTGCCCGCGGTCCCGGCGGCCCGTCCGGCGAGGAGCAGGACGAGCGCCGCGGCGGTGAGGCCGCCCGCGAAGGCGACGGCGCCCGACGCCCACAGCGGGACGGACAGGCCGAACGCGGCGACGAGGGTGAGCGTGAAGTAGGCGCCCGCCGTGACCGCGAGGGTGTCGGGCGAGGCGAGCGTGTTGTGCGTGACGGACTGCAGCAGCGTGCCCGCGCAGCCGAGGGCGAAGCCGACCGCGACGCCCGCGAACAGGCGCGGCAGGCGCGAGCCGGTGAGGATCTCGCCGACCGGCGCCCCGTCCGCGTCCTGGTGCCCGGCGAGGTGGCGCAGCAGGTCGCCGACGCCGACGCCCGACGTGCCCTGCGTCAGGTGCCACATGCCGACCAGGACGGTCGCGAGGACCAGGGCGCCGAGGACGGCCGCCCCGGCGAGGCCGCCACCGGCGCGCTCGGCGCGTGGCAGCGGCCCGCCGTCCGGAACCGCCGCTGTGCGTACGGTGCTCACTTCTTGTCGCTCACTTCTTGTCGCTCACTTCTTGTCGCTCATTTCGCCTCGCCCGATTCCTCTTCCGCCTGCTTCTGCTTCGGTTACTTCTTGTCGAGCACGTCGACGTACGCGTCGATCGCCTGCTCGGTGGAGCGCGGGCCGCCGGCGCCCCACACGCGCGCGGGGAACGCGTGGGCGCGGCCTTCCTGCACGGCCGGGAGCTTCTTCCAGATCGGGTTCTTGGCGAGCGCGGCGACGTACCCGCCCGCGCCCTCGTCGTTCGCGTAGAAGAGGTTGGCGTCTCCGACGGCGGTGAGGCCCTCGACGTCGGTCTGCGCGAGGCCGTAGGCGGGGTCGACGCCGCCGTCGCCG
>NZ_JAOCNE010000004.1:466292-479377 GCF_056172735.1 Streptomyces sp. R818
TCGACGGCGACCCGGTCCCCGGCGGTGGGTCCGGCGAAGCCGCGCCGGTAGGGGTGGCGCCCGAAGGCGACGACCTCCGCGACCGTCAGCCCCTGGGGCGCGGGCCGCGACTGCGAGAAGAGGGTGACCTCGCGGGCGAACCGGCGGGGGCTGAGCAGGGCCGCGTCCCTGGCGGACGCCTCACCGGGCGCGCCGAGGGTGACCCGGCCGCCGTCCACCTTGTGCAGCCGGGACAGCGCGCGGAGCAGCGTGGACTTCCCGCTGCCGTTCGGTCCTACGAGGGCGGTGGCGCGGCCGGGTTCCAGGGCGATGGAGACGCCGTGGACGACGGGGTTGCCGCCGTGGCGCAGCACGAGGTCGTGCCCGCTGAGCGCCTGTGGCGAGGGGCTTGTGAGCATGAGGGGGTCCGGACGATCGCAGGGGTGAGGAGCGTGGCACCCCGCAACAACTAAGGGTTACCTAACTCGACGAAGGCTATATTCCGCTTGCCCGGTCGACAATCAGGAGTTCTCGCCACGCGATACGGGATTCCGGACATCCCCGGACGCGGCGTCCGACGCGGCCGACGCGGCATCCGACGCGCCGGCCGATGCGGCGAAGAAGGCGCCCGGCGTCGTCCCCGTCACCCGCCGGAACGCGGCGATGAAGGAGCTGGGCTGCGCGTAGCCGAGCACCTCGGAGATCGTCGTCACGTCGAACCCCTCGGACAGGAGCAGCAGCGCCCGGTGCACCCGGAGCAGTTGGCGCCACTGTGCGAAGGAGAGCCCGGTGGCCTTCCGGAAGGCGCGGGTGATCGTACGGTCGCTGGTGCCGAGGCGGCGCGCCCACTCCTCCAGGGAGCGGCGGTCGCCGGGATCGTCGAGCAGCGCCTCGGCGATGGCGTCTATCCGGTCGTCCCCGGGGAACTGCAGCGCGAACTGGCGCTCCGAGGGCTCGATGACGTCGAAGACGACCGCCTCCGCGCGCGCCCTGGCCGCCGCGTCCAGATCCGTCCGGGCCAGGTGGGTCAGCAACGACTCCAGCAGCGGTGTCATCGCGATCGACCTGGGCTCGTCGAACGCGATCGGCGTGCGCTCCGGGGCGAAGAAGGCGTCCGAGAACTCCGCCCCCGCCGTGGCCCGCCCCGCGTGCACCACACCGGCGGGCATCCACAGGCCGTGCCCCTCGACCACGGTGAGCACGCGGCTCCCGACCCGGGACGTCAGCGTTCCGCCGCGTACCCAGACGAGCTCGTGCAGGGGGTGCGAGTGCGGCGACCACTCGGTGGGGTCCCGCACGATGCGGAAGCCCGCGAGGATGGCACCGGCGGACTGCGCGCTCCGCGAGGGCACGGCCTCGGCCCGCCGCACCACGGTGCCGGTCTCCCGCCGCCACATCCCGGGGGCCGCGTCACCTCGGGACATTCGAACCATGGTGCGCAGTTTATCCGGGGGGTCGAACACTCGTCCCCACGCCTGCCCGGGGCGGGTTGTCACAGTCATGCCATAGCCGGCGTGCGCCTTCTCCCCCCTGTCAGTGCCGGTCGCTACCGTTTCCTGTGGGCATCACGAGCACGACGGGGAAGGGATGCACGGGGGATGGGCTACACGATTCCGGGCTGGCTGGACGACGTCCTGGACTTCATCGGGATCAACTTCCCGAACGTCGACGAGGACGACTACCGCGAAATGGCCACGGCGATGCGGGAGTTCGCCGACAAGTTCGAGGGGCACGGCGGCGACGCGCACAAGGCGTTCTCGCGCATCCTGTCGTCGTCCGAGGGCTGGGCCGTCGACTCGATGGAGAAGCACTGGGGCAAGATCAAGGCGAGCCATCTGGAGAAGGTCCCGGAGCTAGCGCGGCTCTTCGCCGACGCGTGCGACGTGCTCGCGGACATCGTTTTCGGGATGAAGACCAAGGCCGAGATCGAGCTGGGCGTCATGGCCGCCTCGGTGGGCATCTCGGCCGGTCTGGCCGTGGTCACGGGCGGGCTCTCGGCGCTGATCGGGGCCGCCGAGGTCGCCGCGATGCGCCAGCTCGTCAAGCGGATCATCGACGAGGCCGTGGACCGGATCGTCGACGAGGTCCTGGCCAAGATCACCGAGCCGGTCAACGCCAAGCTGGAGGCGATGGTGGAGGACATGGTCCTCGATCTCGCCGAGGGCGCGTTCAGCACGCAGACCGGCGGCGGGGACGGCAAGGGCGGCGGCCACGGCGGCATGCACCTCGCGTCGGCCAGCGGCGTCAGCGGTTCCGGGACGAAGGTCACGCACATCGACCACGTCGAGTTCGAGGACGGCGCCGGAAAGGTCTCGACACACGGCAAGGAACTGCACCTCAATGCCTCGACGCATCTGACGAAGGCCAAGACCGCTTTCGGGAAGAGCAAGGGAAAGGACCCGTTCACGCAAGCTTTCGACAGCGTTCTGCACGGCGCGCTGAACGGGTCGGAGAAAGCCCTCGTCAAAATCTCGAAACACATCACCGAGACCATTCCCGATCAGGTCAAGGCGGCGTCCAAGGTCCACAAGGACAAGGACCACGACGTCAAGGACAAAGTCAACAAGATCGACGCGAAGAGCGGCGCCGACGCGGAACAGCGGACCTATCTCCTGCATTCCGACGGGTCGATACAGCGCCTGCACCCGGACGGCACGACGGGAAAGCTCGACGACCACGACCGGATGCGCCTCGACGGCATCGCCAGGCCGGACGACACGTTCTACATCCCGAAGACCGACAAGGAGAAGGCGGACTTCCACGCCGACAGCGAGCACAAGAAGCGCGTCGTCTCGCAGAAGGTCTCCCCTTACGGGTACGACCTCGCCGAGGCCACGCACGCGGCGCGCAAGTCCCGCGGCGACGACAAGGGCACCAACTACGCCGCCGGCCGGTACTTCGACCAGGAGGGCCGGGAGTCCGTGCTGGTCGGCTACAGCAACAAGCTCGGGCACTCCGAGCGAATGATCGGCCGCCCGCTGATCCACGCCGGGCTGCAGGACGGTCTCACGGAGGTGTTCAGCTCACGCGAGCCCTGCCAGAAGAACCCGGTCTGCGCGCGATGGCTGAGCTATCACTTCAGCGACAACCTGCGAGTCACGCACGCGGCCGATTACTACGACGAGGCCGGAAAGACGACGAACAAGGAACACATCGCATACGTCAACAATCTGAAGAAAATCCTCAACCTCTGAACCGATAAGCCCTGTTGTAGGATGTGCCAGTGAACTTCTCCGTGACGCCGACAGGAATGACCGAAGCCTACGGTCTGGAAAACGTGGTCTTCTTTCCGCAGTACGCAGACGCGGACGTGGAGCCGAGATCAGGCACCCTGCTCAGCCTGGTGGGGCTGCCGCACTCCGACGTCTTCTCCTCGCGCATCGCCCCGGAGGACCCGTACTCCCCCGACTTCGACCCGGTGGCACTCGGCAGCCGCTTCGACCATTACGGATTCCCGTGCCCCGCGGAGAGCCGCCCGTGGTGGATGCTGGGGAATCTGTTCACGTCCCTCATCGCGTTCGACCCGAAGTCCGGAAAGGTGTACGCGTTCCCCGAGGGCGAGGAGGGGTACATCCTGCTGCACCGGGACGTCGAATCCTTCCTCTTCGCACTCATCGAGTTCCGCAAGTTGGAGGTCGACCACGACAACGAGACGGCTGAACCGGAAGAACTGAGCGAGCGGTTCAAACGCGTCGTCGGAGAGTTCGACCCCACGCCGTTCGCCGACGAGGACTCGCAGTGGAACCTGTCGCTGCAGGAGTTCGAGGACGGAATGTGGTGACCCGCGCTCCCGCGCGGGCGACCACCCCCTGAAGCCACTCCGCCCGCCCCCGGGAGGTTCACGCGGCCCGTTCGCTCAGGAACGACTCCCAGGTCCGGTCGCCGTGCACGGCGTGCGCCGACGCGAGGTTCACGCCCTCGCGGTAGGCGCGACCGGCCTTGCCCGGCATCCGCATCCCGAGGACCGGCCGCCGGCGCCCGGCGGCGGTCAGGTACGAGCGGACCACGTCGTCCATCGTGTACACCTTCGGCCCCGCCAACTCCGGGACCAGACCGGCCGGTTCGCCGAGCGTCAGCTCGACCAGCCGCCGCGCGACATCACGGACGTCGACCGGCTCAAGCCGCATCCCGGGCGCCGGGACGAACGGCAGCCTGGCCATCTTGGCGACCATCTGGTGCACCAGGTCGTGGAACTGGGCGGCCCGCAGCATCGTCCACGGAATCCCCGAACCGGTGATCGCCTCCTCCGCGGCGCGCTGCGTCGCGAACCAGGCCATCGGCATCCGGTCCGCGCCGATCACCGAGATGTGCACGAGGTGCCGCACCCCCGCCTCCCGAGCCGCCGCGACCAGCCGCGCGGCGACCACGTCGTCGCCCTTGGCGCCACCGGCCAGGTGCAGCACCGTGTCCACCCCGGCCAGCGCGGCGGCGACGCCCTCACCGGTCGCCAGGTCACCGGTGACGTACGTGATCCCCTCGGCGTCCGGGTGCGCGCCGCGGCTCAGCACCCGCAGCGGGCGAGCGGGCGCCGCCGCGCGCAGCAGCGGCAGCACGTGGCGGCCGAGCGTTCCGGTGCCGCCGGTGACCAGGATCGTCGCGTCAACAGTCATGATGGACCCCTCAGTTGATCGTTCGTGTGGCGTGCGGGTGGTGCACGGGTTGTGGTTCCGCTGCTCTGACACGCCGCTGTGGGGGGATGTGACAGATGGACGAGAAAAACTTCGGGACGGGTCTGCGGGGCGAGGTCTTCGAGGCGCACCGCCCGCACCTGCGGGCCGTCGCCCACCGCATGCTCGGCTCGCTCGCGGAGGCCGAGGACGCGGTGCAGGAGACCTGGCTGCGCGCTGCGGCCGCCGATGTCGGCGAGGTGCGCAACATCGGCGGCTGGCTGACCACCATCACCACCCGGACCTGCCTGAACGCCCTCCGCTCCCGCGCCGCGCGCCGAGAGGAGGACTTGCGGACCGCGTACGGCAGCGACCGCCCGGACGGCAGCCCCACCCCCGAGCAGGAGGTGGCGGCGGCCGACGCGGTGGGCATCGCGCTCCTCGTCGTACTCGACACGCTCACCCCCGACGAACGCCTCGCCTTCGTCCTGCACGACCTCTTCGCGGTCCCCTTCGACGAGATCGCCGCGATCCTGGAGCGCACCCCCGCCTCCGCGCGCCAGCTCGCCAGCCGCGCCCGGCGCCGGGTCCGGGGCACCTCCCCGGCCGCGCCGGACTCGTCCCGCCGACAGCAGGCGGTCAACGCGTTCCTGGCGGCGACCCGCGCGGGCGACTTCGAGGCGCTCGTCGCCCTGCTCCACCCGGACGTCGTCCTGACCGCCGACCCGGCCGTGATCCCCAGCCCGGAGCCGGTCGTCGTCCTCGGCGCGCACACGGTCGCCAAGGGCGCGATGGCCGCCACGGGACGCGCCCAGTTCACCGGCCCGGCCCTCCTGGACGGCGCCTACGGCCTGGCGATGGCCCCGCACGGCCGCCTGCGCGTGCTCCTCGCCTTCACGACCGACCCCGACAGCGGCCTGATCACCAAGATCGACGTGATCGCGGAGCCGGAGCGGTTGGGGGCGGTGGAGGTGGCGGTGGCGGTGGCCTGAGTCGGCACTGGCCTGAGTCGGAGCTGGCCCGCGCTGTCATCGAAGGCGCCCTGCGCCGTACGGCACCTCCGATACAGACCGTTCTCCTCACCCTTCGCTAACCTTGCCCCATGACCCAGAGCACAAAAGGGACCGGCACCTCGGAAGCGCGGACGCGGCTGCTGACCACGGCCACCCGGATCTTCTACGCGGAGGGGATCCACTCGGTCGGCGTCGACCGGATCATCGCGGAGGCGCAGGTCACGCGGGCCACGCTCTACCGCCACTTCAAGGGCAAGGAGGATCTCGTCCTGGCCTACCTCGACCTGGCGGACCGGGAGATGCGGCGGCAGGCCGAGGCCGCTCAGGCCGGTGCGGAGTCGGCGGCGGACAAGATCCGGGCCGTCTGCCGGACCATCACGGCGGGCATCCAGTCCCCCGGCTTCAGGGGCTGCGCCTTCCTCAACGCGGCGGCGGAGTACCCCGACCGGGACCACCCCGTGCACCGGGCCGTCCTGACGCACCGCCAGTGGTTCCTGGACACCGTCACGGAGCTGCTCGCGCGGACCGGCGAGACACCGGCCGAGCCCGCGGGCCGCCATCTCGTCATGCTCCGCGACGGCGCGATGGCCTCCGGCTGCCTCTCCGACCCCGTCCTGGTCTCCGAGACCTTCCTGGAGGGCGTGGAAGGAATCCTGCGGGCACGCGCCGCCGCCTGATCCCGGCCCGGTCGGCGCCGGGACCGCGTGGGCCCCGCTCATCAGCAGACGGACGCCGTCGCCGTGCGCAGCGCCCGACGGTGGAGTTCGTCGAGCCGCTCCCGCGCCGCACCCGTCGCGGCGGCCAGGGCGAGCCGCACCGCACAGCCGACGGGCCGCTCGCGCACCTGCTCGGTCTCCTTCAGCTCCCGCAACAGCGCGGTGGTCAGTCCGTCGAGCCGCTCCCGGATCCGGGCGAGATCGGGACGCGTGGAGGGGGCTTCGTCGGGATGCGCGGCCCAGCGGTCGTGGAGGCCCCGCTGCACAACCTTGCTCGCGGTGATCTGATCGCGGAAGAAGTCCGTCGCCGCGCCAGGGTCCACTCCGGCCCCGGCCGCCTGCTGACGGACCTGCGCCAGAACCTGTTCCTCCCTGACCGGGTCCTCGATGGGCGAGCCGGTCCCGTACTTGGACGCCGCCACGTCGTCGCTCACACGAAGCCGCTCGATGACGAGCCCGGTCAACGGGCCGAGCGTGCCGCCCGTACGACTCGGAGCGGAAGCAGCGCTCAAGTGCGCACTGTCGGCGCTGGCCTGAGGCCCCGTCAGCACAATCGCAACCACCAGAGATCCGACGGCGACGACACCCCAACGGTACGCGCCGCGACGCGACGAGGTCATCATCGGCTCTCCTTGGCGGCCCGGCCCAGGCGCAGCGCCGAGATGAGGAAGAAGACGCCGCCCGGGACCGCGTAGCCGATCGCACTGGTGAGGGTGGGCTCGTCGGCACCGGCCGACGCGACGAACGAGGCTCCGGCCAGGACCGAGATGCCGCCGCTGAGGATCATCGGCCACTGCCCGCCCATCGCGCGGCGCGGCACGGCGACGATGAGCTGGACGAGGCCGGACAGGACGGCCCAGGCGCCCCAGACGCGCAGGACGGCCGGGATGCCGGACGCGGAGGCGACGGCGACACCGACGGCCGCGGCGAGGCTGACCGCCATGTTCACGTAGAGCACCGCGGGTGAGGCGGCGGCCCGGGAAGCCCGCGCGTCGACGACGGCCGCGCCCACGTCGAACAGCGGGTACAGCGTGAGGAGCACGGCCGCGACCGGGCTGATCCTGTCGGCCATCGTGAACATCACGAGCGCCCACACGATGGCGAAGCCGAACCGGACGAAGTACAGCCGGCGAAGAGCGGCGGCGGTGCTGGTGGCGCCGGGCGAGGCGCTGGTGGTGGTGAGAGTGGTGGCCACGGTGATCCCTTTCGGCGGGCACGAACCGCGATCCGCGGTCCGCAAGAACGAACGTTCTGTACCCTCAGACTGGCAAGCGTGGTCGCGCCTGTCAAGACCGAACGTTCTATCCCTACCAGCGAGCGTGCACGTTTCCGCCTTCGCACCCTGGACTGGTGAACACCGAACGGTGAAAATGCCCGAAAGCACCGCCATTGCGCACCGGGGGGACGCGGGACGATGCAGATCATCGAGGTCACCGGCTACGCGGTCCGGTCCGCCGTGGTCACGATGAGAAGACCAGAGACACCGCTCGCATTCGTGCTCTTCCCGATGCTGCACGTGGCATCGCCGACGTTCTACACGCAGGTGCGCAGGAGACTCGCGAAGTGCGACCTCATCGTCATGGAGGGGATCCGCGGCAAGTCGGCCGCGGTGAGCACCCTGACGCTCGCCTACCGCTTCGCGCCGCGGCGCCGGCGCAACGGCCTCCAGGAGCAGCGCGACGCGCTGCTCCTCCCGGAATCCGTACCGGTCGTCCGCCCGGACGTGACCGCGGAGGAGGCGATGGCGGACCTGAAAGCCCTGCCTCGCTCGACATACATGCTGCTCATGGCCTCGGCCCCCGTCCTCGGCATGGTCTTCGCCCTACGCGGTCCGCGCGCGTTCCTGGACGAGGACCTGGCGGTCGACGATCTGCCGTCCACGCTGCGCGCGGAGATGCTGGCCGACAGCCCCGTCGAACGCGCGATCACCACCCGGCGCGACGAGCGGCTGCTCGACGCGCTGGGCGAGATACACGCGGACCGCGCCGACGAGCCGATCCGGGTGGCCGTCGTGTACGGGGCCGGGCACGTCCCGGCGGTGGTGTCGGGCTTGATGCGACGCCACGGCTACCGGCCGCGCGAGGCGGAGTGGCTCACGGTGCTCGTCCCGGAGTGAGACACACCGGACGGACGTGCGCCGTGCACGACGGCCAGTGACTCACTGATCCCGCAACCGCCCCGCCAGCTCCGTCAGCGGCCCGCACTCCTCCGTCCGGTTCAGCGCGGTGAGATGGCGGATCGCCGCGTCGAGGCGGGTGAGGGCCGGGGCCGGGCGTTCCAGGTAGAGGCCCTCGACGGCACCGGTGAGGCGGATGGCCTCGGCCCATTCCTCGGTGTGGGCGTCCTCGGGGCCCGGCTCCCCCAGCAGGGCCAGGGTCTTCTCCAGGGCGGCCAGGGAGTCCTCGTACGCGCCGACGTAGGCGTGCACGCGCCCGTGTTCGTAGGCGAGGGCGGAGTCGAGGGAGCGGCCATGGGCCTGGTAGCCGGCCGCTCGGGCATCGTCGGCGACCCGGGCGGCGTCGGCGAGGAGGGCGAGGGCGTCGCCGAGGCCGTCGGGGCCCTGTTCCTGGGCCTGCAGCCGGGCGACCTCGCGCAGGCCGTTGCTGACGTACTCGTAGACCGGCTCCTTGGCGTGGGCGGCCAGGGCCTGGCCCAGGGCATCGCGCGCGGCGCCGAACTCGCCGGACTCGGCGAGGAGCATGGCGGTCTCGGCGGCGATCATCGCGTGGCTGCCGGGGTCGTCGTCCCAGCTTGCCGACTCGGCCGCGAGGGTGACGCTCTCCGCGGTGGCCGCCTTGAGGTCGCCGCCCGCGTGCAGGGCGCGGGCGCGGGTGAGTCGCAGTTGGGCGGTGAGCCGGTCGTTCAGCTCGCCGCTGCTGACGTCCGGTTCGGCGAGGACGGAGTCGAGGAGGGCGATGCAGTCCTCGATCCTGCCGAGGTCGAGGCTGAGCTGTGCGGCGTTGCCGAACGTGCAGAATCCGTCGATCCGGCTGCCCTCGCGCAGCTGGGACTCCGCCGCGCGGATCAGGTGGCGCAGGGCCTCCTCGGGGCGGCCCAGGCGCATGCAGGCTTCCGCGAGGTCGCCGTGGAGGCCGCCCCGGTCGACCGTGCGGGCGGGCCAGTCGGCGGCGAGCCGGAGGGCCTCGGCGAGGTCCGCGTGGGCGGCCTGCGCGTCCCTCATGCCGAGTCGTACGCGCCCGCGCAGCCCGAGGGTGCGGGGCAGATGCCAGGCGGGGCCCTCCGTCCGCAGCAGGTCGAGGAGGGCGTCGAGGGCGGTGACCGAGGCGGCCAGGTCGCCCATGATGGCGTGGGTGCTGGCCCGCAGCAGCAGGGCGCTCGACCGCTGCGTGGCGATGCCGTGCCCGACGGCGAACGTGAGCAGCTGCTCCAGTTCGGCGTCGGCGGCCGCGGCGTGCTCCTTGCCGGGGGCCGTCTGCAGGCGGAGCCCGGCCGCGGTCGCCCGCAGGCGCAGCAGTCGCGCCTCGATGTGCGGCGTCAGACCGGCGGTCTCTCCCTGGAGGCGTACGACGGTGGCGTGGGCGCCGGTCAGTGCCGCCACCTTCGCCGCGACGGCGGCCGCCTCGCCCTCGTCCTCGTCGGCGCCGTCCTTCTTCGGGGGAAGCCCGGCGGTGGCCACCGCGGCGCCGGCGTGGCAGAGCGCCGCCCGCTCCGGCAGGCCCGCGTCCTCGTAGAGGCCGGCCGCCTCCTCGTGCAGTTCGGCGGCGAGGGCGTGGTCGTCCATGGTCCAGGCGCGCTCCGCCTCGTCGTTGAGCAGATCCGCGCGCAGGCGGAGGAGGGTGCCCACCTCCTCGGCGTCGGGGTGGACGTAGTCGCGGGCGGCGACGAGCGTGCGCAGGCGTTCCCAGCACGCGTCCGCGTCCGGATGGCCCTGCTCCGTCAACTCCCGTGCGCGCAGAATGAGTTCGGGCAGTGATTCGGGTACGGGCGTCGCGACCCGGGGGCTGGGGGCGGCAGCCGGGGCGAGCGGCTCGGCCACGTCGTCGAGGGCGCGGGTGCGCAGAGTCAGCTGCAGCGAGTCCAGGAGCGGGGCGAGCTCCAGGCGGGCGCGGCGGCGGTCGGCGTGCGCGGTGGTGCCGTTGCGGGCGTCGAAGCGGGCGGCGAGGTCGTCGGCGCGGCTCCGCACCTCGGCGTACAGGTCCGCCACGGTCCAGGCGCGGCCCGCGTACCCGGCGGTCGGGAGCGCACCGCGGCCGAGGGAGTCGACGCGGTGGAGGAGGGCCTCGACACCGGTGAGGAAGTCGAGCTGGTCGCGCGGCGAGTCCACCTCCTCGAACAGGTTCCGGTTCTCCGCGAGCAGCTCCAGGCCGCGCGCCTCGTTGCCGGTCAGCGCGCAGAACTCCAGGTGGCGGCCGACCTCGGGCGCCATCGAGGGGTTGCGGCGGCAGGCCCGGTACCCGGTGAGGTGCAGCTCCCGGGCGCGGTCGACGGCGCCGGTGCGCACCAGCGGCAGCAGGGCGTACGAGATGGAGCGGGCGGGCTCCTCCTGGCAGGAGTCCTTGCCCTGGAGGACGGGTTCCCAGACGCGCAGGGCCCGCGCGTCGTCGCCCGCCGCGAGGTGGAACCGGGCGCGCTGGCAGATCTCGCAGGCCTCGCAGTCGCTGAGCCGGCTGCGCGTGCGGCCCGCCCACAGCTCGTACGCGAGGGCGGTGTCCTCGCCGAGGTGTGCGGCGAGCTGGTACGCCTGGCCGTAGTAGGGCTGGAGGTCGAGCCCGGCGGCTATGTAGCGGTCGCGCATCTCGCCGAGCCACTGGCGCAGGCCGGTCAGCGGGACCTCGGGGAGCGCGAGCAGGGCGTTGGCCACCCACTTGAAGCGCCAGAAGAGCAGGTGTTGCAGACGGTGGTCGAAGACGTCGGGCCGCTCGTCGAAGAGGTTGAGCAGGCGGGCGAAGACGACGGGTGACTTACGGGGCTCGGCGCCGTAGGTGTACGCCTCCTGGAGTTCGAGGAGTGCGCGCACGAGCGCGGTCGTGTCGTCGAACTGCTCGGCCGCGTCGACGAGTTCCTCGGCGGTGACGGTACGGGTGCGGCCGTAGGGGCGCTGGTCGTTCGCGCGCAGCGCCTCGTACAGCTCGTCGGTGTTCTGCGGGAGGGTGATGGTCGGCATCGTCGGCGGTCCTTAGCTGTCCTTGCGGAGGGCGTGGGCGAGGAGGTCGAGGAAGGAGCGGTTGATGAGGCTCGACTCGGCGGGCCGCAGGGGGCGCCGGGAGAGCATCGCGGCCTGCCCGTAGAGGGCTTCGGCGCTGGTGCGGGCCAGCTCGGGCTCCTCGATGGTGACGGCGGTGCGGACCAGCGGGTTGAGCTGGTTGAGGATCAGCTGGGCGCGCGGCGCCTCCTGGCGCAGGGCGCCGAGGATGTCGCCCCACACGCCGCCCTCCTGCTCGCGGGCGAGCCGGGAGCGGGTGCGCTCGTGCCGGGCCTCGCGGCTGTCGACGAGCAGGGCGGGCGCGGAGGCCGGCTGGAAGGTGCGCAGCGCGACGTCGCAGTCGAAGACGGCGAGGGCGTCGCGGGCGCGGGCGAGGTAGGCCGCGGCGGCCAGCTCCGTCTCGCGGTCGACGGGGTCGAGGTGGGCGGTGAGGGTCTCCGGGTCGAGGTCGGAGACGGTGACCTCGGGCCTGATCTCGGGCAGCCGGTGGACGAGTTCGCGGTCGTAGGTGTAGCCGCCGTTGACGACACCGAGCCCGGCGGCCGAGGCGATCGCGGCGACATGCCGGAACTCCTCCACGCTGGCGGTGACGAGCACCGTGCGGTGGGTGCGGGCGAACTCGTCGAGGGTGGCGTGGCCCGCGGTCGTCTCGAAGGGCAGCCAGGGCAGCAGCATCCGCAGGATCTCGTCGTCGTGCACGGCGAGGGACTTCACGGCCAGGTGGTGGACCTGGAGGAAGCGGCCGAGCAGGTCCGGGTCCTGCGCGGCCGTCCTGGCGATCCAGGCCCGCAGCCGCTCGGCGAGCGCGTCACGGACGGCGGCCAGGGTGTCGTCCTCGTACAGCGACTCGCGCGACGCCGTCGGTCGCAGGCTCTCGGCGTCGACCACGCAGCGGGCGAAGAACGCCCACTCGGGCAGGATCTCCTCGGCCTGCTCGGACAGGAGCATGCCCTTGGCGTGCACGCGGTGCCCGTGGCGCCGCCCGGCGGGGACGGCCTCGGGCAGGATGCAGGCGACGCCCTTGAGCCCGACGGCGGGGAGGTCCAGCTCGATGGTGTCCAGCGGGGTGAAGCCGAAGACGTCCTCGCCGTACGCGGCCAGCGCGCGCATCCGTGCGCCGGGTGTGGGGTACTGCCGCGCCCAAGGGGCGGGCTCGGGTTGACGGGCGCGGCCGTGCCACCCGCCGTACCGCCCTTCGTACCGTCGGTGAAGGTCACCGGGTGGCGGAGCAGCGAGCCGAAGTGCCGTGCCAGCGCGTGCACTTGAGCCGGGCGGGTCCACTCGGCGGCGTCGGCGCGGGGCGTCAGCGTGACCGTCGTGCCGGGCCGGGGCCGGGCCGACGCGGGCAGCGTACGGACGCTGTACGAGCCGTCGCCGCGGCCCCGCCACTCCACGGCGGGCGCGCCGGGGGTGCGGGCGGAGCGGCTGACGACGTGGATCTCGTCCGCCACCAGGAAGCACGAGAGCAGGCCGATGCCGAACTGGCCGATGAAGTCGGCGCGCTGCTCGGCGATCCGCTCGGCGCGCTTGCTGCTGCGGCCGATCGTGGCGAGGAAGGTGTGCACGTCCGCCTCGGTGAGGCCGACGCCGTCGTCCTCAATCCGTA
>NZ_JAOCNE010000004.1:480774-571942 GCF_056172735.1 Streptomyces sp. R818
GGCCGCGCCCGGTTCGCCGGACCAGCGCGGCTGGAGGTACGAGATCCACTCGACGTGGGTCTCCAGGTCGAGCGGGGCACGGCGCAACGCGGCGTCGAGGCGGACCTCGTTGACCGCGGGGCCGAGGGACATGCCGCGGCCGGACGTGAGGAGGCGGCGCCAGGGCGTCACCCAGTCGGGCCGCAGCTCGGCGGCTTCGAAGAGCTGCTCCTCGGCGATGGTGAGCCGCTCGCGGAAGGTGCGCCACTGCTCCTGCGTGACGTCGTGGGCGTAGGCGCCCGTACGCGCCTCCCAGCCCCACTTGATGTGACGCGCGCCGGATATCAGCAAGGCGGTCGCCCGGTGCTCCTTGTCCTCCTCGATGGCGCGGCCGATCCAGTCCTGCACACTGTCGAGACCGGCGAGTTCGTCGAGGACGAGGTGGTCGCGCCCGAGGTCGAACGGGGCGAGGTGCTCCTTGACCGCGTCCCAGTCCCCCGCGTCGGCCGCCTCCACCAGAGCGAGGACGCGCGTGTCCCCGAGAGCCCGCAGCCGGTAGACGCCGTGGGACCGCTTGCGCGGGGCCGCCAGGGCGTACGGATCCGCCGGCGCCCCGCCCCCGCCCCCACCCTTACCGAACAGCTTGCCCAACATGCCGCGCCCTCCCCAGGTCCCGCGTGATCGTTCGCGCAGCATAAGCGGCCCCACTGACATCGGTTTCACGGGGTGGCCACGGGAGCTTCACGTACTCCTGGCGTATGTCACTCGTGTGAGATCGGGGACGCGTGTCGAGCGGTTCGGTGCGCCGAGCGCTTTCGGTGCTGCCCGGGTTCGCCCAACTCGGTTGTGATGAAGACCACTTGATGCCCCCGAGGCGCGCATGTGCGGGTGAACGCCGGTTCACTCTCGCTGCTCACGGCCCCCTTCTGGACTGTTGTGCGGCAATCGTGAACACGTTCCGCAGCCAACCATGATCATTAAGTGATATTTCCTCGCGCCGCCATGCGTGAGCGGGCGCGATTCTCGACATGGTGGTCACATGAGCCGCCTGGCTCACTGGTGAGCGCCCCTGGTGGGGGCACGCGCCATCGTTTCCGCACCACAGGGACAGGCACATGATCACTGCGAGGCCCGCGTGACCAACGACGATCACGCGCTGACGGACGCGTCCGGCACCCCCGCACGGGGCGGCCGCAACCCGATCTCCGCGCCCAGCACCGGACTTCCCCTCGACTTCGAGGGCTTCTACCTGGTCCAGCAGGAGTTCTTCCACGCCTTCGCCGAACTCCACCTCGGCCACCGCTCCGTCGCCGAACACGTCGTCCACGACGTGTTCCTGGAGATCCTCGCATCCTGGGACGAGCTGCTCACCGAGGCCGACATCGAGCAGCGGACGATGGCCGTCCTCAGCCGTCACGTCACCAGCCGGCTCACCGCGGAGCGGCGTCCCCCGGCGTTCGTCATCAATGCCCCGATATCGCGCAACCTGCGCGCGATACGCGCCGAGATGGAGCTGGCGCCCAGCAACGCCGGTCTGTACGAGGCGATGCTGGAACTGCCCACCCGTCAGTACAACGCGATCGTGCTCAAGTACGTGCTCAACTACCCGGTGCCGCGTATCGCCCGCTACATGGGCCTGGACCCGCGCACCGTCGACTACCACGTCCGCAAAGGGCGCGAGCGCCTGCGCGTCCTGCTCGATCTGCCCACCGACAGGGACCGCCGCAGGAGGACGGCGCCGATCACGCCGATCGAGCGAATCAAGCACATCACCCAGAACGCGGAGAACACCGATCCATCCAGGGGGGAACGATGAAGACGATCGACGACGTGCTGGCCGAGGCGGCGATGCCGGTCAGCACGCCCAGCAAGTTCGACGTCGGCGCCGCACTGGAGAGGCTGGCGGTCGACGCCGGCCGCATCCGTGCCGCCGACGACAGCCGGCGCGCCGCGCAGGCCGGACAGCGGCTGACCGTGATCGCCCGGTGGATCCTCGGCGCCCCGCACGCCGCGCACCACGTCGACCAACTGGCCCATGGCGACCCCGACCTGCCGGTGGAGGAGGACAACCTCGACGTCGAGGGCGCCGCCGTCTTCGCCTCGCTGCTCTACCTGACCGGTCAGCACCCCGAATCGGCGCAGTTCTGGTGGCAGTTGGCCGCTGGCGCCGGACACCGCGCGGCGGCGTACTGCCTGCACCTGCACCACACCGCCCTGGGCGAGCAGCGCGAGGCGGCCCACTGGTGGCACCAGGTCAACAACGACCTCGGCACCCGTCTCGACGACGCCTTCTTCGACCGGATCGAGGCGCTCGCCCGCTACGTCTACCCGCGCCCGGCCAGGCCGCTCCGCTCACCGGCGGTCTGGAGATGGAGGTCGACCGGCTCGCCGACGACGGCGCGCCCTGCGTGATCGTGCCCCGCCCCGACCGCCGCCTTGCGCGTGTCCTGCGCGAGCACAGCCGCGGCTGACGGCGACCACGGCGAGGTGCCCGTTGACGCGCCCCCGGTTGCGTGGGCCCACGGGGCGCAGGGCTCCTCGCGAAGGCGACCTCCTCACCGCATCCGGCCGTCCAACCGGCCGACCAACCGGCCGACCGTCCGAGTGATGAAGGACCTCTCCATGACGCGTAATCTCCGGCGCCGCGCTGTCCACCGCCTCGGCGGGACTCCGGCCGCCCTCGCCAGGGCGCTGGACTGGCTGCGCGCCCGTCGCCGTGTCGCGCTGGGACAGGCGCTGCGCGGTCTCTGCTTCGGCTCCGGCAGCGGTCTGATCACCCTGTTGGTCTTCTGGCTGACGCACCACTGACCCGCCGCACCACAGTGCTGGTCACTGGCTGAGGCGATGCACGCTGACCGCGTAGCCGCCGCCGTCGGCGTACGGGGCGGCGTCCCACGTGGCGAAGCGATCGACGCGTTCGAGTCCGGCGGCGGCGCAGTACGCGTCGTACTCCGGCAACGTGATGCTGGGCGGCACCGGCAAGTGCGCCGCGTCGAGCCCGAACCCGGCTACCAGCAGACCGCCCGGGCGGAGGGCCGTGGCGAGGCGTTTGACCACCTCGGCCTCCGTGCCGGGCGCGAGCAGCGGGAGGACGTTGCCGGCGGCGACCACGAGGTCGAGGTCCGGGGCGATGCCGAGCGGGGCCGGGTCGAACGCGGCGAGATCGACCTGGAGGAAGGGCAGGTGCGGCGCCCGCTCCCGCGCGACGTCCAGCATCGAGGCGTCCAGGTCGATCCCCACGCAGTCGTACCCGAGCTCAGCCAGCCGGATCATGACCCGCCCGGTACCGCACCCGGCGTCGAGGACCCGGGCCCCGACGGGCACGAGGGCCGCGCAGAACGCGGCTTCGCCGTGCACGTCCTTCCCGCCTCGGCGCAGCGCGTCGAAGCGGGCGGCGTACTCTTCCCCGGACGTCCCACCGGTCAGTTCCTGCCAACGACTCATGTGATCGACTATAGGTCGCCGGGTCATGGACAGCCGGGGGGCGGTCACCGCGGCAGTGGCGGTCACTGCGGCAGTGCGGACGATCAGGAAGCGACGAACCGGGCGATCTGCCCGAGCACGACGGTGTCCGTCAGATACCCGATGTGGGTCTGGCAGACCACGTTGTTGTTGGTCGCGCCGTCGAGCCGGGTGCTCGTGTAGGGCAGGATGATGCCGTCGCACGCCGAGTACCAGGTGGCGTACCTGGTGGAGCCGGGCGTCTCGTCCCCGGCGGTGATCTGGGAGATGAACGACGACCCCGGGTACATCTGCTGGCAGGTTGTGTAGATCAGACAGGCGCCGGCGTAGGTGGTGCCGTGGTTGGCACCCGCGATCGAGGCGAGGTGGCTGACGCTGGTGTTGCCGCCGAGGACCTTCAGGTAGTACTGGCTGACCAGGCCGCCCATCGAGTGGTTGACGATCGCGACCTTGCTCGCCCCCGTCCGCGCCTTCACGGTGTTGACGTAGGAGGCGAGCCCCTGGGCGTTGGTGATGTTGTTGCCGTACGAGTTGTACTCGTAGGCGAAGAGGTTGGAGCTCGACCAGCCGTTGGCACGGAAGACGCTCATCGCGGTGACCCAGTTCGAGGCGCTGCCGGTGTAACCGTGCACGAAGACGACCGGCGTGCTGGTGGAGAGCGGCTGCACAGCGGCGGCGGCTCGCGCGGGCGTCGCCTCGGGTGCGGTGGCGCCCGCCGCCGTGGCCGACGAGAAGAGGGTGAACGCGACGGCCGTGGCCGCCAGCACGCCGAGCAGCCGGCGCGGGGAACGACGAGTTGCGGAGCCCATGGAGCCCTCCTGACAGGTGCGGGTGTCTGGTCCGACCAGAGTCCTGCGACGGCCCCCACACGCCATCGGCGAAATCACCGGTGTCCGCGAAGGCCGCCCAGGCCCCCGGCAACTCGTCCCCCCATGCAAGGCCCGGCTCCGCTCACCCCTCCGGCGGCGCCCCCAGCGGCCGAACCCGACCCGGCGCGGGCCCGGTCGACTCCCGCTCCACGTAACTCGTGCGCAGCGTATGGCGGCGCGGCCGGGTCTCGGAGCCGTTGACGCGGCGCACCAGAATGTCCGCCGCGAGGCCGCCCAGCTCCTGCACCGGCTGGCTGACCACGCTGAGCCGCGGCCGGACGAGGGTGGCCCATTCGGCGTCGTCGAAGCCGATGACGGAGACGTCGTCGGGGATGCGGGCGTCGAGGTCGAGCAGGGCGTCCAGGGTGCCGAGCGTGGCCACGTTGTCCGTGGTGAACAGCGCGGTGGGGCGGTCGGCCCCGGTCATCAGCTCCAGTACGACGGAGCGCGCCCAGGCCCGGTCGTACCCGGTGTGCCGGATCACCTCCGCCCCGCGCGGGATGCCCGCGGCGCGCAGGGCCTGCCGGTAGCCGGTGAGGCGCTCGGTCGTGGTCCAGATGTCCGCGCCGGGTGCCAGGTGGCCCGAGGCGGCGTCGGCGGAGGCGGAGGTGATGACGGCGATCCGCGTGTGCCCGGCGTCGGTGAACCGGGAGACGGCGGCTTTGGCCGCACCCCGGTTGTCGACCACGACGGTGTCCAGGGCGGCGCCGGTGAGGGCGCGGTCGAGGAGGACGACCGGGATGCCCGAGGCGACGGCCTTGTCGAGATGGTCGTGGTCGGCCGCGGCGGGCGCCACGACCAGGCCGTCCACGCGCCGCTCGATGAACAGCTGCACGGCGGCCTTCTCGGTCTCGCCGTCCTCGTCGCTGTTGGCGAGGACCACCTGGAAGCCGGCCTTGGCCGCGATGTCGCTGACGCCGCGCACCGCGCGCGCGAAGTAGGCGTTCTCCACGTCGGCGACGATCACCCCGAGGGTGTGGGTGCGGCCGCTGATCATGCTGCGGGCCACCGCGTTGGTGCTGTAGCCGAGTTCGGCCGCGGCGGCGAGGACGCGTTCCCTGGTGGCCGCGCTCGCCGACCCGTATCCGCCGAGGACCCGGGCGGCGGTGGCCTGTCCTACGCCGGCGTGCCGGGCGACGTCGGGGATGGTGACGCGCCGCGGCGGCCGTGCGGTGTTCGACATGGGCGGTCTCTCGCGGGGACGGCTCGGCGGACGCCGAGGGAACGGTCGGTGAAATCCGCCTCCATCCAACCATTGACGGAGAGCAAGAGCCGATGGGTAAGGTACGAGCAGATTGGTAACGTTATCAAAAACCGGTCGACGGGCTCTCCTGCGCTCGTCCGAGCGGCGACCTCCCCTGTCTCCCCCTGCCTTGCTCCCGTCTTTCCGGGCCGACCTCGGCATGTCCGCGTCCACGGTCGGCCGCCCCGCTTCCACGTCCCGAACACCGGAGGTACCACGGATGGCACCCGACACCCTCTCGCCGCCGCCACCGGCCACAGGCCCGGCCATCACCCTCGTGGACGTGGTCAAGTACTTCGACGGGGCCGGCGCCCGGGACACGGCCGTCGTCCGCGGCGTCGACCTCGCCATCGGCGAGGGCGAGTTCTTCTCCCTGCTCGGCCCCTCCGGGTGCGGAAAGACCACCACCTTGCGGATGATCGCCGGATTCGAGGAGCCGACGAGCGGTCAGATCCTGCTGCATGGACGGGACATGGTCGGCGTGCCCGCCAACAAGCGCGACATCAACATGGTCTTCCAGTCCTACGCGCTCTTCCCGCACCTGAGCGTCGCCGACAACGTGGCGTTCGGACTGCGTCGCAAGCGCGTTCCAAGGACGAGATCCGCGACCGGGTCGAGAAGATCCTGCGCACCGTCGAACTCGCCGACAAGGCCGACCGCCGCCCCCGCCAGCTCTCCGGCGGCCAGCAGCAGCGGGTCGCGCTCGCCCGCGCCCTGGTCAACCGGCCCCGCGCGCTGCTCCTCGACGAGCCACTCGGCGCCCTCGACCTCAAGCTGCGCCAGTCGATGCAGCTGGAGCTGAAGCGGATCCAGCGCGAGGTGGGCATCACCTTCATCTACGTCACGCACGACCAGGCCGAGGCCCTGACCATGTCCGACCGGATCGCGGTGATGAACAACGGCCTGGTCGAGCAGGTCGCCCCGCCCCGGGAGGTCTACGAGCGGCCCGCCACCGCGTTCGTCGCCGGGTTCATCGGCACGTCGAACCTGATCGGCGGACGCCTGAGCGCCGTGGACGGGGACAGCGGGGTCGTCGATCTGAGCGACGGCCAGCGCCTCACCGTCCGGTTGGGCGACGCGAACCGCACGGCGGGGACGGAGGTCGAGATGACCGTCCGGCCCGAGAAGATCACGCTGACGACCGGCCCCGTCGACACCGCCAGCCGCGTCCGCGGCACCGTCCGGGAGGTGGTCTACCTCGGCACCTCCACCAGCTACACGGTGGACACGGACGTCACAACGGACGCGGGCGCGCGCGTCGAGATGACGGTCTTCCAGCCCAACGACGGCACCGCCCCGGTCTCCCCCGAACGCGGGGAAACGGTCTGGCTCTCCTGGCCCGCCGACCACTCCTATCCGCTCTCCACCGCACCCGCACCCGCAGCCGCCGCGGACGCGACCCCCGTCCCCCTCACCTCGCGCTGACCGACGACAGGCGGACCACCACCATGCCCGAGCACTCCACCCCCTTCGCGCCCCGGCCGCGCGGACCGCTCCCCCGCGGACTCACCCGGCGCGGCCTGCTGCGCGCCGCGTTCGGCGCCGCCGCGCTCACCCCGCTCGCCGCGTGCAGCGTGGCCGGCGCCCGGGTCCACGTACCCACCGGCAAGGCGGAGATCGCCGCCGCCGTCCGCGACTTCTGGGACGGGAAGAAGAAGACCGGGAAGCTGGACTTCGTCAACTACACGCAGTACATCGACGTCGACCCGGCCGACCAGAGCAAGCACCCCACCCTGGACGCCTTCACCCGCGAGTTCGACGTCAAGGTCGGCTACCACGAGCTGATCGACGACAGCGCCTCCTGGTTCGGCAAGATCCAGCCCGAGTTCGCCTCGGGCCAGGGCATCGGGTACGACCTGATGGTCGTCGGCGGGGACAGCTACCTCACCAAGTACATCGAGCTCGGCTACCTGGCCCCGCTCGACCACAGCCGGCTCCCCACCTTCGCCCGGCACGGCGGCGCCGTCTTCAAGGACTCCTCCTTCGACCCCGGCAACGTCTACACCGTGCCCTGGCAGTCCGGCATGACCGGCATCGGCTACGACCCGGCCCAGGTCGGCCGGAAGATCACCAGTTGGCAGGATCTGCGCGACCCCAAGCTGCGCGGCAGGATCGGCATGTGGAACGACGCCGTGCAGATGGGCAACGTAGGCCTGCTCGCCATCGGCGTGAACCCGGAGACGTCGACCCACGCCGACTGGCGCAAGGCGGCGGCCTGGCTGAGGGAGCAACGGGACGCGGGCATGGTCCGCTCCTACTCCACGGCGACGTACCAGTCCTCACTGCAGCGCGGTGACCTGGCGGCCTCTCTCGTCTACTCGGGCGACGTGTTCCAGGCCAACCAGAGCGGATCGAAGCTGGAGTTCGTCATCCCCGACGAGGGCGGTCTGCTCTGGACCGACAACCTCTGCATCCCCTCGTCCGCGTCCCACCCCGTCGACGCCCTCGCCTACATGGACTACGTCTACCGGCCCGAGGTCGCCGCGAGGATCAGCGAGACCGTGCAGTTCGTCTGCCCCGTCCCCGGCGCGCAGCAGGTCGTCGCCGAGGACGCGGCCGCCGCCACCGGCAAACGACGCACCGTGCTCGACGCCCTGAGCACCAGCCCGCTCGTCTTCCCGACCGAGGCCGACCAATCCAAGCTGCGCCGCCTGCGGGTGCTCGACAAGGAGGAGGAGAAGCAGTGGAACAAGCTGTTCGAGCCGATCTACCAGGCCTGAGCCCGAGCCGAAAGCGGCGGCCCCGCCGCGCGGCGGCGCTGGCCCCCTACTGGATGATCCTGCCGGGCTGGCTGTGGCTGGCCGCCTTCTTCGTCATGCCCGTCATCGTGATGGTGTCCCTGTCGCTCCAGACGGGCGACTTCATCGAGGGCTTCCGTCAGACCTTCCACTTCGCCACCTACGCGGACGTCATCAGCACCTACCACGTGCAGTTCCTGCGCTCCCTCGGCTACGGGGCCGTGGCCACCGCCGCCTGCGCGCTGATCGGCTACCCGGTGGCCTACTGGATCGCCTTCCGCGCCGGCCGCCACAAGTCACTCTTCCTCTTCCTGATCCTGCTGCCGTTCTTCGTCTCCTTCGTCATCCGCACCCAGTCCTGGAACGTCGTCCTCGCCGACCACGGTGTCCTGCTCGGCCCGCTCAAGGACGCGGGCCTGCTCCCCGCCGACTTCCATCTGCTGGCGACGCCGTACGCGGTGATCGGCGGCCTCACGTACAACTTCCTGCCGTTCATGGTGCTGCCGGTGTACGTCGCCCTGGAGCGGATCGACCCCAAGGTCCTTGAGGCCTCCACCGACCTGTACGCCTCCCGGGCGGGCACCTTCCTGCGCGTGGTGCTGCCCCTGTCGCTGCCAGGTGTCTTCGCCGGGGTGCTGCTGACCTTCGTGCCCGCCTCGTCGGACTACGTCAACGCGGCCATCCTGGGCGGCCCTTCGACCACGATGATCGGCAACATCATCCAGTCCCAGTACTTCACCAACCTCGACTATCCCAGCGCCGCCGCCCTCTCCTTCGTCCTCATGGGCGCGCTGCTCCTTGCCGTGTTCACCTACGCCCGGGTCCTGGGCACCGACGACGTACTGGAGGCGGCCGCGCGATGACCACGTCCATGACCACGTCCACGTCCACGTCCGCTGTCGCGCCTCCGGTGGGCACACCGGCCGCACGCGCACGGCGCCGCCGACGCCGCCGCCCGACCCTGACCGTGTGGACAGCCCTGGTCCTCCTCTGGCTGCTGCTGCCGGTGGCCGTGATGGTCCTCTTCGGCTTCAATGACACGCACAGCAAGGTCAACTTCACCTGGCAGGGCTTCACCCTGGACTGGTACCGGCACCTGTTCGCCATTCCGAACCTGACCTCGGCACTGGTCAACAGCCTGACGATCGCGCTGATCGTGGCCGTGGTCGCCACCTTGCTCGGCACCCCGATCGGCCTTGCCCTCGGCCGTTACCGCTTCCGCGGCAGGGGTTCGGTGGACCTGCTCCTCTTCGCGGCGATCGCGGCACCCGAGATCGCGCTGGGTGCGGCCCTGCTGTCGCTGCTCATCGTGCTGGGCGTACCTCGCGGCTACTGGACGGTCGTCCTGGCCCACGTGGCGTTCTGCATCCCGTACGTCGCCATCACCGTACGAGCACGTATGGCGGGCCACGACCCGACGCTCGAGGAAGCGGCCCGCGATCTGGGAGCAGGCCCCTGGACGGCGTTCCGCCTGGTCACCCTCCCCACGCTGCTGCCCGGCGTGGTCTCGGGCGCCCTGCTCTGCTTCGTCCTGTCCATCGACGACTACATCATCACCAGCTTCAACGCCGGCCGTACGGTCACCTTCCCGCTGTGGGTCTACAGCGCCAGCCGTACGGGCGTGCCCCCGCAGGTCAACGTCATGGGGACGCTGATCTTCGTCGGCGGTCTGCTCATCGCCGCGGCGAACGTCGTGTTCTCGCGGCGCCGCGCGGCCTGACGGGACCCGGCCCCCGCGCCTTTTCTCCACCCCCCTCCACCCTCATCCACCCTCGTTCGCACCCCTCCACCCTCGAAGGAACCTCACCGTGCTCAAGTTCAACGAAGCCGAGTTCGTCGCCCAGACGGAGAGCCTCGTGGCGCTCCGCCCGCAGATAGAGGAGCTGGTCGACCGCCTCGTCGACGACGGCTACGACAACGTCCTCCTCGTCGGAGCGGGTGGCACCTACGCCCAGATGTGGCCCTACGAGCACCTCGCCCGCCGCACCTCGAAGCTCCCGGTCCGCGCCGCCATCGCCGCCGAACTGGCCGTCTCCGGCGACGCCTTCCTCGGCGAGCGCACGATCGCCGTCTTCACCTCCGTCTCCGGCACGACCGAGGACAGCCTGCGCGCCATCGACCACTGCAAGTCCCGCGGCGCGCACACCATCGGCTTCACCGGCATGGCCGACTCCCCGGTCGCGCAGAGCGTCGACACGGCTCTGATCTCGGCACCGAAGGCGTGGCCCTTCGACGTGCAGATGCTGCTGCTGATGGGCCGACTGCTGTCGCGTCGAGGCGAGTTCGACGGCTACGAGCGCCTCGCGGACGACCTCGCGTCCCTCCCCCGCGTCCTGGTCGACGTCTCACGCCAGGCGGAGCCGGTCGCGGAGGCCTTCGCCAAGGCGCACAAGGACACCGACTACCACTTCCTCATCGGCGGCGGGAACCTGTGGGGCTTCACCTACCTGTACTCCATGTGCATCCTCGAGGAGATGCAGTGGCTGCGCACGACCCGGGTGCACAGCGCGGAGTTCTTCCACGGCTCGCTGGAGCTGCTGGAGGAGGACACCAGCGTGATCCTCTTCCAGGGTGAGGACGAGACCCGCCCGCTCACCGACCGCGCCGAGTCCTTCGCCAAGCGCGTATCGAAGGACGTCACCGTCTTCGACACCCGCGACTACCCCCTCGAAGGCATCAGCCCGGAGTTCCGCGGCCTGCTCTCCCCGCTGGTCATGGACACCGTGATGGACCGGGTGAGCAAGCACCTGGAGCGCGTACGGGACCACTCGCTCGACCTGCGCCGCTACTACCGGGTCATGGACTACTGACGCGAGCGGCGGTTCCGCTCCTCCCCCGTCCCCATCTCCGTATCCGTCAACCAGTCCCCGTCAACCAGTCCCCGTCAACCAGTCCCCGTCAACCTGTCCAGCGCGCCGGTACCGCTGCCGCATCGGCACCGGCACCGGCGCGCCCTCCGGGAGATCCCGTTGAACGTCTCGCACGACCAGACCGACCACGACGACCGGCGCGGCCCGAGCGTCCTCGGCCTCGGCGACAACACCATCGACCGCTTCGTGGACCGCGGCACCGACTACCCCGGGGGCAACTGCGTCAACGTAGCGGTGTATGCGCGTCAACTCGGCCTCCGAGCAGCCTACTTGGGAATCCTCGGCGACGACGAACTGGGCACTTTCCTCCGCGAGTCGATGGCGGCGCGGGGCGTATCGGTGGAACGCAGCCCGACCCGTCCCGGCACCACATCCATCTCGACATTGCACGCGAAGGACGGCGACCGCACGTTCCTCGGCTACGAGGCCGGCACGATCCGGGACGCGCTCGTCCTGTCCCCCTCGCTGCTGACCTACGCGGCCTCCTTCGCGCTCGTCCACTCCAGTGTCTACTCGGCGACCGAACCCCAGCTCCCTGCCCTGGCCACGAAGGGCCCACTGCTCAGCTTCGACTTCTCCGACGAGGACGAGTACCGCACCCCCGCGTACCTCGACCGCGTCTGCCCGTACATCGACCTGGCGCTCCTCTCCTGCTCCCACCTCTCCGAGCCCGCCACGCGTACGCTGCTCGCCGATGTGGTGGACCGGGGCGCGGGCATGGCGCTGGCCACGCGCGGCCTGGACGGAGCGATGGTCCACAACGGCCGCACGACACTCACGGTCCCGGCACGCCCCGCGGACCCCTCGGCGATGCGCGACACGATGGGGTGCGGCGACGCGTTCCTGGCGGGGTTCATCGTGTCGCTGCTGCGGGAGGGCTGGTCCCGGCAGGCCCCTGCGTCCACTGCCTGCCTGGAGCGCGCCCTTGCCCAGGGGGCGCAGGCGGCGTACGAACAGTGCTTCGTGGAGGCGGCGTTCGGCTGCGGCCGACCCACCGCGGGTCAGCCGCTACGTGGGGGCCACTGACCGGCGGCCGTGGTCACCGCACATAGGTCCTTCTCCAGCGCGCCCGATGCCGGCGGTCGCCCTGACCGGAGCCGCTGACGGCGGCCAGCGAGGGCAGCGCCGCACCGCTGTTCCACAGTCCGAGGAGGTCGCGGTGCAGGGCGAGGATGCCGTTGGCGTCGGCGAACTTCTCGGCAGGCGCGGTGAACCGGGTGGTGGTCACGAAGACGGCGACGTCGGCCTTGAAGTGCATCCGAGCACCGAGCAGATCGCGCATCTCACGGCTGGGAACACTGCTGGTGGGCGCGTAGCGCTTGCACTGGATGACCATGGAGCGGCCATCGGGCAGGCGGCCCACCACGTCCGCGCCGTTGTCACCGCTGCCGCCGACGCGCCGGACCTCGGTGCACCCGTCACGGCGGCACAATTCCGCGACGAGGTACTCGAACTGCGTCCCGGTCACGGCATCCACCTCGGCGAGCGACCGATGCCCGCTCCTGACCGCCTCATCCCGACGCCAGGCACTGTCCCCACGCCGCAACAACCGGTCGGTGCGCCACAGCCACCACCCGCCCGCGCCCAGCGCGACGACGGCGAGCAGAACGGTGACGTAGACCCAGATCCGCGACCAGTACGCGACGAGGAGGACAAGCAGCAGCACGCCCAGCGCCGCGACAACCCGCAACCGAGCCACCCGCCGGGCGCGCGCGGCGGAGCGACGAGTCCTGCGTCGGGCCATGAGTCCGCTCCCCCTTTGACGGTCTCTAGCTGCGCACCAGTGTCCTCGGGGCTACGAGACGTGGGAAGGACCCAGACGCGACATGGCGGTGGGGCCTGGGCCTGGGCGCCGGGCCTGGGCCTGGGCCTGGGCTCGCCGGAGGGCAGCCCTTCCAGCCGCCCCTCGCCCCGTGCCACCGCCAGGACCGCACCAACACGGGCCAGTCCGGCGGCCACCTGTGCCTCCTCCCCCTCACCTTCTGCGGACGGCCTTGCCCCTCACCCGCACGTCAGGGTTTAGCGTCCGGACACCGCATAGCCCCAACGGTCCCCGGAGGCCCCCATGTCCGCACCGTCCACCGGTCTCGAGGTACAGCTGGCCGACGTCCCCTCGGCGCTGCCGGGCCCTAAGCACTTCCGGGTCACCAAGGCCCCGGTACCCCACCCCTCCCCCGGGCAACTACTCCTCCGCAACCGCCAGTTCCTCGTCTTCGCAGGACTGCGCACACTGATCTCACGGGAGGCGAAAGGGTTCCCGTTCCCACCGCTGAAGCCCGGCGAACCGCTCTTCGGCCCCGCGCTCGGCGAGGTGGTGGCGACAGGTCCGGGCGGGGCGGACATCCCGGTCGGCACCCTCGTCACCCACATGCTCGGCTGGCGCGAGTACGCGGTCGTCGACGCGGGCGCCGTACAGATCGTGCCCGCCGGGCACCCCGACCCGGTGGCGCTGCTGTCCGCCCCGGACGGCTACGACGTGATCATCGACAAGGTCGGTGGTGAACAGCTCACCGCAGCAATGGAGTTGACGCGAACTGGCGCCCGCGTGGGCGTCGTCGGCGCACTGTCGGGGCAGTTCGACCCCGCCCTCGCCGGCTCCACCTCACCTGCCGCGATCGACACGTTCCTCCTCATCAAGCGCTCCGTGTCACTGCTCGGCTACCAGACCGTCGATCACCCCGGGGTGGAGGAGGAGTGGCGCGAGCGGCTGACGGACTGGCTCCGCGCCGGGGACATCGTCTACCCGTACGTGGCGCTCCCGGGCATCGAACGGGCTCCGTCGGCGTTGCAGGAACTGCACCAGGGCCGGCACTTCGGAACCCTGGTCGTGAACGTCTGACCGTCCGCACCCCGACGAGAGGGAGCCCCCCATGCGCATCGGAGACGCGGCGGCAGCCGCCGGAACCACCCCGCGTGCTCTGCGCTTCTACGAGGAGCGGGGCCTCCTCCCACCACCGCGCCGCACGACGACAGGCCAACGTCACTACAGCGCACAGGACTTGGCGCGAGTCCGCGCGATCCGCCAGTTGCTGTCGCTCGGCCTGACCGTGGCGGACGTACGAGCCTGCGCCGACCGCATCGACCTGCTCCTCACCCACCCCGACCGCACCTGCACCGCACCCGTGCCGGGGTCCGCGCCGGGCGTCGTCCAGCAACGTATCGACGCCTTGGACGCGGAGATCGCCCGCCTCACGAGCCTGCGGAACAGCCTGGCACGACAGCTGGCGGCACCGGCCCACCCCGGCCAAGCGGAGAGTGCGGTCCGGCGCAGTCCGGTCGACGCCATCTCGTCTTGACCGCCCTCATGGCACATCGCCCCAGGTAGCGTGACATCTGCCGCATGGGGCGTCCATGCGTCCACCGAGGTCTGCCCAAGGACCCCGACCGACGAAAGTGCTGAGACGGCGATGAGTGAACTGACGAAACCCGAGGTCGATGTTCCGAAGGGCGACGCCCCTGCTGAGCTGACCATTCGGGACCTGATCGTCGGGGACGGGCCCGAGGTGAAGCCCGGCATGGTGGTCAAGGTCCACTACGTCGGAGTGACCTTCGAGTCCGGCAAGCAGTTCGACGCCTCCTGGGACCGGGGCGAGCCGTTCAAGTTCGCCCTCGGCGGCGGCAGGGTCATCAAGGGCTGGGACCGAGGAGTGAGGGGCATGAAGGTCGGCGGCCGGCGCGAACTCGTCGTTCCCCCACGCCTCGGCTACGGCAACCAGTCCCCCTCACCGTTGATCCCGCCGGGCTCGACCCTGGTCTTCGTCGTGGACCTGGTGGACGCCTACTCCAGCACGACCGGGTGGAGCAACGCCTGACACCCTTCCGACGGTTGGACGCGGCGTCCCGCGGCGTCCAGTCCAGGCAGCCAAGCTCCGGTTCCAGACCCGGACTCGTATGAGGTAAGAAGACACCCGTGTCCGAACCACCCCGAACTGCCACCCAGCACGCGTTCATCGCCCTCGCGCCGCCCGACGACGCGAAGAACGAACTGGCGCACGCGCTGAGCCCGGCCTACGCCGCCTACCCCGGCCTGCGCTGGAACCGTATCGAGGACTGGCACATCACCCTGGCGTTCCTGGGCGAGCTGCCACTGCACGCCGTCCAGCGGCTTCGTTCGCCCCTCGCCGACCTGGCGGCCGCCCGACCCTCCGTCGAGCTGGCACTGCGTGGTGGCGGCCACTTCGACGAGCGAGTGCTGTGGACCGGCATCGAGGGCGATCTCGACCGACTGCACGAGCTGGCCGACGCAGTACGGGCGCGGGTCAGGGACTGCGGCATCGACTTCGCCGAACGTCCGCTGCGACCACACCTCACCCTGGCCCGCGCCCGACGCCACGACACCGCGTCCGTGACGGCGGTAGCCGCCCGCCTGGACGGCTTCACCGGACGCCGTTGGCACACCGAACGCCTCCACCTGGTCGGCAGCACGGCGAGCGGCCACCCGGGCCATCGGCGCTATCAGGACATCGCCGCATGGCCCCTGGTCATCGACCAAAGAAAGCCCGATCCGAACGCACCCCGGACGGCTCCGCCCCGACCGTCCACTGGAACGGGAACCCGGGCATAAGAACCCAGAATGCAGGCCCCTCCCCTCTCCGACGAGACAGTGGGAGCGCGCGGGCAACAGAAAAAGGGCCGTTCAAAACAGCCCTGTCTCCTACTGTGCCGTCCACAGACACGGCTCGTCGGCGCGAAGCCAAGTGATGACGTCCAGCGACGCACAGCTTGCCTCGTCGTCTGGCAGAAGGGAGCCCTCAGCCGCTGCCTGAGTCGGCACCGAGATACAGGCAGCAGGCCGCGGGCACCGGGCAGACCCCCATGCAGCGGCTTGGCGTGCCGGACCGCTACAAGCCCTTCGTGAGCGTTGAACGCCCACGTTGCTGATACTGACGCCGATGCCGAGGTCACGGTGCCCCGGAGAACCCCGGTGGCACGGTTCACATGCCGCCGTTCAACCGCGAGGTCCAAGCGTCTTCGGGGTGCGACATGCGCTCGCCCCCGTCAGGTCCCGTCCCGCTCGTCGAGCAACTCCGATCGATGGGAGAACAGCACGCTCGGACAACAGCGGGGCTTCGCAGGTGTCACCCGGCCCCTCGGGAACGTCGCCGCCACCGCACCGGATCGACGGAGACCTCGGCGCCGACGGTGGCAGCCGGGCATGCACGTCCGTATCCCCGTCCGTATCCCAGGGCACGGCGGGCGGGAAGCGGGCGCAGTGCCGTGCACAGCGCGCCGCCGAAGCGCCGCTGTGCTCACCGCTTTCCGGAACGGCCGGCCACGGCGACTGTTCGCGGGGCCCGAGTTCGTGCGCCTCTCCGCCCCGCCCGCCGAGTTCAGCGGCTCCTGGCCGCGCCCCCTTCTGGCCGGAATTTGTCTCGCTCCGAGTCGTACGGGGGAACCGGAAGGGATCGACCGGCCGTCGCGCCGGAATTCCGATCAAGAAATGCAGCGGCTCGAAAGCCGGATCGACCAGGGCTCATCCGGAAAGCGGAAAGATCTGTTCCGCGAGGTAAGCCGTGCGGCGGTCCGTTGATCGAGCATGTCCTGATCAAGACTTATCGGCCTCTGTTTTCTTCTGCTTCAGTAGAAAGCGTTGTGTCCCGTAGCTAAAGAGGAGGCCACATGGCCGAAGTCAGGAAGGTCGTCCGCCCCGCGGTCACGGCGTCGTCGCGACCCTGCGCGTTCGTCTCCCCGGACAAGGGCAACGCGCCGACCATCACGCCCGTCCGCAAGCAGGCGGGGGTTGACGCCACCCCTGCCGAGCAGCGGAAAGAGTCCGCCTCCGCCTAGGCGCTGAGGCTGATCCGGGCTCCGTCCGGTTGGCCGGGCCCCGGGCAGTCGCGCGGACCGAACCCGACGACAGGGTCGGTCCGCGTCCCGAGGGCCGCCCGGCCGAAATCCCCTTCGCCGAAGCCGTGTGACGCCCCGCCGTACTTCGCGGCCGGGCCGTCGGACACGGCCGTGCCACGCACCGTACCGAAAGCCGTGAGACGCAGGGAGAAGTTTTCAGCATGCAGAATTCGGTGTATCAGGCCTCGCGTTATGTCCGCACTCTGCGTGCCTCGGGTGACCGGGATTTCACGTCTTTCGGAGGGCGCCTCAATTCCTATGAGGGCGACGCACGAACCATGGCCTTTCATTCGCTGTACGGGAATGCGCGGATCATCGACAAGGACGTGGTCGAACTCCTGCGGGATGCTTCCCAGGGCCTCAGCGTGGACCGGCTGCGGGAGCGGATCGACGAGGATGCGCTGCGCGACCTCGTGGAGGCGCGGTTCCTTGTCGAGGCGGGGCACGACGAGGCTCAGGAGATCGACGGCCTGCTGGAGAGCCGGAGGGACGTGCTGGACACCGGCGTGTTCCACTCCTCCATCCAGCTCGTGCTCACCAACGCCTGCAACTTCTCCTGTCAGGGCTGCTTCGCGTACAACTTCGACGGCGGTGTGGAGGAGCGCAACACCTCGGGCGAGTCCGTGAAGCCCGGCCCCGTGCTCGTGGAGCTGCGCCGCTCCCGGGAGGACGCATCCGGTCCGGCCCACCAGGACTCGGGGCCCACGCTGGCGAGCGGTGACTGGAACCACGGCTCGGACGCCGGCCGCAACCCGTCGATGCACATGTCGCGCGAGGTGGCCGAGAAGACGATCAAGGAAGCCATCGCGCTGCGCAAGGCCAATGGAGGCGGCCATCTGACCGTGTCCTTCTTCGGCGGTGAGCCCACACTCGCCCGGGGGACGATCCTGCACGTGCTGCGCACCTTCGGCGACAGCCACGACGGGGTCACCTTGTCCTACGACCTGACGAGCAACGGCTCCCGTATCGACGACGAGCTGTTGGCCGCACTCGCCGAGCACCGGGTCGACACCACGGTCTCCATCGACTACCTGGTGCCGGAAACCGGTGAGTTCCGCGGCGGACAGCAGCAGCGCACTCCGTGGCCGGTGGTCCGCAAGGCGATCCTGGACATGAAGGCCGCGGGTGTCCCGGTCAGCATCACGACGGTCCTCTCCCAGTACACCTGGGAGAAGTGGGGCAATCCGTTGATCGACTTCGTCGCCGAGGCGGGTCTGGACGCCCTGGACGTCATCGTCTCATTCCAGGCCAAGGAGTTCTTCCAACAGCACAGCCCGCACGACGTGGCACAGCGGCTGCTGGCCGCGGTCGACTACGGACGCGAGCGCGGAGTGCAGCTCAGCGGCTACTGGTATCAGACCTTCCAGATGATCATCGACGAGGCCAAGTGGGCATCGCAGGCCGACTACAAGACATGCCCGGCGGTCGGCCGGCAGCTCTCCATCGAACCCAACGGCAGTGTCTTCGCCTGCAAGGCCACTGCCCGCGTGCTGGGCACCATCGACGACTGGCAGGGCATCTTCGCCTCCCCCGCCTACCAGGACTACGGCATGCGCGCCTACACCAACGGACCGGGTTGCCAGGGCTGCGAGTTGCAGGGGACGTGCTCGGGTGGTTCGGCGGGCGCACTGGAGGAGGAGAACGGCTCGATCCAGGTGATGTCCCCCGGCTACTGCGCCTACATGCGCGAGGTGGTGCAGGGGCTCCTGGAGCGGCACCACGCGCAGAGCCTCGCCGCCCTGTCGTGAGCGGACCCCGGAGATGTCCCCGGCGGCCCGCCACGAGCGGGCCGCCGGTCCACGGGTCCCCCGCAGCCGGCTGAAACAAGAGGTAACAGGCTCATGGCAACGATAGGTATGCACTTCGGCCACGACGCGGGCGCCGCCCTGACCGACGCGGACGGCTACCTGATCATCGAGGCGGAACGCCGACTGCAGCTGCGCCACGTGTGCGGGGGCAACGGTGACTTCCCACAGGCGGCGGCCGGTTGGCTGGCGGAGCTGCGGGAGCGGGCGGCGAGCCCGGTGACCCGGGTCGCGGTGGCCGACTGGTACACGCCCGTGTGCCGGGTCCTGCCGCCGGCGCTCGTCGAGTTGGTCAACGAGGACGCACGCTGGACGGCCACGGGCGGGATCGGTCTCGCCGACGCGGTGACCCGGGTGATCAAGCCGGTGGACTGGCCGCTCGCCGAGGGGCTCGGCGACATCACGCTCGTCGCCGTACGCCACCACTACGCACACGCCGCGCTCGCTTACTACACCTCCGGTGCCCGTAAGGCCCTGGTGCTCGCCCTCGACGGGACGGGCAATTACGCCGAATGCGGCATGGTCTGTCTCGGTGACGGCGACCAGCTCACCCCGGTGATGTCGTTCACCAACCGCGGCGGCCCGCGCTTCGGTCTGGTCTACGAGGCGCTGGCCCGGCGGGTGCACGGCAGCCAGTTCGACACCGGCAAGCTGCTCGGCCTGGCCGCGACCGGCGAGAGCGACGCCTCACTGTTGCCGGTGCTGCGCGCCATGGTGGTCCCGCAGTCCGCTCGGCGCGCCGCGCCCGACCTGTACGAGCAGTTGGACGAGGACCGGCTGACCGGCTCGGCGCTGCGCTACGCCGACACCTGGTGGGAGTACGACCCGGTCAGCGGCGGCTATCTGGACGCCGGCCTCGCCGATTCCTCGGACGACGACGTGGTGCACTCCTTCGGCTCCGTGTTCCCCGACGAGATCCGCACCGCGGACGGCCGTACGACCATGGTGGGGACCTCGCCCGAAGAACGGGTCTGCAGGGATCTCGCCGCCACCCTGCAGTCCGCCGTGGAGCGGGACCTCACCCGGCTGGCGACCGGCATCAGTCGGCGCTTCCCGAGTTACTCCACGCTGTGCTACGCGGGCGGTTGCGCACTCAACATCACCGCGAACAGCCGCCTCGCCGAGTCCGGGCAGTTCACCCGGGTCTCCGTCCCGACCTGCTGCGACGACTCGGGCATCGCGCTGGGCGCGGCACTGGCCGTCGCGGAGCCGTCCGAGCGTCCGGCTCTGGCGGGCCGCTCGGGCTGGGCGCGGCTTGCGTACGCCGGGCCACCGCTGGAGGGACTGGACGAGCCGCCACGGCACGGGCTGTCACCCGCCCGCGTATCCGAGACCGCGTCCGGGGAGGGAGCGGGTGCGGGCCCGGTCGACGGCCTGGCCACGCGGCTGGGTGCCCGGGGGCTGTCCGCTCGTGCACTCGCCGACGACGACGCACTGGTACGGGCGGTCGCGGACCTGCTGGCCGAGCGGCGCTGCTTGGCCTGGCTGGAGGGCGGCATGGAGACGGGGCCGAGGGCGCTCGGGCACCGCTCGCTGCTGGTGTCGGCGCACTGGGACGGCGCCCGCCGGCACGTGTCTCAGACGATCAAGGGACGCGAATGGTTCCGACCGGTCGCGCCGATCTGCCCGGCGGAGGTCGCGGACCGTTACTTCACCGGCCCCCTGGACCACACCGAGAGCATGTTGTTCGCGGTACGGGTACGGCCCGAGGAGTCCCACCGGCTCGCCGAGGTGCGGCACATCGACGGCACGGCCCGCCTGCAGACCGTACGGCAGGACACCCACCCGCTGCTGCACCGGCTGTGCCACGCGGTCGGCGACCGCACCGGGCTGCCCGTCCTCATCAACACCAGTGCCAACGGAGGCGGCATGCCCATCCTCAACCACCTCGACGAGGCCCTGAAGCTGATGGCGGAGACGGAACTGAACGCCGTGGTACTGCCCGGACGCCGCCTGATCGTCGAGTGATCCCCGCCCACCAGATCCTGTACAGGCGTCGTTCCCTTGGAGAGTGCACGTGCCCGCGACCCAACTGCGCGACATCCGCAAGACCCAGCCGCTGCGTGTCCTGTCCCCCGCCGACTGGGCCCAGTGGACCGAGCAGGGCTATGTGATCGTCCGTCAGGCGGTGGCGCCCGAAACGGTCGCCGCGCTTGTGGACGGCCTGCGATCCTTCCTCGACATGCGCCCCGACGACCCCTCGACCTGGACGTCGCCGCATACCGGCAACGACCGGCTGCCCGGCCACAGCGGACTGGTCGAGATGTACAACCACCAGGCCCAGTGGGACGTGCGCCAGACACCGCGCGTGTACGAGGCGTTCACCGACATCTGGGACATGGACGAGCTGTGGGTGACCATCGACTTCGCCAACGTCAACCCGCCCAACCGGGGCGAGCGGGCGTTCGGCGGGTTCGTCCACTGGGATGTGGACACCTCCGCCGACCCACTGCCGGTGAGCTGTCAGGCCGTGCTCTCGCTCACCGCGGGCGACGAGGACATCGGCGGCTTCCAGTGTGTGCCGGAGATCTTCGCCGAGTGGGAGAAGTGGGTGAGCCGGCAGCCCGCCGAGCGTGACCCGTTCACACCGGACATCACCGGTTACTCGATCACCACCCCGGAAGTGGCGCCCGGCGACCTGATCATCTTCAACAGTCTGCTGCCGCACGGTGTGCACCCGAACATCTCCGAGCGGCGGGTCCGCATGGCGCAGTACCTGACCATGGCGCCGGCCTGGGAGGAGAACGCCGAACTGCGCGAGGCCCGGGTGCGGTTCTGGCGAGACCGCGTCCCGCCGCACCCCCCGGAGGGCGGCGTCCGCAAGGAGGAGGCAGAGCTGTACGGGCCGGCGCGGCTGACGGAGCTGGGCGAGCAGTTGCTGGGACTGCGCAGGTGGCATGAGGGTGGCGTCGTTGGCTAGCACCGCGCCACAGAGCACACGCACCGCTGGACGGCCGGACCTGGGCCGCCCGTTCCGCTGGCTGCTGGCCTCGGCGGCGGCGTCCAACGCGGGCGACGGCATCACACGGACGCTGCTTCCGCTGCTGGTCGTCGCACAGCACCCCGATCCAGCGGCGGTCTCCGGTCTGACCGCCGTGAACATGTTGCCGTGGTTGCTGTTCGCGCTTCCGGCGGGCGTCCTGGTGGACAGGGTGGACCGACGACGCCTCGTGCTCAGCAGCAACGCGGTCCGGGCCGTGGCGCTGGCCGGAGCGGCGTTCGTGCTTGCGCAGGACCGGCCGCTGGTCCTGCTGTACGCGCTCGCGTTCGTGCTGGGCATCGCCGAGACACTGGCCGACACCGCCGCCCCCGCGATGCTGCCGCGCCTGGTCGACGAGCGGCATCTGGAGCGGGCCAACGGGCGTCTGTCGGCGGCGCAGATCGTGCTCAACGAGACGGCCGGGCCGCCTGTGGCGGGTCTCCTCGCGGGGCTGACCGCCGCGGCGGCGCTGGCCGCGGGCGGAGCGCTGTACGCGCTGGCCGCGCTGCTCCTGCTGGGCCTCGCACCGCTCGCCCGCACCGGGCGCGCACCGGAACCGGACGGGGCACGCTCCGCAGAGGCGCGCGGGGAAGGTCGCGGCGGTGTGCTCGGGGACATCCGGGAGGGCGTCGGCTTCGTCCTGCGCCACCGCACCTTACGGCTCACGCTGGCCGCGAGCACCCTGTACGGACTGGTCTTCTCGGCGACCTTCTCGATGCTGGTCCTGCTCAGCGACCACACTCTGGGGCTGAACGGCGCCGGTTACGGACTGCTGCTGGCCGCCGGGTCGCTGGGCGCTGTCGTGGGCAGCTGGCTGGCGCCCCGGGCCGCTGACCGGCTGCCCACCGTACCTCTGGCCTTCTGGTCCCTCGCGGCGTCCGGGGCCGCGTACGTCCTGCTGGGAGCGGCGCCCGACCCGGTACTCGCCGGGCTGGCGCTGGCCGTCAACGGCGTCTTCATGATGGGCTGGAACATCCCGGTGATGTCGCTACGCCAGCGGTTGACACCGGAGAACCTCCAGGGCCGGGTGATGAGCGTGTCCCGGTTGTGTGCCTGGGGCGCCATGCCGCTCGGCGCGCTCCTCGGCGGGCTGCTCGCCGAAATCCTGTCCGTTCCGGCGGTGTTCGTCGTCTGCGGCACCGTCCTGGCCGCGGGTGCCCTGCTGCTTCTCGCCCTCCTGCATGGCTCCCCGGCCGCGCCCGGGGAACATCCGCGTCCCGATCCGCATACAGACCTTTCCGACAAGGGGTGACCATTGGACACGCAGCTCTACGACACGGTGATCGTCGGGGGTGGCCCGGCCGGCTTGAACGGAGCCCTGTATCTGGGCCGTTCGCGCCGCCGGGTGCTGCTGATCGACTCCGGCGACGCACGCAACATGGCGGCCGGGGTGATGCACAACGTGCTCACCAACGACGGCGTGAGCATCGCCGACTTCCGGGCCCGCTCCCGCGCCGAACTCGCCGAGTACGACGTGTCGTTCCGCGACGACGAGGTGGTGTCCGCGGCCGGCGAGGACGACCACGTGGTGGTCGCCACCAAGGAGTCGGGTACATTCCGCGCCCGCACCCTGCTGTACGCGGCCGGCGTGCGCTCCGTCCTTCCTCCGGTGCCCGGTATCGCGGACCTGTGGGGCAAGAAGGTGTTCGAGTGTCCGTACTGCCACGGCTGGGAGGTCCGCGATCGGACCATCGCCGTGTACGGAGGTGGGGAGCCCAGCGAGTGCCTGGCGTCGCTCCTCACGGCCTGGTCCGGTGACATCACCTACCTCTCCGACCGTCGGGAGCTGCCCTCGGAGGAGCGGGACCGGCTCACCGCGGCCGGGGTTCCGGTCCGCGCGGACAAGGTGGCGGCGCTGAAGCCGCACCCCGAGGGGGTACAGGTCGAGTTCGCGGACGGGGACGGCGCGCGCTACGGTGCGCTGTTCCTGCATCTCGACATGGAACCCCGGGTGGAACCCCTGCGCCCCTGGGTCGAGGCCCCGGACCTGGAAACGGTGCAGACCGACGACCGCGGCCGCACCAGCGTCCCCCGCCTGTACGTGGCCGGCGACCTGGGACGCACCATGCACCAGGCGGCGATGGCCGCGTCCAGCGGCGGACTGGCGGCCATGGCCATCAACAGCGATCTGGTCCGCGAGGACCGGCCCGGCTCTCTGCCCGCGCCGCCGCCTCCCACCCCTGCCCCCTGACAGCAGCCCGCCCTCCACCGCGCACACCGACGGGAGCACCGCACGATGACGTCACCCCGCGCCATGTACACGCCGCACATGGAGCACTACACGTTCGTCCTTGAGGACCAGCCCTATCTGGGGTACTTCCAGTACGGCGGTGAGAAGTCGCCCGTCCACAGCACCGACCGGCACGGCTTCCGGATCACGCCTGGCCCGGACGGGCAGCGGGCCACGGTCGGCGACGACCGGCCCGAGGGGCCCGCGCGGGTGCTGGCGGGCAGTTCCGCCGTGTTCGGCGTGGGGGCCACCGGGGACGCCGCCACCATCAGCGCACGTCTGTGGAACACCTACGCACCCCGGCTGCCGTGGCTGAACATCGCTGGCCAGAGCCACAACTCGGCGCAGGAACTGCTGCTGTTCACCCTGTTCCAGCACGAGCTGCCGCCCCTCGAGGACATCGTGCTGCTGTCGGGGGTGAACAACCTGGTGCTGAGCCGGTTGCCCGAGGAGAAGCAGGGCCGCCACGGCGCGTTCTTCGACTGTGGTCCCGCCCCGGACGTCGTGCCCCCGCCGGACCGGAGGGTCGGGCATGCAACGGAGCTGACCCTGCGCCACCTGCGCGGCTGGAAGGTGCTTGCGGACGGCCTCGGGGCGCGGCTGACGTTCGTTCTGCAGCCACTCGCGCCGTGGGTGCGCGAGAACCCATTGCCGCGCGAGAAGCTGCTCTTCGAGGAACTCGACGAGGTGTCCAACTTCCGCCGGTTCCACAACGACATCTCCACCATGGAGGTCGGCCGCTCCTACGCGGAGCGGCTCGCCGTCGGATGCGCCGCGCTGGACGTGCCGTTCCTGGACATGAACGTGGCGCTGGGCGAGGCCGCCGCGCCGGAGGACTGGCTGTTCATCGACCGGGTGCACTGCACGGACCAGGGCTACGACCTGGTTGCCCGGCAGCTCGCCGACCGTCTGGACCTGGCATGAGGGGGCCCGGTGAGAGCGGGGAACACGGAACCGACGGAACCCCGGCGGTCCGCCGCCTCGCGTCCTGGCTGCGTGCCCGGAGCCGCGTCGAGCGGCCCTCCGGCGCCCCGGACCCGGCCGAGCCCCCGGTCGCGCCCGCGGCGGACCGGACAGCCGAACGGCTCCCGACGCCCCCACGGATACGTCCGCAGCCAGAAGACGACGCGTCCGTCTACCCGTTGTTCTGACCATGAGGAAGCGAACCGGCGAAGGCCGGACAGACCGTGCGGGCCGGGACGGTCCGGTATTGGGAATCTCCGCCTACTACCACGACAGCGCGGCGGCCTTGGTGTGCGACGGCGCTCCGGTGGCCGCCGCCCAGGAGGAGCGGTTCAGCAGGCGCCGCCACGACGCCGGTTTCCCCACCCAGGCCGTCGCCTACTGCCTGCGGGAGGCGGGTGTGCGCCTGGACGAGCTGGCGGCCGTGGCGTTCTACGAGGACCCGGCGCTGAAGTTCCGCCGGGTGATGGCCACGTGGCTGGCGACGGCGCCGCACGGCTTCCCCGTTTTCCGCCGGGCCTTCCCGCAGTGGGCCGGCTGGAAGCGGCACGCCCTGGACGACGTGCGCGCGCGGCTGCGCGCGCTGTCCGGCGGGCTGGCGCTGCCGCCGGTGGTGGCGCACCGGCACCACGCCTCGCACGCCGCGTCCGCGTTTCTGCCCAGCCCGTTCCCGTCGGCGGCGGTGCTGTGCGTCGACGGTGTCGGCGAGTGGGCGACGACGACGCTGTGGCACGGCCGGGGCACCCGGCTCGTCCCCCTCGCCGAGCTGCGCTTCCCGCACTCGCTGGGCATGCTGTACTCGGCGTTCACCCACTTCTGCGGCTTCAAGGTCGACTCGGGCGAGTACAAACTGATGGGTCTCGCCCCGTACGGCACGCCGCGCTGGGCACCCCTCATCCGGGAACGGCTGATCGACGTGAAGGCGGACGGTTCGTTCCGCCTGGACCTGCGCCACTTCACGTTCCAGTACGGCCGGACCATGACCGGCCGGGCCTTCGAGGAGCTGTTCGGCGGAGCTCGACGCACCCCCGAAGGGCCCCTCACGGAGCGGGAGTTCGATCTCGCCGCCTCGGTCCAGGCGGTGACCGAGGAGGTGGTACTGCGGCTGGCCCGCACGGCGCTGGAGCGCACGGGCGAGCGACGGCTGTGCATGGCCGGGGGTGTGGCGCTGAACTGCGTGGCCAACGGACGGCTCATGGACGAGGGCGTCTGCGACGAGCTGTGGGTGCAGCCGGCCGCCGGGGATGCCGGCGGCGCGCTGGGCGCGGCCCTGGCCGAGTCGCACGGCCGGGGTGCGCCGCGCGCCCATGTGCGGCGCGGCACGGACGCGATGGCGGGCGCACTGCTCGGGCCCGCGTACGGCGCTGAAGAGGTAGCGGAGTTCCTGGACCGGGGCGGCCGGCCCGCCGTACGCCTGCCCGAAGCGGAACTGGTCGAGCGGGTGGCCACCGAGTTGGCGGCGGGGAAGGTGGTGGGTTGGTTCCAAGGGCGCATGGAGTTCGGTCCGCGCGCGCTGGGCAACCGGTCGATCCTCGCCGACCCGCGCGATCCCGCTACGCAGTCCACGCTCAACTTGAAGACCAAGTTCCGGGAGTCCTTCCGGCCCTTCGCCCCGGCGGTGCTCGCCGAGGACGCCAAGGACTGGTTCGACCTCGCCGGGGAGAGCCCGTACATGCTGCTGACCGCGCAGGTCGCGGCGGCACGACGCCGGGCGTGCGAACCCGAGGCGGAAGGGCTGGCCCCCATGGACCTGCTGCGGGTGCCGCGCTCGACGATCCCGGCGGTGACGCACGTGGACGGGTCGGCCCGGGTGCAGACCGTCACCGCCGAGCACAACGCCCGCTTCCACGCGCTGCTGAACGCGTTCCGCGACCGGACAGGCTGCCCGGTGCTGGTGAACACCTCCTTCAACGTGCGCGGCGAACCGATCGTCCGTGACCCCGCGGAGGCGTACGCCTGCTTCATGCGCACTCGCATCGACCTGCTGGTGCTCGGCGACTTCCTGCTGGACAAGCGGGACCAGCCCGCGTGGCGGGAGGAGGGGGACTGGCGTGCCGCGATCCCGATGGACTGAGCGCCTGGGCGGACTGGGTCTGGCCGCGCTGTACTTCGGCGTGCTGACCCCGGTCGGATGGTGCGTCCGCGCGGTGCGGGACCCGCTGCGCCGGTCGTGGGACGCCGACCGCGCCGGCTATCTGGAGACCCCGAAGCAGGGCCGGGCCGGGCGGCGACGGGGGCGCGGGACGGCGCGCGTGTTCAGCGGCCCCCGGGCATGACGGCCGAGGTGGCCACCACGCCACGGGTGCCCAGGACGTGGACGCGGGAGACGACCCCGGTGAAGCCGTTCGCGGTGGCCCAGGCATCGGCCTCCTCGGTGCTGCCCGGGATGGGGACATCCGCCGCGAGGAGCGCGGAAAAACGTTCGGACGGCCGGAAGCGGGTGGCCAGCGGGAGCGTGAACCCCACCCGTCCGCCCGGGCGCAGCGCGCGTCGCCAGTCAGCCATGGCCCGGCCGCCCAGGAAGTGCAACGAGGAGGCGCAGAGGATGACGTCGAGGGAGTGGTCGGCGACCGGCAGCGGCACGGCGTCCGCGAGGCGCCAGTCGATCGCCGTGCTCAGCATCGGGGACGCGGCCCGCGCACGCCCCGCCTCGATCATGCCGGGCGACATGTCGACGGCGAGAACCGGCGGCGCCGCGGCGGGACGGCTCCGCGCGAGCTGCAGGGCCACGGCGCCCGCTCCGCAGGCCACGTCGGCGACGGCGTCCATCGGGCCGGGGCCGACCAGAGCCACCAGGAGCCGCGCGACCTCCTCGTGGTGCTCGTGGTCGTAACCAGGGGCGAGATCGTCGAAGACCCCGGCCAGGGTCGCGCGCTGCGTCACCGGGCAATCCTAACCGCGGCGGGGTGTCGGGCTCGGCGGCGAGCCCTGGAGGCAGACCAGGGACGGGCAGTCATGTCCGTATGCCCAGATCCACAGATCAATAGGGCGCTGAATACATGTCGCTCAGCATCCAGGCTCAGCAGTGTGCATGCCTGTGGGGAGCGCTGTCACCTTCCGTCCGATCTGGAGCGCCCCCCAAGCCCGGCCCTCAGCCGGGGTTTGCGAAGACGCCCTCTGACCAGCACCGAAAGGCGCTGTCGCACGGTTCAGCAATTTTCGACGTGGCAGCCTTGACCGCCGATGATCCCCTCGCGGGCGCCCTGCCTCGCGTGGCCGGGCGGAGCGGTCGACGCCCGGCTCCTTCCACCGCCGGTGTCCATGGCGCGGTCGGCGAAGTGGCGGAAAACCATCTTCATGCGACGGCGCCACTGAGCGGTGTCATCTGCCCCCTCCGGATTGCTGGTGCAAGAGTTTATGATCCCCTGGTGTTCGACGAGGTTCGAGAGCCAAGACCGGTACCACGGGACGAGTCCGCAAAGGCCCAACAACCATGCCTCCAGATCCAGTTACCCGCGCCCGGGACAGAACCACCGGGTCCACGTCCGACTCGATGGAGTTCCCCGCCCCTCGCCTGGCACGGATCGTCCTCACCGTAGCGCTGCTCAGCTACCTCGGGGTCACCGTCGTCAACCTCGTGGGGGTGCTGTCCGACCCCGCACCCTTGGCCTCGTCCATCCTCTGCCTCGGGTGCATCTTCCTGCTGCAGTTGCGCCACTCCGGGACGGGAGCGCGGCACGCGCCGGCTCGGCACAAGGCAGTGACCCTCTCCGCACAGGCGGTTCTGACCTATCTGCCGATCGCGGCCTTCCACTCGCAGTGGGGGGCGATGGCAGGTTTCCTCGCCGGCTCCCTGCTGCTGCTCCTGCCCGGCCGGTGGGCCTGGCCGCTGTACGGCGTCGTGGGGCTGACCATGCTGATCCCGCCGACCATCGACCGGCTCTCCGTACAGGAGACCGTCTATCTCTGCCAGTCGACGCTGCTGACCGGGCTCGTGGTGTACGGCCTGTCCCGGCTCGCCGAGCTCGTCCAGGCGCTGCACGAGACCCGTGGGCAGCTGGCCGGCATGGCCGTCACCGCGGAACGGCTGCGCTTCGCCCGGGACCTGCACGATCTTCTCGGATACGGCCTCTCGGCCATCACGCTCAAGAGCGAGCTGATCCACCGGCTCATCCCCGCGAATCCCCAGCGCGCGATGGAGGAAGTGGACGAAGTGCTCGTCATTTCCCGGCAGTCGCTCGCCGACGTACGCGCTGTGTCCAGGGGGCTGCGCGAGATGTCCCTGCGGCAGGAGCTGGGAGCGGCCGGCTCCCTCCTGGAAGCCGCGGACATGGATGTGCGGGTCGAGGCCGACATCGACGGACTCGACCCCCAGGTCGGCTCGGTCCTCGCCGCCGTCCTGCGCGAAGCCGTCACCAACCTGCTGCGCCATTCCAGGGCAGCCGTGTGCCGGATATCGGTGGCGCAGGAGGCCGAGTGGATACGTCTGACCGTGTCGAACGACGGGGTCGACCCCACCTACCGGAACATCTCGCCGCACAGCGGCAGCGGGTTGGGCAACCTGGAGGCCCGACTGCGCGCCGTATCGGGGAAGTTGGTCACCGTGATGGGCCGCGACGGTACCTTCGAGCTCGTCGCCAAGGCCCCGCGCCGCCTGGTCCCTCAGCCCGCCGACCGCACCGACGTGGCAGCCGCCGGGGCCGAGTACCGCGCGGTCTGACCCGGCCCGCCCGGCTCCACCGACCCGAGAGAGGAAGGTCCTGCATGGCGATCCGGATCCTGCTGGCCGAGGACATGAACATGGTGCGCGGTGCACTGGTCGCCCTGCTGAATCTGGAGAACGACCTCGACGTCGTCTGCGAGGTGGAGCGGGGCGACCAGATCATGGCGGGCGCACTGCGGCATCGGCCGGACGTCGCCATCATCGACATCGATCTGCCGGGCATGGACGGACTGACCGCCGCCGCCCAGCTGCGGGAGCGGCTGCCGGAGTGCCGTACGCTGATCCTCACCAGCCTCGGCCGTCCCGGCACACTGCGCCGGGCACTGGCCGCCCAGGTCTCCGGCTATCTCCTCAAGGACGCCCCTCCGCAGGAACTGGCCGCAGCCGTACGAAAGGTCGCCGCGGGCCAGCGAGTGATCGACCCGCAGCTCGCGATATCCGCGTGGAACAGCACGGAGAGTCCTCTCACGCCGCGCGAGACGGAGGTCCTGCAGCTTGCCGCGGAGGGCCTGGAGCCTGCCGAGATCGCCAAGCAGCTGCGGCTCTCCCTGGGGACCGTGCGCAACTACCTCACCACCTCGGCGACCAAGCTCAACGCCCGTAACCGCGTCGACGCCATCAAGATCGCACGGGACGCCGAGTGGCTCCTGTGACTGACCGGACACGACGCGGTCCGGCTGCGGTGAACCGACCGGGCCCCACGCCGCCGTACACCGACCGGGTTCAGCGTTGCGGTGGGCCGACCCGCACGAGCATGCCCGCCGCTGCCAGGTACTGGAGAACACTGCAGGTGACCTCGCGGGGCAGCGGTAGAACCTCGTACACCGTGTCCGGCGTGATCGGGCCGGCCAGCATGGAGACGACCCACATCGCCTCGGGGCGGTGCAGGATCACCCGGTGCCCTGCACCGCGCCGCTGTACGAGGAATCCCTTCCCGGCCAGGGTGATGGACACCTGGCGTGGCAGCCGGACGGGGCCCGCGGCGGGCAGCGGGTGCAGGGCGAACGGGGCGGGGCGCCCCACCGGGCTTGCCGAGAGCAGCGGCCCGCGCAGGTCGGCCATGCCCAGTGTCCGTACGACCAGGTGGGACAGGCGTTCCAGCGTCGGCTGCAGCGTCAGGAAGATGACGGCCCCGGAGGCCGAACTGTCCCGGTCGGGCTGCACGTTGCTGAGCAGGACCGGTCCCAGTTCCATCCGGGACAGCGCTTCTCGCACCAGGTCCGGCACCTGTTCGAGCCGGTCTGCCCCCCAGGGGCTGCGGAGAACTATGTCCTCTCCGGCGCCCTCCTGCGCGAGGACGACATCCTCCCTGAGGGACCAGAGGTGCACCGTTTGTCTGTCGTTCATGCTCCCCATGGAGATCCCTCGGCTTTGCGTGATCTTCCGATCGAGTAGGGGGTTCGCGGTCAACGCCGCGACAGATATGGATTCACCTCCCTCCCCTGAGCGTTACATGGACCTCTGCTCGCGATGTCCCACAGCGATCCGGACACCACCACCCAGGTGGAACCAATAATTCCGCCTTTGGAAGGTACCGCAATCCGGGGTTCAGACGAAGAGCGGGATCGGGTTCAACTCCGCGTAGGGCAGCCGGGTTACGCGCCTGCCCAGGGCGACCGGAACATCGAACAGCCGCCCAGGGGCGAACCGGGCCCAGAAGTGGCGCATGCCGGGGACGATGACCTTGAGGACGGGCAGGTCGACGTCGGGGCGGGTCTGGTCGAGCACCAGCAGATCCATACCGTGGGCACGGACGACCTCGGTGATCGTGGCCACGTCGTCGCCCAGGTCACCGCCCGGCGTGTACGCCCAGCGCTTCGGTCCGCACTCGGGCCGCACCGGATCCGGCACGAGGTAGGGCTGATCGACGAGGGTGGCGTGCCGCCACCAGTCGAGCACCTCCACGTCATCGACGCGATACCCGGAGCCGTCCGGGGTGACGTCCGCGACGAGGGGCAGCAGTTGACCCATCTCGGTCAGCGCCCTGCGCAGCGCAAGACGGGGATCGAAGTGCGCCCCGAACCCGAAGACGATGTCCTCGGCCGGCTTGTCCGTGCGCCGGGACAGGGCGGCGATCACCGGGAACCCGAGGTCCGAGGTGAGGTCGAGTGCCCACACCTCGCGGCGCAACGAGCGATAGCCCTCGACCAGGCGGGCGATGCCGGGCTCGTCGAAGGCGTCGAGAGCGACGGCCGGCTGCCGGGTCCGGTTGTACCACCAAAGGGCCACGGCGTCCCGCTCGACCACCTCGAAGAACCCCTGGATCAGGGCGTCTTCGGGGCTGCTGCCCGCAGCGTTGCCGTTGGAGTCCGCGAACAGCCCGTCGCGGGCGGCCCGTTCGCTGTAGTAGAGCATGGAGGTGGGCAGCAGGCGCCGGGTCTGTCCGGTGAGCGACCACACGGGCGTCCACTCCGTGGTCGCGTACTCGTCGAAGCGCGTCGGTACGTAGCTCATCCGTGAACCCGCGGAGTTCCAGGTGTCGCGCTGGCGCAGTTGTCGCTCGTCGTAGAGCTGGCAGGCGTTGGGGTGCACGGCGACCGGGGCCAGGTCGGCGTAGGCGCCGTACACCACGGGTTCGTCGCCCTGCCGGGTGCCGCTGTAGCGTTCCACCGCCTCACCCAGAGCGCTGGTGCGGGCCTCTTCCTCGGTCAGGCCCTTGCCGCCGCTGAGCGAGCGCAGCCCGGCCCGAAGCCCGGCGAGCGTGGGGCTGCGCATGGCGAGGTTCTCGCCCGCGAGGAAGGCGTGGACGAAACCCGGGGCGCCGGGCGGTCGGCGAATCTCCTTGACGATGCCGGTGACCGGATCGACCAACCTGCCGTGACGCTCCAGCATCTGCGGGGGCGTGAGCGCCCGGTGCCCGCCCGCGTCCTGCGCGGCCTTGAGCCGCGGACGCGGTACGAACGGCCGCTGGACCTGGCGGGCGACGAGTCCGGGGTCACCGCAGGCGGGGCACTGCGGCCGTCTGGCCACGGGGTGCAGCGAGCTGCCGAGCTCGATGGTGTCGAGGACGTGCACGGCCCGCTGTGCCGGATTGCGCACGCCGGCCAGGTATTTGGCGGCTTCGAGCGCGGCCAGCCGGAGCGTCACGGAGCGGCCGACCGGGAGCATCGCCGACGGGCGTACCGCGGGGGCGTCGGGGCCGAGCACGCGCCTGAGGGGCTCCTCGGTCTGCCGGTGGCCGCGCAGCCGGTGTGCCAGGCAGTTCCAGCACGGTCCGCCGTCCGGTTCCCCCGCCGGGAAGACGGGACCGACCCAGGAGGCCGTGGACCCTGCCGAGGCGAGCAGCCAGGGCCGTCCGGCGGCGCGGTGCTCCGCGTCGATGTCCCGCAGGCGGGGGTCGAGGTAGTCGTCGCACAGGACGAGGGTCAGATCTGCACCCTCGTGCCGTGCCGCGGGCGTGAGGCCCGCGGCACGGCACGAGTCATGTGCCTCTTCCAGGCCGGTTCCGGCGGGGGGATCGACCAGAAGGACGACCCGGACGAGGCGCCTGGCCAGGTCACGGGGAACCTGGCCGCCGTCGAGACCTGCGAGGTCCCAGTAGGCCTCGGCGGCTGGATCAGTACGGGGAAGGGCCGCGGGCACCGCGGGTTTGAGGCGCAGCAGACCCGCGGCATCGAGTGCGTGCAGGGACTGCAGTACCTCGTCCGCGCTGAGCGACTCGGCGGCTTCCCGGACGACGGCGGCCGGCGTGCGGCTGCCGTCCAGGAGCGGTACGAGTATCTCCGCGGGGTCTCCGTGCAGAGCGGTGACCCCGCGGTGCGAAACCAGGTAGGCGGCCTCCCCCGGGACGATGACGGCTCGCAGGTGACTCTTAAAGCCGACGCGATCCCCGCCGTCCCGGACGCCGGGTCTCAGCGCGTCCTCGCCCCCGGCGTTGATGCCCTCCCCCGTGATGCTCATACGTCGAGCGGCATGGCCGTAGCAGTGGGTGTGGCGGAGGGTGCCACGAGTACGCAGATGCTGAGGAGGGCCGCTCCCCGCTCGGGTGTCACCTCAAGACTCTCGATCACGAGGCGGCTGCGCCCGGAGGGCTGGGCTCCCGGGGCCGACGGATCGGTCGAACGGGCCTCGCAGGCAACGGAGTTCGTCATGGTGTTCTTTCCCCTCTCGATGTGCAGGTCGGTGATGGCTGCGATTCTGTCCGGCTCGGAAAGCGGCGGACAGTGTCCGCATCACTGCGCACATGTGAAGTTCTCATGCGCGGAGAACGGCGGCTTCCGTGCGGGCCAGGTCGCTGGACGAGCAGCTCTCAGTAGATGACCCGCGCCTGGGCCGACAGCCGCGCGTGCCGGGACTTGCGCAGGTCGCGGGTGATGTTCAGCCGGCGCAGCCAGCGGTCGGTGCCGTCGAACCGTGCCTGGAAGGGCTTACGGCCGTGCACCACGCGGTAGTTGTCGATGAAGATGACGTCGCCGGGTGTCAGGGCCACTCCGCCCATCGCGCCGTCCAGGGCCTTTGTGATCTCGTCCAGTGCCCGCTGCTCGCGTTCCCCCTGCACGCCCTGCATGTAATGAGGATCGAGGCGGAGATAGGGGTCCTCCGGCGAGCCGAAGAGCACCGCGACCGGCTCGGGGGATCGCAGGGCGCTGTCCACCCGCTCGGCGCTGCGCCGCATGAGCTCGGCCACCTCGGGATCCTCCTGGCCGCCCCCCGCTTGGTTCTGCGGACGGTGCGAGTCGTCCGGCAGGATGCTGAAGCGCTCCTCCCCCAGGGCCGCGCGCGTCGCGTCGTCCAGCCGTACGTCGGCGATGTCCGCGAAGGTCGTCTCCACCCCGTCGGGATTGCGCAGGCACATAAGTCCCAAGTAGTCGGTGCGCAGGGGGTGGAAGGCGTCCTCGGTGTGCCAGGTGAGCGTCTCCGCGCTTCCCCAGCCGATCTGACCGTGCTCGTGGGCGCGTATGGGGAAGATGTCGTGCATGACACGCCCGTCCTGCTGGGTGGCCCAGCCGATCGGCTCGCCGAGCAGGCAGCCGATGAGCAGGAAGGGGATGTCGAGCCGGAGCGTCGCGTCCGGCGCCGCCTTGTCGCGCCAGTCCGGCGGGGTGTCCCCGAGCATCGCGTCATCGACGGGCAGTCCGGACACGACCACCACACCGGACGGCTCGGTCAGCTTGAAGTCGACCAGGGCGCTGCGCAGTGCGCGGGGCAACTCGTGTGCGTACACCGGGGCGGCCCGGTGCAGGGCGGGATCCTCGATGGACGAGAAGCGCCCTGCCACCTCCTCGGTGATCTTCTCCATCGCGACGATGTCCTCGTCGCGCAGTTGCAGCTTCAGCATGTTCTTCCTCCATTGTCGCGGTCAGGAGTGGGCCGGCTGTCGCGCGGTCGACGGCCGGGGCCGCGCGAGGCGGCGCAGTGTCGGGCTCAGGGTGGCGCCGGTGGCGACGACCACCAGCAGCGCGGACGCGCCGAGGATGCGCACGGAGCCGTCCCCGGTGACGGCGGACAGCACGCCGGCGACGACCGGCCCCGCGGTGGCGGCCAGTTCGGAGCCGAGAGCGACCAGGCCTGACAGACGCCCGCGCAAGCCGTCGGGCACGGCCGACAGCTGACAGGTGATCACGGTCGCGTTCGCGACCGGCATGGCCATCGCGGCCACGCCCAGCAGGACGCCGAGTGCCATGCCGCGCGGCGCGTACGCCATGGCTCCGGCGACGGCGGCGAAGACCCAGGTCGAGCCGGTGACCAGCACCCCTGGTGACAGCGCCGTCGCGTGCAGACGATCGGCGATCAGGGCACCGGCCAGACCGCCCGCGCCGAAGCACGTCATCATCAGGCCCATCTGACCGGGTGCGACATCGTGCTCGCCCGACACGATGAGCACGAGCACGACCAGGGAGTGGAACGCGAGGTTCACGCCGACGATCCACGCCATGGTCGCCCGTATGGTGCGCATGCGCAGCAGCGGCCCGAACCCGCCGAGCCGGGGTGCGGCGGCCGCGGCCTCCTTGCCCGCGGGGGGTGCGGCGGCCCGCCGCGGCAGATGCAGCGCCGCCAGCGCCACGAACGACACGGCGAGCACCGAGGTGTTCAGGGTGAACGGCAGCACCTCGTGCAGCCCGAAGAGGAAGCCCGCCACCGCCGGACCGACGAGGAGCGCGGCGAACGGCCGGGCCGCGTTGCGCGCCAGCGCCTGCGGCAGCAGTTCCTCCGGCACGACCTGGGGCAGGGCCGCGTGCTCGGCCGGTACGAAGATGCCTGCGGCCGCGCCCTCGACGACAGCCACGAGCAGAACGTGCCACAGCGCGCAGCTGCCCAGCAGGACGGCTGTGGCGACGCTGAGCATCGCCACCATGCGGACGCCCTGGGCCGCCACCATCACCCGCTTGCGGTTCACGCGGTCGGCCAGCGCCCCGGCGGGCAGGCTGACCAGCGTCCGCGCGCCTGCGAGGACCGCGGCGACGCCGGAGACGGCGGTCGCCGAGCCGCCGTCGGCGAGCACGAGGAGCGGGAACGCGATGTACGCGATCTCGCCGGCCAGCTCGGACAGGAACATGCCCGACCAGAGAATGCGGTAGTTCCGGTTCTGTGCCAGGGGTGTGGTCATGCCGTGCCTTTCCCGGCCTTTCCTGCGCGAGGGCAGCGGACGTCGCCGAGTCTTCGGGCGGCGGGGTGGCTCGCGCCACGCAGTTGCCCCGTGGCTCAAACTTCGAGGTCGGCCGCGGCGCCCGCCCCTGGCTGACGCCCGGGCGAGGGCTGCGGCCTGCGCGTTGTCGGCACGGTTCAAGTTCGTTGAGGACAGCGGCGTGTACGTCGATATTCAGAGGCTGAGTCGTGTCCGGCATCCGGCAGGACCGCGAGCCACTACCCAACGGAGTCCCCTATGGCTTCCGCGACAGCGATCGCTCCCCCAGACAAGAAGGCGTCCACACCTGCGGACCGGCTGACCCCCGTGCCGTGGCGGCCGGTGTTGCTGAGCGCCGTCACGATGACGGTGTTGCTGCTGGCGCTCGCCACCCGGCACGGCTACCACGTGGACGAGCTGTACACCCGGGTGGCCAGCCGCCATCTCGCCTGGGGCTATGTCGACCAGCCGCCGCTCGTGTCGCTCGTCGCCAAGGTCGAGATGGCGGTGTTCGGGGACAACCTCTTCGGCTTCCGCGTGGTGCCGGCGCTGCTGGCCTCCGTCGCCGTGGTCCTCGCCGCGTTGATCGCCCGCGAGTTGGGCGGCGGCTCCCGGGCGCAGATACTCGCGGCGTTCATCGCGTTCGCGTCCGGCGTGGTCATGTTCACCGGCCACATCATGGGCACGAACAACTGGGACGCGCTGTCCTGGGTCACGACGTCCTGGCTGCTCATCCGGATGGTGCGCACCCGCGACACCCGTCTGTGGTGGGCGATCGGTGCCGTGGTCGGCGTCGGCCTGACCGCGAAGTACCTGTTGGTTCTGCTGCTCCTGTGCCTCGGGGCCGGTCTGCTGGTGTCCGGACAGCGGTGGGTGTTCCGGACCTGGCGGTTCCCGGCCGCGGTCGGCATTGCCGTGGTCATCGCCTCGCCGGTACTGATCTGGCAGATCACGCACGGTTTTCCGCAGCTGGAGATGAGCGCCGCACTGTCCAAGGCTCTGGAGAGCCTTGCCCGCAGCACCTTCCTGCCGATGCAGCTCCTCCTCGTCGGCGTCTTGCTGTGCCCGGTGTGGATCGCCGGCCTTGTCGCACTGCTGCGTCGTCCCGAGTGGCGCGCGTACCGGTTCGTCGGTTGGTCGTATCCGCTGATGGTGGTCGTGCTCCTGGTCGTCGGCGGGCAGGGTGCCTACACGACCTCACTGCAGTTCGTCCTTCTCGCCGCGGGAGCCGTGGTCGTCGACCGGTGGGCGCACAGCGCCAGGCGACTCGGGGTGATCGGCGGGCTGACCGCGCTCAACGCGGTGAGCTGCGCAATCCTCCTGCTGCCGACCCTCCCGATCAACGTGTACGCGAGCAATCCCGCCCTCAGTGACGCGGCCATCACGCAGTTCGACCAGGTCGGCTGGCCAGCGATGACCCGGCAGGTCGCGGACATCTACCACGCACTGCCGTCGGACGAGCAGCAGCACACCATCGTCTACGGCAACCACTACGGTCAGGCCGGCGCGATCGACAAGTGGGGGCCGAAGTACGGGCTGCCGCAGGCATACAGCGGCCACAACTCGTACGCCGACTTCGGCCGTCCCAGCGAGGACAAGACGACCGTGATCACCATCGGCGCCGACCCGAAACAGTTCAGCAAGCTCTTCGCATCGTGCGAAAAGCGGGGCGAGTACAGGAATGACCTGCCGGTGTCCGACGACGGCCAGCAGTTCATGGTGTGCCGTGGCCCGCTGCGGCCCTGGCCCCAACTGTGGGAGGAGTTGCGCTGGATCGGCTTCCAGTGCCCTTACACGGCCAAGGCGGTCACGGCCAGCAGTGCCAAGGGCTGCGACTGAACGGAGCCGGACGTCGGGGCCGAGGATGTGTCACAAGCTCAGCAGCGCACCAACAGGGCGGTGCTGTCGTCCCGGCCGCCTTCCAGGCCGTCCATCCGCGCACCGGCGGCGAATGGTACGTCGCGGGCAGCCGGTGGCTGATGTGCGGTGCCGGGCTGTCGGACCCAGGGGGCGGGCCGCCGAGTGTGTGGAGGACGAGGTCCGTCGGGTCGCCCGCTCCGCCCCGTCCCGCACGGGTGAGTCGTCCACCGAGACCTGTCCCGGACAGCCGCCGTCCTCGCGGTGGTGCCGCGAGTCGCCCACGTCGAACCAGCACAGCCGGTGACAGTCAGGGCGCGGCCCCACCGCCGTGGTTCCCGCTCCGGCGCACACCGGGTTCGCGTCGGCCGCCTCATACAGTCCCGCGTCGATCTCCTGGAGCAGCCTGCCGGCGACCGCGATCACGGTCGGCTTCGTCATCGCGGTCATGGTCACCTCCACCGCCTCCCGGGACCCGGTCGTCACCGGTGGTCTCCGCCCGGCTGTTCGACAGTGATTCCGAGCGTGCAGTCCGCGGCCAGCCTGAGAACGTCGCCGTCCCTCAGGGGCGTTCGCGCGCCGGCGCCGGCCGGGGTGCTGTTCACGAAGGTGCCGTTGGTGGAGTGCTCGTCCCGCACCCATGCGGTGCCGTCCGGTTCCAGGCCGACGGTCGCGTGCCGACGGGAGACGTTGTCGTAGCGCTCCAGCAGGCCCCGCGTGGTGTGGGCGGCCGGGGCGCGACCGAGGAGCAGGGTGCTCCCTGGTGGCACGGTGTGCTCCACCGCGCCGAACCTGATGCGCAGGACGGTGGTGGGGGCGTCGCGGCGGGTCGCCCGCAGGTCCACGGCCGGCTCGCCGGACGCGGTACGGGACGGGGGCACCTCGCCCAGCATCCGCTGGCAGGCCACACACACCTGGTTGGTCGGCACCGGAACCGGGGCCCCGCAGTGCGGGCAGCCCCTCGGCCGCTCCTCCTCGGCCGGGTGGTCCTCGGCCACCGCCTCCGGGGTTCCCCCCACGGTCGCGTGCGGGGGCGGCCCGGGCAGCGGGTGCCGGCCGACGGCGGGACGACTGAGGTTTCCGGAGCATCCCCGGCAGACGAGATCGTCGTCGTCCGCCTCAAGGCCACAGGACGAACAGGTCAACTGCGCCACGACACCTCTTCCATGGCGATGCCGGCGGAGCGGAGCCGATCGCTCAGGCGGTCCATGTCGCCCCGGCGGGGAATGCCGATGAACCAGATGCGGCCGTCGGCCACCGCCACCTGCATGGGCGGTGAGTCGAGGGACCCGGCGGTCTCGTACCGTTCGCGCCCGAGCTCGGTCAGCGTGATCAGGCGCTGGTTGCTCGACCCCCGCCAGCGCGGTCCGGGGCCGTTGAGGCGCTCGACGTACGGACCGGTGAGCACCGCGTCGCACAGTCGCAGGAGCGCGGGTGCTCCCTTCTCAGCCGGGCCCCGGAGTACCCGCTGTAGACGAGTACGTCCAGGGGCGCGGGCCGCTCGCGGCGCCAGGCCCGGACCCACTCCAGGAGCGCGGCGAGCGCTTCCGGCTGCTGGAACGGCTCTCCGCCCGAGACCGTGATTCCGTCGAGCGGGTCGGGCAGGCCGGAGAGCCAGCCTGCACTCCACGGACGTGGCGGGGTCGGCCGCCCAGGTGTCCTGGGAGACGCACCCGGCGCAGCCGATCGTGCAGCCCTGTGTCCAGATGCCCGCCCGGGTCCCGGGTCCGAGCGAGGTCACCGGATAGTGCGCCTTGTTGAGCAGCAGTTGGGCCGGTCGGGAGGGCGTCGTCATGCCAGCTCCACCGAGACGATGTCCCCCTCGATCCGCAGGCCCGTCACCCGCACGTGCGCGCCCGCCGCCGAGTCGAGGGCGAACAGGGCGCGGGCGAGGGGATTGACGAACTGTGATTCCAGAGCCATGCCGATGCCCCGGCCGCCCATGTGCGGGTTGTCCGTGCAGCGCTTCCGCAAGGCGTCCCGGGCCTCGGGGGTGACCTCCAGGGCGATGCCCTGTTCTTCGTGGACTCGGGCGATGATGTTGTCGAGTTGGAGACCGAAGATCCGGGCGGCCGCCTCACGGTCGATGAAATGGAACACCACGATGTTGTCCCCGAAGCGGTTGAGCAGTTCCGGCCGGCCGAGGACTCGGGTGAAGTGGTCGCTGATCGCCGCTTTCACACGCTCCTCGATCTCCTCGTACGCCATGTCGGGGTGTACGTGGGACATGAGCCGCCCGTCGCCTGCCTCCACGCTCATGCCGAGGTTGGACGTGAACACGAGGACGGACTCGGAGAAGTGGACCGTCGAGCCCCGTCCGTCGGTCAGCCGGCCGTCTTCGAGGATCTGCAGGAACTTGTCGAGGATCCTCGGGTGCGCCTTCTCGATCTCGTCGAAAAGGATCACTCTGAAGGGCTGTTGACGCACCGCGTTGGTCAGCTCGCCGCCCGCCTCGAAGCCCACGTATCCCGGTGGCGCCCCGATCAGCCGGTCCCCGGCGTGCTCCGAGGAGAACTCGCTCATGTCGAACCGCAGATAGGCGGACTCGTCCGCGAAGACCAGCGACGAGACGGCCTTGGCCAGTTCCGTCTTGCCCACGCCCGTGGGCCCGGCGAAGAACAGCACGCCACGCGGCCGGGCCGAGGAGGTGGACTGCTGCGCGCCGGACAGCCCGAGGGCGGCCCTCTTCAGGATGTCGAGGGTCTTGGTGACGGCCTGCGGCTGCCCGACGACGCGCTGCGGGATCGAATGCTGGCCGTCCGTGATCCGCTTGCGGAGGTACTCCCGTTTCCAGGGATTGTCCATGACGCCGAGTTTGTAGATACGAATCGCATCCGGAAGCTCCGTCACCGTCAGTCCGCGATCCCGGGCCAGCCGCGTGACCTCGATCATCGCCTGCAGGGTGAGCCCGTCCGTCTGCGCCGCGAACGCGTCGCACGCCTCGGCCGCTGGGGGGTCCGCTGCGAGGTCCGTGACGCCGAAGAGCTTCATCAGCAGGCGCGCGGTGGCCTGCCGGTCGCCCAGGTCCGGAACCGGGACCCCGATGGAGCGGACCTGGTCGTTGGCCGACGTGAGCCAGGCCGGCAGATCACCCTCACGGTCCGCGAGCCAGATCACCGGGTTGTACAGCGGGGTCGTACGGCCGCTCGGCGCACCTACTGGAACAGCGGTGCGGGAGAGTCTGGCACAGAACCTGAAGAAGTCCCGCTCGTTCGGCTCCATCTCGGTCGCGCTGCGCGCGATGCGGGAGGCGTCATCGATCGCGAGGGCTGCCCGGATCGGCTGGGCGGGGCGGGCCAGTTCGGCCATCAGGCCACGCAGCGCCTCCAGCGAGGGGAGTGTTCCCGTCCGGGGAAGCCGGGGAAGCAACCGATGCATGGCGGCCTCGGCCTGATCGGCCTCCTCGGCCGTGGCGCCGGCCGGCAGGTGCACGCGCAGGCCGTCGACGGAGTCGTGCACGAGAAGGCACGCGTATCCGCTCGCCCGCAGCGTTTCCCAGAGCAGGTCCGGCAAGGACAGCAGTCGGGGGCGGGCGTCGCCGGGCCCCCGGACGAGGAAGCTGTCATGGCGGTTCCCCCACAGCACGAACTGCGAGTGGACGGGCAGAGTCGCCTCGAATTCCCGAAGGAACGGCGGCCCCGCTGTCGGCGGGACGTCCTCAGGTGCGTGCGTGTCCCCGACGGACAAGGGTTTCCCTCCTCATGGTGTCGGCTTCCGGGGAGCCTGTCGGTCCTTCGGAGGGATCACCGCTCCCGCTCCCGGTGCCTGGGCCGGTCCCGCGTGCTCGGCGCGGTCGGCGCGGCGGCCAAGGGCACGGGAACCTGTCCGGGTGGGACCGCGACCTGGACGTCGGTGCTGAGCCCCGCCTGTGCGAGGCGGCCACGCAGTTCGTGGAAGTCCTGGCACCACTGTTCTTCACGCTCGACGTCGAGGTGTGCGTCGTCGTCACCGCCTCCGACAGCCGTACGGACCACGGCGGTTCGCAGCTGGGCGCCCTGCTGGTCGACGATCAGATTGACCGCGTGCTCGGGCCATTCGCTGCGTGACAGGCGCAGGGTGCCGTCGGTGACGGTGAGCGTCTCGAATCCCTGACTGACCTGGTAGCCGAGGTCGGTGAGAGCGTCGGTCACCGTGTTGACCACGTACTGCTGCTCGGCTTCGGCCTCGGCCGCGGCCTGACATGCGGCCGCCCTCCGGCGCAGTGACTCGTCGAGGGTACGGCGGCCGGCCACGACCTCCGTGAGCGACGTGCGCACCGAGTCGGCTTCCGCTGCCCCGGCGCGGCTCAGGTACTCGAGGTCATGGAGGAGTCCGATCGCTTCGCCGGCGTCGCGTCGCCTGGCCTCCGCGGCCTCGTTGGCACGCTGCACCCGGAGCCTTGTCTCGGTAAGCCAGGTGCGTGCCTCGTCGGGAGTGGCCGCCTCCGCCACCCGCGCCGCGGCCAGCCGAGCCTCCGCACGGTCGCGCTCGCCACAGTCCGCGAAGAGGCGCGACAGGACCCGGGCCAGGGTTTGTTCGACATCCTCGCGCGCCGCATTGTCCGCGTGCTCGGGGGCGGTGGTGCCGGAGGGCTCCGAGCGGTCCGCGAACAACTCGGCGGCATCGATCAGGCGGCGCGCGGTGGTGTGCCCGGCCATGTCGGCGAACAGCTCCGCTGCGACGGCGCGAGCGGACCGTTCCCGCAGGTCACGCTCTGCGACGGCGAGTACGCGGTCGGCCTCGGCGCACCAGGACTCCAGCTCGGCCGTGGGCTGCGCACCGATGCGCAGTGGTTCGGGGGGCGACAAGGCGAGGGTGGTTCCGTACTGCTGTCTGAAGTCCTCGATCGACGCGGCGAGAGCCGTGCTCCGCGCGTTGCGCGCCTTCACCTCGCGTACGGCCGTGTCCCGGGCGGCCGCTGCCTCCAGGGCCGCCTTGCGAGCGGCTTCGGCGCGGCGTCGCGTGGCTTCCCGTACCGCTGCGTCTCGCGCGGCAGCGCGCAACTCCGCGGCGCTGAGGGTCTCGTCACGCTGGTACGTCGTACATTTCGGCCCGCTCATCGCTCCCCCGGAGTCTGTGTCCGCTGTGCCAGGTGCACGGTGCGCCAATCCCGGTACCGGGTGAACGACCAGGTCCCGTACCCCGCCGCGACCACGAGGGGAATCGGGGACCATACCCGCAGCGTGACGATCAGCCAGGTCACGGTTCCGAGCGCCATGTAGAGGAGGCAGCCCCCGCCCAAGACCCTCGTGCGCTTGCGCAAGGGCCCCAGTTGCATGGCCAGTGCGCTGCCCCCGCCCGCCAGCCGGCGACGGAGATCGGGGAGACGGGACCGAAGCGACCACCGCGGGTGGTAGAGACCTGCGAGCTTCGCTGCCAGGACCAGCTCGCAGACGAGCGGAACCCCGCAGAGCACTGTCGCGGCAGGGATGAACCGCAGCAGGAAGTCGCCGTCGCCGAGCAACGAACCCACGAGCAGCGGCACACCGACGGGCAGGGCGAACAGCAGGGCAACTCCGCTCAGGGCACGCAGAATCGCGTCGCCGGTGCCGGATCGCCCCCGTTCCCCGGTCTCCTGCTCCTCGTACTGCGGGATCGTCCGCCTTTCGCTCCCACTGGCCGCCGCCGCGGCCGCGTTGGCCCGGCGCACCTCCTCCAGGCGGCGGGCCTCGGCGACAGCGGCGGGAAGCGTGCGCGTGGCCGCCAGGTGTCGTACGGGGTCCCCGCCGTCCGCCAGCAGTGCGTCGAACCAGCCGGTCCTGCCCCGTACGGACTTCGCGGAGGCTTCGACGCGTTGGCGTAGCGCCCTGGCCCATTCGGGGGCCACCGCGATGGCCAGCGCCTCCACCCGGATCTCGGAACCGCCCAGTTCCTTGCGGATCCTGGGCGGCAGCGCGGTCGACTGCCGCAGTCCGTCCCAGCGGGCATTCAGGTCGTGCCAACGCTGGTCCACGGCGGCGAGCTGGTGAGCATCCTCGCCGAAGGTGGCAAGGGTGGCGAGCAGCTCGCGGGTGTACAACTCGTCGACGAGCTCTCGCGCCGTCCGGCGTGCGTCGTCGTCCTCGGTGGACGAGGCGTGTTCGGCGAGTACGAGCAGGTCCTCGGGGAGCATGCGCTTGCCGCGATAGACGGGCGGCATCGTCGGATCGAGCCAGTGCAGCAGCCGCAGCATTTTCACATCCGGTTCCTCGGTTCCGGGGAGGTGGATGTCGACCAGATCCACCAGGTCCTCGACGTCGTCGGACTCAGGATCCTCGAACTGGGAAAGCCAGTTGCGCAGTTGCCGCCACCCCTGGCTGGGGTTGCCCCGCTCCCCCATGGACACGAAGAACCGGCGCGCGGCAGTCTCCCAGTCCGCTGCCAACGCCCTGGCCAGTGCCGTCCTCTCCGTGTACTTCACGCCGTTGAACTGCAGGGGTCTGCGGCCGGTGGCGCTTGCCCGCGCGACGCCGGAGTCGGGTGGTTCCTCCGCCACCTCCGGAGTCTCACCCTCGACCCACCTGCGGACCTCAGACGCGCCCCAGCGACGCCCCGGGTCCCTGACCAGCAGTCCGCCGCACAGCAGCCGTATCCGCTCGTCGGTCACATCCGACACGTCGACCGGCCGAGTCGCCAAGTACTGCCGGACCGCCTGCTCCGACAGGCCACCGAACGGCCTGCGTCCCGTGGCGAGCTGGCGGGCGATCACTCCCATCGCCCACCAGTCCTGCGAACCGGACACCTCCGCGCCGAACAGATACTCCGGCGCCGAGTACGCCAGTGTCCCGAACACGCGCCGCGTGAACCGGGACGTCGCGTCCAACGACTTGCTCACCCCGAAGTCCGCCAGCGCCAACTCCAGCGGTTCCCTGCGGCGCAGGAGTACGTTCGACGGCTTCAGATCGCCGTGCACGATCCCCACTCCGTGCAGCTGCGCCACTGCCTCCGCCAGCTGGGCGACGACATCGGACAGGGCGGCCGGTGACAACACGGTCCCTGCCCTGACCAGGTCCTCCAGCGACCCCGAGGAGAGGTACTCCGACACCTCGAAGTCACGCCCGTCCGAGAAACCGGTCCACACCACACGCGCCACACGGCTGGTGTCCAACCCCCGCAGGCGCTTCCAGACTTCGGGCGCGACCCGGACCCCGCTGCGGTACACCTTCGCAACGAATTCCTCCCCCGCGGCGTCGCGGACCAGTAACACATCCGCCTCATGCCCCTGATGCGGCAACTCCTCGACCACCGCGAACCGTTCGGCGAGCGCCGATGGCAATCGCAGCAGAGCCGCGGAACCGCCACCGCCGTCACGACGCGTCACGGCGGCGTCCGGCGCTTCACCGCCGGAACCGGCATCATCACGACGCGTCACATCAGACGACATGGCCCGCTCTTCCAAACCCGTCACCCCCGCGGAAAGATCTTAATGGGCAGGGACACACTCACACGGGCGCATTCCGGCCAGGATGCGCTTTGCGGACATGCTCAACTCCCCTTTTTGTCATCAGAGTTGTCGCAAAGCGCTCGGTCGACGAGGGCGCTGGCGGCCTTGTGCTGCCGGAGCGCGGTGTCGAAGTCGTGGAAGCTGGTGGACAGGGAGACGGTGACGGTGCGGCCGCCGCCGTCGACGGCCCCGTTCAGGGTGAGGTAGCCCGCTTCGCCTCCTTCGTGGCCCCAGTAGCTGCCGCCGCAGGTCAGGGGGCGGCTGACCAGGCCGAGGCCGTAGCGTCCACCGGGCCATGTCACCGCGAGTCGCTTGTCGACCGGGACGGTGTCCCGCATTTCGGCCATGCGCGCCTCGGGCAGCAGCCTGCCGCCGAGCAGCCCCTGGAAGAAGCGGTTGACGTCTGCCGTGGTGGAGACATAGCCGCCGAGATCGGGGACCAACTGCGCGGTGACGTCCGTCCGTTCACCGGAGGCGAAGACCTGGTAACCGTTCGCGTGCGGGCGACGAAGACCGGCCGTGGTGCCGGGCAGGTACGTGTGGTGCATGCCGAGCGGTTTCAGGATCCGGCTCGCGACCTCCTCCTGCCACGGTCGCCCTGCGGCCTTTCCGACGATCATGCCCAGGACGACGTAGCCCGCGTTGGAGTAGCGCCAACCGGTGCCGGGCCGGAAGTCCGGGGCGTGCCGCATCGACCGGGCGACGATCTGCTGGGGGTGTACGTGTCGTAGCGGTGCCGGTAGTACTCCTGCGGGGTGTCGAAGCCGGGTAGATCGTCGTGGAGGCCGCTGGTGTTCTGCAGAAGCTGCCGCACGGTGATCCTGCGTCCGTCGTTGCGGTTTCCGTCGATGACTCCGGGCAGCCAGCGGTCGACCGTGTCATCAAGTGCCAACCGGCCCTCGTCGACCAACTGCAGAACCACAGTGGCCAGGAGCGTCTTGCCGGTGCTGGCCATCCGGAAGTAGCCGTCGCTCGGCACCGGGCGGTTCGTGCCGGCCACGGCGACGCCGGCGGTGGCGACCAGATCCCGGCCAGAGGCCGTGGTCACCCGCGCCTGGACGCCGGTGTTCCCCTGTGCCCGGATGGCGTCAGTGTCCCGGCGCAGGTCCTCTTGTCGGTAGCCGGGCGCGGCCGCGCCGCCCGCGGTCTGGACCGCCGTGACCGCGCTCACCAGGCCGAGCAGGACCGCCGCTACGGCCGGCCACCTGCGGCCTGTCCCGCGGCGGCGGTCTCGAGACGGACGCCCCTGAGACGGACGGTCGTGGGACGCTCGGTGTCGCGGCGCGGAAGCCGACGTTGCAGATCGCATGAGTCACACGCTAAGTAAACGTCCCGTCGCGTGTCGCTACCGCAGGCGACCGGTCGAAACTACAGGTGGCTGTAGCGCCACGGCGGCGCCCGGCACGTACCGTGGCGCGTCCGGGGGCCACCACACCCGGCCCCCGTACATCCGCGGGCCACGCAGGGTCCCGTACAACAGACAAGGGCGAGCCCGTGCATGGTGTGAACGGCAAGACCCGCGCACGGCTGGTCCAGGCCCTGGTCCGGTCCGGGCGCGGCGGAGGCTATGTGCTCGGCACCCTGATGACCGCGGCGGTGACGCTCGTGGCGGCGCCACTGTTGTGCACACCATCGCTGGCAGCCGCCTGGGCGGAGCGTCATCGCCGGCGTGCCGGGGCGCTGTTGGGCAGACCGGTGGAGCCGCGCCCGCGCGTACTGCGTCGCGACCTCGCGTGGCTCGTGACTCAGGTGGCCACCGGCCTGTCGGCGGGCTTGTTCGCCCTGCTGTGCCTGGCCAACCTGCTCCTCATCCTCGCCATCACCGCGGGCTGGTGGGCCTTTCCCCCGTCGGATCCGCCACGGCTGCCGCTGCTCGGTGTCCGTATCGACAGCTGGCCTCTCGCGCTGACGATCGGTCTGGCGCAGTTCCTGCTCCTGGCAGCGCTGACGATCGTCGCCCTGCCCCCGCTCGCCCGGGCACACGCACGGTGCTGCCTGGCAGTCCTCGCGCCGACTCCCGCGGATCGGCTGGCCGCACGCGTCACCGAACTCACCCGGTCGCGCACCGACGTCCTTCAGGCACACGGCGCGGAACTGCGCCGGATCGAACGCGACCTGCACGACGGCACCCAGGCCCGTCTCGTGGCCATCGCCATGCGGCTCGCCGTGGCCGGACAGCTCCTTCCCGAGGACCCCGACGCGGCCGCCGATCTCGTACAGCAGGCCCAGGCCGAGACCGAGGAGGCCATGACCGAACTGCGCTCCGTCATCCGCACCATCTACCCTCCGGTCCTGGCCGACCAGGGTCTCGTCGGCGCGCTGCGGACCCTGGCCACCCGGGCCGGCGTGCCCACCCGCATCGTCATCGGCGAGCTCGGTGAGGTCCCTGCCGCGGTCGAAGCCGTCGCCTACTTCGCCGTCGCCGAGGCGCTGGCGAACGTCGCCCGGCACAGCCGGGCCACCAAGGCGGCCGTCCACGTCACCCGCGACGGCGCCACACTGTCCGCGGAGATCGCCGACGACGGGACCGGCGGGGCAAACGCATCGCGCGGCAGTGGGATCGACGGAATTCACCGACGCGCCGTCGCCCTGGACGGCACCATGAAGATCAGCAGCCCGCCGGGCGGGCCGACCCTCCTCACCGTGGAGTTGCCGTGCGTGTAGTCATCGCAGAGGACAACGTCCTGCTGTCCTCCGGGCTCGAACTGCTGCTGCGGACCCGGGGCTTCGAGGTCGCCGCGATCACGGAGGACGCCACCGGCTTCCTCGCCGCCGTCGAGACCCACCGCCCGGACGTCACCATCGTCGACGTGCGCTTACCCCCGACCTTCCGCGACGAGGGCATACATGCCGCCCTCCAGGGCCGACGCAACCACCCGGGGCTTCCCGTCCTCGTCCTGTCCCAGTACGTCGAGCAGGAGTACGCCGGCCGCCTCCTCTCCGATCCCAGCGGCGGCATCGGCTATCTGCTCAAGGACCGGGTGAGCCGTATCACCGAGTTCACCGACGCGCTGCGCCGCGTGGCCGCCGGCGGCACCGCCATGGACCCCGAGGTCATCGCCCAGCTCCTCGCCGTCCGCGGCGATCCCGTGGACGCCCTCACCCCTCGCGAACGCGAGGTGCTCGCCCTGATGGCCGAGGGGCACGACAACGCCACCATCGCCGAGCGGCTGTTCATCACCGACAACGCCGTCCACAAGCACATCGGCAGCGTCTTCCTCAAACTCGGTCTGTCGGCCGGTGACAGCGGCCACCGCCGGGTCCGCGCCGTCCTGGCCTACCTCCGCCGCCACGGCGGCACGGAGCCCAGTCCCGGCTGAGACCTCGCCCAGTCGACGCCGGGCGACCAGTGGGCTCTCGGCGACCGGCACGCTTTCCCGGCCCGACTCCCCCACGAGGGCGGCGGTCTCGGTGCCGTGCGGCACACCGGCGCCTTGGGGCGCGCTCGTGAACACCCAGGTGCGGTAGGACCAGAAGCGGAAGAGAGTGGCGACGCCGATGCCGAGGAACTTGAAGCAGTTGCTCCACCGGGCGTCGTGCTGCCCGAGTCCGTACGTGGCCCCGTAGAGCACCCCGTTCTCGAGAAGCAGCCCGACGGCGCTGAAGAACGCGAACAGCGCCATCTCCCGCCGGCGGGGGTCGGCCGTCACACGGTCCCGGTAGGTGAAGCGGCGAGAGCCGACGTAGTTGCCGACGATCGCCACCGCGGTGGCGGCGACGCCGGCGCGTACCGTCGGCAGATCTGTTGTCGTGCGCAGCACGTTGAAGACCGCGAGATTCAGCAGGACGCCGAGCAGGCCGACCGCACCGAACTTGGCGATCTCGGGGTACAGCCTGCTCAGCGCCAGCGGCGTGGCCCGGTGGCTTTCACCCATCGGTGCCTCGCAGCTTGCGGTGGCGCCAGCGCAGCCGCAGGGGGACCACGGCCGACTCAAGCTGTGTGCCGAAGCTCATCTTGGATTCGCCCTCGGTGCGTTCCTCGAACCGGATCGGGACCTCGACGACTTGGCAACCACCCCGTACGGCCTTGTACTTGAGCTCCACCTGGAAGCTGTAGCCGGCGCTGTCGAGCGACCGCACGCCGACGGCCGCGAGCACGTCCGCGCGCCACAGGGCGAAACCGGCCGTGAGGTCGGAGATCTGCCTCGTGCCGAGCACGGTGCGGGCATAGGCGTTGGCGAACTTCGACAGGGCCTTGCGGTGCAGGCCCCACTCCTCGTCGAGGGAGCCGCCGGCGACGTAACGGCTGCCGATCACGAGTCCAACGTCGTACTCCAGAGCGGCGTGCAGCATCTGTGGCAGCACCTGCGCCGGGTGCGAACCATCGGCGTCCATCTGCACGACGTACTGCGCGCCCTCGGCGAGGGCGGCGCTCATGCCAGCCGCGTACGCCCGTCCGAGTCCGTCCTTCTCGACCCGGTGCAGCACGCTCATCCGGTGCCGCCCGTCGGCGTTGCACTTCACTGCGAGCTCTTCAGCGCGGCGGCCCGTGCCGTCGGGGCTCCCATCGTCGACGATCTTGAGGTGCAGGTTCGGAATCGGCTGTGAAAGGACCTGTTCGGTGATGCGCGGCAGGTTGGCCACCTCGTTGTAGGTGGGCATCACCACGGTGACTGGTACGTCGAATCCTGCCGCGCCGCGCTGCTGCATGTCTTCTCTCCCTTCATCGCGACGGTGCCCGCCCCGGATGCCGTCTGCCGGTTCAAGCGGCGCTCACCGTGTGCTCGTGGGGCGCCGTGTGGCTCGCCAGCGCTCGAGAGCGGGCCGGAACGCCGCTGAAGAAGTCGAGGATCTGCCGGTTCACCTCCTCCGGTTGCTCCAGATACCCGTAGTGACCCGCGTGCTGGATCAGCCGGTGCACGGCGCCCGGGATGGCCCGTGCCACTTCGGCGACCAGGTGTGGGGGCGTGACGAGGTCGTCGGCGAAGCCGAGAACCAGGCACGGCGTGGTGATCGTGGCGTAGGCCGCGAGGCGGCCGGGGTCCGGCTTGATGGCGAGCTGGTGCCGCAGTCCGGGTCCGGTGGACAGCGACCGCTCGAACACCGACAGCCAGTCGGACACCTCAAGGTCGTCGTTGAGCGTGTGCGGGGACAGATTCAGGAGAGCCTGCCTGGCCGCGAGGTACCGGCGTGGCAGCGCGATGCCGGAATCAAGGAGCTCCAGCTCGGCCCGGGCCGCGGCCTCCCGCATCTGGTCGTCGCGGCCGCGGGTGGCCATCAGTACCGCGGCGGTGGCCAGGTCGGGCCGGGTCAGCAACAGCTCCTGCACCACGTGGGCGCCGAGCGACGTGCCCACCAGGCAGCACGGTCCGGCGTCCAGATACTCGATGAGCCCTGCCAGGTCGGCCGCGAGATCGCCGGCCGTCAGACCCGCCTCGCCCGCGTCACTGGGGGGCACGCCCCGGGAGTTGTACGTGATCACTCGCCAGCCTGCCTCGGCGAGCGCCGGCACCTGATGCAGGTGCCACGCCCGGCCGCGGCCGCCCGAGCCCATGACCAGGACCACCGTCTTCCGGCCGTCCCAGCCCTCGGGTACGTCGTCGTCGTACTGCAGCCGTATCCCGCCGACGGTCGCGAGGCTCATCAGCGTGCGGCCATGCGGTCGGCGAGACTCTTCGGGCGCATGTCGGTCCAGTTCTCCTCGACGTACGCGAGGCAGGATCCGCGGTCCGTGTCGGCCAGCGCGACCGACCAGCCCTCGGGGACGGCGGCGAAAGTGGGCCAGAGCGAGTGCTGGCCCTCGTCGTTGACGAGCACGTTGAAGGTCGCGTCCGGGTCGTCGAACGGATTCGTCATGAGCTTCTCCTTCTGGGGACGGGTGTGGGACGAGGGAGGGGTTTCAGGCGAGTACTCGGCCGGAGACAAGCGTCTCGGCGTATCCGAAGACATGACCGCGTCCGACCGAGACCGGCCGCAGCGAGGCGAAGTCCTCGTCCAGCGCGTCGAACATCTCGAGGTGCGCGTCGCCCGACCACACCTCGGAGAACTCGACGCTCGTGACGGTCGAGGTCACCAGGCCGACCGGCGGCTGCTCGCCGTCGATCCAGGGTGGCTGGACCCGGCTGTGCACGAGCGGCACGGTGTGCAACTCCGGCGGTTCGGCGGCCCGGTCGGTCACGCTCACCGAGGCCTGGGCGATCCGGCGGCCACCTGTCGCGGCGGTGCCGTGGTACGTGCCCGCCGCAGCGCCCAGCGGCCCTGCCTTGCCGACCCGCATGGGCCGGGTCTGGTGCACCTCGCCGAACTGCTTCGGCATTCCCTGCACCCAGCCGCGCAGCAGCGGCACGGGCTGGTCGACCCAGGCATACGGGCACCGGGCCAGGGGGCGGCCACGGTACTCGCAGCCGAGCAGGATCAGGAACTCGCTGAACTGACTGCCACCCGGATCGGCCAGCTCGGTGCCCGGTTCCGAGCACCACTGCCAGTGCGCGAACACCGCGGCGGCGCGCCCCGGGTCGGCGCCGGGGTCGAGCTCGGGAGGCAGGAACCGCGCCGCCGCCGCCGGATCCACTCGGTAGTCGACCATGACGATCTCGCCGGAGAAGTGCCACGGCGGAGGGGTCAGGGTGGCCGAGGTGCCGGACGGGGAGAGCGGAAGGCTGTAGCCGCGCAGGCTGCCGGCGACAGAACTGGTCATCGAAGGGGTTCCTCGTTTCTCCAGGCGTCGGCGAGCCGGGCGGCCGCCTCCGCCAGTCGGTCGGGTGGGTTGAAGCTGTACGCGAGCCGCAGGTGGGTGCCGGCCACGCTGCCGTAGCGGGAGCCCGGCGCCACCGCGACGCCTGCCCGGTCGGCCGCGGCGAGCAACGAGGCCTCGCTGCGCCGGGGGTCGAAGGTCAGCCAGACGAAGAAGCCGCCGGCCGGAGAGCTGACGGTGACCGACCGGCCGAGGCCGGCCCGCAGGGCACCGACGAGCGTGTCGCGCCGCGACCGGAGTTGCTCACGCAGCCACACCAGACGCCGGTCGTAGCGGCCGTCCGACATCAGCATGGCCACCGCCAGCGAGGTCAGGTGGTTGAGCGCACCCCCGCTGACGAGTTGTCCGCGGCCGGTCAGCGTCTTGATCACATCCGGTTCGGCCTCCAGCCATCCCAGACGCAGTCCCGGTCCGAGTGTCTTGGCGAACGACCCGAGCCTGATCACGCCGCGCCGGCCGGCCAGCGCGGCGAGCGAGGGCGGCGCGGCGGGGTCGTCCAGATGCAACTCGGTGTACGCGTCGTCCTCCACGATCGGCACCTGGTGCCGGGCGGCGACGGCGAGCAGCTTGCGGCGGCGCGGCTCGCCCGCGACCGTGCCGGTCGGGTTGTGGAAGGTGGGCGTCAGGTAGCCGAACGCCACGTCGTCGTCCTGGGACAGGGCCCGGTCCAGGGCAAGTGGTCGTACGCCCTCCCCATCGGCGTCGACGTCACGCAGGCGCAGGTCGTGGTCGCGCATGATGCTTCGGCCGAGGTCGTAACAGGTGCGCTCGACCACGACGGACCGGCCGGGCCGGCCCAGCACGGTGCACAGCAAGGTCAGCGCCTGGGAGGTGCCGGCGGTGACCAGGATCTCCTCGGGATCGCAGCCGTGCCGGGCGGCCAGCAGGGCGCGCAGTGGCTGGGCTCCGGCGTTGGCACCGTAACCGAGCGCCGCGGGGCCGAACTCGGTGAGTGCCTCCTCGTAGAGCGGAAGCACCTCGGCGACCGGGAGCAGGCTCGGTTCGAGGTAGCCGGGTCCGAGGTCGATGACGCCTGGCGGGGAGACGGCCTGCACCACACCCGCACGCCACCACCGGGTGAGCGGGGACCGGGAGGCCGTCGTCAGCGGTCGAAGCATCAGCCCGGGGATCCTGGCGCGCGCAGCAGGGCCGAGCGCAGCACCCGTGCGCCCGCGATCAGGGTGGACGGGTTCCGGGACAGGGCCAGGCGCAGCATCCGTTCGCCCTCGTGCGGTCTGGCCCAGTGGAACTTCTGGCAGGGCAGCACGTACAGGTTCTGCGAGCTGACCGCCGACCAGACGTCCAGTCCCAGGCGTGAGCCGACGTGCAGGCGCTCGACGCTGACCCGGGCCTGCTCGTCGACGAAGCGGATGTCGGGTATGCCTGCCAGTTCGGCGCGTACGAGGGCCCGGTGGTCGGCGATGGTGCGCTGCAGCTCCTCCAGGCCGCCGTCCGCTCCGTCCTCGGACAGCCGCTTCACCATCAGCATGATCAACGGCGAGGTGCCGAGGAGGATGTCCGAGTGGATCTTCTCGATCGGCAGATCGACGTTGGCCGAGCGGACCAGCCAGCCGATCTTGAGCTCCAGCGTGGGCCACAGCTTGCCGGTGTCCTCGATGACCACCCAGCGGCAGCCGCTCTCGTCGAGCAACGCGTAGTGGTCGTACTGTGCGTCGGGGTCGAATCCCCGGAAGCAGGTGTCCAGGGCGAGCACCACGTCGTGTTCGGCGCACTGCTCGGCGACCCTGCGCAGGCGGGCCTCGCTCATCACCCGGCCGGTGGGGTTGTTCGGCGTGGTGATGAAGACGCAGCCCACCTGTTCGAGCAGCTCCGCCGGCAGGTCCTCCTCGTGGGCCTGCTCCTCCTCCAGGGGAACGAGCCGCAGGCCGACGCCGCGCAGGATGTCGGGGATGTTGTCGAACGTGGGGTGGATCAGCGCCACCGCGTCGGACGTGGTGACCAGTGAGCGGGCGAGGATCTCCATCGCCAGCGAGGACGAGTAGCAGCTCAGCGTCCGCCCTTCGGAGAACGGATGGCTGTGCTGGCCGAGCATGCCGAAGAACGACTCGGCGGCCTCCTGTTCGATCTCGTCCACCGGGCGCATGGTGGCCTCGGCCCACATGTCGGGCAGCTCGGCGACCATTTTGCTCTGCGCGCCGGTGAGTTGCTGGCGGGCATGCCCGTCGGCGAGGTTCATGGAACTGGCGAGGGCGAGGGTCTCGAACTGGGTCAGGTTCTCCGCGGAGACCGTCTGCGGAATTCTGTTCACAAGCACCTCTCATGCTGGTGTGGGTGAAGCGTGCTTGGAGCCACGGCGGGGTACCGGGACTCACCGGTGCTCGGGCGCACCGGGATGAGAATCGAACGACCTCCGTCAGCAGAAGGAGAATTGGGTGAGCAACTGCTCGGCATCGTCCGTACGGTCACCGGAAATCAATCCGGCTTTCCCGACGAAACGTTTGAGGTAGCCGGCGCCCTCGGTGCCGCCGGACCCTGTCATCTCCGGCAGATAGCGGCGGCCGAATCCGTAGTGCCGGCCGCGCCAGATGTGCAACGGCTTCTCACCCGCGGTGAACGCCTCGCGAACCTCGGCGTCGCGGGCCCCGCCCGCGGCATCGCACAGGGAGGTGAACTCGCGCAGCAGCGGGTTGCTGACCGGAGCCAGGTGCGCGAACCGCTTGTAGGTATCGATCTTCCGTTCGTCGTAGCCGTACACCACCAGCTCCATCAGGTGGTAGTTGAGTGACTGGACCGCGCTGGCGTTCCCCGTCGCGTCCCTGAAGCCCATGAAGAGCTCCGGGGTCAGGGTCCGCAGCGCGTGGAAGACGACGTTCAGGAGCTCGGCGGCGGAGGCGAACTGGCGTATCCGCCAGAGGTATTCGCCGCGGTCGCGGCCGAGGGCCTCGGTGGCATGGCGCGCGGTGCGGCGGACGAGGAAGAAGCCGACCTCGCAGGCCTGCACGCAGCGCATGAACATGTGCTCGTCGTGCTTGTCCGACCGTCGGAATCCCGAACAGCGGTTGACCACCAGCAGATCGCGGACCAACTCATCGTCGTGGTCGGCGAGCCGGACCAGCTCGGCGCCGGCCATGGTGCGGTCCGGGCCGAGGGGAGACCTGCCCAGATGGTCGAGCACGGCCCGCAGGCGACGCACGCGTTCCGCGCCCTCCTCGACCGTGGTCTCGTGCAGCCCGGCCTCACGCTCCTCAAGCGCGATCAGATCGGTCACGAGCGCGTGCACGAGGAGCAGGCTCGCCGCGTACGGGTCCTCCCGCCGGGCGAGGTACCAGCCGGCCACGTGCAGTCCGGCGTAGCGGTAGTACTCGGGTATGTCCAGGCGCTTGCTGAACGGCCGGGTCAGTAACCGCAGGATCTCGTTCTCGTCGGTGTCCGGCCCGGCCACGGCAGCGTCATGGTGGTCGGAGAGCTGGAGGATCTCTTCGTCGGGCAGCTCGGCGAGGGGCGTCGCGTGCAGCCGTGCGGCCAACTCGGCGCAGGCAGCGGGCAGTTCCCGCCCGCGGGTCGTCCCGCGGGTCGAGGTGACGGCTCCCGCGGCGCTCACCGCTCGGCCCCGCTCCCGGCTCGCCGGCCGATGATCAGGTGCTTGTCGCCCGTGGAGCGACGGACCGTCCCGTCCGAGAAACCGGCCTGGCGCAGCAGGTCCAGGTACTCGGCCGCCGTACGGTGCCGGCCCTGGGTCTCGACGTGCATGGAGAGGTTCATGACGGAGGTGGCGAGCGGGCCTTCGCGCTCGTCGTCGAAGAGCCGCTCCATGATCAGGACCCGGCCGCCGGGCAGGCACGCCTCGTACGCCTTGCGCAGCAGCGTCGCGCAGGTCTCGTCGTCCCAGTCGGACAGGATGTAGCCGAAGGCCAGGCAGTCGCCGGCCGGCAGCGGGTCGCGGAAGAAGTCGCCGGCCGCGAAGCCAAGTCTGTCGCCGAGCTCGTACTCGGCAGCCCGCGCGGCCAGGTGCGGTCCGACCTGCGGAAGGTCGAACACGGTCGAGCGCAACTGTGGAGCGGCCTGCAGGGCGGCCACCGAGAAGGGCCCGCTCGCGCCGCCCACGTCGATCAGCTGCCGGGAGTCGCTCAGATCGGCCAGGGCGGCAAGCTCGTGCGAGACGTGGTGGCTGAGGCCCCACATCGCGTTCAGGAAGCGGCCCACCGACTCGTTGTCGCGGTAGATGGCGTCGAACGGCGCCGGTGTGTCCCGGTCGGTCTCGGCCTTGCCCACCCGCAGATAGCCGCTCAGCCGTCCGAACTGATCGGCGGTGTCGCCGATCAAGTGGTCGACGAATCCCATCAGGTAGCGGGGGTCCTCGCGGTCGACATAAGGCCGCACGCCCGCCGCGAGCGCGTAGTGATCGCCGTTCGCGTCGAGGACGCCGAAGGAGACCAGCACCAGCAGAAGCCTCTCCAGAGTGTCCTCGTCGACGCCGAGGGCGACCGCGATCTTCCCGGCGCTGTCGTCGCTGTGGCGTGCCAGGTGGTCGAAGACGCCGTGCCGGTCCGCGACGTGCAGAGCGTGGGTGGAGTACATTCCGAAGACGGCGCGTTCCAGATTCGCAGGAATCATTGTTTTCGCTGCCCATCGATACAAGGGATTGTCAGGCATTTTCGGCGCGGCGACGTTTCGACGCGGCCACCGTGAATTACGGGCGAGCCCATCACCCGGCACTGGAGAACCGTCCGGGTCGTTGAGAAGTATTTCGGTGCGCACGACGATCGGCCATCTTGTTGACCCCAGAGCGAAATCCCCTGTTCGGAGCTGCTTTCCAGGTCGGCCGCCGCGCACGCTTCGGCCGTGGATCGCGGTCCGGCCGGGGGCGGCCGACGGGCACACCCAATTGGAGCATTTAGGGCAAGAAGCCGCGTATCGGACGTCAATAACCGGCCGGGCGACCGATCCGGAATGCCCGGTCCGAAAGAAATAAGCACAGGCAGGGGCCCATATTCACACTTTCGAGGAGCGGCTCAAAACTGGTTGTCCGCCGATGCCGGGTTGATCTAAGAGGCGCCGGACAGTACCGTTCCGGCGATGGGAAATGAGAAAAAGAGGGGGATACGGGGGTAGGGTGCACAGTGAATAGCAGGTATGCTCTCCTATTGGAATCCGTGACAAAAACCTACGGTTCCGGTCGTCATGCGGTCACAGCCTTGAACGACGTGACGATAGGAGTACCGCACGGAACATTCACCGCGATCATGGGGCCCTCCGGTTCGGGCAAGAGCACCTTCCTGCACTGCTCGGCGGGGCTCGACAAACCCACCAAGGGTGGTGTGGTCCTCGGCGACACCCGCCTGGCCGGCCTGAACGAGGAGCAACTCACCGAGATCCGCCGGGAGCGGGTCGGGTTCGTCTTCCAGGCGTACAACCTGCTCGACTCGCTCACCGTCGCCGAGAATGTGGGCCTGCCGTTCCGGCTGGCCCAGACCCCGGTCCCGGCCGACCGGGTCCGCGCCGAACTGGCCCATGTCGGGCTCGACGACATGGGTGACCGCTACCCCGGGCAGCTCTCCGGCGGTCAGCGGCAGCGCGTGGCCATTGCCCGAGCCCTCATCACGGGACCCGACGTGATCTTCGCCGACGAGCCGACGGGCGCGCTCGACACACGTACCGGCAAGCAAGTTCTGCAACTGCTGCGGGGGGTCGTCGACCGGACCGGCCAGACCGTGGTGATGGTGACCCATGACCCGGTCGCCGCCTCGCACGCGGACTCGGTGACCTTCCTGGCCGACGGCCGACTGGCCGGTGAGCTCGTCGGGCCGACGCCGGAGAAGGTGGCCGACCGTATGACCAGGCTGGGCGAGTGGTGAGCCGCAGAAGCAGGGTCGAGGCTGCGGCCCCGCCGACAGCCAAGGAAGCCAAGAAGGAAGCCAAGAAGGACGCCAAGAAGGCCAAGAAGGCCAAGAAGGCCAAGAAGAAGATCCGCACGCTCTCGCGCCAGAACCTCTCGCTGGCCTGGAGCACGATCCGCGGCCGCAAGGGCGGCTTCGCGGCGTTGCTGATCGCCGTCGCGGTCGGCTCCGCCGTGATCACCGCCTGCGGTGCGCTCCTCGAGACCGGTATCAGCTCGGGGGTCCCTGCCGAGCGGTACCACCGGGCGGCCGTTGTCGTCGGCGGCAAGCAGGCCATGCCCGTCTCCGGCGACGCGGACCCGCGACTCTCCGAGCGGGTCAGGCTGCCCGCGGACACGGCCGAGAAGGTCGCCTCGGTCGACGGCGTCGATTCCGCCGTCGGGGACATCAGTATCCGTACGACCGTCCTCAAGGACGACTCCGTGCTCGACGGCCCACCCGTGTACGCGCACGGCTGGTCCGCCTCGGTCCTCGCTCCGTTCACGCTGCGCTCGGGCACCCGGCCACGAGCCGCCGACGACGTCGTGCTGGACGGCGACCTCGCCCGGCGGGTGGGGGTCGCCCCAGGAGACAAGGTCACGCTGGTGACCGGGTCGAAACCGGGAACGTACCGGGTCAGCGGCGTCGCCGAGCCCGAGGCCTCACTCGACCGGCAGTCCGCGGTCTTCCTCACCGACGACCGGGCGGCGCGGCTCCACGGCACGCCCGGCAAGATCGACGCGATCGGTGTGCTGGCCGCCAAGGGGACCGACGCGGGTGACCTGGCCGACCGGATCAAGAAGGCCGTGCCCGGTGTGGTCACGTACACCGGCGACGACCGCAGCGACGTCGAGACGCTCGACGTCGGGCAGATGCGGGCGTTCGTCATCGAGGTGGCCAGTGCGTTCGGCGCCACCATGATCCTTCTCGTGATCATCGTGGTCGCCAGCACGCTGGCCCTGTCGGTGCAGCAACGCCGTCGGGAGCTGGCCCTGCTGCGGGCCGTCGGTGCCACTCCCCGCCAGGTGCTGCGCATGATCGGCGGCGAGGCCGTGCTCGTCGGCGGGATCGGCGCTCTGCTCGGCGCCCTTCCCGGCATCCTGCTCGCCAAGTTGCTGCACACCGTGTTCACGGCGGCCGGCACGCTGCCGTCCGGCTTCTCGCTGGTCATCTCGCCGACGCCCGTGCTGTGCGCCCTGCTGATCTGCGTCCTGGCGGCCCGGATCGGCGGCTGGCTCGCGGCCCGGCGCGCCGCGAAGGTCAGTGCCGTCGAGGCGCTCGGCGATGTGGCCGTGGAACCGAAGAAGCTCGGCTGGTTCCGGCTCTCGCTCGGTGTGCTGCTCGTGCCCGCGGGCCTGGCCGCCGCGATCGTGCTGCCGATCGCGCTGCCCGGTGAGTCGGCCATCGACGGCGCCGCCAGCTCCGCGCTGGTCCTGGTGATCGCTGTCGGGCTGCTCGGGCCGAGGCTGTTCGGCAACGTCGTGAGCCTGCTCGGCCGACGCCAGGGAGACGTCACCCGGTTCCTCGCCATCGCCAACTCCCGGGCCAGGGCCGTCGGCTCAGCGCCGCCACGACCCCACTGATCATGGGCGTGACCATGGCGTCCGCCCAGCTCTTCAGCGGCACGACGCTCGCCGCGACCGCTCAGGACCAGGCCGCCGACGGGGTGAAGGCCGACCACGTGGTGACCTCCGACAGCACGGGGATCTCAACGGATCTGGCCGAGGAACTCCGTGCCGTACCCGGTGTCCGCACGGTCGGCCCGGTCGCCCGGACCTCGACGATCCTCACCTGGCCCGATGGCGACAGCATCCAGTACCGCATCTCCACGGCGCAGGGCGTCGACCCCGCGGCCGTGCCGGACACCATGGATCTGGACATCCTGCGCGGCGACCTGAGCGGTCTCACCGGGTCCACGGTCGCCCTCAGCCGCCTCGTCGCCGGCACGGTGGGCGCGGATGTGGGCGACCGCGTCGACGTGCACCTCGGCGACGGCACGGTCACGAAGGCCAAGGTGGTCGCGGTCTACGAGAACGGGCTCGGCTTCGGCGATGTCACACTCCCCACGAGGTGGTCGTCGCACACACCACCGACCGCCTCGACCAGTGGCTGATGGTGAACTCCGACCCGAAGACAGATCTGGACGCGGCGCTGGAGGCCTACCCGACACTGAGCGTGCGCGACGCCGCGGCGGTCACCGCCGCACCGACCGATGACGCGAGCGGCGGCGGGACCAGCCTCGTGCTCAACGCCGTACTGCTCGGCTATCTCGCCATCGCCGTCGTCAACACGCTGATCATGGCGACGATCTCCCGGCGACGCGAGTTCGCCCTGCTGCGCCTCGTCGGCACCCGCACCAGTCAGATCCGGTCGATGATGCGCCAGGAGGCGGGCATCATCGTGCTCTGCGCGGTCGTCGTCGGCACGGTCGCCGCGCTGCCGTCGCTGATCGGGATGAGCTACGCGATCCGCCACTCGCCGTTCCCGTCGATCCCGCCCCTGACCTACCTCGGCATCGTGCTCGCGGCCGCGGCGATCGCCTGGCCCGCCGTGATGCTGCCGGCCCGGCTCGCACTGCGCCCCCCGGCCGTGGAGGCGATCGCGCGGCCCGAGTGACGTACGACCGCCGGCACAGCTACCGGGCGGCGTACGACCGCCGGCACGGGTGAGGCGTGGCTTCGGCCACGCCTCACCCGTGTTCGCGCATCCCCCGCAGGTGTTCGTGAGACCCGTACCGCGCGGGCAGTTTCCTCACGGCTCAACAACGTGGAGCCGCTACGCCTTCAAGGGCCAAGCTCGACCGTCGACAGATCCGCGCGCCACGCGTGCCCCAGCGAAGGGTCGAGCATGTCCCACGGTTTTGACAGCGCACCCGCCGACCCGGAGAACCGGGCCATCCACCACCTGATCGCCGCGCACACCAGGCAGCACCCCGACGCGCCGGCAGTCATCGAAGGCGACAGGACGCTGACGTACGGCGAGTTGGACGAACGCGCCAATCACGTCGCCCACCTCCTCGTCACCGCCGGGGTGACCGCCGAGTCGCGGGTCGGCATGCTGACGGGCCGCTCGGGCCACACGACCGAGACCGTCGTCGCCATGCTGGCCGTGCTCAAGGCAGGCGGGGTCTACGTGCCGCTGCACCAGACCTATCCCGACGACCGGATCCGCTGGATGCTCGGCGAGACGGAGGCCGTCGTGCTGATCGCCGACCGGTCGACCGCCGACCGGGCACCGGCCGGCGGGCCGCCGGTGCTCCTCGCGGACGACCCGGACCTCGGCCGGCGCCCCGACGCCCCTCACGTGCACGTCGACGCGGAGCAACTCGCCTACGTGATGCACACCTCGGGCTCCACCGGTCTGCCCAAGGGCGTGGCCATCACCCACCGCAACATCGTGGCGCTGGCCGAGGAACCCCGCATGCGCGCCTCCTTCGGCCGCAGCGCGCTGTTCGAGGCCCCGCTCGGCTTCGACCTCTCCACGCTCGAGGTCTGGCTCCCGCTGCTCAACGGCGGCCGTCTGGTCATCGGGCCCGGGCAGCTGACCCCACCCGCCCTTGCCGAACTCGTCGCCGAGCACCGCCTCGAAGCGGTCTTCCTGACCGCGACGCTGTTCCGGCTCTTCGCCGAGGAGCAGCCCGACTGCTTCGCGGGGCTGCGCGAGGTGTGGGCCGGTGGCGAAGCGCCCTCGGCGACCGCCGTGGCGCGGATGCGGCGCGCCTGCCCGGACATCACGCTCGTCAACGGGTACGGCCCGACCGAGTCCACGGTCTTCGCCACCTCGCACCGGACGCCGCCGGACGAGGAGGAGATCCGGGCCTCGGTGATCGGCACGGCACTCGACGACACCGACACCTACGTGCTCGACGAGCAGCTGCGCCCCGTGCTGCCCGGCGACACGGGGGAGCTCTACCTCGGCGGCGACAGCACGGGCCGAGGTTACTTCGGACGCCCCGCGCTGACCGCCGAACGCTTCGTGGCCGACCCGTTCACCCCCGGCAGCCGCCTCTACCGCACCGGCGACTGGGTGCGCCTGACCGAGGACGGGCTCATCGACTTCCTCGGCCGTACCGACCACCAGGTCAAGATGCGGGGCTTTCGGATCGAGCTCGGCGAGATCGAGGCCGCACTGCGCGACTTCCCCGGCGTCACCGATGTCGTCGTGGTGGTGCGGGAGAACGGCCCGACGCGCAGCATCGTCGCGTATCCGACCGGCCCGAGCCCTCTCGCCGCACGTGAGCTGCTCGACCGGCTGGCCGAGCGCCTGCCCAGCTATATGGTGCCCGCGTGCGTCGTCTGGATGGACCGGCTGCCCGTCAACGCCAACGGCAAGGTGGACCGTTCCGCGCTCCCCGAGCCCGCGGCCGGGAACACCGAGGCGTACCGCGCCCCGCGTACGGACGCCGAGCACGCGCTCGCCGCGATCTGGGCCGAGACGCTCGGTGTGGAACGGGTCGGCACGCGAGACGACTTCTTCACCCTCGGCGGTGACTCCATCCTGGCCATGAGGATCGTCGCGCGGGCGCGGACCAAGGGGCTCAGGTTGACCACGGCCGACGTCTTCAACCACCTGACGGTCGAGGCGCTGGCCGGTGCGGCGACACCGATCGAGGAAGGACCGACGGTACCGAACGGTGCGCCGCAGGCGGACAACTACCCCCTCACCCCCATGCAGAGCGGCATGCTCTTCGACGCCCTCATGCTCGAAGACCCGTCGCTGCACCTGGTCCAGTTCGTCGTCCGGCTCGGCGACATCACCGACCCGCACCGGCTGGGCCAGGCGTGGCAGGAGGCCACGGAACGCCACGCGGTGCTCCGGACCGAGCTGCGCTGGGCCGACATCGAGGAACCCGTCCAGCTGGTCAGGGACGCGGTCAGGCTGCCGGTGATCCACCTCGACTGGAGCGCCTTGCCGCAGACGGAGCACCCGGCGCGGCTGCGCGAGCTGCTCGACGCCGACCGCGCCACCGGCCTCGACCTCACCCGGGCCCCGCTGAGCCGGGTCACGATCGTGCGGCTCGGCCCGGACTCCGTCCAGCTCGTCTGGTCGATGCACCACGTACTCACCGACGGATGGAGCGCCGGCGAGCTGCTGCAGGACGTGCTCGACGGATACCGCGGTGAGCCGGTGCGGACGCGGCCCCCGTTCCAGGACTTCGTGAACTGGCTCGCGGGCCAGGACCTGGAGGCCGCCGACGACTACTGGCGCGACCGCCTCGCCGGCTTCACGAGCCCGGTGGCCGTGCCCGGTGACCGGCAGCCGCCCGAGGGCCACCGGCCCGCGGCCAGGCGGTCGGTGCAGGTGACGGTTGCCCCCGAGACGGCCGCCCGGGTCTCGGCGTACGCGCGGCGCACCGGGCTGACCTCCAACACCCTGGTCCAGGCGGCGTGGGCGATCCTCCTCGCGCGCCTGAGCGGCGAGCGCGACGTCTGCTTCGGCACGAGCACGGCCGTGCGGCCCGCGGACCTGCCCGGCATCGAGTCGATGGTCGGCATGATGATCAACACTCAGCCCGTCCGGGTCCGGGTGGACGACGACGAGCAGACCCTGCCCTGGCTCACGGAGCTGCAGCGCGAGCAGACGGCGGCGCGAGAGTTCGGCTACGCCCCGCTCAACCGTGTCCAGTCCTTCGCCGACCTGGCGCCCGGGGCCGCGCTGTTCCACACCGTCGTGGTGTTCCAGAACTATCCGTTCGACCGGACCGCGATCCACGCGTTCGACGTCGAGTTCGCCACCAACTACCCCTTGGCGCTGAGCGTGTTCCCCGACGAGTCGCTGGTCATGCGACTGCTCTACGACGAGGAGGTCTTCGAGGCGGCCACCGTGCAGCGGATTGCCGCGCGTCTGGTCGCGGTCCTCGACGGGCTGGCCGACGGATCCGCGGGGAGCGTCGGCGACGTGACCGCGCTGACCGAGGCCGAGCGGAAGCTTGTCCTCGGCGAGTGGGCCGTGGCCGCTCCCTCCGAGTTCACGATCGAGCGACGCATGCACCGGCTGATCAGCGAGCGCGCCGTGCGGTGGCCGGACACCGTGGCGGTCGAGCGCGGCGAGCACCGGCTCACCTACGCGGAGGTCGAGGAGCGCTCCAACCGGCTCGCCCGCCACCTGGTCGGCCTCGGTGTCGGCGCTGACTCGTTCGTAGGGGTGGCCGTCGAGCGCGGCCCGGATCTGGTCGTCGGCGTCCTCGGCGTGCTGAAGGCCGGCGGCGCGTACGTACCGATCGACCCCGACTACCCGGCCGCGCGCGCCGCCGCGATCCTGGAGGAGGCGCGCCCCGCGGTGGTGCTCACGCACGTCGCCCACCGTGGCCTCTTCGCGGACACGACGACCCCGCTCGTGCTGCTCGACGAGGACTGGCCCGGCATCGCCACCCAGCCGGCGACCGCACCGCCCGATCACGGCAGCCCCCGCGATCTCCTGCTCACCATCTATACCTCGGGCTCGACCGGGAAGCCCAAGGGCTCCATGATCGAGCACCGGTCCATGGTCAATACCGTCGAGGCGATCGTCCCCCAGCACGTGCGCCCCGGCAGCCGGGTCTACCAGCTGTCCCCGATGAGCTTCGACGCCGCCTCGCTGGTCCTGCTGAGCACACTCGCGGGCGGCGCCACGCTGGTCGCCCCCGTGACCACCGGGACGCACGGCGGCGCCGAACTCATCGAGCAGCTGCGAGAGGCCGACGTCAGCGCGGTCACCGGGCCGCCGACCGTGCTGCCGGCGCTGGACCCGGTGGCGCTGCCGCACCTCGAGTCCGTCCTGTGCGGCGGCGAGGTCCTCACCCCGGACCTCGCCGCCTCGTGGTCTCCGGGACGCCGTCTGCTCAACGGGTACGGCCCCAGTGAATGCGCGGTCGCCGCGACCCTGTTCGCCGTGGAGCCCGGTGTTCGCTACGACAGCGTCCCGATCGGCAGACCGATCCCCAACACCAGCGTCTACGTCCTCGACGACCGGCTGCGCCCCGTGCCGCCCGGTGTCACAGGAGAGCTCTACCTCGGTGGCGACGGCGTGGGCCGCGGCTACATCGGGCGGCCGGGGCTGACCGCGGAGCGCTACGTGGCCGACCCGTTCGGCGGGCCGGGGAGACGGCTGTACCGCACCGGGGATCTGGGCCGCTGGAACCCGGACGGCACGCTCCAGTTCGCCGGCCGGGCGGACGACCAGGTGAAGATCCGCGGCTTCCGAGTGGAGCCGCGCGAGGTGGAGCATGTGCTGCTGCGGCACGAGGCGGTGAGCGAGGCCGCGGTCGTCGTGCGGGCCGACGGCGCGGGCAAGCGGCTCGTCGCGTACGTGGTGCCGCGCGCCGGCGTGCCGACCTCGGACGAGCTCCGTGCGCACGTCGCACGGCACGTGCCCGCGTACATGGTCCCGGCCGCCGTGGTGTCGCTGACGGAGCTGCCGGTCAACCGCAACGGCAAGCTCGACCGGGCGGCGCTGCCCGAGGCGCGGGTCCGGCCGGACGAGGAGTCGTACGTGGCGCCGGCCAACCCGACCGAGGAGGCCCTCTGCCGGATCTGGGGCGAGGTCCTCGCCGTGCCCCGGGTGGGCACGCACGACAGCTTCTTCGACCTCGGCGGTGACTCGATCAACGCCATGCGCCTGGCTGTGCGCATGCGCACGGCGTTCGATGTGCCGATCTCCCCGAGGGATCTGTTCGAGCACCGTCAGGTGAGCGACCTGGCCGCAGTGGTCCAGGAGCGCGTCTTCGAGAGCCTGGTCGCCGCCTCCGGCGCCGAAGTCCCCGGCCGGATCTGACTCAGGGAGAACGCAGATGTCCCAGTACGACGAGAAGTTCACGTCGCTGCCCGCCCACCTCCAGGACGAGCTGCTGCGCCGCCTCGCCGGCGAGGCGGCGCCCGCGGAGCGTCCGATCCCGACCGCTGCACGCGACGGCCTGCCGCCGATGTCCTCGGCGCAGGAACGGCTCTGGTTCCTGGCCGAACTGGAGCCGGACAGCGCCGAGTACAACGCGCTGCGCGCCCTGCGGCTGCGCGGTGAGCTCGACACCCCGGCGCTCACGGTCGCGCTCAACCAGGTCGTGCGCCGGCACGAGATGCTGCGCACGACGTTCGACGCGCTCGACGGCCGCGGCGTCCAGGTCGTGCACGAACACACGGACCTGGCCCTACCGATCGTCGACGTGTCGGGGCCCGACGCGGAGACCGCGGTCGAGCGCTTCCTCACGGCGGAGATGAACACGCCGTACGACCTGCGCCGCGGGCCGCTCCTTCGGACCACGCTGTTGCGCGTCGACGCCCGCGAGCACGTACTCGTCCTGGCCATGCACCACATCGTGTGCGACGGCTGGTCGACAGGTCGGCTGCTCGGCGAACTGGCCACCGCCTACGAGGCCGCGGCCCGCGACGTCGTGGCGTCCCTGCCGCCCGTGCCCGTGCAGTACGCCGACTTCGCCGTCTGGGAGCGCGAGCGCTCGGCCACGGCCGACGAGCAGCTCGACTACTGGCGCGAGCGGCTCGCGGGATGCGCACGGCTGACCTGCCCACCGACCGGCCGCGGCCCCCCGTCCGTACGCCCGCGGGCGCGACCCTGGCGGTGGAGGTTCCGGCCGATGTGCTGGGCCGGCTGCGGGAGTTGAGCCGTGCGCGCGACGCGTCGCTGTTCATGGCCCTGGTCACGGCCACGAAGGTGCTCCTCGCCCGGTACTGCGGCGAGCCGGACGTCGCGGTCGGCACGGTCACCCTGGGCCGGCAGCGGCCCGAGCTGGAGAACCTGATCGGCTCCTTCATCAACACCGTGGTGCTGCGCTCCCAGGTGCAGGAGTCGCTGTCGTTCACCGAGCTGCTCGACCGCGTGCGCACCGGTCTGCTCGAGGCGTTCGCCCATGACGAGGTCCCCTTCCAGCGCCTCGTCGACTCGCTGCGGCCCGACCGGGACCCGTCCCGGCCGCCGCTGGTGCAGGTGATGGTCAACCTGCAGAACCTGGCCGACACGGTGCCCGCCTTCCCGGGGTTGCAGGTCACCGAGGTCCAGCCGCCGATCGACGTCGCGAAGCTGGATCTCACGTTCGACTTCTACGAGGACTCCTCCTCGCTCACCTGCTACCTCGAGTACAGCACCGACCTGTTCGACCGGGCGACCGTCGAACGGCTCGGCGGTCACCTTCTGACCCTGCTGCGCGCGGTGTCCGAGGAGCCGACGGCCCCCCTCGCCGGTCTGTCCATGCTGCCGGCCGACGAGCTGCGCACGCTCACCGCCGACTGGCAGGGCCCGGCCCTCGCGGCACCGGCCGCGCGGACCCTGCACCAGATCTTCGACGAGCAGGCGGCGCGTACACCGGACGCCGTCGCGGTGAGCGACGGCAGCCGGCGGCTCACCTTCGCCGAACTGGCCGCGCGGGCCAACCGGCTCGCGCACCACCTGGGCACGGTCGGCGTCCGCCCGGGCGTGCTGACCGGTGTCTGCCTCGACCGCGGCGTGGACGCGGTGGTCGCCCTGTTCGCTGTGCTCAAGGCCGGTGGCGCGTTCGTACCGCTCGACCCCGAGCACCCGGCGGGGCGGCTTGCCATGATGCTCGACGATGCCGCGGCGCCGGTGCTGATCACGGACTCGGCCGCCGTGGGCGAAGGCCCCTGGACCACGATCCGGCTCGACACCGACCAGGACGTGATCGCCCGCCGGCCCGCCACGCCGCCCGTCACGGCCGCGGGGCCGGACGACCTGGCGTACGTCGTCTACACCTCCGGCTCGACCGGCCGCCCGAAGGGCGTGATGGTCAGCCACCGCAACGCCGTCCACATGATGCGTGCCTGGGACGCCCGCTACGGCCTGACCGGACTGCGCGGCCGCTGCCTGTCGGTGTCCAGCCTCGCCGTGGACCTGTTCCTCGGTGACTTCCTGATGTCCGCGATGTACGGCGGAGAGATGGTGATCTGCCCGACGGAGGCGATCACCGACCCGCCCGCACTGGCGGCGCTGATCACCGAGACCCGCCCGCAGCTCCTGGTGACCACGCCTTCGTTGGCCAAGGCGATCGCTCAGGAGCTGTCCTGGACCGACGCCCGGGCGGACTCCCTGCGCGTGCTCGCGGTCGGTTCGGAGGCGTGGCTGGCCGACGACGCGGCCGTGGTCCTCGAACGGCTGTCCCCGGACGCCGTCGTCACGAACAACTACGGCGCCACGGAGACCACCGTGGACTCCACGACGTATCAACTGCGGACCGACGCACCGGTCGGCACGGCGGTCGTGCCGGTCGGCCGACCGCTGAGCAACACCCGTACATACGTGCTCGACGCCCGGATGCGTCCCGTCCCCATCGGTGTACCCGGCGAGATCTACGTCGGCGGAGACGGGGTGGCGCAAGGCTATTGGAACCGCCCCGAGCTGACCGCGCGGCGTTTCCTCGACGACCCCTTCGCCGACGGCCGGCTCTACCGCACGGGCGACATCGGGCGATGGCGGCCGGGCGGCGACCTGGAGTACCTCGGCCGCGCGGACGACCAGGTCAAGGTGCGCGGCTTCCGGGTGGAACTCGGCGAGGTCGAGGCCGCGATGCTGCGCCACCCCGGCATCGCCGCCGCGGCCGCCGCGGTACGCGCCGACACGGGCCGCGACCGGCTCGTCGGGTACCTGATCGCGGACGGTGCCGCGCCCAGCCTCACCGAGCTGCGCGCGTTCCTCTCGGGGATCGTGCCCGACCCGGCGATACCCTCCGCACTCGTCGTCCTCGACGAGCTGCCGATGACACCGAGCGGCACGCTCGACCGCAAGGCGCTTCCGACGCCGGCGGTCACCGACCACGCCCCCACGCACCACATGCCGCCGCGCACCCGCACCGAGGCCGAACTCGTCGCGATCTGGGCCGACGTGCTGAGCCTGGAGCCCGGCACGGTCGGCGTCGACGACAACTTCTTCGAGCTCGGCGGCGACTCGATCGTCGGGCTGCGGGTCGTGTCGAAGGCGCGGCGGGCCGGTCTGCGCCTGACCGCCAAGCAGATCTTCCGGCACCAGACCGTCGCCGACCTGGCCACCGTCGTCCAGGACGTGGACGAGGCGGCGCCGCGGACGGCCACCGCGGCGGTCGGCGACGTACCCCTCACCCCGGTGCAGCGCTGGTACTTCGAGCAGTACCCCGAGGGCGCCGGCCACTTCAACCAGTCGATGTTCGTCGAACTCGCCCCCGGCACCGATCCGGCCGCCCTGCGCACGGCGGTGACGGCGCTGCTCCACCACCACGACGCCCTGAGGATGCGCGCCGACCTCGCCGACGGCTCCTGGCGGCAGCGCTGCGCGCCCACCGAGACGGGCGAGGCGTTCCGCGTGGTCGACCTGTCCGGCCTCGACCGTCCCGGCCGTGCGCAGGCGGTCCACGAGGCGGTCACGGCGGCCCAGACCGGCTTCCGGCTCGATGCCGGGCCCCTGCTGAACTCCGTGCTCTTCTCCGGTGCCCCGGAACCCGACCGGCTGTTCATCGCGGTGCACCACCTCGTCGTCGACGGGGTCACCTGGCGCGTGCTGTTCTCCGACCTGGAACTCGCCCACCAGCAGGCGGCGCAGGGCCTGTCGGTCAGCCTCCCGGAGAAGTCCACCGGCTTCCGGGACTGGGCGAGGCGGCTGACCACGGCGGCCGGATCCGGCCGCTTCACCGGCGAACGGCCGTACTGGCAGGCCGTGGAGGCCGCCTCCGCCGCCTGCCCGCCGCTGCCGGCCGAGCGGGTGGCGGCGGACACGCTCGCGGACGCCCGTACGGTCGAGGTCCGGCTCGATGCCGAGGTGACCCGCGCGCTGCTGCGGGACGTCCCGGCCGCGTACCGCACCCAGATCAACGACGTGCTGCTGACCGCGCTCGCGGCGGTCCTGACCGAATGGACCGGCGGCGACGCCGTCGCAGTCGAGCTGGAGGGCCACGGCCGCGAGAACCTGTTCGAGGACGTCGACCTGTCCCGCACGGCCGGCTGGTTCACCACGCTCTTCCCGGTGGTGCTGCCGGTGCCGGGTGGCGACTGGGGCACCCGGCTCAAGGCCGTCAAGGAGACCCTGCGCGCGGTCCCCGAGGCCGGTATCGGCTACGGCGCCCTGCGCTATCTGACCGAGGACGCCGGGCTCGGCGGCGCCCGTTGCCAGGTGGGCTTCAACTACCACGGCCAGTTCGACGTGACCACGGGCGACGGCCTGCTGCGCCGCTGGCGGCCCAGCCCGGTGCCGGACCGCGGTGCGCACCTGGCCCGCCCGAACCCCCTGGAGATCATCGGGATGGTCCGCGACGGCCGGCTCGAGTTCTCCTGGGAGTACTCGGCCGCGCTGCACGACGAGGCGACGATCACGGGCCTCGCCGCGCGGTTCACCAGCGCCCTCGCCGCCATCGTGGCGCACTGCGCCGAGGCCGGCGGCTGCACCCCCTCCGACTTCCCGCTCGCCGGGCTCGACCAGGCCGGCGTCGACCGGATCGCCGGGGACGGCCGCGCGGTCGAGGACATCTATCCGCTCACCCCGATGCAGAGCGGCCTGCTCTTCCACTCGCTCGACGCGCACGAGGACGACATCTACTTCACCCACCTCGGGCTGGTCCTCGACGGCGTCACCGACCCCACCTTGCTGGCTCAGGCATGGCAACGGGTCGTCGACCGCATGCCCGTGCTGCGTACTGCGATCGTCGACGCCGAGGGCGGACGCCCCCTCCAGGTGGTCCACAAGGACGTCACCGTGCCCGTCGTCGTCGAGGACTGGTCGGAGCTGACCGAGGCGGAGCAGCAGGAGCGCGTGCGCCTGCTGGCCGAGGCCCCGAGCGAACCGCTGGACCTGTCGCGGCCGCCGCTGCTGCGGCTGCACCTGGCCCGGCTCTCCGCGTCCACCGTCCATGTGCGCTGCTCCTCGCACCACTTGCTGCTGGACGGCTGGAGCTTCGCCGACATGCTGGGCGAGGTCTTCGCGGAGCACGCCGCGCTCAGCGGACTCGAGGTCGCGCCGCCGCGCCCGCGCCGTCCGTTCCGCGAGTACGTGCGCTGGCTCGGCGAGCAGGACACCGATGCGGCGCGGACGTACTGGGCGGGCCTGCTCGCCGGGTTCTCCACGCCCACCCCGCTGCCGTACGACCGGGCCCCGCTGCGCTCGCACCAGTCCCGCGACACCGGCCACGTCGACCTCACGTTCACGGCGGAGGAGACCGGGCGGATCGAGGGCTTCGCCCGGGAGGCCCGGGTCACCGTCAACACGCTGGTCCAAGGCGCCTGGGCGCTGGTCCTGTCCCGCTACAGCGGCGACCGGCACGTCTGCTTCGGCACCACGGTGGGCGGCCGGCCAGCCGAGCTGCCGGGCTCGGACGACATGGTCGGCCTGTTCATCAACACCCTGCCCGCCCGGCTGGCCGTCTCGCCCGACAAGGAGCTGTGTGCCTGGCTGCGCGAGATCCAGGAGCAGCAGGTCGACGGCCGCCAGTACGAGTACGCCTCACTGGCCCAAGTGCGGGACTGGGCCGCGATCCCGGCGGGCACGAACCTCTTCGACAGCTGCGTGGTCTTCGAGAACTTCCCGTACGACGAGCACGCGGCCGAGCGCCACGGCCTCGGCGTTCGTTCGCTGGCCGGCCTGGAGACGTCGAACTTCCCGCTCACCTGCGTGGCGCACCTGATGGACGGACTGCACCTGCGGGTCGGCTACGACCCACACCTGTTCGACGACGCCACCGCGGAGCGCTTCGCCGCTCACCTGCTCGGCGTGCTCGACGCGATGGTGGCGGCCGACGGCACCACACTGCGGGACCTGCCGATGGTCCGCGGCGCCGAACACGACCGGCTGGTCGAGGAGTTCAACGGGGCCCCGTCCGGCTACCCCGACCGGTGCCTGCACGAGCTCTTCGCGGAGGTCGCCCGCGCGTACCCCGACCGGCCCGCGGTCATCGCCGACGACACCCGGCTGACCTACGCCGAGCTGAACGCGGCCGCCGACCGGCTCGCCCACCACCTCGTCGGCCTGGGTGTCGGACCAGAGGTGCCGGTGGGCATCTGCCTGCCCGGCGGCGCCGAGATGATCACGTCCATGCTCGGCATCCTCAAGGCGGGCGGCGCATATGTGCCGCTCGACCCCGGGTACCCGCCCGAGCGCCTCGCCCATCTGTTCCAGGATTCACGTGTGCCGGTGCTCTTGACCAGTGCCGCGCTCGCGGCCGGGCTGCCGCCGACCGACGCCGAGGTCCTCCTGGTCGACGAGGTGCGGCCGGCACCCGTCCCGGGGCCGCCGCCCGCACGGACCGTCCCGGACCAGCTCGCCGTGCTCGTCTACACCTCGGGCTCGACCGGTACGCCCAAGGCCGCCATGGTCACCCACCGCGGCCTCGTCCGGCTCGTGCACGCCGCGGGCGAGCACACCTTCGGCGGCGCCGCCACGATCGCCCAGCACCACTCCATCTCGTTTGACGCCGCGCAGAACGAGCTGTGGCAGGCGCTGCTGAGCGGCGCGTGCCTGGCCGTGCGACCCGGTGACTTCCGCTCGGTCGACGAACTCGACAAGTTTTTGCGCGACAACGAGGTGGAGGCCATGTCGTTCTCCGCGGGCTTCTTCCACGCCGTGGCCGACACCGACCCGGGCATCCTCGAAGGGCTGCGCACGGCCGTCGTCGGCGGCGAGGCACTGTCCGCGCCGCACTGCGCACGGGTCCTCGACCGGCTGCCCGGACTGCGGATCGTCAACGCCTACGGGCCCACCGAGTGCTCGGTGACCGCGACATGCTTCCCGGTCGAGCACGGCGGACGCCCCGGACGGACCGTTCCGGTCGGCCGGCCGAGCGCGGACGCCCGGGTCTATCTGCTCGACCGCGACTTGCAGGTGGTGCCGGTGGGCGTGACCGGGGAGGCCTATCTCGCCGGGGACGGGGTCTGCCGCGGGTACCGGGACCGGCCCGGGATGACCGCCGAACGCTTCCTGCCGGACCCGTTCGGCAAGCCCGGCAGCCGGATGTACCGCACCGGTGACCTGATGCGCTGGCTTCCCGACGGGACGCTCGAGTTCGCGGGCCGCAGTGACGACCAGGTGAAGCTGCGCGGCTACCGCATCGAACTCGGGGAGGTCGAGCAGGCGCTTGCCGGGCACCCGGACGTGGCAGGTGCGGCCGTCCTCGTCCGCGAGGACCAACCGGGCCGCCGGCGTCTCGTCGGGTACGTGGTCTCGGAGCGGGACCCGGCCGAACTGACCGCGTATCTCACTGCCCGCCTGCCCGAGTACATGGTCCCGGCCGCCCTCGTCCGCCTTGAGCGGATACCGCTGACCGCGCACGGCAAGGTCGACCGCCGTGCCCTGCCCGAGCCCGCGACCGCGGCGGCCGGCCGGACCCCGGTGGAGCCGCGTACCCCCGACGAGCACACGATGGCCGCGATCTGGGCGGAGGTGCTCGGCGTCGAACGCGTCGGGGTCACCGACGACTTCTTCGACCTCGGCGGTGACTCGATCCTCAGCATCCAGGTCGTGTTCAAGAGCCGCCGGGCGGGACTGCAGGTCTCCTCCAGCGACCTGTTCAGCCATCCGACCGTCGAACAGCTCGTCGCCGTCGCCGGCCAGGGCCGCCAGGTCGCCGCCGTCCAGGAGGCCGAGGCCGGCGAGGTGCCGCTCACCCCGATCCAGCACGAGTTCTTCACCCGCCACTCGGTCGCCCCGCACCACCTCGCCCAGTCGGTCCACGTCGAGCTCGCGGCGGACACCGACGAGGGGGCGCTGCGGGCCGCGCTCGCGGCGATCGTCGCCCACCACGACGCGTTGCGGATGCGGTACACGCAGGACGAGGAGGGCCACTGGTCGCAGCGGAACGCCGCGGCCGAGACCGGTGAGCTGATGGAGCACCATGACCTCTCGGGGCTGCCCGACGAGGAGCTGCTTCCGGTCATGAACCGGCTTGCCGCGGTGGCCGACACGAGTCTCGACCTGGCGACCGGGCCGCTGCTGCGGGCGGTCCTGTTCGACCTCGGGCCGGACCGGCGGGCGCACCTGCACCTCACCGTGCACCACCTCGTGATCGACGCGGTGTCGTGGCGGATCCTCAACCACGATCTGGATCTCGCCTACCGGCAGGCGCTCGACGGCGAGGCGATCGACCTCGGCGCCAAGACGTCCTCGTTCCGGCAGTGGGCCACGCGGCTCGCCTCGCACACGGCCGACGGCGGCTTCGCCGATCAGGCCGCGCACTGGGAGGCGGTGCCCGAGGCGGCACCGCTGCCGGCCGACGGTCCCGGGCCGAACGTGGTGTCGTCGCGGCGGACCCTTCCGGTGCGGCTCGACCGGGACGAGACCGCGGCGCTGCTGCACGTGGCGCCCGGCAGGTTCCGGGCCCGCGCCAGTGACGTGCTGCTCTCCGCGCTGGCCTGGACGCTGTGCCGCTGGTCCGGCGACGACCGGTTGGTGATCGAGATGGAGGGCCACGGCCGTGAGGAGATCTTCGACGACGTCGATCTGTCCCGCACCGTCGGCTGGTTCACCAGCTCGTACCCCGTCGCGCTGCAGGTGCCCGGGCGGACGGACGAGGAGGCCGACTGGCCGGCCGTCGTACGCTCGGTGCGCCGTTGCCTGCGTGCCGTTCCCGGCAACGGACTCGGCTACGGCGCGCTGCGCCACCTCGCCGGGCCCGGCACGGCGTCGGCACAGCGCACGCCCCCCGCCGTGATGTTCAACTACCACAGCCAGACCGAGGAGATCACGCGGACGGCCGACCGCTCGCTGTTCCACGCCTTCCACGACCCGATCGGCCAGGAACAGAACGACCGCGAGCGGGTCGAGCAGGCACTGGAGGTGGTCGGCGCGGTCGAGGGCGGCCGGCTCGGCTTCGACCTCTACTACTCGGTCAACCTGCACGAGCCCGAGACGATCGCGCGGATCGGCGGCGAACTCGTGGCGGCGCTGCGGGCGATCGCCCTGCTCTGCGAGCCGGCCCTCGGAGCGGAGGACGCGCGGTGAAGGATCAACTGACGGAACTCGCACGGCAACACGGTGTGCCCGGCGCCCAGTTGGCCATCTGGAGCGACGGCGCCCTGCGTACCGCGGAGACCGGCGAGGAGGAGGCCGGATCGGGAAGGCAGGTGACGGCCGCGACGGCGTTCCCGCTCGGATCGCTCACCAAACCGTTCACCGCGACGCTCGCGGGCCTGCTGGTCGCCGACGGTGACGCGGCGCTGGATGAGCCCTTGTCGGAGCACCTGTACGAGCTGCGCGCGGCACCGGAGTTCACGCTGCGCCAGGCGCTCAGCCACACGGCGGGCCTGGTGGCCAACGCTGCGGAGCTGCCCTCCGGAACCACCCGCGCGCGGTGGCTCGACCATCACGCGTCCCAGCTGACCGTGCACGAGCCCGGTACGGTCTTCTCCTACTCCAATCCGGGGTACCTGATCGCCGGCCGCCTGGTCGAGGAGATCACGGGGCTGGACTGGGCGGAGGCCGTGCACGCGATGCTGTTGCGCCCCATGCGGCACGACGCGGCGGCGCCGGTGGCCCTGGGGCATCTCGTACGCCCCGACGTCCGGCCCCGGCCCATCAAGGAGCAGTCCGTGCCGCCGCTGGAGGATCCGGCCGCCGGCCTTTGCGTCAGCGCACGCGACCTCACGGTGTTCGGCGCCGCGCACCTGGGCCTCGGCCCGGGCGCGGACCTGCTGGACGCGGCGACGGCGCGGTCGATGCGCGAGGACGTCACGGAAGGGCTCGCCGTGGGTGCGTACGGGCTTGCGGGCGGCTGGGGTGCCGGTTGGTCGCGGTACGGGAACTGGTTCGGCCACGACGGCACCGGCGACGGTGCGTGGAGCCATCTGCGGGTGAACCCGTCGACGGGGACCGTGGTGGCGCTCACCGCCAACGGCAGTACCGGAGCGCGCCTTTGGGAGTCGCTGCTAGAGCGGCTTGCCGAGACCGGTCTGGAGATCGGTGACCATCCTCGGGACACGTTCGATGCCGAGCCCGCGGCGGCACCGCCGGAGTGCGCGGGGTACTACACCAACGGTTCCTGGTCGTGCCGGGTCGATGCCGACGACGGCGAACTCCTGCTCTCGGTCGCCGGAGCCGCGCCGGTCCGGCTTCTCGTGGGCAAGGACCTGTCCTTCCGTACGCCCTCGGACGGCGGTGCACGCACGGCGATTCCGTACCTCGGCCGGTTCCTGCGCGACCCGACGACCGGAGACGTCGACCGAGTGCAGATCATCGGGAGGCTCTGCGTCCGACAGCAGTAGCGCGCCCCGGAGGCGGCGGGTCCGTTCGACGAGCGGGCCCTCCACTCTGCGTCGAACGGGTTCTCAGTGCGGTGCTCCGCGCACTACAGCAGGCTGTAGTTCCGCTCCGGGGGCAGAGGGTATGGCCCTGTCGGCTCCAGCGACCATAACCTGCTGCTCATGCCGGTTCTTGAGAACAGCCGTGGACGCGCTCGGGTAGACGGGATCACCATGACTGAACAGCGTGCGGCTCTGTGGCTGAGTCATGCCGGCACGATCGGAGCCGGGGGCGTCGGGCCCGGAAGCGGGTTGGAGGATGTCACCCTCGCGTGCGAGGCCGGCACCTGGACGGCGTTGACCGGGGTGAGCGCCGCGGACACCATCAGCGTCCTGCGATGTGCCGCGGGGCTTGATCCGGTGACGTCGGGCGAGGTGTGCCTCGCCGAAGGCCTCCGGCTCGCGCACGTCGGTCTCCGGCCGGTCACGGAGCAGCTCGCGACGATCGGCACCCTCTCCACGGCGCTCGCGCAACTGCCGGCCGGGGCGGCAGAGCTGTTGCGTGAGGCATTGCACCGGCTGGGCCTGTGGGAGGAGAAGGACACCCCCGTACTGGCCATGGCGGCAAGTCGGCAACGCGCGGCCGCTGTAGCGGTCGCGGTCGCCGGCTCCCCTGACGTACTGCTCGTCGACGACCTCACCAACGGACTGCCGCCCACCGACGCGGCAGCCGCCCTTGACCTGTTGCGCGACCTGGTGGACCGGCAGGGGCTCTGCGTGGTGTCCTCGGCCACAGGCCTGGCGTCGTTGGAGCGGGCGGACGCGGTGGTGCTGCTCGTCGACGGGCGTGTGGTCGAGACACGGGTCATGCCCTGAACGCTGGCCCTTGGATGCTCCGCAGCTCACCCGTTGGCATGCGGCCCGGACCGCCCAGGGCACCCGGCGCACGGGTGGGCACCTCCCTCTGCAGAAGCGCCAGTCCGAGAGGAGTGAGGGTGTGCCTGGCGGTGGTGCGGTTGCGCAACGTCGTGATCAGACCCGCCTCGCGCAGCACCGTGGCCTGCTTGCTGGCGCCGGAGAGGGAGATGCCGAGCCGGTCGGACAGATCGCCGGTGGTGCCGCTCTCGGACAGCGCGCGCAGGGCAGCCGCACGAGTGGCTCCCACGAGGGCCGCCAGCGCCCGGTCACCCTCTTCCTCCGATTCCTCCGGGGCCGCCTCCAGGCCTCCGAGGCCCAGAGGCGTGGAGAAGACGAGTGCGGGCACACCGTACTGCCGCTCGGAGCGCAGCAGTACGCAGGTCCTGTCGGGCAGGAAGAACGAGGGGCTCAGGATCAGGCCGCGCCCGTCGAGTTCGATGTCGCGGTCGACGCTGGACGCGATGCGCAGCTCCGAGGCCTCCCACGTCACCTTGGGGTGCAGTCCCGCGAGCAGAAACTCGACGCCGTTCGTGATGGCCACCCGCCCCCGCATGTCACGCTCGATCTCGAGCCGGGCCTGCATCCGCGACCAGTAGGGCAGGATGCCCGCGGAGCAGAACCGGAAGACGACCTGAGCGAGGCGGCGACTCCGGGCGCGCACCGCCGACGGCACGGAATCCTCGTCGGCTCCGGCCCGCTCAAGCAGCCACAGAAGATCGGGAATGGCCCGATACTCGGACACGATCTCGTCCACGGCGGGAAGATCGTCACCGAGTCGTTCGCGTACGAACCTGTTCCAGCCGACCCCACCACGAGCCCGGTCACGTCCGAAACGATGAAGCGCGAAGACGGCTTCGGACACCGGCCCCAGCGTATGAACCATTCTCAAGCGTTGAATGTCCTTGTCGGTTACGCGTATGCGCAGCACTGTGGCCCACCCCCGATGCGGGACTCCGCGGCTGATCAGCTGCAGACGGCGCGGCCGTAGGACGCACCGCCAGGGATCGAATCCGGCACGAAGCCCCCAAATGAATGCATTCCGTGAATGCAATTACTCATCTCATCTGCACCATGCAGCATCGTTGACTTTAAGCCGTGACCTATAAATGTACAAAGTGAAACCTTCACCGTTGACTGCATGAATTACACCTGGTCAGGGGCATGAATTATTCATTGTCGACCTCTGCGGAACTCAGTGCCGCACGTGCCCCTGGTGGGCCCGACCAGCTGACGGCGGCGTGCGCGCGCTTGCGCGACTGCCCGCCCGTGCGCCCGTGCGCCTGCCGAGGCGCCTGCCGAGAATGTCATCCATGCGTGAACGCGCGACGAGTCCGGCCGTCGACGCCCGCAAGGACCCGGCCGGCCGGGCCGGTGCGATCAAGTGCATCGCCGACCAGCTTGATGTACATCCGGAGGCTTTGCGGGGGTGGGTGAAGCGAGCCGAGATCGACGAGGGCACCGTCGCCGGGACCACCAGTGCGGAGGCCGCCCGGATCGCGAAGCTGGAGCGGGAGGTGAAGGAACTGCGGCGGGCGAACGCGATACTGAAGTCCGCCTCGGCTTTCTTCACTTCAATGCCATCGTTGGAGACGTCGCCCCGGTGACGGTGCGACAGTGACAGATGCCGATGGGGCTGGCTCTTTTCTTTGCTGCCCCGTCAGTTGAGGGCTTCTCCGCGATGTGCCGCCCCATCGGCGTCCACGTTCTTCGCGATGTGGCCTGATAGAAGCGTGCCGCTTGCCCGATTGAGGCGTGCCCCCGCGGAGAACGATGACACCTCGTCCGACTCCCGTTGGAGGCATCCCGTGACCGTGGTTGGTATCGACTCCCACAAGAAGACCCACACCCTGGTCGCGGTCGACCAGGTCGGAAGGCGTCTGACGCAACTGACCGTGGATGCCACGGCCACGGGCCACCGGCAGGTCTGCGCCTGGCTGGGCCAGTTCACTCAGGTACTCCTCGCCATCGAGGACTGCCGTCATCTGACCCGGCGCTTCGAGGCGGATCTGCTGCTGGCGGGATACGCGGTGGTACGCGTGCACACGCGGCTGATGGCTGGCGCCCGACGCTCGGCCCGCGAGCGCGGGAAGTCCGATCCGATCGATGCCGAAGCCGTGGCGCGAGTCGCTCTCCGAGAGACCGACCCTCCCAGGGCCGAACTGGACGGTCCCACCCGGGAGGTCAAGCTGCGCTCCGATCACCGCCGGATGCTGGTCCGACAGCGCACGGCCATCGCCAACAAGCTGCGCTGGTTCCTGCACGAGATCGACCCCGAGCTCGCCGTACCTTCGCGCGGCCTGAAACGCCTGTGCGTCCTGGACAGCCTGGAAGTAGATCTCGCCGCCCAGCACGGTGTGGTCGCGGAGATCGCGTTGGACCTGATTCAGGAGTGCCGGCGCCTGACCGTGCGCATCAACACGATGGAAGCCCGGCTGCGCCAGCTGGTGCACGCACTGGCCCCGAGCCTGCTGGCGGTGCCCGGATGCGGCGTCCTGTCCGCGGCGATGATTCTCGGGGAGACCGCCGGGGCCGCCCGCTGCAAGTCCAAGGACACCTTCGCCCGGTTCAACGGCACCGCCCCGATCCCCGTCTGGTCCTCCAACACGGTTCGTGTCCGCCTGAACAGGGGAGGCAACCGCACCATCAACATTGCCCTGCACATGGCCGCAGTGACCCAAGTCCGCAGGGACGGGCCCGGAGCCGCGCACTACGCCAGGCAGATCGCCGCCGGGAAGACGGTGAAGGAGGCCCTGCGGCTGCTGCGGCGCCGCATCTACGACCGGGCCTTCCGGGCCCTGCTGGCTGACGAGGCCTCCCGTGACGACCAGCAGATCGCTCAGGCACTTCCGCGGACTGCTTGACATAGAAGCATCGCGGAGCTGGACCGTCCACTGCGCTGAAGGTCGCCTACATCGACCAGTACAAGGAGACGCTCCCCCGATCCCGCAACAGCCCCGAACGCCGCCGCACCGCTCCCACCCGCAATCAACGACTCCATGCATCCCCCAATAGCAAATCCGCAAATGCCGCATACCCGCCATCTCGAATTGGAAATGCGGTCAAGATTTCGCACGCCCCCATAACTCACCCGCCAGCCAAGGGGACACCGCTCCCGACCCCACTCCCACTGGGAGCGGCCCTCACCAGCGCAAAGAGCGCAAGCCGTATCCGGAAACCGACCCATACGACGGGGAGACGGGCTTCACAAAAACGGGCACGAATGTGAACGAACACCCAAGGTGCGCAGCGCTCGAAATGGGAGCAGCCAGCCAAGGGGACACAGCGAGCACGATCCCACTCCCCCGCTCCCAGATGGGAGCGGGGAACAACAGAAAAAGGGCCGTTCGAAAACGGCCCTTCACCTGCGACGTTCGATCGTTCGAACTTGTCGGGACGACAGGATTTGAACCTGCGACCCCTTGACCCCCAGTCAAGTGCGCTACCAAGCTGCGCCACGTCCCGATACCCGCTGACCTGGGCTTTCCCCCTGGCCGAACGTGCACAGAAACCATACCGCACTCGGGGGCGTGGTCGCGCATCCCTGGGTGGAAGGGGTGGAAGGCGTTGAAGGGGACAGGCGGCGGGGGCTATCTGTCGACGGGGCCTCGGGCCCGTCGGGTCCCGAGTGGGGGTGCGGAAGTCGGCAGGGAGGTGGTGTGTGCCGGGTGAGGGGGCGCTCTGAGGAGGTTTCTGATCGGGGGGATCGCGAGGAGGGCTGTGGCGCAGGCCAGTGTCACCGCGCCGCCTGTCAGGAGGACGTGGTGCGTGCCGAACGTGTTCGCCGCCGGGCCCGCCAGCGCCTGGCCCACCGGGGCCATCGCCAGGGAGCCCGCCACGTCGTAGGCGTGGATGCGGTTCAGGACGTCGTGCGGGACCTGCGTCTGGACACTGGTCGCCCACATCACGCCCCAGAACGACATGCCCGCGCCCGCCACCGCGCAGCCCGCCATCATCCCCGGCACGCCGAGGCCCGCGCCGACCGAGGCCGGGAACAGGGCGAAGCCGAAGAGGGCTATGGAGCCGGCGCGCAGCATGCGGCGGGGGCGCAGGCGCAGGGCGATCAGGCCGCCGATCACCGTGCCGGCGCCCAGGGCCGAGTTGACCAGGCCGTACGCGCGCGGGCCGTACTCCTGCGTGACCTGGGTCGCGACCAGCGGAATCGCCGGGCCCGACGCGCCGATCATCAGAACGCACCAGACCGCGATCACGCCCCACAGCCACGGGCGCGAGCGGAACTCGTGCCAGCCCTGGATCAGGTCGGCACGGAATCCCCCGTTCGACGACGGGCCGACGTGCTCGGGGGGCCGCTCCGGGAGGCGCAGGAGGAGCAGGCAGAGTGCGCTCAACGCGTATGTGGCCGCGTGCGCGGCGAAGACCAGGCCCGGAGACGCGAAGGCCACAAGAAGGCCCGCCACGGCCGGGCCCGCCAGCTGGGAGCCGGATTCGGCTACGCGGATCGCTCCGTTCGCCGCCTGGACGTCCTTCGCCAGGCGGGGCACCGTGCTGGCTACGCCGGGCTGGAAGAGCGCGGACGCCGCGCCGTTCAGGGCGCCGATGACGCAGATCTGCCAGAGGATCACGTGGCCGGTGAAGAACATCGCCGCGGCCAGGGACTGGGTGAGGAGGCGGGTCGCGTCGGCGCCGATCATCAGCCAACGCGTGTCGAAGCGGTCCGCGAAGACTCCGCCGAAGACGACGAGCCCGGCGAAGCAGGCCACCGACGCCGCCATCGCCAGGCCGACCGCGCCCGCGCCGTACCCGTACTGCAGCAGGCCCGCGGCCAGCGCCACGGGCAGCATCGTGTCGCCCAGCTTGGCGACGGCCCGTGCCGTGAAGAACAGGCCGAAGTCCCGGGACCAGATGCCGCCGCCGATCCCCGACGGCCCGCCGTCTCTCGCGCCCGCCCCCACCCCCGCCCCCGCAGCCATGGCCCTCCGTTCGTCCCCGTCCACGTTCACGTCCCGGCTCGCGGCCCGTCGGCCTCGTCACGCCGCGTGCGGATCATGTCATGGACATCCGCTTCGTCCCACGTGATGTCAGTCCGCGGGCGGCAGGCCCAACTCCGGGTGCGCGTCCAGGAGTCGGGGCGGGGCCGCCTGCCGCCAGGAGTCGGTGAGGATCGCCCGCAGTTCGTCCGTGTCGTCGAGGGCGGCCAGCCGGGCGCGGACCCAGGCGGAGTACGCCTCGTGCTCCGCGACCCAGAACTTGTCCGGCTCGGCGAGGACCAGCTCGTCGCGCTCCACCTTCGGGCAGCGCACGGCGATCGACGTCTCCTCCTCGGGCAGCGTGATGAACATCTTTCCCGCGACCCGGAACGTCGGCATCGACCAGGCGGTCTTCTCCGTCGTCTCCGGCAGGGACAGGGCGATGGTGCGTACATCCTCGGCGTCCGGCATGGGAAGCACCGTAACCAAAGGCACTGACATCGGACCGGCCCCGATCACCGATCACCGATCACCGATCACAGCGCCGGCCATGGCAGGCATCGGTTACGACAAGCCTTGGCTTGCGCCAGGCACCCGCTACAGCAGCCGCTACGGCACCCGTTTGTCCAGCCACCCCAGCAGATCCGCCTGCACCTCGTCCCGGTTCGTCTCGTTCAGGATCTCGTGGCGGGCGCCCTCGTAGCCGCGCCACGTCAGATCGGTGACCCCGGCGTAGCGGAAGTCCTCGAGGAGTTCGTGGACGAGGGTCATGCGCTGGTTGCACGGGTCCTCGGTGCCCACTGCCACGTGGACGGGCAGGTCGGCGGGGATGCGGGCCAGGTTCGCCGGGTCGTTGATGCGGCGGACGGCGCGGACCCAGTCCAGGGCGAGGCCCGCCGCGAAGGGGAAGCCGCAGCGTTCATCGGCCACGTATGCGTCGACCTCGGCCTCGTCCCGCGACAGCCATTCGAAGCCGGTGCGGTGCGGGTACGGGTCGTTGAAGGAGGCGAAGAGATCGGTGACGTAGGAGGAGGGTGCGGCGCGTCCCGCGCGGGCGATGTCCGCCTCCAGGGACGCGATCGAGCCCTCGTTGTCCGCGCCGGGCAGCGAGCGGAACGTACCGGAGAGGATCAGGCCGACCAGGTCGTCCGCGTGCCGCTGCGCGTACTCGCGGGCCAGCAGGGAGCCGAGACTGTGGCCGAGCAGGACGAACGGCACGTCCGGGTTGAGGGCCCGCGCCTGGTCGCCGATGGCCTTGAGGTCCTCGACGATGGCGATCCAGGCGTCGACGGTGCCGGGCTCGGCGTCGTCCGTCACGCCGTAGCCGCCCGTGCTCACCGCCGTCGCGCCGTGGCCGCGGTGGTCGGAGGCGATGACGCCGTAGCCGTGCGAGGTCAGGTACCGGGCGAAGCGGTCGTAGCGCAGGCCGTGCTCGGCGGCGCCGTGCGCGATCTGCACGAACGCGCGCGGCCTGGCGCCCTCGGGCAGCCAGGTGTACGTGGCCACGGTCGCGCCGTCGCCGGTGCTCAGCGCGCTGGTGGTGTACGCGGGGTCGGTCATGGGGCGGCTCCTGGTCCCGGGCTGTGGCTTGTGGGGCACGGTCGCGGACGGGCGGGCGCCCCTCCGTGCTCGTACGCGTTCCATGCCCGTACGTGTTCCATGCACATTCGGGGCCGTGCGCGTACTCCTCCGCTGCCACTTCTGCCGATCACACCCGCCGGTCACGCCCGCCGATCAGAGCTGCCGATCAGAGCTGCCCGTCACAGCTTGCGGTAGAACACCGTCGTGGGGTGCAGCCGGCCCGCCGGGTCGGCCGCGTAGTCGGGGATCACGCCGGCCCGGGTCCAGCCCGCCGTGCCGTAGAGGGTCTCGGCGGGGCTGCCCGTCTCCGTGTCGAGGACGAGGAGGGAGAGGCCTTCGTCGGCCGCCGCCTGCTCCACGGTCGCGAGCAAGGTGCGGGCCAGCCCCTTGCCGCGCGCCGCGCTGTGCACCATCAGCTTGAGCACCTCGGCCCGGTGGCGGCCGTTGGCCTTGTCGGTGCGTGCGAGGGAGATCGTGCCGACGCAGCGGCCCGAGGTCTCGTCCAGGGCGGCCCACACGGTCAGCTCACCGCGCTCGACGGCGGGCGTACGGTCGCGCCACCAGGCGGCGGCCGCGCCCGGGGTCAGTCCGTCGAGGAAGCCGAGGGAGTTGCCGCCGTCGACCGTGTCAGCCAGCAGACCGCCCAGCTCGTCCGCGCGCTGCGCGAACTCGGTCGGCGTCAGACGACGCGTCGAGAACGTCACGGGCGGACCACCACCAGGCCGTACCGCACACCCTCCGGCCCCGGGCAGTGGAAGTGCGTCGGGCCCCAGACGCGGAAGCGCAGGCAGTCGCCGGTGGTGAGCGTGTGGGTGGTGCCCTGCACCGTCAGGTCCAGGCGGCCGTCGAGCACCCAGACGTGTTGTTCCAGGCCGGGGACGGGCGGGCGGTCGTAGGCGATGTCGGCGTACGGCTCAAGGCGGCCCTCGACCAGTTCCGCGCGCAGGCCCGCGAGGGGCGGGGAGACCGAGCGGCGGACGAAGCCGCTCGACTCGTCGCGCCATACGGGCTGCTCGGCGGCGCGGACCACCTGCGCCGGGGCCGACTCGACCTCGCTGAGCAGTTGCGACATGGTGCGGCCGTACACGGCGCAGAGGCGGTTGAGGAGGGCGGCGGTCGGGCTGATCTCGGCGCGTTCGGCGCGGGAGAGGGTGGAGCGGCTCACGCCGCTGCGGTCCGCCAATTCGCCCAGGGACCAGCCGTGTTCGGCCCGCAGCTCGGCGAGGCGGGCACCCAGGCGCGCGTCGACCGGATCCGCCTCCTCGGGGCCGGGCCCGGTATGCGGGTCAGTTTCGCGTCTCATATTCGGCACGTTATCCCAGATATGAGACGACGGCTGGCGAATTGATCCGCGAGCCCATAGGCCCGGCTCAACCCCTCGCCGCCTCCCCCAACGCCCCGATCACCGGCCGGATCAGCGGATGCGCCTCCGCCCCGTGCCGTACCGCCGCGAACACCTTCCGCGTCGGCGCCACCCCCTCGATCGGGCGGACGACGACCTCGCTCAGGTCCATGCCGACCAGCGCCGAGCGCGGTACGAGGGCCACGCCCGCGCCCGCCGAGGCGAGGGCGACGACCGCGCGGAAGTCGTCGGAGGAGTGCTCGAACTGCGGGGAGAAACCGGCGTGTTCGCAGGCCAGGACGACCACGTCGTGGCACGGGTTGCCGGGGTAGGGCCCGATCCAGGTGTCCTTCGCCAGCTCGGCGACCGGGACGAGCGGGACGCGGTCGGCGTCGGCGAGGCGGTGGGCCACCGGGAGCACCGCGTCGAAGGGCTCCGCGTAGAGCGGCACCCGCGTGATCCGGTCGTCGTCGGCGCCGGGCGCGCCCCGGTACTCGACGGCGACCGCCACGTCGATGCGGCGGTCGAGCAGCATCGGCAGGCTCGCGTCGCCCTCGGCGTCCTGGACGCGGACGCGGATGCCGGGCGCGGTGTGCGCGAGGCGGGCCAGGGCCGGGCCGACGACCAGGCCGATCCCCGTCGCGAAGGAGGCCAGCGTCACCGTGCCCGCCTCGCCGGTGCTGTACGCGGCCAGCTCCGCCTCGGCGCGCTCCAGCTGGGCGAGGACCGCGTTGGTGTGGGTGAGCAGGATCTCGCCCGCGGGGGTGAGCCGGACGCCGCGCGCCCCGCGCTCGACCAGCTTGTGGCCCGTCTCCTGCTCCAGGGCGGTGAGCTGCTGGGATACCGCGGACGGGGTCAGGTACAGCGCGGCGCCAGCCGCCGTCACCGTACGGTGGTCGGCCACCGCCCGGAGGATGTGCAGCCGCCGCGCTTCGATCATGCCCTGATTATCCCAAACCCTCCCGAGTCCCCCGTGACCGGGCGGTCAGCCCAGTTCGGCGCGCGACCTCTGGAGTCCCCGGAGGCCGGGCGGTCAGCCCAGTTCGGCGCGCGCCGCCACGAACGCGTCCACCGCCCGGTTCACGTCCTCCGTCGAGTGCGCCGCCGACAGCTGGACGCGGATCCGGGCCTGGCCCTGCGGCACGACCGGGTACGAGAAGCCGATCACGTAGACGCCGCGCTCCAGGAGCAGCTCGGCCATCCGGGACGCCACCGCCGCGTCGCCGATCATGACGGGGGCGATCGCATGGTCGCCGGGCAGGATGTCGAAGCCCTCCGCCGTCATCCTGCTGCGGAACAGCTTGGTGTTGGCGGCGAGGCGTTCGCGCAGGTCACCGGCGGACTCCAGGAGGTCGAGGACCTTCAGGGACGCGGCGGCGATGACCGGGGCGAGGCTGTTGGAGAACAGGTACGGGCGCGAGCGCTGGCGCAGCAGGGCGACGATCTCGGCGCGGGCGGCGACGTAGCCGCCGGAGGCGCCGCCGAGCGCCTTGCCGAGGGTGCCGGTGATGATGTCGACGCGGTCCATGACGCCGTGCAGCTCGGGCGTGCCGCGGCCGCCGGGGCCGACGAAGCCGACGGCGTGCGAGTCGTCGACCATGACCATGGCGCCGTGGCGCTCGGCGAGGTCGCAGATGTCCGCGAGCGGCGCCACGTAACCGTCCATGGAGAAGACGCCGTCGGTGACGATCAGCTTGCGGCGCGCGCCCGCCTCGTCCGCCGCCTTGAGCTGGGCCTCCAGGTCGGCCATGTCACGGTTGGCGTAACGGAAGCGCTTGGCCTTGCTGAGCCGGATGCCGTCGATGATCGAGGCGTGGTTGAGGGCGTCGGAGATCACCGCGTCCTCGGGGCCGAGGAGGGTCTCGAAGACGCCGCCGTTGGCGTCGAAGCAGGAGGAGTAGAGGATCGTGTCCTCCTGGCCGAGGAACGCGGACAGGCGCGCCTCCAGCTCCTTGTGCACCTCCTGCGTGCCGCAGATGAAGCGGACGGAGGCCATGCCGTAACCCCAGCGGTCGAGGGCCGCGTGACCCGCGGCGATGACCTCGGGGTGGTCGGCGAGGCCGAGGTAGTTGTTGGCGCAGAAGTTGAGCACCTCACCCGGGCGGCCACCCGCCGTCACGTCGACGGTGGCGGACTGCGGGGTGCCGATGACCCGCTCGGGCTTGTGCAGGCCCGCGGCGACGATCTCGTCGAGGGTGGCCTGGAGGTCTGCGCGTACGTTGTCGAACATGGAGTAAGTCCTAACGCGAGGGGGGAAGTTCAGACGGTCCAGTCGAGGATGACCTTGCCGCCGCGGCCGCTCGCCGCGTCGTCGAAGGCCGCGTCGAAGTCGGTGTACGCGTAGCGTCCGGTGATGACGGGGGCCAGGTCGAGGCCGCCCTCCAGGAGGACCGACATCGCGTACCACGTCTCGAACATCTCGCGGCCGTAGATGCCCTTGATGGTGATCATCGAGGTGACGATCCGGGCCCAGTCGACGGCGAACTCCTGCGAGGGCAGGCCGAGCATGGCGATCTTGCCGCCGTGGGTCATGTTGGCGAGCATGTCGCGCATCGCGACGGGGTTGCCGGACATCTCCAGACCTACGTCGAAGCCCTCGCGCAGGCCGAGCGTGCGCTGGCCGTCGGCGATGCTGGAGCCCGCGACGTTCAGGGCGAGGCTGACGCCGATCTTGCGGGCCAGCTCCAGGCGCTCCTCGCTGACATCGGTGATCACGACGTTGCGGGCGCCCGCGTGCTTGGCGACCGCCGCCGCCATCAGGCCGATCGGCCCGGCGCCGGTGATCAGGACGTCCTCGCCGACGAGCGGGAAGGACAGCGCGGTGTGCACGGCGTTGCCGAACGGGTCGAAGATCGCCGCCACGTCGAGGTCCACGGGGACGCGGTGCACCCACACGTTCGAGGCGGGCAGCGCGACGTACTCGGCGAACGCGCCGTCGCGGCCGACCCCGAGGCCGACCGTCGCCCGGCACAGGTGGCGCCGCCCGGCGAGACAGTTGCGGCACTTGCCGCAGACCAGGTGGCCCTCGCCGCTGACCGTGTCGCCGACGGCTATGTCGACGACGGCAGCGCCGGTCTCCACTACCTCGCCGACGAACTCGTGGCCGAGGACGAGCGGCGCGCTGACCGCCGACTGCGCCCACCCGTCCCAGCTGCGGATGTGCAGGTCGGTGCCGCAGATCCCGGTCCGCTTGACCTTGATCAGTACGTCGCCGGGGCCGACGGACGGCTCCGGCACGTCCATCAGCCGGAGTCCCGGTTCGGCCTTCTCCTTGACCAGTGCCTTCAACGGTTCGGCTCCTGTCGTGGCGTCGTCTGTGGGGTGGCGTCTGTGATGGCCTCGTCCTCGTCCGCACGCGGGCACGGCGAAGCGGCCCGCCGGCCGCGGGAAGGACGAGAAAAAGTCTGGGGCGGCGGTCGATCCGACCGTCACCCCAGACTCTTCCGTACCGCCCCGCCCCAGGTCCATCGAGGTTTTCTTAACCGGCGCCGCAGCTTTCCTACAGGCCCCGCCGGGCCTACCCGGGCCCCAGCAGATGCCCCCGCCCCCGCACCACCTCCATCAGCTCACCGGCCAGCGCCTTGATCGTCGTAAGACCTGCCCTCCCCCACGCGCGCGGGGCGACGTCCACCACGCACACGGTGCCGAGCGCGAGGCCCGTGCGGTCGTCGAGCAGCGGGGCGCCGAGGTAGGAGCGGATGCCTATCTCGTCGACGACCGGGTTGCCCGCGAACCTCGGGTAGTCGCAGACGTCCTCCAGGACGAGCGCTTTGCGCCGCACGACGACGTGCGGGCAATAGCCGTGGTCCCGCGCCATGTAGCGGCCCGTCCCGGCGCCGCTCACCTCGGCGGCGACCGCGCCGAGCACACCGCCGTGGCGCGTGCCGTCGGGTGTGTGCAGGCCCGCGAAGAACTGCCGGTTCCCGTCGATGAAGTTGACCATCGCGTAGGGCGCACCGGTCACGTCGGCGAGCCGGTCCGCGAACGCGTCGAAGTACGGTTCCGGGCGCAGCCCCAGATCGAGGCGGCGAAGGAGGACCGAGCGCTCGGCGCCCTCCCGGTCGACCGGGGTCAGCAGCAGGCGCCGGGCCGCGTCGTAGCTCATGCGCTTGCTCCCCGCTCCGCGCAGCTCTCGTCACTCATGCGCACGCCCTCCGCTCCGCGCACCTCACGTGCGGGCCCCCGCGGGCGCGGCGTGGGCGAGGAGATGGCGGACCAGGGTGAGCAGCGTCTGGATGCCGGAGCTGGAGATGCGGGCGTCGCAGCGGACGACGGGCACCCCGGGGTCGAGGTCGATGGCGGCCCGGACCTCCTCGGGTTCGTAGCGATAGCCGCCGTCGAACTCGTTGACCGCGACGATGAAGCCCATGCCGCGCTCCTCGAAGAAGTCGACGGCGGCGAAGCAGTCCTCCAGGCGGCGGGTGTCGGCGAGGATGACCGCGCCGAGGGCGCCCTCGGAGAGTTCGTCCCACATGAACCAGAACCGTTCCTGTCCCGGCGTGCCGAAGAGGTACAGGACGTGTTCGGGGTCGAGGGTGATGCGGCCGAAGTCCATGGCGACGGTCGTCTCGACCTTGTTCTCGATGCCGTCGAGGTTGTCGGTCGCGGCGCTGACGGTGGTGAGCAGCTCTTCGGTGCTGAGCGGGGCGATCTCGCTGACCGCGCCGACGAAAGTCGTCTTGCCGACCCCGAAGCCGCCCGCGACCAAGATCTTCAGCGCGGTGGGGAAAAGGTCAGAGCTGTCGTCGTAGTCCATCGAGCACTGCCTCCAGTAGGGACCGGTCAGTGGGGTTGTCGTGGAACGTGGGGGGTTTGGTGGTGAGCGCGCCGCAGTCGACGAGGTCGGAGAGGACGACCTTGGTGACGGCCGCGGGGAGGCCGAGGTGGCCGGCGATCTCCGCGACGGAGGTCGGGTGCGCGCACAGGTCGAGCGCCTGGCTGTGCTCCGGTCCCAGGTAGCCGAGGGGGGTCGCCCCGGTGGCCATGACCAGGGACAGGAGGTCCATCGAGGTGCTCGGTCTGGTGCGCCCGTCGCTGACGGTGTACGGGCGCACGAGCCGGCCCGCCGCACCGTCGAGCCATGGCCCGTCCTGCGGGGCGGTCACTCTCAATTCCTCATCGCCGAGGGCTCGGCCGCGGGCTGGCGGGGCGCGGTCACGAGGTAGGGGCGCACGCTCTTGACGAGCATGGCCATCTCGTAGCCGAGGACGGCGGCGTCGGCCTCGCGGCCCGCGAGCACCGCGAGGCAGGTGCCGGATCCCGCGGTGGAGACGAACAGGAGGGTGGAGTCGAGTTCGACCACCACCTGCCGTACGTCGCCGCCGTCACCGAAGCGCACGCCGGCGCTGCGGCCGAGCGAGTAGAGCCCGGAGGCGAGGGCCGCCATGTGGTCGGCGCTGTCTGCGTCGAGGCCGTGGACGGACTTGACGAGGCCGTCGGAGGAGAGGAGCACGGCGCTGTTGGTGTGGGGAACGCGCTGGACGAGGCCGCTCATCAGCCAGTCGAGATCGGACACATGACCCGTCGGCACATCGCTCGCCATGGGGGATCGACTCCTTGGTGGACTGCTCGGTGTGGTGCTGGTCGTGGGGGCGTCGGGCGGAACTGTGCGGTGGGGCCGCCCGGGCATCGGTCATCCGGCGCTGCCGTCCTCGGCGTCCCCGCCTCCCCCGGTCCTCCCGGTGCCCGGTCCGCGCGGCTCACGGAGTTCGGCGTTCTCCGCGAGGGTGATCCCGCGCTGGAACGCGGCCATGAGCCCGGGGTCGTGCCCGGCCGGCGCCTCGTCGTCCTGGCGCGGTGCGGGGCCGCCGCGCAGTTGCGGGGCCAGGTGTTCCTGGGCTCTGCGTCTGGGGAGCCGGGGACGCTCGATGGTGCCGCGCACCGCGCCGCTCCCCGGGGCGGGCAGCGCCGTCGTGTGCTCCACGACCTGCCGCTCCTCGGGGCGGATGCCGGGCAGCGCCTCGGCGGGGGTGGCACGGGCACCGCCCGCGTGCCGCTGCGGCAGGGGGGCGCCGGGCGCTGCGCTGGGCGGGGCGGGCGGCAACTGCTGGGGCGGGTGTGCCGGTTGACGCCGCTCCGGATGGGGGTGCGGCCGGCTCCGCACCGGCTCCGATGCCCCCGGCGTCCCTGGCGTCTCCGGCGTCTCCGGCATCCCCGGCGTCCCCGGCGTCCCCGGTGTCCCCGGCGTCCCCGGCATGCTGGATGTTCCCCGCATACCCGACAGCCCCGCCGCCCCGGGCGTCCCGCGCATCCCCGACGCCCCCGGCACCCGGG
>NZ_JAOCNE010000005.1:0-44578 GCF_056172735.1 Streptomyces sp. R818
TGCGCAGGACTCTGACGCCCTTGGCCGAAGCATGAGAACCGAACGTGCGCAGTAGAGAGGACTTGCCGACACCGGCGTCTCCGCGGACGAGTAGCGCGCCTCCGTTGCCTGCCACCGTGCTCGAAAGCAGGCCGTGCAGAACCTCCCGTTCCGCGTCCCGCCCGATCATGCGTTGGGCACCGCTGCTCTCAACGTCCGCTGCATACCTCTGACATCGGCCACGCTTCCGGATTTTACCTGTCCCTGACTTCCTCCGTTGAGCGGGTGCGGCTGAGTCATCAGTCGAACGACTACGTGATGACTCCATACCCACGGCCGTCGCGGACCTCGTCCGCCGCCGCGGTCGCCGAACGTGACGAGTCGGCCACACAAAGGTCGGCACGAGAAGGGCGTACCTACGCAGCCGGCCCACCGACTGGGTCGGTGGGCCGGCTGCGAGGACAGGGCGAACCGAAGCGCCTACCGCTTCCAGAGGTTCCAGTAGCCGGCCTCGAGGTCGTTGTCGCAGTAGTAGCTGTTGCTGGGATCGCCGCTCTGGTACACGACCTTCACGGCGAGGCACTGCGCCTGTGTGCTGTAGCTTCCGACCATGGTGTCGGCGTGGGCGACTGCGGCTCCCCCGACGGTGACGCCCGCCGCGCCGAGCGCGACGAGGCTCGCGGAAACGAGCTTCCTCTTCAAGCCCTGCAATATCATCTCGAACCTTTCCCTTCCCTAACAGCGCGGTGCTCGCGCTGCACGGTGACGAGTGAATGTAACGTGTGACACCGTGGCATAGTGATCAACGGACGGCAAGCGTCAGATCCTGCCCCGCTCAGGGCGTCTCTCTGGCCTCCGTGACACCGCCGTCCAGGTGCCTCCGGTGTGTCGTGTGACGTGGCTCCAGGGCCGTATCCTCGGCACATGTGCGCTGGTGGCCGATGCAGACCGCGCACTCCGGGAAGAGCGGGCACAGGCCTGACTCGATGACACCCTTCTACGACGACACGTAAGAGAGTGACGACAGGTGGATTTCAAGCTGGAAGTCGTAGTGCTGCCCGTCGCCGACGTCGACCGGGCGAAGGCCTTCTACGAGGCGGTCGGGTTCCGCCTGGACGCCGACCACGTCACGGACGAAACCTACCGGGTCGTCCACATGACACCCCGGGTTCGCCCTGCTCGGTGCGGCACCGGCGTCACCCTGGCCGCCCCGGGTCGTCCAGGGGCCTCCACCTCATCGTCTCGGACATCTTCGAGGCCCGGGACCAGCTGGTCGGCCGGGGTGTGGAGGTGGGCGAGATCTATCACGACACCAGCGACATCTTCCACCGCTGCACGGGCGAGAAGTGGCGCGGCGGACCCGACCCTCAGCGCCGCAACTATTGTACGTACGCGGACTTTTCCGACCCGGACGGCAATGGCTGGGTCCTTCAGGAGGTGCCCAACCCGTAGGGCCTCGTCGTGTGTCTGGGTAGACGTCGTGCGTGCCGCTCGTCGGCGTGATCGTGAACGTCTGGTCCAGGTACGTGTCCCAGCCGCCCGTGTTCTCCACCCGCCCCGTCCTGCCACGGTGTCGCACCGTACTGGTAGGCGCCGGCACTGGGCTGCGGTTCGGTGTAGCCGTCCGTGGCCGGGGCCGCACCAGGCCGTAGTTGCGTGCCGGTGAGGAGGAGTCGAGGGTGTAGTCGTGGTGCGCGGGGTCCGTGAACTGCGGACCGTCGGCTATGGGCAGGTTGTTGATGGAGGATGCCCCGGCTGTGGTGTCGGCGTCGCCGATGTTGCTGGCCACCTCCCGTGTCCGAGTAGGTGCCCGGGAAGAGGCTGACCAAGCGGAACGGCGGCCAGGCCACTGCCCTGAACCGGCCCCTTCATGGTCATGGGGGCCTCGGCGCGCCGGCAGGCGGCCAGACGCCGCTGCCCTCGTGGAGGGCGAGGGCGGGGCCAGTGTGCCCTCCTGATCGATGATCTCCCAGGGAAGCGTGACGACCGACGGCCGACCTACGGCTGAGACCAGCCGCAGCGCGGACATGGGGCCGCGGAGATGGATCATTCCCCCAGGCCGCCCAGCTCACCCACGACGTGCTGGAGCGCCGGCCTGAAGATCTCACTCCCCGTCATACCTGGCCCCACGCCACCAAGCAACGCTTCCGGGCCGGGCGCCTACTCGTGCAGTTCGCAGCCCGGCGCGGGAGCGTCCTCGGACAGAGGCGCGCCGTGCGGCATTACGTACAGGACGTCCAGACTACGTCGTCCGCACCGCGGTTCTCACCGATGTGCACGTGGTCCGCGCCCGCCGGCTCCTTCAGGAAGCTGCCCTTCTTGTACACGCCGTCCGGGGCGCAGTTGCTGTCGAAGTGGCTGAGCGTGCCCTGCTTGACGTAGGCGAACAGGGTGCCGTCGTGGTAGTGCCATCCCGTCGCCTGACCGGCGGGGATGGTGATCTCACGGAGTACGTAGTCCCGGCCGCCCTCGGTCCACTGCGCCAGGATCGTGCCGCTGACGCCGGGCCCGCCGGGCGTGGCCCGGGCGATGCCAGGGGTCAGCGAGAGTCCGACGAGCGCGGTTCCCACTGCTGCTGCACGTAACGTAGTGCGCATGGTGATTCCCTTCGAACAATGAGTGATTGACCGGCCGCGGGATGCCGACGACCAGTTCACACGACACACTGTATTACTACTGCACCCGCCATTGACAGTGTGATTGCGTCACCGGCTCGCCAGAAACACGTCAGTGGGCGCCCACGCGGCCGGTTAGTGTCATCGCAAATGGAGATATTCGTCGCCCCATGAGCAACATCACACCAAACAGTGTGACCGAAGGGCGTACTCAAACATCCCATCATTCTACGATGCTGGTCATGCGCAGTGAGGAAGAACAAGTGCGCGGTCCAGGCGACCGCGACGGCGTCGACACGTCCACGAACCTCTCCGAGGATCGCGTCACGGGCCGCTCCGGGCGATGGCGAGGCCGTCTGCTCGTCGCCGGACTGGTCCTGACCGCGTGCAACCTGCGGCCCGCTGTCACCAGCCTCGGCCCGCTGCTGGAGGAAGTGCGGCACGGACTCCACATGAGCGCGGCCGTCGCCGGTGTGCTCACTTCCGTCCCCGCCCTGTGCTTCTCCGTGTTCGGTGTCGCCGCTCCGCGGCTTGCCCGGCGCCTTGGCCCCGCGCGCGTGGTGGCCCTGGGCATGGCAGCCGTCGCCCTGGGCCTGCTCGTGCGTCCCTGGGTCGGTTCGGTGCCCGGGTTCCTGACCGCGAGCGCTCTCGCGCTCATGGGCATCGCCCTCAGCAACGTGCTGATGCCGGTCATCGTCAAGCGCTACTTCCCCGACAGGGTCGGCGCCATGACGGGTCTCTACTCGATGGCCCTCTCGCTCGGCACGGCCGTCGCCGCCGGAGTGACCGTTCCGGTGACGAGGGCCCTGGGAGGTGACTGGCGACTCGGCCTCGCGGTCTGGGGCGCTCTCGCGGTGGCGGCCGTCCTGCCCTGGCTACCCTTCGTCCGGAAGGGCGAGCCGGCCACCTCCTCCGGCGCGGACCGGTCGGCCGGGGCGCGGACGGCGGACCACCCGTACCCCGCGTGTCACGGAGCCGCACGGCCTGGGCGCTCGCGGTCTTCATGGGGCTCCAGTCCACCGGTGCCTACATCACCATGGGTTGGCTGCCTCAGATCTACCGCGACGCGGGCCTGCCCGCCGGCACCGCGGGGCTGTTGCTGGCCGTCACCATGGCGGTGGGTGTCCCCCTCGCGTTCACCATTCCACGGATGGCGGCGCGCCGTCCGCACCAGGGCCCGGTCGTCCTGGTCCTGGGTCTGGCGGACTCGTCGGTTACGCCGGGCTGTACTTCGCCCCGGTGGGCGGCGCCTGGGCGTGGGCCCTCATCCTGGGCGTCGCCAACTGCACGTTCCCCTAGCGCTGACGATGGTGAGTCTGCGGGCCAGGACCAGCACGGGCGTGGCCCAACTGTCGGCCTTCGCCAGAGCGTGGGGTACCTGCTGGCGATCCCGGGACCGATCCTCATCGGAACGCTCTACGAACACAGTGGCGGCTGGGGTCTGCCGATCACGGTGATGAGCGCGCTGCTCGTACCGCAGATGGCCGTCGGATACGTGGCGGGCCGCGACCGCGTCGTCGAGGACGAACTCGCCCACCGTTGACGGGGGCGGAAGCGCCGCGAAGGACCAGTGGCACCGCCCGCACGCCCGCGCTCCCGCGGTCGTGCACGAAGAGGAAGAAGATCATGTTCGAACGCATACTCGTTGCTGTCGATTCCAGCTCCACCCGTCTGTCCACCGTTCACTCGGCCGCCGCGATGGCCGGCTGACGGGTGCCAGGGTCCGGGTGCTGCACGTTGCCGCGTCCGCTGCCACGCTTGCCACTGTTGTTCCCCTGGAGGACGACTCGGAAGCGGAGTCCGTGCTCGACGAAGCAGTCGGCGTGCTGCGCCGGAGCGGGGGTCGCGGCCGAAGGAGTCATGGTCCATGCGCTCACCACTCGGATTGCCGGCGTGATCTCCGAGACCGCGGCCGCGTGGAAGGCGGACCTTCTGGTACTGACACCGCACCACCGCGACATGTTCGGCGCGCTGTGGGACCCCCGTGTGAGCGACGCCGTCGTTCACACGGGGCGCACCGCCGTACTCCTGGTGCCGGAGGGCGACGGGAACGATTCGGCCGAACTGCCGGCGACAGACCGGTAGGGCCCGGCCCCAGCCGTCCGGCACCCCGTGCACGCCGACGCGCGACCGAGCAGTACCCGGTCGCGCGTCGGTCGGGGACGAAGACCTCGTAGGGACGGAGCGATGGGCTAGGACCAATGCCGTTGTTTTAACTGTTCGGCGTAGGCTGCTGCGTACTGCTCCCGGGGGTGGTGCCAGTGTCTGTGAGTGTGTCTGATTTATCGGGTCTGGGGCTGTTGACCTGGGTGTATCCGCCGGGTCTGGTGGATCGTGTGGTGGCTGCCTGCGGGCGGGTGGAGCAACGCAGACGGCTGCTGCCGGCCCGGCTGGTGGTGTACTTCGTGCTCGGCCTGGCGCTCTTCTCGCCCGCTCCCTATCTGGAGGTTATGCGGCACCTGGTCGAGGGCCTGCGGGGTCTGGGACTGCTGGGTGACTGGCGCATTCCGGCGAAGTCCTCGCTGTTTCGGGCCCGGCAGCGGCTGGGGAGTGAGCCGCTGCGGGTGCTGTTCACCGCGACGGCGAAACCGCTGGGCACCGAGAGCACGCCGGGGGTGTTCTGGCGGGGCCTGCGGCTGCTGGCGGTGGACGGCACCTGCTGGGACGTCGCCGACACGGTGGCCAATGAGGCCGCCTTCGGCCGCCCGGGCAACGCCCGCGGCCCGGAGAAGAGTTCTTTCCCGCAGGTGCGGATGGCCTGCCTGGTGGAGACTGGCACGCATCTGGTGCTGGACGCGGAGCTGGCCGGCTGCCGCACCGGTGAGGTCACCCTGGTCCGGCGCCTGCCCCGCTCCTGCGGGCCGGGCCAGCTGGTGCTGGCCGACCGCGAGTTCCTCGGCATGTCGTTGTGGCGGGCCTTCACCGACAGCGGCGCCGATCTGTTGTGGCGGGTGCCCGCCAATCGCGTCCTGCCAGTCGAGCGGGTGCTGCGGGACGGCTCCTGGATCTCCCGCATCCACGCCAGCACCGACTCCGCGAAGCGGGATCCGGTCACCGTGAGGGTCCTGGCCTACCGGCTCGACCACGCCGGCCCGGCGGCCGGCGACTACCGGCTGGTGACCAGCCTGCTCGATGCCCGCCGCTTCCCGGCGCGTCAACTGGCCGCGCTCTACCAAGAGCGCTGGGAAGTCGAGTCGGTCCTGGCCGAGCTCAAGACCCGCCAGCGCGGCGCGCACACCGTGCTGAGCAGCAAGACCCCGGACGGGGTGCTGCAGCAGATCTGGGCCCACCTGCTGGTCCACCGGGCCCTGCGTGAGCTGATGTTTCGCACCGCCGCCTCCGGCGGCCTGGATCCGGACCGGATCTCCTTCACCGAGACCCTGCGCTCGGCCCGGCGCAGCGTGACCGTCACGCCGGGCCGTTTTTCCCCCTGACCTCCTGGTCCAGGCGCTGGTCCTGCTCGAGCACGACCTGTTGGAGCGGCTCCTGCCGGTCAGACGCCTGCGCAGCCAGCCCCGTGTAGTCAAACGCAAGATGTCCAACTACAGGCTCAAACGGACCGAACACCGGACCTGCCCCCAGCCCGCCCGCGGCGGTGTCCAGGCCGTCCGCATCCAACGACCCCAACCCGCGAATCCGTAAAGCAACGGCATTGCCTCTAGCCGGTCAGGCCATCAAGCCGCCCTCAGGCCGCGTCGAACCCTCAGGCCGTCAAACCCTCAAGCCGTCAAACCCTCAGGCCGTCAAACTCTCAGGCCGTCACCGGCTCGCCCGTCGGGCCCTCGTCGTCCGGGGTCCCGGAGGACGGGCCGAGGGGCCTGCCCTCCCACAGCACGCAGCGCCAGCCGGCGTCGGGGGAACCGTCGAGGACGACGACGCCGGTGTTGGCCAGCGGGTGGGACGCCGCATGCGCCACGTCGACGTTGACGGCGCGGGCCGCGACCCAGGTACGGATCACGGCGCCGTGGCTGACCATCGCCACCGAGCCCGCGCCGGAACCGGCGGCCTCGGCGACGACGGCGTCGAAGCGGCCCAGCGCCTCCGTGCCGGTCTCCCCGCCGGGCATCCGGCGTTCGACATCCCCGGCCGACCAGGCGAACGCCGTGGTCATGTAGATGCCGGCCGCCTCGTCGTCGCCGCGCATCTCCAGCTCACCGGCGATCAGCTCCCGCAGCCCCTCGCGCACCACCGGCTCAAGACCCCGCGCCGCGGCCAGCGGGGCTGCGGTCAGCTGGGTGCGCAGCAGCGTCGAGACGTACAGCGCGTCGATCTCCTCGCCCGCCAGCGCCTCGGGCAGCGCGGCGGCCTGCTCCTGCCCCAGCGGTGTCAGGCCCGGGCCGGGCACCGTGGTGTCCAGGAGGTGCTTGAGGTTGGACGGGGTCTGGCCGTGGCGGATGAGGATCAGGCGCATGCGGGGCGGGCCTCCTGGTCTTGCGGTCGTGCGGGACGCTTTCAGCGGGACAGTCCCACTGTTTCACCTTCACCCGCCATGCCGAACGGGCCCGCCCGTGGACCCCGTGCACGGGTGTTACATGTCACAACATGTCGCCCTCACGCACCTAGAAGAGAACACCTTGGTCGACGCCGGCGGCCATGTGGTGCTCCTGCACGCGGTGCGAGGGAGTGGGTTCGTCGTCGCCGAACAAGGGCTCCGTGCCGAGTTCGTCAGGAACAGCCGGGATGACGGTCGGACCGGCGTCGGCACCCGGACGCGACTCGGCGTCCTGGTCGAACTCGTCGGGTGTCATGCGCGTCCAATCGCGTCCCTGCCGCACGCTCATGTCGCATCCCCTTCTCGTCGCCGGTCGTGTGTCCAGAACTGTTCCCATGATCTCGGCGCCGACACGGAACGATTGACGAAGCCCCACAGCGACCGAACCAGGTCAGGTCAGAGCAGAGCAGGTCAGAGCGCATCAGGTCAGCAGGGTGCGCTTCAGGCGGGCGAGGTCGCGGCTGTCCAGGCCGAGCGCCTGCCGCTCGTAGGCCCCGAAGGAGCCGTACGCGTCCTTCACCTCGTCGAACCCCGAGTTCAGGTACTCCGCCCGCACATCGAGCATCGGCTTGTACACCTTCGCCTGCTCGGGCGGCATCGCCGCCAGCGCCGCCGCGTTGGCCGCCACGCGGTAGTCGTTGGAGGCCAGGTAATCGGCGAGCACGGTCTCGCGCGGCACGCCGAGGGCCGTGAGCAGCGCCGCGTTCGCCCAGCCCGTACGGTCCTTGCCCGCGGTGCAGTGGAACAGGTCGCCGCCGCCGTCCACGATGCCCGCCATGAGCGTGCTGTAGGCCGTCCTGGCGGTGGGCGAGCTGACCATTGCCTTCTCGCCCTGGACCATCATGTCCACGGCCCCGGCCTCCGAGGTGGGCAGCTGGAAGACCGGGCTGTCGTCGCCGATGACATTCGCCACGACGTACGCCGTTCCTGCCGGGACCTTGTCGGGTGCGGCACCGCGCTCACTGGTGGTGCGCAGGTCGTAGTCCGTGCCGATGCCCAGGCGCTTCAGCTTCGCCAGGTCGGCAGGTGTCAGCTTGTCCAGGGCGTCCGAACGGTAGACCTCGCCCATCTTCACCCAGTGACCGTCGGCGGTGCGATACCCGCCCGCGTCACGGAAGTTGACCGTTCCTTCCAGCTTGATCAGGCGATCCGCCAGGTGCAGGCCGCGGCCGTGCTCGGGTATCAGGTCGAACCACTGGCGGTCGACGCTCGCAGGCAGTCCCTTGACCGTGACCTCACCGCTCGCTCCGCCGCGCGCCACCGTACGGCCACCGGCCGCCTTCACCGTGACGCGCCGCACGCCCGGCGCCTTCCAGGCGATCGTGTACGTGCCTGCGGTCGCCGTCGCCTCGACGGTGGCCTGCGTGAACGGGATGCGGGTGGCGGGCGTGGTGTGCGTTCCCGTGTCACCGGAGTGGGCCGAGGCCACGGGGGTCGCCAGAGCGAGGAGGGGCAGGGCGCAGAGTGCGGGTGCGGTGGCCCTGACACGCGTCATGTGCTTCATGGCGCGGATGCTCCGGGGCGCAGAAGAGCTACGCGCGTCGGGCTGATGAACCGCGGGTGACACCGAGGCAAGGAGACAGGGGGATCGGTGGTGCATGAGAGAGGTCGACGGCGGTGCACCGGACGCGCCGCGCGCCCTCGGTCACCCCGGCTCGCCGCCGGGGCAGCCGTGTGATGCCGAGGAGTACAGGCGCTGTCCCTTGCCCAAGGGTTGTTCCGCAAGATGGCCGCGCCACAGGAGCACGCCGTGGCGCCGCTCCCACACACCCACGTACACACCTTTGACGAGACGTTCCGGAACGAGGAACACAAACGCCCAGGCGACGGCCCAAGGACCCCATATGAGACCGAGGACAAGGGCGGGCAGTCCGGCCACCACAATGAAGGCCCCGTCGAAGCTGCGGCGCCAGGACTCACGCGCAGTGGGCAGTACCGCCTGGGGGTCGGCCAGGGGCAAGGAGTTCTCCACATACTTCTTCTCCCCGCCCAGCCAACGAGAGCGCACCGTGACGTCGAGCAGGCCGAAGAGCGCGCTCAAGCCCGCGAAGGCCGCCAGGAGGGGAACGGTCGTGTGCTCGAAGTCCGGCAGACCCCGTACACCGAAGACGACAGGGACGGTGATGGCCAGCGAGATACCCGTCTCGACGACGGTCATCAACTGATGGTGGACATACCGCACCACGGCTCTCTCCCCTCGCATCCACCCCCCGCGACGGATGCTGCACCCACTATGCACACTCCGGAGACCCCGGTGAGCCATCCGCCTTCAGGGCCCCAGACCGACGTGTGTCGTCAACCTCCTTTTCGCACGGCGTTGGCTACAGGGACGCCCAGGGTCGGCGCGTGCACGGCGTTTTACGGCTGCTCGGTGGGACCGGCAGACGGGTGCGGGCCCTTCAGCGTCAGCTCCGCCCAGATCTCGGTGCCGTTCCGCCGGGTGCTGAGTGTCGCGCCATTGCGGCGCAAAGCCACCAGTGCCGCCGTGTTGTCGTTCGTGGTGTCCGCGACCACGGTGCGGGCTCCGGCTCTCGCGGCTACGGCGAGAACGATGTCGAGGGCAGCCGTACCGATCCCCTGCCCGCGGTGCGAGCGCCCGAGCCACATGCCGGTCTCCAGGGCGCCGTCACTGTCGCGGATCGCCAGACGGGCTGAACCTACGATCCTGCCGTCGTGCTTGACCGCGAAGGTGGACTCGCGAAGGGGGCCGCGCAGCCCCGGGACCCGGGCTCGATGCCAGTCGAGGAAGCGTTCCCGGCGTTCTGCCGTCCATCCTGGCGGTCCCGCGACCGCGGGCATGACCTCCTCGGGCGCCGCGTCCTCGACGGCTACGGCGAGCAGTTCGTCGAGGTTCGTCTCGTCGACCCGCTGCACTTCCACGCGACCGGCCACGCCGCCCCCTCCCTGCACTGCGTAACGGGATGGTCGATCCTCGCGTTCGCCGCAGCAGGAAGCCAGCGGTTTTTGCACCGGAGGCGCGGTGACCGCCCAGTTGGCCGCCGACAGGGCCGCCGCCATCAGGGCGTCGTCGCCGTCTGTGTTCCGCACTCCGAGAAGCCGCAAGTCACCCGGCGGATCTCGCGCAGCCCGGCGGACGGTCTCGTCACGGACGACGCGGGTGCCGTCCGGGTCCTCGGCGAGGCCCTCAGCCCCGTCGCCGTAAGGTGGACGGAAATCCCCTTTCCGCACATGCGCAGGGAGGGAAGCACTGCAAGATCGGTCACTCGGCCGGCCGGTATCGGGTGGAGGTGGTCCAGGGTGTTCTCGGTGCAGGTCACGCGTCGGTCCGGGAGTGCGGTGTTCGCGCTGCGCGGTCAGCTCGACTTCGACAGCGTGGTGCAGCTGCATGAGGTCGGCGAGGAGGAGCTGGCCGGGGGGCACGGTGCGCGCGCGGTGGTCGCCGACTGCTCGGCACTGGCGTTCTGTGATTCTTCCGGTATCGCCGCACTGCTGTGGCTGTACCGGTCGCTGGCCGCGCAGGGCCGGGTGTTGCGGCTCGCGGCCGTACCGGACGCCCTGGCGCGTCTGTTCCTGCTGACGGGCCTGGACCAGGTCTTCGCCATGCACGGCGACGTCGCCGAGGCACTGGCCGCGGATGTGCAGGGACATGACATCGTGGGCGCTGACACGAACGACACGGCGGGGGCCACCGGAAGGCAGACGACATGACGCGCGTACCAGGGCGTGTGCCCCGGCCTGCCGGGACCGCGGCCACGCGCGTCACCGCCGCGAGCGAGGCGGATCATGATCTGCGGTCGTTGTTCGGGCAGTCGAGAGCGGTGTTCGCGGCCCTGGCCGGGCCGGCCCATGTGCTGGAGACGGCGAACACGGCGTTCTTCGCGGCGATCGGCGGATCCGCGCATGCCTGTGCCGGGGCCCCACTGAGGCAGCTCGTGCCCGAACTGGTCGGGCAGGGGATCATGGCACCGCTGGACCGGGTCTACCGCACCGGCGAGCCGCACGCCGGGTGGGGCGCCCGGGTGCTGCTGGGCGAGGGGCCGGGCGCGCGGGAGGCGTTCTTCGACTTCACCTTCGAGCCTCGCCTCGACGCCGGCGGCAACGTCATGGGCGTGCGGGTGCTAGGGGTCGAAACCACCCAGGTCAAGCACGCGCAGCGGCTCGCGGCCGAACACCGCGTGCTGCTTGAGCAGATCGCCCGCCAGGCCCCTCTGCCGCAGGTGCTGGAGGGCATGGCCCGGTCGATCGAGGACCTCATGCCCGACGAGGTCCTGGTCTCCGTGCTGCTCGCGGACGCCGACGGCCGGCGCCTGCGCCATGGCGCCGCCCCGAGCCTCCCCCGGTTCTACAACGAGGCCATCGACGGGATCGCCGCCGGGGAAGGTGCCGGTTCCTGCGGCACCGCCGCGCACCGCCGCCAGGCGGTGATCGTCACCGACATAGCCGCCGATCCGCTGTGGGACGACTTCCGCGAGCTGGCCGCACGGGCCGGTGTCGCCGCCTGCTGGTCCACCCCGATCCTGGCCCGGGACGGCGCCCTGCTGGGCACCTTCGCCATGTACCACCGCGTCCCGCGCGCCCCGCAGGAGGCGGACCTCGCGCTCGCCCGGGTCTTCGCCGACACCGCGAGCCTCGCCATCGAGCGTCACCAGGCCGAGCAGGCCCGCCGGGAGGCCGAGGCCCGGGCGAAGGCAGCCCGCAACGACCTCGCCTTCCTGCTGAACGCCAGCACGCTGCTGAGCGCCGACCTCGACGCCGACCAGGCCCTGCAGCGGCTGGCCGACGCCTGCGCGCCCGCGCTCGCCCCGTTGTGCGCGGTCGACCTCATCGAGGGCGGACGCCTGCGGCGCGTCGCCACCTCCGCACCCACCCGCGCCCAGCAGGAGCTGCTCGCCTCCCACGTCCCGGTGTACGACACCGCCGACGACGCCATCGCCCGCGTACTGGCCTCCGGCGCCGGCGAGATCGCCCGCCGCACGCCGACGGGCCCCGGCCCCTGGCAGGACCTCGGCGTCACCGGTTACCTGTGCGTCCCCCTCCTCGACCGCGGCCGGGCTTTCGGCACCATGACGCTGTTCTCCACCGGCGAGCACCTCCTCGACGGCCACACCGTCGCCCTCGCCGAGGAACTCGCCCTGCGCGCCTCCTCGGCCGCCCGGAACGCCCGCCAGTACACCCACCGCGCCACCCTCGCCCGCGACCTGCAGGCAGGGCTGCTCCTGCCCGACCTGCCCGACATCCCGGGGACCGACGTCGCCACCTACTACCACCCGGCCGGCGAAGGACTCGACATCGGCGGCGACTTCTACGACGTCTTCCCCCTCGACGACGGCCGCTGGGCCTTCCTCCTCGGCGACGTCTGCGGACGCGGCGCCATCGCCGCCACCACCACCGCCCTCGTCCGCCACACCGCACGCGCCGTCGCCCCGCTCCTGCCCGACCCCGAGGACGTCGTCAACGCCGTCAACCGGGCCCTGATCAACCGGCCGCACAGCCACGGCACCGGCTTCGTCACCCTCGTCTACGGCCAGCTCACCCCCCGGCCCACCGGACTGGACATCGAATTCGTCCGCGCCGGCCACACCCTGCCCGTGCACCTCGACGCCGAGCACACCGCCCGCATGATCGACACCCCTGGTCTCCTGCTCGGCCTCTCCCCCGACCCGCATGTCACCACCCACCGCCTGCACCTGCGGCCCCACGAGAGCCTCGTGCTCTACACCGACGGCATCACCGAGGCCCGACGCCGCGACGCCTCGCTCTTCGGCGAGGAACGCCTCACAGCCACCGTGAGCGGTACGCCGCACCGCCCTTCCGCCCAGCAGATCACCGACACCCTCACCCGGGCCGTGGACGCCTACACCGACGGCCACCACAGCGACGACGACCAGGCCATCCTCGTCCTCACCGCCACGGAACCGCCGCGGACGCCGACCGCCGAGGCGGCGTAGGCCCAGGAGCGCCACCACGGAAGTGACGGGCCGGTAGAGTGATCGTGAGGTCCGCAAGCCAGCACATGCGTGCGAGGGCTGCGGCCCGACAAGGTGAAGTGGGTGGGGGACGGTGGGGATCCGCATGGCCGACGTCATGACGTACGGCGGCAGGGAGCACCCGGTCGAGGACATGGGTCATGGTGATCACCTGTGTCTTGCCTTCACCGATGACGCCGAGCAGCGCCGGGTGGTCACCACCTACCTGCTGGACGGCCTGCGCCGTGAAGAACGCGTGATGTACTTCGCCGACCAGTGCGCCCCCGAACAGGTCCTGAACTGGCTGCGGGCAGCAGGAACGGACCCGGGCCCGGCGCTGGCCAGCGGGCAGCTCGCGGTGACCACGGCCGACGACAGCTACCTGGCCGCGGGCCCGTTCGATCCCGACGCGATGGTGACCACGCTGCGCCAGGAAGTCACCGACTCCCTGGCAGCCGGCTACACGGGCTTCCGCGTCAGCGGGGAGATGGGCTGGGCGCTGCGCGGCGTCCCCGGGGCCGGGCGGCTCGGCGAGTACGAGACGAAGGTCGACGAGGTCTTCGCCGGACAACCGGCGTCGGCGATCTGCCAGTACGACGCCCGCCTCTTCGACGCCGCCTCCCTCGAAGAGTTCGACCGGCGCCACCCCGGATCGGTCGAAGCCCCGCCCCTGCACAGCAGTGCCGTACTGCGGCTGACCCCGTCCTTCCGGCAGGGCAGGCGAGCGTTGCGCGTGGCGGGCGAGGTGGACTACAGCTCCGCCCCCGCGCTGGCGAGTGCGCTGCGGACGGCCCTGGACTGGCCCGGGGACATCGTGGTGGACATGAACGGCCTGGAGTTCATCGACCTGGCCGGGGTGCGAGCGCTGGTGCGCACCGCCGAGCGGCTGCCCGAGGGCAGGCTGCTGCGTGTGGTTGGACCTTGACCCGATGCTCCACCAGGTGATCCGTGTGATCGGCTGGGACGAGGTGCCTGCCCTGTCCGTCAGCGCCCGGGAGGCGTCGGCGTGACCAGCACCACCGCAGCCGCACGCCCGCACTCCGAGAACCCGCGACGCCTGACCCACCAAGGGCTGATCTACGGCAGCGACGAGGAGTTCCTCTCCGCGATGGTGCCGTTCTGCCTCGACGGCCTGGAGCAGGACGACGCGGTGTGCGCGATGACGACCGAAGCCAACATAGAGCTGCTGTGCCGGGCCCTCGGGGATGCGGCGGCCGGCATCGCCTTCGTCGACACCGTCGACTGGTACCGCACGCCTGGGCGCACGCTGAGCGCCTACTACCGCTACGTGGACCAGCGCACCGTCGGCGGACCGCACCGACGAGTGCGCGTGATCGGCGAACAAGCCTGGTCTGGGAAGCGGCAGTTGGAGCACGGGTGGGCCTGCTCCGGGACGGTCGGTGCGGCCTTCGCCGACGGTCCGGCCTGGATCGTCTGCCCCTACGACATCCGGACCCTGCCGGACGACGTAGTCGCTGGAGCCCGGCGCACCCACCCGGAACTGGTCACGGGCCCACCCGCACCGGTCCCCACCGCCGACGGCGGCGCGGCCACCCTGCGCTTCGGCGCCGACCTGTCCGTCCTCCGGACCTTCGTCGCCCGCTCCGCCAGAGAACAGGGCATGTCCAGCGCCACGGTGCAGCGGTTGCTCTTCGCCGCCAACGAGGTCGCCACCAACGCCGTCCAGCACGGCGGCGGCCACGGCCGCGTGACCCTGCGCCGCGCCGGGCAGCACATCCTGTGCGAGGTCGCCGGTCCCGCCGAAGCAGGCGACGACGGGCATCCCGGCTCCCCGTCCCCCGTACCAGAGCAGCGATACGGGCACGGCCTGTGGGCAGTGCGCCAGCTGTGCGACCGCATGGAGATCGATACGGAACAGGGCGGCATCACCGTGCGCCTTCACCTGCGGCTTGCCTGACACCGTCGCGAACTGACCGGGCCGTCAGCGCACGCTCCGCACGTGGGGAACAATCGGTGCGTGACACACATGATCGACAAGCGTTTGCTCGGCAACTGGCACAGCGCGCCCTTCGACGTGGGGGCCATGGAGACGAGCGAGGTCAACTTCCTTCCCGACGGGCGGGGTTGGAGCCGTTTCGAGAGCATCACGACGGAACTCAGCATCGGCCGCTTCCGTTGGAGCTGCCCCGAGCCGGGCCTGCTGGAGATCCGTTACGAGCTGCGCATCGACGGCACATGGGTCGCGGGCAGCTCGGGCTTCGCCACCGTGGAGAGCGCGGAGGCGGATGACGAAGTGGTCCGCACCGCCTACCGCATCGGCCCGGAGACGCCGCCGTACGCCGAGGAGCCCGTCACCACGCTGGTCCTCGACGGCACCATGATCGAGTTCGCCTCCCACTTCGCCCGCGGCTCTCTGCGCATCTCACCCGCCGACGACGACTCAGCGGCGGTCGTCCCGTACAGCGCCACCACCTGACCCGTACTCATGCGCGGCGTTGCGGAACCGAGTCGGCCGCGGCCCGTCACCCCTGAGCAACGGTTCCGCGGCGCCCCGGGTGGCTCAGCCCTGCTGCTCCAGTGTGTCGGCGAAGGCGCGGAGGGCGTCGGCCAGTTCCTTCTTGGTGGGCAGTTCGTCCACCTTCTTCTCCAGACCGTCGATGCGCTTCGTCAGTTCGTCGAGGTCCGCGGGGGTCGTGGGATCCGTGGTGGGCTCGCCCGAGGGGATCGGGGACTCAGTCGGCTCCTCGGTCGGCTCCTCGGTCGGATCCGTACCGCCCGAGCCTCCCGCATCCGTACCGCCTGAGACGCCACCGGCCACGCCGCTGTCGCCGCCGGAGTCACCGCCGTCAGCTCCGCTCGACACACCGACGGAGCCGCCGTCATCGCCGCCCGACACACCAACGTCCCCGCCGCCGTCAGTGCCGCCGGTGTCGACGCCCATGCTTCCCCCGCCCTCGGACGGATCCACGGACACAGCGGTACGGCCGGAGGCCGCCCCGCCTTGGTCCGTCACGGCGATCGCCCCACCCACACCCAGCACCATCGCGGCCGCCGCGCCGACCAGTGCCACTGTCATCCGGCGCGCCTGAAACCTCTTCAAGATTGTCATGCGTCGGACACTAACGATCGATTTGCGCGGAGGGATCCCTTCCGAGAATTCGGCACCGCGCTCTCCGGCGGCGTCGCCGGGGTCCAGGGGGTCGTTCCGCTACGGGACGACCACCGCAGGTGCGGAGAGGTCGATGGCGAACGTCACCCGGTCCAGACCGGGGCCGTCGTAGTCGCGCCGCACGGCTGAGGCGATGAAGCCGAGCCGCGTGTGAAACGCCTGCGAAGCGGTGTTCTCCGGGCTGGTGATGCAGTGCACGTAACGGCGCCCATGTGACCGAGCGAGCGCGAAGAAGGCCTGGTACAGAGCGCGTCCGACGCCCTGCCCGTGCAGCGCCGGGTCGACCCCGACGAACCCGCTTCCCCCTTCAGGCCGCCCCACCACTCGTCCAGTACGGCGAGAACGCGGAGATGGTCCCCATCGGCAAGGTGCCGGGCCCGCAGGTCGGCGGGAAGATGGTCGATCATCCGTGCAGTCTGGCAGCCGAGCGAAAGGGGGAAGGGAAATTCCGACCGCTGGTGAGCAGTGTGGCGCCGGGGCGGCGGCGGGTCCGGTCACGGCCCGTTCTCCGACCCTTCGAGCGCCCTCCAGCGCGGAGCGTCGTCATCCGGGGCGTCCGGCGATGCGAAGTGGAACGGTACGCGGAGGTGCTCGGCCAGCGCCTGCCCCGCCGCGACGGCGGCTGTCCCCGGAGCGGGACCGTCCGGCCGGTGATGGATGGTTGCCAAGTGACCCTCCCCCTTCGGGGCGTCCAGAACCGCGACCAGGACAACGCACCAGTCATGAACCGTATCGCCGTCCCACAGCGCCTCCACCGCCGCGATACGGCCGGGCAGCGCGCCGACGCGGGCGGCGAGTGCGGGCAGATCCAACGGGTCCGGCGGCGTGTACTGCACCCGGTCGCCCAAAGCCTCGTACCGCGCGCGCACCACCCGCTCGGCCTCGTGCAGGCCCAAGCCCAGGGGACGCAGCACCTCCCACACGGACCGGACAGCCGCGAGCCGTCGGTCGCGCAGCACGTCGGCATCGACTTCCAGACGGGTCCGCTCTTCCAAGTAGTTCCACCAGGACGTCATTTGACCACCAGCCACCATTCTGTGTCAGCACAAATAGCGCGCAGTACGGACCAAGGTGCGAAGGGGCCGAGGCTAGCTGACCGGCCAGAGCTGTCCGCCTCGCGAGCGCTGTCCCCGCCCGCCCCCACGGCCGTCCGGCCTCGCGCGAGGCGGTCAGACGTTGCCGAGGTCCGAGGAGACCCAGTGTTCCGGGCGGACGGTGATGATGACTGCTTCGCCATGGTTCGCCTCGGCGAACTCGACGTAGCCGTCGACCTTCTCGGACGGCAGATAGCGCGAAGCCATCTCGACCAGATGGGCGCGGGTGGCAGGGACCGTGGAGATCACCGGGCCCTCGACGGACACGTAGCGGACGGTCGGCTCGACGCGGTCGACCATGAGCGTCAACCGGCCCGCCTTGTCGATGAGTTCGTGCTTGCGTGAGCCCTTGCCGGTGTGGATCCAGATGTCGCCGCCGGGCGCGTACTGGTACCAGATCGGCACGGTCAGCGGCGCCCTCCCCTCGCCTGCGTCGACGGCCAGGGCCGCGATGTGCGGTTCGGCGAGGAACTGCTCACGCTCTTCTCGGGTGAGGGCCATGGAACTGCTCCTTCGGAGGCGGATGCCACTGCGGTCACATCGTCAAGCGGTTCGGTCGAGCACTCAGCACAAGGCTCCGGGCGACGGTCCTATTCCACCGTGGTCGAAGAACCGGACACGCGGACGTGCGTGCGCTCCGGCAACCGCGACGTCGATGACCGCTGCGCCCCACACATCTTGCATGCTCCACACATCCGAGAGGCGTATCGACATGTCCGGCCCGGCAACGGTCAGCGAGGCGGACGGGCGGAGGTGCTGTACGACACGCTGCCGCGTACGCCCCGGACCGCCGTTGGACCCGGCGCGCAGAGCCGCTACCGTGCGGCCAATGACCACACCGTCGACCATTCCTCTCAGCCCGGACTTCAACACCCCGACAGAGCAGCGGTACTTCGAGGACTACGTCCCTGGATCGGCCTACAGCTACGGCAGCATCACGGTGACAGAGGCGGACATTCTCCGCTTCGCGGCCGAGTTCGACCCACAGGTCATGCACACCGACCCCGACGCCGCCGCCTCCGGCCCCTTCAAGGGACTCATCGCCAGTGGCTGGCACACCGCGTCCGTGATGATGCGCCTGTACGCCGACCACTACGTCAGCCAGGTCGCGAGTCTGGCCTCGCCCGGCATCGACGAGCTGCGCTGGGTCCGGCCCGTGCGCCCCGGCGACAGCCTGTCCATCCGTACGGTCGTCAAGAGCGCACGCCTCTCGCGCACCAAGCCCGATCGCGGCATCGTGCACACGGACGTGGAAGTCCTCAACCAGGACGGCGAGATTGTGCTCACCCTGTCCGCGATGAACCTGCTGCTGCGCCGCGAGGCCGACTGAACCACCTGACCGACGGAGCGCACCGGTGGGTCAGGTGTCGGAGCCCTCTTCGGTGTGACGGCGTCCGGAGTGGCTACCGTGCCAGTCCAGGACCATGGTCGTGGCGTCGTCGGACAGTGTGTGCCCGCACGCGTCCTGGACGGCGTCGATCAAGGCCCGTACGACCTCGCGGGGGTGCTCATCGAGGGTCTTCCGTACGAGACCGGGCAGGTCGACCTGGGCGCTCCTGCGCTCGCGCATACCGTCGGTGAGCAGGACGAGGCGGTCACCGGGTTCGAGGCGGAAGCGCTGGACCTCGTAGTGCACCGGAACGCTTCCCGGCACGGGGGTGCCGAACGGGAGGTTGGCGGTGAAGCGCAGTTCCTCGACCCGGCCGTCGCGCAGCAGCAGCGGCCGGGGATGACCGGCGTTGACGAGCCGCCCTTCCCCGGTTTCGAGGGACACACAGAACAACTGCCCGGTCGTCATGCCCAGGGCGTGCGCGGTGAGGGCCTCGTGCGCTGCGTAGGCCTGTTCCAGCACGCCGCCGTCCGCGCGCCGGGACTGCCGCAAGGCGTTGACTGTGAGCGTGGCGAGGAGCGCGGAGGAGGTGTCGTGCCCCATCGCGTCGGTGATGGACAGGTGCAGACTGCGCTGGTCCAGGCTGTAGTCGTAGGTGTCGCCGCCCACGTCGTCGGCGGGCGCGAGGCCGCAGGCCAGGGTGAACTGGGCGGCCTCGCAGGTGGACGCCGTCGGCAGCAGCTGGTGCTGGATCTCGGCGGCCAGGCTCATGTGGGTGGTGCGGCGACCCCAGTGGTAGAGGTCGGTGAAGCGCCGGTCGGTCACCACGACGTACGCGAGTGCGTGCGCGGCCTGCGCCACCGAGTCCCGCACCATGTCGTCCACGCGCGGCACGACCAGTTCGAGGACGCCGATGCAGTCGCCGCGGTTGGTCACGGGCGCCACCAGCCGGAATCCGCCGCCGGCCTCGTCCTGCTGCAGCAGTCGTTGGCTGCGCAGCACGTGCTCGTACCGGCTGCCCGGCAGATGCAGCCGTTGCGCCTCACCGCGTGGCTGGTCCGCGCCGCCGGCGCGGGGCAGACGTACGACCTCCTGGCCGACCATGTCGAGGAAGAGGAACGACACGTCGCGCGCCCCGAACCGTTCCTCCAGGTTCTGGGCGAGGACGTCCACCGACTCCCCCGGCGCGGCGTTCTCCGCTGCCCGCAGCAGCGTCTCGAGCCCCAGCGCGTCACCTCGCATGGCAGGCACCCGTCCGCAGAAGGCGTCCGTTCCTCATCGCCGCCCGCACCCGATCCCTCGTGGTCGGGCAGGCGGGGGCCTGTCTCAAGCCGTGCACCATCAACTTGTGCCTCCGTAACGGTGGGGGCATCGGCGTCGATTTCTCCTTTGCCCCGTCACCGCCCCCGTACGCGCGGGATGCCTCAGGCGGGCTGGTGGGCGCCGCCACGCCGACCGGTCAGGACAGCCATCCGGTTCGTCGCGTTCATCAGGGCGATGAGCATCACCGGATCGGCCCGCTGGTCCCCGTCGAAGTGCTCGGCAGCGTCATCCCAGGCGACTCCTTGAGGAGCGTCTGGCTGGCCGCCCTGAAGTGCTGCGCGGCCTGGGCCGCGGTCGTCGCCGGGTTGCCGAGCAGGTTCAGCCGTACGGCACGGCCCACACCTCGCGCTCAGGCTGCTTCAGCCGCCCTCTTGGTGGGTCGCATGGCTGGGAAGTGCTGTCAGGTGGTAGACGGTGTCGACCCAGAAACCGCCCGTGGTCCGAGCCTTGATCTCGAGAACGTACTGGCCTGCCAGGAGGGGCTCGAGTCCGCACCACAGCCCCCAGGCGACCCTGCGGTGCAGACCCGTGCGAAACGGCTTCGATGTGAACTCGTGCAGCGGTAGCGGTCGGCCGTTCAGGGTATTGAAGACGGGGAAGAAGAGGCGCCGCTGCGTGGGGACTTGGCATCGCCGTACCACGCGGCCGCCGTAGGTTCCGGCCCACTTCCACCATCTGGCAGCAAGCTCTCCTCCCTCCTGCGGCGTCAGCTTCCAGACGCTGCCTTCGTCGAGCGCGCCGTCCAGAGCGGTGCCGCCCGTCAGCGAAAGGGCACTGTCATCGACGCTGCGGGCGCGCTGCCGAACGGCGCTCACCCGACGTCGGCCACGACGACCATGGTCGACCGTGTGTCGGCCTCCGCCAGGACGTCGCCGCCCGGAGCCCACACGGAGGAGCGGCCGCAGCCGGTCCACGGCCCCGCTGGTCCGGCATGGTTGGCCAGGACGACGTGCAGGTTCAGGTCCTTGGCGATGCCGGGGTAGATCGCCGCGAGTTCTTCGGCTCCGCCGCCGGTGCCGTAGAGCGAGCTGGCCAGGTGTACCTGGCACCCGTCAGCGGCCCCCGCGCGGTCAGGTCGGCGAAGTGGTTGTCGTAGCACGTGGCGAGCGCGAAGCGCACACCTCCGACCTCGAAGCGGCCGTCGTGCTGCCCCGCCGTGAAGACCGCCTGCTCGTGCTCGAACAGGTGCTGCTTCCGATAGGCGGTGATCAGTTCGCCGTCGGCCCCAAAGACCAGCGTCTCGATCGCGGGCCGTGGCCCGTCGGTCGCCGTTGCGGCATTGACGACGGTGACAATGCCACTGCCCCGGAGCGCGTCCAGGCGCGGATCCTCCGACGTCGTCCACAGGCCAGGATCAGCGAGTACGGTGTCCAGCTCGTACCCGGTGAGGGCCAGCTCGGGGAAGGCCACGAGCTCCGCACCCTGCGCGCGGGCCTGGCCTGCGAGGGCGGTCATCTGCCGGACGTTGGCGGCCACATCGGCCGGGACACAGGTGAACTGACCTGCTGCGATCTTCATGGAGCTCGATCCTGCCACGCCACCGTCCTTCACAGCACGGTGGGTGCTCGCCATGGCCCATGACCAACGGCCGAGGAGTCATCGCCCAGCCCGCGGGAGTCTAGCGGCGGCAGAAAGGGCCATGCGTTCGACCTGAGGCTCCGGGCCTCCGGCTTCCGCCAGTACTTGTGGATGGCAGTTGGTGCGCCGTGGCCCCGGGCATGCGGTTGAGCCCGGCGCCCCAACGTGAGGCGCTTGCCGCTGAGTTGGCCGTGCGCCTTCCTGGCGGGGATGCGGGTACAGCCGCTCGTTTCATAGGGCATCTGCGTACCACCATGGCACTTTGGTGCCATGAGCGATCCTGTCGAGACCGATCCGGATCTGTACCGGGTCCTGTGGGAGAACGACCGCGTGCGGGTGCTCGAGTACCGTGACGCGCCCGGGGAGGCGACCCACCCGCACTCCCATCCGGACAGCGTGATGGTGACTCTTTCGGCGTTCCGGCGCGTGATCAGCAGCGGCGGCCGGGAGGTCCCCGTCGACCTGGAGGCCGGGCAGGCCCGCTGGCTGGACGCCCAGGACCACCAGGGACGCAACACCGGACAGACTCCCACGCACACCCTGTTCATCGAACTGAAGGAACCACGGCCCGGCGCGGACGGCACCGGCGCCTCCGGGCCGTCCGCGTCCTGAGTTCCCGTCAGCTCGTCAGCTCGATGCCGCCGTCAGTGGGCCGTGGCCTCCCCGGTCGGGAGCGGCGCGGCGGGTGTGGGCCGCTCCTTCTGCTCCGCCGGGTGACGCGGCAGTGTCAGCACGGCGATGAACGCCAGGACGGCGACCGCGGCGAAGAAGTAGAAGCCCCAGGGGTGGCCGATCCCGGCGGTGACCAGGGCGCCGGTGATGGTCGGGCCGACGATGGAGCCGATCCGGCCGATGCCGGACGCCGAACCGAGGGCGGTGCCGCGGAGGGTCGCCGGGTAGAAGTTGGTCACGTAGGCGTAGACGAGGACCTGCGCCGAGAAGACGAACACGCCGGTGAGGAAGACGACGGTGTTCAGCAGCAGGTCGTTGTGCATCTTCACGCTGAGCGCGGCCAGCATGACCACGGAGACCGCGAACCAGACCAGCGTGGTGCCCTTGATGCCCTTGCGGTCGGCGATCAGACCCCCGACGACCAGGCCGAGGACACCGCCCGCGTTGAGCACAAGCAGCTGGGTGACGGCCGTGGGCACCGGATAGCCGGCGTCGTTCATCAGCTTGGGCAGCCAGGTGTTCAGGCCGTAGACCAGCAGCAGGCCCATGAACGAGGCGGCCCACACGCCGATGCCGGCGCGCAGGTACATCGGCTTCAGCAGTTCGGTGAACGGCACCTTCTGGGCGCTGCCGCTCGTCCGGGCCTCGGTGAACACCTTCGACTCCGGCAGCCGGAACCACTGGATGACGGCGACGACGAGACCGGCGACGCCGAGCACGTAGAAGAGGACGTGCCAGTTGTCGGTCACCTGCAGGGCGAGGAGCGAGGTGATGACGGCGCCGGTGTGGTAGCCGGTCATGGTGAGGGTACTGGCGCGGGCCCGCCGGGCGGCCGGCATGTGCTCGGCCATCAGGGTCAGGGAGACCGGCATGCACGCGCCGAGGCCGAGCCCCGCGACCAGGCGCAGCAGGCCGAACATGGTGACCGAGCCCGCCAGCGGCACGAGCAGGGTGAACACGGAGAACAGGACGACCGACCCGATGAGCAGGAGGCGGCGTCCGAACCGGTCGGCGAGGGGGCCGACGGCGACCGCGCCGATGGCCACGCCGACCAGCGAGAGCGTCGCGACGGTGGTGGCGTCGCCCGCGGTCATGCCGAGGTGGTGGGTCTTGAGGAGGGTCGGGATGATCGCGCCGAGCACTACGAGGTCGTAGCCCTCCAGCATGACGGTGATCCAGCACAGGGCGACCGTCCACAGGTCGCGTCCGGTACCGGCACCTGTCGGGGCCGGCGTCGCGGAGGAGGCAGCAGGCATGGTGGCATTCCCCTGGGTAGGGCGGCTACGGAGGTGTCGGGCTGAGTGGCGCGTCAGAAGGGGTAGTCGGCGATGTCCGGGCGGACGGTGACCCACTGGGTCTCGGTGAAGGCCTCGATGTTCGCCGCGGCGCCGCCGAACCGTGAGCCGGTGCCGGATGCCTTGACGCCGCCGAAGGGCGCGTTGGGCTCGTCGTTGACGGTCTGCTCGTTGATGTGGATCTTCCCGGAGTCGATCCGGTCGGCGAGCTTCATGGCCGTGCCGACCTCGCCGAGGATGCCGACCGAGAGCCCGTACTCGCAGTCGTTGACGATCTCCGCGGCCTCGTCGAGGGTGGTGAAGCCGATGACCGGGGCGACGGGGCCGAAGATCTCCTCGCGCCAGGCCGGCATGTCGGCGGTGAGACCGGTGAGGACCGTGGCGCGGTAACCGGCGCCCGCGATCTCGCCCCCCGCCGCGACCTTCGCGCCGGCGGCCACGCTGTCGGCGACGATGCCGTGGATCCGGTGCAGCTGACGTTCGTCGATGATCGGGCCGAGCGCGACGTCCTCGCGGGCGGGGTCGCCGACCGGCAGGGCCTCCGCCTTGGCGGCGAGCGCGGCGGTGTACTCCTCCAGCAGCGACACGTGGACGATGTGGCGGCCCGTGGTCATACAGATCTGGCCCTGATGCATGTACGAGCCGAACGCCCCGGCCGAGGCGGCCTTCGCCACGTCGGCGCCGGGCAGCACCACCAGGGCGTTGTTCCCGCCGAGTTCGAGGTGGGCGCGCTTCAGCAGACGGCCGGCCTGCTCACCTATCGCACGGCCGACGGGCGTGGAGCCGGTGAAGGAGATGACGCGGACCTCGTCGGCCTCGACGACGGCCTGGCCGACCGCGCCGCCGCCGGGCAGCAGGTGCAGCAGCCCCGCCGGCAGTCCGGCCTCCTCGAAGATCCGGGCGATGACGACGCCTCCGCTGACCGCGGTGCGCGGGTCGGGCTTGAGCAGCACGGCGTTGCCGAGAGCCAGCGCGGGGGCGACCGAGCGCAGACCCAGGATCAGCGGGAAGTTGAACGGGGCGATCACACTGACCACACCGGCCGGACGGCGGCGCGCGAGCGACCAGCGGGCGTCCTCGGAGGTGAGGACCTCGCCGTGGGGGTGGCTGGGCAGCCCGGCGCACTCGAAGGCCTCACCGATGGCGAGCTGTGTCTCGAAGGCGGCCTTGGCCCGCACCGAACCGGCCTCGCGCACCAGCCAGTCCTCGATCTCGGCGGCGTGCTCGGTGAACAGCTCGCCCGCGCGGCGCAGTACACGGGCCCGGTCCTGCGGGGCGGTCGCGGCCCAGGCCCGCTGCGCCTCGGCGGCCCGCGCGGCGGCCTCGGTGACGTCCTCGGCGGTGGCGAGGCCGACCGAGCCGAGGCGGTCGCCGGTCGCGGGTTCCACGACCGTGTGCTGCGTGGCCGCGTCCTGCCAGCCGTGGCTGTAGAAGCGCTCGGCCCAGACTTCGTTGTCCAGGAGTCCCATGTCGTCCTCTTCTCGGTGGCTCTCGGTGGCTCTCGGTGTGTTCGGGTGCGTGATGGCGTGTTACGTGGGTGCCGGGCGTTTCGTGCGCGGCGTGACAGCTGGCTGGTACGGGCGCCGGTCAGGACGGGGTGGTCAGGGCCGTGTCCACCTGGATGAGGCGGGGGCCGTCCGGTTCCTCGGCCAGCAGGGCGCGCAGTTCGTCCGAGTCGTGGGCGTGGTGGGCGGTGACGCCGTAACCCCGGGCGATGTGGGTGAAGTCCAGGCCGGGGATGTCCAGGCCGGGGGCGTCGGGTACACCGAGCAGTCCGCTGAACCAGCGCAGCGCGCCGTACGTCCCGTTGCGCAGCAGCACGATGGTCAGCGGGACGCGCTGCTGCGCCGCCGTCCACAGGGCGGTGATGCCGTAGTTGGCGGAGCCGTCGCCGATGACGCCGACGACGGGCCGGTGCGGCTGGGCGAGGGCGACGCCGACCGCTCCGGGGAGGCCGAAGCCGAGTCCGCCGGCGGCCGGGAAGTAGTAGGAGCCGGTGCGGCGCAGGTCCATCTGGCGCCACCAGGCCGCGTTGGTGGACGTCGACTCCACGACGTACGCGGTGTCCTCGGGCTGTTCGTCGCGCAGGGCGGCGAAGACCTGCTCGGGGTGGAGCGCGGGGCCGTCGGCGCCGCGTGGTGCGGGGGTGGGGCGGTAGGGCTCGGCCGGGCCGTCCGGCTCGTCCAGCGCCTTGGTCAGCAGGTCGATGACGGCGGCCGGGTCGGCGACCAGGGCCTCGCCCATCGGGGCGCGCGCGGCGGCGGAGGCGTCGTCGGTGACCTGGAGCAGCCGGGTGCCCTCGGGAAGGTAGGGCCCGGGCAGGTGCTCGTGGTAACGGAAGACGGGTGCGCCGAGCACCAGAACCAGATCGTGGCCCTCGAAGGCCTGGGAGATCGGAGCGATCCCGGCGGGCAGCACGCCACGGAACTGGGGGTGGCGGTTGGGGAAGGGCAGCCGGAACAGCGAGGGGGCCGCCCAGACCGGGCCGCCGAGGCGCTCGGCGAGGCGGACGGCGTCGTCCATCAGGCCGGCCGAGTCGATGTCGCCGCCGAGCACGAGTGCGGGGTTGCGGGCGGCGGTCACCTGCTCGGTGAGCCATCGGGTCTGGGCCGCGTCCGGGGCGTTCGCCCACTGGACGCGGCGGTCGAGCACGGGGAGGCAGTTGGCGTCGGCCTCGGCGGTCCAGTCGTCGTAGGGCACGGACAGGTAGGTGGGGCGGCGCTGGAGGCGGGCCTCGAAGAGGGCCTGGGCGAGAGCGCGCGGCACGTCCTGGGCGCAGGACGGTTCGGCGGCCCAGCCGACCAGCGGTTTCATCAGCGTCGGGGCGTCGACGCTGGCGAGGTTGGCCTCCAGGCCGATCGCGGAACGGACCTGCTGCCCCGCGACGACGACCAACGGGGTGCGGGAGGCGACCGCGTTGGTCAGCGCGCCCATGGCGTTGCCGGAACCGGACGCGGCATGCAGGTTGACCAGCGCGGGGCGTCCGCTGGCCTGGGCGTAGCCGTCGGCCATGCCGAGGACCGCGCCCTCGTGCAGTCCGAGGACGTAACGGAAGCTGCTGGGCAGGTCGGCCAGGAACGGCAGCTCGTTGGAGCCGGGGTTCCCGAAGATCGTGGTGAGTCCCTGCCGCTCCAGGAACTCGTGGGACACATGGCGTACGGATGACACGAAGGTTCCTCCCAAGTGGTGCCGGACACGCTAGGAGCCCTGTGACATGGGCACCAATAGATGTTCCGCTGCCGCGAAATAGACTCCCTCTATATGGGGACCTTCGATCTCAACCTCGCCCGCGTTTTCGTCCTCCTGTACGAGACCGGCAGCGTGACGGCCACCGCGGAGACGCTGCACGTCACCCAGCCGACGGTCAGCTACAGCCTGGGCAAGCTGCGGCGCCACTTCGGCGACGAGCTGTTCCGGCGTACGGGGCGCGGCGTGACGCCGACCGCGGGCGGGCGCCGCCTCTACGAGCCGCTGAAACGGGCGCTGACGGAGATCGACGAGGCGGCCCGGCAGGCGGAGACCTTCGATCCGCTGACGATGTCGGGCCGGTTCACCATCGCCCTGTCCGACCTCGGGGAGACGACCCTGCTGCCGCATCTGGTGGCGGCGGCGCGGGAGCGGGCGCCGGGGGTCGCCTTCACGATCCGGCCCCTCGACGTGGACGAGGCGGAGGGGCAACTGCGGCGCGGGGACCTCGACGCGTTCGTCGCCACCCCGGTGCTGACCTCGCACCTCACCGTGCGCATCCCCCTGTTCCGGGAACGGTACGTCGCCATGGTGGCCGTCGACCATCCGCGCATCCGCGGGGAGTCGATCACCTTCGAGGAGCTGATGGCCGAGCACCACGTGGCGGTCTCCGGCCCGAGCGGCCATGTGGTGCCGCGGGCGGTGCTGGCCGCGCACGGCCTCCTGGACAGGATCGCGGTGGACGCCACCCGTTTCTCGATGCTGCCGTACCTCATGGTCCGCACCGATCTGATCTCCATCGTCCCCGAGTACGTCGGCGAGGTCTTCACCGCCTCGCATCGGGTACGGCTGGTCCGGCTGCCCTTCGAGTCCGAACCGATCGAGGTGGCCCTGTACGCCCGGCACGAGTCCTCGCGCAGCCCTGCCCAGCGCTGGCTGGTCCCGTTCATGGCCGACGTCCTCGGCGAACGCATCAGCCCGACGCAGCTGCCGCCGTACGGGCAGGAGGAGCCGGCGGCCGACGTGAGCCGTCTTCCGGGTGCGACACGAGCAACCTGACTCCGACCCGGCTCCGGGCGACCCATGTGGCTCTCTCGGCGATCAACCTCGACTTCGACGGGAGGACGATCACGTGACTCAGCACAAGCGTGTACTGGGAGCGGCTGTAGCGGCCGGTATCGCAACAGCCACGTTCCCGAACTGCCGCGCCTGCTGCACCGGTTGACGGCCGCCGACGGCGTACCAGGTGCTCTGGTCGCGACCCGGGACAGACGTGGCAGCACGATCCTGACCAGCGGCACCGCGAACGTGAACACCCACGCGCCAGTGAGCGAGCACCGCGTCGACCTCGACGCTCCGGTGGAGCGTTACCTGCCGGGCGTTGTCCGCGGCCCCGGACGGGACGGCCGGCACATCACGGTGCGCATGCTGCTGCAACACATCGTGAGTGACCCGCTCGCCCACTACGACACCATCGACCTGATCCAGCTCGCGCTCGACCACGAACCGACCTTCGACAAGCACGGCGCGCAGCCCGGCGACGAATGGCACTACTCCAACACCAACTACCTGCTGGCGGGCATGTTGGTGGAGAAGGTCACCGGCCGCCCCTACGGCGCGGAGATCCGTCGGCGCATCATCGCCCCGCTGCACCTGCGCGACACATCGGTGCCCAGCGACGCGACCACCCTCAAAGGCCCGCACCCGCGCGGATATGCACCGCTTCCTGGCTGCCCTCGTCGCAGGCCGCCTACTGCCCCCGGCGCAACTCAGGCAGATGATGGACACGACGCCTACCGGCGACGACGGCCGGGCCTACGGCCTCGGCCTGGAGCGCAGGGAACTCGACTCCTGCCGCGGCGGGTACTGGGGCCATCGCGGTGACATCTTCGGCTACCAGACTGCCGGCGGCGCCACCACCGACGGCCGGCAGACCACCGTCATGGCCAACCTCGACCCGGGCGGTACCGATGCGCAGGACGACGACATGGAGGCCGTCGTCCAGGCCGGGCTCTGCGAAGGCCGCACAGAACAAACCCAGTAGCCCGCTCCCCGCGAACCCGGCACCCAGCACCCAGCACCCAGCACCCAGCACCCGGCACCCGGCACCCGGCACCGACCGTCGCACCGATGGCGTCAGCCAACGGCCTCCGCTCCGAGTACGTACGTGATCGCCGTCGCCGCGTCCGGCGCCGTATGGGTGGGCCGGAAGGTGGACACCGGCCAGGGGCGCCCCAAGGCGACCCATACGCTGCGGATGCCCAGCGCATCGGCCCCGGCGATGTCCGCCCCCGGGGAGTCACCGATCATCCACGCGGACTCCGGGCCAGCGCCGGCCAGTTCCACCGCCGCACGGAAAAGCTCGGGCGCGGGCTTCTTGTGGCCGACTGCTTCGGAGATCACCCAGCCGTGGACCAGCGCGTCGAGACCGGTGTTGCGGATCTTCGCCTCCTGCTGCCCCGTCCGCCCGTTCGTGACGATCACGGTGCGCCAGCCGCCCGCCGCCGCACGCTCCAGGGCGTCGCGGGTGGCCGGCGGGAGCGTGACGTGGTCCGCCCCGCCGGTCGCCAGCAAGGTCGCGATGGCCGCCTCGGGCATACGCGGCCCGTACCGCTCGGTCATGGAACGGGCGAGCTTCTCCCTCGGCGTGTAACCGCTCGCATCCGCCTCCACCAGCCACTCCACGTCGGCCGCCGGCAGACCGTGCTGCGCGAGTGCGTCCGCACATGAGGCGCGGAAGGCCGCATCGCGGTCGATCAGCGTGTTGTCCAGATCCAGCATCATCAGCAGTCCCGCCATGACGGCCAGTAGATCACCGCCGGCGCCATGGCCAGGCAGGCACCGGCCGAGACGCGCGCTCCGCATTGTCAGTGGGGCATGACACGGTGACGTCCATGACCGAGACGACGTCCATGACCGAGACGGTGTCGGAAGCCGTCCTCGCTGCCGGGCGGGCCCTCGGGGTGCCCGAGTCGGTGGCCGAGGGCTTCGTCCGCCTCCTGCGTCCCTGCATCTATCTCTGTCCGCACGAACAGCTGCCGGACGAGCTGCGAAAGGATGCCCGTCCTGCCGCTCGGGCGGCCGGCCCCGCCCATCTGCCGGTGGGTGTGGAAGTGCCCGCGTACGTACCGCATGTGGTGACCATCGACTGCGCCGCCATACCCACCGGTGTCCTCGACATCGACTTCCCCGCCGACGGCCACGTGGTCGTCCTCGCCGAGGTCACGGACCAGGACGAAGGGTTCGTCATCCACGTACCGGCAGGCGCCGAAATCGTCGAGCGCTTCTCTCGGGACACGCAGTCGTACGAGTCGTTCCCGCTCTACGCGGTGCCGGGCATCACCGAGCCTGCCGCTCTCCGCCGGGCGCACGTCGCCGAGGCGGTGGAGTACGTCGGGGAGGACGCCGAGCGGGCCCGCCGCGTGGACGACCTGATCGATGGAATCGGCGCGATGCTCGCCGTCCGCTGGGGCTACGGCGTTCAGCTCGGCGGGTTCTCCCCCGCCTGGCACAACCCGGTGGAGGACCGCGGGAGCGTCCTGTTCGTCTCCGTCCCCGAGAGCGCCGTCTTCGACGGGGACTCCCTCACCCTCGTCTCGGGGACCCGGAAACAGATCTCGGAACGCCGCTACGACGCACTGGAGTTCGAGGTCGAGTCCTGAGTCCGGGCCGCCCCGCGAGCGCGAGCGGACGCGCGTTCACAGGTGACGGCGCGCCGCCTCGGTCGCCGACTCGCACGCGCGTACGTACTCCCGTACGAGTGGGCGCTGATCGTCCGCGCGCCACGCCAGCGCGAAGCGGCTGGGCGAGACGCCCCGTACGGGCCGCGTGACGACTCCGCCGAGCGTGATGAGCGGGGCGTTCCCGGCGGCCAGGAGGACCACCCCGAGGTTCGCGACCAGCGCTTCGTAGGTCTCCTCCGTGCTCGCCACCTCCGCGCCGACGCGTGCGGGTCTGCCGTCGCGGGCGTCGGTGGCGAGCCAGTAGTCGCGCAGCGGTCCGGCCGCGTCGGGCAGGGCGAGGAACGGCTCGTCGAGCAGGTCGGTGAAGTCGACGGCCTCCCTGTCGGCCAGGGCGTGGGTCGTGGGCAGGGCGACCAGGCGGGGTTCCTCGGCGATCACCACCCACCGGTAGCGGTCCGGGTCCGGCAGCGGGAGCCAGACGAACGCCGCGTCGCACGCGCCGTCGGCGAGCCCGGCGGTCGTGTCGTGCCAGGAGACATGCCGCATGGTGATCCGTGCGTCGGGACGCGCGGCGGTGAAGCGGGAGCGGATCGCGGGCAGGACACCCCCTCGTCCGGGACTGGTGCTCATCCCCACCACGAGGACGGCCGCTTGGTCGGCCACGGCCCGGGCCACCGCCTCCTGGGCCGCCTCCCATTCGGCGAGGATCCGCCGGGCGTGCGGCAGCAGCGCCGCGCCGACCGCGCTCAGGCGCACGTCGCGCCGGTCCCGCTCGAACAGCGCCGCGCCCACCTGCTTCTCCAGCATGCGTATCTGCTTGCTCAGCGCGGGCTGCGAGACGTAGAGCCGCTCGGCGGCGCGCGTGAAGTGCAACTCCTCGGCCACTGCGGCGAAGTACCGCAGATCCCGTCCATGAACGTCCATAACCATCGGCTATCACAGCGGGTCTTGGACGGGCAACCGACTTGTGCAGCAGGGTAGTTCACATCGACGGGCCACCACGGACCGCCGATGCGGACCGACAGCCGAAGCGCGAGGAGACGAACATGAACAAAGTATGGCTGATCACCGGGGCGAGCAGCGGCTTCGGGCGGGCGATCGCCGAAGCGGCCGTCGCCGCCGGTGACATCGTGGTCGCCGCCGCCCGCCGTACCGCGTCGCTCGACGATCTGGTGGCCGCGCACCCGGACCAGGTCGAGACGTTGTCGCTGGATGTCACCGACATCGCCGCCGGTCAGGCCGTGGTCGACGGCGTGGCGGCCCGGCACGGCCGGATCGACGTCCTGGTCAACAATGCCGGACGAGGGATGGTCGGGGCGGTCGAGGACAGCACCGACGAGGAGCTGCGGAGCCTGATGGACGTGCACTTCTTCGGCCCGGCCGCGCTCACCCGCGCCGCGCTGCCGCACATGCGCCGCCGGGGCTCGGGCGCCATCGTGCAACTGACCAGCATGGGCGGGCGGTTCGCCTTCGCCGGGGTCGGCGCCTACTGCGCGACCAAGTTCGCCCTGGAGGGGCTTTCCGAGGCGCTGGCCGCCGAGGTCGCGCCGCACGGCATCCGGGTGCTGATCGTCGAGCCGGGCGCGTTCCGCACGGGTTTCGCCGATGCCGCCGCCTTGCGCTCCTCCGCCGCCCCGGGCGCCTACGAGGACACCGTCGGCCCCGTCCTCACCGGGCTGCCGGGCGGCAGTGGCTCCGAGCCCGGGGACCCGGCCAAGGCGGCCGCCGCCATCCTCGCCGCCCTGGACTCGGACGAGCCGCCGCTGCGCCTGCCGCTCGGCAACGACGCCGCCGACGCGATCACGGACCATCTCGACCGCGCCCGTACCGAACTGCTCGCCTGGGACAAGCTCGTCCGCTCGACCGACTTCGACGCCTGACACCGGCAAGAGGCGCTCCGCCGACCAGGAGCCGCGGCCGGGCCCCGCCGGACCGGCCGCCTCACTCCAAGCGGCCGAACCGCCGCGCCGCCCACAGCAGCACGCACAGCCCCAGCACGATCAGGAGGGCGACCTCCAGCGAGGTGGGGACCCGCCAGTGGCCCCAGTGCATCGCCGCTGCGTTGCCACCGCCGGGTACGTGGTGGGCGATGGTGCGGCGCAGCAGGTCGACGGCGTAGGCGAGCGGATTGACGGCGGCCGCCCGGGTGAGCCAGGCGGGCAGGCCGGTCAGGGGGAAGAACGCTCCGGAGAGCAGGAGCAGCGGCATCATGGCGAGGCCGAGGAGGGTCTGGAAGGACTCGGCGCTGCGGATGCCGATGGCCAGCGCGGCCGCCATGACCGTGAGGACGAACGAGGTCAGCGCCATCATGCCGAGCAGCGTCAGCAGCAGGGCGGGAGCGTAGGGCAGTCCGGCGACGCCCGCGGCGGCGAGCAGCACAGCGCCCTGGACGGTGGCTTCGGTGGTGCCGCCCAGGCAGCTGCCGCACAGGAGGGTGGAGCGGCGCACGGGGGCCATCAGCGTCTCGCGGAGGTAGCCCATCTCCCGGTCGGTGATGAGCCGCACGCCGACCGAGACCGCCGGCATCTGCACGGTCATCACCAGCACCCCGGGGAAGAGGTAGGTGCGGTAGTCGCCGCCGACCGAAGCGGCGGGCACCAGGGCGGCCAGTCCTCCGCCGAGCACGATCAGGAACAGCAGCGGCTGAAAGAGCGTCAGGACGATCTGTGCGGGCTGGGCGAGCATCCGCAGCAGGTCGCGCAAAACCAGCGCGTGGACGGCTCGCAGCTCCCGGAGGAGCGGGGACGGGCTGTCGTCGGCGGCCGACGGCTGCGGCGGTGGTCGTCGCGGCGCGTCCGGGTGCGCCGGTGCGGCCGTCACCGCCCCTCCCCCTCACCGGTGAGCGGCGGTGCGGGGTGGGCGATGCGGCGTCCGGTGTAGTGCAGGAACACATCGTCCAGGGTGGGTTGGGTGAGGGTGATGGCCCGCACGGTGATGCCGCGGGCGGCAAGGGCCGCGCACAGCACGGGGATGCGCTCCGCCCCGGCGGTGACGGCGACGGTCAGGCCGTCGGGCCCGGCGGTCGGACGCAGGCCGAGTTCCTGGCGCAGACAGGCCGCCGCCGCGGGGTCGTCCGCGGTGCGTACGCGTACGTGGTCGTCCCCGACGGCGTCCTTCAGCGCCGCCGGGGTGCCGCGGGCGACGATCCGTCCGCGGTCGATGATGGCGATGTGGTCGCACGTCTCGGCCTCGTCGAGGTAGTGCGTGGTGAGGAAGACCGTGGTGCGGTGCTCGGCACGCAGCCGGGCCAGATGGTCCCAGGTCTGGGCGCGGGCGTGCGGATCGAGTCCGAGGGTGGGCTCGTCGAGGAAGAGCACCCCGGGTTCGTGGAGCAGGGCGCGGGCGATCTCCAGGCGGCGGCGCAGCCCGCCCGAGAGGGTGCGCACGCGGTCACGGCGGCGTTCCGTGAGCCCGGTCAGGTCCAGGAGGGCGGCGCCGCGCTCCCGGGCGCGGCGGCGGGAGAGACCGTAGAGGCGGGCGTGGAGGTAGAGGTTGCGTTCGGCGCTGAGGTCCGGGTCGACGGCGCTGTGCTGAAAGAGCAGTCCGATACCCCGCCGCACCTGCTGCGCCTGTGTACGGATGTCGGCCCCGGCCACCCGCGCACGGCCCGCGGAGGGACGGGCCAGGGCGCAGAGCATCGCGATGGTCGTGCTCTTGCCGGCGCCGTTGGGGCCGAGGAAGGCGAAGGTCTCTCCGCGGCGCACGTGCAGGTCGATCCCGCGGACCGCTTCGGCGCCGGGATAGTGCTTGGTCAGGCCGTGGGCGCAGATCGCGTACCGGTCGGCGGTGTCGGCTCCGAAGTGGTCCGCGGCGTCGGAATCGCGTTCTCTTGACATGTCTCGCTGCCCCTCGCAGGGTGGAATAGAGAGCAATATCCCATATGCCGCGAAGCGCTTGTGGGGTATCGCGCCGGGAACAGAAGGAAGGTGAAGACGATGCGTCTGCGTTACACACCTCCGAAGGTCACCCGGATCGGACGGGTGGAACGGCTCACGGGCCAACTGCGCCACGGCGTTCCTGACCTGATCGGCCACGGCAACATCCTGTAACCGCGGCTGCGACCGCACCGTCGGGGCGAACCCGAGGAGAGCGATGGCCGGCCACCGCGTCACGGCGTTTCCCGGCTGCTCCGGGCGGATCACCGCCGACACGAGCAGCGTGGACCACGCGTACGTACCGTTCGAGGCCCGGGACTCCCGTCGAGCCCCAGGCAGTCATCTGCGGCAATGGGTCCCTGCGGGGACATCCCCCGCCGAGTCCCCCATCCCGCAGCCGGTCCCGGACGCCCTCCTCGCCCTCGCGGGCCCAGCGCCCCACGACCTGACGGCGGGTCAAGTGGAGAAGGTGGTACTCGACACGGTCCAGGGACGGTACGCCACGCTGCGCCACCTGCCCCCGGACCTCGCCGGCGTGATCGCGACACGCCGGCGGGTCATCCTCTTCCGTGGCCCGTGCGCCACCGATCAGCTCTTCTTCCGCGTCTCCGACGGCTCCACCCGCTGGTCGAGCGATCCGCGCGACCTCCTCGACGCACCGCCGCAGTTCGACATCGAGCCGCTGTACCGCGCCTGCCGTGCAGAGGACGTCTTCGTCCTGCCCGGCATGGACCGGCTGCGCCCCGGCCGACTCGCCGTCTCCGACGGCCACTCCGTGTGCCTGCGGACCTACGACATCCCCACTCCCCTGCCCGTGCCGCCCCACACCTCACTACGGCAGTACGCCGACCTCGCCCACGACCTCCTCAAGCAGGAAACCCGCCCGTACATCTCCGGTGAACGCGTCGGCGTGTTGCTCTCCGGAGGTGTCGACTCGGCGACCGTTCTCGCCGCACTCGCCGCACAAGGCGCGGAGGTGACGGCGTATCACATGCACACCCCCGACCCGCTCGCCGACGAATCGGTACGCGCCCGGGCGGTGTGCCGCGCGCTCTCGGTCCCCCTGGTGACGGTCGAACCGCCCGGCGACGACGAGCCCTACTTCCCCGCCGAGCACGACTTCCCGCTGCCCTTCAACCACGTGTGGTTCCGCCGCCTCGACCTGACAGCACGCCGCATCGCCGCCGACGGAGTGCGTACGGTACTCACCGGCCTGGACGGCGACCTGGTGTTCGGCCCGCTGCGCTACGGCCTGTCCGACCTCACGCACACGGACATCCCCTGGCGCGAACGCCGGGCCATGGCCGCCGGGCTCCTCAGCTCCCGCTGGGAGACGAGCCGCATCGTCCGCAGCCTCCGTTCCGGCTACTCGCTCTACGAGGACCCCGAGGCGCTGGACGAGACCGAGCGCGCCGCCGACTTCCTCACCCCACGCCCCGGCATCGGCCCCGAGCCGTACGACCCCGACTCCGCCGCGCAGGAACACACCCTGAACCTCACCGTCTGGGGGCCGCACGGCATTCACTGCGTCAACCCCTGGGGCGGCCGGGAGCTGTCCCGGCTGGCGGCACGGCTGCCCGCCGCCTACCGCGTCATCCCCTACGCCGGTCGCACCATCGACAAACCGGTGCTACGTCTGGTCGCCGCCCGTCTGGGCATACCCCCCGCCGTCTGGCGGCACTACGGGCGTGACTGGCTCGGCTCCCCCGACGAGACCTGGTGCCTGCGGCATCCCGACGAACTCGCGCGCGTGCTGGGCGGGCCCCACACCCGCCTGGCCCGCCTGGGCGTCCTCGACCAGGACCGGCTGGCCGCCGTCCTCAGCGACCCCCGCGCGCTGCGCCGCAACGCCGAGAACGTCCTGTGCACGGCCATGGTCGAACTGTTCCTGGGCGACCTGGAGCGCAGGTTCCGGGCGCCGGTGCCCACGGCACCGCACCCGGCACCGGCACCGGCACCGGCACCGGCACCGACCTGACACAGCGACACGGCGACACGGCGACACGCCGCGACGACAGAGAGGCGGGAGAGCCTCATGCCACTGATCCAGCTGACCGACGAGACCGTCTTCGACCCCGCGGACGGCACAGGGGTCCTGCTCGACACCGCCGAAGGCGTCTATTTCGAGCTCAATCCCACCGCGACGCTGCTCCTCGACGCGGCTCTGCACTGTGAGACGTATGACGAGGCCGTCCGGCAGCTCACCGAGCAGATCGACGCGAAAGACGGTGAACTGCGCGACGGCATCAGCTCCCTCGCCGCCCAACTCGCCGAGAGCCGCCTGACGCGGGCACGGCCGAGCGACAACGGGGCAACGCCATGACAGGACCGGCCACCCGGCCGACCAACGACTGGGCCTACCTGCTGTGGGACGAGGACACCGCCGAACCGATGCCTCGTACACCTCCCTCGGTGCGACTGGCCGCCGGCGCACACACCGCACGCGCGCTGCGGACCCTCAGCAGGCACGGATGGGGCGAGGCGCAGTACCGGCTCCGCGATCTGCGCGTGCCCCGGGGCGCCCGCCGAGGGCTGCCCCGGGGCACGGGTCTGCGCGTCGCCCGCCGCGAGGTGCTGCGCTGTCAGCTCGTGGTACGGCTGATCGAGCCCGACGCGCTGTGCCTGACGCGGTCGTTCGCGCTGGCCGTCCACCTGTCGGCGCTCGGCCTGCCTGCCGAGACCGTGGTCGCCAGGCAGCGCTCGTCGGTCGGCGCCCGCTTCGCCTTCCACTCCTGGACCGAGCTGCACGGCGAAGTCCTCAACGACGTACCGACCGTGCAGAGCGGCCACACGGTGCTCCAGCGCGTGGGCTGCGCCGCCTTGCTGGCCTGACACCCTGACGACCTGATGCGCGGCCCCGCACTACTGGGGGGCTGAAGGTGAAGCAGAGGGTGAGGGTGAGGTCGACGTCGAGGGTGAGGGCGACGGCGAGGACGCCGGTGCACACAGCTTGTCCAGGTCGGCCGCGGGGATGTTGAGGTTCAGCCCCTTGATCAGCTCGACGAGCGCCTTGCACACTTCGACCGGGTCCTTCTGCGGAGCACTCGGGGCGGCCTCCGCGGCGACGGGTGCGGCGACGAACAGGGCCAGGGCGACGGACACGGATGCTGCGACTTTGCGTATCACGGTGCTTCCTTTTCATCGGCCGGTTTCGTACCGGAACGTCCTTCGATCGTGCAGCAGCCGCACGGGAGACCCCAGGCGATCACACCCAAACGGGTGAGGGCCCCGCCACCAGCGCGTCGCTGAGGACGCGGCGGGTGCAAGAAGCGGCACACACGGGCAGCAACGCTCAGCTTCTCCGCAGAAGGCGCCTTGTCGTGTGAGGAGCGGCTCTGGGCGCCACGCTGGTCGCACAGGCGCGAAGCACGGGGAACGCGGGGGGAAGCATGGCCACTTCGAGCGTGGTCCGGGTCGAGGGGGACGTCGGCGGTCAGCTCATCGTCGGCGATCACAACGTAGTCATCAGCGCGGAGCACGGGTCCTGCGCGGTTGTTCGCTCCGAGGGCCCGCCACCGGCGCGCCGGCGTGAGCGCCCGGCGGGCCGGGCCCTGCCCCGCCACCCGGCACCGCTGCTCGGCCGGGAGAACGAACTCGCCACGGTGGACGGCTGGCTGGGCGCCGGGCATGTGACGCAGGTGTACGGGGTTCCTGGCATCGGAAAGTCCGCGCTGCTGCGGCGCCACGCGGCGGACCAGGCCGCGCTCGGCCGCGACCTCGTCCTGCTGCAGGCGGCCGGGCTCGCGGTGGAGGACGTGGTCCAGGACCTCTTCCACGCCTGCTTCGAGACCGAGGACTACAAGCCCGAACCGGCCAGGATGCGCCGGCTGATGGGCACGGTCCAGGCGCTGCTGGTCGTCGACGACTTCGAGGGTTCGCCGGAGGACCTGGCCGCTCTGGCGGACGCGGCCCCTGGCTGCGACCTTCTCGTGGCGGCCACGGAACGGTGTGTGTCCGACGAGGTGCGCGCCCTGCGGCTCGGCGGTCTGCCGGAGGACGCCGCGCTGGAACTCGTGGCACACGAGCTGGGACGTACGCCCGAAGCCACCGAGCGCGAGGCCGTCGGGGAACTGGTCGGCATGGTCGACGGGCATCCGCTGACGCTGGTCCAGACATCGGCCACGGTCCGTGCGGCGGAGGCAGCCGGGGAGAACCAGGAGGACGGCGCGTTCGCGGCCGATGCGACGGTGCGGGCGGTGGGCGCGGCGGGGAGGCTGGACGAGACGGGCAGGCGGCTGCTGCGGGTGGTGTCCGCCGTGTCGCCCCTGCCCGTACCGGCCGGGCTTCTGTACGCCCTGGCCGGTGACGTCGTCGATGAGTCGTCGGGGCACGCAGCCGTCGAGACACTGCGGCAGATGCGGCTGATCGAGCGGGACGACTCCGGATGTCGCGGCCGGGGTGACTTCGCCGCCGCGGTCGTCCGGCACACGGGCCGGGCGCTGGAGGCGGGAGAGCTCGCGCCCGGCCTCACCGCCTGGCTGCGCGGCGGAGTTCCGAGATGGGAGGTGGCCGCGCAGGCCGCCGTCATCACTCGGGTGCTGACCGACGCGGCCCGGCGCGAGGACCACGCGGGCGTACGCGACCTGGCGCGGGCCGCGGCCCCGCCACTGGCCCGCTCTCTGCGCTGGGGCAGCTGGCACACGGCCCTGGAACTCGGCCGCACAGCCGCCACGGCGCTCGGGTCGGCGGCGGACGAGACCTATTTCGCCCGCGAGGAGGAGGTACGCAAGAAGGCCCTGCACCTGGCGGCGGCGGCCGTGGCGGTGACCCTCGGCGGTGGCGTCGGAGCCGGTGCGGCAGCCGTGCACCACGCACTCGCGGCGGGCGGCAAGAGCACGGCCGCCAGCGGAAAGGCGGGCCTGGGCAAGGCGGGTCTCGGCAAAGGCCTCGGCGCGCTCGCCTCGAAGCCCGCGGTGCTCACCACCGCCGTGGCCGCGCTGGTGTCAGGAGGTGTCTTCGTGGCCCTGGCCGACACGGGCGACGGTCAGCCGGCCGCCGGGGCGCCGCCCGCACCCGCCGCCTCCATACACGACACTCACCCCACCACGCAGACGCCCCACCCCTTCTCGTCGTCGTCAGGACCGACCGGGCCGCATCTCCGTCCGACCTCACCGACCGCATCGCCGCCGACGTCGGTCAGGAGGATGCCTCTGCCCGACGGGTCGCAGGGCTGCGTCCCCGCATCGATCAGGCCCCCCGACTTCGGCTCGACCAAGCCGCACAAGCCAGTGACCCGCCCGGTCGACTTCGACGCGTGGCTGCCGTGCGACGACGAGAAGTCCCTGAAGGTGAGCGACGAGGACAACTGGTCGGTCGCCCTCACCGCATGTCCCCCTCCTGCGGGCTCGCGGCTGTGCCGGTTCACCGTCACCTTCACACCGACCGTGCCGGGCACCTACCACGCCACCGTGACGATCCACGACGACTGGGGCCGCGACGACCTGCGCATGGAGGTGACCGGGGTCGCCGTCACCGCCCCCTCGCCCGCCTCCACCTCTCCGAGCCCTTCGCCCCCGCCCAGCGAGTCCGTCTCACCGACACCGCCGACCGAGTCGCCACGGCGCGGGCCGTCCGAACCGACCCCCTGGACCACCTGAACCAGCCGGTACCCGACCTCGAAGGAGACAGCACCATGGCCGCCCGCCCCACCGCAGAACATGAGCACGAGCACGAGCGTGAGCACGAAGATGACCGTTCGGACCGCTACGACGTACGCGCCCACGCCGTCTCGGGACAAGTGATCGTCGGCCGCCACAACACCGCCACCCAGACGACGACCGGCACGCACCCGCCCGCACCGGTCACCGGGGCCGAACTGGCGGTGCTGCGGGCCGAGTTCACCCGCGTACGCGATCTGCTCCCCGAGGACGCACCACAAGCGGAACGGGCCAGGGAGCTCCTCGACGAGCTGGAGGAGTCGGCCACGGCGGCCGAGCCGGACCTGTCCACCATGCAGTACGTGGTGCGCTGGTTCGGCCGCAGCCTGCCCGCGCTCGCCGCAGCCGTGACCGGCCTCGTCCTGCACCCGGTGATCGGCCGCCTGGTCGAGGCGGCGGGCGACACCCTGGCCGAGGACTTCCGTCAGCGCTTCAGCGGCACCTGACTCCGGATCCGGCAGCGACGATCAGCGACGATCACTTGCCGCTGTAGACGGGGAACGAGCTGTGCTCGCCGTAGTCCACGTCGCGCAGGCTCCGCAGGGCGTCCATGTCGGTGTCGGAGATCTCGAAGTCGACCTCGGCGTTGGAGCGCATGTGCGCGGGGTTCGCCGTCTTGGGCAGTGACACCGTGCCCAGCTGCAACGTGTACCGGATGCACAGTTGCGGGACGGACACGCCGTACTTTTCCGCCATCGCCCGCACCTCGGCGTTCGCCAGGATCGCTCCGTGCGCGATCGGCGAGTACGCCTCGACGAGGATCCCCTTGCCCGCGCAGTAGTCGAGCAGCTCAGAAGGGGTGTTTCCGGCGTGGACGAGGAGCTGGTTCACGTGCGGCACGACGGAGGCGCCCCGCAGGATGTTCTCCAGGTCCTCCTGCTGGAAGTTGGAGACTCCGATGGAGCGGATCTTCCCGGCCTGATGTGCCTCTTCGAGCGCGCGCCATGCTTCGCGGTTGCCCTGGGCGTAGTCGCCGCCGCGGAAGTCGTCCCACGGCTGCGGGCTGTGGATGAGCATCAGGTCGATGTACTCGATCCCGAGCTTCTCCAGCGATCCCTCGATCGCGTCGACCGCCCCGTCGTGGTCCTTGATCTCGGCCGCGAGTTTCGTCGAGACGAACAGCTCCTCGCGGGGTACGCCGGCGCCGCGCACGCCCTCGCCGACGCCGCGCTCATTGCCGTAGGCCTGGGCGGTGTCGATGGTCCGGTAGCCGATCTCCACGGCCGCGCGGACCGCCTCGGCCACCTGGTCGTCGTCGATGAACCAGGTGCCGAGACCCAGCTTGGGGATCTCGACGCCGTTGGACAGCGTGTAGGTCTCGTCCAGGATCGTCATGCGTTCGCTCCGTTCCTCGGCAGCTCGCCGTACGCCTCGTCGGTGACGGGCTCGAGCCATTCGTTGCCGACGTCTTCGCCAGGGGTGATGAAGGCGATGTGGGAGAACCACGAGTCGGCCTTCGCGCCGTGCCAGTGCTTGGTGCCCGCCGGGACGCGGACCACCGTTCCCGGCTCCATGCTGACGGGCTCCTCGCCCTCGGCCTGGTACCAGCCGCTGCCCGCCGTGCACAGCAGGACCTGGTCACCGCCGCCGCCCGTGCCGTGGTGAATGTGCCAGTTGTTGCGGCAGCCCGGCTCAAAGGAGACATTGCTGACGGGGACGCTGCCGGGGGCGAGCGGGGCTAGGTAGCTCTGGCCGGTGAAGTATTGCGCGTAGGCGTCGTTCTTCTCCCCGAGCGGGAAGATCTGGTCAAAGGCGTTGGCGTCCATTGCGTTCTTTCCTTCTGTCGCAGGGCGGCTCGACGGGGCGACGGCGCCTGCGATCAACGCTAGGACGAATGTGGCACATGTGGGATGTACTGCTGGTACACCCCACGTCGGAGACTGCTTCCGGGGCGTTCGTCAGCGGGGCGGCTGCGGACCGTTGGAGTGAGGCTCCGCCGCGCGGCGCGGCCGGTCCGGCTTTTCCCGGCTCTTGCTGCCGCCCCTCCAGCTGCTTCTCCGAACCAGAGGGGCTGCCCGCACAGTACCGGCAAGCACGCTTCCCTTCCGGCATCTTCACGTAATTACCACATTGCCCCGCTGAGCAGCTCCGACCGCCCGTCAAGCCGTAAAACGCTACGTTTTGCGGCTTTTGCCCACAGGACGCGACGTCGTACAACAAGGCAGTCCAACAGCGCCTGACGAACAGGCAGCGCTCTAGGACCAGCAGCTTCGTCCGCACCGCGGAGGAAGCGAGCGGGGCGTCGGGCCCGGACCCCGCCCGGCGCCCCGCTCCCCTGACGCCCTGGGCGGCCGGGGAGCACGCCGCCTACCGCGACCGGCTCTCCGCCAGTTCGTCCTCCAGCCAGGTGCGGCCGCGCGTGCGGGCGCTGAGTCTGACGTCGCCGAGAGGGACGGCCAGGCGCTCCGCCTCCGCGCGTACCGCCGCCTCGGCGTCCGCGCCTACGTCCTCCAGGAAGCGGCACACGATCTCACCGCCGCCGTCCTGGGCCCAGCCGCCGACGATGCGGCCGTCCCACCACAGCGAGGGGCCGATGTTCCCGGCCCGGTCGAAGAGGCGCGGGCCGTGGTCGCCGAGGAACCAGTCGCGGGCGTGCCAGCCCATGGGGGTGGAGTCGAGCGCGGGGAGCAGCGCGGCCCACGGCTCCGGCGTCTCGGTGTTCTCCAGGTCGTCGGGCAGGAGGAGGCCCGTCGTGCCGCCGAGGTCGACCTCGACCGGTTCGAGTGCCGTCAGCACGCGCTTGACCTGCGTCTTGGTCCACCCCGCCCACCAGCGCAGGTCGTCGGCGGTGGCCGGGCCGTAGGCGCGCAGCCAGCGCCGGGCCAGTTCTTCCTCCGCCTGGTGGGTGTCCAGTTCGGCGAGGCCGCCGGGGAACCAGTCGGCCAGGGGTGCCCAGCGGTACTGGTGCGAGGTCCAGGAGCCGCGCGGCCGGCCGCGTACCACTCGGCCCTCGGCGGCGAGCAGGAGCAGCAGCCTGCTCGCGATCTTCTGCGTCCCTTCGTAACTCTTGCCCACTGAGAGGGTGACCGTCGTGCTGAGGCGTGGGTCGTCGGCGGCGAGTTCGGCGGCGGTCGCCTCGCCGCGGGCGGCGAGTGCGCGTACGGCGATGTCCTCGGTCTCGGCCAGCCAGGCACGTACCCCGGCCTCGTCGTCCGCGACCTCGGACGCGGCCAGGAAGCCGAGGAGCTTGCGGCGTTCCCGCGCGGCCACCGCCTGGGAGCAGGCGGCCTGCATCACCGGGGCCACATCGAGGGTGGTCACGAAGACGGTGCGGCGCATGCCGAGCAGCCGAATGAGGGTGCGGTCCTCGTAGAGCGCGCGTTCCACGTCCCGGACCGAGCCGCCGTTGGTCCGCGCCCAGGTGGCGACGTACACGGAGGACGGATCGGTGCTGTGCAGCGCGACGAGGTCACCGGCCACCTCGACCGGGTTCTTCGCCCGATCGGCGACCGCCAGCCGATGCCGCACACCGAGCCGCGCCCGCCGTTCCGCCACATCTATGCGTCGCATGTCGATCACTCTGCCATCCCGCTCCGACAAAAGGAGCAGCGTTCCGCGCACCACGCGCCTACGGTCTCTCGCATGTTCGAATCAATCTGGTGGCGTTGTCATGTGCGAGCCGCCGATCGTCGCGGCGCCGAGAGGATCGTCTCGCGTCTCGGTGCGCAGGTGGACAGCGTTGTTCAGGTCGAGAGCTATGAGCGGTACTGGAAGTTTCCGGAGCTCGCCGAAGTACGGCTGACCTCTCCCCTGCGGTGCCCGACTCCGGAGGCGGCTCTCTTCTCGACCCTGCGTTGTGCGTGGAGAGTCGCGACGCCCTGGACCCTCGTGGCCCCGGGGCCTGGCGACGAGTTCGAAGGGGTCGCCGCTCTGAACGCGGGTTCCCGCTTTCTCGTCCCAGGTGTCGAGTGGATGGAGTTTCACATCGCCGCCCGCTGAGCGGCACGAGCCGCGTTCCTGCCCGGTCGGCCTCCGTGCCTGTGCCGCTTGCCTCGTCTACATATCCCGGCTCGCCCTCAACGCGTCCGATTCCGCGAGTTCGTCGAAGAGCAGGGCGTCGTCGCCGGTCTGTCCTGTGCGGTAGGCGACGCGGGCCACCAGGTGGGCGGCGACGGGGCTGGTCAGTAGTTGGAAGAAGACGACCAGGGCGAGGGTGCCAAGGTCGACCCAGGAGCGCAGGCGCAGTGCGACGCCCGCGGTGAGCAGGAGGATGCCCAGCGTCTGGGGGTTGGTCGCGGCGCTGCTGCGGGTGAGGACGTTGGGCAGGCGCAGCAGTCCGACGACGCCCGTCAGGCAGACGAGGGCACCAAGCAGCAGCAGGGCCGCGCCGGTGAGGTCGGCCGCGTGGTGCCAGGTGTTCATGGGCGCTCCTCGGATGCGGATGCGGATGCGGGCGTGGGCTCGTCCGGGCGGTCGCGTACGGCGATGAAGCGGGCGATGCCGACCGAGCTGGTGAAGCCGAGGAAGGCGATCACGAGCATGATCGACAGGTAGTAGCGAGTCCGGGTGTGCGCCGCTTCGACACCGATGCCCGCGATCATCAGGGCCGCCGCGACATCGACGCCCACGGCACGGTCGAGCATGGAGGGGCCGCGCCAGATCCGGATGAGCAGCAGCGCGCCCGCGAGGAGGATCACCGCGAGGGCGGCGTCGAGCAGGATGCCGTCCAAGGAGGTCACGGTCACGGTCACGGTCGTGGGTCCTTTTCTGTCGGGGGTCGCGCGGGAGGTACGGGCCCCGGG
>NZ_JAOCNE010000005.1:45374-164151 GCF_056172735.1 Streptomyces sp. R818
CCAGAGCAGCATCCAGATGACCGTGAGCCAGGCGATGAGCGGAAGGTCGAGACGGCGGGTGCGGGGGCGCGCAGTGGAGGTTCTCACCGGCCGGTCACCGCCTTCACGTACGGGGTTCCGGCCAGGATCTCGGCGGCCGCGCGGTCGGCGAGACCGGTCAGCGGGGTCGCGAGCACGGTGTAGGAGAGACCGAGGGCGACGGCGGCGACGGTCGCCGCGGTCATCGCGCGCGGCAGCCGGGCGGTGGTGCGGACACAGGTGTCCGCCACGGAGCCGCCGCGGAGGGAACTGCCGACGGCCTCCGCGCCCTCGTTGTCTTCGGTAGCGTCGTCGTCGGTGGCGTCTGTGTCGTCGGTGGCGTCCAGCACGTCTCCTTCCGGCGCCGACCGCTGCGGCGCGGCCCGCCAGAACGCCAGGTTCCACACCTTCACCGTCACGTAGAGCGTCAGCAGGCTGGCGACGGCACAGGCGCCGAGCAGGATGTACGCGGCGGGTCCGGCGTCCGCCGCACCGGCCCGCATCAGCGCGAGCTTGCCGAGGAACCCGGACAGCGGTGGGATTCCGGCGAGGTTCATGGCGGGCACGAACCAGAGCGCGGCAAGGAGCGGCGCGGCGCGGGCGACTCCACCGAGCCGCGTCAACTCCGTTGTTCCGTACCGCCGTTCAAGGAGCCCGGCGGCGAGGAACAGCGTCGTCTGTACGGTGATGTGGTGGGCGGTGTAGACGATGGCGCCGCCGATGGCGCCCCGGCTGCCGAGCGCGATCCCGTACAGCATGAAGCCGATGTGGCTGACGAGGGTGAACGAGAGGAGCCGTTTGAGGTCGGTCTGGGCGACGGCGCCGAGGATGCCGATCAGCAGGGACGCGAACGCGACGGCCATCAGCACGGAGGAGAGACGGTTACCGGGGAAGAGCAGCGTCTCGGCGCGCAGTATCGAGTACACGCCGACCTTGGTGAGCAGCCCCGCGAAGACGGCCGTCACCGGCGCGGGCGCGGTCGGATAGGAGTCGGGCAGCCAGGCGGCGACCGGGAACGCGGCCGCCTTGACGCCGAACACGGTGAGCAGCAGCACCTCAAGGAGGGTCCGTACGCCGAGGGGGACGTCGGACAGGCGGACGGCGAGCTGCGCCATGTTGGCGGTGCCCGTGGCGGCGTAGGCGACGGCGATGCCCGCGAGGAAGAGCAGCGAGGAGACGAGGGAGACGACGACGTAGGTCGAACCGGCCCGCAGGCGGGGTTCGGTGCCGCCCAGGGTGAGCAGGACGAAGCTGGCCATCAGCATGATCTCAAAGCCGACGAAGAGGTTCAGGAGGTCGCCCGCGAGGAAGGTGAGCGAGACGCCGGAGACCAGGACCAGATAGGCCGGGTGGAAGACCGCGATGGGGGCGCTCTCCTCGCGGTCCGCCATGTCCTGGCCGAGGGCGTAGACCAGCACGATGAGGGTGACGGCGCCGGACACGGTCAGCATGAGCGCGGCGAGCCGGTCGGCGACCAGGGTGACGCCGAGTGGCGGCGCGAAGTCGCCGAGGTGGACGACGAGCGGCCCGGTGCGGTCGGCCTCGACGAGCAGCACGAGGTCGGCGACGAGGACGACGGCGAGGACGCCGATGCCGATGATCCGGTGCAGCACGCGCAGCCGGGGCCCGATGAACATGCTGACGCCGCAGGCGGTGAGCGGCAGCACGACGGGCAGCGGGACAAGTGCGTTCACGTCGGGTCCTTCTCCTGCCGGGCGGTATCGGGGGACGGCTGCGGGTCCGCGCCGAGGATGTCGTCCCACAGGTCGCCGGTGGCGTCGCGGGCGCGGGCCTGATAGGCGCGGTCGGCGCGGATCCGGTGGCGCTGTTCGCGGCGCGCCCCGCGCCAGGCGCGCAGCCCTTCGCCGCGATGGCGTTCGCGCAGTTCGGCGCGTTCCTCGGCGATCTCCGCGCGCAGGACGACGCGCCGGTCCTCGACGTCGTCCGGCACGAAGTCCGAGCCGGACAGCCGGCCGCTGCGGTACGCCATCGCGAGCACGAACGCGGTGGTGGCGAGCGTGATGACGACGGCGGTCAGCGCGATGGCCTGCGGCAGCGGGTCGGTGACCCGGGCGTGTGGGACACCCGGGTACAGCAGCGGCGGGTCCCCGGCGCGGCCGGTGGTGGTGAGGACGAAGACGTTGACGCCGTTGCCGCAGACGATGACGCCGATGAGGACGCGGGTCAGGCTGCGGGTGTGGATGAGGATGCCGCCGACCCCGGTGAGGACGGTGGCGCAGACGAGCAGGGTCAGGCTGACGGTCACCGCTGCGCCTCCCCCGCGAGGGCGAGCCCGGCCCGGTGCTCCGTGCTCTGGTCGATCTTCGCGCCGAGGGCGCGGGTCACGTCGAGGACGGCGCCGAGGACGAGCAGGTAGACGCCGAGGTCGAAGAGGACGGCGGTGCCCATGTGCCAGTCGCCGATCAGCGGCAGGTGTCCGTGCCACGTCCAGGCGTGCAGCACCGTTCCGTCGGCGAGGCCGAGGAGCGCGACGCCTGTCGACAGGGTGAGGCCGAGTCCGGTGAAGAAGCCGGGGTGCACGGGGGCCGCGGCGGCCAGTTCGTGGCGTCCGCCCGCGAGGTAACGGATCATCAGGGCGACGCCCGCGACGAGTCCGCCGACGAAGCCGCCGCCCGGCAGGTTCTCGGCGCACAGCAGCAGGTACACCGACAGGGTCAGGATCGGGTGGAAGACGAGCCGGGCGACGACTTCGAGGACGACGGAGCGGTGTTCGGGCGCGAGGGTGTCCCCCGCCGTGAGCCAGCTGCGTCCCGGCGCGGTCCGGGTGTAGGCGTCCGGCACCCGGATGGCGCGCGAAGCCAGGGACCAGGCGGTCACCCCGCCGGGCAGCGCGGGCGGCGCGCCGGGGGAAGGACCTTGTCTGCGGTGGACGTACAGCAGGCTGGTGACGCCCAGGACCGCGACGGCGAGGACGGCGGACTCGCCCATGGTGTCCCACGCGCGGAAGTCGACGAGGATCGTCGCGACGACGTCCTTCAGGCCGTGGTGCGCCGTCTCCTCCGTCATCGCGGCCCCGGCCGGCGCGGCGGTCCTGGCGCTCGCGGCCAGCCACACCGCGCAGGCGAGGGCGGCGGCGCTGCCGAACGCGAGCAGCACGGCGGCCGTGCGGCGCCACGAGCGTGCGGCCTCGCCGAAGTTCACGGGCAGGCGCCGCATGACGAGGATCAGGACGACGGTCGAGACGGTCTCGACGCCGAACTGCGTGAGCGCCAGATCGGGCGCGCCCTGGACGACGTACAGCAGCGCCGTGCCGTAGCCGGTGAGGCCCGCGAGGACGGCGGCCTTCATGCGGCGCTGCACGGCGAGGCACATCACCGCGCACGCGCAGGTCAGCACGGTGACGGCGGCCTGCCACGGGGTGTCCCAGGCGCGGGGCGCGGAGGCGTGGCCCCAGGGGCGGTCCTTGGCGAGGACCGCGAGGAGCCCGGCGAGCACGACACCGAGGACGGTGGCCACGTAGACGGGCAGTGAGCCCTTCTGCACCGAGCCCGTGACCTGGAGGGCGGTCCGCTCCAGGCCGAGCACGGTGCGGCCGAACGCCTCGTCCGCCTTGGGCCAGGCGAGCCGTCGGCCCAGTTTCACGACGCCCTCCCTGCCGAGGAACAGCGCCACGCCGCCCGCCCAGGTCAGCGCGGACAGCCAGAGCGCGGTCCCGAACCCGTGCCACAGCGCCAGGTGGTAGGGGTGCGCGGGGACGGGGTACTGCGCGGCGTACGCCTCGAAGAGCGGCGCCACCGGGCCGATCCCCGGGCCGAGCAGGAGGCAGCCGAGGGCGAGCAGCGCGGGCGGCGCGAGGAGGCCGGGGCCGACGCGGTGCACCGGCGTGTCGGCCAGGCCCGGCTTGCGGGCGAAGGCACCCCACAGGAAGCGCAGCGTGTACGCGGTGGTGAGCGCGGAGCCGACGACGATCAGGGCGAGCACCCACCGCTCGGCGACCGTGCCGTGCAGCAGCGCGTCGAACGCGGCCTCCTTCGCCACGAAGCCGAGCAGCGGCACCAACGCGGCCATCGAGGCCGCCGCGAGCACGGCCACGGCGCACACCCACGGCAGGGCCCGCCCCACTCCGGAGAGGCGCCGCAGATCCCGTGTCCCGGCCGCGTGGTCGACGATCCCGGTGACGAGGAACAGCGGCGCCTTGAACAGCGCGTGGCCGAGGATCATCGCGGCGGCGGCGAGCCCCGCGTTGTACGTGCCGTCGCCCGCGAGCACGGTCAGGAAGCCCAGCTGGCTGACGGTGCCGTACGCGAGGACGAGCTTGAGGTCGTTCAGGCGCAGGGCGCGCCAGCCGCCGAGCAGCATCGTCGCCGTGCCGAGGGTGAGGAGCAGCGGCCGCCAGGGCGTGACCTCGGCGAACGCGGGGGCGAGCCGCGCGATGAGATAGACCCCGGCCTTCACCATCGCGGCGGCGTGCAGATAGGCGCTGACCGGGGTGGGCGCGGCCATCGCGTTCGGCAGCCACATGCTCAGCGGCCAGATCGCCGACTTGGTGAGCGCCCCGGCCAGGATCAGTACCAGGGCGGCCGAGAGCGTGCCGCTCGCGCCGGGCGGCGCCTCCAGGATCCGGGAGATCCGGTACGTGCCCGCCGCGTGCCCGAGCATGAGCAGCCCGACGAACATGGCGAGCCCGCCGAGCGAGGTGACCGTCAGTGCCTGCAGCGCGGAGCGGCGGCTCGCCCGCTTCTCACTGTCGTATCCGATCAGCAGGAACGACAGGACGGTCGTCAGCTCCCAGAACAGGTAGAGGATCATCAGGTCGTCGGCGAGCACGAGGCCGAGCATCGATCCCGCGAACCCGAGCAGGTTTCCGGCGAAGGGCCCCAACTGCCGCGTCCCGGGGGCGAAGTAGCGCACGCAGTACAGCAGGACCAGCGCCCCGACACCGGCGGCGAGCACCACCATGAGCAGCGCGAGCGCGTCGAGCCGGAACGCCACCTGGACGTCGTAGGCCTCGACCCACGTCCACGCCTCGCTCCGCGCCCCGCCGCCCGTGACCGTGGACCACTGGCACAGGGCCCAGACGAGCGCGGCGGCGGGCGGCAGGGCGAGCACGAGGAATCCGCGCGGGCCCGCTCGGCGGATGAGCGGGGCGGCGCAGAGGGCGAGGACGAGGTGGGCCAGGACCAATACGGTCATTGACCATGCATATCGGCAAAAAAGGTACATGCCATGCGGGCGCGCCGAGATGACACACGCAAACGCGGCCCAGCCCCGCGAGGGACACGCGGGGCTGGGCGTCGGGCGGCCGACGAGGCCGCGCAGGTTCGGCCGCGGTGACCGGAGCCGCCGGCCGGGGCCGGGCGCGCTCCGGTCAGAGGCGGGTCAGCCCACGGTCCACTTCTGGTTGGCGCCGCCCGAGCAGGTCCAGATCTGGAGCCGGGTGCCGTTGGCCGAGTTGTTGCCGGTCACGTCCAGGCACTTGTTCGCCTGGGGGTTGACGATGTCGTTGGCCGAGCTGACCGCCCACTTCTGCGCGGCCGTCCCGTTGCAGTCCCAGAGCTGTACGGGGGTGCCGTCGGCGGTACCGCCGCTGGTCACGTCCAGGCACTTGCCGAGCGCGCGGATCGTGCCGTCAGAGCCCACGGTCCACTGCTGGGCCGCGGTGCCGTTGCAGTCGTAGAGCTGTACGGGGGTGCCGTTGGCGGAGTTCGCCGCGGCGACGTCCACACACTTGCCCGCGAGGCCCCTGATCGCGCCACCGGAGGGCGCGTCGCTCGTGGTCACCGACACCGAGTCCACGACGAGCTGGGCGGGGAAGGCGGTGGAGCTGTTGGGGTCGCCCGGCCAATAGCCGCCGACCGCCAGGTTGAGTATCAGGAAGAACGGCTTGTTGAACGCCCAGGTCTTGCCGCTCACGTCGGCGGGCGTACGCGTCTGGTAGACGACGCCGTCGACCGACCACTTGATCGAGTTGGGCGCCCAGTCGACGGCGAAGGTGTGGAACGCGTCCGCGAAGGCCTGGCCGCCGGGCAGCGTGTATCCGGCGCCGACACCGGCCGATCCGGAGTAGCCGGGGCCGTGGATCGTGCCGTGGACCGTGGAGGGCTCGAAGCCGACGTTCTCCATCACGTCGATCTCACCCGAGTTGGGCCAGCCGACCGAACCGATGTCCGTGCCGAGCATCCAGAACGCGGGCCACATGCCCTGCCCGCGCGGGATCTTCATGCGCGCCTCGACGTGCCCGTACTGGGCGCTGAACTTGCCCGAGGTGTTCAGCCGCGCCGAGGTGTACTGGCACGTGCCGTACCAGCACTGGTAGTTGGCCGGGTTCTCCTTCTTCGCCGTGATCACCAGGTGGCCCTGGCCGTCCAGGGCGGCGTTGTTGGTGCCGGACGTGTAGTACTGGCGCTCGTGGTTGTTGACGTTGTCGCCGGTCTCCAGCGTCCACTTCGACGCGTTGACCGCGCTGCCCGCGGCGCCGTCGAAGGTGTCAGAGAACGTCACCGCGGCGGCGGCGGCGACGTCCGAGGGTTCCGCGCGCGCCACGCCGGTCGCGGCGGACGCGACCAGCGTGGCGGACAGAGCGGCGAGCAGACATCTGCGAAGCAGACGGTGGGAGGTCACGTCTCGGTCCTTCCTGAGCGGCCGGGCGTTGAGGGGGAGCCGGCCGAGGTGGAGGTGAAGGTGAAAGCGTTTCGCCCGTTGATTTAAGGAGTGAAGTAAGGGGGCGTCAAGACATTGGTACGGGCCAAGCGTTGAGGCGCCCTCCGGCGTGCGCCCGGAGGGCCTGTGGAGCGCGCGATTCGGGACATCTTCGTAGCGCCTCTGGCAACCCCGCGCGCTTGTGGTCCCCTACCTGTCAGAAACAGAGAGCGCGCTTCTGTTTCATCGTAACAAGCAAGCACGTGGACGAGCCCCTCCCCGGCCATGACCCCATCGCGAAGGAGTGCAAGGCAATGGATGTGAGCAGACGGAAGGTGCTGTTGAACGGCGGAGCGCTGGGCGCCATCGGGGCGCTGAGCACCACCTCGCCCGCCGCCGCGCGATCCCTGTGGACGTGGTCCCCGGCCTCCTCGGTGGCCGGAGCCGGTGCGGGCGCCGACCCGCAGTGGGTGTGGGACGACGAGGCCGACCCCGTCCTTGCGGCCGTCATCGAACGGGGCGACGTGGCCCGGGTGAACGCGGCGCTCGCCCAGTGGACCCGCAACGACCAGGCCCTGCCCGACGGACTGCCCGCGGACGTGCGCGACTTCATGGAGCACGCCCGGCAACTGCCGACCTGGGCCGAACGGACCCTGCTCGACCGCGGATCCCGCTTCAGCAAGACGAAGGGCATCTACGTCGGCGCCCTCTACGGACTGGGCAGCGGCCTGATGAGCACCGCCATCCCCCGCGAGGCGCGCGCCGTGTACTACTCCAAGGGCGGCGCGGACATGAAGGACCGCATCGCGAAGACCGCGCGGCTCGGCTACGACATCGGTGACACCGACGCCCACCGGCCGACCGGGTCGATGGTCGTGACCTGTGTCAAGACCCGCATGGTGCACGCGGCCGTCCGGCACCTGCTGCCGCAGTCCCCCGGCTGGACACAGACCAGCGGGGGCCAGACCATCCCGATCAGCCAGGCCGACATCCTGGTCACCTGGCACAGCCTGGCCACGTTCGTCATGCGCAAGCTCAAGGACTGGGGCGTACGCGTCAGCACCCCCGACTCGGACGCCTACCTGCATGTGTGGCAGGTGAGCGCGGCGATGCTCGGTGTCCGGGACGAGTACATCCCGGCGAGCTGGGCGGCGGCCAACGCCCAGTCCAAGCAGGTCCTCGACCCCATCCTGGGCGCGAGCGCCGAAGGGGTGGCCCTGACCAAGGTCCTCCTGGACATCGTCGCCGAACTCGACCTCGGCCTCACCCGCCCGCTCATCAGCGCGTTCGCCCGGTACACGCTGAGCGACCGGGTCGGCGACATGATCGGCCTCTCCAGGGAACCGCTCCTCGAACCGCTGATAGCGACCGCCTGGCCCCTCCTCGTGGCCTTCCGCGAAGGGCTGATCGCCCTCCCCGTCATTCCGTCCGTCGCGTGGACGCTGGAGGAGGCCCTGCGCCAGTTCGTCCTGCTCTTCCTCGGTGAGGCCAGACCGATCGCCATCAGCATCCCGGACACCAACCGCCCTGGCTGACAACGGGAGTTCGGCGCGTCCGGACGGTCGCGGCCGCGCGGTGGACCGCGTCCAGCATGCCGTCCTGCACCACGTACGGCGCGAAGGGCTCGTGCTCCTGCCGCCTCCCGCGACGGCAGGAACACACGCTCCCTACTCGCAGTGCAGCCGCAAGGTGTCCATCCCGTTCCAGCCGTGCCGGTGCAGCCGCTCGGGCAGCCGGAGTCCGGGACCGGCCACCACGCACAGACTCTGCGGGGTGCGCAGGGTGCGGGCGAAACCGACCAAGGTCGCCAGGGTGCTGTCGGAGAGGTGCTCGACGCGGGTGAGGTCGACGGTGATCTCGTCGGCCCGCCGCGCGCACTCGGCGACCGCCGTCACCAGCGGCACCTGGTGGGTGCCGACGACTTCCCGGGCCAGCTCCACCCCCTCCTCGTGCCGCAGAGGAGTGATCAGGCACAGGTCGTCGACGAAGAAGTCATCCATCACAAGTCCCATGACAGCCGTGCACCGCTTCCGAGAACAGCGAGAGCGACGACGAGGACGACAATCGCGGTGGTGGAGGTCGGCCCGTGCTGAAGCTCGCTGGTGCGGTGCGTATGGGGCGGGCGCCGAGTCCCGCGATAGCAGCCGCTGGCGTAGGGACCCGTCCACGGGCCCGAGAGGTCGCCGAAACCAGAACCCGCCGCGCTGACGACGAGGCAATTCACGGACTGCCCCTCACGCTACTGCCGTACGGGCCCGAACGACAGCCCCTCGCCGGAGGCAGAATGCCTGCCGTGTCCGGCGGCCGCCGTGCACTCTAAAGGAAGGCACGCACCGATGCGCACTCTGTATGTCGTCAGCCACCCGGAGGCGACGCACCACGTCGAGGGAGTCGTCGGCGGGTGGCACGACTCCGAGCTGACGCCCGCCGGGGTCCGCGCGGCGGTCTCCATCGCGCAGGCGTTGCGGGCCCGGATCCCGGACGGCGCCGAGGCCGAGCTGTTCTCCTCGGATCTGCGGCGCACTCTGCGGACGGCCGAGGAAGTGGCCGAACTGTTCAATGTGCGGCCGGTGTTGGACCGTCGGCTGCGGGAGAAGTCCTACGGCGAGGCGGGGGGAAGGCCGCAGGCGTGGCTTGACCGGCGCTTCGTCCCGCCGCCCGCTGTCGGCGAGCGTATGGACCACGACGAGGGCGTGGAGGGGGCCGAGACCAAGGCCGCGTGGGCGCAGCGCATCTATGCGGCCATGGACGACATCCTGAGCAGCGACTGCGAGCACCAGATCGTCGTGACGCACGGCGGTTCGCTGACCTTCGTCGTGGCGTCCTGGATCAGGATGCCGCTCAAGTCGGCCGACTACGTCAGTTTCCGGGCCCCCTCGGGCAGCATCACCACGCTCCGGGAGGACGACTTCTTCCACAACCGTCAGGTCGTCAGCCTTGGTGACACGTCGCACCTCGGTGCCTCATAGCCCGCTCGACCTCACCCACGAGCAGCCGGTCGGAGCCGGGCGCCCGTGCGGATCAATGCCGCGCGGCGAGCGGGTGTCCGGCGGTCACGTGATCCGAGGACACCGAGGCCCGTCCGGGCCGGATCTGCGGCCATGGCGGCGATCCGGCCCGGGCGGTCCGCAACTCGTCGCGAGGGTAGGCCTGTTCAGGCACCGACCGTGCCGGTCAGCTTGATCAGAGCCTCGGCCGCCGGGCCCGAGGACGCCGGGTTCTGGCCGGTGATCAGGAGGCCGTCCTGCACGACGTAGGGCTGCCAGTCCTCACCCTTGGAGTAGTCGCCGCCCAGACGCTTCAACTCGTCCTCGACCAGGAAGGGGACGACCTCGGTCAGCTCGACGCCCTCCTCCTCCGAGTTGGTGAAACCGGTGACCTTCTTGTCCCGCACCAGCGGAGTGCCGTCCTCCTGGACCGCGTGGCGCAGGACGCCGGGTGCGTGGCAGACCAGGGCGAGCGGCTTGCCCGAGCGCAGGGTCGCCTCGATCAGCCGTACGGAGTCGGTGTCCTCGGCGAGGTCCCACAGGGGACCGTGGCCGCCCGGGTAGAAGACGGTGTCGAAGTCCTCGGCCGAGACGGAGTCCAGACGGACGGTGTCCGCGAGCGCGGCGGTCGCCTGCGCGTCGGACTCGAAGCGGCGGGTCTGCTCCGTCTGGAAGGCGGTCTCGTTGCTCTTGGGGTCCAGGGGCGGCCGGCCGCCCTTCGGAGAGGCGAGGGTGATCTCCCAACCGGCCTCCTGGAACTGGTAGTACGGAGCCGCCAGCTCCTCCAGCCAGAAACCGGTCTTGCGGCCGGTGTCGCCCAGCGTGTCGTGCGAGGTGAGAACGATCAGAACCTTCATCACACAGCTCACTTTCCAGTAGACCAGTCGTCTACTGAGGGGTGGAAGAACACCGCGTCCGGCACGGCGCCGGACACGGAAGTGCGGATCCTTAAGCGTGCAGCAGTCTGCGGGTCATCGCCACAGTGACGTCGAGGGGGTCCAGGCTGCGCTGGATCTTGGCCATCACGCTGGCGCCGAGCCACATGCCGTAGAGGCTCTGCGCCAGTTCGCGCGGCGCGCCCTCGATGGTGACCGAGCCGTCCGCCAGCCCGTCGGAGATGGCCCGTTCGAGCCGGTCGACGATCGCGCCCGTCCCCTCCTTCAGGGCCAGCCGCATCGGCTCGGAGAGGTCGGCCACCTCGGCGCCGAGCTTCACGGCCAGGCACTTGCCCTGACATGCGTCGAAGCTCTGCGTGTCCCGCCACAGCCGCCAGTAGTCCATCAGCCGCTCGGCGGCCGACCGGCCGGGCCGCGCCAGCACGCGGTCCATGTCGGCCAGGTACTCCTCGAAGTAGCTCTGCAGGAGAGCCTCGCCGAAGGCGTCCTTGGAAGCGAAGTAGTGGTAGAAGGACCCCTTGGGCACGCCCGCCTCCGCGAGCACCTCATTGAGGCCGACCGCGGAGTAGCCCTTGTGTGCCATTATCCGCCGGGCGGTGTCGAGGATGCTCCGACGCGTGTCGACGCTGCGCGCTGTCGTGGCTGGCATGGGTGAAACCGTACCTCATCAGTAGACCAGTCGTCTAGGAATACCCGATCCCCAAGTTACCGGTGCCTCTCACGCCGCGATGGCAGTGATCAGCAGGCCCTTGTCCGCCATCCAGCGGCCCTCCAGCCGAGGCGCCGCCGGAATGCGCAGCCGCGCGGTGAACACGGGGCTGTCCGCGTCGAAGGTCAGCTCGGCGTCCGGGAAGTCCAGGCGGTCACCCGTGTGCGGATACCAGCTCTTGTACACCGCCTCCTTCATGCTGAACAGGGCCCGGTCCCAGCGCACTTGAGGGCGACGGATGAGCAGATGCCGTACGAGTCGCAGTTCCGAGGGGAGCGCGATGGATTCCAGTACGCCTCGCGGGAGCGGCGCGTCGGGCTCGGCGTCGATGCCGAGGAGCCGCAGGTCGGCGGCGGGGGCGACGACGGCGGCCCGATAGCCGGTGCAGTGGGTGAGGCTGCCGAGCACCGCCGCGGGCCAGCGGGGCGCCCCGTGCCGATCGGGAAGGATCGGCACGGGGGGCAGGCTGAGCCGGGCCAGCGCCTCGCGGGCGCACCGTCGTACCGTGGCGAACTCCTGCCGGCGCGGTGCCACGGCCTGCGCGACGATGCGGGCCTCCTGCGGATAGAGGTCCGAGGCCGGTGCGTCGCGGAAGGCCTCGGCGACCGCGACCCCCTGGGGGAGGATGTGCTCGATCATGCCGCCCGTCCCCGCGAAGCCGCGTTCACCATCGGTTCTTGCGCCGTCATGCCTCTTCCTTCACCGTCCATCACAGCCGGCCGGCCTCTGCCGGGCGCCCCTACGATGCGGGCGCATTGCCCACCGCCTTGCGCAGGGCGTCCACGCGGTCGGTCCTCTCCCAGGTGAACTCGGGCAGCTCGCGGCCGAAGTGGCCGTAGGCGGCGGTCCGGGCGTAGATCGGGCGCAGCAGGTCGAGGTCGCGGATGAGCGCGGCCGGGCGGAGGTCGAAGACCTCGTCGATGGCCCTCTCGATGCTTTCCGTCTCCACCTTGTGCGTGCCGAAGGTCTCCACGAACAGGCCCACCGGCTCCGCCTTGCCGATCGCGTACGCCACCTGCACCTCGCAGCGCGAGGCCAGGCCGGCGGCGACGACGTTCTTGGCCACCCAGCGCATGGCGTAGGCCGCGGAGCGGTCCACCTTGGAGGGGTCCTTGCCGGAGAACGCGCCGCCGCCGTGGCGGGCCATGCCGCCGTACGTGTCGATGATGATCTTGCGGCCGGTCAGGCCCGCGTCGCCCATCGGGCCACCGATCTCGAACCGGCCGGTGGGGTTCACGAGGAGACGGTAGGTGTCGGTGTCCAGTTTGATGCCGTCGTCGAGCAGCGACTTCAGCTCCGGCTCGACCACGTGCTCCCGGATGTCGGGGGCGAGGAGCGACTCCAGGTCGATGTCCGCGGCATGTTGCGAGGAGACCACCACCGTGTCGAGGCGCACCGCGGTGTCCCCGTCGTACTCGATGGTCACCTGTGTCTTGCCGTCCGGGCGCAGGTACGGGATCGTGCCGTTCTTGCGGACCTCCGCCAGCCGGCCGGACAGCCGGTGCGCCAGGAAGACCGGCAGCGGCATGAGGGTGGGCGTCTCGTCCGTCGCGTAGCCGAACATCAGGCCCTGGTCGCCCGCGCCCTGGCGGTCCAGTTCATCACCTTCGCCCCCGTCGGAGGCGCCCTCCACCCGCGACTCGTACGCCGTGTCGACGCCCTGCGCGATGTCCGGGGACTGCGCCCCGATCGACACCGACACCCCGCAGGAGGCGCCGTCGAAGCCCTTGGCGGAGGAGTCGTAGCCGATTCCCAGGATCGTGTCGCGGACCAGGGTGGCGATGTCCGCGTAGGCCTTGGTGGTGACCTCGCCGGCCACGTGGACCTGGCCGGTCGTGATCAGTGTCTCCACGGCGACCCGGGAGGCCGGGTCCTGCCGCAGGAGCGCGTCGAGGATGGTGTCGCTGATCTGGTCAGCGATCTTGTCGGGGTGGCCCTCGGTCACGGACTCCGAGGTGAACAGGCGTCGGGACACGTCTCTCCAGTGGTTGCCGCGGCGGCCCGGGGCGGGCACCGCACGGACGGGAGGGCCGGGGCGCGGGCCCGGACCCCTGGGGTGATGAGGTCAGGCCAGATGTTCCTGGATCCAGTCGGCCAGCACGCCGGAGGCCGCCGCCGCCGCTTCCGGCCAGGCTGCCGGCGCGGACGCGTCGGCCCGGTCGCTGACGTACTTCACGATGCGCACCGGCAGGGCGAACCGCTCGGCCACCGAGGCGATCGCGTAGCCCTCCATGTCGACGAGGTCGGCGTGTTCGGCCAGCCGCGTGCGGGTGAGGCCGTCGGCCACGAAGGCGTCGCCGGTGGCCAGCGTGGCGCCCGGGTGCGGGCTGATGGTCAGCGGGCGGCCGTAGTGCGCGCCGCTCAGCTCGTGGAGTACGGCGTCGGGCAGGTCGTGCTGGATGACCCGGGACACCTCCACGATGCCGCCGAGGCCGTTCTTGAGCGCCCCGGCGGTGCCGAGGTTGACGACGGCTCGCGGCCGGGCCGTCGAGAGCGCCCGCGTCAGCTCCATGGCGGCCCGCACCTTTCCCATGCCGGTGACGAGCACGGGGCAGGTGTCGCCGAAGCGGGCCGCCTCCGCCTCGGCCGCCGTCACGATCAGCGGCCGGTCGCGACGGATCTCGCCGCGGAGCCGGGCGGCGAAGGAGGGTTCTGACAGGGGGGCTTGCAGCATGACGTGTCAGTCCTGTCGGAGGGAGGGGAGGCCGAGGGGGACGCCAGTCGCGGGCGGCTCGGTCGCGGTCAGGTGTTCTGCAGGGCCAGCAGACTCACGAAGAGGGCGACGAGCGTCAGGGCGCCCGGTGCGATGAGCCCCTTGCGGTCGTGCGCCCGTACGTGGAAGACGACGGCACCGGCGAAGTAGAGGACCACCCCGACTCCGGCGGCCACCGCCAGCGGGCGGAACGCCAGGCCGACGAGGAGGCCGACGGCGCCCGCGATCTCCAGCGCGGCGAGCCGGGGCAGCCAGGCGTCGGGCACGCCGAGCCCCCGCATGGTCGTGACGAGGGACTGCTGCCGCCTCAGTTTGGCCACCGCCGAGCCGACGAGGACCAGCGACAGGACGACGGTGAGGAAGACGTAGTTGGCGCTCACGGTGCTCCAAGAATGACGGCGGCTGACCGACGTTGACGGCCGCTGTCCATGTTTGCGCTTCAGACACGAGGAGATCCCTAGAGCGTGCGCCGACGGACCGCCGACGGACCGCAAGGATGGGAGGCAACGATCGTTTAATGCCTGGTGCGAGCCTTCGCACCGGTGGCATACTCGAACAACTGTCATGTTTGCTCATACCGCCGCCGTGTTCTTCTCCGTGGACTGTGTGCTCGTCCAGGGAGACAGCTTGTGCCGCCTGGTCGAGGAACGCCTCGGGCTGAGCGGACCCGTCAGCGTGCACGAAACAGGGGACACCGATCCGGCTCGCTGGGCAGGGGTCACCGAGAAGGCGCTGCACACGCGACTCGCCGATCTGCCGCTGCTGCCCGGCATCGAGGAGACGACCCGCTGGTGCTGGAGCAACGGTCTCGTGCCGGTCGTCTCCAGCCTCGTCTGGGCGCCGATCGGTGCCCATCTCGCCGAGCGCTTCGGCTTCCACTCCTACTTCGGGCAGCCCCTGGACGCGGTGTACGGCCGCTTCACGGGGAACGCCGGTGACGCGCCGAAGCCCCCGGCCGAGCGGGAGTTCGCTCTCCGGCGCGCGGACGAACTGGGCTTCTCGCCGCGGGAATGCGCGGCGGTGGGCGCCTGTCCGGCAGACGATCCCCTCTTCGACTCCGTCGGCCTGAGCATCGCCTTCAACGCGCGGGCCGAGGCGCGGGCCCGTACGGCGACTTCGGTCCAGGGCGACGATCTGCGTGCCGTGATCCCCGCCCTTGAATGCCTGACGGCCTCCAGGGTCTGATGCCGGGCTCCTGCGCCGCCCTGATGAATTTCGTTCAGCTCACAGCGGGCGCAGACGCTCGGCGGGCTCGTGCAGCCGCGCGGCCCACTCGGGCGTGCGCAGGGCGTCGGCGGCGTCGCGCGGAACGCTCAGGTGGACGTCGCGGCTGTGGTCGTCGGCCGGGGTCGGCGTGATGAGCACCGTCCACGGGATGGGGCTCGCAGGGTACTCGAACCAGAACGGCCGTCCCGCGCCGAACTCGATGTCGTAGACGGGCAGGCGGCTGGAGTTGTTCAGGGCGACCGTGCCCTCGAAGGCGTCCAGGGACATCCGGCTGAACACCCGCCCCGAGCGGCCGGCCGAGCGCTGGGCCTCCAGGTAGGCGGTCTCCTGGCGCACCCGGTCGGGGGTGACGCGGTCCAGGGCCGCGCGCAGCGCCGTGACGGTGTGCGCGAGGGGTTCGCGGCGCAGCTCGCCGGCCGGGAGCGCGGCCGTGGTGTTGGAGACGGCGTTGCCCCAGTAGCCGTCCGGGAGGCGGTCCTTGAGCGCGGCGCGCAGTCCGACCACGATGCCCAGGCGCTCTTGCGCGGCCGGGTCCCGGTCGCGCAGTGCGCCGAGCACACGCCACAGGTGGGCGCCGAGCGCGTCGCCGCTGGAGGCGGCCTGCTGGTCGGTTCCCTGTCCCGTCCGGGCCGTCTCGCGCAGTGCGAGGACCTCGTCGGCGGTGAAGCGGGCGGTGATCGTGCGCAGCCGCCGCGAGCCCGCGTTGACCTTCCAGATGAACCCGAACTTCTGGCGGCCTGTGATCACGCGGTACTGCGGATCGTCCGGCGCGGCGGGCACGCCGTCGGCGAGTCCGTCGAGCAGGGCCCGGTCGTACGGCGCGGCGGGGCTCTCCTCCCCCGCGTGCGTGCGCGACCAGTGGAGCAGGAAGTCCAGGTAGCCGCCCCCGTCGACCACGGCGTGGTTGATGGACACGCCGAGCACGGAGCCGCCTCCGCGCATGTGGGTGACCTTGACGGACAGCAGCGGGGTGTCGTGGCCGACGACGCGGAAGGCGTTGACGGAGTGCAGGTAGCGGCGCAGGTCCGCGCGGGCGGGCCGGTCGGGGCCGTAGTCGGGCATGGGCCGGTCTGAGTGGGCGACCGCGAAGACCGCGCCCGCGTCGTCGCAGGCCACGCTGAGTCCGCCGTCCGGGTCGCGTTCGAGGCGTCCGGTGAGCAGCGGGTACTGGGCGAGCGTGCGGCGCAGGGAGTCCTCGACGGCGTCGGCGTCCAGGGTCCGCCGGTAGAAGAAGGTGCGCGGCGTGGCGAACGTGCCGTTCATCAGGTCGTGCACGCCGAGCCGCACCCGCCCGCCGGAGGGGCCTCCTCCACGCAGGACGACGGTGCGCGCGGAGGTGCCCGGCGGGCGGCCGTTCTTCATCGGTGTCTCCAGGGATGGGCGGACGACCCACACGGGCCGGTCGCTCCAGACTGCCGCGCGCGGAGCCGGGAATCCCCTAGAACCGGGGCGGGCGGTCTTCCGGGCCGGTACGCCGGGCCGGCCCCCCATCCGGCCTGCCGACCGGTCCTCCGGGCGGCCGATGTTTGGTGGATCCCTAGATTCGGCCGACGTATCTGGCCCGCGGGCGGGGGCCCGTGCTGATCTGGGGTTCTCCCGATCGAACGATACGGGCGTGGGGACCCGCTTCGACTGCGAGCCGGCCGTCCGTCTCGTCCCCACCGGCACACACAGGAGGCCATCAGCCGTGGGGAACGACAAGTCCGAGATCCTCGACCTGGTCCGCGAGTACCACCGCTCCACTGTCTCGTCGGGGTTCGTGCCGGGCATCACCCCGGTGCTCGCCTCGGGCGCCGTCCTGACCGAGGACGACCGCGTGGCGCTGGTGGAGGCCGCGCTCGACATGCGGATCGCCGCCGGTGTCAGCTCACGCAGGCTGGAGCGGTCGCTGGCGAAGTACTTCCGTCTGCGCAAGGCGCATCTGACCAACTCCGGTTCGTCGGCGAACCTGCTGGCGCTGAGCAGTCTCACCTCACCGCAGCTCGGCGAGGACCGGCTGAAGCCGGGCGACGAGGTGATCACGGTCGCGGCCGGGTTCCCCACGACGGTCAACCCGATCCTCCAGAACGGGCTGACCCCGGTCTTCATCGACATCGAGCTGGGCACCTACAACGCCTCGCTGGAGCGGGTGGAGCAGGCGATCGGCCCGCGCACCCGGGCCATCATGATGGCGCACGCCCTCGGCAACCCCTTCCAGGTGCGCGAGATCGCCGAATTGGCGCGAGACCGCGACCTGTTCCTCATCGAGGACAACTGCGACGCCCTGGGCAGCACCTACGAGGGACAGCTGACCGGAACGTTCGGCGACCTGGCGACGGAGAGCTTCTACCCCGCCCACCACATCACGATGGGCGAGGGCGGCTGCGTCCTGACGGACAACCTGATCCTGGCGCGGATCGTGGAGTCGATGCGGGACTGGGGCCGCGACTGCTGGTGCGAGCCGGGCGAGGACAACCGCTGCTTCAAACGGTTCGAGCACCAGATGGGGACCCTGCCCGAGGGCTACGACCACAAGTACATCTTCTCCCACGTGGGCTACAACCTGAAGTCGACGGACGTGTCGGCGGCGCTCGGCCTGCAGCAGCTGAGCCGGATCGACGAGTTCGGCGCGGCCCGGCGGCACAACTGGGCGCGGCTGCGCGAGGGTCTCGACGGGCTGCCGCACCTGCTGCTTCCGGAGGCGACGCCGGGCAGTGACCCGAGCTGGTTCGGCTTCGCCCTCACGGTCCGGCCGGACGCGCCGTTCGAGCCGGGCGCGCTCATCGACCACCTGGAGTCGAGCAAGGTCGCCACCCGCCGCTTCTTCGCGGGCAACCTGACCCGCCACCCCGCGTACGAGGACCGGGAGTTCCGGGTCAGCGGACCGCTCACCAACAGCGACATCACCACCGAGCGGACCTTCTGGATCGGGGTGTACCCGGGCCTGACCGACGAGATGATCGACCACAGCATCAACACCGTCAGCGAGTACGTGACGCTGCCGCACTGAACGCCATGAGAAGAAGGGGCCGGCACCGGACGGTGCCGGCCCCTTCTTCGTCCAGCGGGGCTCAGGCGGAACGGTCGGACCAGGTCTCGAGGACGTCGGCGGCGCGGGTGGCACCGCCCGCCTCCCGTACGGCGTCCCGCATCCGGGCGAGGGCGGCCGGTGTCCCGGGGTCGGCGAGCAGACCGGCGACCGTGTCCGCGAGGCTCTGGGCGCTCAGGCCCGTCCTGGACAGGGTGCGGCCCACCCCGCACTCCTCCAGCCGTTTGGCGCTGAGATCCAGTTCGTGGGCGCGGGGCAGTGCCACCACGGGCGTGCCGTAGGCAAGGGACTCCATCAGGCTGCCCATGCCCGCGTGGCAGACGAACACGTCGGCGTGCGGCAGCACGGCTGGGTGCGGCAGCCAGGGGTGCGCCTCGACGTGCGGCGGCAGCGGTCCGAGGGCGGCGGGGTCGGTGTCCCGGCCGAGCGTCATGACGACATGCCAGTCCTCGGCGGGGAACGCCCGCGCACACAGCCGGAAGAAGTCGCCGCGGTCCGACGACTCCGTGCCGAGGGACACCAGGGCGACGCGGCGCCCGTCCGAGGGCGGCGCCCACAGACCGGGGCCGGGCTCGGCGAAGGTGGGGCCGACGAAGACGAACCGGTCGTCGAAGCTGTCCCCCTCGATCTGGAAGGCGCGGGGCAGGAAGACCAGATTGCGCTCGTCCCACTCGGTGCCGTAGCGGCCCATCTCCTCCAGGCCGATGCCGTGTTCGCCCATGAAGCCGATGAGCACCTTGGCGCCCTCGGCCATCAGCGGATGCCCGGGGTCCCACATCTGGGCGCGCAGCGAGAACGTCTCGTTGGCGGCGTGGCTCGGGCAGACCTGGACCGGTACGGCGCCCAGGACGCGGGCGGCGACCCGGCCCGCGGCGACCGTCTCGAAGTCGTAGAGCAGCACGTCCGGCGGGTCGGCGGCGAGCGCGTCGCGGGCGGCGGGGAAGACGGTGCGGACGGTGTCGACGAGGAGGTCGTAGCCGTCGCGGGCGAGCCGGTCGGGGCTGGGGTCGGCGGCGCGGTAGAAGTCGCCGCGGGCGGAGGTGTAGGTGACCGCGCGGGCGCCGCACTCCTCGACGAGCGGTGCGAAGCGTTCGTCGACGACGTAGGTGACGCGGTGGCCGCGCGCGATGAGTTCGCGGGCCACTCCCAGGGTGGGGGCGATGTGGCCGAAGTCCGCGAAGAGCAGCAGGGCGTAGTGACGGGCGGGGGTGGGGGTGCCGGGCGGCATCGGCTCTCCGGTGGGTGTCGGCCGGCCCGCCGGGGGCCGGGCGGCCAGTGGGTCAGCGGGCGTCGGCGGCGCGCAGCGCCTCGTAGTGGGTCAGGCAGTCCTCGTAGCGGGCGAGGAGTCCCGCCTCGCGGGCCTCGGCAACCGAGACCGCGGACGCGTCCTTCTGCGACATCAGCGGCGCCTCCGACAGGCCCCAGGGCAGGTCGAGTTCGGGGTCGAAGGGGTCGATGTCCACCTGTGTCCCGGGCACGAACACGGTGGAGCACAGGTAGGAGACACAGGTGTCGTCGGTGAGGGCGAGGAAGCCGTGCACGAGGCCCTCGGCGACGAACAGGGTCTCCCCCGAGTCCGCGGACAGCCGGTTCACCTCGTGCACTCCCCAGGTCGGGGAGCCGATCCTCAGGTCCACGACGATGTCGAGGGCCTCGCCGCGCACCACGCTCACCACCTTGGCCTGCCCGGGCGGCAGCAGCGTGCCGTGCAGTCCGCGCAGGGTGTTCCGGCGCGACACCGAGTAGTTCACCTGCGCCACGGGCACGGGCCTGCCGATCTCCTCGGCCAGCCTGTCGTGCCGGAACGACTCGTAGAAGCTGCCGCGCTCGTCACGGAGCTGGTGCGGGGTGATGTGGTACGCGTCCGGCACAGCCATCTCTCGAACCTTCATGGTGGCCACACCGTAGGGCTTCCCGATCAAGGACGGATCGAGGACCGTCGGTGACCCGCTCCACTCGATCCGTCCTCGCGCGCTCCTCGAACGGCGGCTGCTTCAGTGGAGAGGTCGCACCCCGCGTTCTCGGCGGGACGGCACACGCTGGACGGGCGCGCACCGCGCGGGACCGGGAGGAGTAGGGGACATGGCGGAGGTCGGCGCGCCGGAACGGCCCGACGCTGCGGACACGGGGTCCGGCCGGGTGGTGGTTCTCGGGGCGACCGGATTCGTCGGCCGCCATGTGGGCAGCGCCCTGGAGCGCGCGGGCTACGAGGTCATCGCCGTGGCCCGGCAGCCCCGCAAGACGCCCGCGTCCTGGCGCTTCCACCCCATGGATCTGGTCGACTCCGGGCCCCGGGCGCTGGTCGACCTCATCGACGGGACGGGCCCGGTCGCCGTCGTGAACGCCGCGGGCGAGGTGTGGTCCCCCACCGCCGACGGAATGCGCCGCAGCAACCAGCTCCTCGTGGACCGTCTGCTCGCCGCGCTCGCCACGGCCCGCCACCGGCCGCGCCTCGTGCAGCTGGGATCCGTCCACGAGTACACGCCGCAGCCGAACGGGGTGTGGCTGACCGAGTCCTCGCCGGAGGAGCCGGCCAACGACTACGGGCGGACGAAACTGCACGGGACCCGGGCCGTGCTGCGGGCCGTCGAGGCGGGCGCCGTGGACGCGGTGGTGCTGCGGTTGTCGAACGTGATCGGCGCCGGTACCCCGCGCGGCAGCCTCCTCGGACAGGTGGCCGCGCAACTGCTCGACCAGGCGGCGCAGGGGCGACCCCCTGAGGTGCGGGTCTCCCCGCTGCGCAGCAGCCGGGACTTCGTCGACGCGCAGGACGTGGCACGGGCCGTCGTGGCGGCCGTGCGCGCGCGGGGCGCCGCCGGGCGCGTGGTGAACATCGCGAGCGGCGCCTGGCAGCCCGTGCGGGACATGGTGGACCTGCTGATCTCCCTCAGCGGCCGGCCCGCCCGGCTCGTGGAGCGGCCCGTCGCGGGCGCGCGGGCGCTGCCGGACACCGACTGGATGGCCGTGGACATCTCGGCCGCGCGTACGGTCCTGGGCTGGGAGCCGCGACGCACCGCCCGCGACATGGTGGAGGACCTGTGGCGGGCCGCCGCGGAGCAGCACGCGGCGCCCGCTGCCGGTGCGTGAGCGGCCGACGTGGACCCGCCGCCCGGTGACCGGAGAGGTCAGCCGGGCAGCAGGTCCAGGTCGGCGGTGCTGACCGCGTCGGTCAGGACGTGCTGGCGCAGGCGCTGGAGACCGGGTGAGGGGTCGAGGCCCAGCTCGTCCCGCAGTTGCGCCCGCAGGCGCTGATAGACCCCCAGCGCCTCGCTGCGCCTGCCGCACCGCTCCAGGGCGATGATCAGCGTGCCCTGGAACCACTCGTGCAGCGGGTGCGCGCAGGCCAGTTCCTTGAGTTCGGCGACGAGTTCACGGTGCCGGCCGAGCCGGAACCCGGCGGTGATGCGCAACTCCTCGGCCTGGAGGTGCAGTTCCTCAAGGCGCAGGGAGTAGCCGTGCAGCGCGGGGCCGTGGACGACGTCCGCGAACGGCGGCCCGTCCCAGAGCGGCCGGGCCCGGTCGAGGAGCGCGACGGCACCGGCCGGATCGCCGTCGGCCAGCGCCGCCCGCGCCTGCTCGGTGAGGAGCGTGAACTCCTCCGCGTCGCACTCCCCAGGCCCCACCCGCAGCAGGTAGCCGTGGGCGCGCGTGGCGAGCGGGCCCTCCTCGCCGGGGCCCGGGTCCTCGCCGCCGTGCAGCGCCTTGCGCACCTGGTACGCGTAGGTCTGCACGGTGGGAACGGCGCTGCGCGGCGGCTGGCCCGGCCACAGTTCGGCCGTGAGCACCGACAGCGGGACGACGGTGTTGCGGCGGGCGAGCAGCACGGCCAGGACCTGGCGGACCTTCGGCGCGGTGGGGGTGACATCGCGGCCGTCGGACGAGACCCGCAGCGGGCCCAGAGTGTGCCAGGTCAGCACGGTGCGGCCCCCGCCCCCGTCCGGCCGGGCTGCGTCGCGTTGCCCCATACCTGGGGGTTGTCCCGGTACCAGTCGACCGTCTCGGCGAGGCCCTCGGCGAAGTCCTTCTGCGGCTTGTAGCCCAGTTCGACGTGGGCCTTGCGCCAGTCCACGGAGTAGCGGCGGTCGTGTCCCTTGCGGTCGGTGACGTACTCGACGCTGTCCTCGTCGGCGCCGCACGCCTCGATGAGCAGCGCGGTCAGGCCCCGGTTGTCGAGTTCGGTGCCGCCGCCGATGTTGTAGATCTCGCCGGCCCGGCCGCGGGTGCGGACCAGTTCGACGGCGCGGATGTGGTCGTCGACGTGGAGCCAGTCGCGCACGTTCAGGCCGTCGCCGTAGAGCGGGACCTTCTCGCCCGCGAGGAGGCGGGTGACGAACAGCGGGATGATCTTCTCGGGGAACTGGTAGGGCCCGTAGTTGTTCGAGCACCGGGTGACACGGACGTCGAGGCCGTGGGAGCGGTGGTAGGCCAGGGCGATCAGGTCGCTGGAGGCCTTGGACGCGGCGTAGGGCGAGTTGGGGTTCACGGGCTGCTCCTCGGAGCAGGAGCCCTCGGGGATGGAGCCGTAGACCTCGTCGGTGGAGACGTGCACGAACCGGTCGATGCCGTGGCGCAGCGCGGCGTCGAGGAGGGACTGGGTGCCGAGCACGTTGGAGCGCACGAACTCGGTGGCGCTGGCCAGGGACCGGTCCACGTGGGACTCGGCGGCGAAGTGCACGACCTGGTCGTGCTCGGCCATCAGCCGGTCGACGAGGTCGCTGTCGCAGATGTCGCCGACGACGAGCCGGTAGCGGTCGCTGCCGGCCACCGGGTCGAGGTTGGCCGGGTTGGCGGCGTAGGTGAAGGCGTCGAGGACGGTGACCGTGACGTCCTGCGGGCCGAGGGGGCCGAGGAGTGTCCGGACGTAGTGGGAGCCGATGAAGCCGGCCCCGCCGGTCACCAGGATGCGCGTCTTACTCATGCTGGGTGCGGCGCGTCACCGGGCGGGCCGAGCGGGCGCCGTCCTCCTTCCTAGGATGTGCGGGTGGTGGTTCAGCGGGCCGCGACGAGCCGTTCGAGCTCCCCGACGACGGCGTGCGGGGTGGGCAGTGCCGCGGACTCGTCGCGCAGCCGGGCGGCCGCGGCGGCGTGGGAGGGGTCCTCCAGGAGCCGCCGGGTGAGGTCCGCGACCCGCTCGGGGGCGGCGTCGGTGTGGTGCAGGAAGAGGCCCGCGCCGCTGTCCTCCAGGCTGCGGCCGCGCAGTTCCTGGTCGGCGACGAGGGTGGACAGGGCGAGCTGTGGCACGGCGTTGACCAGGGCGGTGGAGAAGGTGCCCCAGCCGCCGTGGTGGACCACCGCGGAGCAGGTGGGCAGCAGCGTGCTCAGCGCCACGCCGCTCGCGGCGAGGACGTTGGGCGGCAGGTCGCCGAGGTGCTCGGCCTGTTCGGGCATGAGGGCGGCGACGATGTCGGCGTCGAGCCGGGACAGGGCGCGCAGCAGACCGGGGACGTCGACGTAGTCGCCGCCGTAGGCCTCGGTGTTGGTGCGGCCGAGGGTGACGCAGACGCGGGGCCGCTTGGGCTGCTCACGCAGCCAGGCCCACTGCACGGCCGCGCCGTTGTAGGGCACGTACCGCATGGAGACCTGGTGCAGGTCGCTCGGCGGGCGCAGGCTCTCGGGCAGCGTGTCGAGGGTGAACTGGCCGCTGAGCAGCTCCTCGTCGCAGGAGACGCCGTAGGCGCGGCCGCGCTCGTCGATCCAGTCGGCCAGCGGGTCGACGCGCTGGTCCGCGGGGACGTCCTGGGCGAGCTCGACGAAGGTGCTGCGGGCCTGCCCGTAGACGTCGGCGCACCACAGCAGGCGGGCGTGGGCGGCGCCGCAGGCGCGGGCCGCAATGGCGCCCGCGTAGGCGATGGGGTCGCGGATCACCAGGTCGGGCTTCCAGTCGCGGGCGAGGGCCACGAGGTCGTCGACGACCGGGTCGTTGTAGCGGGCGAACCCGTACGGGACGCTGATCGAGTAGCGCTCCACGAGGCTCGCGTGGTCGACGTCGCCGTAGCCGAGGCGGCTCCAGTTGGCGACGTCGGCGTCCTGGGAGTCCCGGGCCTGGGCCATGTCCTGGTGGACGTCGTGGTCGGTGCCGACCGGCGCGGCCACGAGGCCCGCGCCGGTGACGGCATCGCTGAGGGACGGCGCGTTGGCCATGAGCACCTCGTGCCCGGCGGCCGTCAGGGCCCAGGCCAGCGGCACCATCGTGAAGACGTGCGACTTCTCCGGCAGACCGGCGAACAGGACGCGCATGGGTTCCTCTCCTAGTCGGATCCGTGGGGGCGCCCCGGGGCGGCGCTCACGCCGTCCGTCGCGCTTGCCTCCGCCACGGAGATGGCGCTCAGCGGGCAGGACTCGGCGGCCTCCCGCACGGCGGGGGCCTGCGCGGCGCCGGGCCGCTCGACCAGCAGCAGCGCCATTCCGTCGGCGCGCTGGTCGAAGACCTCGGGGGCGATCAGCGCGCACTGTCCGGCGCCGATGCACTTGTCGTGGTCGATCGCGATGTCCATGCGGGCCTCCTGCGCGCTCGCCGCTTCGACCGGATGCCGGAGCGAGCCCATCTTGCGGTGCCGGCGCCGGGGCGAAGGGCCCCGAGCCGCCAAGACTCGGTGAATCCCTAGACAGCGCCATGCGCGCTGGCCCGCCGCGAAGCCCCCGTGCTGGAGTGGCCGGGCGATCGGACGAGCAGGGCCCTTCCGACGGATCCCCGCTGATGGATCTCCGTGGCCGAAGCCGTCGTACGACACCTGTGAAAGGGGACCCTGGGTGGCCCAGCAAAGCACCTCGGACGTGCTCGACCCGGCACCCGAGGCGGACTCCGGCCTCGGCAGCCCGTCGGCCGTGGAACCCGGACGTCCGCCGGCCGTGGAACCGGACGGCGGCACCACCCTGCTTGCCTGGGCGGCCCGGATGCGCGCGGAGCGCCCCGTGTGGTGCGACGGCAGCGGCAACGTGCACGTCTTCCGCCACGCGGACGTGCAGCGGATCCTCGCCGACCCCGCGACGTTCTCCTCCGACACGGTGGGCAGGCTCTCCGGCGGCGAGAAGCAGGCCCCGCGCGGCACGCTGCTGCTCCTTGACCCGCCGCTGCACGGCAAGATGCGCCGCCTGGTGAGCAAGGCGTTCACCCCGGGTCTCATCGCCGGCCTCGAACCGTGGATCACCGAACTGACCGGGCAGCTCCTGGACAGCGCCGCCGAGGACGCCTTCGACCTCGTGGACACGCTGGCCAACCCGCTGCCGGTGACGGTCATCGCGCGCATGCTGGGCGTCCCGACCGAGGACCGTGGCCGCTTCCAGGGCTGGGCGGACCAGCTCCTGTCCACCGACCCCGAGGACCCGGAGAGCGTGCGCCGCATGGAGGAGACGGCGGTGACCATCTCCGCCTACCTCCAGGGCTTCATCGAGTCCCGCCGCAAGGAGCCGCTCGACGACCTCCTGAGCACCCTGGTCGGCGCCGAACTCGACGGTGAGCGCCTCGACGACGAGGACATCGCGAGCTTCGCGACCCTGCTGCTGCTCGCCGGGCACATCACCACCTCGGTCCTCGTGGGCAACGCGCTGCTGTGCCTGGACCGCGACCCCGAACTTTTCGCGAAGGTGCGCGCGGACCGCTCGCTGATCCCGGCCGTGATCGAGGAGACGCTGCGGCTGCGCCCGCCCTTCACCCGGATCGAGCGGGTCACCACGGCCACGACGACGCTCGACGGTGTCGAGGTCGCCCCCGACACCCTGATCCACCTGTGGCTCCTCTCGGCCAACCGCGACGACGCGGTCTTCGAGGGCGCGGACGAGTTCCGTCCCGGCCGCTCCAACTCCCGGCAGGCCGCGTTCGGTCACGGCATCCACTACTGCATCGGCGCCCCGCTCGCCCGCCTCGAGGGCCGGATCGCCCTCGACGCCCTGCTCGACCGCTACGACCGTATCGGCGTCGACCCCACGGTGCGGCTCAGCTGGCACGGCACCAACGTCTTCGGCGCACGGCACCTGCCGCTGCGCGTGCACCGCGCCTGAGCCCGCCGCGCCCCGCTCCTCCCCCCATTCGCCCCTCCCCTCTTCGCCGACGGAGTGAGTCCATGAAGACCAGGCCCGACCCGCCCGTGATCCCCTCCGAGCGCGGGAAGTGCCCGTTCGACCCGCCTGCCGCGTACGCACGGCTGCGCGCCGAGGAGCCGGTCAGCCCCGTCACCTTCCAGGTGGCGCCCAAGGACACGTCCGGCTGGCTGGTGACCCGCCACGACCTCGTCCGGCAGATCCTCGCCGACGACCGCTTCAGCCACCGCAACGAACTCCTCGCCCACGTCGTCGCGCCGCCGTTCCCGATGACCGAGTACGCGCCGCAGCCCTCGCCGCCCGGCTCGTTCGCGAAGATGGACGCCCCCGAGCACACCAAGTACCGGCGCCTCCTCGCGGGCCACTTCACGCTGCGCCGCATCAAGGAGTACGAGCCGCACCTGACGCGGATCGTCGACGAGGCCCTGGAGGAGATGGCCGCCAAGGGCTCCCCCGCGGACCTGGTGAGCGACTTCGCGGAGAAGGTCAGCCTGCGCTCGGTGTGCTCGCTGATGGACGTCTCCCCGGAGCTGATGGACGGCATCCAGGAGCACTTCTCGGCGCTGATGACGCTCACGTACACGCTGGAGGAGTTCATCCACCACGTGGAGTCCATGGACGGGCTCATCCGTCCGATGGTCAAGGAGCGGATGGAGCGGCAGGGCGAGGACTTCTTCGGACGGCTCTCCGCGACCGGCGAGCTGACCGAGGACGAGCTGGTCAACCTGGCCGTCCTCACGCTGGGCGGCTCGCTCGACACCACGCCCAACATGCTGGCCCTGAGCACCTTCGCACTGCTCGAACACCCGGACCAGCTGGCGCTGCTGCGCACGCGTCCGGAGCTGTGGGACGCGGGCGCGGTCGACGAGCTGCTGCGCTATCTGACGATCTCCCAGATGGGGTCGAGCCGGTGCGCGATCGAGGACGTCGAGATCGGCGGCACCACCATCAAGGCCGGTCAGACGGTGGTCCTCTCGCTGCCCGCCGCCAACCGCGACCCCGAGGTCTTCGACGACCCCGACCGCCTGGACGTGACCCGCATCCCGCGCAAGCACCTCGCCCTCGGCTTCGGCGCGCACCAGTGCCTGGGCCAGCACCTGGCCCGCTCCAGCATGCGGATCGGGCTGCGCTCCCTCTTCGAGCGGTTCCCGACGCTGCGCCTCGCGACCCCGGCCGACGAGGTGCCGCTGCGCGACCGCGCCGTGCACTACGGCGTGGACCGGCTCCTCCTGGCCTGGGACTGAGGCGGCCGTGACGAAGAAGAACACCGCTCCGGGCGACGGGAAGAAGGGGGCCACCGCGTTCCGTACGGTCGTGGACAGCCGCGTGGAGCGGGTGCACACCGTCCGCGCCGGTGAGGCGGACGGCCGCCGCGTGCGGCTCAGCGGCTACGACCTGCTGACCGGCCCGTGGTACACGCCGCTGACGTTCTTCTACCGCGAGACCCTCGACGGCGCGGCGCTGCGCGACTCCCTGGCGCGCGTCCTGCGCCGCTACCCGCTGCTCGCGGGGCGCCTCGAACGGGACGCGGACGGCGGACTGAGCGTCGTCTGCAACGACGCGGGCGTCCGGTTCACCGAGGCGTCCTGCCCCGACCCGATGCGGGACTACGGCCACGGGCTGCGCGCCGCGCCGGTGATCGGGAACATGCTGCGCGAGGTGAGCGCCTTCGGTGTCGTCGGCCGGGACACCCCGCTGCTCAAGGTCCGGCTGACCCGGATGCGCGGCGGCGGTTCGGTCCTCGGCGTGCTCATCAACCACAGCCTCGCGGACGGCGGCAGCACCGTCGCCTTCCTGGAGAGCTGGTCGCGCGAGCACCTCGGCCTCCCGTGGGACGGTCCCTCCCACGCCCGCGAGATCCTCGACGGTCTTGGCCGGCCGTCGGCGGACCCGGCGACGCGGCAGGGGCGCGCGTTCCTCGGCGTGGGCCGCCTCCGGCACCTGACGACCACGCTGCGGGCGGGCAGCAACAAGCTCGCCACCGTCACGACCCGGTTCGGCGCGGGGGAACTGGCCGCGCTCAAGGCGGAGGCGCAGCGCACCCTCCCCGAGCCCGGCGCCTGGGTGTCGACGAACGACGCGCTGACCGCCCACCTGTGGCAGATCCTCGGCGCACTGCGGGCCCGCCCCGCGGAGGCCGCCGAATGGCTCGGCCTCATCGTCGGCGTGCAGCACCGTCTCGGCGGCGCGCTGCCGGCGTCGTACTGGGGCAACTGCGTCAGCAACAGCTGGACCTCGCTCACGGCCGGCCGGCTGCGCGAAGCGCCGCTGGGCACGGTCGCGTGGGAGGTGCGGCGCTGTCTGGAGAGCAACACCGAGGACAAGATCCGCGACGAGATCGCGTTCCTCAACTCCTGGCGGCGCAAAGGCGTTTCGCGCCATGTGATGTCGGTGCGGGCGCCCGACGTGGCGACATCGGGCATCTCGGTCAACAACTGGTCGCAGTTCCCGCTGTACCGGATCGACCTGGGCGGGGGACGGCCGTTCTGGTACGAGTTCCCCGACCTTCCGGTGCCGACCGTGCACATCGCGCCGACGCCCGAGGAGGACGGGGACCGGGACGTCTACCTGTGCCTGCCCGAAGCGGACGCCGCCCTCGTGGACACCGCTCCCTGGCGCGAGCGCCTGCACGCGCACAGCGGGTCAACTGCCGGTCGATGAAGCGCAGTTGGGCGCGTCCGGTTTCGGTGGCCGTGGCGCATCCCGACTCGGACGAGAACAGGTGGGATGAAGAGCCCAACTGTGGGAAGGGAGTGATCTGACACTCCTCCCGGCCTGCAATGGGCCAGGATAGCCAGGACCGGGGGAAGTGCGGGGTCCGGCCGGCGGTCTTCACGCAACCTCCCCTCGGACCGCACACACATGTCCCGGACCGCCGCCGGTGTTCCGGAGGGAGGACAGGGTGATGACCGCTGCGCACGGGGACAGACCCGGGGACCGGCCGAGCGACGGACCGGACCCGGAGCCGGTGGAGCGCGAGCACGAACTCGCCCTCCTCGCCGAACTGACCCGGCACACCGCGGCCGGCGGATCCTCCCTGGTCGTCCTCGAAGGCCCCGACGGCATCGGCAAGACGACCCTGCTGAACGCGCTGCTCGCCCAGGCCCGGACGCGGGGCCTGCACATCGCCCACACCCAGGCCGGACAGGCGGCACACCGGCTCCCGCTGAGCACCGCGCACTCCCTGCTGACCGCGCTGAGCGCGAACGGCGCGGCCCGGCTCCCGCCGACCGCCTGGCCCAGCGCGCCCGGCCGCCCCGAGGGCCGCCCGCGCGCGCTCCCCTGCCACGACGTCGACGCCTCGACGGTCTCCTTCGGCGTGCTGGCCGAACTGCACGAGAGCGTCCGGTCCGCCGCGGCGAACGGCCCGCTGGTCATCGCCGTCGACGACGCCGACGACGCCGACCCGGCGTCCCTGCAGTTCCTCGCCCACACCGCGCGCCGTCTGGCCGGACTGCCCGTACTCCTTGCAGTCGCCAGACGCAGCGGCAGCCATGTGCCGCCCTTGAACGAGGTGGCGGCCCTGCCCCTCTGCCACATCCTGCGGCCCCGGCCGCTCACCAGCGACGGCATCGGCCGCCTGGCCCGCCGGCTCATCGGGACGGAGACCGACGCCGACTTCCAGGAGTCCTGCCTGGCCGCCACCAATGGCAACCCGCTGATGGTGACCCGGCTGCTCATGGCGCTGCGCGACGAGAAACTGCCGCTCACGGCGGACCGCTTCACATCGATGGGCGAGCACGACGTCCCCGCGTTCCGGCTGCGGGCGGCGCGGCTGCTGCACCGGCAGCCGGAGGCCACCGTCCAGGCCGCCCGGGCGCTGGCCGTGCTCGGCGACGGCGCGACCTCGGAGACGTGCGCGCGCCTGGCCCATCTGGACAGCACCGCGTTCGCCCGCTCGGTCCTCATGCTGATCTCCATCGGGCTCGTCACCTCGGGCGGCGACGGAACCTGGTCCTTCTCCCACGCCCTGCTGCGCAACGTCGTCCTCGGCGACCTGCCCGAGGACGAACGCGCCCGCGCCCACCGCCGGGCCGCACGGCTGCTGCACGACAGCGGGGCGCGGCCCGCGGACGTGGCCGAGCACCTGTGCCGCGCCCCGGACGCCGCGCGCCAGCCGTGGGCCCGCGAGGTGCTGCGGGAGGCGGCCCGGGAGGCGATGCGGCGCGCCGCGCCCGGCCGGGCGGTGGAGCTGCTGCGGCCCTGCGTGCCCGAGGGCACCGAGGATGCCTGCGAGCCGAGTCTGCTGGTCGAACTCGGCGTGGCCGAGATACGCGTCGACCCGCGGGCCAGCGTCCGCCATCTGATGGCGGGCCTCGAGCGGGCGTCCTCGTCGGAGGTGCGGGTGACGGCGCTGGGCGCTCTCGCCGAGGCGCTGACGCGGCAAGGGCAGGTGGCCCGCGCGATGGAACTGCTCGGCCGCTACCCCTCGGACGCGGCGACACCGGCGTCCGGCGTCGCCGGCCGGCAACTGATCGAGGCGCAACTGCTGCTGGCGGCCACGGCCAACCGGGTCGGCTACGGCGAACTCCTGCAGACCGTGGCCCTCGACCTCTCGCTGCCCGGCGACACGGCCGAGGAGCGGGCCCTGCTCGCGGCCCGCGCCGTCATCTGCGTCTCCCGCCTGGACCGCGTCGCCGAATCCGTCGCCGCCGCCCGCCTCGTCATCGGCCGCGGCGCGTCGACCACCGACGCCACCGCCTTCCTCGGCTCCGCGGCCTCGGTCTTCCTCTACGCCGACCTGCCCCACGAGGCGGAGCGGGTCTACCGGCGGCTCCTTGACGCCACCGACCCGCTGCTCGACCAGACCTATCCGAGCCTGCTCGCGCTCCGCGCGGAGGCGCACCACCGCCTCGGAGCGCTCGACGAGGCGCTGCGCGCCACCGCGACGGTCCTGGAGGACGTGGCCGTCCCGCGCGCCACCGCGCGTCACGCGTCCGCGCTCGCGGTGCGTCTGCACACCCTCCTCGACCAGGGCGACATGGCGGGGGCGTCCGCGCTGGAGAAGGAGATCCCCGACCCCGCACCGGACGACGCCTGGCAGTGGAACGAGGTGCTGTGCGCCCGCGGGCGACTGCATCTGGCGACGAACGACCCCAAGCGGGCCCTGTCGCACCTGGAGGAGTGCGGGCGTAGACAGGCCCAGTGGCAGCGCCTCAGCCCCGCCCTCTCGTCCTGGTGGTACTGGGCCGGGCACACCCATCTCGCCCTCGGCGACCAGCGCGCGGCCCTCGCCCTGGCCGAGGAGGCCGTCGGCCACGCGCGGGCCGCGGACCTGCCGTGCGCGCTGGGCTCGGGGCTCGCGCTGTGGGCGCAGGCGGTCGGCGACGACGAGCGGCCGCCGCTCCTGGAGGAGGCGGAGCAGGTCCTCGCGGGCACCGAGGCGGCGCTGTTGCGCGCCCGGGTCCGGGTCGCGCGCGGGCAGGCGCTCCAGCGGCTCGGCTACAAGAAGGCCGCCCGCGAGGTACTGCGGCTGGGCTGGGAGGAGGCGTACACGATCGGCGCCAAGTCCCTGCACACGGTGGCCCACCGGGCGCTGCTCGCCACCGGGGCCCGGCCGCGCCGCCCGGTCTCCCGTGGCCTGGCGGCGCTCACGCAGAGCGAGTCCCATGTGGCCCGTCTCGCGGCGGACGGCAGGTCCAACGCATGGATCGCGGAGACGCTGTTCGTCACGCAGCGGACCGTGGAGGTCCATCTGACCTCGGTGTACCGCAAGTTGGGGCTGTCCGGGCGGCGTGAGCTGCGGGACGCCCTGGAGTCCGCGGACGCCAGTGCCGGCGCGCGGAAGAAGTGACCGACCGTAGGCGGTACGGGCACTGAGCGCCGCGGCCACGCGAAATCCGGTCCCGACTTCGCGCAGCGGGCCGTTGTCGGCGTCCATTTGAATGCCCGTCAATGCATGCGGGGCGCCCGGAGGAAACCGACAGCGTTTCGACAGGAAAGGCTCCGCGCCGGTCGGCGGATCCGCCCTGGATTTCGGCCGGCCCGCCCTGACCTGCTGCGTCGGGGTCCGCATGGCCCCCGCCACCAGCAGGCAAGCGCTTTTTGCAATTTGGCGCATAAACGAGTTGCGCTATTGTCCTTTTTTCTCCTCTTGCTGATACACCCCTCGCCGTGATCTGCTGACGCTCAAGATTTCAAGCAACACTGAGTGCACCCCCGGGACTCCACCTGGCATGAGCCGCTTCTCGCATTGTCCGCACCCGGTTCCCGGGCCACGCGCCGTCGGCCTCACCGCACCCCGCCCCGCCGGCGCACATGAGGGAGTACCAGCACCTTGTTGCTAGAACGCGAGTCGGCCCTGGCGCAGGCCACCGCAGCACTGCGCCGCGCAGTGAACGGGCAAGGCTCGCTCCTGGTCGTCCAGGGCCCCATGGGCACAGGCCGGTCGGCGTTCCTGGAGGCCCTGGCCACCCTCACCCACGAGCAGGGCATCCTGCTGCTCAGGGCGCAGGCGTCGGCCTCCGAGGAGAAGTTCCGGCTCGGCGTGGTACGGCAGTTGGTCGACTCGCTGCGCTGGGTCACCCCGCCCGAGGAGATCGCGGACCTGCTGCGCCGAGCGGCCGAAGCGCTGCCCGAGGACACATCGCCCGCGAACCCGCCCGACGACCCCTCCACGGGGCGCCCGCCCTGGTCCGCGCTCACCTGGCAGCACGCCCCCCGATGGCTCGCCGCCCTCCTCGGCTCCCTCGCCGAGGACCGGCCCCTCGTCCTCATGGTGGACGACCTCCAGTGGGCGGACATCGACTCGCTGCAGGCGCTCGCACTGCCCCTGGCGCACCGCGCGCGAAGACGGATCCTGTTCGTGTTCTCCGTGCTCCCCGGCGACGTCCGCGGCAACCGGCAGCACGTACGCGACCTCCTCGCCCCGCTGGACGGCACGGCGGGGCCGACCGTCGCCGCCGAGGACCCTCACGAGGCCACCGACGAGACGCACGACCGGACCCTGGAACTGTCCGCACTCGGCCGCAGCAGCGTGCGCCTGCTCGTGGAGAAGGCCCTCGGGGACACCACGGACGCGGTGTTCGTGGACTGCATGGCGGTACGGACCGGCGGCAACCCCCTGCTGCTGCGCACCGTCCTGGACGAGGCGCACTACCTGCGGCTGCGCCCCACGGCGGCGGACGCCGCCGTCGCCGCGACCCTGCGCCCCGAACGCGTACGCCAGCGCCTCGACGCCTTCCTGCGGTCACAGCCCGACCATGTGCGCCGCACCGCCTACGCGCTGACGGTCCTCGGCTCGGCCGCGGACGGGCAGTCCGTCGCCCGCCTCGCCGAACTCGACCACGCAGGGCTCACCGAGGCCCTAGACGTGCTGCGCCGCGTCGGCCTCGCCGACCCGCGCGCCTGCCGGCTCACCTCGGGCACGGTCCTGCGGGACCTCCTCGAGGAGAACATGCCCCCCGAGGAGCGCACCGCCATGCGCGGCGTCGCGGCCGAACTGCTGCACCGCACCGGGCACCCGGCCGAACTCGCCGCGGAGCAGCTCATGGGCGCGATCTCCCTGAGCGGCCCGGAGGCGGTGCGGATCCTGCGGACCGCCGCGGACAGCGCTCTGCGCCGCGGTTCGCCCCGGGACGCCGCACGCTATCTGCGGCGCGCCCTGCTCGACTCCTCGCTCTCCGGGCACGACCGGGCCCGGCTGCTCGTCGACCTCGCGACCGCCGAACGCAGCTTCGCCACCGCCGCCTCGCTGCGGCACGTGGTGGAGGCCATGCCGCTGCTCGGCTCGGTACGGGAGCGGGCCGAGGCGATCGTGCGGCTCGGGCCGCTCCAGATGGACCCGCCGACGTTCCGCATCGACACCATCCGGGCCGCCGTCGCCGACGAACTGCGGCACTCGGACACCGAGGACTGGATGGAACGCGAACTGGCCCTGCGTCTGGAGGCGCGTGAGCACGTCGCGTCCGCGCAGGACCCCCGGCACATCCAGCGGGCCCTGCGCCGCTTCCGCGATCTCGGCCCGACGCCCCGGCTCGCCACGACGGGCGAGAGGGAACTCGTCAGCTCCCTGATGCACATCGCGTTCGTGGCCAACGCCGCGCCCGCACACCAACTGACATCGTTGTCCACTCGTCTCCTCGAACGCGAACCCCCCACCCCCGAACACGTCCACAGCACCGTGCCGCTGGTCGTGAACATCCTGGCGGGCGCCGGACAGGTCGAGGGCGCGGCCCACTGGCTCCGCGAGGCCAACCGGCTCGCCCAGCGCCGCGGCAGCGACGTGGAACAGGCCGTCATCCGCTGCGAACAGGCCCTGGTCGCCCTCGCCGACGGCCACCGGACCTACGCCCGGGACAAGATCATCCAAGCCGACGCCCTCGCGGGTCCCGAGACCGGCGGGCTGCCCACCGTGTGCGCGGCCATCCTGGCGATCGTCGCCATGAACACCAGCAGGCCGGAGCTGGCCGAGCAGATACTCACCCAGCACCGGCTGCACGCCGAGAACGAGCATCTGGCGGCCATCCTGCACGTCGCGCGCGGATCGCTCGCGGCGCGGCGCGACGAGCCCAGGGCCGCGCTCGACCACTACCGGATGGCGGGCCGGCGCATCGAGCAGATCGGCTGGCTCAACCCGGTCGCCGTGCCCTGGTCCTCGTGCGCCGCCCTCATGCACCGCCGCCTCGGCGAGCACGAGGAGGCCATGGCGGCGGCGCGGCTGGAGGTCGACCGGTACCGCGTCTGGGGGGCCGACTCCCGGCTGGGCCGCTCCCTGATCGTCCTGGGCCGGGTCACCGCCGGACGAGCGGGCATCGAGGCGCTCGACGAGGCCGTCGCACTGCTGACGAAGGGCAACGACGGTTACGACCTGTGCAGGGCGCTGTACGCACTCGCCACCCACCAGGAGACGAAGCACAAGCGGAGGGTGGCGACCCTCAAACGGGCCCTGGAGCTCGCCCAGGACCACGACCTGCCCCGGCTGGCCGAGCAGATACGCGGCAAACTGGCCGAGCGGACCGGCGGATCCGAGGCGCCCGGCAGCCGGCTCACCCCTTCGGAGCGCAAAGTCGCCCGCCTCGCCGCGAGCGGCCTCAGCAACTCCGAGATATCCGGTCAACTGGGCACCTCTTCCCGCATGGTGGAGAAACATCTCACCAACTCGTATCGAAAACTCGGGATATCCGGGCGACCCGAACTGCAGACCGCACTCAAAAGGCTCGGCGGGGATCCGTGATCCCGAATCGGGCACGATACGGACACCGTCGGACGGGAAACGGGCGGGCATCCATGCGTCTCGTTCCGGCCGCCACCGCGGCACGACACACAGCCGACCCGAACCCGTCATGAAGACGAGGCGAACACCTCACTATGAGTGACCAATGCCCGCTCAGACGGGGTGCGGGTCACCCGGCGACGCCGCCCCGGTCCCTCCCCCACCGCACCACCGAACCACCGAACCACAATGTTTTGCGGCCACGCAAAAGTTTGCTTGACCCGTCCGCTCGAGCATTCCTAGGCTCAACCTCAGTTGATCAGAGGCGCTCATGACGGGCCATCGACCAATGTTCACGACCCCGGCACGCAGCACCGCCTCCGATCGAATCTGCCCACAGGCAGAGATCCCCCACAGGTGAATGCAGAAAGACGGTGCGTCGCAGTGACCACGCGAATAGCAGGCCCCTGGCACAACAGAGACAGGACGGCGGCTCCGCACACTTCCTCAGCTCCTCAGCGGGCGCAGCACGACGGCCGGCCACACCCACCGGCCAACCGCCGCATGTACACCGCGCACATCGACACCGATATGCACATCGTGGCGGCGGAGCCCGACTTCTCCGTCCCGTTCGGCCGCACCTCGGTCGACGTCTGCGGCCGGAATCTGTTCGAGCTTCTGCACCCCAGCTCCCCTTCGGTGCTCAAACGCCACTTCAACCGGCTCTCGGAGGGGCGCTGCAATCGTTTCGCCTCGCGCATGGTCGGGCTGCACGAGGAGGGCCGGGCCTTCTCCGGTGAGCTGACGGGCATCGCCGTGCAGAACACCACCGGGCTCCTGGCCGGCATCGTCGTGCAGGTGCGGCCGGACGAGGCCGTGGACGGCACGGACCCCGACGAGCCCGTCCTCAACCCCAAGGAGCGGCTGCTCAGCAAGCTCGACGCGCAGGTTCTCGAGGGAGTGGCCAGCGGCGCGTCGACGGTGCAGCTCGCGTCGCGGCTCTACCTGAGCCGGCAGGGCGTCGAGTACCACGTCGGTCTCATGCTGCGGAAGCTCAAGGCACCCAACCGCGCCGCTCTGGTGGCGCGCGCCCACTCGCTGGGCATGCTGTCGGTCGCGCAGTGGCCGCCGCGGGTGCTGCCGGAGTTCATCAAGTAACGGCGCTTCGCCGTTCCGCTTCCGCACCTCTTCTCGTCGCGGCGAGGCCGTACTGGGCACAACACCGCGACACCCGCTTTGTCTGCGTTGCCAGCGACACCTGTGTCATCCCCGCAGGGCCACGGCGGCCGTACCGACGCCGACTGTGCCGGCGTCGGTACGGCCGCAGTGCGTTACCGCTCCGCCCCGCTACTGCTCCAGCTCGCGGCTGATGAGGTCGAACAGTTCCTCGTCGCTGGCGCCCTCCAGGCGGTCACCGAGGGAGGGACCGTCCGTCTCGTCACCGGTGTCCGCCGCCTCGATCTCGCCCAGGAGCGACCTGAGCCGGGCACTGAGCAGCGCACGGGCGTCCTGGTCGGGTCCGGCCTGCAGAATGCGGCCGATCCCGGCCTCCAGGTCGGCCAGCATCGTCGCCATCGTCCCTCCTCTTCCGGCGAGTTGGGCGTCGAGATGCTGGGCGAGGGCGGCGGGCGAGGGGTGGTCGAAGACCAGGGTCGTCGGGAGCGCCAGGCCGGTGTCCTTGATCAGGGCGTTGCGCAGCTCGACCGCGGTGAGCGAGTCGAACCCCATGTCGCGGAAGGCCCGCTCGGCGCCGACGGCGGTGATGTCGGCGTGCCCGAGGGCCTGCGCGGCGGCGCGCCGCACATGAGCGAGCAGGGCATCGGCGCGCCCCTGCGGCGACAGCGCGGCGACCTGTTCGACCAGTGCGGGCAGTGCTCCGCCGGACGCGGGTGCGGCCTCCTGGGCTCCTGTCACCGCGTCGGCCTGGGGCAGGCCGGTCAGCAGCGGGCTGGGGCGGCGGCTGGTGAACGCCGGGACGAAGCGCTGCCACTCCACGTCGGCGACGACCACCGGCCCCTCGCTCCGGGCCGTCAGAGCCCTCTCCAGCCCCACGAGGGCACGCTGGGGGTCCATCGTCCGCAGGCCGCGGCGCTCCAGCTCCGCCGCGCCCGTGTCCGAGACCATCCCGCCGCCCGCCCAGGGCCCCCAGGCCACCGAGGTACCCGCCGCGCCGCGCGCACGACGCCGCTCGACCACGGCGTCGGCCCACGCGTTCGCCGCCGCGTACGCCGCCTGGCCGCCGCTCCCCCACACTCCTGCGATCGACGAGAACACCACGAACGCGTCGAGGTCCCGGTCGCGCGTCAACTCGTCCAGGTGGACCGTGCCGCGCGCCTTCGCCGCGACGGCCCGCTCCACCTGAGCGGGCGTCATCGTGTCGATCGGGCCGACATCGAGGACACCGGCCAGGTGGGCGATGCCGTCGACACGGTGCGCCGCGAGGAGTGCGGCCACCTGGGCACGGTCGGCGACGTCGCACGCGACGACCTCGACGTGGTCCGCGCCCGCCGCCTCCAGCCGCGCGACCGTGCCGGCCGACCCGTCGGCGTCCGGACCCCCGCGGCTCACCAGTACGAACTGCTTGGTCCCGTGCTCGGCGAACCACTCCGCGACCCGCACGCCGAGCGCGCCGGTCCCGCCGGTGACGAGGAGGCTGCGCGGTATACGCGGGCTGCCGGCGTCGCCGGAGGTGGCGGCCGATGCCCGAGCGGGCAGCTCAGGTACTGCCGGGCGCAGACGGCGGGCGTGAACGGTCGTGCCACGCAACGTCACCTGGTCCTCGCCACCACTGGCCAACACGGCGACTACGGAAGCGAGTTCATCGTCACTCGGCTGCGAGGTCAGATCGATCAGGCCGCCCCAGCGCTCCGGGTGCTCCAGGGCCGCCACGCGTCCCAGCCCCCACACGGCGGCCTGCGCCGGGTCGTCGGGCGCCCGTTCGGGCCCGAATCCGGCGCGGGTGGCGACCCACAGCGGCGCCGACGCCTTGATCTCGCCGAGAGCCTGAACGAGCGCCATCGTGGTCACCACGCCGTACTGATCCGACTCGGGCCCGGACTCCGGCCCGGATCCGGACTCTGGCCCGGATCCGGACTCAGCCGCGCTGGTGCGGGGCAGCGCCAGGCAGGACAGCACACCGGCCGCTTCCGCGCCTACGAGGGCCGGTTCCAGCGCCCGAACGAGCCCCTCCCGGTCCGAGGCATCGCAGGTCAGCCGCTCAAGACCGGGAACGAACCGCTCCAGCCCCGCCAGCGGCTCGGTTCCGGGCGCTTGCAGCAGAAGCCAGCGTCCACGCAGGGAGTCGGCGGACGGCAGGGTCACCGGCTCCCAGGTGACGCCGTAGCGCCAGCGGTCGACCTCGGCGCGCTCCACCTGTCCACGGCGCAGTTCGGTCAACGCAGGCAGTACGGCGTTGAGCGCGTCATGCGGCACCCCCAACGTGTCGGCCAGGTCCTGCGCCCCGTCCTCGACGATCGACCAGAACGACGCGTCGTCCCAGGAGCCCGGTCCGGCCGCCGCCGCGGCGGCGGCACCGGTGACAGTGGGCCAGAAGTGCGTGCGCTGGAACGCGTAGGTGGGCAGGTCCACCGGTTCGGCGGCCGGGCCGTCACCGAGTACGGGGGCCCAGCTCACCTCCCCACCGTCCACATGAAGCTTGGCCAGCGCCCGGAGTACGGCCACGTACTCGGAACCGTCCTTGCGGAGGACGGGTACGGCCAGGGCGTCGCCGTCCGGGACGCAGTTCTGCGTGAGGGCGGTGAGGGTGGCGTCCGGACCGATCTCCAGGAACCGGGTCACGCCTTCGGCGGCGAGCGCGTCGACACCGTCGGCAAAGCGGACGGCCTGGCGGACGTGGCGGACCCAGTAGTCGGCCGACGCCAACTCGCCCTCGGCAGCCGTCTTTCCGGTCACGTTCGACACGACGGGGATCGACGGGGGCGCGTAAGCGATTCGCTCGGCCACCTCGCGGAAGGCGTCGAGCATCGGCTCCATGAGCGGTGAGTGGAACGCGTGCGAGACGCGCAGTGGGGACGTGCGCCGCCCCTGCCGCTTCAGCTCCTCGGCGACCGTGAGGACGGCCTTCTCGACACCCGCGATCACGACGGCTTGCGGGCCGTTGACGGCGGCGACGGACACCTCGTCGACCAGCAGGGGCAGCACCTCGTCCTCGGCCGCCTCCACGGCCACCATCACGCCACCGGCAGGCAACTCCTGCATCAGCCGGCCACGCGCGACCACCAGGGCACACGCGTCCTCCAGCGACATCACTCCGGCCACATGCGCGGCAGCGATCTCACCGATGGAGTGACCGATGAGGAAGTCGGGACGGATCCCGAACGACTCGATCAGACGGAACAACGCCACCTCGACCGCGAACAACGCGGGCTGCGTCCATTCGGTGCGATCGAGGCGCTCGGCGTCGTCGCCGAACACGACGTCCCGCAACTCCTCGCCCACGTGCGCGCACACGGCGTCGAAGGCGTCCGCGAACACGGGGAAGGCGTCGTACAGTTCACGCCCCATGCCGAGCCGCTGCGCACCCTGCCCCGAGAACAGGAAGGCCGTGCGGCCACCGCTGCGGGCCTCTCCCACGACAGTGCGCAGGCCCGTCTCACCCGAGTGCAGGTTCCGAAGCTCCTCCGCGAGCTCTTCGTGCGTGGAGGCGAGGACGACGGCGCGCTGCTCGAAGGAGCTACGGGTCGTCGCCAGAGCCCGGGCCATCCGGACGGACGCGGCGATGTCGCGCTCCTCGATCACGGTGAGCAGCCGCCCGGCCTGGGCGCGGAGAGCGGCCTCGCTCCGTCCGCTGAGCAGCCAGGGCAGTGCGGCGCCGCCGTCGTCCGGCGCAGAGGACTGGGGGGCGGCGTCGGCAGGCGCCTCTTCCAGGATGATGTGGGCGTTGGTGCCGCTGAGACCGAAGGACGACACACCCGCACGACGCGGACGATCCTCCGACGACGGCCACACCTGCCGCTCAGTGAGCAACCGCACCGCACCCGACGACCAGTCCACGTGCGAGGACGGCTCCTTCGCGTGCAGGGTCGCGGGCAGCACCTCGTGACGGAGTGCCTCCACCATCTTGATGACACCGGCGACACCCGCAGCGGCCTGTGTGTGCCCCAGGTTCGACTTCACCGAGCCCAGCCACAACGGACTGCCCTCGGCGCGTTCCCGCCCGTAGGTCGCCAAGAGGGCCTGCGCCTCGATCGGGTCACCGAGCTTGGTGCCCGTGCCGTGCGCCTCCACCGCATCCACGTCCGCGACCGACAGACCGGCCGCGGACAACGCGGCGCGGATCACCCGCTGCTGCGACGGCCCGTTCGGCGCCGTCAGACCATTCGACGCACCGTCCTGATTGACCGCCGAACCCCGCACCACCGCCAACACCCGATGCCCGTTGCGACGCGCATCCGACAGCCGCTCCACCAGCAGCACACCAACGCCCTCACCCCAGCCCGTGCCGTCTGCGTCATCGGAGAACGCCTTGCACCGGCCATCACCCGCAAGCCCGCCCTGCCGGCTGAACTCCACGAACGCACCCGGCGTCGACATCACCGTCACACCGCCCGCCAACGCCAGCTCACACTCCCCCGCCCGCAACGCCTGCGCGGCCAGATGCAGAGCCACCAGCGACGACGAGCAGGCGGTGTCCACCGTCACCGCCGGACCCTCAAGACCCAGCACATACGACACCCGGCCCGACGCCACACTCGCCGCGTTCCCGGTCCCGACATAGCCCCCGAAGTCACCCTCGGACAGGCTCAACAGCGCCGGATAATCCTGACCGTTCGTCCCGGCGAACACACCCGTACGGCTGCCCCGCAACGACCGCGGATCGATCCCCGCCCGCTCCACCGCCTCCCACGACGCCTCCAGCAACAGTCGCTGCTGCGGGTCCATCGCCAGCGCCTCACGCGGCGACACCCCGAAGAACTCCGCGTCGAAACCGCCGACGTTCGACAGGAAGCCGCCCTGGCCGTAGTCCGGAGTCCCGCCGTCAGCCTGCGCGTAGCGGTCGTAGATGTTCTCCAGAGCTGACCATCCTCGGTCGGCGGGGAAGTCGGTGATGCCGTCGCGGCCGTCGAGGAGCAGGTCCCACAGGTCTTCGGGCGACTCCACGCCGCCCGGGAAGCGGCACGCCATTCCGACGATCGCGACCGGCTCGTCCACCGCCGCCACGGCTGTTGCGGCGGCCGAGGTCGGCTCGTCCTCGAACAGTTCGTTGTAGATGTGGGCCGCGAGGGCCTGGGGCGTGGGGTGGTCGAAGACCGCCGTCGCCGGGAGCGTCACGCCGGACACGGCCGCCAGGACGTTGCGCAGCTCCACCGCGATCAGCGAGTCCACGCCCAGATCGCGGAACGCCCGCTCGGCGCCGACCTGTTCGGGACCGTCGTGTCCCAGCATCACGGCCGCGAGCCTCTGCACCTCCTCCAGCACGAGACGCTGTCCGGCGTCGCGCGGCAGGCCGGCCGCTCTTGAGCGCAGATCGTCTCCGGGCCCGTCGGCACCTCGCGTTTCCGCGGCGGGACGCGCTGGGGCCAGTGGCGTGAGGAGTGCGCTGGGGCGGGCGGTGGTGAAGGCGGGGACGAAGCGGTCCCAGTCGGCGTCCACGATCAGTTCGGTGGCCGCTCCCGCGTCGAGCACGGCACCGAGGGCCGAGAGCGCGCGGCGGGGGTCGAGCGCCGTCATGGCGCCCTGGCCGCGGCGGCGCCCGCCGGACCCCGCCGCCATGCCGTCGCCGGCCCACGGGCCCCAGGCGATGGAGGTGGCCGGAAGACCTTCCGCGCGTCGCCGTTCCGCGAGCGCGTCGAGGACGGCGTTGGCGGCGGCGTAGGCCCCCTGACCCGGGCTCCCCAGCGCGCCGGCCAGCGAGGAGAAGAGAACGAACGCGGAGAGGTCGTGGCTCCGGGTCAGTTCGTCGAGGAGGAGGGCGCCCGTCGCTTTGGGGGCTCGCACCTTGTCGAGGCGTTCGGCGTCGGCCGCCAGCAGCGTGCTGTCGTCCAGGACACCGGCCGTGTGGAAGACCGCGTCGATCCGGTGCTCGGCGAGCAGCGCGGCGAGTTGGTCGCGCTCGGAGATGTCGGCGGCGGCCAGCGTGACCTCGGCGCCCCTCTGCTCCAGTTCCGCGCGCAGTTCGTCGGCGCCCGGTGCCGCATCGCCCCGGCGGCTGACGAGGAGCACGGACCGGGCCCCTCGTTCCACCGCCCAGCGGGCGACGTGCGCGCCCAGGGCTCCGGTGCCTCCGGTGACGAGCACCGTCCCGCCGGGCGTCCAGCCCACCGTCCGCGCGGGCAGTGGCGCCGCCGCTGACAGCCTGCGGCCGAAGATGCCGTGCGCCCGTACGGCGAGCTGGTCCTCACCGGGCTTCAGACGTGTCAGGGCGACGGCGAGCCGCGCGCACACCCGGTCGTCCACCCGGGCGGGCAGGTCGATCAACCCGCCCCACACGTCCGGGTGTTCCAGGGCGGCGACGCGCCCCAGCCCCCACACCGCGCTCTGCTCGGGCCGGACGACGGGATCGGCACCTCCGACGCCGACGGCGCCCCGGGTAAGGGCCCACAGTCGTACGCCCGGTTCCGACGACTCGGCGACCGCCCGCAGCGCGGACAGGGTGCCGGCGGCCGGGTCACCGGACGCGGCGAGACCGAGCAGGGACAGGACTCCGTCCAGGCGCTGCCTGGCGTCGGGCTTCGCGGCCCCTGCGATGGCTTCGGCACAGGCGGCAGGGCCGGTGGGGCCGGTGAGGTCGGTGGGGTCCACTTCGGCGACGTGCGCCGTGAGCCCCTGCTTGCGCAGGCCCTGGAGGAGGTCGTCTGCCATGGTGCGCGACTCGGGATCCAGGTCGGCGGGTATCAGCACCGCCCAGTGTCCGGTACGGGACTGACCGCCCATGCCGGTTGTCTCGTCGTCCCGGGTCAGCGGACGCCACGAGACCTCGTACCGCAGCGCGTCGAGCGCCGCCCGGTCCTGGCGCTGCCGGTACCACTTCGACAACGCCGGTACCACCGGGCCCAGGGCCTCCGGCTCCAGGGCGAGATCGGCGGCCAGCGACGGAAGGTCCTCGCGCTCGATGGCGGCCCAGAACTCGGCGTCGACCACCGCGGAGGCCCGCGCCGGTCCTGCGGGGGCGCCGGGGGACGGTTCGTTCGGGGCGAGCCAGTAGCGGCGGCGCTGGAACGGGTACGTGGGCAGCTCGACCGTACGGTCACCGCCACCGGTCCTCAGCACGGCAGGCCAGTCGATCTCCCCGCCGTCCACATGGACCTGCGCCATCGCGCGGAGGACAGCGGTGTGTTCCGGGTCGTCCTTGCGCAGCATCGACACGAAGAGGGAGGTGTCGTCGTCCGGGACACCGTTCTGGGCGAGGGCGGTGAGGGTGCCGTCGGGGCCGATCTCCAGGAACCGGGTCACGCCCTGCTCGGCCAGCGCACCCACACCGTCGGCGAAACGCACCGCCTCTCGCACATGTCGCACCCAGTAGTCGGCCGACGCCAACTCGCCATCTGCGGCCAGCTTTCCCGTCACGTTCGACACGACCGGGATCGACGGGCGCGCGTAGGTAATCCGCTCAGCTACCTCGCGGAAGGCGTCGAGCATCGGCTCCATGAGCGATGAATGGAACGCGTGCGAGACACGCAGACGGGACGTACGCCGGCCCTGCTCTGCGAGTTCGGAGGCGACCTGCTCGACAGCCGCCTCAACACCCGCGATCACCACAGCCTGCGGACCATTCACGGCAGCGATCGACACACCGTCCCGCAGCAGCGGAAGCACCTCCGCCTCCGCCGCCTCGACGGCGACCATCACGCCACCGGCGGGCAACTCCTGCATCAACCGCCCACGCGCCACCACCAAGGCGCACGCGTCCTCCAGCGACATCCCCCCCGCCACATGCGCGGCAGCGATCTCACCGATGGAGTGACCGATGAGAAAGTCCGGGCGCACCCCGAACGACTCCACCAGGCGATAGAGCGCGACCTCGACCGCGAACAGCGCGGGCTGCGTCCACTCCGTACGGTTCAGCCGCTCGGCATCATCACCGAACACGACATCCCGCAGCTCCTCCCCCACCTCCGCGCACACGGCATCGAAGGCCTCCGCGAACACCGGGAAGGCCGCGTACAGTTCACGCCCCATACCCGGACGCTGCGCACCCTGGCCAGAGAACAGGAACGCCTGCGGCTGGTCTCCACGGTCTTGCCCGATCGTGAACTTCGCTCCTGCCGTGCCGTCGGCGAGGGCGGTGAGGGCGTTCGTGAGTGCCGGGGTGTCGTCAGCGATGACGACCGCGCGGTGCTCGAAGTGCGTACGTGTTGTCGCCAGGGCGAGGCCCACCCGGGCAGGCTCGACAGCGGGGTGGCTGTCGGCGAAGGCCGCGAGGGCGCGGGCGTGGGCTCGTAGGGAGTCCTCGGTTCGGCCCGAGAGGGGCCAGGCGGTCGGGCCGGAACGGGAGATCTCGACCTGCGGTTCCGGCTCCGGGGCCTCCTCCAGGATGACGTGGGCGTTGGTGCCGCTGAGACCGAAGGACGACACGCCCGCACGACGCGGACGATCCTCCGACGACGGCCACCTCTGCGGCTCGGTGAGCAGGCGGACCGCACCGGACGACCAGTCCACGTGCGAGGACGGCTCGTCCGCGTGCAGGGTGGCGGGCAGCACTCCGTGCCGCAGCGCCTCGACCATCTTGATCACACCCGCGACACCGGCCGCCGCCTGCGTATGACCCAGGTTCGACTTCACCGAGCCCAGCCACAACGGACTGTCCCCGGCCCGCTCTCGCCCGTATGTCGCCAAGAGGGCCTGCGCCTCGATCGGGTCACCGAGCTTGGTGCCCGTGCCATGCGCCTCGACCACGTCCACGTCCGCCGCCGACAGACCCGCCGACGCCAACGCCGCACGAATCACCCGCTGCTGCGACGGACCGTTCGGCGCCGTCAGACCATTCGACGCACCGTCCTGATTGACCGCCGAACCCCGCACCACCGCCAGCACCCGATGCCCGTTGCGACGCGCGTCCGACAGCCGCTCCACCAACAGCACACCAACGCCCTCACCCCAGCCCGTACCGTCGGCGTCGTCGGAGAACGCCTTGCACCGGCCATCACCCGCAAGCCCGCCCTGCCGGCTGAACTCGCCGAAGACGTCGGGCGTCGACATCACCGTCACACCGCCCGCCAACGCCAGGTCGCACTCCCCCGCGCGCAGTGCCTGCCCCGCCAGATGCAGAGCCACCAGCGACGACGAGCAGGCGGTGTCCACCGTCACCGCTGGACCTTCGAGGCCCAGCACGTACGACACACGGCCCGAGACGACGCTCGCGGCATTGCCGGTCAGCAGGTGGCCCTCGATGCCCTCGGGCAGGTCGTCGTCGCCGGAGACCGCGCCGTAGTTCTGGTTGCTGCATCCGACGAACACGCCGGTACGGCTGCCTCGTACGGAGGTGGGGTCCAGGCCTCCGCGTTCGAGGGCCTCCCAGGACGTCTCCAGGACGAGGCGTTGCTGCGGGTCCATCGCCAGTGCCTCACGCGGCGACACCCCGAAGAAGTTGGCGTCGAAGTCGGTCGCCGTGGTGACGAAACCGCCCTGCCCGGTGACGTTCCGCGCGGCGTCGCCCGCCGTGTCCCACCCCCGGTCCGCCGGGAACGGGGTGATGGCGTCGACGCCGGACAGCACCAGCTCCCACAGCCGGTCCGGGTCGGTGACGTCGCCCGGGTAGCGGCAGGCCATGCCGATGATGGCGATCGGCTCGGAGGCGGCGCGGGCGAGTTCGTCGTTCTGCCGGCGCAGGCGCTCGTTCTCGGAGAGAGAGGCGCGCAGCGCGGCGACGACGCGCTCTTCGGAGGTGGACATGCTCAGCTCCACTGGTTCGTGGTCCGTACGCGGGCGGACGGGGAGGGGCGGTGGGCAGGTGTTTCAGGGGGTGGAGTCGCCCAGGGCCAGCTGAACGAGTGCGTCGACGTCCATCGCGTCGATCGCGTCGGGATCGTCGGGCGCGGGTGTGCCGTCGGGCCGAGTGAGGACGCGGGCGGTGCCGTACCCGGTGGGCCCGGCCGGCCCGTTCGCGGCGTCGGCGGCGGCGCCCGAACCCGAACCGGTCCGCGCCAGGGACAGGACGGCCGTGAGCAGGCCGCTCTCCTGCCAGCGGGCGAAGGGGATCGCGGCCAGGGCGGTGCGCAGCGAGGTCTCGTGGTCGCTCTGTGCCGCGTCCGCGTCGGTCGCGCCGATCGTGTCGGCCGCGTCGGCGAAGAGCTCCTCGTGCAGCCGGTCGGCGAGGTGTCGTGGCGTCGGGTGGTCGAAGACGAGGGTCGTCGGGAGCCGCAGTCCGGTCTCCTCGTGGAGGTGGTTGCGGAGCTCCACCGCTGTGAGGGAGTCGAAACCGATGTCCCGGAAGGACCGGTCGAGGTCCAGGGCCGTACCCGTCGAGCGGCCGAGCACGGCGCCCGCACGTGCACGTACGAGGTCGTGCAGGGCCCGTCGGCGCTCCTTCTCCGGACGGTTCGCGAGGCGTGCGACGAGGGCGGCGCGGGCGTCACCGGCATCGGGGTCCGTAGTGGCGGCGGGGGTGACGGCGTCGACGCCGGGAAGGCCGGTCAGGAGCGGGCTGTCGCGGCGGACGGTGAACGCGGGAGCGAAACGTTCCCACTCCACGTCGGCGACGACCACCGAGCCGCCGGGCCCCTCCACCGCGCCCATGGCATCCATCGCGTTCTTCGTGTTCATCGCGTTCATCGTGTCCATGGCGGACGCGAGTGCCAGCAGGGCGCGCTCGGGTGCCATGACCCGCAGCCCCTGCCGTCGCAGCTGCGCGGCGCCCGCGCTCGACACCATCCCGCCGCCCGCCCACGGGCCCCACTGCACGGAGACAGCGGCGTGCCCGGCGGCGCGGCGGTCCTCCACCACGGCGTCGGCCCAGGCGTTGGCCGCCGCGTAGGCGCCCTGGGCACCGCTTCCCCAGACGGCGGCGATCGACGAGAACATCACGAACGCGCTCAGGTCCCGGTCCCGTGTCAGCTCGTCCAGATGGACGGCGCCGTGCGCCTTCGCCCCTGCTGTCCGCTCAAGGTGCGCGGTGTCGATGGCGTCGAAGGGCATGTGGTCCGGGACCCCCGCCGCATGGAAGACGGCGTCGAACCGGTGCCGGGCGAGCAGCGCGCCGACGGCGTCCCGGTCCGCGAGGTCGCAGGCTTCGACGCTCACCTGCCGCGCTCCCAACGCACGGAGCTCCGCGCCGAGTTCGGTCGCACCGTCGGCCTTCTCGCCGCGGCGGCTGGTGAGAACCAGTTCTTCGGCGCCCTGCCGGACGAGCCATCGGGCGACATGGGCGCCGAGGGCACCTGTGCCACCGGTGACGAGTACGGGTCCGGAAGGCTTCCAGCCCTGCCCGGTGCCTTGCGGTGCCATGTCCTGCCGCAAGCGCCTGGCGAAGACCCGGCCGTCCCGTACGGCGACCTGGTCCTCCTTCGTGGAGGCGACGATGTCCGCGAGAAGGCGGGCGGTGTCGCTGTCGGAGGTCTCCGGCAGGTCGACGAGTCCGCCCCAGCGCTCGGGGTGCTCCAGGGCGGCGACGCGGCCGAGCCCCCAGACAGCGCTCTGCTCAGGCCGCAACGGGCCGTCAGCGGACCGTCCGGCCTTGACCGCTCCCTGGGTGACCCACCACACGGGTACGCCGATCTCGGCGTCGCCGAGTGCCTGCGTGGCGAGGAGCGCCTGCGCCACCGTTCCGGGCAGCACCAGCACTCCCGCGACCCGCTCCCGCGTCTGCGCGACGGTCTCGACGACGGCGGCGGTCAGCTCCGCCCGGTCGGGGTGCTCGGGGAGGGGCAGGAGCAGTGGTCCGGGCAGGGCCGCGGTCACGGTGTCGACCAGCGCCGCGTCGCCCTCGGGGTGGAGTACGAGCCAGCGGCCCGTACGGCCCGCGCCGGCCACCGGAACCACTTCCTCCCAGTCGACGCGGTACCGCCAACCGTCCACCGCGGCCCGCGCCGTCCGCTCCCGGCGCCGGGCGGAGAACCCCGAGAGGACCTCCTGCACGACGTCCTCGCTGATGTCCAGCACGCCGGCCAGTTCGCGCGCTTCCTCGATCCCAGCGGGCTCCCAGGCGTCGAGGCTCGCGCTCGGGGCGGTCTCGCTGCGCTTGGTCTGCGGCCAGAACCGCTCACGCTGGAAGGCGTACGTGGGCAGGTCCACGCCGACCGTCGGGCCGGCCCCGGTCACGGCTGACCAGTCGACAGGGACGCCGGCCGTGTAACCGGCGGCCATACCCGACACGAGGGCGTCCACCTCGTCGCGGTCCTTGCGCAGGAACGAGACGAAGAGGGAGGCGTCGTCGTCCGGGACACCGTTCTGGGCGAGGGCGGTGAGGGTGCCGTCGGGGCCGATCTCCAGGAACCGGGTCACGCCCTGCTCGGCCAGCGCACCCACACCGTCGGCGAAACGCACCGCCTCACGGACATGCCGCACCCAGTAGTCGGCCGACGCCAACTCGCTCTCGATGGCGAGGTGTCCGGTCACGTTCGACACGACCGGGATCGACGGGGGCGCGTAGGTGATCCGCTCAGCTACCTCGCGGAAGGCGTCGAGCATCGGCTCCATGAGCGATGAATGGAACGCGTGCGAGACACGCAGACGGGACGTACGCCGCCCCTGCTCCTTGAGTTCGGAGGCGACCTGCTCGACAGCCGCCTCAACACCCGCGATCACCACAGCCTGCGGACCATTCACGGCAGCGATCGACACACCGTCCCGCAGCAGCGGAAGCACCTCGGTTTCGGAAGCCTCCACGGCCACCATCACCCCACCAGCAGGCAACTCCTGCATCAACCGGCCACGCGCCACGACCAAGGCACACGCGTCCTGGAGCGACATCACCCCCGCCACATGCGCGGCAGCGATCTCACCGATGGAGTGACCGATGAGGAAGTCGGGACGGATCCCGAACGACTCCACCAGACGGAACAGGGCCACCTCGACCGCGAACAATGCGGGCTGCGTCCACTCCGTACGATTCAGCCGCTCGGCGTCATCACCGAACACGACATCCCGCAGCTCCTCCCCCACCTCCGCGATCACGGCATCGAAGGCCTCCGCGAACACCGGGAAGGATGCGTACAGTTCACGCCCCATACCCGGACGCTGCGCACCCTGCCCCGAGAACAGGAACGCCGTTTTTCCGTGTCCTGTCGACGACCCACGGGTCACATTGGCCGCCTGGTCGTTCTGGGCCAGGCGTTCGAGCCCCTCCAGGAGTTCCGCACGGTCGCGGCCCCGGACGACGGCACGGCTCTCGAAGGGCGTCCGGCTCGCGACCAGGGCTCCGGCGACGGCCTCTGGGGCGATGTCGGTATTGGCCTGTGCATAGGCGTGCAGGCGGGCGGCTTGGGAGCGCAGGGCGTCGTGGCCGCGGCCGGACAGCACCCACGGCACCACCGGCATGGCAGTCGGCACCACCGGCTGCTCCACACTCTCCCGGGGCGCCTCTTCCAGGATGACGTGGGCGTTGGTGCCGCTGAGACCGAAGGACGACACACCCGCACGACGCGGACGCTCCTCCGACGACGGCCACACCTGCCGCTCAGTGAGCAACTGCACCGCACCCGACGACCAGTCCACGTGCGAGGACGGTTCGTCCGCGTGCAGGGTTGCGGGCAGCACCCCGTGGCGGAGTGCCTCCACCATCTTGATGACACCCGCGACACCGGCCGCAGCCTGCGTGTGACCCAGGTTCGACTTCACCGAGCCCAGCCACAACGGACGGTCCCCGGCCCGCTCTCGCCCGTATGTCGCCAAGAGGGCTTGCGCCTCGATCGGGTCACCGAGCTTGGTGCCCGTACCGTGCGCCTCCACCGCATCCACATCCGCCGCCGACAGACCCGCCGACGCCAACGCCGCACGGATCACCCGCTGCTGCGACGGACCGTTCGGCGCCGTCAGACCGTTCGACGCACCGTCCTGATTGACCGCCGAACCCCGCACCACCGCCAGGACGCGATGCCCATTGCGACGCGCATCCGACAGCCGCTCCACCAACAGCACGCCGACACCCTCACCCCAACCCGTACCGTCGGCGTCGTCGGAGAACGCCTTGCACCGGCCGTCACCCGCAAGCCCGCCCTGCCGGCTGAACTCCACGAAGGCGGCAGGCGTGGACATCACGGTGGCGCCCGCGACGAGGGCCATGGAGCACTCATCGGCGCGCAGCGACTGTGCGGCGAGGTGGAGGGCGACGAGGGAGGACGAGCAGGCCGTGTCCACGGTCACCGCCGGTCCTTCGAGACCGAGTACGTACGACACTCGGCCCGATGCCACGCTCGCCGCGTTGCCTGTGCCGACGTAACCGCCGAAGTCGCCCTCCGACAGGCCGAGCAGGGTGGGGTAGTCCTGGCCGTTGGTTCCGGCGAAGACACCGGTGAGGCTGGAGCGCAGGGAGCGCGGGTCGATGCCGGCCCGCTCCACCGCCTCCCACGACGCCTCCAGCAACAGTCGCTGCTGCGGGTCCATCGCCAGTGCCTCACGCGGCGACACCCCGAAGAAGTCCGCGTCGAAGGCGCCGACGTCCGAGAGGAAGCCGCCGAGTCGGGTGTAGGCCGAGGGGCCGGAGCCGTCGGCGTCCAGGTCGCTCAGGGCGTCGAGGTTGTCCCAGCCTCGGTCGGCGGGGAAGTCGCCGATGGCGTCCTCCCCTTCGAGGAGAAGCTCCCAGAACTGTTCGGGGGTCTCGACGCCGCCCGGGAAGCGGCAGCTCATGCCGATGATGGCGATGGGCTCGTCGGCGGGCGAGGCCACCTTGGCGGTACGGGCCACTACGGAGGCGTCGGCCGACTCGGCGGGTGCCAGTTCCGAGAGGAGGAACTCCATGACCGCTTCGGGGGTGGGGTGGTCGAAGACCAGGGTCGCCGGCAGGGGGACGCCTGTCGCGTGGGCAAGGGAGTTGCGCAGTTCGAGGGCGGTCAGGGAGTCGAGCCCCAGTTGCCTGAAGGGCGTGTCGAGGCTGATGGCCGTACCCGGGGCGTGTCCCAGCACGGTGGCCAGCGCTGTGCGGACGAGTTCGCCGGCCGCGTCCCTGCGGCGCGCCTCCGGCAGACCGAGGAGCCCGAGGGCGGAACCCGGACCCGTCTGCCCGGCGGACGCGGCGGACGCGGCGGCCGTACGCAGCGCGGGCCGGCCGGCCAGGGCGCGCAGCAGCGGGGGAAGCCGGTCGGCGGCCCGGCGCAGTGCCGCACGGTCGAGGCGGAGCGGCAGGGGCACGCTCCCGGTGTGCGACAGGGCGCGGTCGAAGAGGTCGAGGGCGTCCTCGGTGGGCAGGGCGCCGATGCCGTTGCGGGTGGCGCGAAGGTGCGCGGCGTCGGTGCGGCCCCGCGTCATCGTGCTGTCCGCTTCCCACAGGCCCCAGGCGATGGACACGGCCGGGCGGCCCTCCGCGCGCAGGCGGCCGGCGTAGGCGTCGAGGAAGGCGTTCGCGGCGACGTAGTTGCCCTGCCCGGGGCCGGAGAACGTGGCGGCGGCCGAGGAGAAGAGGACGAACGCCGAGAGGTCGAGGTCGCGGGTCAGTGCGTGGAGGTTGACCGCCGCGTCGACCTTGGGGCGCAGCACCGTGGCGAGCCGGTCGGGGGTCAGCGAGGTGATGACGCCGTCGTCGAGTGTGCCCGCCGCGTGCACCACGGCGCCGAGCGGGTGCGCGGGCGGCAGGCCGTCGATCGCCTGGGCGAGGGCGTCGCGGTCCGTGACATCACAGGCGACGACGGCGACCCGGGCTCCGAGGGCGGTGAGTTCGGCCGTGAGCTCGGCGGCTCCGGGGGCCTGCGCCCCGCGTCGGGTCACGAGGAGCAGATGGCGCACTCCGTGCCGGGTGACGAGGTGGCGGGCGACCGCCGATCCGACGCTTCCGGTGCCTCCGGTGATGAGGACGGTGCGGTCGGCTGGGAAGACGGCGCGGTCGGCCGGGAAGAGGGCGCGGTCGGCCGGGAAGAGGGCGCGGTCGGCCGGGAGGACGGCGCCGCTCGGGTGCTCGACGGCGGCCGGGGCGAGCGAGAGGCTCGGGGCAAGCAATTGCCCGTCGCGCAGCACGAGTTCGTCGTGGCCGTGCCGTGCGGCGTCCTTCAGCTCCTCGTCGGTGGGGGCGGCATCGGCGTCGAGGAGCAGGATCCGGCCGGGGTTCTCCGAGGCGGCGGACTTGAACAGGCCGCGGACGGCGGCGCCGGTCAGGTCCGTCACGGTCTCGCCGTCGAGGGCGGCGGCCGCGCCTCGCGTGAGCACGAGCAGGCGCGCGCCGGCCGTTCGAGGGTCGGCGAGCCAGTGCTGGAGGAGGGTGAGGGCTTGGGAAGTGGCGGTGTGCACTTCGGCTGCCAGGTCCGAGTCGGACCCGGACTGGGAGGACTCCCACGGGACGACGACCAGGTCCGGGAAGGAGATATCCGGTACCCCTGCCAGAGCGGCGAGCAGTTCGTCCGGGGTGTGGTGCGCGAAAGTCGCGTCCGGTGTCCCGGTAGCGGCGGCGCCGACCGGGCTCCATGTGACGGTGTACAGGTCGCTTCCGCGCGTCCGCGCGGGGGCGGGGAGCCGGTCGGGGTCGAAGGGCAGGACGGCGACGCCGCGGGCGGTGAGGACCGGCGCCCCGTCGGCGTCCAGGAGCCTGAGCGCGGCTTCGGTCTCCGAGCGCGCGACGATGTGCAGCCGTACGTTCGCGGCACCGGTGGCGTGGACGGTGAGGTCGGACCAGGACACGAGGTGCGGAACGGGGCCGCCCAGCGCGCCGAGCGCCACCAGTGCGTTGTCCAGGAGCGCGGGGTGCACGGCGAATCCGGCACCCTCGGCCGCCTTCGTCTCCGGAAGCGCGGCCTCGGCGAACACCTCGTCGCCCAGACGCCAGGCCGCGGTCAGTGTTTGCGGTACCTCTGCCGCCGTCGTCAGGTCCAGAGCTGCGTACAGCTCGTCCAGGTCCACGGGCGTCGCGCCGGGCGGGGGCCACGCCTCACCGGCCCCTGTACCGGACGTGTCTGCCAGGTGGGAGACGGTGGCGAGTGTGCCATGCGCGTGCCGAATCCAGGGCCGGGACTTGTCGGCGAGGTCGGCGTCAGGCTCGAACGGCCGTGCGTAGAGGGTGAAGGTCCAGCGCTGTCCGCCGCCCGCCTCCAGCTCGGTGACGGTCTGTATCTCGGTCTCGCCGACAGGGGCCAGCGGCAGCGGCTCGTCGACATGGAGCTCGGTGAGACGGTGGGCGCCGAGCGTGCGTCCCGTGTGCAGCGCCAGGTCGGTGAGGACGGAGGCCGCGACGAGGGATCCGCCGCCGGTGGCGAGTTCGGCCAGCCAGGGTTGCGTGCGTGCCGAGAGACGCCCGGTCGCCACCACGCTCGTGGAGTCGGCGAGGCCGATCCCGGCGGTGAGCAGCGGGTGCTCGCCCCGGGGTCCGACGCGGCCCGCGACCGGGTCCAGCCAGTAGCGGCGCCGCTGGAAGGGGTAGGTCGGAAGCAGGACGGGGTCCGAGGTTTCCGGCAGCAGGGCGCTCCAGTCGACCGCGCGGCCGGAAGCGTGCAGCGTCGCGAGCGCGGCGACCGCCGTACGGGGCTCGTCGCGGTCCTTGCGCAGGACGGGAACGAGCACGGCGTCCTCGGCCTTGTCGCCGAGGACGGTCCGCGCGAGGGCGGTGAGGGTGCCGTCGGGGCCGATCTCCAGGAACCGGGTCACCCCTTGCGCGGCCAGGGCGTTCACACCGTCGGCGAAACGCACCGCCTCGCGGACGTGCCGCACCCAGTAGTCGGCCGACGCCAACTCGCCCTCGATGGCGAGGTGTCCGGTCACGTTCGACACGACCGGTATCGATGGGGGCGCGTAGGTGATCCGCTCGGCCACCTCGCGGAAGGCGTCGAGCATCGGCTCCATGAGCGATGAATGGAACGCGTGCGAGACACGCAGCCGGGACGTACGCCGGCCCTGCTCTGCGAGCTCGGAGGCGACCTGTTCGACAGCCCCCTCAACACCCGCGATCACCACAGCCTGCGGGCCGTTGACGGCAGCGATCGAGACACCGTCACGAAGCAGGGGAAGCACCTCGGTTTCGGAAGCCTCCACGGCCACCATCACGCCACCAGCAGGCAACTCCTGCATCAACCGGCCACGCGCCACCACCAGGGCACACGCGTCCTCCAGCGACATCGCCCCCGCCACATGCGCGGCAGCGATCTCACCGATCGAATGCCCCATCAGGACGTCCGGGCGCACCCCGAACGACTCCACCAGACGGAACAACGCCACCTCGACCGCGAACAGCGCGGGCTGCGTCCACTCCGTACGATTCAGCCGCTCGGCGTCATCACCGAAGACGACATCCCGCAGCTCCTCCCCCACCTCCGCGCACACCGCGTCGAACGCCTCCGCGAACACCGGGAAGGCGCCGTACAGTGCACGCCCCATCCCCAGCCGCTGCGCCCCCTGCCCCGAGAACAAGAACGCCGTCCTGCCTCCGCGTCGGGCGGTGCCGGTGACGACGTCAGGTGAGGTGGTGTTCTGGGCCAGTGATGTGAGGTTGGCAGTGAGGCTGTCGCGGTCGGTTCCGATGACGACGGCGCGCTGTTCGAACAGGGAGCGTCCCTCGGCGAGGGTGTGGGCGACGGCCCGGCAGTCGGTGTCGGGGTGGGCGTCGAGGTGCGCGAGGAGGGCCGCGGCCTGGTCCTTCAGGGCCTCGGTGGTGCGTGCGGAGAGGGTCCAGGGGATCACCGGCGGGAGCGGGCGCGGGGCGGGGGTCTCCTCTTCCCGCGCCGTCTGGATCTCGGGGGCCTCTTCCAGGATGACGTGCGCGTTGGTGCCGGAGACGCCGAACGCGGAGACTCCCGCGCGCCGGGGGCGGTCGGCCTGCGGCGGCCAGGCGACGGGGTCGGTGAGGAGACGTACGTTGCCCTCGGTCCAGTCGACCTTCGTGGTGGGGGCGTCGACGTGCAGGGTGCGGGGCAGGTTGGCGTGGCGCAGGGCCATGACCATCTTGATGACGCCACCGACACCGGCGGCCGCCTGTGTGTGGCCGATGTTGGACTTGAGGGAGCCCAGCCACAGCGGCTGGTCCTCCGCGCGGTTCTGGCCGTAGGTGGCGAGCAGGGCCTGCGCCTCGATGGGGTCGCCGAGGCTGGTGCCGGTGCCGTGGGCCTCGACGGCGTCGACGTCCTGGGTGGTGAGCCCGGCGGAGGTCAGGGCCTGGCGGATGACGCGTTGCTGGGAGGGGCCGTTGGGGGCGGTGAGGCCGCTGCTGGCGCCGTCCTGGTTGACGGCCGAGCCGCGGACGACGGCGAGTACCTGATGTCCGTTGCGGCGGGCGTCGGAGAGGCGTTCCAGGAGCACGATGCCGGCGCCCTCGCCCCAGCCGGTGCCGTCGGTGGCGTCCGCGAAGGACTTGCAGCGCCCGTCGGGAGAGAGGCCGCGCTGGCGGCTGAACTCAAGGAAGGTGACCGGGGTCGACATGAAGGCGACGCCGCCTGCGAGGGCGAGGTCGCACTCGCCCTGGCGCAGGGACTGCACGGCGAGGTGCAGGGCGACGAGGGAGGAGGAGCAGGCGGTGTCGACGGTCAGGGCGGGGCCCTCGAAGCCGAAGGTGTAGGAGACGCGGCCGGACGCGATGCTCGCCGCGCTGCCGTTGCCGAGGTAGCCCTCGACGCCGGGGGGCGGCTCCGGGAAACGGGTCGCGTAGTCGTTGTACATGACCCCGGCGAAGACGCCCGTGGCGCTGCCGCGCAGGTCGGAGGGGCGCAGTCCGGCACGTTCGAGGGATTCCCAGACGAGTTCGAGCAGGAGGCGCTGCTGCGGGTCGGTGGCGAGGGCCTCGCGCGGTGACATGCCGAAGAAGGCGGGGTCGAAGTCGGCGGCGTCGTGGAGGAAGCCGCCTTCGCGGGTGTAGCAGGTGCCGGGGCTCGCCGGGTCGGGGTCGTAAAGGGTGTCGAGGTCCCAGCCGCGGTCGTCGGGGAACGGGGAGATGCCGTCGGTGCCGGTGTCGATGAGGTGCCACAGGTCCTCGGGGGTGCGGACCCCGCCGGGGTAGCGGCAGCTCATGGAGACCACGGCGATCGGTTCCGTGGCCCTGCCCTCGACCTGGCGCAACCGGGTGCGGGTGCGCTGCAGGTCGTTGGAGACGCGGGTCAAGAAGTCACGCAGCTTGTCCTCGCTCACAGGGCTCACAGGGCGGTCTCCCTTCGGCGGCGGGCGCGCTGGCTCCGCCGGTCGGCACGGGGGTATCGGGCGGGCCCCGGCGCCTTGTGGGCGCCGGGGCCGGTGAGGGGCGGGCGTGCCACCCGGTGCCCTCGCGGGGACAGGCCGTGGCGCTCCCGGTGCCGGGCCTGTCCCTGCGGCCGATTATGGGAAGGGTCATGCGGGTGTACGGGGTGCCGGCGGGGTGCTCTAAGAGAACTCCTAGCGTTGCCGGCCGCCGCGAAGAGGCGAGGCTCCCTGAGGAGGTCAGTGCTGGGAGGGGCCGGGGCTACAGCGCGAGGGTCGCGTCGAGGGCGCCCTCGGGGACGCGGGGCAGCAGGCCGAGGTCGGCGGAGCGGTCGAGCAGGGTGCGTACGGCGTGCAGGCCGTTCTCGCCGAGGTCGGCGGTGAACTCGTTGACGTACAGCTCGATGTGCTGGTCGACGACGTCGGACTCCATCTCCTGTGCGTGGCGCAGGACATGGGCGCGGGAGGCGCCGGGGTCCTGGCGGGCGGCGCGGACGGAGGCGCGGACGGCGTCGGCGAGGGAGCGCAGGACGGGGGTGCCGAGGGAGCGGCGGGCGACGATGGCGCCGAGCGGGATGGGCAGGTTGGTGCGCTTCTCCCACTCCTCGCCCATGTCGGCGGTGCAGTGCAGGCCGTAGCGGCCGTAGGTGAAGCGGGCCTCGTGGATGACGAGTCCGGCGTCCACGAGGCCGTCGCGGACGGCGGGCATGATCTCGTGGAACGGCAGGACGACGATCTCGCCGACGCCGCCGGGCACGGCGTCGGCCGCCCACAGCCGGAACAGCAGGTAGGCCGTGGAGGTGGTGCTGGGGACGGCGACGCGGGCCCCGGCGAGGGCGGCGGGTTCGCCCGGCTCGGCGACCAGGAGGAGCGGGCCGCAGCCGTGTCCGAGCGCGCCGCCGCAGGGCAGCAGCGCGTAGTCGTCGAGGATGTGCGGCAGGACGCCGTAGGAGACCTTGAGGATGTCCAGCTCGCCGCGCCGGGCCTGGCCGTTGGTGATGTCGATGTCGGCGAAGGCGAGCCGGACCTCGGGGGCGTCGGGGAGCAGCCCCTCGGTCCAGGCGTGGAAGACGAAGGTGTCGTTGGGGCAGGGCGAGTGCGCGAGGGTCAGCGGCGTCGGCATGACGTTCCTCTCCTGGGATGTGGCGCGGGGATCTGGCGGTCGTGCCCTCAGCAAAGCCGTTGAGGATGTGGGGTTTTCCCCAGACTGCCCTCCACGAGGATGGGGGAGCCCCACCCGACGCGGCGTCGGTGCCCGCCGACGGGCCCGGGGTTCCGCTCGTGCCCACTTCCCCTTCGGGCACGAAGGCCGGGGCCGTGGCCCGTCGGCGCCGGTGCGTTCCGGGCTCGCCGACATGGCACACCGCGCCCCGTGCGCAGACCCACTACGCGTGCCGTCAGGCACTGAACGAGGAGGTTCCCGGCCATGGACGCTGGGCTCAAGCGCGAACTGGAGGAGAAGGTCTTCTCCGGTGAGCGGCTGTCCCGCGAGGACGGCATCGCCCTGTACGAGTCGGACGACCTGGCGTGGCTGGGCGGTCTGGCGCACGAGGTGCGCACGCGCAAGAACGGTGACGTGGTGCACTTCAACGTCAACCGGCACCTCAACATGACCAACGTGTGCACGGCGTCCTGCGCCTACTGCTCCTTCCAGCGCAAGCCGGGCGAGCAGGACGCGTACACGATGCGCATCGAGGAGGCCGTCCGTCTGGCGAAGGCGATGGAGAACGAGCACCTCTCGGAGCTGCACATCGTCAACGGTCTGCACCCGAACCTGCCGTGGCGCTACTACCCGCGTTCGCTGCGCGAGCTGAAGAAGGCGCTGCCGAACGTCGGTCTCAAGGCGTTCACGGCGACCGAGATCCACCACTTCGAGACGATCAGCGGGATGAGCGCGTCCGAGATCCTCGACGAGCTGATCGACGCGGGCCTGGAGTCGCTGACCGGTGGCGGCGCGGAGATCTTCGACTGGGAGGTCCGCCAGCACATCGTGGACCACCGCACGCACTGGGAGGACTGGTCGCGCATCCACCGCCTCGCGCACGAGAAGGGTCTGAAGACCCCGTGCACCATGCTCTACGGGCACATCGAGGAGCGGCGCCACCGCGTCGACCACGTGCTTCGCCTGCGGGAACTGCAGGACGAGACGGGCGGTTTCCAGGTCTTCATCCCGCTGCGCTACCAGCACGACTTCGTCGACATGAAGGACGGCAAGGTCCGCAACCGGCTGCAGGCGCGCACCACCATGGCGACCGGCGCCGAGGCGCTGAAGACGTTCGCCGTCTCCCGCCTCCTCTTCGACAACGTCCCGCACGTCAAGGTCTTCTGGGTCATGCACGGCCTGCAGACCGCGCAGCTCGCCCTGCAGCACGGCGCGGACGACATGGACGGCTCGGTCGTCGAGTACAAGATCACGCACGACGCCGACAACTACGGCACCCCGAACAAGCTGACCCGCGAGGACCTCCTCGACCTGATCCGCGACGCCGGGTTCCGCCCGGTCGAGCGGAACACCCGCTACGAGATCATCCGCGAGTACGAGGGCCACGACCCGGCCCGCCGCGAGGCGCCGCAGCCGATGCGCGTGTGACCCCGGCCGATCCAGAAGACGACACCTTGACGACACCACGACGACACCACGACGACACTGCCAGGCAGGTGTGAATGTCCCCGCAGACAACGAACGACGAGGACCTGGAAGTCTGGATCGACCAGGACCTGTGCACCGGTGACGGTATCTGTGCCCAGTACGCGCCCGAGGTGTTCGAGCTGGACATCGACGGGCTCGCGTACGTCAAGAGCGACGACGACGAGCTGCTCCAGACGCCGGGCGCCACGACGCGGCTCCGCCTCGATCTGCTCACCGACGTGGTGGACTCCGCCAAGGAGTGCCCCGGCGAGTGCATCCACGTGCGCCGGGTCTCCGACCAGGTCGAGGTGTACGGCCCCGAGGCCGAGGACGCCTGACCCCGTCTCCCCTCCCCGCGCTCACCGGGCGGCCCGTCCCGCCGCCCGGTGAGCGGGTCGCCGGCACGAACCCGCGAAGCCGCCGCCGTACCGCCCCACCGGAAGGACACGTACGTCCATGAGTTCCACCACCGACAACCTGTGGATCCGCAGGTTCCGGCCCTCCCCCGACGCCGCCGAACGCCTGGTGTGCTTCCCGCACGCCGGTGGTTCGGCCAGCTTCTACGTGCCGGTCGCCGGCGCGCTCAGCCCCCGCGTCGACGTCGCCGCGATCCAGTACCCCGGGCGTCAGGACCGGCGGCGCGAACCGGGCCCCGCCTCGGTGGCCGAACTCGCCGACCAGGTCGCCGGGGCCCTCGCGGCGTGGGACGACGACCGGCCGCTGACCTTCTTCGGCCACAGCATGGGCGCGCTGGTCGCGTTCGAGGTGGCGCGCCGTCTGGAGCGCAGTGGGTCCGGTCCCGTCCGGCTGTTCGCCTCGGGCCGGCGGGCCCCGTCCCGCACCCGCGACGAGCACGTCCACACCCTCGACGACGACGGGGTCATCGCCGAGCTGCGGGCGCTGGCCGGCACGGACGCCCAGGTCCTCCAGGACGAGGAGCTGCTGCGCATGGTGCTGCCCGCGATCCGCAGCGACTACCGGGCGGTGGAGACCTACCGCTGCGAGCCCGGGGCCACCGTGAGCTGCCCCGTGACCGTTCTGACCGGCGACGCCGACCCCCGTACCTCTCTCCCGGAGGCGCACGCCTGGAGCGAGCACACCACGGCCGGAGCGGACGTGCGGGTCTTCACCGGCGGTCACTTCTTCCTCTCGGAGCGGCCCGCCGAGGTCCTCGCCGTCCTCGACGAGCACTTCACCGCACCCGCCCGCCAGGGCTGATCCCCGCCTGATTCCGCCTGAATCCGCCTGAATCCCGCCGCCCCTCCCCCGCTTTCCCCTCGACCCGTTCCGGGAGATGTGCACGATGACCGAGCAACTCGCCCCCGAGGCCGCGCAGTCGACGCAGGTGCGCCGACGCCGTCCCCGGGTCGGCCACATCCAGTTCCTCAACTGCCTGCCCCTGTTCTGGGGCCTCGCCCGCACCGGCACCCTCCTGGACATGGACCTGCGTCCCGACACGCCGGACGGTCTCAACGACGCCCTGGCGGCGGGCGAGCTCGACATGGGCCCGATCAGCCTCCTGGAGTTCCTGCGCCACGCCGACGACCTGGTGGCGCTGCCGGACATCGCGGTCGGCAGCGACGGTGACGTCATGTCCTGCCTGATCGTCAGCCAGGTGCCGCTTGAGGAGCTGGACGGGGAGCGCGTCGCGCTCGGCTCGACCAGCCGCACGTCCGTGCGCCTGGCGCAGCTGCTCCTCGCGGAGCGGGTCGGTGTGAAGCCCGACTACTACGTGTGCCCGCCGGATCTGCGCACCATGATGTCCGAGGCCAAGGCGGCGGTGGTGATCGGTGACGCCGCCCTGCGCGCGTCGCTGCACGAGGCGCCCCTGATGGGGCTGCAGGTGCACGACCTCGGCCGGATGTGGAAGGACTGGACGGGGCTGCCGTTCGTGTTCGCCGTGTTCGCGGCGCGCCGCGACTTCCTGGCGCGGGAGCCGGAGCTGGTGCGCCGGGTCCACTCCGACCTGCTCGCCTCCCGCGACCTCTCGCTCGCCGAGGTGACCAAGGTCTGCGAACAGGCTTCGCAGTGGGAGGAGTTCGACGCCTCGACGCTGGAGCGCTACTACACCACGGCCCTCGACTTCACCCTCGGCGCCGCGCAGCTCGCCGGCATCACCGAGTTCGCCCGCCGGGTCGGCGGCGGCGACGAGGGGTTCCCGCCCGACGTCACCGTCCGTCTGCTGGAGCCCTCCACCCCCGCCCTCTGACCCCTTCCACGCCCATCCGAAAGGCCCGGACACCATGTCCCGTCCCGCACCCCATGAACTCCAGCCCGTGCTCGACCGTGCCGCGGCCGGTGGACGGATCACGCCGGAAGAGGCTCTCGACCTCTACCGCGACGCGCCGCTGCACGCGCTGGGCGCCGCCGCGGACGCCGTGCGCCGCCGTCTGTACGCGGACACGGAGCACATAGCGACGTACATCATCGAGCGGAACATCAACTACACGAACGTGTGCGTCACGGCGTGCAAGTTCTGCGCCTTCTACGCCGCCCCGAAGGACACGAAGAAGGGCTGGACCCGGGACCTGGACGACATCCTGCGCCGTTGCGCGGAGACCGTCGAGCTGGGCGGCACCCAGATCATGTTCCAGGGCGGGCACCACCCCGACTACGGCGTCGAGTACTACGAGCAGCACTTCTCCGCGATCAAGGAAGCCTTCCCCCAGCTGGTCATCCACTCCCTCGGCGCGTCCGAGGTCGAGCACATGGCCCGGATCTCGAAGGTGTCGGTCGAGGAGGCGATCACCCGCATCCACAAGGCCGGGCTCGACTCGTTCGCGGGCGCCGGCGCCGAGCTGCTCCCCGCCCGGCCCCGCAAGGCGATCGCCCCGCTGAAGGAGAGCGGCGAGCGCTGGCTGGAGATCATGGAGACCGCGCACGGCCTCGGCGTGGAGTCCACTTCGACGATGCTGATGGGCACCGGGGAGACCAACGCCGAGCGCATCGAGCACATCCGCATGATCCGCGACGTACAGGACCGCACGGGCGGCTTCCGCGCCTTCATCCCGTACACCTACCAGCCCGAGAACAACCACCTCAAGGGCCGCACGCAGGCCACGCTCTTCGAGTACCTGCGCATGATCGCGATCGCCCGTCTCTTCCTCGACAACGTCCCGCACATCCAGGGCTCCTGGCTGACCACCGGCAAGGAGATCGGCCAGCTCTCCCTGCACTACGGCGCCGACGACCTCGGCTCGATCATGCTGGAGGAGAACGTCGTCTCCTCGGCGGGCGCCAAGCACCGCTCCAACCTGGTCGAGCTGCTCACCCTGATCCGGGGCGCGGGCCGCGTCCCGGCCCAGCGCAACACCACGTACGAGCACCTGGCCGTGCACGACGACCCGGCGAACGACCCGGTCGACGAGCGGATCGTCTCCCACGTGTCCTCCACCGCGATCGCGGGCGGCACCGCCCACCCCGAGCTGAAGCTGATCGCCGCCACCTGAGCCCCGGGCGTCCGTCCGGGGCTCGCGCTTTCCGGGCCCCGGACATTCGCGCCCCCGCTCACCCACACCCCCACGCAGTGCCATCCCCCACCCCTGCACACGACGAGGACGGAGAAGCCCATGGCGGGCGCCATTCACGCCACGGGTCTGGTCAAGACCTTCGGCGAGGTCCGGGCCGTGGACGGAGTAGACCTGGACGTGCCGGAAGGCGGCGTGCTCGGTCTGCTCGGCCCCAACGGAGCGGGCAAGACCACGACCGTGCGGCTGCTCACCACCCTGCTGCGCCCCGACGCGGGCACCGCCGTCGTGGCCGGTCACGACGTGGTCCGCGAACCGGACCGGGTCCGGCTCCGCATCGGGCTCTCGGGCCAGTTCGCGGCCGTCGACGACCGGCTGACGGGCCGTGAGAACCTCCGCATGATCGGCGAACTGTACGGCCTGCGCTCCCGGCCCGCCCGGCAGCGGGCCGACGAGCTCCTCGCGCAGTTCGACCTGACCGCCGCCGCCGACCGGGTGTCCAGCACCTACTCCGGCGGCATGAAGCGCCGCCTCGACCTGGCCGGCGCCCTGGTCGTCCGGCCCTCGGTGATGTTCCTCGACGAGCCGTCGGTCGGGCTCGACCCCACCAGCCGGCTGATGCTGTGGGACGCCATCGAGAACCTGGTGTCCCAGGGCACCACGCTCCTGCTGACCACCCAGTACCTGGAGGAGGCCGACCGCCTTGCCCGGGACATCGCCGTGGTCGACCACGGGCGGATCATCGCGCGGGGCACCCCGCGCGACCTGAAGGCGCAGGCGGGCGGCCAGCACATCGAGGTCGTCGTGGCCTGGCCGGAACAGCTCGACCCGGCAGCGAGCCTGCTCGCCCGGTTCGGCAACAGAGCCCCGGACCTGGACCGGCCCCGCAGCACGGTCTCCGTGCCCGTGGACGGCGGCGTGCGCCTCCTCACCGAGGTCATCGCCGCACTCGACGCCGACGGCATCGAGATCACCGACATCGGGCTGCGCCGCCCCACCCTCGACGAGGTCTTCCTCGCCCTCACCGAGGACACGAAGCCCGGCACACAGACCGGCACCCCGCGCGACACCGAACGTACGGCGGTCGGCGCCGGCGCGCCGAGCGAGAAGGAGTGATGAACGTGTCGGCAGCGGCACCGCCCGTACCCGAACTCAAGCCCGGCACGGCCGCCAAGTCCGTGCGCGACGTCCTCGTCGTCACCCGGCGCAACGTGATCCGCATGGTGCGGATCCCGGAGGTCCTCGTCCTCAGCCTCATCCAGCCCGTGGTGTTCGTGCTGCTCTTCGCCTACATCTTCGCCGGGTCGTTCAGCCTGCCCGGCACGGAGGGCGCGACCGCCTACCGCGAGTACATGATGCCGGGCTTCTTCGCCCAGACCATCGCCTTCGCCACCGCCAGCAACAGCAGCGTCAGCATGGCCAACGACGTGCAGAGCGGCATGGTGGACCGGTTCCGGTCGCTGCCCATGGCGCGCGGCGCGCTGCTCACCGGCCGCACCGTCGCGGACCTGGTGCAGAACACCATCGTGGTGGCGGTGATGATCCTGTGCGCGCTGCTCGTCGGCTGGCGCATCCACCACGGCCTGCCGCGCGCCGTCGCCGCGTTCGCGCTGCTGCTGCTCCTGGGGTACGCGCTGTCGTGGGTGGGCGTCGTGATCGGCCTGTCGGTACGCGCCCCGGAAGCTGCCGCGACCAGCAACTTCCTGTGGCTGTTCCCGCTGACGTTCCTGTCGAACGCGTTCGTGGCGCCCTCGACGCTGCCGACCGTGCTGCGGTGGGCCGCGGAGTGGAACCCGCTGAGCGCCACCGTGCAGGCGGCCCGCCAGTTGTTCGGCAACCCGGGACTGACCGCGACGGGCGCCTGGCCCGCGCAGCACCCGATCTGGGTCTCCCTCGGCTGGTCGGTGCTGATCGCCGTGGTCGGCCGCACGCTCGCGGTGCGCCGCTACCGTTCGTCCGAATCGTGAGGAGGCACCGGTGACCGCCGACGCCACGTTCCGGGCGGACCTGATCCGCCCGGTGCACGAACTGCTCGCCGGGCACGCCGCCAGGCAGCCCGACCGTACGGCGTTCAAGGACGCGCGCCGCTCGGTGACCTGGGCCGAGCTCGACCGGCGTACCGCGCGGGTCGCCAGCCACCTGGTGGGGCTCGGACTCGAACGGGGCGCCTCCGCGGTCATCTACCTGCCGAACCGGGTGGAGACCGTGGAGAGTTACCTCGCCATCACCCGGGCCAGCGCGGTCGGTGTGCCGCTGAACCCGAAGTCGACCGACGCGGAACTGGCCCACCTCCTCGACGACTGCGCGGCCCGCCTCGTCATCACCGGCGCGGCCCAACTGCCGCAGATCCGCCGGGTGCTCGCTCAGCGGCCGGGCGTCACGGTGGTCCTGGTCGGCCAGGAATCCGAACCGGGCTTCGCGGAGGCCGCCTTCGCCGATACCGCCGACGAGGAGCTGCCGCGCTGGGAGGACCTCGCGCTGACCTGGTCCCTGCGCGCCCCGCCCCGCGACGACCTGGGCCTCGACGAGCCCGCCTGGATGCTCTACACGTCCGGGACGACCGGGCTGCCCAAGGGCGTCGTGTCCACGCAACGTACGTCGTTGTGGGCGACGGCCTCCTGCAACGCCCCGCTGCTCGGCCTGGAGCCGCAGGACCGGATGGTGTGGCCGATGCCGCTGTTCCACGCCGTGGCGCACAACGTGTGCGTGCTCGGCGTGGTCGCGGTCGGCGCCACCGCCTGCATCACCGACGGCCTCGCCGCCGACGAGGTGCTGTGCCGGGCCGTCGCGGAGGACGCCACCTTCCTGGTGGGCGTGCCGACGATGTACCACCAGATGGCGGAGCTGGCGCGGTCCGGGGAGACCGAGGTCCCGCCGCTGCGGGTGTGCATGGTGGCCGGATCGTCCTGCCCGCAGTCCCTGCACGAGTCGTTCCGGTCCGCGTTCGGCATCGCACTCCTCGACAGCTACGGCTCGACGGAGACCGGCGGCGCGATCACCACGAACCTGCCCGAGGGCCCCCACGTCCCCGGCTCGTGCGGGGTGCCGCTGCCCGGCCTGACGCTGCGCCTGACGGACCCGCGCACCGGGGACGAGGTGGAGCGGGGCGCCGAGGGTGAGATCTGGGTCTCCAGCCCCGCGCTGATGCTCGGCTACCACCAGCAGCCCGAGGAGACCGCCGCCGTCCTCTCCGACGGCTGGTACCGCACCGGCGACCTGGCCCGGCAGGGCGACGACGGCTATGTGACCATCACCGGCCGGCTCAAGGAGCTGATCATCCGCGGCGGGGAGAACATCCACCCCCGCGAGGTGGAGCAGGTGCTCGTCCAGGCGCCCGGGGTCGCGGACGCGGCCGTCGCGGGCGTCCCGCACGACTCGCTCGGCGAGGTCCCGGTCGCCTACGTGGTGCCCGCCCCGGGCGGACTGGACGTCGAGGCGGTGCTCGCGGCCTGCCGACAGCGGCTGTCGGCGTTCAAGCTCCCGGAGGAGATCCACGAGATCGCCGAGGTGCCCCGCAACCCGGCCGGGAAGGTCGCCCGCAAACAACTGGCGGGCCTGCCCGCGCGGCTGCTGTGGCGCAGGTCCCGGCAGCCCGTCGAGACGGCGGCCCGCTACACCGGCGCCGCCGACCTCGGCGTGGACGACGCGGGTCACCCCCTGCTCTCCGCCGCGGTCGAACTGCCCGGGCGCGACGAGCTGGTGTGCACCGGGCGGATCACGGCGGCCGGCGCCGACCCGGCCCTGCTGCGCCGCGTGGACGGCGCGACGGTCGTCGCCGGGGCCGTGCTCCTCGACCTGGTGCTGCACGCGGCGGGCCGGGCCGGCTGCGCCCGGGTCCTTGAACTGTCGGCCGACAGCCCGCTGGTGCTGCCGCGCGACGAGGGCGTGCAACTGCGCGTGTCCGTCGGCGCGCCCGGCGCCGAGGGCGTCCGGCGGGTGACGGTGCACGGGCGCCGCGACGCGCGCGGTGCGGCCGGGCGGCCGTGGATCCGGTACGCGTCGGCGACGGTCGCGGCCGGTTCCGCGCCGGAGCCGGAGACCAGCCTGGCGGTGTGGCCGCCGCGCGGCGCGGACCGCGTCGCCGGGGCGGCCGACAGCGAGGGCACCGGGCGCGTGCCGCGCGGGGTGTGGCGCCGCGACGACGAGATCTTCGTCGAGGTGTCGCTGCCCGACTGGGCGGCCGCGTACGAGAACCCCGCACTGCATCCGGCGCTCCTCGACGCGGCTCTCGCGAGCGCGGCGAAGCACTCCGGGTCCGGCGCCGAGGACGTGGTGGCGGTGCGCTGGCGCGAGGTGTCCGTGTACGCCGTGGGCGCGTCGGTGCTGCGGGTGCGGTTGCGGCGCGCGGCCGACGGCACTTGGGACGTCGAGGCCGCGGACGGTGCCGGTGACCCGGCGTTCGAGGCGCACGCGGTGGTGTGCGCGCCGCTCGACACGCGGGACGTACGGACCGCGTCGGCGGTCCAGCAGGACGGTCTGTTCGAGGAGGTGTGGACGGATGTGGACCTGCCACGGGTCGCGTCGCGCGCGGGCCGCTGGGCCGTCGTCGGCGCGGACCCGTACGGCGCCCGCTCCGGGCTGATGTCGGCGGGCCGTTACGCCGAGGCCCACCCCGACCTGCCGACGCTCCTGACGGCGGCGGCCGAGGACGGCGCGCCGCCCGTCCCGGACGTGGTGATCGTCTCCCCCGCCTCCGCCGCCCGCCCGGACACCGACCCGGCCGACGCGGTGCGCACGGCGGTCGCCGAATCCCTGGCCGTCATCCGCCACTTCGCCCACCCCCTGCTCGCACAGACCCGCCTCGTCGTGCTCACGCGCGGCGGGGTCGCCACGACGGACGACGACCCGGCGGACGCCGCCGCGGCCGCCGCGTGGGGCCTGGTCGGCGCCGCCCAGGACCGGGCGCCCGGCCGCTTCGTGCTCGTGGACACGGACGGCGTCAAGCGGTCCTGGCGACGGGTGGAGTCGGCGGTGGCCTGCGGCGAGCCACGGGTCGCACTGCGATCGGGACAGGCCCGGGCGCCGCGCGCGGTACGGGTGCCTGCGGCTGCCCCCGGCACACCGGCCGGCGACCGGGAAGCACTGCTCACGCAGGACGCGACGACCCCGCACACCCGGGACGCGACCACCCCGTTCCTGCGGGACGCAACCGCCCTGTTCGCCGGGGACGAGGCCCCCACCGCCGCCGAGGCACTCCTCGCACGGTCCGAGGTCGGCGAGACCCTCCTGACCGGTCCGTTCGCGAAGAACGTCGCCGACCGGCTGCCGGACTCCGTGAAGGCCGCCGAGCCGGTGCGCTGGGAGCCGGTGGACCCGGCCGGGGCGATCCGGACGCTGCTCGGGAGCGCCCCGCGCACCGTGCTGTTCACCGCCGCCGTCCGCACCGACGGGACGACGGCGGGGGCGCAGGACGACGTGGACGCCGCGCTGCGTCCGCTCATCGACCCCGCCCTCGAACTGGTCCGGTCCGCGCCCGCGCACGGGGTGACCTCCGTGGTCCTCGCGACACCCGCACCCGCCGCGGCGGGCCTCGCGGACGCGGCCGTCGCCGCCGTGTTCGACGTGTGGGCCCGTGCCCTGCGCACGGCAGGCGTGGCGGCGGTGTCACTGCGCGGCCCCGGCGCGGCGACGGACGAGGCGGCGGACCTGTTCGCGTCGGCCGTGGCGACCGGCAGGACCGCGCTCGTCGCCGACCGGCCGGAACTGCCCGGCGCCCGAACCGCCGGCCCCCTGACCGGATCGGCCGCGCTGCTGCGCGACCTGACGGGCGGAGTGGTCCGGCGCCGCGCCCGCGACACGGTCGCCGACCCCGGCGGGCTGCGCCACCGCCTGGCCGCGCTCACCGGGGCCGAACAGGAGGACACGCTGCTGCGTGTGGTGCGTACGCACTTCGCGACCGCGCTCGGACTCGCCTCGGCCGGACAGGTCCCTGAGGACAAGGAGACCCGCGACCTCGGCTTCGACTCGCTGACCGCGCTCACCGCGCGCAACGCGCTGGAGACGGCGACGGGGCTCTCCCTGCCCGCCGCGGTCGTCTTCGACTTCGCCACACCGGCGGGCCTGGCCCGCCATCTCATGAAGGAACTGCTCGCCGACTGAGGCGGGTCGACGGTTCGCAGCCGGGCGGTACGGCACCGAGGGGTGCCGTACCGCCCGGCTGTCTCCGCCGTCGTCGACGGCCGGGTCCGCCCGGTCAGGAGGAGGAACTGATGCGTGTCGAGAACGTCCACATCGAGTCGCTCGGCGTGGTGCTGCCCGAGTGGGCGAGCGCCGAGCAGGCGGTCGCGGAGGGGAAGCTGGACGCGGAGATCCAGGCCGCGAACGGCCTGACGGGCGCTCACATAGCGGGCGACGTCCCGGCGATGGACATGGCGGTCGAGGCGGCCCGGATCGCCCTGGACCGCTCGAAGACCGACCCCGAGGACCTGGGCGCCCACATCCACACCGCGGTCCACTACCAGGCCCCGGAGGGCGCCTACCCACCCGGCTACGTGCTGCGTGAACTCGGCCTGGGCCGCCTGCCCGCGCTCTATCTCCAGCAGGGCTGCGACGGCATGCTCAGCGCCCTGGACGTGGCGATCGGCAAGCTCACCGGCGCCGCCGGGGCCGGCTCGGTGCTCCTGACGACCGGCGAGAACTTCTCCTCCCCGACGATGGACCGCTGGAAGGGCTTCGGGCAGGCGTACATCCTCGGCGACGGCGCGGCGGCCGCCCTGATCAGCGACGAGGAGGGGTTCGCCGAGGTCCGCTCGCTGAACTCCGGCGTGCTGCACGAGCTGGAGAAGTGGCACCGCGGCGACGGTCCGCTGCTGCTGCGGGAGGACGCCGGCTCGATGTCGGACATGGCCGAGCGGGCGCAGCGTTTCACCGAACGGGAGATGCCGCTGTCGGAGACGATGGAGAAGCTGACCCTCTTCGACCTGGAGGTCATCCAGCGGTCCCTCGTGGACGCCGGTCTGAACGCCTCGGACCTGGCCAAGGTCGTCCCGATCAACATGGACGGCCGGATGATCGAGTACTCGATCATGCTGCCGCTCGGCCTGACGATGGACCGGTGCAGCTGGGGCGAGTTCGGCAAGTCGGTGGGGCATGTGGGCGGCGCCGACGTGTTCATCACCCTGGAGCACCTGGTCCGCACCCGCCAGGTCGCCCCCGGCGACCACGTCCTGCTGGTGTCGCAGGGCCCCGGCTGGCTGTGCAGCGCGGCCGTCGTCACCGTGACCGCCGTCCCGCACTGGGCCGAATAGACCGCGTACGCCGAAGGGCCCGCACCCTGCGCAGGGTGCGGGCCCTTCGGCGTGCGCGGCCGGTCAGGCGCCGAGGCCGGTCAGCCAGGTGTCGGTGGCCCCGGCCGTGGAACGGGCGTGGTCCTCCATCATCGTGAAGTGGTTGCCGGGGACCTCTAGCACGGTGTGCGCCCGCTCCCACGACGTCTGCCAGTCCTCGGGCCGCAGCTCCTCGCCGGGTGCGGCGGGCACCGGCGGCTCGGTGGAGCGGACGAGGAGGACCGGGCAGTCGAGCGGGCCCGGCTCCCATTCGCCGATCATCGCCACGTACCAGCTCATCGCGGTCAGCCGGTCGGAGTCCATGTGCGCGAACATCGACTCGCGGTCGAACATGCCGCCCAGCATCTGCTGGGAGAACCGCAGGAACGGTGAGTCCGCGCGCGGCATGTAGGTGTCGAGCAGGACGACGGCGGCCGGAGCGGCGCCCCGCTCCTGCATCCGCCGGGCCGTGGACAGCGCGAGGACGCCGCCGGAGGACGAGCCGAGCAGGACGGGCGGGGTGTCGCCCACGGTGCGGAGCACCGCGTCCGCGTGCAGATCGGCGACGGCGTCGAAGGTGGCGGGCAGCGCCTCCCCGGTGCCGAAGCCCTGGGTGGGCAGCGCCCACACGTCGCGCCGCCCGCGGAAGGCGGAGGCGAACCGGGCGTACTGGTGGACGCCGGCGAGGGCGACGTAGGAGCTGAAGCAGACCAGCGGGGCGGCGGTGTCACCGGCCGAGAGGCGGATCGCCGCGGGGACGGTGGCGAGTTCGTCCGGCGAGGTGAACGTCGGGCGCAGTTCGGCGGCGGCCTGGAGCAGCGTGAACCCGTCGTCGACCCGGCCGTCCAGGCAGGCCTGCTTGAACAGTCCGCCGATGGTGTCCTCGGGTCGTACGGCAGTTGCGGCCGTACGGTCCTGAGCGGTGTCCGGCGCGGCCTGTTCACCGAGCCTGCCGTGCAGGTGGGCGGCGAGCGCCTCGGGGGTCGCGTGGTCGAACAGCAGGGTGGGGGCGAGCTTCAGGCCGGTGGCGGTGGCGAGGTGGTTGCGCAGCTCGACCACGGTCAGGGAGTCGAAGCCCTGCTCGGTGAAGAGCCGGTCGGGCTCCACCGCGTCCGGCCCCGCGTGGCCCAGGACGGTGGCGGCCAGCTCCCGGACGAGGCCGGTCAGCATCTCGGGGGTGTGTCCGGCGAGGAGCTGTCCTCCGGCGGTCGCGGGGGCTCCTGCCGCGACCCGGCGGGCGGCCACCGCTGCTGCGGGCCGCACCATCGCGCGTACGCCGGACCGCCCGGAGGCGGTGGCGACGGCGATCACCGAGGGGTCGGTGGTGGTGAGGGCGTCGTCCAGGAGGGCGAGGGCGTCCTCGGCGGCCAGGGGCCGCAGGCCGCCCCGGGCCAGGCGGCCCCGGTCGGTGTCGGAGAGGCGGCCGGTGATGCCGCTGTCGTCGCCCCACAGGCCCCAGGCGACGGAGGCGGCGGGCAGTCCGGCGGAGCGCCGCAGGGCGGCGAGTCCGTCGAGGAAGCTGTTGGCCGCCGCGTAGTTGGCCTGGCCCGGGGCGCCGAAGGTGCCCGCGGCGGAGGAGAACAGCACGAACGCGGCGAGCGGGTGGGCGGCGGTGAGTTCGTGCAGGTGCCAGGCGCCGTCCGCCTTCGGCCGGAGCACGGTGTCGAAGCGTTCGCCGTCGAGGGCGGTGAGGACGGCGTCGTCGGTGACACCGGCCGCGTGGACGACCCCGGTCAGCGGCAGATCGGCGGGTACGCGGCTCAACAGGCGCTCCACGTCCGCGCGTTCAGCGATGTCACAGGCTTCCAGACGGACGTCGGCGCCCAGGTCCGTCAGTTCGGCGACAAGGGCGTCCGCTCCGTCGGCCGCGGGACCGCGCCGCCCCGCGAGGAGCAGGGACCGTACGCCGTGCCGGGTGACGAGGTGGCGGGCGACGGCGCGGCCGAGGGTGCCGGTGGCGCCGGTGACGAGCACCGTGCCGTCCGCGAGAGCGGGCGCGTCGCCGGTCGCGGCCGGGGCGACATCGGGGTGCAGGACACGGCCGCCACGGACAGCCGTCTGCGGGCGTCCGCAGGCGACGGCGGCGAGCAGGGCGGCGTCGTCGCCGTCCTCGATGTCCGCTGCCACGTCCACCAGATGGAAGCGGCCGGGGTGTTCGGCCTGCCCGGAGCGGACCAGGCCCCACAGGGCGGCGCCCGCCACATCGGTCCTGCCGACGCGGCCCGCGGTGATCGCGGAGCGGGTGACGAAGGCCAGTCGGGCGTCGGCGTACCGCTCGTCGGCGAGCCAGCCGCACATCAGCTCGTGCGCGCGGGCGAGGTGGCCGCGGACCGTCTCGGGCACGGCGGGGCCGTGGGCCTCGGGGGCGGCGAGCACCACGTCGGGCATGGTCATGCCGGTGTCGACGGCCTTGCCGAGGGCCTCCAGGTCGGCGTAGGTCTCCAGGTGGACCCCCGCCGCGTCGAGCGCGGCGGCCACGCGGTCGTCGCCCTCGCCGAGGAGGATCCAGCGCACCGTGCCCGGACGCGGGGCGTCGGGCGCCGGGAGGAGCTCCTGCCAGTCCAGGCGCAGCAGTTCGGGCCGCCGTGCGGTGTCCGCGGCGGGGGCCGCGGAGACGGCCCGCAGGGTGATCGAGTCGGCGGTGGCCACGGGCCGGCCGGTCGTGTCGGTGACAAGCACCCGGTAGCCGTGCTCGTGGTCCGCCGGGCTCAGGCGTACCCGGAGCGCGGTCGCGCCGGTGGCGTGCAGGGTCAGGCCGGTCCAGGCGAACGGCAGCATGGGCACCGCCTCGTCCTCGTCGTCCCGTACTCCGGGTCGGCGGACGAGCAGCGTCTGCACGGCCGCGTCGAGCAGCGCGGGGTGCAGGGCGTGGTGTGCGGCGTCCTGCCGGTACGGCTCGGGCAGCGCGACCTCGGCGTACACCTCGTCGCCGCGCTCCCACACGGTGCCGAGGCCTTGGAAGCTGGGCCCGTAGGCGAATCCGGCGGCGGCGAAGGCGGCGTACGGGTCGCCGACAGATATCTCCTGGGCGCCCGGCGGCGGCCAGGCCGTCAGCTCGTCGGCCGGGGCGGGCGGCGCCTGCGGGGCGAGGACGCCCTGCGCGTGCCGCCGCCAGTCGCCGTCGTCCCCGGCGGTCCTGGACCAGACGGTGAAGGCGCGGCGGCCGGTGTCGTCCGCGCCGTCGACGGTGACCTGGAGCAGCGCGGCCCCCTCGGCGGGCAGCACGAGCGGGCTCAGCAGGGTGAGTTCGCTCAGGTGGCCGCAGCCGGTGCGGTCGCCGACGTGCACGGCGAGGTCGAGGTAGCCGGTGGCGGGCAGGATGACCTGGCCGAGGACGGTGTGGTCGGCGAGCCAGGGGTGGCTGCGCAGGGAGAGCCGCCCGGTGAACAGCAAGTCGTCGGAGTCCGGGCGGGTGATCTCGGCGCCGAGGAAGGGGTGCTCGGCGGTGCGCAGTCCGGCGGCCTCGGGGTCGCCGGCCGAGGCCACGGTCGGCAGCCAGTACCGCTGCCGCTGGAAGGCGTAGGTGGGCAGCGGCACGACGCGGGCGCCGGGCAGCATCGCCGCCCAGTCGGGTGCGACGCCGTGCGTGAACAGCGTGCCGACAGCCGTGACCAGGCGTTCCGTCTCGGGCTTGTCGCGCAGGACGGCCGCCACGAACACGGACTCGTCCGCGCCCGACGCCTCCCGCTCGGCCAGCGCGCTCTCGGCGAGCGTGGTGAGCGGGCCGTCGGGCCCGACCTCGAGGAAGCGGCGGGCGCCGAGGCCGTGCAGGTGGGTGACGCAGTCGTGGAAGCGGACGGGTTCGCGTACGTGCCGCACCCAGTACTCGGGATCGGTGAGCAGTCCGGGCGTGGCGCTCTCGCCGGTCCGCCCGGAGACCAGGGGCAGGGTCGGTTCGGCGTACGAGACGCGGGCGGCGACGGCACGGAAGTCGTCGAGCACCGGATCCATCAGGGGCGAGTGGAAGGCGTGGCTGACCCGCAGCCGGGTGGTGCGCCGTCCGGCCGCCGAGAAGTCGGCACAGATCTCGTCGACGGCCGCCTCGGTGCCCGAGATCACGGTCGCCTCGGGCCCGTTGAGGGCGGCGATGCCGATGTCGTGCTCGCGCCCGGCGAGCAGCGGCAGCACCTCGTCCGCGGCGGCCCGTACGGAGGCCATCGCCCCGCCGGGCGGGAGCGCCTGCATGAGGCGGCCCCGGGCGGCGACGAGAGCGCAGGCGTCGTCCAGGTCGAACACCCCCGCCACGTGGGCGGCGGCGATCTCACCGATGGAGTGTCCGGCTACGAGGTCGGGCCGCACGCCCCAGGATGCGAGCAGGCGGTAGAGGGCCACCTCGAAGGCGAACAGGGCGGGCTGGGCGTACTCGGTGCGGTGGAGCAGTTCGGCGTCGTCGCCGGACACGGCTTTGTCGAGTCCGGGGACGCGCTCGCACACGGCGTCGAAGGTTTCGGCGAACACCGGGTAGGCGGCGCGCAGTTCGCGGCCCATGCCGAGGCGCTGGGCGCCCTGCCCGGTGAAGAGGAACGCGGTCTTGCCGCCGGAGCGGGCCGTGGCGGGCAGCGTGGATCCGTCCGCGAGCGCACGCAGTCGCGTGGTGAGCCCGTCGTGGTCGGCGCCGACGAGGACGGCCCGGTGGGGGAAGGAGGCCCGGGTGGTCGCCAGCGCAAGCGCCGTGTCGGCGGGCCGGACGTCGGGGTGCGCGGCGACGTGGTCGAGCAGCCGGGCGGCCTGGTCGCGCAGAGCGTCGTGGGTGCGGGCGGAGAGGACCCAGGGCACCGGGCCGGTCCACGCGGCGGGCTCCTCGCCCTGCGGTTCCTCGGGCGGCGCTTCCAGGACGATGTGGGCGTTGGTCCCGCTGATACCGAACGAGGACACGCCCGCACGGCGCGGACGCTCCCCCGTGTCCGGCCACTCCCGCGCCTCGGTCAGCAGAGAAACGGCGCCTTGTTCCCAGTCGACGTGTGAGGACGGCGCGTCCACATGGAGCGTCGCGGGCAGCACACCGTGCCGCATGGCGAGCACCATCTTCATCACACCCGCCACACCGGCACCGGCCTGCGTGTGACCGACGTTCGACTTCACCGAGCCGAGCCACAACGGCCGCTCGGCGTCACGATCTTGGCCGTACGTGGCAAGGAGAGCCTGCGCCTCGATCGGGTCACCCAGCTTGGTGCCCGTGCCGTGCGCCTCCACCGCGTCCACGTCCCGCGAGGACAGTCCGGCGGAGGCGAGCGCGGCGCGGATGACCCGCTGCTGCGAGGGCCCGTTCGGCGCGCTCAGCCCGTTGGACGCACCGTCCTGGTTGACGGCCGACCCCGCCACCACCGCGAGCACCGGGTGCCCGTTGCGCCGCGCGTCGGACAACCGCTCCACGAGCAGCAGACCGCCGCCCTCCGAGAAGCCCGTACCGTCGGCCCCGTCCGCGAACGCCTTGCACCGGCCGTCCGCCGCGAGACCCTGCTGACGGCTGAAGTCGACGAACAGACCCGGGGTCGACATCACCGTCACGCCGCCGGCCAGCGCGAGATCGCACTCCCCGTTGCGCAGGGCCTGCGCCGCCAGGTGCAGGGCGACCAGGGACGACGAGCACGCGGTGTCGACGGTGACCGCCGGGCCTTCGAGGCCGAACGTGTACGACACCCGGCCCGACAGGACGCTGGCCGAGTTGCCGGTGCCGAGGTGGGCGCCGACCTCGTCGCCGGGCGCGAGGGGACGGGACGTGTAGTCCTGGTAGTTCGTGCCCGCGAAGACGCCGGTACGGCTGCCGCGCAGGCCGCGCGGGTCGATGCCCGCCCGCTCGAACGACTCCCACGCCATCTCCAGGAGCAGCCGCTGCTGCGGGTCCATCGCGAGGGCCTCGCGGGGCGAGATGGTGAAGACGCCGGGGTCGAAGTCGGCGAAGCCGTCGAGGAAACCGCCGACGCGGGTGGAGGAGCGGCCCGCCTTGCCGGGCTCCGGGTCGTACAGGGCCGCCACGTCCCAGTCGCGGTCCTCGGGGAAGGGGCCGAGGGCGTCGGTGCCGTCGCGCAGGAGCTGCCAGAACCGCTCGGGGGTGTCGGCGTCGCCGGGGAAGCGGCAGGCCATGCCGACGATGACGACGGGGTCTTCGGCGGATTCCTGGCGGGCCGGGGTGTCGAGACCGCCGGAGACGGCGCGGTCGGCGGCCGGGGCCAGGCGCTCGCTGAGGTGCTCGGCGAGGGCGGCCGGGGTCGGGTAGTCGTAGACGAGGGTGGCGGGCAGGCGCATGCCGGTCGCCTCGCCGAGGGTGTTGCGCAGCTCGACGGCGGTGAGGGAGTCGAAGCCCAGTTCGCGGAAGGCGCGGGCGGGTTCGACGTCGTCGGGGCTGGGGTGGTTGAGGACATAGGCGATGTGCGCGCGGACCAGTTCGAGGAGGGCCTGGCGCCGGTCGGCGTCGCCGAGGGCCGCGATCGCGGCGAGCACGTCGTCGCCGTCGCCCTCGGAGCCGCTCGGGGCGGCGGGCCGCTGGGCGCGGAGCCGTTCGAGGTCGGGAAGGCCGGTGTAGAGGCGGCGCGGGCGGCCCTTGTCGAGTTCGGCGCCGAAGACCTCCCAGTCGATGTCGGTGACGACGAGCGTGGTGTCGTCCTGTTCGAGGGCGTCCTGGAGCGCGGTGCAGGCGACGGCCGGGTCCATGAGGCGGACGCCGTGGCGCTGGAGGCGTTCGCCGACCGTGCCGGAGGCCATGCCGCCGTCGGCCCAGCCGCTCCAGGCGATCGCCGTGGCGGGCAGGCCGCGGGAGCGGCGGTCCTCGGCGAGGGCGTCGAGGTAGGCGTTGCCTGGGGCGTAGTTGCCGTGTCCGGGGCTGCCGAAGACGCCGGACGACGAGGAGAAGAGGACGAACGCGGACAGGTCGAGGTGGGCGGTGGCGGCGTCCAGGTTGCGGGCGCCGCCGACCTTGACCCGTAGCACTTCGGCGAGGCGCTCGGGGGTGAGGGAGCCGATGACGCCGTCGTCGAGGACGGCGGCGGTGTGGAAGACGGCGGTCAGGGGCCGCTCCTCCGGGATGGCGGCGAGGAGCGCGGCGAGGTCGGCCGGGTCGGCGATGTCGCAGGCGACGAGGTCGGCCGTGGCGCCGGTGGCCGTCAGCTCGGCGAGCAGGTCGTCGGCGCCCTCGGCGTCGGGGCCCGAGCGGCTGACCAGGAGCAGGTGTGCGGCGCCGGTGCGGGCGAGCCAGCGGGCGACGTGGCGGCCGAGGGCGCCGGTGCCGCCGGTGACAAGCACGGTGCCCCGCGGGTTCCAGGCGCGGCGGCCGGGCCGTCCGCCGACGGCGGCGCGCTCCAGGCGGCGGCCGAGGACGCCGGTGGCGCGGACGGCGACCTGGTCCTCGTGGTCGGTCCCGGCGAGGACCGCGACGACCCGGTCGGCGGCGCGCGCGTCGCACTGCTCGGGCAGGTCGACGAGGCCGCCCCAGCTGTCGGACTGTTCCAGGGCGACGACACGGCCGAAGCCCCAGACCAGGGCCTGGGCGGGGCGGGCGGGCGCGGGGTCGGCGCCGGTGGCGACGGCGCCGCTGGTCAGGAACCAGACGGGGAGGCGGGCGTTGCGGTCGTCCATCGCCTGGACGAGGGCGACCGTGGCGGCGAACCCGGCGGGCAGTTGGGGGTGCGCCGGGTGCGGTGTGTCGTCCAGGGCGAGGAGGGAGAGCAGGCCGCGGGTATCGGTGACCTCGTCGGCCAAGGCGTCGGCGAGCACCGCACGGTCGGCTCGGGGATCGACGACGACGGGCAGGCACTCGGCACCCGCGCGGGTCAGCGCTTCCCGTACGGCGGTGGCCTCGGGCCCGTCCTCGTGGCCGCGCGGCACGACGAGCGCCCACCGGCCACTCAGCGACGGCGCGTCCGTGACCTGGAGCGGCGACCAGGCGATGCGGTAGCGCCAGCGGTCGGCAGTGGCGCGGTCGGTGCTGCGGCGCCGGTAGCCGGCGAGGGCCGGGGCGAGGGTGGCGACGGTCGCCTCGTCGAGGTCGAGGGCGGCGGCGAGGGTGGTGAGGTCGCCGGAGTCGACGGCCTCCCAGAAGGGCGCGTCGGCGGTGCCCGCGGCGGACTCGGGGGTGTCGTCGGCGCTGAACCCGGGCCAGTAGCGGCGGCGTTGGAAGGCGTAGACGGGCAGGTCGACGCGGTGGGCGGGCTCGTCGTGGACGGCGGCCCAGTCGACCGGGCCGCCCCGGACGGCGAGCGCGGCCACGGAGGCGAGGAACCGCTCGGGTCCGCCTTCGGAGCGGCGCAGGGAGCCGAGGACCGCGCCGTCGGTGATGCCGAGGTCCTCCAGGATGTCGCCGACGGCGGTGGTGACGACGGGGTGCGGGCCCGCCTCGACGAAGACGCGGTGGCCGGCGTCGGCGAGGGAGCGCACGGTGGTCTCGAAACGGACGGTGCGGCGGATGTTCTCGTACCAGTAGGCGCCGTCGAGGGTGGTGGTGTCCTCGACGCGGGCGCCGGTGACGGTGGAGTGGAAGGGGATCTCGGCGGGGCGCGGGCGCACCGGCGCGAACCCGGCGAGCAGGGCGTCCTTGACCTCCTCGACCTGGCCGCAGTGCGAGGCGTAGTCGACGGGGACGCGGCGGGCGCGGATGCCGTCGTCGGTGAGGCGGGTGAGGAGTTCGGCGAGCGGTGCGGCGTCGCCGGAGACGGTGACGGAGCGCGGCCCGGTGACCGAGCCGACGGAGATCCGGCCCTCGTAGGGGGCGAGGAGCCGTTCGACCTCGGCGAGGGGCAGCGGGACGGCGACCATGCCGCCGCGGCCGGTGATCGCGGTCAGTTCGCGCGAGCGGGTGACGACGACGCGGGCCGCGTCCTCCAGCGTGAGGACGCCCGCGATGTGCGCGGCGGCGATCTCGCCCTGGCTCTGCCCCGCCACGGCGGCGGGGCGTACCCCGCACGCCATCCACAGGCGGGCGAGGGCGACGCAGACGACGAAGAGGGTGGGCTGGACGACGTCGAGGCGTTCGAGGGGCGGGGCGCCGGGCGCGCCGCGCAGGACGTCGAGGACGCGGTAGTCGGTGAACGCCTCGACGGCCGCGGCGGCTTCGTCGAAAGCGGTACGGAACCGGGCGTCGGCCGCGTGCAGTTCGACGGCCATGCCCTCCCACTGCGGGCCCTGGCCGGGGAAGAGGAAGACGGGGTCGCCCTCGGCGTCGGCGACGCCGCGGACCACGGCCGGGTCGGGTGTGCCGTCGGCGAGGGCGGTCAGGCCGCGGAGGAGTACGTCGAGGTCGGGGGCGACGACTGCGGCGCGGTGTTCGAGAGCCGGGCGGGTGGCGGCGAGGGACCAGGCCAGGTCGGCGGGTCGCTGCGCGGCGTCCGGGGCGGCGCGGAGGTGCGCGGCGAGGCGGCCCGCCTGGTCGCGCAGGGCGGCGGCGGTGCGGCCCGAGACGGTGAAGGCGCGGGGGCGGGGGGTGGCGTTCTGCTCCGTCTGCGGGGCCGGTTCCTCGGTCGGCGGGGCCTGTTCGAGGATGACGTGGGCGTTGGTGCCGCTGACGCCGAAGGAGGAGACGCCCGCGCGCCGTGGCCGGTCGCCGGTGTCGGGCCAGGCGCGGCCCTCGGTGAGGAGTTCGACGCGTCCGGCGCTCCAGTCGACGTGCTCGCTGGGCCGGTCGACGTGGAGGGTGGCGGGCAGCCGTCCCGCGCGCAGCGCGAGCACCGTCTTGATGATCCCCGCGACGCCTGCGGCGGCCTGGGTGTGGCCGATGTTCGACTTGACGGAGCCGAGCAGCAGCGGCCGGTCGGCGGGCCGGTCCTGGCCGTAGGTGGCGAGCAGGGCCTGGGCCTCGATGGGGTCGCCGAGGGTGGTGCCGGTGCCGTGCGCCTCGACGGCGTCGACGTCGGCGGGCACGAGGCGCGCGGACTTCAGCGCCTGCCAGATGACACGTTCCTGGGACGGGCCGTTGGGGGCCGTCAGGCCGTTGGAGGCGCCGTCCTGGTTGACGGCGGAGCCGCGCAGGACGGCGAGGACGGGGTGGCCGTTGCGGCGGGCGTCGGAGAGCCGCTCGACGACGAGGACGCCCGCGCCCTCGCCCCAGGCGGTGCCGTCGGCGGCGTCGGCGAAGGCGCGGCAGCGGCCGTCCGCCGACAGGCCGCGCTGGCGGCTGAACTCCAGGAAGATCGTGGGCGTCGACATGACGGTGACGCCGCCGGCCAGGGCGAGGTCGCACTCCCCCGCGCGCAGCGCCTGCGCCGCCAGGTGCAGGGTGACCAGGGAGGAGGAGCAGGCGGTGTCGACGGAGACGGCCGGGCCCTCCAGGCCCAGGGTGTACGAGATCCGGCCCGAGAGGACGCTGGGCGAGTTGCCGACGCCGTCGTCGCCCGCGTTGTCGGAGTGGCTGAGCAGCGTCGTGTAGTCCTGGAGGTTGGTACCGGAGAACACGCCGGTGCGGCTGCCGCGCAGGGCGAGCGGGTCGATGCCCGCGCGTTCGAGGGCTTCCCAGCAGATTTCGAGCAGGATGCGCTGCTGCGGGTCGGTGCCGACGGCCTCGCGGGGCGAGATGCCGAAGAACCCGGCGTCGAAGTCGCCGACGCGGTCGATGAATCCGCCGGTACGGGTGTAGCTGCGGCCGGGGGTTCCGGGCGTCGGGTCGTAGAGCGCGTCGACGTCCCAGCCGCGGTCGCGCGGCCACTCGGTCATGGCGTCGGTGCCCTGGTCGAGCAGGCGCCACAGGTCGTCGGGGTCGCCGACGCCGCCGGGGAAGCGGCAGCCCATCGCGACGATCGCTATGGGTTCGCTCTGCTGTGCCTCGGCCGCGGCCAGGCGCTGGCGCGTCTGGTGCAGGTCGGCCGTGACCTTCTTCAGGTAGCCGAGGAGCTTGTCCTCATCGGTCATGTGTTCTCACCCGTTCTAGGTCCCGTGGCCATCTCGTCAGCCGTCTCGTGAGCCGTCTCGTGAGCCGTCTCGTCAGGAGATGCCGAGGTCGTTCTCGATGAAGTCGAAGATCTCGTCCGCGCCGGCGGAGTGGATCCGGTCGCTCACGTCGTCGCCGCCGTCCGTGGTCGCGGGCGCGGTGGCGACGGTGGCCGTGCCTCCGCCGAACCGTCCGAGCAGCGACTGGAGCCGGGCCCCGATGCGGTCGCGCCGGGCGTCGTCCTCGGACAGCCCGTCGAGAGCGGCCTCCAGGGAGTCGAGTCCGGCGAGGACGGCCGCCGCGCCGTCGGTGTCCTCGGTGAGCCGCCCGCGCAGGTAACCGGCGAGCGCCTGCGCGCTGGGCTGGTCGAAGAGGAGCGTGGCGGGCAGGGCGAGGCCGGTGGCCGCGCCGATGCGGTTGCGGAGTTCGACGGCCATGAGGGAGTCGAAACCGAGCGCGTTGAACGCGGTGGTGGCGCCGACCCGGTCGGTGCCGGTGTGGCCGAGAACGGCGGCGGCCTCGGCCCGCACGAGGGCGGTCAGGGTGCGTTCGCGTTCGGCGGCGGACTGTCCGGCGAGCCGGTCCCGCAGGGCCTCGGGCGCGCCCGACGTGGTCTCCGGGCGCTGCGCGAGCACGTCGCGGACCTCGGGGAGGTCGGCGAGGAGCGGGCTTGGCCTGGAGGTGGTGAAGCCGGGCGCGAAGCGGGCCCAGTCGATGTCGGCCAGGGCGAGGACCGCGTCGGGGCGGGCGACGGCCCGGCCGAGGGCGTCGGCCGCCTTGCCGGGGTCGAGCGGGTTGATGCCGCTGCGGCGCATCCGGGCCTCGGTGTCGGCGTCGGCGGTGGCCATGCCGCCACCTCCCCAGGGGCCCCAGGCCAGGGAGGTGGCGGGCCGACCGGCGGCCCTGCGTGTCTCGGCGAGGGCGTCCAAGTAGGCGTTGGCGGCGGCGTAGTTGGCCTGCCCGATGGTGCCGAGGGTGCCGGAGACCGACGAGTACAGGACGAACGCGGTGAGGTCGCGGTCGCGGGTCAGTGCGTCGAGGTTGCGGGCGGCGGCCAGCTTGGGCCGCAGGACGCGGTCCAGGGCGCCGGGGTCCATGCCGTCCAGGAGCCGGTCGTCGAGGACGCCGGCGGTGTGCACGACGGCGTCGACGGGGTGCTCGGCGAGCAGCGCGGCGAGCGCGTCACGGTCGGCGGTGTCGCAGGCGGCGAGGACGAGTTCCGTGCCGGTGTCGGCGAGGGCGTCCTTCAGGCGGGCCGCGCCGTCGGAGCCCGCGCCGGACCGGCTGACGGCGACGATGCGCGCGGCGCCCTGCGCGGCGAGCCAGGTCGCGGTGCGCAGGCCGAGCGCGCCGGTGGCGCCGGTGAGGAGGACGGTCCCGCCAGTCCAGTCCGGGGTGCTCGGGGTCGGCCCGGCCGGGGCGTGTTCGAGGCGGCGCAGGAAGGTGCCGGCGGGCGGACGGCGACCTGGTCCTCACCGGAGGGGTCGGCGAGGACGGCCACGAGGCGCCGGGCCACATCGGCGGCGACAGCGGCTTCGGTGCCCGCGGGCAGGTCCACCAGGCCGCCCCACAGCTGGGGGTGTTCGAGGGCGGCGGTCCGTCCCAGGCCCCAGACGGCGGCCTGCTCGGGTACGGCGGGCGCCTCCGTGCCGAGGACCCCGGTCGCCCCGGCGGTGAGCGCCCACAGGCGGACGGGGTCGGCCCCGGCGGCGCCGTCGGCGAGGGCCTGGAGGAGAGCGGTGGTGGCGGCGAGCCCGGCGGGAACGGCTTCGTGCCCGGGCAGGGGCTCGGTGTCGGCGGCGAGCAGGGAGAGGACGCCTGTCCAAGCGGGGGTGGGGTCTTGGCTCGGGCCGACGGGGGCGATGGTTGCGTCGGCGTTGGTGCCGTTCCGGTGCGGATCGGTGGGGGCGGTGGGCAGACCGGCACCGTCGGCAGCGGCGCCATCGCCATTCCGACGCGGACTGACGAAGGCCCCGGCGCCGTTGGCGGCGCCATCGCCGTCCCGGCCCGGACCGGTGAAGGCCACAGGCAGACCGGCACCGTCGGCAACGGCAGAAGCGCCGTCCCCGCGCAGATCGGCCAGAGCCTCGGCCAAGCCCTCACGATCGGCGCTCGCGCAGTCCACGGGCAGGACGCGGACCCGCGCCCCGTGCGTGCTGAGCGCGTCGGTGACGGAGCGTGCCCACGGGGTGCCGGCGAGCCTGCCGGGTACGGCGACGAGCCAGGTTCCCGTGAGCGTGGCGGCACCGCCCTCGGCGGCGGGGCGCCACACCACCCGGTGCTCCCAGCGCCTCAGCTCCTCCTGCGTGCGGTCCGCGTCCCGCCACGCGGCGAGCGCGGGCAGGACGGCGCTGAGCGGTGCGTCGGCGTCGACCGACAGCCGCTCGGCGAGCGCGGCCGGGTCGGCTGCTTCCACCAGTTCCCAGAACGCCGCGTCCTCGCCGGAGGCGGTGGCGGCCGGGACCGCCGACGTCTCCAGCCAGAAGCGCTCCCGCTGGAAGGCGTAGGTCGGAAGCGACACGATCCGCGCCCCCGCGTCGAGAGGCGCGACCGGGACGCCGGCTCGCCCCTCGACGTGCAGGGCCGCCGCCGCGAGGAGGGCGGTGCGCTCCTCGGGGAGGTCGCGGCGGAGCAGGGAGACGGCGGTGACCGATGCCGGGTCGCCGACACCGTCCCGCACGAGCGTGGTCAGGGTGGTGTCGGGGCCGAGTTCGAGGAAGTGCGTGACGCCTGCCGCCTCCAGGGCGCTCACCCCGTCGGCGAAGCGGACCGCCTGGCGCACATGACGCACCCAGTAGTCAGGGGTGATCAGGTCGTCGCCGGTCGCGAGAGCACCGGTGAGGTTGGAGACCACCGGGACGGTCGGCGCGTCGTAGCGGACGCGCTCGGCGACGGCCCGGAAGTCGTCGAGCATGGCGTCCATGAGCGGCGAGTGGAAGGCGTGCGAGACGCGCAGGCGCCGCGTCTTGCGGCCGCGCCCGGCGAACTCGGCGGCGATCGCGTCCACGTCCTCCGCCCGGCCGGACACCACCACGGACACGGGACCGTTGACGGCGGCGATCGCCACGCGCTCGGCGCGGCCGTCGAGCAGCGGCAGGACCTCGGCCTCGGTGACCTCCAGGGCCGCCATGGCACCGCCCTCGGGCAGTGCCTGCATGAGCCGGCCCCGCGCGGCGACCAGTGCGCAGGCGTCGCCGAGGTCGAACACCCCGGCGGCGTGCGCGGCGGTCAGCTCGCCGATCGAGTGGCCGCCGAGCACGTCGGCGCGTACGCCCCAGGACGCGGCCAGCGCGTGCGCGGCGGTGCCGAACGCGAACAGGGCGGCCTGGGTGTAGGCCGTGCGGTCGAGGAGCGCGGCCTCGGCGCTGCCCTCGTCGGCGAAGACCACGTCGCGCAGCGGCGGTCCGTCGAGGTGGCGGTCGAGTTCGGCGCAGACGGTGTCGAAGGTCTCGGCGAAGACCGGCTGCGCGGCGTGGAGTGCGCGGCCCATGCCGGGGTGCTGGGCGCCCTGGCCGCTGAAGAGGACGGCGAGCGTTCCGCCGTCGGCGGTGCCGGTGGCGACGTGCGGGGCCGTCTCCCCCGTGGCGAGGGCGGCGAGCCCGGCGAGCAGCTCGTCCCGGTCGGCGGCGACGATCGCGGCCCGGTGCGCCTGCGGGCTGCGGGCGGCGGCGAGGCTGTGCGCGAGGTCGCGGGCGTCGAGGGCCTCGTCGTCGTGCTGGAGCAGGTGGGTGCGCAGGCGGGCGGCCTGGGCGCGCAGCGCGTCCGGGGTGTGTCCGGAGACCGGGTGCACGCGCGGCACGACGGCGGGCGCGGGCCGCTCGGGAACGGGGAGGGCGGCGGGGGGTTCCTCCAGGACGACGTGGGCGTTGCTGCCGCTGATGCCGAAGGAGGAGACGCCCGCGCGGCGGGGCCGGTCGTCCCGGGCGGGCCAGGGGCGGGCTTCGGTGAGCAGGTCGATGGTGCCGCTGGACCAGTCGATGTGCGGGGAGGGTGCGTCGACGTGGAGGGTACGCGGCAGTTCGCCGTGGTGCATCGCCATGACCATCTTGATGACGCCCGCGGCGCCCGCGGCGGCCTGGGTGTGCCCGAAGTTGGACTTCGCGGAGCCGAGCATCAGCGGTTGCTGCTCCGTGTGTTCGCGGCCGTAGGTGGCGAAGAGGGCCTGCGCCTCGATGGGGTCACCGAGGGTGGTGCCGGTGCCGTGCGCCTCGACGGCGTCGACGTCGGCCCCCGACAGGCCGGCGGCGGCGAGGGCCTGCCGGATGACGCGCTCCTGGGAGGGCCCGTTCGGGGCGGTCAGCCCGTTGGAGGCGCCGTCCTGGTTGGTGGCGGAGCCGCGGACGACGGCGAGGACGGGGTGCCCGTTGCGGCGGGCGTCGGAGAGCCGTTCGAGGAGCAGCATGCCGACGCCCTCGGAGAAGCTGGTGCCGTCGGCGGACGCGGCGAACGCCTTGCACCGGCCGTCGGCGGCGAGGCCGTTCTGCGCGGTGAACTCGGTGTAGGTGCCGGGTGTGGCCATGACGGTGACGCCGCCGGCGAGGGCCATCGCGCACTCGCCCTGGCGCAGCGCGTGCGCCGCGAGGTGCAGGGCGACCAGGGCGGAGGAGCAGGCCGTGTCGACGGTCATCGTCGGCCCTTCCAGGCCGAAGGTGTAGGCGACGCGGCCGGAGATGACGCTTCCGGAGACGCCGAGCCCGATGTAGCCCTCCATGCCCTCGGGGATGTCGGCGAGGCCGGACGCGTAGCCGGAGCCCATGGCGCCGACGTAGACGCCGGTGCTGCTGCCGCGCAGGGACAGCGGGTCGATCCCCGCGCGTTCGAAGGTCTCCCAGGAGGTCTCCAGGAGGAGGCGCTGCTGGGGGTCCATGGCGAGGGCCTCGCGGGGCGAGATGCCGAACAGGGAGGCGTCGAAGTGCGTGGCGCCGTGCAGGAATCCGGCCTCCAGGCCGGGCAGGCGGTCCAGGTCCCAGCCGCGGTCGGCGGGGAAGGCGCCGATGGCGTCGCCGCCCTCGGAGACGAACCGCCACAGGTCCTCGGGCGAGGTGACGCCGCCGGGGTACTGGCAGGCCATGCCGACGATGACGACCGGGTCGTCCTGTCCGGCGGTGACGGTGGTGGCGGCGAACTGCTCGCTCGTGCCCGCGAGTTGACCGAGCAGGTGGCGGGCGAGCGCGCTGGGCCTGGGGTGGTCGAAGACGAGGGTGGCGGGCAGCCGCAGACCGGTCTCGGCGTTCAGCCGGTTGCGCAGGTCGACGGAGGTGAGGGAGTCGAACCCGAGGTCCTTGAAGGACTGTTCCCCGTCGACGGCGGTGGCCGAACCGTGCCCGAGGGCGACGGCGGCGTGCTTGCGCACCAGGTCGAGGAGGAGCCGTTCCTGGTCGGGCGCGGACAGCCCGGCGAGCTTGCGGCCGAGCGCGGAGGAGTCGGTGTCGGCGGCGCGGGCCGTGCGGCGGGCGGGCGCCGGGACGAGTCCGTGCAGCAGGGCGGGCAGGCGCCCGGCGATGGCGGCGGCGCGCAGAGCGGCGGGATCGGTGCGCAGGGGCGCGAGCAGCGGCTCGTCACCGGCCACGGCCTCGTCGAGCAGGACCAGCGCCTGGTCCGGGTCGAGGGCGGGCAGTCCTGAGGCGGCGATGCGGCGCCGGTCGTCGTCGCCGAGCCCGCCGGTCATGCCGCTGTCGTGGTCCCACAGGGTCCAGGCCAGGGAGGTGGCGGGCAGGCCGTTGGCGCGGCGGTGGTGGGCGAGGGCGTCCAGGACGGTGTTGGCGGCGGCGTAGTTGGCCTGCCCGGCGCCGCCGAGGAGGCCCGAGGCGGAGGAGAACAGGACGAACGCGGTGAGGTCGGCGTCCCGGGTCGCGTCGTGCAGGGCGAGCGCGGCATCCGCCTTGGCGCGCAGGACGGCGGCGAGCCGCTCGGGGGTGAGCGAGCCGAGGACACCGTCGTCGAGAACCCCGGCGGTGTGGACGACGGCGCGCAGCGGCCGGCCGGCGGGGAGCGCGGCCAGGACGGCGGCGAGGGCTACGGGGTCGGCCGCGTCGCACGCCTCTACGCGTATGTCGGCGCCCTGGGCGGTGAGTTCGGCCGTGAGGTCGTCGGCCCCGGGGGCGTCGGTGCCGCGCCGGGAGAGCAGCAGCAGGGAGCGCACGCCGTGCGTGGCGACCAGATGGCGGGCGACCAGGGCGCCGAGCGCGCCGGTGCCGCCGGTGATCAGGACCGTACCGTCCGGGTCCCAGACGGGTACCTGGTCAGCGGCGGGGGTGGCGCGGGTGAGCGCGGGGATCAGCAACCGGCCGTCGCGCACCGCGAGTTGTGCCGCTCCCCCGGCGACGGCGACGGCCGCGGCGAGCGCCGCGCGCGAGGCGTCGGTGTCGTCGACGTCGGCGAGGACGAGACGGCCCGGGTTCTCGGTCTGTGCGGCACGGACCAGGCCCCAGACGGCGGCGGCGGACAGGTCCGTGACGTCCTCACCGCCCACGGAGACGGCGCCGCGCGTGACCACGACGAGCGTGGCGTCCTCGGTGCGCGGGTCGGCGAGGAGGGTCTGGAGATCGGTCAGGGTGCGGCCCGCCACGTCGGTGGCCGTCTCCCCGGGGCGGGAGGCGACCGGCAGGACGGCGACGGTGCAGGACGTGTCGTCGTCCCCGCCGAGCGCGGGCCACGCGGGGACGAGGCCGTCGGCCGGATCCTGTCCTGCCAGGCGCCAGCCGTCGGTGTCCGGCGCGTCGGTGAGTTCCACGGCGCTCCAGCGCACCGCGTGGAGGGCACTGTCGGCGGGGCGGGCGGCGCGCAGGGCTCCGTCTGCGACAGGGCGGCTGACCAGGGAGTCCACCGTGGCGACGGGGTCACCGGCACCGTCGGCGAGCGTCAGGCGGACGGCGCCGGAGGGGCCGCGGTCGAGGCGGACGCGCAGTGCGGTGGCGCCGACGGCGTGCAGGCTCACGCCGCTGAACGCGAACGGCAGCCCCAAGCCGCCACCGCTCCCGTCGCTGCCGTCGCCGGTGAGCTGGGCGTGCAGCGCGGCGTCGAGCAGGGCGGGGTGCAGTCCGTAGCGGGCCGCGTCGCGGTGCTGGTCCTCGGGGAGCGCGATCTCGGCGTACCAGGTGTCGCCGGACCGCCAGGCGGCGCGCAGGCCCTGGAAGACGGGGCCGTACTGGTAGCCCTGCGCGGCGAGGCCCTCGTAGAAGCCGTCGAGGGAGACCGGCTGGGCGTCGGCGGGCGGCCAGGCGGCCAGGCCGGTCGCCGGCTCGGCCGGGGCCGGGGCGAGCACGGCGGTGGCGTGCCGGGTCCAGGGGCTGTCGTCGTCGGCGTCGGGCCGCGCGTACACGGTGACCGGGCGGCGGCCGTCGGACTCGGGCGCGCCGAGCGCGATCTGGAGCTGGACGCCGGTGTCGCCGCTGTCGGTCGCAAGGACGAGCGGCGCCTCCAGGGTGAGGTCGTCGAGGAGGCCGCAGCCGACCTCGTCACCGGCGCGCAGCACGAGCTCGACGAACGCGGTGCCGGGCAGCAGGACGGCGCCGGACACGGTGTGGTCCGCGAGCCACGGCTGGGCGCGCGTGGACAGGCGCCCGGTGAGCAGCACCCGGTCGTCGTCGGCGACGCGGACGACGGCGCCGAGCAGCGGGTGCCCGGTGCCGGTCAGGCCCGCGCCGGTGACGTCGGCGGTGGTGAGGGCGGGGCGCAGCCAGTAGCGGTCGCGGTCGAAGGCGTACGTGGGCAGGTCGACGCGCGGGTCGGCGGGGTCCTGGCCGAGGAGGGCGTCGAGGTCGACGGGGACGCCGTGCGCGTGGGCGGTGGCGACACCGGCGAGGAGCGTGGCCGCCTCGGGCCGGTCCTTGCGCAGCAGCGGCACGCACACGCGGTCGGTGGTGTCGTCGGGCAGGCAGGTGCGGGCGAGCGCGGTGAGGGTGGCGTCGGGGCCGAGTTCGAGGTAGCGGGTGACGCCGTGGGCGGCGAGCCAGTCGACGCCGTCGGCGAAGCGGACCGCGTGGCGCAGGTGGCGCACCCAGTAGTCGGCGGAGGCGAGTTCGTCGGCGGTGGCGGGGCGCCCCGTGAGGTTCGAGACGACGGTCAGCCGCGGCTTGTGCGCGGTGACGGTCTCGGCGACCGCGCGGAAGTCGTCCAGGACGGCGTCCATGCGCGCCGAGTGGAAGGCGTGCGAGACGCGCAGGCGGCGGGTGGTGCGGCCGCGGGCGCCGAGTTCGGCGGCGACGGCTTCGACGACGGCCGCGTCACCGGAGATCACCGTGGCGCGCGGGCCGTTGACGGCGGCGACGGACACGGCGTCGCCGTGCGGGTCGAGCAGCGCGGTGACCTCGTCCTCGGCGGCCTCGACGGCGACCATGGCGCCGCCCTGCGGCAGCGCCTGCATGAGCCGGCCGCGGGCTGCGACCAGCCGGCAGGCGTCGGGCAGGGACCACACCCCGGCGACGTGCGCGGCGGACAGTTCGCCGAGCGAGTGGCCGAGGACGTACTTGGGGGCGATGCCCCAGGACTCCAGGAGGCGGAAGAGGGCGACCTGGATCGCGAAGAGGGCCGGCTGGGCGAGGCCCGTCTCGCGCAGCGCCTCGTCGTCCGGGGCGCCGTCCAGGACCACGTCGCGCAGGGAGAGGCCGAGTTCGGGGTCGAGGTGCGCGCAGATCTCGTCGAAGGCGCGGGCGAACGCGGGGAACTGGGCGTACAGCTCGCGGCCCATGCCGGGGCGCTGGGCACCTTGCCCGGAGAAGAGGAACGCGGTGGCGCCGCGCAGGGTGCGGCCGGTGACGACGGCCGGGTGCTCCTCCCCGGCCGCGAGGGCGGCGAGGGCGGCGCGGGCGGCGTCGGTGGACTCGGCGAGGACGACGGCGCGGTGCTCGAAGGACTGCCGGGTGGTGGCGAGGGCGCGCGCGGTGACGTGCGGGTCGTCGCCGGGGTGTGCCTCTACGTGGGCGAGGAGGCGGGCGGCCTGTCCGCGCAGGGCGTCGGCGCCGCGCGCGGAGAGCAGCCAGGGGGCGAGCGGAAGCCGTGCGGCGGGCGCCTTCTCGGCGTCCCCGGGCTCCTCGCTCTCCTCCGGGGCGGCCTCCAGGATCGTGTGCGCGTTCGTGCCGCTGATGCCGAAGGAGGAGACGGCGGCGCGGCGCGGACGCCCCTCGGTGACGGGCCAGTCGGCGGCTTCGGTGAGCAGCCGGACGTGCCCCGCGTCCCAGTCGACGTGGGTCGACGGCGTGTCGACGTGGAGGGTGCGCGGCAGCCGCCCGTGCTGGAGCGCCATGACCGTCTTGATGACACCGGCGACACCGGCGGCGGCCTGCGTGTGGCCGAGGTTGGACTTGAGGGAGCCCAGGAAGAGGGGCTGTTCGGCGTCCTTGGCGCGCCCGTAGGTGGCGAGGAGCGCCTGCGCCTCGATCGGGTCGCCGAGGGTGGTGCCGGTGCCGTGCGCCTCGACGGCGTCGACGTCGGCGGCGGTGATTCCGGCGTTGGCGAGGGCCTGCTCGATGACGCGCTGCTGGGCGGGCCCGTTGGGCGCGGTCAGGCCGTTGGAGGCGCCGTCGGAGTTGACGGCGGAGCCGCGCACCACGGCGAGGACGGGGTGTCCGTTGCGGCGGGCGTCGGAGAGCCGCTCGACCAGGAGCAGGCCGACGCCCTCGGACCAGCCGGTGCCGTCGGCGGAGTCGGCGAACGCCTTGCAGCGGCCGTCGGGTGCGAGGCCGCGCTGCCGGCTGAACTCGAAGAGCAGGCCGGGCGTGGCCATCACGGCGACACCGCCCGCCATCGCGAGGTCGCACTCCCCCGCGCGCAGCGCCTGCACCGCCCAGTGCAGGGCGACCAGCGAGGAGGAGCAGGCCGTGTCGACGGTGACGGTGGGCCCCTCCAGGCCGAGCACGTAGGAGATGCGGCCGGAGGCGACGGACGTCGCGTTTCCGGCCAGCATCAGGCCGTGCACGTCCTCGGGCACCTCGACCGGGCCCTGCCCGTAACCGGAGGTGGCGGCGCCGACGAAGACGCCGGTCGCGCTGCCGCGCAGGGACTGCGGGCGGATCCCTGCGCGTTCCAGGACCTCCCAGGACGCTTCGAGGAGGATGCGCTGCTGCGGGTCGGTGGCGAGCGCCTCGCGGGGGCTCATGCCGAAGAACGCGGCGTCGAACGAGGCGGCGTCGCCGAGGAAGCCGCCCTCGCGGGTGGAGAAGGTGCCCGGGCGGTCGGGGTCGGGGTCGTAGCGGTCCGCGATGTCCCAGCCGCGGTCCTCGGGCAGCGGTCCGATGGCGTCCCCGCCCTCGTCGACCAGGCGCCACAAATCCTCGGGCGTCCGGACGCCGCCGGGGAAGCGGCAGCTCATCGCCACGATGGCGACGGGCTCGCTGCTGCGCTCCTCGGCCTCGCGCAGCTTGCGGCGGGTCTGCCGCAGTTCGCCCGTGACCCGCTTGAGGTATTCCACGTACTTGTCGTCGTCAGCCACGTGTGTCACTTCCTTGTACAACCGGGCGGGCCGGGGCGTCGTCGGGTGCGGGCAGAGGGGCCGATGGGACCGGCGGGGTGCTCACAGGTCCCCCAGCTCGCGGTCGATCAGGTCGAAGAGGTCACCTGCGGACTCGACCCCGGCCAGTTCCGCGTCCTCGGTGTCGGGGGTGTCGTCGGCCGGGGCGGCGACGGGCTCGCCCTGCCAGTGGGCGAGGAGTTCGCGCAGCCGGGCGGTGACCTTGTCGCGGTCCTCGCCGGCCACGCCGGAGTCGCGCAGCGCACCCTCCAGGCGGTCGACCTCGCCGAGCAGCGCCTGCGCGGTGCCGGGCGGCTCGGGCAGGGCCAGTTCGGCAAGGAGGTGCCGGGCCTGGGCGAGGGCGGTCGGGTAGTCGAAGACCAGCGTCGCGGGCAGCCGCAGTCCGGTGGCGGCGGCGAGCCGGTTGCGCAGCTCGACCGCGGTCAGCGAGTCGAAGCCGAGCTCCTTGAAGGTCAGTTCGGGGTCGACCTCGTCGGCCGAGCCGTGTCCGAGGACGGCCGCCGCCTGCTCGGCGACCACGTCGACGAGCAGCTGCTCGCGGTCGGCGGCGGGCAGCGGGGTGAGCCGCTCGGCGAGCGACTGCGGTGCCGGTGCGGCGGACGTCGCGGTCGTGGCCGCTGCGCCGGCGCGCCGCCGGACGGGGGTGCGGACCAGGCCGCGAAGGAGCACGGGCAGGACGTCGTGGTGCTCGCGCAGGGCGGCCGGGTCGAGGTGCATGGGCAGCAGCGCGGCCCGGTCGGTGTCGGCGGCGGCGTCCAGGAGACGCATGCCGTGAGCGGCGTCCAGCGGCACCATGCCCGTACGGGCGTGGCGTTCGCGGTCGCCGTCGCTCAGCTCGCCGGTCATTCCCGCCTCCGGCAGCCAGGTGCCCCAGGCGAGGGAGACGGCGGGCAGTCCCTGGGCGCGCCGGTGGTGGGCGAAGGCGTCCAGGAAGGCGTTGGCCGCCGAGTAGTTGGCCTGTCCGGCGCCGCCGAAGGTGCCGGCGACGGAGGAGAAGACGACGAACCGGGCGAGGTCGAGGTCGCGGGTCAGTTCGTGCAGGGCGACCACGGCGTCGGCCTTGGGCCGCAGCGCCTCGGCGAACCGCTCCGGGGTCATCGAGGACAGGACGCCGTCCGCGAGGACTCCGGCGGTGTGCACCACGGCGGTCAGGGGCCGGTCGGCGGGGATGCCCGCGAGGAGCGTGGCGAGCGCGGTGCGGTCGGCGACGTCGCAGGCGGCGACGGTCACCTCGGCGCCCAACTCGGCCAGCTCGGCGCGCAGTTCGTCCGCGCCGGGCGCGTCCGGGCCGCGCCGTCCGGCGATCAGCAGGTGCCGTACGCCCTGGTCGGCGACGAGGTGGCGGGCGGTGATCCGGCCGAGTCCGCCGAGTCCGCCGGTGAGCAGGACGGTCCCCTCGGGGTCGGGTGCGACCGGCAGGGTCAGGACGACCTTGCCGATGTGGCGGGCCTGGCTGAGGAAGCGGAACGCGTCGGGTGCCCGGCGCACGTCCCACACGGCCATCGGCAGGGGCTTCAGGACACCGCGTCCGAAGAGGTCGACGAGGTCGGCGAGGATCTCGCCGATCCGGTCGGGGCCCGCCTCGACCAGGTCGAAGGCGCGGTAGGCGACGCCGGGGTGGTCGGCGGCGACCTGCGCGGGGTCGCGGACGTCGGTCTTGCCCATCTCCAGGAACCGGCCGCCGCGCGGCAGGAGCCGCAGGGAGGCGTCCACGAACTCGCGGGCCAGGGAGTCGAGGACGACGTCGAAGCCGTCGCCGTCGGTGGCGGCGCGCAGCCGCTCCTCGAAGCCGAGATCGCGGGACGAGGCGAGATGCGCGTCGTCCAGACCGGCGGCGCGCAGGGCGTCCCACTTGGCCGGGGACGCCGTGCCGTACACCTCGGCGCCGAGGTGGCGGGCGAGCTGGACGGCGGCGGAGCCGACACCACCGGCAGCGGCGTGCACGAGGACCCGCTCGCCCGGCTTGAGCCCGCCGAGGTCGACAAGCGCGTAGTACGCGGTGAGGTAGACGATCGGGACGGTGGCGGCCTCGGCGAAGCTCCAGCCCTTCGGGATCCGCGCGACCATCCGGGCGTCGGCGACGGCGACCGGGCCGAACGCCCCGGCGAACATGCCCATCACCCGGTCGCCGGGCGCGAGTTCCGCCACGCCGGAGCCGACTTCGGTGACGACGCCCGCGCCCTCCAGGCCGATCGCGGTGGCGTCGCCGGGGTACATGCCGAGCGCGGTCAGGACGTCACGGAAGTTGACACCGGCGGCGCGCATGGAGATCCGCACCTCGTTCGGTGCGAGCGGCGCGGTGACCTCCGGGCAGGGCGCGAGACGCAGGCTCTCCAGGGTGCCCTTGCGCTCGACGCCGAGCCGCCAGGCCCCGGTGTCGGCCGGCGGGACGAGGGCCTTCTCGGCGCCGAACGGCACGATGCCGGGCGCGAGCGCCTTACCGTCCTGAACGGCGACTTCGAAGGCGCTGTCGCCGTCCAGGACAGCGGGCAGTGCGGCCAGCGACTCGCCCGTTCCGTCGGTGTCGGCGAGGACGAGGCGCCCCGGGTTCTCGGTACGGGCCGCCCGCACCAGGCCCCAGACGGCGGCCTGCGCCGGGTCGGCGGGGCGCGGCGCGGCCGGGACGGCGCACCGGGTGACGACGGCGAGGCGCGCGTGCAGGAACGCCGGTTCGTCGAGCCAGCGCCGTACGAGGTCCAGGGCGTGGCCGGTGGTGAGGCGGGCGGCGTCGGCCTCGGACCCGGAGGGGGCCGTCGCGACCGGTACGGCGTACAGGACGGTGTCGGGGATCTCGTCGGACTCGGCGAGGGTGTCGAGGTCGGGCACGGCGTGCGCGGTGTGTCCGGCGGCGCGCAGTGCGGCGGCCAGTTCGTCCGCCTCGCCCGCGCCGACGACCGTCCAGGTGGTCGTGGTTGCCCCGGTGACCGGGGCGGTGAACGGCTGCCAGTCCAGCTCGTACAGGCCCTGCCGGTCGGGGGCGCCGACGTTGGAGCCTTCGAGGTCCCCGGTCAGTTCGCGCAGGGTGAGCGAGCCGACGGAGGCGACGGGGCGGCCCGCCGGGTCGGCGAGCGCGAGACCGATGGCCTCCGGGCCCTCCTGGACCATCCGCAGCCGCAGCGCGGAGGCGCCGACGGCGTCCACGCGCACGTCGTTCCAGGAGAACGGCAGGCGCCCCGCGTCCTTCATCGGCACGAACATCACCGCGTGCAGCGCGGCGTCGAGCAGGGCCGGGTGCAGGTCGAAGGCGTCGGCGGCGGGGCCCGCGTCGGCCGGCAGGGCGACCTCGGCGAACACCTCCTCGCCGCGCGTCCACACCCGCGTCAGTCCTTGGAACAGCGGGCCGTAGAGGTGGCCCCGGTCGGCGAACGCCTCGTAGAAGCCGTCGAGCGCCACCTCCGCACCGCCCTCGGGCGGCCAGACGGTGAAGTCGTACGGTGCCGCGGCCGGCTCGGCGGCCTCCGTGAGCAGGCCGCTGACGTGGAGGGTCCACGGGGTGCCGGGCTCGGCGTCGTCGGGGCGGCCGTGCACGGTCAGCGGGCGGGCGCCGGTGGCGTCCGGCGCCTCGACCCGTACCTGCACCTGTACGCCGCCGCGCTCGGGGAGGGTGAGCGGCGTCAGGATGGTCAGTTCGGCGACCTGCTCGCACCCGGTCCTGGCGCCCGCGTGGAGGGCCAGGTCGAGGAAGCCGGTGGCGGGGAACAGGGCGGTGCTGGTGAGGGCGTGGTCCTTGAGCCACGGGCTGGAGCCGAGCGCGAGGCGGCCCGTGAGGACCTGCGTGGCTCCGTCGGCCAGTTCGACGGCGGCGCCGAGCAGCGGGTGGCTGCTCGCGCCGAGCCCGGCGGTGGTGACGTCGCCGAGCAGCACGGGCGGCTTCGGCCAGAAGCGGCGGCGCTGGAAGGGGTAGGTGGGCAGCGGTGCGGTGCGGGCGCCGGTGCCGTCGAAGAGGCGGGGCCAGTCGACGCTCACGCCGTGGGTGAAGGCGTGGGCGAGGGCGTCGAGGAGTGTGTCCCGCTCGTCGCGGTCCTTGCGCAGCGCCGGTACGAAGAGGGTGTGCCCGGCGTCCGGCAGGCAGCTCTGCGCCATCGCGGTGAGGGTGCCGTCGGGGCCGACCTCGACGAACCGGTCCGCGCCGTGCTCGGCGAGCCAGCCGATGCCGTCGGCGAAGCGGACGGCTCCCCGTACGTGGCGCACCCAGTACTCCGGGTCCTGCAGCTCGCCGGGGGCGGCGGCCCGTCCTGTGACGTTGGAGACGACGGCCATCTGCTGCGGCGCGTAGGAGAGGCCGGCGGCGACGGCACGGAAGTCGTCGAGCATCGGCTCCATGAGCGGTGAGTGGAAGGCGTGGCTGACTCGCAGCCGGGTGGTGCGGCGCCCGTCGGCGGCGAGCTTCGCCGCGATGTCGGCGACGACGTCCTCGGCGCCGGAGACGACGACGGAGCGCGGCCCGTTGACGGCGGCGACACCGGCGGCGTCCGCGTGGCCTTCGAGCAGGGGCAGCACCTCGTCCTCGGTGGCCTCGACGGCGAACATGGCTCCGCCTGCCGGGAGTTGCTGCATGAGGCGGCCACGGGCGGCGACCAGGGCGCAGGCGTCGGGCAGCGTCAGCACCCCGGCGACGTGGGCGGCCGCGATCTCGCCGATGGAGTGCCCGGCGACGAAGTCCGGCCGCACGCCCCACGATGCGAGCAGGCGGTAGAGGGCGACCTCGACGGCGAACAGGGCGGGCTGCGTCCACTCGGTGCGGTTCAGGCGCTCGGCGTCGTCACCCTCGGCGTCATCACCCTCGGCACTGTCACCGAGGACGAGCGTGCGCAGGTCGTCGTCGCCGAAGTGGGCGCAGACCGCGTCGAAGGCGTCGGCGTAGACGGGGAACGCCTCGTACAGTCCGGCGCCCATGCCCGGACGCTGGGCGCCCTGGCCGGAGAAGAGGAACGCGGTCTTCCCGTCCCCCCGGTGCGTGCCGGTGACGGTGTGCGGCCCGGTCTCACCCGAGGCGAGCAGCCGCAGTCCGTCGGTGAGGGCGGCCTGGTCGGCGCCGAGGACGACGGCGCGGTGCTCGAAGACGGCGCGGGTCGCGGTGAGCGAGAGGCCGAGGTCGGCGGGGGTCACCTCGGGGTGCGCGGCGATGTGGTCGAGGAGCTGGGCGGTCTGGGCGCGCAGGGCGTCGCGGCTGCGGGCGGAGAGGACCCAGGGCAGGGGGCCCGTCGACGCGGCCGGCTCCACCGGGGCAGCGGCAGGCTCCTCGGGGACGGCCTCCAGCACGACGTGGGCGTTGGTCCCGCTGATACCGAACGAGGACACGCCCGCCCGACGGGGACGCTCGCCTGTCTCCGGCCACTCCTGTGCTTCGGTCAGCAGGGCGACGGCGCCCTGTTCCCAGTCGACGTGCGAGGACGGCGCGTCCACGTGCAAGGTCGCGGGCAGCACACCGTGCCGCATCGCGAGCACCATCTTCATCACACCCGCCACACCGGCACCCGCCTGCGTGTGACCGACGTTCGACTTCACCGAGCCGAGCCACAACGGCCGCTCGGCGTCACGGTCCTGGCCGTACGTGGCGAGCAGCGCCTGCGCCTCGATCGGGTCACCCAGCTTGGTACCCGTGCCGTGCGCCTCCACCGCGTCCACCTCGGCCGCCGGGACACCCGCGTCCGCGAGCGCGGCGCGGATGACCCGCTGCTGCGAGGGCCCGTTCGGAGCACTCAGCCCGTTGGACGCACCGTCCTGGTTGACGGCAGAACCGGCCACCACCGCGAGCACCGGGTGCCCGTTGCGCCGCGCGTCCGACAGCCGCTCCACGAGGAGCAGACCGCCGCCCTCGGAGAAGCCCGTACCGTCGGCCGCCTCGGCGAACGCCTTGCAGCGGCCGTCCTCCGCGAGACCCTGCTGGCGGCTGAAGTCGACGAAGAGGCCCGGCGAGGCCATGACGGTGACGCCGCCCGCGAGGGCGAGGTCGCACTCCCCCGTGCGCAGGGACTGCACGGCGAGGTGCAGGGCTACCAGAGAGGCGGAGCAGGCGGTGTCGACGGTGACCGCCGGGCCTTCGAGGCCGAAGGTGTAGGAGAGGCGGCCGGAGACGACGCTGGCCGCGTTGCCGGTCAGCATGTAGCCCTCGAAGTCCTCGCCGGAGGCGGCGAGCATCCCGGTGTAGTCCTGGCCGTTGGTGCCGGCGAACACGCCGGTACGGCTGCCGCGCAGGCCGCGCGGGTCGATGCCCGCGCGCTCGAACGTCTCCCACGCCATTTCGAGCAGCAGTCGCTGCTGCGGGTCCATGGCGACGGCCTCGCGGGGCGAGATGTTGAAGAACGCCGGGTCGAAGCCGCCCGCGTCGGTGAGGAAACCGCCGGTGCGGGTGGAGACGGTACCGGTCCTGCCGGGCTCGGAGTCGTGGAGCGCGTCGAGGTCCCAGCCGCGGTCCTCCGGGAAGGGCACGAGGCCCTCCTCACCGTTCAGGAGCATGGTCCACAGCTGTTCGGGGGTGCGGACGTCGCCGGGGAAGCGGCAGCCCATGGCGACGACGGCGATCGGGTCGTCGTCCGTGGCGTCCCGGCGCGGGCCGCGCTCGACGGCGTCCGCCGTCGTGTCGTCGGCGACCTCCGCCAGCAGGAAGTCGGCGAGCGCGCGGCAGGTGGGGTGGTCGAAGACGAGGGTGGAGGGCAGGCGCAGGCCGGTGATGCGGTTCATGCCGTTGCGCAGTTCGACGGCGCTGAGCGAGTCGATGCCCAGGTCGGTGAAGGGCTGTTCCGGGTCGACGGCGTCGGCGGCCGGGTAGCCGAGGACGCCGGCGACGTGGCCGCGCACGATCTCCAGGACGGCGCCGGCCCGCTCGTACTCGGGCAGGGCGGACAGGTGGGCGTGGAGCGAGGAGGTGTCGTCGACGGCCGGTCCCGCGCTCTGCTTCAAGGTCTCCAACGCCGCGCGGGCGGTGGGCAGTTCGTCGAGCAGATGGCTGGGGCGGGGCGCCGTGAAGGACGGGGCGTACGTGTCCCAGCGCAGGTCGGTGACGACGACGTGCGTGTCGCCGAGGTCGAGGGCGTGGCCGAGGGCCTCGCAGGCGGCGGCGGTGTCCATGGGGTGGACGCCGTGGCGGCGCATACGGTCCGCGGCACCGTCCCCGACCATGCCGCCGTCGGCCCACAGGCCCCACGAGACGGCGGTGGCGGGCAGTCCGGCGGCGCGGCGTTCGGCGGCGAGGGCGTCGAGGTAGGCGTTGCCGGGGGCGTAGTTGCCGAGTCCGGCGCCGCCGAGGACGCCCGCGGTGGAGGAGAACAGGACGAACGCGGAGAGGTCGAGGTCGCGGGTGAGGTCGTGCAGGGCGCGGGCGGCGCTCGCCTTGCCGCGCAGGACGGGGTCCATGCGGTCCGGCGTCAGCGAGTCGACGACGCCGTCGTCGAGGGAGCCCGCCGCGTGGAACACGGCGTCCAGGGGCTGGTCCGCGGGGATCGCGGCGAGCAGCTCCGCGAGGGCGGCGCGGTCGGACACGTCGCAGGCGGCGAGGGTGACTTCGACGCCCCGGGCGGCGAGTTCGTCGCGCAGGCCGGTGGCGCCGGGCGCGTCGGCGCCGCGTCGGCCCGCGAGGACCAGGTGGGTGGCGCCGCGGTCGGCGAGCCAGCGGGCGACGTGGCCGCCGAGGGCGCCGGTGCCGCCCGTGACGAGGACGGTGCCGCGCGGTCGCCAGGCCTCGGCGGGGGTGTCGGCGCCGGGGGCGTGGACCAGGCGGCGGCCGTGGGCGCCGGTGGCGCGCAGCGCGATCTGGTCCTCCTGGCCGGGCTCGGCGAGGACGGCGGCGAGCCGGGTGGCGGAGCGGGTGTCGAGGTCGGCGGGCAGGTCGACGAGGCCGCCCCAGCGGTCGGCGTGCTCCATGGCCGCGACCCGGCCGAGGCCCCAGACGAGGGCCTGGGCGGCGTCGGGCGCGGGGTCGGCGGAGCCGACGGCGACGGCTCCGCGCGTGGCGCACCACAGGGGCGCGTCGATGCCGAGGTCGCCGAGGGCCTGGATCAGGGCGAGGGTGGTGGCAAGGCCGACGGGGACGGCTGCGTGGCCGGGGTGGTCGCGGGTGTCGAGGGCGAGCAGGGACAGGACACCGACGGGGCGTGCGTCGTCGTCGCCGTTTCCGCGAAGCAGGTCGGCGAGGGCGGTGCGGTCGTGGGCGCCGTCCGGCACGGTGATCCGCCGGACCGTGCGGGCACCGCCCGCCGTAAGCGCGTCGGCGACGGCGTCGACGACGTGGGCGTGCCCGGCCTCCCCGGCGGGCGCCACGATCAGCCACGTACCGGTGAGGGTGGCCGCTCCGGTGTCGAGGGGGCTGAAGGCGACCCGGTAGCGCAGGGCGTCCGTGGTGGCGCGTTCCCTGCGGGTGCGACGCCACTGGGACAGGGCGGGCAGGACGCTGCTGAGCGGCGCGTCGACGGGCAGGTCGAGGCTGTCGGTGAGGGCCTCCAGGTCCTCCTGCTCCACGGTCTGCCAGAACCGGGCCTCCACGGAGTCGGCCGTGAGGGCGCCGCTCGCGGCGAGGTCGGCCACCGCCGCCTCGCGGACGGTGGGCCAATAGCGCTGGTGCTCGAAGGCGTAGGTGGGCAGGTCGGTGCGGAGGGCGCCGGTGCCGTCGAAGACGGTCTCGAAGTCGATGTCGACGCCGTGTACGTGGGCCTCGGTGAGGGCGGTGAGGAACTGGCGCGCGCCGCCCTGGTCGCGGCGGAGCGAGCCGAGGACCGCGCCGTCGACGCCGGTTGCGTCGAGGGTCTCGCGCAGTCCGACGGCGAGGACGGGGTGCGGGCCGACCTCGATGAAGGTGCGGTGCCCGGCCGCGATCAGGCCGCGGACGGCGTCCTCGAAGCGGACGGTCTCGCGCAGGTTGGTGTACCAGTAGGCGGCGTCGAGCCCGGTGGTGTCCTGCCAATCCCCGGTGAGCGCCGAGCGGAACGGGATCTCCGCGTCGCGCGGGGCGATGCCGTCGAGCGCGTCGAGGACGGTCTCGCGGATCGCCTCAACCTGCGCGGAGTGCGAGCCGTAGTCGACGTTGATCTTACGGGCCCGGATGCCGTCGGCGACGAGGGCTGCGTGGAGTTCGTCCAGGGCCGCGGCCTCGCCGGAGACGACGGAGGACGTGGGCCCGTTGACGGCGGCGACGGCGAGGTGTTCCGCCCAGGGCGCCATGCGGGCGCGGGTCTCGTCGGCGGACAGCGGCACGGACATCATGCCGCCGGTCCCGGCGATGCGGGTGATGGCTTTGCTGCGCAGGGCGACGACGCGGGCGCCGTCCTCCAAGGTGAGCGCACCGGCCGCGCAGGCGGCGGCGATCTCGCCCTGGGAGTGGCCGACGACGGCGGCAGGGCGGACGCCGTGCGCGCGCCACAGGGCGGCGGTGGCGACCATGACGGCCCACAGGGCGGGCTGGACGACGTCGACGCGGCCGAGGTCGGCGGCGTTCTCGTCGCCGCGCAGGACGGCGGTCAGCGACCAGTCGACGTACGGGGCGAGCGCCTGCTCGCAGCGGTCGATCCAGTCGGCGAACACCGGCGAGGCGTCGAGGAGTTCGCGGCCCATGCCCGCCCACTGGGCGCCCTGTCCGGGGAAGACGAGGACGGGCTCGGCGCCGCCGGGCAGCGCGCTGCCGACCGGGACGGGCGCGGTGAGCGGCGCGTCGGCGGCGAGGGCGGCCAGGGTCTCGTCGAGCGCGGCGGTGTCGTCGGCGAGGACGGCGGCGCGGTGGGTGAGGGCGGCGCGTCCGACGGCGAGGGTGTAGCCGACGTCGGTGAGCGGGGTGCCGGGGCGGGCGCGCAGGTGGCTGCGGAGCCGGGCGGCCTGGGCGCGGAGCGCGGCCGGGGTGCGGGCGGACAGCAGCACGGGGACGGCCGGCAGGGTGGTGCGCGCGGCGGGCCGTCCGGTGCTTCCGGTGCTTCCGGGGCTGTCGGTGCTTTCGGGGGCCTGTTCCACGATGACGTGGGCGTTGGTGCCGCTCATGCCGAAGGAGGAGACGCCGGCGCGGCGGGCGCGGCCGGTCTCCGGCCAGGGCTGCTCCTCGGTGAGGAGGCGGACGTTCCCGGCGCTCCAGTCGACGTGCGGGGTCGGGTTGTCGGCGTACAGGGTGCGCGGCAGCAGGTTCTCGCGCAGCGCCATCACCATCTTGATGACGCCGCCGACTCCGGCCGCCGCCTGGCTGTGGCCGATGTTCGACTTGAGGGAGCCGAGCCAGAGCGGCCGGTCCTCGTCGCGGTCCTGGCCGTAGGCGGCGAGCAGGGCCTGGGCCTCGATGGGGTCGCCGAGGGTGGTGCCGGTGCCGTGCGCCTCGACTGCGTCGACGTCCTGCGGGGCGAGTCCTGCGGAGGCGAGGGCCTGGCGGATGACGCGCTGCTGGGAGGGCCCGTTGGGGGCGGTGAGGCCGTTGGAGGCGCCGTCCTGGTTGAGGGCGGAGCCGCGGATCACGGCGAGCACCTGGTGGCCGTTGCGGCGGGCGTCGGAGAGCCGTTCGAGGACAATCATGCCGACGCCCTCGGCCCAGCTGGCGCCGTCGGCGTCCGCGGAGAACGGCTTGCAGCGGCCGTCCTCGGCAAGCGCGCGCTGGCGGCTGAACTCGATGAGGGAGCCGGGCGTCGACATCACGGTGACGCCGCCCGCCAGGGCGAGTTCGCACTCTCCCTGGCGCAGGGACTGCGCGGCGAGGTGCAGGGCGACGAGCGAGGAGGAGCAGGCGGTGTCGACGGAGACAGCGGGGCCTTCGAGGCCGAGGGCGTAGGAGATGCGGCCGGACAGCACGCTGGGCGAGTTGCCCGTACCGACGTAGCCCTCGAAGTTGTCGTCGGAGGCCGCGAGGATCGTCACGTAGTCCTGGTAGGTGACACCGGCGAAGACACCGGTGGCGGAGCCGCGCGCCGCGGCCGGGTCGACGCCCGCGCGCTCTAGCGCCTCCCAGGAGACTTCGAGGAGGAGCCGCTGCTGCGGGTCCATGGCGAGGGCCTCGCGGGGGCTGATCGAGAAGAACGCCGGGTCGAAACGGCTGGCGTCGTGCAGGAAGCCGCCCTCGCGGGTGTAGACGGTGCCCGGGTGGTCGGGGTCCGGGTGGTAGAGCCGCTCGGGGTTCCAGTTGCGGTCGGTGGGCAGCGGCGAGATGCCGTCGGCCCCGGCCCGGACCAGGTTCCACAGGTCCTCGGGGCCGGCGATGCCGCCGGGGTAGCGGCAGGCCATGCCGACGACGGCGATCGGGTCGTCGTCCACGGCGCGCCGTACGGCTACGGGGGCGGCGGCGTCGGCCTCGTCGAACAGGTCGTCGGCGAGGTGGCGGGCCAGCGCCGCGGGCGTCGGGTGGTCGAAGACGAGCGTGGCGGGCAGGGTGACGCCGAGTGCGGCGCTGAGCGCGTTGCGCAGTTCGACGGCGGTCAGCGAGGTGAGCCCGAGGTCGGTGAACGGCAGCGCCGACTCGACCTCGTCGGGCCCGCTGTGCCCGAGAACGGCGGCGACGCGCTCGCGGACGGTGGTGAGCAGAGTCCGCTCGCGCTCGGCGGCGGGGCGGGTGGCGAGGCGTTCGAGGAGGGTGCCGGGGGGCTGGGTGCGGGTCGCTGCGCGGCGGCGGGTGGGGGTGGCCGGGGTGGCGGTGGTAGCGGCCTGCTGGCCGGTGGCCGGGGTGGCCGTGGCAGCGGTCTGCTGACCTGTGGCCATGACCGCCTCTTCGCCGGTGGCCGAAGCCGTGGCCGCGTCCGTGCCCTGGTCCTCGGCCGGCGCCGCCGTGTTGCCCGGGGTCGGGCGCAGCAGCAGGGAGCCGATGGTCAGGACCGGGTCGCCGATCGCGTCGGCGGCGAGCAGGGCGAGGGTGTTCGGGCCGGTGCGTTCCAGGCGGACGCGCAGGGTGGTGGCACCGGTGGCGTACAGGCGGGCCGGGCCCGCCGAGAAGAGGACGCGGCCTTCGCCCAGGCCGTCGAACGCGCCGAGGCCCAGCGGGTGCAGGGCCGCGTCCAGGAGCGCCGGGTGGAGGTCGTGGCGGGCGGCGTCGGCGGTCGCGGTGTCGGGGAGTGCGACCTCCGCGTACACGGCGCCGTCATCGTCCTGCCAGGCGGCCGTGAGGCCCTGGAAGACAGGTCCGTAGTCGAGTCCGGCCGCGCGGAGACGGGCGTACAGGCCGTCGATGGCGAGTTCCCGCGCGCCGGGCGGCGGCCAGGCGGTGAGGTCGTGGACCGGGGCGGCTTGCGTCTCGTCGGTCAGGACACCGGCGGCGTGCCGGGTCCATTCCGCGCCGCTGTCACCGGCGGGCCGGGCGTGCACGGAGAACGCGCGGGCGCCGCGGACGTCCGGGGCCTCCACCCGGATCTGGAGGGCTGCGCCGTCGTGCTCGGGCAGCGCCAGGGGGCGTTCCAGGACGAGTTCGCCGAGCTGCGGGCGGCCCGCGTGCACCCCGGCGGCCAGGGCGAGTTCGATGAAGGCGGTGCTCGGGACGACGGCGGTGCCGCCGATGCGGTGGGCGGCGAGCCAGCTCGCGCCGCGCGTCGTGAGGCGGCCGGTGAGCACCAGGGTGTCGTCGACGGCGGACGGCACGACGGCGCCGAGCAGCGGGTGTCCGGCGGGGACGAGTCCGGCGGCGGCCGGGTCCGTGGCGGCGGTGGACTCGATCCAGTAGGGCCGGTGCTGGAAGGCGTAGGTGGGCAGTTCGACGGGGCCCGCGCCGGGCGCCACGGTGTCGAGCACGGCGCGCCAGTCGACGTCGGTGCCGTGCGCGTGCAGGGCGCCGACCGCGCTCAGCAGCACCTCGGCCTCGTCGCGGTCGTCGCGCAGCGCGGGTACGGCGACCGGCGCGGCGCCCTGCCAGGCGCTCTGCGCGAGGGCGGTCAACGTGGTGTCGGGGCCCAGTTCGAGCAGGCGGCCGGTGTGCAGCTCCTCCAGGGCGGTGACGCCGTCGGCGAACCGTACGGCGTGCCGCACGTGCTGGACCCAGTAGTCCGGGTCGGTCAATTCGCCGGGCCCTGCGAGGCGGCCGGTCACGTTCGAGACGACGGGAATCCGCGGCTCGGCGTACGCGACGGATGCCGCGACGGCGCGGAACGCGTCGAGCATGGGCTCCATGCGGGGCGAGTGGAAGGCGTGGCTGACCCAGAGCCGGGTGGTCTTGCGGCCCTGTGCGGCGAAGTGGGCGGCGACGTCGAGGGCCGCGTCCTCGTCACCGGAGACCACCACCGAGCGGGGGCCGTTGACGGCGGCCACCCCGAGGACGTCCTCCCGTCCGGCGAGCAGCGGCAGCACCTCCTTCTCGGCGGCCTGGAGGGCGATCATCGCGCCGCCCTCGGGCAGCGCCTGCATCAGCCGGCTGCGGGCGGCGACGAGTCGGCAGGCGTCGGGGAGGGTCAGCACCCCGGCGACGTGCGCGGCCGCGATCTCGCCGATGGAGTGGCCGAGGAGGTGGGCGGGGCGTACGCCGAAGGACTCCACGAGCCGGTAGAGGGCGACCTCGACGGCGAACAGGGCGGGCTGCGCGTACTCGGTGCGGTTGAGGGTGTCGGCGTCGTCGCCGTGCACGACCTCGGCGAGCGGCCGGGGCAGCAGCCCGTCGAAGTGGCCGCAGACGGCGTCGAAGGCGTCGGCGTACGCGGGGAACGCCTCGTACAGGCCGCGTCCCATGCCGGGCCGCTGGGTGCCCTGCCCGGCGAAGAGGAACGCGAGGCCGCCCTGCGTCAGGGTGGACCCGGTGACGACGGCGGGGTCGGTGCCTTCCGTGGCGAGGGCGCCGAGCGCGGCGAGAAGGGCGTCGCGGCCCGTGCCGGTGACGACGGCCCGGTGCTCAAGCGGGGCCCGCGTGAAGGCGAGGGCGTACGCGACGTCGGCGGCGTCGAGCCCGGGACGCTGTTCGAGATGGGCGAGGAGCCGGGCGGCCTGGTCCCGCAGCGCGGGCACGCTACGGGCGGCGAGCAGCCAGGGCAGGGCGGTGCGGTCGCTGTCCGCGTCGGCTCGACCGGGAGAGACGGACGCGCGTGCGGGCTCGCCCAGGACGGCGTGGGCATCGTCACCCCGCCCGGGAGAGGCGAACGCGGCTGCCGTACCTGCCGGTTCGGCCAGACCGGCGTCAGCAACGTCACCCCGCCCGGGCGAGACGAACTCGGCTGCCACACCGGCCGGTTCGGCCAGGACGACGTGCGCGTTGGTGCCCGACACGCCGAACGCGGAGACGCCCGCGCGGCGGACCCGGTCGCCGTCGCCCGGCCATGCCACGGCCTCGTCGAGGAGGCGGACGCGGCCGGTCTGCCAGTCGACGCGGGACGAGGGACGGCCCGCGTGGAGGGTGCGCGGCAGGGTGTTCTCGCGCAGGGCCAGGATCATCTTGATGATGCCGACGGCGCCGGCCGCGGCCTGCGTGTGCCCCAGGTTGGACTTGACCGAGCCGAGCCACAGCGGGCGTTCGGCGGGCCGGTCCTGGCCATAGGTGGCGAGCAGCGCCTGCGCCTCGATGGGGTCGCCGAGAGTGGTGCCGGTGCCGTGCGCCTCGACCGCGTCCACGTCAAGCGGCGAGAGCCCGGCGGAGGCGAGGGCCTGCCGGATGACGCGCTGCTGCGAGGGCCCGTTCGGGGCGGTGAGGCCGTTGGAGGCGCCGTCCTGGTTGACGGCGGTGCCCTCCACGACGGCCAGCACACGGTGCCCGTTGCGCCGCGCGTCGGAGAGCCGTTCGACGACGAGGACGCCGACACCCTCCGCCCAGCCGGTGCCGTCGGCGTCGTCGGAGAACGCCTTGCAGCGGCCGTCGGGCGCGAGCCCGCCCTGGAGGCTGAACTCGACGAAGGCGCCGGGATCGGCCATGACGGTGACACCGCCCGCGAGGGCGAGGTCGCACTCGCCGGAGCGCAGCGACTGCACGGCGAGGTGCAGGGCGACCAGCGACGAGGAGCAGGCGGTGTCGATGGTGACGGCCGGGCCCTCCAGACCGAGGGCGTAGGAGACGCGGCCGGAGACCACGCTGCCCGCCTGCCCGGTCAGCAGATGCCCGCCGAGCCCCTCGGGAACCTCGGTGAGCCCGGTGGCGTACCCGGAGCTTCCGGCGCCGACGAAGACGCCGGTGCGCGAGCCCTTCAGCGCGGTGGGCGCGATCCCGGAACGCTCCAGGGCCTCCCAGGAGGTCTCCAGGACGAGCCGCTGCTGCGGGTCGAGGGCCTGGGCCTCGCGCGGGCTGATACCGAAGAACGCGGCGTCGAACGCGGAGGCCTGCGCCAGGAAGCCGCCGGAGGCGGTGTCGCTGGCGTCGAGGAGGGCGGCCAGGTCCCAGCCGCGGTCCTCGGGGAACCCCCCGGCGGTGTCGCCGCCGGAGGCAAGCAGCTCCCACAGCTGGTCGGGGCCTTCGATGCCGCCCGGGAGCCGGCAGCCCATGCCGACGATGACGACGGGGTCGGTGTCGGTGGCCTGTACCGCCACCTCGTGCGACTGCTGCGTCTCTTGAGGCGCGGCACCGAACAACTCGTCGCGCAGGTGGGCGGCGACGGCGAGCGGGGTCGGGTGGTCGAAGACCAGGGTGCTGGGCAGCGCGACGCCGGTCTCGGTGGTGAGGGCGTTGCGCAGTTCGACGGCGGTCAGCGAGTCGAAGCCCATCTCGCGGAAGGCGCGCCCGACGGTGACGGCGGCCGGGTCGGTGTGTCCGAGCGCGGCGGCGGCGCGGCGGCACACGAGGTCGAGCAGGGCGGCGTCGCGCTCCTCGGCGGTGAGTGCGGCGAGCCGGTCGCGCAGTGTGCCGCCCGCTTCGGTGGCGTCGGCAGCGGTACGGGCCGGCGCGGACGCGGCGCCGTCGGTCAGTCCGGCGAGCAGCGGGCTCGGGCGGCCGGTGGTGAACGCGGGCGCGAACCGCTCCCAGTCCACGTCGGCCACGACCACGGCGATGTCCCGGGCGGCCAGGGCGCGGCCGAGGGCGGTGAGCGCGGCGTCCGGGTCGAGCGGTCGGAGGCCGCGCCGTTCGAGGAGCGTCCGGGCGGCCTCGTCGGCGGCCATGCCGGTGCCGCCCCACGGCCCCCAGGCCACGGACGTACCGGCGAGGCCACGGGCCCGGCGGCGCTCGACGAGGGCGTCCAGATGCGCGTTGGCGGCGGCGTAAGCGGCCTGGCCGCCGCTGCCCCACACACCGGCGATGGAGGAGAACGTCACGAACGCCGACAGGCCGCTGTCGCGGGTCAGTTCGTCGAGGTGGTCGGCGGCGACCGCCTTGGCGGCGAGGACGGCCGCGAGCCGCTCGGGGCTGTAGGCGGCGATCACGTCGTCGTCGAGGACGCCCGCGCAGTGCAGTACCGCGTCGACGGGGTGCTCGGCGAGCAGCGCGGCCACGGCGTCGCGGTCACCCATGTCGCAGGCGACGACCGTCACCCGCGCCCCGAGCGCGGCGAGTTCGCCCCGCAGCTCGTCCGCGCCGGGCGCGTCGGGCCCGCGTCGGCTGGTCAGCACCAGTTCCCTGGCGCCGTGTCCGACGGCCCAGCGGGCGACCCGCGTCCCGAGGGCGCCGGTGCCGCCGGTGATCAGGACACGTTCGGGCGCCGTCCACGCGCCGGTGGCGGCAGGGGCGGGCGCGTGCACGAGCCGGCGGGCGTAGGCGTCGGCGCCACGCACGGCGACCTGGTCCTCGTCGGCGGCGGCGAGCACGGCGGCGGCCCGCGCGAGCGAGCGCCGGTCCGGCCGGGCGGGCAGGTCGAGCAACCCGCCCCACACGTCCGGGTGTTCCAGGGCAGCGACGCGCCCCAGACCCCACACCGAGGCCCGCGCGGGCTCGACCACGGCCTCGGTCCCGCCGCCCACGGCGACGGCACCGCTGGTCACCAGCCACAACGGCGCGGCGAGCGCCGCGTCGGCGTGGGCCTGCACGAGCGCCAGCGCACTGTCGACGTCCGGCAGGCAGGACAGCACACCGGCCACGGGCTCCGGCTCGGCGGCCACCGCTCGCAGCAGCTCGGCGAGCGCCTCCCGCTCCACGCCCGTGGCGCACTTCACGCGCTCGATCCCGGGCACGAACTCCTCGATGCCGGGCAGGGCGGGACCGTCACCGGACTGCAGCAGCAGCCACCGCCCGCCGACCGCGCGCGGGTCGCCCGCGCCCGACGTCAGCCGCTCCCACCGCACGCGGTAGCGCCAGGAGTCCGCGGTGGTCCGCTCGACCTGCTCACGCCGCCACGCGGACAGCGCGGGAACGACACCGTCGAGCGCGTCGCCGTCGAGGTCGAGGACACCGGCGAGCTCCTCGGCGTCCCCCCGGTCCACGGCCTCCCAGAACGCGGCCTCCCCGGCCGTCGTCGCCGGGACCGCACCGGGCACGGGGTGCGCTCCGCGCCGCGGCTCGGGCCAGTACCAGGAACGCTGGAAGGCGTACGTCGGCAAGGACGCGGGCCGCGCCCCGGCGAAGACCTTGCCCCAGCCGACCGGCGCGCCGACGGTGTGCAGCGCGGCCACGGCGGCGTAGAACGCGTCGGCCTCGGACCGGTCCTTGCGCAGCACGGGCACGGCCAGGGCTTCGGCGGCCGGGACGCAGTTCCGGGTGAGGGCGGTGAGAGTGGCGTCCGGACCGATCTCCAGGAACCGCGTCACGCCCTTGGCGGCGAGCGCGTCGACACCGTCGGCGAAGCGGACGGCCTGGCGGACGTGGCGGACCCAGTAGTCGGCCGACGCCAACTCGCCCTCGGCGGCGAGGCGTCCGGTCAGGTTCGACACCACCGGGATCGACGGCGCCGCGTAGTCGATTTGCTCGGCCACCTCACGGAAGGCGTCGAGCATCGGCTCCATGAGCGAGGAGTGGAAGGCGTGCGAGACACGCAGCCGGGACGTGCGACGCCCCTGCCGCTTCAGCTTTTCGGTGACCGTGAGGACGGCCTCCTCGACACCCGCGATCACGACGGCTTGCGGGCCGTTGACGGCGGCGACGGACACCTCGTCGACCAGCAGGGGCAGCACCTCGTCCTCGGCCGCCTCCACGGCCACCATCACACCGCCACCGGGCAGCCCCTGCATGAGCCGGCCCCGGGCCACGACCAGGGCACACGCGTCCTGGAGCGACATCACCCCCGCCACGTGCGCGGCGGCGATCTCACCGATGGAGTGGCCGATGACGAAGTCCGGGCGGACCCCGAAAAACTCGACAAGGCGATAAAGCGCTACCTCGACCGCGAACAGCGCGGGCTGCGTCCACTCCGTACGGTCGAGCCGCTCCGCGTCGTCACCGAAGACGACCTCCCGCAGCTCCTCGCCGACATGCGCGCAGACGGCGTCGAAGGCCTCCGCGAACACCGGGAAGGCGTCGTACAGCTCACGCCCCATCCCGAGCCGCTGCGCACCCTGCCCCGAGAACAGGAACGCCGTGCGGCCTTCGTCGACCGTGCCAGTGACGGTACGAGGATGCGGCTCGCCCTGCGCCAACGCGGCAAGACCGGCGAGGAGTTCGGCGTCGTCACGGCCCCAGACGACGGCTCGGTCCTCGAACCCGGTGCGCGTGGTGGCGAGGGCGGTGCCGATCTCGACGGCGTCGATCTCGGACGCGGATCGTACGGCGTCCAGGAGACGGGCGGCTTGGGAGCGCAGGGCGTCGGAGCCACGGCCGGACAGCACCCACGGCACCACCGGCATGGCGACGGGCTCGCCCGCCTCCGTGCTCTCCTGCGGTGCCTGTTCCAGGATGACGTGGGCGTTGGTGCCGCTGAGACCGAAGGAGGACACGCCCGCGCGACGCGGACGGTCACTTGCGGGCCAAGTCTGCTGCTCGGTGATCAACCGCACGGCCCCGGACGACCAGTCCACGTGCGAGGACGGCTCCTGCGCATACAGCGTGGCGGGCAGGACCCCGTGCTGCAGCGCCTCGACCATCTTGATGACACCGGCGACACCCGCAGCGGCCTGTGTGTGCCCCAGGTTCGATTTGACTGAGCCCAGCCACAACGGGCTGTCCTCGGCACGCTCTCGCCCATACGTCGCCAAGAGGGCCTGCGCCTCGATCGGGTCACCGAGCTTGGTGCCCGTGCCGTGCGCCTCCACCGCATCCACGTCCGCGGCCGACAGACCGGCCGAGGACAGCGCGGCGCGGATCACCCGCTGCTGCGACGGCCCGTTCGGCGCCGTCAGACCATTCGACGCACCGTCCTGATTGACCGCCGAACCCCGCACCACCGCCAGCACCCGATGCCCGTTGCGACGCGCATCCGACAGCCGCTCCACCAGCAGCACACCGACACCCTCACCCCAGCCCGTGCCGTCTGCGTCATCGGAGAACGCCTTGCACCGGCCATCACCCGCAAGCCCGCCCTGCCGACTGAACTCCACGAACGCACCCGGCGTCGACATCACCGTCACACCGCCCGCCAACGCCAGCTCGCACTCCCCCGCCCGCAACGCCTGCGCGGCCAGATGCAGAGCCACCAGCGACGACGAGCAGGCGGTGTCCACCGTCACCGCCGGACCCTCAAGACCCAGCACGTACGACACCCGGCCCGACGCCACACTCGCCGCGTTGCCGGTCCCGACGTAGCCCCCGAAGTCACCCTCGGACAGGCTCAGCAGCGCCGGATAATCCTGACCGTTCGTCCCGGCGAACACACCCGTACGGCTGCCCCGCAACGACCGCGGATCGATCCCCGCCCGCTCCACCGCCTCCCACGACGCCTCCAGCAACAGTCGCTGCTGCGGGTCCATCGCCAGCGCCTCACGCGGCGACACCCCGAAGAACTCCGCGTCGAAACCGCCGACGTCCGACAGGAAGCCGCCGCGTGCGGTGTGGCTGGCGTAGGGGTTGTCCGGGTCGGGGGCGAAGAGCAGGTCGAGGTCCCAACCGCGGTCGGTGGGGAAGTCGCCGATGCCGTCACGGCCGTCGGCGAGGAGGTTCCACAGGGCTTCGGGCGATTCCACGCCGCCCGGGAAACGGCACGCCATCCCGACGATCGCGATCGGCTCGTCCACCGCCGCCACAGTCGTCGGGACGACAGAGGTCAGGTCGTCCCCGAACAGCTCGCCGTACAGGAACGCGGCCAGGGCCTGCGGCGTCGGGTGATCGAAAACCACCGTCGCCGGAAGCGTGACGCCCGACGCCGCCGCCAGGACGTTGCGCAGCTCCACCGCGATCAGCGAGTCCACGCCCAGGTCACGGAACGCCCGCTCGGCCCCGACGCGTTCGGGGCCGGGGTAGCCGAGTGCGGCGGCGGCCCGGGTGCGTACTTCGGTGAGGAGTTCGCGGCGGCGGGACTCGGGATCGAGGCTCTGGAGTCGGGCCCGCAGGCCGGTGACGACGGTCTCGGCGGCCCGCTCGGATCCGGCCGGGGCGCGGAACACCTCCGCGAGCATCGGGCTGGGGCGGACGGCCGTGAAGGCGGGGCCGAAACGGTTCCAGTCGATGTCGGCCACGAGGACGGCGGCCGGGGTGTCCCCGCCGCAGACCGCGAGGGCGTCCAGGGCCTGGTCCGGGTCGAGCAGTCCTACGCCGCCACGCTGCTGGCGGCTCTCGGCGTCGGCGTCGGCGGCCATGCCGCCGCCCGCCCACGGGCCCCAGGCGATCGAGGTGGCGGGCAGCCCTTCGCTTCTGCGCCGCTCGGCGAGGGCGTCGAGGAGGGCGTTGGCGGCGGCGTAGTTGGCCTGTCCGGCGGAGCCGACGGTGCCGGCGAAGGAGGAGAACAGGACGAACGCGGAGAGGTCGCGGTCCCGGGTCAGCTCGTCGAGGTGGCGTGCGCCGGTCACCTTCGCGGCGAAGACGCGGCTGAAGGCCTGCGGGGTGAGGCCGTCGAGGACGCCGTCCTCCAGCACACCCGCGGTGTGGACGACCGCGTCGACGGGGTGGGTGTCGAGCAGCTCGTCGAGCGCCGGGCGGTCCGCCAGGTCGACGGCCGCGAAGGTCACTTCGGCGCCGAGGTCGCGCAGTTCGGCGCGCAATGCATCGGCTCCCTGCGCCTGATCGCCGCTGCGGCTGACCAGGATCAGGTGGGCCGCGCCCTGCCGCGCCGCCCAGCGGGCGACCCTGGCGCCGAGCGCGCCGGTGCCGCCGGTCACCAGGACCGTACCGGCGGGCTGCCATGCCGTCCCGGAACCGGACGGCGCCGCGACGACACGGCGGCCGAGCAGACCCCCGGGACGGATCGCGGCCTGGTCCTCGTGCCCGTCACCGGCGAGCAGGGCGACGAGGCGGGCGGCCGAGCGCCGGTCGAGGACCGGCGGGAGGTCCACGAGGCCGCCCCAGCGGTCGGGGTGTTCCAGGGCGGCGACGCGGCCGAGGCCCCACACGGCGGCCTGGTCCGGAAGCGGGGCCGCGTCGCTCGCGGTGGCGGCGACGGCGCCACGGGTGAGGGTCCGGACGGGGGCCTGGACGCCCGCGTCGCCGAGGGCCTGGGTCAGCGCGGCGGTCGCGAGGACGCCGAGGGGCACGGCGTCACTCTCGCCGTTGTCGAGGGCGAGCGTGGACACGACACCGGTCACAGGGTCGTCCCCGGTGGCGGCAGCGATGCGGTGGGCGAACTCGGCCCGCGTATCGGCGTGGTGGTGTTCGACGACGAGCAGTTCGGCCCCGGCCGCGGTGAGCGCTTCGGCCAGTGCGCCGTCCCAGCCGTCGTCCCCTTCGAGGGTCGCCGGGCGTACGAACAGCCAGCGACCGGACAGCCGCGCCCCCTCGGGCAGACCGGCGACAGTGCGCCAGACGACACGGTGGTACGGGTTCGACGGGTCGACGGCCGAACCGTCCTCGGCGTACGAGCGCTCCAGCCAGTAGCGGTCCCGGCGGAAGGCGTAGGTGGGCAGCTCGACCGCGCGGGCGCCCGGCAGGAGCGCGGACCACCGCACGACGCCTCCGCGCACGTGCATCCGCGCGAGGGCGGTGAGCAGCGCGTGGCTCTCGGGCCCCTCCTTACGGAGCACGGGCACGTACAGGGCGTCGCTGTCCGGAGCGCAGGTCTGGGCGAGGGCGGTGAGGGTGCCGTCGGGGCCGATCTCCAGGAACCGGGTCACGCCCTGCTCGGCCAGCGCACCCACACCGTCGGCGAAACGCACCGCCTCACGGACATGCCGCACCCAGTAGCCGGCCGACGCCAACTCGCCCTCGGCGGCCAGCTTTCCCGTCACGTTCGACACGACCGGGATCGATGGCGCCGCGTACGTAATCCGCTCGGCCACCTCGCGGAAGGCGTCGAGCATCGGCTCCATCAACGGCGAGTGGAACGCGTGCGAGACACGCAGCCGGGACGTACGCCGCCCCTGCCGCTTGAGCTCGAACGCGACCTGCTCGACCGCTGCCTCGGCACCGGCGATCACCACGGCCTGCGGACCGTTGACGGCAGCGACCGACACCCCGTCGACCAGCAGCGGAAGCACCTCGGCCTCCGCCGCCTCCACGGCGACCATCACGCCACCTGCGGGCAGCTCCTGCATCAACCGGCCACGCGCGACCACCAGGGCACACGCGTGCTCCAGCGACATCACCCCCGCCACATGCGCGGCAGCGATCTCACCGATCGAATGCCCCATCAGGACGTCCGGGCGCACCCCGAACGACTCCACCAGACGGAACAACGCCACCTCGACCGCGAACAGCGCGGGCTGCGTCCACTCCGTCCGGTTCAGCCGCTCGGCGTCATCTGCGAAGACGACATCCCGCAGCTCCTCACCGACCTGCGCGCACACCGCGTCGAAGGCCTCCGCGAACACCGGAAACGCCTCGTACAGGTCGCGCCCCATGGCGAGCCGCTGTGCACCCTGCCCCGAGAACAGGAACGCCGTCTTGCCTTCGCGGGTGGTGCCGGTGACGGTGTGCGCGTCGGGCTCGCCCTGGGCCAACGCCGTCAGCCCCGCGAGGAGTTCGGCCCTGTCGTGGCCCTGGACGACGGCCCGGTGTTCGAAGGCCGTGCGGGTGGTGGCGAGGGAGGCGGCGAGGTCGTAGAGGTCGGTCGCCGGGTGGGCGGTCAGGTGGGCGGCGAGGCGGCCGGCCTGGGCGCGCAGGGAGTCGTCGTCGCGGGCGGAGAGCAGCCACGGCAGGACGGGGAGGGTGGCGCGCGGGGCGGCTTCGGGGGCGGGGTCGTCGTCGCTCGGGGCGGGGGCCTGCTCGATGACGGCGTGGGCGTTGGTGCCCGAGAGGCCGAACGCGGAGACGCCGACGCGGCGCGGGTGGTCGGTGGCGGGCCACTCGGTGGGCCGGTCCAGGAGCTCGACGTGGCCTGCGCTCCAGTCGACGTGGCTGGAGGGCGTCCCGGCGTGCAGGGTGGGCGGCAGGACGCCGTGGCGCAGGGCGAGGACGGACTTGATGACGCCGACGACACCGGCGGCGGCCTGCGTGTGACCGATGTTGGACTTGACGGAGCCGAGCAGCAGCGGGCGGTCGGCGGGGCGGCCCTGTCCGTAGGTGGCGAGGAGCGCCTGGGCCTCGATGGGGTCGCCGAGTGCGGTGCCGGTGCCGTGCGCCTCGACGGCGTCGATCTCGGCGCCGGGCAGTCCGGCGTTGGCGAGCGCGGCGAGGATGACGCGCTGCTGGGAGAGGCCGTTGGGGGCGGTGAGTCCGTTGGAGGCGCCGTCCTGGTTGACGGCGCTGCCGCGCAGGACGGCGAGGACCTGGTGGCCGTTGCGGCGGGCGTCGGAGAGCCGCTCGACGACGATCGTGCCGGCGCCCTCGGCCCAGCCGGTGCCGTCGGCGTCGTCGGAGAACGCCTTGCAGCGGCCGTCGCTCGCGAGGCCGCCCTGCTGGCCGAACTCGATGAACGCGCCGGGGCTGGACATGACGGTGACGCCGCCGACGACGGCGAGGGAGCACTCCCCGGAACGCAGTGACTGGGCGGCCAGGTGGAGGGCGACGAGGGAGGAGGAGCAGGCGGTGTCGACGGTGACGGCGGGCCCCTCCAGGCCGAGCGCGTAGGCGACGCGGCCGGACAGGACGGACATGGAGTTGCCGGTGAGCAGGTGGCCGCGGACGTCGTCGGAGACCTCGCGCAGGCCGGAGGTGTAGCCCTGGTCGCTGCATCCGACGAAGACGCCGGAGCGGCTGCCGCGCAGGGTGGCGGGGTCGATGCCGGCGCGTTCGAAGGCCTCCCAGACCACTTCGAGCAGCAGGCGCTGCTGCGGGTCCATGGCGAGGGCTTCGCGCGGGGAGATGTCGAAGAAGGCGGGGTCGAAGGAGGTGGCGTCCGCCACGAAGCCGCCGCGCCGCCGGTCGCCGTCGGTGGCTGTGCCTGTTTCCGGGGCGGGCCAGCCGCGGTCGGCGGGCCAGTCGGTCACCGCGTCGGTCCCGGAGACCAGGAGGTCCCAGAAGTCGTCGGGGGTGCGTACGTCGCCGGGCAGGCGGCAGCTCATTCCGACGATGGCGACGGGTTCCTGCTCGCGGGCCTCCAGCTGCCGCAGCTTGCGGCGGGTGGTGTGGAGATCGACGGTGACCCGCTTGAGGTAGTCCCGAAGCTGCGCTTCATTCGTCATGGACTGCCCCCATGCTGTTCGGTTTCGGTGACGGAGCGGCGGTCCGCACCGGGCCGGTTCGCGTCGGTCCCGGGGCGCCCGGTGAGGGCATGGGTCCGACGCTCGGCTCCGAGTGCGGTGGGGACAGCATGACCCGGAGCGAGGGCTTTTTCGGCGGCCGGAGGACTTCACTGGGGAAACGCTTGGATTTCGGCGGTGGCCGTCCGTTCGCGCAGGCCGGAGCGGTGTCCCACCGGGGCCGGCCGCGCTGTGACGAGGGCCCCGGACAGGGTCCGGGGCCGGGGGTGGCGTCAGGTGTAGGGCGGCGGGGCGCCGCGGGCGAGGGCGGAGTTGAGCACCGCGAAGGCGTCGCGGAGGGCGGCGAGCGCGTCCGGGATGCGCCAGGCGGCCCGGTCCCGCGGGCCGACGGTGTTGGAGACCGTACGGACTTCGAGGAGCGGGATCCCGTGGAGCGCCGCGGCCTCGGCGGCGCCGAAGCCCTCCATGGCCTCGGCGGCGGCCGCGTGGCGCCGCTGGAGTTCCCGGGCGCGTTCCGCGGTGCCGGTGACGGTGGAGACCGTCAGGACCGGTGCGTGGACGGCGCCGAGGACGCGGGCGACGGCCGCGGACAGGTCGGGCGGGCAGGCGTGTTCGGTGGTGCCGAAGCCGAGGCTGTCGACGGACAGGAAGCCGTCGGGCGTCTCGCAGCCGAGGTCGGCGGCGATGACGCGGTCGGCGACGACGACGGAGCCCACGGCGGCGATCGGGTCGAACCCGCCGGCGATGCCCGCGCAGATGACCAGGTCGTAGGGGTCTTCCCGGGCGGCGGCGGAGGTGAGCGCGCCACCGGTGGCGGCGGCCGCGGCGGCGGGGCCCACTCCCCCGGTCAGCAGGTCCGCGGTCAGGGGGCGGCGGCGGAGGGTGGACGGTATCCCGAGGGCGTCCCCGCAGGAGACCGCTTCGTCGCTGGTGACGCGGAGCAGTGCGGTGCCGGGCAGGCCGGGCGCGGTGACCGGGGTGGCGGGGCCGAGGCCGCGCGCGACGGCGTCGCGCTCGGCGTCGACGGCCGTGACGATCAGGAGGCGGACGGGGTTCATGAAGAGATCTGGACCTGCCCGTGGTCGCCGATCACGAGGCGGTGGGCGGCGGGCAGCCGGGGCGTCAGGGTGACCTTGACGTTGCGGCCGACGAGAGAGCCCGCGACGCGCCTGATGTGGTCGAAGGACGACTCCCGCAGCACGATGGAGTACTCGATCTCGCTGTGGAAGATGTGGCACCGCTCCGCGACCGAGGTGGACGGGCCGATGTAGGAGTCGGTGACCATGCTGCCCGCCCCGACGATGGCGGGGCCGACGATGCGCGAGCGGCGCACCTCGGCGCCCGCCTCGATCCGGACCCGCCCGATGATCTCGCTCTCCTCGTCGACGAACCCGTCGATGCGGGGCTGGAGCCGTTCCAGGAGGGTGCGGTTGACCTCCAGCATGTCGGTGACGTTGCCGGTGTCCTTCCAGTAGCCGGTGATGACGGTGGACGTCACGTCCATCTCCTGGTCGATCATCCACTGGAGGGCGTCGGTGATCTCCAGTTCGCCGCGGGCGGAGGGCGTGATGGCGGCGACGGCCTCGTGGACGGCGGTGGTGAACAGGTAGACGCCTGCGACGGCGAGGTCGCTGCGCGGCCTGCTCGGCTTCTCCTCCAGGTCGACGACCTTGCCGTGGTCGTCGATCACGGCGACGCCGAAGGCCGTGGGGTCGCCGACCCGGGTGAGGAGGACGTGGGCGTCGTGCGGGTCCTTGCGGAACGCGTCGACGGCGTCGCTGATGCCGTCGAGGACGAAGTTGTCGCCGAGGTACATCACGAAGTCGTCGTCGCCGAGGAACGGCTGGGCGATGAGGACGGCGTGGGCGAGCCCGAGGGGTTCGCTCTGCGGGATGTAGGTGATGTCGAGTCCGAAGGCCGAGCCGTCACCGACAGCGGCCCGGATCTCCGGGGCGGTGCTGCCGACGATGACGCCTACGTCCTTGATGCCTGCCTCGGCGATGGCTTCGAGGCCGTAGAAGAGGATCGGTTTGTTGGCGACCGGGACCAGTTGTTTGCTGGAGGTGTGGGTGATCGGTCGCAGCCGCGTACCGGATCCCCCCGCGAGCACGAGAGCCTTCATGTTCCATCCAGATCACGGGTGACGGGTGGGGAGTGGGAGGTGCGGGTGGGCCCGGGTTCAGGCCTCGTCGAGGTCGCCCTCGAGGAAGGCGCGCAGTTCGTCGTCGGACACCTCGTCGGCGTCCGGCACGGCTGCCGGGGCCTCGGAGAGGCCCGTGACGCCGTCCAGGCGGTCGAGGAGGCCGCGCAGCCGGGCGCGGAGCTGGTCGTGGAACGCCTCCTCCGCCGCTGACGCGGTGAACTGCGCTTCCAGGGCGTCGAGTTGGTCGAGGAGCGGGGACGTGGCGGGCCGGTCCTCGGGGGCGATGCGTTCCAGGAGGTGCGCCGCGAGCCGCTCCGGTGTGGGGTAGTCGAACATCAGGGTCGCGGGCAGTCGTACGCCCGCGAGGGCGCCGAGGCGGTTGCGCAGCTCGACGGCGGTCAGGGAGTTGAACCCGCTGTCCAGGAAGCCTCCTTCGGGGTCGAGGGCGTCGGGGCTGTCGTGGCCGATGACCAGAGCCGCCTGGGTGAGTACGGCGTTCAGGACGGCGGAGTGCCGTTCCGCGGGCGCGAGTGCGGCCAGCGTCGCGCTCAGGTCGTCCGCGGCGGGCGCCGCCGAGCCGGTCGCCGCCGCTTCGGGCGCGGGGCGCCGGTCGCGGGCCTGCACCAGGTCGCGGACCAGGTCGGGCACGGTGCCGTCGGAGGCGCGCAGGGTGCCCGGGTCGAGGTCGACGGGCGCGTACCAGGGCTCTGGGGCGCGCAGTGCCGCGTCGAGCAGGGCGAGGGCGTGGTCGGTCTCCATGGGGCGCAGTCCGCTGCGGGCGATGCGGCGCAGGTCGGCGTCGTCGAGTTTGCCGGTCATGCCGCTGCGTTCGGCCCACAGGCCCCAGGCCAGCGACCGGACCCGGCGCTGCGGGGTGTCGTGGCGGGCGGCGAAGGCGTCCAGGAAGGCGTTGGCCGCCGAGTAGTTGGCCTGGCCGACGCCGCCGAAGGTGCCTGCCACCGAGGAGAACAGGACGAGGTCGGTGCCGGTGTCGCGGGTGAGTTCCTCCAGGAGGACGGC
>NZ_JAOCNE010000005.1:167295-171805 GCF_056172735.1 Streptomyces sp. R818
GCGGTCCGTGGTGAGCAGCGGGTGCTCGCGGCCGTCGGCGAGGGCGGTGAGCGCCTCGGTCAGGCCGTCCGTGCCGTCGGTGACGACGGCCGCCCGCTCGTCGTGGTGGGCGCGAGTGGTGGCAAGGGACAGGGCGATGTCGGCCGGTGTGGTGTCGGGGTGGTCCGCGAGGTGGTCGAGGAGTCGGCGGGCCTGGGCGCGCAGCGCGGCGGTGGAGCGGGCCGACAGCAGCCAGGGCAGGGCGCCGGGAGTGCGGTCGGCCGGGCGGGCCGGTTCGACGGCGGCCGGGGCGTCCGGCTCCTGGAGGATGACGTGCGCGTTGGTGCCGGAGACGCCGAACGAGGAGACGCCCGCACGGCGCGGGGTGTCACCCGGGGCCCAGCCCTGCTCCTCGTGGAGCAGCCGGACGGCCCCGGAGGACCAGTCGATGTGCGGCGACGGCTGCTCGGCGTGCAGGGTGCGCGGCAGCACGCCCTGTCGCATCGCCATCACCATCTTGATGACGCCCGCGACGCCCGAAGCGGCTTGCGTGTGGCCGATGTTGGACTTCAGCGCGCCGAGCCACAGCGGCCGGTCGGCGGGCCGGTCCTGGCCGTAGGTGGCGAGCAGCGCCTGCGCCTCGATGGGGTCGCCGAGGCTGGTGCCGGTGCCGTGCGCCTCGACGGCGTCGACGTCCTGCGGTGAGAGCCCGGCGGAGGCGAGGGCCTGCCGGATGACGCGCTGCTGCGCGGGGCCGCTCGGCGCGGTGAGGCCGTTGGAGGCGCCGTCCTGGTTGACGGCGGAACCGGCGACCATGGCGAGGACGGGGTGTCCGTTGCGGCGGGCGTCGGAGAGGCGCTCAAGGAGAAGGAGGCCGACGCCTTCGGCCCAGCCCGCTCCGTCGGCGTCCGCGCCGAACGCCTTGCAGCGGCCGTCGGGCGACAGGGCGCGCTGCCTGCTGAACTCGACGAAGGTGTCAGGCGTCGAGATCACGGTGACACCGCCGGCCAAGGCGAGTTCGCACTCCCCGGACCGCAGGGCCTGCACCGCGAGGTGCATCGCGACGAGGGAGGAGGAGCAGGCCGTGTCGACGGTGACGGCCGGGCCCTCGAGGCCGAAGGTGTAGGCGATCCGCCCGGAGGCGACGCTGCTGGCGCTGCCGGTGGCGAGGTAGCCCTCCAGCTCCTCGGGGGCGCGGCGGGCGCGGCTGCCGTAGTCGTTGTAGTTGGAGCCGACGAACACGCCCGCGCGGGCGCCGCGCAGCCGGTCGGGGTCGATCCCCGCGCGTTCGAACGCCTCCCAGGACGTTTCGAGCAGGAGCCGGTGCTGCGGGTCGATCGCGACGGCCTCACGGGGTGCGATGCCGAAGAAGGCCGGGTCGAAGCGGTCGGCGTCGTGCAGGAATCCGCCGTGCCGTGCGTAGGAGTGGCCGATGCGCTCGGGGTCGGGGTCGTAGAGGTTCTCGACGTCCCAGCCGCGATCGGCGGGGAAGGGCGTGATGGCGTCGGTGCCGTCGGCGACGAGCCGCCACAGCTCCTCCGGCGAGGTGACTCCGCCGGGGAAGCGGCAGCCCATGCCGACGATGACGACCGGGTCGTCGTCCACGGCGGCGGTGGGCACCTGCGGCAGGGCGTCACCGGCCGCGTCCGCGCCGCCGAACAGTTCACTGTCCAGGTGGGCGGCGAGCGCGCTGGCGGAGGGGTGGTCGAAGGCGAGCGTGACCGGCAGTCGCAACCCGGTGGCCTCGGCGAACCGGTTGCGCAGTTCGACGGCGGTCAGCGAGTCGAAGCCGAGGTCGCGGAAGGCGCGTCCGTCGGGCACGGCGTCGGCGTCGGCGTGGCCGAGCACCGCCGCTGCCTGCGACCTGACCTCGGCGAGCAGCGCGGCACGGCGTTCGACGGCGGGCAGGGCGGCGAGGCGGTGGACGAGCGGCGGCCCGTCGACGGTCTCGGTCTCCTTCTTCTCCACGCTGTCGGTCTCGGCGGTGCGACGGGCCTCGGGAAGCTCACGCAGCGCGGCGAAGGCGCGGGCGGTGATGAGCTTCCAGTCGACGTCGGCGACGATGAGGAACTCCTCGTCCTCGTCGAGCGCCTTCTGCAGGGAGGCGATGGCCAGTTCGGGGTCCATCGGGGGAACACCGTCGCGGCGCAGCCGCTCCGCGACCTCCTCCCCGACCATGCCGCCGCCGGCCCAGGTGCCCCAGCCGACGGAGGTGGCGGGCAGCCCCTCCGCGCGGCGGGCGGCGGCGAGGGCGTCGAGGAAGGCGTTGGCGGCGGCGTAGCTGCCCTGGCCGGGGCCGCCGAGCGTGCCGGCCATGGACGAGAACAGGACGAACGCGTCGAGGTCGAGGTGGCGGGTCGCGGCGTCGAGGGCGAGCGCGGCGTCGGCCTTGGGGCGCACGACCCCGTGCGCGCGCTGCGGGGTCAGCGTGTCGATGACGCCGTCGTCGATGACGCCCGCCGTGTGCACGACGGCGGTCAGCGTCCCGCCGCCGGGCAGGTCGTCGACGAGCCGCCGCACGGCGTCGGCGTCGGCGACGTCACAGGCGACGACGGTCGCCGGGGTCCCCAACTCCGCTAGTTCGGCGACGAGTTCGGCGGCACCCGGGGCGTCAGGACCGCGCCGGGAGGCGAGCACCAGGTGCTCGGCGCCGCCGCGGGCGAGCCAGCGGGCGACGTGCCGCCCCAGGCCGCCGGTGCCACCGGTGACCAGGACGGTCCCCGAGGGGCGCCAGGCGCCGTCGGGGCGGGGGCCCTGACCGGCGCGGACGAGCCTGCGGGAGAAGAGCCCCGACGGACGCACCGCGAGGTGGTCCTCCTCCAGCGAGCCGGACAGAGCGGTGACCAGGCGGCGCGCGGCACGGGTGTCCAGCGTCTCGGGCAGATCGATCAGACCGCCCCAGCGCTGCGGGTACTCCAGGGCCGCGATCCGGCCCAGACCCCAGCTCATCGCCTGGAGCGGGGTGCGGAGCAGGTCGCCCCGGTGCACGGAGACGGCGCCCCGCGTCGCGGACCACACGGGCCCGCCGACGCGGACGTCACCGAGCGCCTGGAGCAGCGCGGTGGTCAGGACGAGACCGGTCGGCATCACGCCTTCGGCGGACCAGGGCGACTCGTCCAGGGCGAGCAGCGAGAGCACGCCGCCGATCTCGACGCCCTCGACGCGCCGGCCCACGAGCTCGGCCATGCGGTCGCGTTCGGCGGCGTCCCGGTCGGCGACCAGGAGCAGCGCCCCGGCCGACCTCTCGTCGACCGCCGCGTGGACCTGCCGCACCAGCGGGTCGTCCTCGTGTCCGGCGGGCACGACGATCAGCCAGGAGGCGGGGAGGTCGGCGCCGCGGGCGGACCGCTCGGAGCGGGGCTGCCAGGCGACGCGGTAGCGCCATCCGTCGAGCGTCGTGCGGTTGATGCGGTCGCGCCGCCAGGAGGACAGCGCGGGCACGACCTCGGCGAGCGACCGTACGTCCTCGATCCCGAGGCTCTCGGCGAGCGAGTCCACGTCGTGGCTGTCGACGCTGGCCCAGAAACCGTCGTCGAGCAGGTCGAGCCCGCCGGGAACCATGTCGTCGGCGCTCTGCCGGACGACCGGCTCCAGCCAGTAGTGGCTGCGTTGGAAGGCGTAGGTCGGCAGGTCGACCCGGCGCGGCGACCGGCCCTCGAAGACCGCCGCCCAGTCGACGGTGAGCCCCTTCGTCCAGGCCTCGCCGAGGGAGAGGAGGAAGCGGTCGAGGCCGCCCTGTTCGCGGTGCAGGGAGCCGACGACCGGGGCGTCCGAACCGGCCGCCTCCACGGTCTCGGCGACCGGGACGGTCAGCACCGGGTGCGGACTCATCTCCAGGAACGCGCCATGCCCCTCGGCGACGAGCTTCGCGACGGCCGGGGCCAGCTGAACGGTCTGCCGCAGGTTGCGGTACCAGTACCGGCCGTCGGTCTGACCCGGCTCGACCCACTCCCCCGTCACCGTGGACAGGAACGGCACCGACGGCTCCAGAGCCGTCACAGGGGCCAGGAGGGTCGCCAACTCCTCTTCGATGGACTCCACATGCGCCGAGTGCGAGGCATAGTCGACCTCGATCCGACGTACGCGTATGCCCACGCCGTCGGCGTACGCGACCAGCTCATCGAGCGCATCCGCGTCACCAGAGACGACGGTCGAGGTAGGCCCGTTCACCGCAGCCACCGACACCCGACCCTGCCAACGATCAGCCAACTCTCGGGCACCCTCAGCCGCCAGCGCGACCGACACCATGCCACCACGCCCGGCCAACGCCGTAATCGCACGCGACCGCAACGCCACCACCCGCGCACCATCAGCCACACTCAACGCACCCGCCACCACAGCAGCCGCGATCTCACCCTGCGAGTGCCCGATCACCGCCGCAGGCTGCACGCCGTACGACTCCCACAGCGCGGCCAGCGACACCATCACCGCCCACAACACCGGCTGCACGACATCCACCGGTCGAAGCCGGGGGCGCCGTCCACGCCGCGCACCACATCGACCAGGGACCAGTCCACGAACTCGTCCAGGG
>NZ_JAOCNE010000005.1:172368-240365 GCF_056172735.1 Streptomyces sp. R818
TCGAGGATGACGTGGGCGTTGGTGCCGCTGACGCCGAACGAGGAGACACCGGCCCGGCGCGGCCGGTCGTTCCGCTCCCAGGGGCGTGCCTCGGTGAGGACCCGGACCTGCCCGGCGGACCAGTCGACGAACGAGGTGACCTCGTCGGTGTGCAGGGACTTGGGCAGGGTGCCGTGGCGCATGGCCTGCACCATCTTGATGATCCCGGCCATGCCTGAGGCGGCCTGCGTGTGCCCGATGTTGGACTTCACCGATCCCAGCCACAGCGGCCGGTCGGCGTCACGCTCCTGACCGTAGGTGGCAAGGAGCGCCTGTGCCTCGATCGGATCGCCGAGCTTCGTGCCCGTGCCGTGGGCCTCGACCGCGTCCACGTCGGCGGCCGACAGTCCCGCGTCCGCCAGCGCCGTGCGGATGACGCGCTGCTGCGAAAGGCCGTTGGGGGCGGTGAGGCCGTTGGAGGCGCCGTCCTGGTTGATGGCGGAGCCCCGTACGACGGCCAGGACCTGGTGGCCGTTGGCCCGCGCGTCCGACAGGCGCTCCAGGAGCAGGACGCCGACACCCTCGGCCATGCCCATGCCGTCGGCGCCCGCGCCGAACGCCTTGCAGCGGCCGTCCTCGGCGAGGCCGCGCTGGCGGCTGAAGCCGACCAGGCCGATCGGCTCGCCCATGACGGCGGCGCCGCCGGTCAGGGCGAGGGAGCACTCGCCGGAGCGCAGGGAACGCATGGCCACGTGCATGGCGACGAGTGCGGAGGAGCACCCGGTGTCCATGGTCACGGCCGGGCCTTCGAGGCCGAGGGTGTAGGAGACGCGGCCCGACGCGATGCTGGTGACGGTGCCGGTGATCAGGTGTCCTTCGAGGCCGTCGGGGACCTCGCCGGACGCTCCGTAGCCCTGGTGGGAGACGCCGACGAAGACGCCGGTGTCGCTGCCGCGCAGGCTGTCCGGCGCGATGCCGGCCCGCTCCAGGGTTTCCCAGGAGGTTTCGAGGAGGAGGCGCTGCTGCGGGTCCATGGCGGTCGCCTCGCGCGGCGAGATGCCGAAGAAGGCGGCGTCGAACTCGCCCGCGTCGTGCAGGAATCCGCCGTCGCGGGCGTACGTGGTGCCCGCCCGGTCGGGATCGGGATCGTACAGGTCCTCGACGTTCCAGCCGCGGTCGGCCGGGAGCGGGGAGATCGCGTCGGTGCCGTCGACGACGAGCCGCCAGAAGTCCTCGGGCGAGTGCGCTCCGCCGGGGAAGCGGCAGCCCATGGAGACGATGGCGATCGGCTCGTCCTCGTGGGCGACGGTGCGGGCCGCCGGTACGGCGGGGAGCGCGGCGGGTTGCTCGTCGGCGCTGTCGGCGCCTTCGTCGACGAGGTGGCCGCGCAGGTGGCGTACGAGGTCGCGGACGTTGGGGTGGTCGAAGACGATGGTGGCGGGCAGGGCAAGGCCGGTCGCCTCGTTGAGGCGGTTGCGCAGTTCGACGGCGGTGAGGGAGTCGAAGCCGAGTTCGCGGAAGGCGCGGGTGGCGGCGACGTCGCCTCCGTCGGCGTAGCCGAGGACGGCGGCGACCTGGGCGCGGACCACGTCGGTGAGCATCCGGTCGCGATCGACGGCGGGCAGGGCGGCGAGCTCGGCGCGCAGTCCGCCGCGCCGGTCGGCGGCCTGGTCGAGCACGGCCTCGTCGGCCTTCATCGCCTCGGCGACCTCGGGCACCTCATGAAGCAGCGGCCTGGGGTGGGCCGCCGTGAAGACGGGGACGAACCGCTCCCAGTCGATGTCGGCGATCGCGAGGAAGGTCTCGTCGTGGTCGAGCGCCTGCTGAAGCCCCGCGACGGCGAGGTCGGCGTCCATGAACGGGATGCCGCGCCAGCGCAGTTGCTCGCGTACGACGTTGACGGCCATGCCGCCGCCCTCGGGGCTCCAGATGCCCCAGGCCAGGGACGTGCCGGTGAGGCCGCGGGCCCGGCGGTTCTCAGCGAGGGCGTCGACGTAGGCGTTCGACGCGGAGTAGGCGCCGTGGTCGCCGCTGCCCCAGGTGCCGGCGACGGACGAGTACAGGACGAAGGCGTCGAGGCGGTCGTGGTCGAAGAGCGCGTCGAGGTGGGCCGCGCCGAGCAGCTTCGCGCGGGCGCCCTCGGCGAAGAAGTCGAGGTCGGTGTCGGCGAGCGGCGCGAGCATGCCGACGCCGGCGGTGTGGACGACGGTACGGATCGCGGGCCCGTCGGACTCGACCTGCTCGACGAGGCGGCGCAGCGCGTCCCGGTCGGCGACGTCGCAGGCGGCGATCGTGACCCGGCAGCCGAGTTCGGCCAGCTCCCGCTCCAGGTCGGCCGCGCCGGGCGCGTCGGAGCCGTGGCGGCTGGTCAGGACGAGGTGCTCGGCGCCGCTGCGGGCGAGGAGGCGTGCGGTGTGGGCGCCGAGGCCCCCGGTGCCGCCGGTGACGAGTGCGGCTCCGCTGGTGCGCCAGGTGCGCGGGGCGCTGCGGCCCGCGAGCGGGGCGCGGACAAGGCGGCGGATGTGCGCGCCGGCGCCGCGCAGGGCGACCTGGTCCTCGTCGCCCTGGGCCGCGAGGAGGGCGACGAGCCCGTGTGCGGTGTCGTCGTCCATGTCGGCGGGGAGGTCGATCAACCTGCCCCAGCGGCGCGGCTGTTCGAGGGCGACAACGCGGCCGAGGCCCCACAGGGCGCCCTGGACCGGGTGGTCGACCATGTCTTCTCCGGCGCCGGTGGCGACGGCCCCGGTGGTGAGGAACCACATCTTGGCGTCGATGTCGGCATCGATCAGCCCCTGGACGAGGAGCAGCGAGGACACCATGGCGGCGGTGGCGCCGGAGTGCGCGGGTGCCGGGCGCTCGTCGAGGGCGAGGAGGGAGACGACGCCCTGTACGTCGGCGGTCTCCGTCTGCGCGGCTGCGGCGCTGAGACGGGCGGCGATCTGCGCGCGGTCCAGGTCGTCGGCGTCCATGACGAGGGTGACGACGTTCGCCCCAGCCCGGCCCATCGCCCCGGCGACACCGCTGACCAGCGGCGATCCCAGATGGTCAGCGGGTACGGCGAGCAGCCAGGTGCCGTCCAGCTCCGTGTTCCCGGGCAGTCGGTACGGCCGCCACACGACCCGGTAGCGCCAGCTGTCGAGGCGGGCGCGGCCCTGCCGTCCCCGGTGCCAGGCGGAGAGCGCGGGGACGAGGTCGCCGAGTCCGTCGGTCCGCTCAAGGCCGAGCGTGCCGGCGAGCGCGTCGAGGTCACCCTCCTCGACACTGCGCCAGAACTGTTCCTCGGCCGGGTCAGCGGCGGCCTGTGCCTTCGGCAGGTCGAGCCAGTAGCGGCTGCGCTGGAACGCGTAGGTCGGCAGGTCGACCCGGCGCGGCGAAAGCTCCGTGAAGACGGCGGCCCAGTCGACGGCGACACCCTTCGCCCAGGCCTCGCCCAGGGAGAGGTAGAAGCGGTCGAGGCCGCCCTGTTCGCGGCGCAGGGAGCCGACGACCGGGGCGTCCGAACCAGCCGCCTCGACGGTCTCGGCGACCGGGACGGTCAGCACCGGGTGCGGGCTCATCTCCAGGAACGCACCATGCCCCTCGGCGACCAGCGTGGCAACGGCAGGCGCCAGCTGAACGGTCTGCCGCAGGTTCCGGTACCAGTACCGGCCGTTCGTGTCAGCGGAGTCGATCCACTCGCCCGTAACGGTCGACAGGAACGGCACCGACGGCTCCAGAGCCGTCACGGAAGCCAGGAGGTCCGCCAGCTCTTGTTCGATGGACTCCACGTGCGCCGAGTGCGAGGCATAGTCGACCTCGATCCGACGCACACGTATGCCCGCGCCGTCGGCGTACGCGACCAGCTCATCGAGCGCATCGGCGTCACCGGAGACCACGGTCGAGGTCGGCCCGTTCACCGCAGCCACCGACACCCGACCCGGCCAACGATCAGCCAACTCCTGGGCGCCCTCGGCCGCCAGCGCGACCGAGACCATGCCACCACGCCCGGCCAGCGCCGTGATCGCACGCGACCGCAACGCCACCACCCGCGCACCATCAGCCACACTCAACGCACCCGCGACCACCGCAGCAGCGATCTCACCCTGCGAATGACCGACCACCGCAGCCGGCTTCACCCCGAACGACTCCCACAGCGCGGCCAGCGACACCATCACCGCCCACAACACCGGCTGCACCACATCCACCCGGTCAAAGCCAGGCGCACCCTCCACACCCCGCACCACATCGACCAACGACCAGTCCACAAACTCGTCCAGCGCCGCAGCACACTCCTCGAACCGCCCCGCGAACACCGGCGACGAATCAAGAAGCTCAACCGCCATCCCCACCCACTGCGCCCCCTGCCCCGGGAACACGAACACGGGGTCGAGGCTTTCGCTCTCGGCGAGGCCGCGGGCGGTGGTCGCGGGCTGGTCGCCTCGGGCCACGGCGCGGAGGGAGTCGAGCAGGGCGGAGCGGTCGGTGCCGACGACGACGGCGCGCTCCTCCAGCGCGGCGCGGCCGGTGGCGAGGGTGTGGGCGACGTCCACGGCGGACAGGTCGGCGGATTCGACGCGGTCGGCCAGCCGCCGGGCCTGCTCGCGCAGTGCGGCGTCCGAGCGGGCGGACAGCAGCCAGGGCAGTACGGCATCGGCGGCGTCGGTCCCAGCGGCCGTCTCCTCGGCGGGCTCGGGGGCCGGTGCCTGTTCCAGGACGACGTGGGCGTTGGTGCCGCTGCCGCCGAACGAGGAGACGCCCGCGCGGCGCGGCCGTCCGGTCTCGGGCCAGTCGACGGCCTCGGTGAGCAGCCGGAGGGTGCCGGAGGACCAGTCGACGTGCGGAGTGGGGTCCTCGCCGTGCAGGGACTTCGGGACCACGCCGTGCCGGAGCGACTCGACCATCTTGATGACGCCGGCGACGCCGGAAGCGGCTTGTGTGTGGCCGACGTTGGACTTCAGGGAGCCGAGCCACAGCGGGCTGTGGGCGTCGCGTTCCTTGCCGTAGGTGGCAAGCAGCGCTTGAGCCTCGATCGGGTCGCCGAGCTTCGTGCCGGTGCCGTGGGCCTCGACCACGTCGACGTCCGTGGTGGACAGGCCCGCGTCGGACAGGGCCGCGCGGATGACGCGCTGCTGCGAAGGTCCGTTGGGGGCCGTCAGGCCGTTCGACGCGCCGTCCTGGTTGATCGCCGAGCCGCGGATGACGGCCAGGATCTGATGGCCGTTGGCCTGGGCGTCCGACAGCCGCTCCAGGAGCAGGACGCCGACGCCTTCGCCCCAGCCGGTGCCGTCGGCGTCGGCGGAGAAGGGCTTGCAGCGGCCGTCGGCGGCGAGTCCGCGCTGGCGGCTGAACTCGATGAAGTTGCGCATGCTGGCCATGACGGTGACGCCACCCGCGACGGCCATGGAGCACTCACCGGAGCGCAGGGCCCGCACCGCGAGGTGGAGGGCGACAAGCGACGAGGAGCACATGGTGTCGAGGCTGACGGCGGGGCCCTCGAAGCCGAAGTTGTAGGCGATACGGCCCGACAGGACGGCGGCGGACCCGCCGGTCAGCAGGTGTCCCTCGATGCCCTCGGGGGCGCGGGTGCCGTCGGGCGCGTACGCCTGGTTGCTGGCGCCGACGAAGACGCCGGTGGAGCTGCCCCGCAGGGTGGTCGGGTCGATGCCGCCGCGTTCGAACGCCTCCCAGGTGGTCTCCAGGAGGAGCCGCTGCTGCGGGTCCATCGCGGTCGCCTCACGCGGCGAGATCTCGAAGAAGCCCGCGTCGAACTGGGCGGCGTCGTGGAGGAAGGCGCCCTGGCGGACGTAGCTGGTGCCGATGCGCTCGGGGTCGGGGTCGTACAGCGCGTCGATGTCCCAGCCACGGTCGGAAGGCAGGTCGGAGACGGTGTCGACGCCGTCGGCGACGATCCGCCACAGGTCCTCGGGGCTGCGCACTCCGCCGGGCATGTGGCAGGCGGTGGCCACGATGGCGACGGGCTCGTGCGCCCGCGTCTCCAGGTCGGTGAGCCTGCCGCGGGTCTGCCGCAGGTCCGTGGTGACGCGCTTGAGGTAGTCCCGCAGCTTGTCCTCGGTGTTGTCCGTGTTGGCCATGCCAGTCAGCCCTTCGAGCTTCGAGAATCGGGATGTCGTGTCGGGGACCGCTCAGGAGATCCCGAGTTCCTTGTCGATCAGGTCGAACATGTCCTGGTCGGAGGCGCCGACCAGTTCCTCGTCGACGGCCGCGGGGGGCACCTCGTCGGTGGACGCGTCGGATGCGGCCCAGGAGTCGAGGAGGCCGCGCAGCGCGTCGGCGAGTCCCTGCCGGCCGGCCGGGTCGGTGTCGGCGCGGTAGGCCGCCTCGATCTCCCGGAGCCGAGGGTCGAGGCGGATGGCGTCGCCGTCGTCGGCCGGGAACAGCTCCGCGCCCAGATGGTCGGCGAGGGCGTTCGGCGTGGGGTGGTCGAAGACGAGCGTCGCCGAGAGCTTGGTGCCGAGTGCAGCGCCGAGTCTGTTGCGCAACTCCACGGCGGTCAGGGAGTCGAAGCCCATGTCACGGAACGCCTTGCCGGGCTTGACCGCCTCGGCCGGTGCGGTGCCGAGCACAGCGGTGACGTGCGTGCGGATCAGCTCGGCCAGTCGCCGCCTGCGCTTGGCCGGAGGCAGGGCGGTCAGCTCGGCGCGCAGCCCGCCCGGGGCCCCGCCCGTCGTGCGCGCGGCGGCGTCCTCGTCCTGCTGGGCGGCTTGCGCGGCCGTCAGCTCCTGGACGTCCGGAATCTCGTCGATGAGCGGACGGTGCCCGTGGGCGCAGTAGGCCGGGACGAAGCGGTCCCAGCGGATGTCCGCGACGACGACGGTCGCTTCGTCCGCCGTCACCGCCTCGCGCAGGGCGCGGGCGGCGAGCCTCGGCTCCATCGCGGGCACGCCGCGCCGGAGCAGCTGCTCCCCCACCTCGGCGTCGACCATGCCGCCGCCCGCCCAGGCGCCCCATGCGACGGACGTCGCGGGCAGGTCCTCGGCGCGGCGCCGCTCGGCGAGGGCGTCGAGGTGGGCGTTGGCCGCCGCGTACGGTGCCTGGCCGCCGTTGCCCCAGACACCGGCGCCGGAGGAGAAGAGCACGAACGCGTCCAGGGGGTGCCCGGCGAGCAGGTCGTGCAGGTGCTCGGCGCCGACGACCTTGGCGTGCATCAGGTCGACCGCCTCGTTCGGGTCGACCTCGGTGAGGGGCCGGGCCTGGTCGACGGCGCCCGCAGTGTGCACGACCGCCGTCAGCGCGGGCTCGGCGGGCAGCGAGTCCAGGAGCGCGGCGAGCGCGGCACGGTCGGCGACGTCGCAGGCGGCGATCGTGACCCGGCAGCCCAGCTCGGCCAACTCCCGCTCCAGCTCCGCCGCGCCGGGCGCGTCGGGGCCGCGCCTGCTCGTCAGTACGAGGTGTTCGGCGCCCTCGCGGGCGAGGTCCCGGGCGACGTGGGCGCCGAGCGCGCCAGTGCCGCCGGTGACGAGTACCGTCCCGCGCGGCCTCCAGTCACGCGGGGCCGCCGCCGCGCCGAGCGGGGAGCGCACCATGCGGCGGACTCGGACGCCCACGGCACCGGGCCGCAGCGCGAACTCGCTTTCGCCACCGGGAGCGTTGCGCACTGGCGCGTTGCCGCCTGGAGCGTCGCCGCTTGGAGCGTTGCTGCCTGGAGCGTTGCCGACTGGAGCGTTGCTGCCTGGAGCGTTGCCGCCGGCCAGCAGCGCGGGCAGGTGGGACAGCACGTCGGTGGCACCGTCGGCCGGGAGGTCGATCAGACCGCCCGCCCGCTCGGGGTCGTCGAGCGCGGCGACCCGGAGCAGGCCCCACACGGCGGCCTGGGCGGCGTTCGGTGCCGATGCGCCGCCGTCGACCGTCACGGCTTCTCTCGTCAGCGTCCACAGTCCGGCTCGGACGGCGGTGTCGGTGAGCGCCTGGCTCAAGGCCATGGAGGCCAGGAGGCCGGTGGAGACACCGGGGCTGCGCTTGTCCGGTTCGTCGCCTTCGTCGTAGAGGGCGAGCAGGGACAACACCCCCGCCGGTACGTCTCCCGCGTCCGCGACGGCCGCGTCGAGCAGTTCGGCCAGGACCGCGCGGTCCGCCTGCTCGGGCACGACGACCGGGACGACACCGGCCCCCGCTTCCTCCAGCACACGCCGGGTCCGCGCCGTGAGGTCGTCACCTTCGCGGGCCTCGGGCACGACGAGCAGCCAGTCGCCGGTGAGGGCACCGACGCCGGGAGAGGCGAACGGCTTCCACACCACGCGGTAGGACCAGTTGTCGAGCGTGCTCCGTTCGCGGCGGGCGGTGCGCCATGCGGCCAGGGCGGGGACGACCGCGTCCAGCCCTTCCTTGACGCCGATGGTGTCGGCGAGCTTCTCCAGATCGCCTTCCTCCACGGTCCGCCAGAACTCCGCCTCGACGGGGTCCGTGCTTGCCTGCGCCTTCGGCACCTCGAGCCAGTAACGGGCGCGCTGGAAGGCATAAGTCGGCAGATCGACCTGTCGCTGAGACAGCCCTTCGAAGGCGGGTGCCCAGTCGACGGCGACGCCCTTCGCCCAGGCTTCGCCGAGGGAGAGGTAGAAGCGGTCGAGGCCGCCTTCCTTGCGCCGCAGGGACCCGACGACCGGGGCGTCCGAACCGGCCGCCTCCACGGTCTCGGCGACCGGGACGGTCAGCACCGGGTGCGGACTCATCTCCAGGAACGCGCCATGGCCCTCAGCGACGAGCTTCGCGACGGCCGGGGCCAGCTGAACGGTCTGCCGCAGGTTGCGGTACCAGTACCGGCCGTCGGTCTGACCCGGCTCGACCCACTCCCCCGTCACCGTGGACAGGAACGGCACCGACGGCTCCAGAGCCATCACAGGGGCCAGGAGGGTCGCCAACTCCTCTTCGATGGACTCCACATGCGCCGAGTGCGAGGCATAGTCGACCTCGATCCGACGTACGCGTATGCCCACGCCGTCGGCGTACGCGACCAGCTCATCGAGCGCATCCGCGTCACCAGAGACGACGGTCGAGGTAGGCCCGTTCACCGCAGCCACCGACACCCGACCCTGCCAACGATCAGCCAACTCTCGGGCACCCTCAGCCGCCAGCGCGACCGACACCATGCCACCACGCCCGGCCAACGCCGTAATCGCACGCGACCGCAACGCCACCACCCGCGCACCATCAGCCACACTCAACGCACCCGCCACCACAGCAGCCGCGATCTCACCCTGCGAGTGCCCGATCACCGCCGCCGGCCGCACACCGAACGACTCCCACAGCGCGGCCAGCGACACCATCACCGCCCACAACACCGGCTGCACGACATCCACCCGGTCGAAGCCGGGGGCGCCGTCCACGCCGCGCACCACATCGACCAACGACCAGTCGACAAACTCGTCCAGCGCCGCAGCACACTCCTCGAACCGCCCCGCGAACACCGGCGACGAATCAAGAAGCTCAACCGCCATCCCCACCCACTGCGCCCCCTGCCCCGGGAACACGAACACCGGGGACGCCGCCGCCGCAACCACCGAACCCGACACCACCGGCTCCCCGGCGACCACCACCGACCGGCACTCGAACGCCGTCCGCGACCGCCACAACGACCACGCCACATCCACCGGGTGCGCGGCGACGGACTCCAGGTGCTCGGTCAGCTGCCGGATCTGGGCGTCCAGGGCCTCTTCGGTCCGGGCGGAGACCAGGAACGGCAGCTCCGGCGCGGACTCACGGTCGGGGGCGGGCTCATCGGCGGCCTGCTGGGGTGCCTCGACGATGACATGGGCGTTGGTGCCGCTGATGCCGAAGGACGACACGCCGGCCCGACGCGGACGCCCGTCCGGCGCCGCCCACTCCCGGGTTTGGTCGAGCAGCTCCACAGCGCCCGTGGACCAGTCGACGATCGGGGACGGCTCGTCCGCCTTGAGGGACTTGGGCAGCGTGCCGTGCCGCATCGCCTGCACCATCTTGATGATCCCGGCCATGCCGGACGCGGCCTGCGTGTGCCCGATGTTGGACTTCACCGATCCCAGCCACAACGGCCGTTCGGCGTCGCGCTCCTGCCCGTAGGTGGCGAGCAGCGCCTGCGCCTCGATCGGATCGCCCAGCTTCGTCCCCGTGCCGTGCGCCTCGACCACGTCCACCTCGGCGGCCGACACCCCCGCGTCCGCCAACGCCGCGCGAATAACGCGCTGCTGCGAGGGTCCGTTCGGCGCCGTCAGACCGTTCGACGCGCCGTCCTGGTTGATCGCCGAGCCTCGTATGACACCGAGCACCTGGTGGCCGTTGGCCCGCGCGTCCGACAGGCGCTCCAGGAGCAGGACGCCGACGCCCTCGGAGAGCGCGAAGCCGTCCGCGTCGGCGGCGAAGGGCTTGCAGCGCCCGTCGGCGGCCAGCGCGCGCTGGCGGCTGAAAGCGACGAACGCGCCCGGCCCGGACATCACCGTGGCGGCGCCCGCCAGCGCGAGGCGGCACTCACCGGCGCGCAGGGCGCGGACCGCGAGGTGCAGGGCGACCAGCGACGAGGAGCAGGCCGTGTCGACCGTGACCGCGGGTCCCTCCAGACCCAGCGCGTACGCGATGCGCCCCGACGCCACGCTGGCCGCCGCGCCGGTGGCGAGGTACCCCTCGTTGTCGCCGGACGCGGCACGCAGCTGGGTGGCGTACTCCTGGTCGGTGAGGCCGACGTAGACGCCGGTCGAGCTGGATCGCAGGCTCTTCGGGTCGATGCCGGCCCGCTCCAGGGTCTCCCAGGAGGCCTCGAGGAGGAGCCGCTGCTGCGGGTCCATCGCGGTCGCCTCACGGGGCGAGATGCCGAAGAAGGCGGCGTCGAACTCGCCCGCGCCGTCGAGGAACCCGCTCTCGCGCACGTAGCTGGTGCCGAGGTGGTCGGGGTCGGGGTCGTAGAGGGCGGCCAGGTCCCAGCCGCGGTCGGTGGGGAGCGGGGTGATGGCGTCCTCGCCGTCGAGGACCAGTCGCCACAGGTCCTCCGGAGTGCGCACGCCGCCGGGGAAGCGGCAGCCCATCGAGACGATGGCGATCGGGTCGTCGTCGCCCGCCGCGCGCGCCGGCTCCTCCGTCGGCCGCGCGTCTGACTGATGCTGTTCCGCGAACTGGTCCTGCCCCGTGTACTGGTCCTGTCCCGTGAACTGGTCCCGTCCCCCGAACGCGAGGTCGTCGATGTAAGCGGCGAGCGCGGAGATGCTGGGGTGGTCGAAGACGACGGTGGTGGGGAGCTTCAGACCGGTGGCGCGGTGCAGCCGGTCGCGCAGGGCGACGGCGGTGAGCGAGTCGAAGCCCAGCTCCTTGAACGCGGCCTCCACGCTGACGGCCTCGGCATCAGCGTGTCCCAGAGCGGCCGCCACGTGGGTGCCGACGAGGGTCCGCAGCGCGGCGAGCCGGCGGGCGGGCGGCAGGCCGGCGAGTTCACGGAGTCCCGCGGAGGTCTCGTCCCCGTCCTCGGCGGCGTTGTCGGCGGTTTCGCCCTGGGCGGCGGGCAGTTCGGTCAGCAAGGCGCTGCCGCGCACCGAGGTGAAGACCTCGGCGAACCGGCGCCAGTCGACATCGGCGACCGCCACGACCGTGTCGTCGTGGTCGAGCGCCTGCTGGAGCCCGGTGACGGCGGTGCTGGGCTGGATGACGGGCACGCCCCTGCGGCGCAGGTCGTCCTGGACGGACTCGGCGATCATGCCGCCGCCCGCCCAGGGGCCCCAGGCCACGGAGAGCACGGGGGCGCCGTCAGCGCGGCGGCGTTCGGCGCGGGCGTCGAGCATCGCGTTGGCCGCGCCGTACGCGGCGTGGTCGGCGACGCCCCACGTGCCGGAGATGGACGAGAAGTAGACGACGGCGTCCAGGTCGGCGGTGTCGAGGACCTCGTCGAGGTGAGCGGCGCCGAGGACCTTTCCGGACAGCGTGGCGGCGAGGTCGTCGACGCCCGCTTCGGCGATCGGGCCGAGGACACTCACACCGGCCGCGTGGACGACGGAACGCACGGGGCTGCCGTCCTCGGCGAGGCTGCCGACCAGGTCCGCCAGGGCGTCGCGGTCGGCGGTGTCGCAGGCGGCGACGGTGAGCCGGGTTCCGTGCGCCGCCGCGAGTTCGTCCCGCAGGCCGTCGAGGTGGGCGCCGTCGCCCCGGCGGCCGGTGAGCACGAGGTGGTCCGCTCCCCGCGCGGCGAGCCAGCGGGCGACGTGCGCGCCGAGGGCCCCGGTACCGCCGGTCACGAGGACTGTCCCACGCGGCTGCCAGTCACGCGGGGCCGCCTTGCCGCCGGTGGCCGCGTGCACGAGACGACGGCCGTACGCCGCACCGTCGCGCAGGGCCACCTGATCCTCCACGGTGCCCGCCGTGACGGTGTCCAGGAGGAGGTCCACGACGTGGCCGGCCCCCGACGCCGGGAGGTCGACGAGCCCGCCCCACCGCTTCGGGTGTTCCAGGGCGGCTACCCGTCCGAGGCCCCACACACCGGCCTGGGACGGCGCGGTCGGCGGGTCCTGCGGACCGGTGCCCACGGCGCCCCTGGTCACGCACCACAGAGGCGCGTCGATCTCCGCGTCGCCGAGAGCCTGTACGAGGGTGAGGGTCCCGGCGAGACCGAGCGGCACGGCGGGCCGGAGCGGATGCGGGCGTTCGTCGAGGGCCAGGAACGACAGCACCCCGGCGTAGTCGGCCGACGGTGCCAGCAAGGCGGTGAAAGCGGCGCGATCCAGGTCTCCGGAGGCGGCCACGACGACCGCACGGTCGCCGCGCTCCTCAAGCGCGGACAGTACGTGGGCGACGAGCCGGTCATCCTCCATCTGCTCGGGGAGGACGAGCAGCCAGGTCCCGCCAATGGATGCGGGGGCGGCGACGGGCAGGGGTCGCCACTCGGTGCGATACCTCCAGCCGTCGACCGCACCCCGCTCACGGCGGGCGGTGCGCCATGCGGCCAGGGCGGGGACGACCGCGTCCAGCCCTTCCTCCACCTCTACGCCGATGGTGTCGGCGAGCGCCTCCAAGTCACCCTCTTCGACACTGCGCCAGAACTGGTCCTCGACGGGGTCCGTGCTGACCTGCGCCTTCGGCACGTCGAGCCAGTAACGGGCGCGCTGGAAGGCATAAGTCGGCAGATCGACTTGTCGCGGAGACAGGCCCTCGAAAGCAGGCGCCCAGTCGACGGCGACGCCTCCCGCCCAGGCCTCCCCGAGGGAGAGGTAGAAGCGGTCGAGGCCGCCCTCACCGCGCCGCAGCGAACCCACCACGACCGCATCCGCGCCCGCATCCTCGACGGTCTCGGCGACCGGCACGGTCAGCACCGGGTGCGGACTCATCTCCAGGAACGCGCCATGCCCCTCGGCGACGAGCTTCGCAACGGCCGGGGCCAGCTGAACGGTCTGCCGCAGGTTGCGATACCAGTACCGGCCGTCGGTAACAGCAGAGTCGATCCACTTGCCCGTAACGGTCGACAGGAACGGCACCGACGGCTCCAGAGCCGTCACGGCGCCCAGCACCTCGGCCAGCTCAGCCTCGATGGACTCCACGTGCGCCGAGTGCGAGGCATAGTCGACCTCGATCCGGCGTACGCGAATACCCACGCCATCGGCGTACGCGACCAGCTCATCGAGCGCATCCGCGTCACCAGAGACGACGGTCGAGGTCGGCCCGTTCACCGCCGCCACCGAGACCCGACCTGGCCAGCGCCCCGCCAACTCCTCAGCACCATGCGCGGGCAACGCCACCGACACCATGCCACCACGCCCGGCCAACGCCGTGATCGCACGCGACCGCAACGCCACCACCCGCGCACCATCAGCCACACTCAACGCACCCGCGACCACCGCAGCCGCGATCTCACCCTGCGAGTGGCCGATCACCGCAGCCGGCTTCACACCGAACGACTCCCACAGCGCGGCCAGCGACACCATCACCGCCCACAACACCGGCTGCACGACATCCACCCGGTCGAAGCCGGGGGCGCCGTCCACACCCCGCACCACATCGACCAACGACCAGTCGACAAACTCGTCCAGCGCCGCAGCACACTCCTCGAACCGGCCAGCGAACACCGGCGACGAATCAAGAAGCTCAACCGCCATCCCCACCCACTGCGCCCCCTGCCCCGGGAACACGAACACCGGAGACGAGGCCGCGGCCACCACCGAACCCGACACCACCGGCTCCCCGGCGACCACCACCGACCGGCACTCGAACGCCGTCCGCGACCGCCACAACGACCACGCCACATCCACCGGTTCAGGGGAAGTGGCGCCAGCGGCGAACTGCGCGAGGCGGTTCTCCTGCTCCGTGAGCGCCGCCGGGGTGCGGGCCGACACGAGCCAGGGCAGGGTGACGTCGGTTGCCGTCCTGTCCGGCACTTCAAGGCTGGGTGCGGCTTCGAGGATGACGTGCGCGTTGGTGCCGCTGATGCCGAAGGACGACACCGCTGCGCGACGCGGACGCCCGTCCGGCTCCGCCCAGTCGCGGGCCTGGTCGAGCAGTTCCACGGCGCCCGACTCCCAGTCGACGAGCGGCGAGGGTGCCTCGGCGTACAAGGACTTCGGCAGGAGCTGCGCCCGCATGGCCTGCACCATCTTGATGACGCCGCCGACTCCGGCCGCGGCCTGGGCGTGTCCGATGTTGGACTTCAACGAGCCAAGCCACAACGGCCGTTCGGCGTCGCGCTCCTGCCCGTACGTGGCAAGCAGCGCCTGCGCCTCGATCGGATCGCCCAGCTTCGTCCCCGTACCGTGGGCCTCGACCGCGTCCACCTCGGCGGCCGACACCCCCGCGTCCGCCAACGCCGCGCGAATAACGCGCTGCTGCGAGGGCCCGTTCGGCGCCGTCAGACCGTTCGACGCGCCGTCCTGGTTGATCGCCGAGCCTCGTACGACAGCGAGCACTTGATGGCCGTTGGCCCGCGCGTCCGACAGGCGCTCCAGGAGCAGCACGCCGACGCCCTCGGCCCAGTTCGTGCCGTCCGCGTCGGCGGCGAACGGTTTGCAGCGGGCGTCGGCGGCGAGTCCGCGCTGGCGGCCGAACTCGACGAACATGCCCGGCCCCGACATGACGGTGGCGCCCGCCGCGAGGGCGAGTGAGCAGTCTCCGGCGCGCAGGGCACGGACGGCGAGGTGCAGGGCGACCAGCGACGAGGAGCAGGCCGTGTCGACCGTGACGGCGGGGCCCTCCAGACCGAGCGCGTAGGCGATGCGGCCGGAGATCACGCTGGCCGTCGTGCCGGTAAGGACGTGGCCCTCGACAGATTCCCCGGCCTCGTGCAGGCGGGGGCCGTACTCGGGCGCGGTGGCGCCGACGAAGACGCCGGTGGTGCTGGCGTGCAGGGTGCGGGGGTCGAGCCCGGCCCGTTCGACGGTCTCCCAGGCTGTTTCCAGGAGGAGCCGCTGCTGCGGGTCCATCGCGGTCGCCTCACGCGGCGAGATGCCGAAGAAGGCGGCGTCGAACTCGCCCGCGCCATCGAGGAACCCGCCTTCGCGGACGTATGTGGTGCCGGTGCGGTCGGGGTCGGCGTCGTAGAGGGTGTCGAGGTCCCAGCCGCGGTCGGTGGGGAAGGCGGAGATGGCGTCCGCCTCGTCGCGGACCAGGCGCCAGAGGTCCTCCGGAGTGCGCACGCCGCCGGGATAGCGGCAGCCCATCGAGACGATGGCGATCGGCTCGTCCGCGGCGGTGCGGCGATCGGGGCGATCCGTGTCTTCGTCGGCTGCGGTGGGGGCGGTCAGGTGCGCGGCGAGGCGGGCGGGGGTCGGGTACTCGTAGACGGCGGTCGCGGGGAGGTGGGCACCGGACAGGGTGTTGATCCGGTCGCGGAGTTCCACGGCGGTGACGGAGTCGACGCCGAGTTCCTTGAAGGTGCGTTGCGGGTCGACCTGGCTGCGGTCGGTGTGGCCGAGGACGACGGCGGCGCAGTCGCGGACGAGGTCGAGCGCGTCGGCCCGGTCGAGTCGGGAACCGGCTGCATCGGACGGGGCCGGCGTGTTTTCGACGGGTGCCGATGTCGTGGTTGTCCGGGATCCCGGAGCCCCGTCGATCCAGTGGCGGCGGCGCTGGAACGCGTACGTCGGCAGCGGGACCCGGCGCGGTGCGAGCCCGGCGAAGGCGGGCGTCCAGTCGGCGTCGGCGCCCCTGGTCCACAGCGCTGCGAGGGAGGTCTGGAAGCGGACGGCGCCGCCCTGGCCGCGGCGCAGGGTTCCGGTGACGACGGCGTGCCGGGGGCCCGCGGCGGCCTCGACGGTGTCCTGCACGGGGGCGGTCAGGACAGGGTGCGGGCTGACCTCGACGAAGGCGCCGTGGCCCGCTGCGGTGAGGGCGCGGACGGCCGGTTCGAGGAGGACGGGGTTGCGGAGGTTGTCGTACCAGTAGCGGGCGTCGGTGGCCGCGTGGTCGAGCAGGTCGCCGGTGACGGTGGACAGGAAGGGCACGTCGGGGCGGCGCGGCGTGATGGTGGCGAGGAGGCGGAGCATCTCCTCGCGGACGGGTTCGACGTGCGGGGAGTGGGAGGCGTAGTCGATGCCGACGCGGCGGGCGCGCACGTCCTCGCGTTCGGCGGTGGCGAGGATGTCGGTGACGGTCTCGATGTCGGCGGAGACGACGGTGGAGCGGGGCCCGTTGAGGGCCGCGATCGTGACGCGGTCGCCCCAGCGTGCGACGAAGCGGCGGGCGTCGTCCTGGGCGAGGGCGAGCGAGACCATGCCGCTGCGGCCTTCGAGGGGGACGAGGATCTTGCTGCGCAGGGCGACGACCAGCGCCGCGTCCTCCAGGCTGAGCGCACCGGCGACGACGGCCGCGGCGATCTCGCCCTGGGAGTGTCCGACGACGGCCGCGGGCCGGATGCCATGGGACTGCCACAGGGCGGCGAGGGAGACCATGACGGCCCACAGGACGGGCTGTACGACGTCGGAGCGGTCCAGGGGCGGGGCGTCCGGGTCGCCGCGCAGGACGGCCGCGAGATCCCAGTCGACGTGCGGGGCGAGGGCGTCCGCGCACTCGGCGAGGCGGGCGGCGAACACCGGTGAGGTGGCGAGCAGTTCGGAGGCCATGCCGGCCCACTGGCTGCCTTGGCCGGGGAAGACGAACACCGGGCGGTGGATGTCCCCCTCGACCGGTCCGGCCGGGGTCGCCGTGGTGATGCCGCCCAGCAGAGCGGTGGTGTCGGCGCCCACGGCGACGGCGCGGTGCGGGAGGTGGGCGCGGGTGGTGAGCAGGGACCACGCGGTGTCGACGGGGTCGGCTCCGCTGTCGCGGACGTGCGCGGTGAGGCGGTCGGTCTGTGCGCGGAGCGCCTCGGGCGTGGCGGCGGACAGCAGCCAGGGCACGGTGGCGGCCCCGGACTCGCGGTCCTGCCGCGGCGGGGCCGCCTCGGTCGCCGGGGGCTCTTCGAGGACGAGGTGGACGTTGGTGCCGCCCATGCCGAAGGAGGAGACTCCGGCGCGCAGCGGGGCGCCGGGGGCGGCCGGGGTCCAGTCGGTGGTCGCGCGCTGGACCCGCAGGCCGAGGCCGTCCAGGTCGATGGCGGGGTTCGGCTCCTCGTGGTGGAGGCTGGGCACCAGGCGGCGGTGTGCGAGGCACAGCACGGTCTTGATCAGGCCCGCGATGCCTGCCGCGCCTTCGAGGTGGCCGATGTTGGTCTTCACGGAGCCGACGGCGAGCGGCGTGCGCCGGCCCTGTGCGGTGCCGAGGACCGCGCCGAGGGCGGCGGCCTCCACGGGGTCGCCGACGCGGGTGCCCGTGCCGTGCAGTTCGACGTAGCCGATGTCCGCGGGGTCGACGCCCGCGCGGTGGCAGGCGGCGCGCAGGACGGCCGCCTGGGCATCGGCGTCGGGGGTGGTGATGCTGGTGCCGGTGCCGTCGTTGTTGAGGGCGCCGCCGCGGATGACGGCGTGGATGCGGTCGCCGTCGGCGAGGGCGCGGGAGAGCAGCTTCAGTACGACGATGCCGCCGCCCTCGCCTCGTACGTAGCCGTTGGCGCGGGCGTCGAAGGTGTGGCAGGCGCCGTCCGGGGAGAGCGCGCCGAACTGGGCGGCGGCCAGCGTGGATGCGGGGCTGAGGTTGAGGTGGACGCCGCCCGCGAGGGCGAGTTCGCTCTCGCCGAGGCGCAGGCTGTCGCAGGCGAGCTGGACGGCGGTGAGGGAGGAGGACTGCGCGCTGTCGACGGTCATGCTGGGGCCGCTGACCCCGAGGGCGTAGGAGAGCCGGTTGGCGATGAGGGACCGGTTGAGGCCGGTGAGGGTGTGGTGCCCCGCCGGCTGTCCGGCGTCGCGGGCGACGTCGGCGTAGTCGCAGGTGTCCGCGCCGAGGTGGACGGCGGTGGCGCGCGGGGCGGCGGTCGCGGGGATCCCGGCGCTCTCCAGGGCCTCCCAGCCCAGTTCGAGGGCGAGGCGGGCCTGCGGGTCCATGGCGTCGGCCTCGCGCGGCGAGATGCCGAAGAACGCCGCGTCGAAGTCGGCGGGTGCCGACACGTATCCGCCGCGCAGGGGTGCGGTGCCGCCGTGCGGGGTGGGCCAGCCGTCGGCGGGGGTGCCCGCGCGGCGGTCCTCGGGGGTGTCGGTGACGGCGTCGCGGCCCTCGGTGAGCAGCTGCCAGAACCGGTCCGGGTCGTCGGCGCCCGGGAGCCGGCACGCGAGGCCGACCACGGCCACGGGCTCAGGGCCCGGAGCGGTATTCCGGACGTCGGTGGGCACCGGCTCGTTCATCGATGGCACTCCAAATACCGAGGGCGGGAGGGCGGGGACGGCTCACACATTCGCATGAGGGCGAGGGCCGTCCGGCGTTCGGAGGAAACGCTCTAGGGGAATCTCTAAGCACGTCGTGGGCGTCGCGGGCGTACTTTTTCGGGCCGGCCGCCCCGGGAAGCGGCGGCGGATGGTAGCCAGCCCGGGAACCGGCCGCAAGGGCGATGTTCTAGGCGAATGCCGGAATCGCGGCGGGCACGCTGGGAGGTATCCCGAATCGCAAGAAGGGCAGACCCATGGCACCGACACCCGCATCCGCGCCGTCGCGCGATGAGGAGGCCGGCACACGGGCGGCGCTGGCCGCTTCGGCGGCGACCGTCGACGGCGGTGTGCTGAGCGACGCGGAGCTCGCCGCGTGGCTGGAGGAGCGGCGCCGCACACAGCCGCAGCAGGTGGAGCGGGTGCCGTTCGCGGAGCTCGACGGCTGGCGGTTCGACCCGGGCACCGGCGACCTGCGCCACGCGAGCGGCCGCTTCTTCTCGGTGCACGGGCTGCGGGTCCGCTCGGACTTCGGTCCTGTCCCCGAGTGGGAGCAGCCCATCATCGACCAGCCCGAGATCGGGATCCTGGGCATCGCCGTACGGGACTTCGACGGCATTCCGCATCTGCTGATGCAGGCCAAGGCGGAGCCGGGCAATGTGAACGGGATGCAGTTGTCGCCGACGGTCCAGGCGACGAAGAGCAACTACCGCAGGGTGCACGGCGGTTCGGCCGTGAAGTACCTGGACTGCTTCCGCCGCCCCGAGCCGGGTTCGGTCATCGCCGATGTGCTGCAGTCGGAGCAGGGGTCCTGGTTCCTGCGCAAGCGGAACCGCAACATGATCGTCCGGGTCGGCCCCGAGGTGGAGGCCGGTGAGGACTTCGCCTGGCTGACGCTCCGCCAGGTCAACTTGCTGCTGCGGCAGGACAACGTGGTGAACATGGACTCCCGTACGGTCCTGTCGTGCCTGCCGGACTGGCGGCCCGACGCCACCGAGTGCGGCGCTTCGCTGCACACGGACAGCGAGATCCGCAGCTGGATCACCCGGCGGCGGGCCGAGCACGACGTGCACGTGGTGCCGATCGGGCTCGCGGAGACCAAGGACTGGCGGCACGACCCGGACGCCGTGTCCCACGTGGGCGGACACCACTTCAGCGTCGTGGCGGTCGACGTCGTCTCCGGGCGGCGCGAGGTGGCGGCGTGGTCGCAGCCGCTCATCGAGCCGCACGGCACGGGCACGTCGGCGCTGTTCGTGCGCCGGGTGGGCGGCGTGCCGCACGTCCTGCTGCGCGCCCGCGCCGAGGCCGGGTTCCTGTCCGTCGTCGAGCTGGGCCCGACGGTGCAGTGCACCCCCGAGAACTACGCGGACCTGCCGCCCGACGCCCGGCCGCCGTACCTGGACGAGGTCCGCGACCGGCGCGGCTCGGCCGTCTACGACGTGCTGCTCTCGGAGGAGGGCGGGCGGTTCCTCAACGCCCAGAGCCACTACGTGATCATCGAGATCGAGGACGACATCCCCCTGGTCTCCGACGAGTTCCAGTGGGTGTCGCCGCGCCAGGTCGACGAACTGCTGCGCTACAGCCACCACCTGAACGTGCAGGCACGCACTCTGATCGCCGCCCTGAGGTCGCTGTGACGGCGCCCGCGGCCCGGCCGTTGCGGCTCGGCGCGATCGGTACGTCGTCGATCGCGTGGCGGCGCGTGCTGCCCACGGTGGCACGGATGCCGCAGTGGGAGCTGGTGGCTGTCGCCGGACGTACGGCGAAGAAGGCGGCCCTGTACGCGGAGCACTTCGGGTGCGCGGCCGAAAAGGACCCGGAGGCGCTCCTCGCCCGGCCCGACATCGACGCCGTGTACGTGTCGACCCCGACGGCTCTGCACCACGAGTGGGCCGAGCGGGCGCTGCGCGCGGGCAAGCACGTCCTGGTGGAGAAGGCCATCGGGACCGACGCGGCCGAGGCGCGCTCGCTGTGCGCGCTCGCGGCGGAGCGGGGCCTGACGCTGCGGGAGAACTTCATGTTCCTCCACCACCCGCAGCACGACAGCGTGCGCGCCCTGATGGCCGACGGCCGGCTGGGACGGGTCGCCTCCTTCCGCGCCGCGTTCTGCATCCCTCCCCTGCCGGACGACGACATCCGCTACGACCCGGCCCTGGGCGGCGGCGCGCTCCTCGACGCCGGCGTGTACCCGCTGCGGGCCGCCGCGCTGCTGCTCGGTCCGGGCCTCGAAGTGGCCGGCGCTACGCTGCGCACCCGGGCCTCGGACGGCCTCGACCTGTCGGGACAGGTGCTGCTCGTGTCCCGGTCGGGGGTCCTCGCCGAGCTGGCGTTCGGCTTCGAGCACACCTACGCGTCGGCCTACACGCTGTGGGGCGACCGGGCGCGGGTGACCGTGGAGCGCGCGTTCACCCCGCCCCCCGCCCACCGGCCGACGCTCGTCATCGAGGAGCAGGACCGCGAGGAGCGGCTCACGCTGCCCGCCGCGGACCAACTGGCGCTCCTGCTCGACGAGTTCGCCGAGGCGATCCGCGCGGGCGCCGGGCCGCACACGGACTCCCTCGTCGGCACGATGGAGCTGGTGGACACCATCCGCAAGGTGGCAAGACGGGCTGAACTTTAGGAAAATCCCGATCATGATTTCGTTAATCTGAGGCCATGATGGTCAAGACAGCCAAGACGCGCACGCGGACCTTCACGCAGAATGCACGGCGAGCCCAGATAGTCCAGGCGGCTATCGAAACCCTCGCCGAATCCGGTTATGCGAAGGCGTCGTTCACGAGGATCTCCCAGCAGGCCCAGCTCAGCAGCACCGGGATGATCTCGTACCACTTCTCCGGCAAACCCGAGCTGTTCGCGGAAGTCGTCAACACCATCATGGAGAAGGTCGACAACATGGCGGTCACGCGGATGAACGCGGAAAGCACCTGCCGCGGGAAGCTCGGCGCGTACATCACGTCCTATTTCGACTTCGTCGCCCGGTATCCGCTCCACAGCCGGGCACTCACCGAGATCGTCCGGATGATCCGGCACGGGCAGATCACCGGCCTGGAGAACACCGAACGCACCATCTTGTCGGTGGACCGGCTCGTCACACTCCTCGAACAGGGCCGTGGCGCCGGGGAGTTCGCAGACTTCGACTGCCGCACCATGGCTCTGGCCGTGCGCGGCGCCATCCACAACGTCCTGCGCCACCACCTGTCCGAGGTGGCGATGGACCTCGACCGGTGCGCCCGCGAACTGGCAGACATGTTCGACCGCTGTACACAGGCCGTACAGCGCACGCCGTAAGGCCCTCCCCTGGAGCACACTTCATGACCTCCCCCACATCCAGTCCCGAGCCCACGACGACTCCCCCCACCACCTCCGAGAAACCCTCCTCACGCTGGGGTTTCGTCATCACCGTCGTCTGCGACATCGTGTTGCCCGTCGGGCTCTACTACGTGCTGCGCGCGGCCGGCGCGAGCGAGATCACCGCTCTGCTGCTCAGCGGGTCCGCGCCCGCGCTGCACACGCTCCACTCCGCGATACGCCACCGGAAACTGGACGCCATCGGCGTCTTCACCGTCGCGCTGCTGCTCGTGAGCGCGCTGGCCTCCCTGCTCACCTCGGATCCGCGCATCGCCCTGGCCCGCAACGGCCTTTTCACCGCGCTCGCCGGTGTCTGGCTCCTCGTCACCCTGTTCACCGCGCGCCCGTTCACCTACCAGGCGCTGGGCACTCTGCTGCCCGGACGCACGGAGAAGCTGGAGCGGCTGTGGGGGTCGGACCCGGCCTTCCGCCGTGTGTGGCGCGCCCTGACCGTCCTGTGGGGCGTCGGCCTGCTGTGCGACGCGCTGCTGCGGCTGATCATGGCGTACACCCTGCCCGTCGACACCGTGCCCGCTCTGGACGGCGTCCTGTACGCGGTGTCGTGGATCCTGCTCCAGGTGATCACCCAGATCGTCCTGTTCCGCTCGAAGACCCTGACCAAGATCTTCGGCGAGCGCGGGCCGGGCCGCCGCGCCTTCGCCACCGCACCTCAGCGGCAGGAGGCCAACGACTGACCCGCCCGGCGATGCACCGTCAACGCCGCGCGGTGTGCGGGCAGTCGGCCGCCGTCTCCAGGATGAGGCGGCGGTGGCTGTCCAGCAGACCGTCGGGCAGCTCGTCGGCGGCGAACCAGCGGGCTTCCAGGATCTCGAAAGGGTCGATGCGCAGGGTTCCGCCGGTGAGGCGGGCCTCGTAGGTCACCTCGACGCGCAGCTTGAAGCCACTGTTCAGCCGCACAAGGCGGCCGACGGCGACGTCGAGTCCGGTCTCCTCACGCACCTCCCGGACGACGGTGTCGCCGAACTCCTCGCTCTTGACCGCGAAGCCCGTGGGAAGTCCCCAGGGACGCCTCTTGGACCACATGCGGTGCCTGAGCAGCAGTACACGCTGCTGCTCGTCCCGCACGATGCCGGTGACACCGACCATGAACTTGGCATGGCTCATCCACAGCACGCGCCACTGAAGGCCGCCGCGAAGCCCGTGCCAGATCCATGCGGTGAACCGCGAAAACACGCTCGGTCTCCCTCCGTGGCAGGGTGCGTCCCCACTCCTCCCGATTGTCCCGCAGCCGCCGGATGCGTTCGCACGCCGGAACCTGGCAAGATCGAGGAATGCCGATCATCGACGTGTCGCCCGAAGTGTCCCTCGCCTACGACACCTTCGGGGACCCCCGAGCGGCTCCCGTCCTCCTCGTCTCGGGTTTCGGCGCCCAGATGATCTCCTGGCACGAGGACCTCTGCCGGGCGCTGGCGGACCGCGGACGGTACGTCATCCGCTACGACAACCGCGACACCGGTCTGTCCACCAGGTTCGACGCGCACCCTGTCGACATGAGCCGGTTCATCGCCGCCGTGGGTGCGGGAGATCTCGCGGCCGCTTCCGCCATGGTCCCCTACCGGTTGCGGGACATGGCCGACGACGGCCTGGACCTGCTCACGGCGCTCGGCATCGAGCGGGCCCATGTCGTCGGGGCCTCGATGGGCGGAATGATCGCCCAGACCATGGCGATCACGCATCCGGAGCGGGTGCTGACCCTGACGTCGATGATGTCCTCGACCGGCGAGCCCGAGTTCGGCCGGTCCACCCCCGAGGCCCAGGCGGCCCTGTTCGCCCCCAAGCCGGACGACCGCGAGGGGTACGTCGCGGCGGCCGACCGGGCCCTCCTGTGGTCCTCCAAGCGCTACGGCGACCCCGTCGCCCTGCGCGAGCTGGCCGCCGACAGCTACGACCGCGGCTACTACCCGGCGGGGACCGGGCGTCAGCTCGGCGCGATGATCCTCAGCGGTTCCCGCGCGGACGCCCTCCGCAAGCTCGACGTGCCGACCCTGGTGATCCACGGCCTCGACGACACCTTGATCGACCCCAGCGGCGGGCAGCGCACCGCGGAGCTCGTGCCCGGAGCCGAACTCCTGCTGCTGCCCGACATGGGGCACGACCGCCCGCGCGAGCTGTGGCCCCAGCTCCTCGACGCCATGGAGGCCCACACCTCGGCCGGTTCGCCCGGTCCGCGGTGAGCAGCCCCTACACGTCGCCGCAGGTCTCACGGACGTAGCCCGCGTCGCCTTCCGGCGTGACGTCGACGTCGCGCCGGACGACGCTGATGTCGTCGCCCCAGCCGTCGCAGGCGCGCTTCAGCCCGCGCCCGGTGTACTCGATGACCATGACGTGGTCGCCGAACGCGTCGGTGTAGTCGCCGCACTCCTGGTACGCGCCGCACTCCTCGACCACCGCGAAGTCGAGGCCCACCTGGTCCCGGGCGGGGGCCAGTTCGACGGTGTTCTTCTGGCCGATGGCCAGGCCCTCGGCGTGGGCGTGCCCGGCGAGGAGGGTGAGGAAGGCTTTGGCGTGGTCGGCGCTGAGCAGGCCCTTGGGTGCCCGCGTGTAGCTGTCGTAGTTGTCGGGCTCGACCGCCTGGAAGCCCTTGGACGCGCACTGGTCGATCCAGCCGTCGACCTTGTCGGCGATCCGCTCGCGCTTGTCGGCGGTGGAGATGTCCAGGATCGCCTCGTCCCAGTCCTTGTCCATGACGACGTCGCCCTCCCGGTCGCGCAGCAGGAGGTCGGCTTCCCAGTCGCCCTCCGCGCCCGGCTGGGCCTGGAAGGCGTTGACGTAGCAGACGTTGTAGACGCCGGGCGCGGGCTTCTCCGTGTGGTCGCGGGCGACGATCTCCACGCCGCCCGGCGGGGTGTAGGCGCCGCCGAGCTGGTAGTCGAAGCCGGCGTGGACGGGCGGGAGGGCGACCTTGCCCGCGCTGGTCGTGCCGCCCGGCTCCCGGGCGTCGTCGGTCGAGCATGCCGTGAGAATGCAGGCGGCGAGTGCGGCGGACGCCGCGAGCAGGGCGGTGGTCCGGCGGGCGGGCAGCTTGTTGTCGCGCATGGCTGACGGGCTCCGTATGAGGGGACACGTCCCCGCCTCGGACGCGGCAGCGGTCCTGGCGACTCGGTCCGGACTCGCGGCGCTGTGCCGCCCTACCGGCTGGGCGTGTCTCTCGGCCGACGGCTCACCGGCAGCCGCCCATGACGCTAAACGATCAGAAAACCGCACGTCAAACCGGGTAGCGGAGGCACCACGCGGCAAGCACAGTAGGCCGTTTGCTCGGGAAGAACCGATTCAGCAACCCACGATCGAAGGAGCGCGCGTTCCGTCGCGGACGGCCGAGGGCATCTCTGGCCCCGACCAGACGCAAGAAGAACCCAGGAAGGACCTCCCCGTGCCCCTTCGCTCCCTCGCCGTCGCAGCCGGCGCCGCCGTACTCCTCGTCGCCGTGCCCAGCTCGGCCTCCGCCGCGAACGGCCAGTTCCGCTACTCCTACACGACCGCGGACGGTCACGAGGCCGTCGGCTTCCTGAACGATCCCGCCAGCGGCCAGTGCGTCAACCTCGCGCCCGCCGCGTCCGAACCCGGATCCGCCTCACGGGCACCCAAGAACCACACCGACGCGACCGCGACGGTCTTCCTCGGCACCGACTGCGAAGGCGACACCTACTACACCCTGCGCCCGGGCAAGGGAGCCTCCGACCGCCTCCTCGTACGCTCCGTCGTCTTCTCCTGACAGCCCCTGAGCACCAGGGCGCGGACCGTCGTCGACAGTGCCGGGGACCAGGCCCGCGCCCTCCGCAGGAGTCAAGTGGACACCCGGCCATGGCGTATCCCAAGATCGAGCCCACCTGGAGTCATCGAGTCTCTGAGTCACCGAGTCACCGAGTCACCAAGTCACTGAGTCGAAGGAGCAGCATGCGGCGAATACTGATCACCGGGGCGTCCCGCGGGATCGGCCGGGCGGTGGCCCTGGCGTTCGCCGAGCGCGGCGACCGCGTGGCGGTCCACTACGCCTCCGGTCACGCCGACGCCGCCGAGACGCTTCGCCTCCTGCCCGGCACCGGCCACACCAAGCTCTCCGGGGACCTCGGCGATCCCGAGGCGGCGCGGGAGGTGGTCGACAGTGCGGTGCGGGCCCTCGGCGGGGTCGACGTCCTGGTCAACAACGCGGCTGCCGCGCCCTCCGCCGAGACGCGGCACGCGGTGGCCGACGTGTCGTACGAGGACTGGCAGCACAACTGGCGCCGCATGGTCGACGTCAACCTGCTCGGCGCGGCGAACGTGACCTACTGCGTCGCGCGGCACCTCATCGAGCGCGGCGACCCGGGCAGCATCGTCAACGTCGGCTCGCGCGGCGCCTTCCGGGGCGAGCCCGACTTTCCCGCGTACGCGGCGAGCAAGGCCGCGCTGCACGCCTTCGGGCAGTCGATGGCCGTCTCGCTGGCGCCGCACGGCATCGCGGTGACATCCGTGGCGCCCGGCTTCGTGGCCACCGAACGGCAGAGCGCCAGGCTGGCGGGCTCGCAAGGTGACGAGCTGCGCGCGCAGAGTCCGTTCGGGCGGGTCGGAACACCCGAGGAGATCGCTGCAGCCGTGCTCTACCTCGCCTCCCCCGAAGCGGCCTGGTCGTCCGGGACGGTGCTCGATGTGAACGGCGCCTCGTACCTCCGGTCGTGAGCCGGACGTCAGCCGGGATTCTTGCCGGCCAAGCCGGGTGGTTCTCAAGGCTCGCCCGGCGGGCGCAAGGCGCCCGGGCGGTGGTGGAGGCGGCGCCAGCGGCGAGCCCGCCTGGAAGACCGTCCCGTCCTGGTACCTGATCGCGACGCAGGACAAGGTCATCCCGCCCGCGGCCCAGCGGTTCCCGGACACCATCGTCCTCGTCCACGGCTTCCGGGTGACGCCGCGCAGCCGGGAACACTGGATCAACCGTTACTTGCGCCCGACTGCCCCGGCTTCGAGGTGGAGGCCGAGGCGCTCAACGCCGACCCCACCCCGATCGAGGAACTCACCGTCCCGTCGATCATCTCGTCGCTCGAGAAACTGATCGACGGTCTCGGCACGCAGCCGATCATGATGGGCCACTCCGCCGGCGGCGTGTTCACCCAGATCCTGCTCGACCACGGCTACGGCAGCGCCGGGGTCGCCATCAACTCCGCGCCCTGTACGAGCGGCACCACATCCCAGCCTCGGGCCATGTGTGCTTGGGGCAGCGCCCTGGCCGACATCCATCCCGGGCACGCCGCCTCGTACGTGAACCACCGCAATGACGACCGGGCACCGCCGCTGTTCATCTAGAGGCCTGGCTCGGCCCGCGGAATCTTTCAGCACGACGCACGTGTTGCCCTGATGATCGCCGGGCGGGCGGGCGGACAGCTGCCCGGCGTTCGGCAGAGCTGGTGCCGACGATGGAGGAGCCCCGTGCCACCGACCGATTCGCCCCTGCGGAAGCTGGGCTTCCTGACCATCGGCCTGTTCGACGAGGCCGATCCCCGGCGGGGCCACGAGTCGACGCTGGAGATCATCGAACTGGGTGAACGGCTGGGCTTCGACAGCGCGTGGCTGCGCCATCGCCACCTGCAGTACGGCATCTCCTCCCCCGTCGCCGTCCTCGCCGCGGCCTCGCAGCGCACCAGCAGGATCGAGCTGGGCACCGCGGTCATCCCCGTCGGCTGGGAGAACCCGTTGCGGCTTGCGGAGGACCTGGCGACCGTCGACCTGCTGTCCGGGGGGCGACTCAACCCCGGTGTCAGCGTCGGCCCGCCGATGCACTTCGAGTCGGTGAAGGGCGCGTTGTACCCCGACACGGCGGAAGCGGAGGACTTCGGTTACGGCCGCGTCGAACGGCTCCTCGGTTTCGTACGCGGCGCACCGGCCACCGATGTCCGCGGCGTCGAGGGCTTCGAGGTGTTCTCCGACCGCGTCCAGCCGCAGGCTCCCGGTCTGGGCCGCCGCATGTGGTACGGGGCCGGCACAGTCTGCGGTCGGCGCGCTGGGCCGGGGAGCACGGGATGAACCTCCTGACCAGCAGCGTCGTCAAGGCCGAGGAATCGGAGGACTTCGCCGAGGTACAGTTGTCGCACATCCGCGCCTTCCGCGCCCACCACCCCGACGGCGCTCGGGCCCGCGTCTCGCAGGGGCTCGTCGTGATCCCCACGGACAGCGCCACGCCCGAGCAGCGCAAGAAGTACGAGGAGTACGCGCGGGTCCGCACCCCGCGCACCACGTCCCCGCAGGGCCCGGCCCGGATGATGTTCGCACCCGATCTGGTCGGCCCGTCGGCCGAGATCGCCGAGCGGCTCCACGCGGACATCGCGTTCCAGGAGGTCGACGAGGTCGCGTTCGCACTCCCCTTCACCTTCGACCACGAGGACTACGTCCAGATCCTCACGGACATCGCCCAAGGCCTCGGCCCGGCCCTGGGCTGGCAGCCGACCGGCTGAATCCGGTTGCGGGCGGCCGGTGGCCTCAGGACCGTCCGGCGCGGCGGTCTCCGCCTACTGACCGGTGCCCGCCAGGCGGGCGAGTTCGGCGGCGCGGCGGTGGTCCTTGCGGCGGCCCAGGGCGCGCCGCATGGCGATCAGGTCGGTCAGGGCGGCGTAGCGGATGGTGAAGCCCGCCGGGTCGTGGGCTTGGACGGCCCGTGCCAGACAGGGGGTGACGTCCATGGCGCCCCAGGGTAGGGCGGGGGTGCACAGGTCGCCGCTGACGCTGGTGAGCTGGTAGGCCACTTGCGGCTGGTCGAGGACGGGCGGGGTGACGCAGCCCGCGACCGTCAGGGCAGCGCGCAGGGCCCGGGCCTCTGCGGGAGTGCCGTCCCACAGCAGATCGAGGTCGCCGGTCAGCTCCTGCGAACCGTGCAGGATGCCGGCGACCTGGCCTATGACGACGGCGCGGGAGCCGGACCGGTGCAGGGCACGGAGGAAGGGGAACGGGTCGAAGCCGAGCGCGCCGTCCGTGGCGAACGTACCGGCGTCGTCGTCGGCCTGCTCCGGGCCGCGCCCGGTGGCGGCGCGTTCACGGGCGGCGTCGTGGATACGCCGTACGGCCTGACGAAGTCGAACAGCGGCGGGCTCACTCATGCACCGCATTCAACAGCAGCCACCTCCCCTACTTCTGCTCCGCGCTCGGACGCGTCCGCCGCGTCCGCCGCGTCCGCCCGCGCATCGTCAGGGCGTAGCAGCCCGCCGCCACCGCCATGCCCAGCGGCAGTGTGAGATCGATGCCGCCCGCCGCCGCGGCGATCGGGCCGGTGTAGAGGGTGTCGACGCTGAGGGCGGCCGTGGTGGTGCCGAGGGTCAGGGCCGCCGCTCCGGGCCAGTTGACGCCTCGGCGGTACCAGAACGGGCTGCCGGGGGTCTCGTCGCAGAGGGCGGGGCCGTCGTAGCGGTTGCGGCGCAGGACGATGTCGGTGGCGTAGATCGCCGTGCTGGGGCCGAGCAGGACCACGGTGAGCTGGAGGACGTTGTTGACCGTGTCGAGGAAGTTGGAGACAAGGAGTGCGTAGAGGGTGAGGCCGACGGCCGCCGTGCCGTCGAAGAGGACGCTGACGGAGCGGCGGATGCGCAGACCCACGGCCTGGAGGGCGAGGCCGGCGCTGTACGCGGTCAGCGCGTTGATGGCGATGGTGCCGAGGACCAGGGCGAGCAGGAAGACCGGCGTGAACCAGCGCGGCAGGATCCCTTCGAGGGCGGACTGCGGTTCGCTCATGTCGACGACGGTCGCGGCCAGGGCGCCGAGCGAGCAGACCACCATGCTCGGCAGGAACCCGCCCAGCGCGGTGAAGCCGATGACCGCCCTCTTCGACGTCGTGCGCGGCAGGTAGCGGGAGAAGTCCGCGCTCGTCGTGTAGGAGAGCGGGCCCGAGGCGATCAGCGTGACCCCGGCGAGGATCGTGGCCCACAGGTCGACACCGGTGAGGCGGTGCTGGGGGACGTAGGTGAAGTCGGCGTGCCGGACGACGCTCACGGCGACCACGGCGAAGGTCGCGGCGAGGGCGAGCGTGATCAGCGGGTACAGCCTGACGATCACGGCGTGGCCGTAGACGCTGATGGTGAGCGTGAGCGCCGCGATGACGACGATGACCACCGTCTTGACGCCCGTGTTCGCGGTGACGCCCGCCTTCTCGACGAGGGAGAACGCGGCGACGGACGCGGCCGACAGGTTGAGCGCGAAGTAGCAGACCGAGATCATCCAGCCGGTGACGGCGTTGTTCACGCGGTTGCCGAGCACGCCGAACAGCGCCCGTGTGATCACCTCGCTGGGCGCGCCCGCGGCGGGGCCGGAGACGGCGAGGAGCCCGGTGAGCGTCCAGAAGGCGTTGCCCACCACAAGCACCGCGAGGGCCTGCCACAGGGTGAGCCCCATCAGGACGAGGGCGCCGCCGACCACCAGATTGAGGTAGTTGACGTTCGCCGCCGCCCAGACGGAGAACAACTCCCGCGGTCTGCCCCGGCGTTCGGCGTCGGGTATGTGGTCGATGCCATGTGCCTCGATGCCGTGTGCTGCGGTGGCGTGTGCCTCGGTGGCGGGCGCGGTCGTACGGGCCTCCGGCCGGGCTCCGGGCGGGGCCGCGGTCGTGCCCTCGGCGTCCGGGCCGGGATCTGGAAGCGTCGACGCCATGGAGTCCTCCGGGGTGCTGGTCCTACCCACCTGCTTGCTTATTGGTCGCACACTCAATAACGTGCCGCTCATGCCGTCAAGCGCTCCGAGCAAGCGAATCCGAAAATCTCCGGCCACCAGACGTGCGGAAATCGTTGCGAGAGCCGCTTCCGTTGCGCTTTCCGAAGGACTGGAGTGCGTGACGCTCCGGCGGATCGGCGAGGAACTCGACGTCCGTCCCGGGCTCGTCAGCCACTACTTCCCCTCGGCGGAGGAACTCGTCGCGGAGGCATTCGGAAGCGCGGCGACGGGCGAACTCGACGCCCTGCTGCCCGAGCGATCCACCGGGCGGGAGGAGCCCGGAAGTTCCGGGGAGCCCGCGACGCTGCGGCTCAGCCGGTTCTTCAGCCGGACGACAGGGCCCGTCTGGGACGACATCAGCCGGCTCTGGATCAACGCCCGCCACCTCAGCCGCTACCGGCCCGCGCTGCGCGACCGCGTCGTCGAACAGGAGGCGATGTGGCGCGGGCGCCTCACCGCCCTGCTCGCGGACGGCGCCGGGCGCGGTGAGTTCCGTACGGCCGATCCGGAGGTGGTGGCGATGCAGATCCTGGTCGTCCTGGACGGGCTCGGCGCGGACGCGGGCGCCGGCTCCGAGCAACTGCCCCCGGCGATCACCAGGATGGCGGTGACCCTCGCCGAACGCGAACTCGGCCTGCCGCACGGGTCACTTGCCCCGCTGAAGCCCTGATTCCCCGAGCCCCCGCCCCCTGGCCCCTGGAGTCCCCGCCGCTGAGTCCCCGAGCCTCCGCGTCCCCGCCCCTGCGCGCCGCTCAGCCACCCCGTCACCCGAACGCCGACGCACACCTGGAGCAACCCCATGGCCCCCGACCTCGTCCTCCTCAACGCCCGCCTGCTCGACCCCGCCACCGGCGACCGTCTCCCCCACACCGCGCTCGCCGCCACGGACGGAGCGATCAGCGCCCTCGGCGACGACCGGGCCGTCCGGGCGCTCGCCGGGCCCGGCACCACCACGATCGACCTCAGGGGCGCCGTCGTGACCCCCGGCCTGGTCGACGGCCACCTGCACCCCGTCTCCGGCGCCGAGCTGACCCACGGCCTCGACCTCTCCGGCTGCACCGACCTGGACGGCGTACGGGACGCGCTGGCCCGGCACAAGCGGGAGCTCGCGCCCGGGGCCTGGCTGCACGCGTGGGGGCTCGATCCCAATGTGTTCGGCGACCGGCCCGTCGAGGCCGCCGCCTTCGCGCCCGTTCTCGACGGGACACCCGCGCTGCTCCAGCTCTTCGACGCCCACTCCATGGTGGCGAGCCCGCGCGCCCTCGAACTCGCCGGGGTCGACGGACCCCGTACCTTCGACCAGGCCGCCGAGGTGGTGTGCGACGCCGACGGCGGGCCGACCGGGCTGCTCCTCGAGGACGCCGCCTGCGAACTCGTCGAGCGGGCCGCGCCGAAGCCGACGCACGAGGAGCGCCGCGACCGGCTCGCGCAGGCTCTGCGCGCGATGGCCGCGGCCGGTCTCACCGGCGGGCACGCCATGGACGCGAACGGCGACAGCCTCACGCTCTACGCCGCGCTCGACGCCTCCGGCGACCTTCCGCTGCGGCTGCGGGTGGCGCCCTGGTGCCAGCCCGGCGCGGATGCGGAGGCGCTGCGCGCGCTGATCGAAGCGCAGGGCACGGGCGGCGAGCTGTGGCAGACGGCGGGCGTCAAGCTGTTCATGGACGGCACGATCGACAACGGCACCGCCTGGCTGGAGCGGCCCGACTGCCACGGCGAGTCGACGCACGCGTTCTGGCCGGACCCGGCCGCGTACACGCACGTCATCGGCGCGCTGCACCGGGCCGGAGTGCCGACGGCGACGCACGCCATCGGCGACGCGGCGGTGCGGCACGTGCTCGACTCGGTCGAGAAGGCGCAGTCCGGCAAGGCGGGGAGCGCGGGCCCGCGGCATCGCGTCGAGCACATCGAGACCGTGCCGGACGACACCGTACGACGCTTCGCCGCACTCGGCGTCGTCGCCTCGATGCAGCCCACGCACTGCTGCGACTTCACCCGGGCCGACCACACAGACAACTGGTCGCGGCGGCTCGGCGAGGAGCGGGCCGGGCGGGCGTGGCGCTGCCGCGACCTGTGGGACGCGGAGGCGACCGTCGTGCTCGGGTCGGACTGGCCCATCGCCCCGTACGCACCGCTCGGCGTCATGGCAGGCGCCCGGCACCGTCGCCCGTCCCGCGACCTCGCCGCGCCGCCGCACGGCCCCGAGCAGGCGCTGACCGGTACGGAGGCGCTGCGGGCGATGACGGTCAACGCCGCGTACGCCGCGGGCGAGGAGCGGATCGCCGGGCGCCTGGGCGTCGGGTTCCGCGCCGACCTGTCGGTGTTCGCCGACGACCCGGCCACGACGCCCGCGCTCGACCTTCCGCGGCTCCCTGTGCGGTTGACCGTGGTGGGCGGGCGAGTGACCTACCGCGCGGACGACTGCTAGCCCCTCGCGCGGCACGTCACTGTGTCGGAGGGGACGGATCGTGAGCGGTGGTGGAGCTGAGCACTTTCAGGGAAGGTGCCTGATATGGACACCGTTGTGGAGAAACAGCTGCACCGGCACGCGTCCACGCACGAGCGGGCGCGGAAACTGGTGGCCCAGACCCGTGCCCTGGCCGCCCGGCATCAGCAACTCGCCCTCCGGCACCGGCAGGTACTCGCCGCCTACCAGGCCAGACTGCATGCCAGGAACTCGGGCCGTACCGGGTCGGCCTCCACGTCAGCGAGCACCCCGGGAAGGGAACTGGCGGCGGCGCGCCGCGAGATCGAGCAGCTGCGCGAGGCCATGGCCCGTCGCCCCGTCATCGATCAGGCCTGCGGCATCCTCATGGTGCAGGCCCACTGCGGCTCCCGGCCGGCCTGGGACCTCCTGGTGGAGACCTCCCAGCGCACCAACACCAAGCTGCGCGACGTCGCCGCGATGATCGTCACCGCCCACACCGAAGGCCACTGGCCCACACATGCGGCGGCCACCCGGGTGCACACCTGCGTCTCCCGGCTGCTGGCCGCGCGCAAGCCCCGCGGGCAGCGGCGGGCCTGAGGACGTGGACGGCCCGGCTAGGCGGCGTCGGTGGGCCGGGACCGCCGGGCCCGGGCGGTGGAGAGCATCCGCTGCGCGTCGCTCCGCATGCGCTGTGCCGTCGCGTAGCAGGCCTCGGCCTTGGCGTGCATGATCGCCGCCCGGTCGGCTGCGGCCCACGCGTGCTGACACATCATCGCGGCGTGTCGCCGCATCAGCGTCGCGTCCGCGCTTCGAGTCGTCTTCACTGATCACCTCTCCTCGCCGTGCCGACCGCTCGCCTCGTCGGGCCGACCGTTCTCCTCGCCGTGCCGACCGCCCGAATCGCCGGGCCGACCGCCGGGCCGATCGCCGGGCCAACCGCTCGCATCGTCCGGCCAACCGCTCGCATCGTCCGGCCGACCGTCCGCATCGCCAGGCCAACCGTCCGCATCGCCGGGCCAACCGTTCCCATCGCTGTGTCGGCCGTTCGAACGCCTCGGCCGCAGCCTCCGACGGGCGGGGTCCAGGCCGGCCGGAGGCCGCCGGCCTCAGCGCGCGAGGCCGCGCCTCCAGCCTCCTCCCCCTTTCGCCCCCGTGCGAGGACGAGGCGGAAAGGATCGGAGGACAGACCTGTTCCGGACGACAGGTGACAACCGGGCGTCCCTTTCGGCCCACTCGCACGGCCACCCGCCACCCGCCACACCCGCACCGGCCCTGGGCGGCCGATGCGGGTCAAGCCGATAAACGCTGCGCTTCGTGACTCCTGCCGCCCCCTCACAGGCGGTAGAACATGATCACTCAACAGCGATCATCCAGGCCGCGCAGAACCGAGGAGCTCCGCCCGCCCGTGGCGGAGCGTTCACTCCTGCCACTTCCCAGGGAGAGCTCCGAGACCGTGGGCACACCGTTACCGCCGGGCTGGGAGGTCCGTGTCGTCGACACCGGCGACACCGTCCTGCTGCGCGTCCACGGCGAACTCGACATCGCCACCGCACCCGCCCTGCGGACGGTCCTCGCCCCGCTGGCCGCCCGCTGGTGCGAACTCGATCTGGGCCACGTGACGTTCATCGACTCCAGCGGCGTCAACCTGCTCACCCGCCACCAACGCCGAGCGGCACAGGCGGGCGGCCACCTGCGTCTGGTCGCCACCACCCACGCTGTGCGCCGTGTCCTGGACATCACCGGCACCACCGGCCTCCTGATGACCGAACCCCGCCCGCTCCCGCCCGACGACAGCCCCGGCCCGTAGCACGCCCGCTTCCCGTCCGGCGGCGCCGCCGCCCCCTTGTCCCGCTCGATCACCGGTGTCACCATCGGTCCGCACTTGCGGACCGCGGCACCACGGAGGGCACATGAGCACGGGCACGAGGCGGGCGGGCGGCGCGCTGGCGATCGGCGCGGCGGTCGCCGGGCTCGGCGCGGGGGCGCGCTGGCTCTGGCGCCACCAGGCCGACATCGCGTTCTCCCGGCCCGTCAACGAGTGGGCGTTCACGCACATGTCCGCCGTGCTGCCCACCGAGCCGGTGCCGCGCGCGGCGGTGCCCCGGCCGTTCCCGGTCAGGCCCGGGCTGCGCGACTTCGCGTACGGGCACCAGGGCGAGCGGCGCACCCTGGCGGAGCTGCACGCCCGTACGCACACGACGGGTTTCGCCGTGCTGCACCGCGGGGTCCTGGTGCGCGAGGAGTACCCGGGCCGCTTCGCCTCGCCGACAGCCAGGTTCCAGCTGTTCTCACTGACCAAGTCGGTGACGTCGATACTCATCGGCATCGCGCTGGAGGAGGGCGCCCTCGGCTCGACGGCCGACAAAGTGGTGTCGTACGTTCCCGAGCTGGCGGGCAGCGCCTACGACGGCGTGACGGTCGAGGATCTGCTGCACATGTGCAGCGGCGTGGAGTTCGTGGAGGACTACGCCGACCCCGAGTCGTCGTTCGCGCGGTTCGAGCGGGCGGTGTCGGGCGGCGGTTCCCTGCTCGACCTGGTGCGGTCGTTGCCGCGGGCGGCCGAGCCGGGCGGCACCTTCACCTACTCGACGGTCGACTCCCAGGTCCTCGGCTGGGTCCTCGAGTCGGCGACGGGGCTGCCGCTCTCCCAGTACGCGCACAGCCGTCTGTGGAGCCGCATCGGCGCCGAGCGCGACGCGTACTACTTCCTGACCCGGGGGCGGCCGCGCACCGCGCTCGGCGGCGGCTCGTTCAACGCCTCGGTGCGGGACATGGCCCGGGTGGGCCTGCTGATGGCGCGCGGCGGCGAACTGGACGGGAAGTCGATCGTGCCCGCGTCCTGGGTGGAGCGCAGCCGCCGGGCGAGCGCGCCGCACCTGGCGGTCGGGGCGCTCGGCACGGACCTTCCCGCGCACTACGGATACGCCAACCAGTGGTGGACCCTGGCGGGCGAACAACGGGCGTTCACCGGGATCGGCATCCACGGGCAGTACCTGTGGGTCGACCCCGAGGCCGATGTGGTGGTGGTGAAGACCAGCGCCTGGAACACCGCGGAGGACGAGGCGCGGGACGCGGAGACGGTGGCCGCGCTGTCGGCGCTGGTCGCGCATCTGAAGGCACACGGCTGATCCGGGAGTGCCTGGCCGGCGCCCCTGCCCGGACGGAGGCGGTGGCCCGGCTCCCCCGTACAGGAAGAGTCACCCGCACGCCCGGTCCCGCATGCGCCTGATGCCCGTAGCCCACAGGGTCGGGAGCAGGTGCGGAACGGGCAAGGGGACGGTGTGGGCCAGGCTGGGACGCTCATCCTGATCATGGTGGCGGCGGTGCTCGCTCCGCTGCTCGCCCACGGGGCGGGCCGCTGGGCACGGATCCCGGTGGTGATCTTCGAGATCGTCCTCGGCATCCTCCTCGGCCCCGACGTGCTCGGCTGGGCGCACGGCGGCGAAACCATCGACCTGCTCTCCGACCTGGGCCTGTCGATGCTGATCTTCCTCGCCGGGTACGAGATCCAGTTCGCCGAGATCCGCGGGGACACGCTGCGCCGCTCGGTGTGGGCCTGGGTGGTCTCGCTCGCTCTGGGGCTCGGCCTCGCGCTGGCCCTGACGGGCTTTGACCTGGCCCGCACCGTCATCATCGGCACCGCCCTGACCAGCACGGCGCTGGGCACGGTCCTGCCGATCCTGCGCGACAGCGGCGACCTGGACGGCCGCTTCGGCACGGTGATGATGGCGTTCGGCGCGGTCGGCGAGTTCGGCCCGATCATCGCGATGTCCGTGCTGCTCAGCGGGCGCGCCCCCGGAGCGGCCACGGCCGTCCTGGCCGGTTTCGCGGCGATCACCGCGGTCGCCGTGTTCTGGGCGCTGCGCCCGCGCGCCTTCTGGTTCACCGAGGTCGTGCGGAACACGCTGCACACCAGCGCGCAGTTCGCGGTCCGCTTCGTGATGCTGCTGCTTGTCGGGATGCTCGCGCTGTCCCGCGCCTTCGGGCTCGACGTGCTGCTCGGCGCCTTCGCCGCGGGCCTCCTCACCCGGCTCGTGCTGCACGGTTCGGCCCCGGAGAGCGGCGAAGAGGTGCTGGGGAAGGTGGAGGCGATGGGCTTCGGCTTCCTGGTGCCGCTCTTCTTCATCGTGACCGGCATCGAGTTCGACCTGTCGTCGCTGCTGCACGGCGGCCGTCCGCTGCTCCTTGTGCCCGTCTTCCTCGTCCTGTTCCTCCTCGTCCGGGGCCTGCCCGCGTACGTGCTGGCGCCGCGCGACCTGGCGCCGCTCAGCCGCAGGGCGCTGACCCTGTACTCGGCCACCTGCCTGCCGCTCGTCGTCGCCATCACGACGATCGGCGTCGACGAACACGTGCTGGCCGGAAGCGACGCGGCGGCGCTGGTCGGGGCGGCGATGATCTCCGTCCTCGTCCTCCCGCTGCTCGCGATGCGGTGGCGCGCACGGGCCCGGAAGGTGCGGCCCGGACTGGCCCGGTCGGTCGAGACCGAGAGCTGGTGAACATCCCTCCCGCGGGGGCACCCCCGCGTCATACATCTCACGAAGGAGACCTCATGAGTACGACGGTCAAGGACATGCTCGCCGCCCACCCCGCCGGTCCGGGCGGTGTGGACCGCGACAAGCTGGCCCGCTGCATCGAGGAGTGCGTCGCCTGCGCCCAGACGTGTACGGCGTGCGCGGACGCCTGTCTGTCGGAGGAGATGGTCGCCGAGCTGACCACGTGCGTCAGGACCGACGCCGACTGCGCCGACATCTGCGCCGCGACCGCCGCCGTCCTCTCCCGCCGCCCGGGTCACGACTCCGATGTCGTCCGCGCCGTCCTCACGGCGTGCGCCGCGGCCTGCAAAGCCTGCGCCGACGAGTGCGCGCACCACGCCGACCGCCACGAGCACTGCCGTCTCTGCGCCGAGGCGTGCCGCCGCTGCGAGCAGGCGTGCGAGGAGCTGCTCGCCGTCCTCGGCTGACGGCCCGGTCGGTACTCCAGCAGCGGAGGGCAACACGTGGACTCATCGGTGGACCGGATCGCGCAGCCGTGGGGCGGCCGGACTCCCTACGGACGGCACGAGGCATGGCCCGCGCGGGTCGACACCTTTCTCGCGGAAGGTGTCGACCCGGACCAGGTGCAGCGATGGGTGCAGACCGCGTCGATCCTGCACTCCGACGGGGACGCCATGGACGTCGCCGTCGTGGACGGGCGTCTGGCCGGTGTCCGGGGGCGGGCGCAGGACCGGGTCAACCGCGGCCGGCTCGGTCCCAAGGACCTCTTCGCCTGGCAGGCCAACGCCTCCTCGGACCGCCTGACCAGGCCGCTCGTCCGGCGCGACGGGCGCTTGACGGAGTGCGACTGGGACACGGCGATGGAACATGTCGTCGCCCGCTCGAAGGCTCTCCTTGACGAACGCGGACCGGGCTCGATCGGGTTCTACACCAGCGGGCAGCTCTTCCTTGAGGAGTACTACACGCTCGCGGTGGCGGCCCGCGCCGGGATCGGCACCAACCACCTGGACGGCAACACCCGGCTGTGCACATCCACCGCCGCCGAGGCATTGAAGGAGACCTTCGGCAGCGACGGGCAGCCCGGCTGCTACGACGACATCGACCACGCCGACGTCATCGCCCTGTTCGGGCACAACATCGCCGAGACCCAGCCCGTGCAGTGGATGCGCGTCCTGGACCGGCTGGCCGGCGGCGACCCGCCCCGGCTGCTGTGCGTCGACCCCCGGCCCACCGAGGTGGCCCGCAGGGCGGCCGTCCACCTGGCCCCGCGCCTGGGCACGAACGTCGCCCTGCTCAACGCCCTCCTGCACGAGATCATCCGCGCCGGCCACATCGACCAGGAGTACATCGCGGCCCACACGGTCGGGTTCGAGGAGCTGGCCGCCCGGGTGGAGCAGTGCACCCCGGCGTGGGCGGCCCGGATCTGCGACGTGCCGGCCGCGCGGATCGGTGCCGCCGCCGAACTCCTCGGCACCGCCGACCGGCTGCTGTCCACAGTGCTGCAGGGTGTCTACCAGTCCCACCAGGCCACCGCCGCCGCCGTCCAGGTCAACAACCTGCACCTGATCCGCGGCATGATCGGCAGGCCCGGGGCCGGGGTCCTGCAGATGAACGGCCAGCCCACCGCCCAGAACACCCGGGAGTGCGGCGCCAACGGCGACCTGCCGGGCCTCCGCAACTGGCAGAACGACAGCCACGTCGCCGACCTGGCGCGCGTGTGGAACGTCGAGCCGCGGACCATCCCGCACTACGCGCCCCCCACGCACGCGATGCAGATGTTCCGCTATGCCGAGCAGGGCTCGATCCGCATGCTGTGGATCAGCGGGACCAACCCGGCGGTCTCCCTGCCCGAGCTGGCCCGGATCCGCTCGATCCTCGGGCAGGACCGCCTCTTCGTCGTCGTCCAGGACCTGTTCCTGACCGAGACCGCCCAACTCGCCGACGTGGTGCTCCCGGCGGCGACCTGGGCCGAGAAGACCGGCACCTTCACCAACGCCGACCGCACGGTCCATCTGTCCGACAAGGCCGTCGAACCGCCCGGCGAGGCACGGCCCGACCTGGACATCTTCCTCGACTACGCGGCCCGCATGGATTTCCGCGACAAGGACGGCGGGCCGCTCGTCACCTGGCACGACCCCGAGTCGGCGTTCGAGGCGTGGAAGCGGTGCAGCGCGGGCCGCCCGTGCGACTACACCGGCCTCAGCCACGACAGGCTGCGCGGCGGCAGCGGCATCCAGTGGCCGTGCGACGACCGGGCCCCCGACGGCACCGAGCGGCTCCACACCGACGGCATCTCCTGGGCGCACCCGGACGTGTGCGAGTCCTATGGCAAGGACCTGGTGACCGGCGCGGCCCAGGAGGTCGTCGAGTACCGCTCCTTGAACCCGGACGGCAAGGCCATGCTCAAGGCGGCCGACTACGTGGCACCGCACGAACCGCCCGACGAGGAGTACCCCTTCCAGCTGACGACCGGGCGAACCGTCTACCACTTCCACACCCGCACCAAGACGGGCCGGGCGCCGCAGCTGAACGCGGCGGCCCCCGACGTGTGGGTGGAGGCGTCGGCCGCCGACGCGGACACGCTCGGGCTGAACGAAGGCGATGTGGTGGAGGTCCGCACGCCGCGCGGCGCGCTGCACGGCAAGCTGCGCGTCAGCGGCATCCGCCCAGGACTGCTCTTCGTCCCCTTCCATTACGGCTACTGGGACACCGAGGCCGGACACGCCCCCTCCGCGGACTCCCCCGGCCGGGCCGCCAACGAGACGACCGTCACCGACTGGGACCCGGTCTCCAAACAGCCGCTGTTCAAGACCGCCGCGGCAGCCCTGCGTCTCGTGGCACCCGGCGACGGCGGCAGCGCCCCGGCCCCGACCACCACCGCCTCGGCCCCCGCGGCACCGTCCGGCACGGGGCCCGTACCCTCTCCCACCGCCGGAGGCCGGTCCGCACACGTCACCCAGGCGGCCGACCCCACGTGGGACGACGCACGGCAGGAGGCCCGGTGAACGGCGTCACGCTCACCCTGCGCGCCCTCCACCACGGCGAGAAACACCTGGCCGGGCACCTGACGGCGGTGGCCGACCGCCACCACGCCGAACACGAGGTCCGCCACGTCGCCCTGGACCTCGCCGACTGGTCCCGCACCCACGTCCAGCGCCTGACCGACACCGCGAGCCACTACGGACTGAACCTCCGCGAGCCCTCCGCCACACCCCCCGCGCACCTGCTGTCCACCCTCACGCGGAAGGCGTCCGAGGCGACGGCCCACCGCCCCGAACCCGGCCTGCTGCTCCTGCGCGATCTGCGCGAACTCCACCTCGGCGCCGCGGAGAACTCCCTGCACTGGGAGATGCTCGCCCAGGCCGCGCAGGCGTCCAAGGACGAGAAGCTGCTCGATCTGGTCTCCACCTGCCATCCGTCGACCCTGCGGCAGATGCGCTGGACGAACACCATGCTCAAGAATCTGGCCCCGCAGATCCTGACCAGCCTGTGACGCTCTGAGGACTCTGGACTCAGGTGTCGCGCGTGACGACATCGGTGTGCGTGCCCACAGCAGTTCCCACGCGTCCGAGCGGGCCCTCAGAGGCAAGGTCAGAGCCTGCAGGTGCAACAGGCGCGCGGCCCGGGCGGCGGAGGCGACGGACAGATCGCGCGGGTGACCGGCTATGCGGGCAGCTCGCGCTCCAGGACGGCGCGGGCCGTCTGCCTCAGCGTCAGACCGGAGGCGTAGGCCTCCGCACGCAGCCGCACCAACGCTTCGGGCAGCGATATCTCGAGCACTCCGCTCAGCACACCTGTCGCCTGATGCACCTCCGCCCGGTGCAGATCCACCGCGCCCGCCCGCCCCGGCCCGTTCCGCTCGGCCGCGCTGTCGGGCCAGCGGGCCAGCAGGTGGACGGCCAGCGCGTCGGCGACCAGCCAGCCCTCGGCCCGCTGCCGCGCGCTCAGCGCACCGACGACGCGCCGGTAGCCGGTCAGGGTGCCGCTGCTCACCGCACCCACGCGCACCGGCCACACGAAGACCGCCAACACGCCCAACTCCTGGGCCTCGGGCACGAACTGCGGCCAGAACCGCATCACCAGCCGGTCCACGTCGGGCACTTCCCGCACCCGGCCGCCGACAGGGAAGTACAGCCCGGGACCCTGCCCGAGAACGGTCTGCACATCATCGAGACGGGCACTGGTCTCGTCACTGAACCAGACCAGCTCCCCCTGCATCGAGACGGCCACCCCGTCCAGGCCCAGCGCGTGCGCGCAGTCGACCGCCCAGACGCGGCGCTCCTCCGCGCTCGCCACCGTGTGCATACCGTCCAGCAGCTCCTGGACCGACCCACCGCTTCCACACATCCGCGGCCCCCTCTCGAAACCGGGCGGTTCACCCGCCGAAGAGCCGTCGCGGGGGCCCCGGGCACCGGTTCCACCGTAGCGCGCACACCTTCTCCGGTCCCCGGCCCCGCCGTTCCGCGGTGAAGCGCCACCCCCTGACCCGCACGCCGCCACCAAAAACGGGACAGACCGGACGGCGCCGCCTCCCCCGTCGCACCCCGCATCGTCAGCCACCATGACCCCATGGTGGAGATCGACTACAGCAACGCCGCGCTCAGCACCTTCGTGGAGCAGTTCTCCGTCCTGCCGGACGGCACCCGGCTGGACTCCCTCGCGTTCCCGGTCGCCAACCGGACCAGGACGAGATTCGCGCTCAACCCCGAAGCGCCCGTCGCTCTCGGCGACATCGAGGCGGAGATCTCCGGCCCCTTCCGGGACGTGCGCAGGGAGCTGGCCCGGCTGCCGGTGGTGGGCGAGGTCGACGATCCGCTCGTCACCTCCCTCAACCAGGGCTGGTGCTCCTACCTCGCACGGAACTTCGTCCCCTGGCACGAGTGCTTCGCCGCCGCGAACATCCTCTACTTCTACCGGTGCATCACACCGGCGCGGTACCAGACCCCCGGCCACATGAGGATCCTGTACGCGATCGGCACCGCCGTCGAACTCCTCACCGCCTTCACCGTGATCCCCGACGACGTCTGCGACGGCGCCACCGAGCGGCAGGGCAAAGCCCCCTGGTTCCGGGCCCACCCGACGTCCGCGTACTTCGACGGCGGCCTGCTCGCCATCCAGGCCAGGCTCATCCTGGAGAACGTGGTCCCGGCGACGCACCCCAAGCGCGCCGAGATCGTGCAGGCGGCCGACAACTTCTGCCGCCGCTCCTCCTACTATTTCAGCGCCTACGCCTGGCAGCTCAACGCGGCGGACGAGACGGCCGCCGCGGCCCGCCGGGACTACGAACCCTACGGCCCCGACAAGCCGACGGCGTCGGCCCGGTGGATGTTCGACATCGGTCTCGACCGGGCTTCCTACGACGCGTGGAACTGGCTGCGCGCCCGCCAGTACATCCTCCTCATGACCGAGATGGCCCGCCTCTTCGCCTGCTACGACGCCATCACCCCGGCCTCCTCGCCCGCGTACACCGAGTACGTGCACACGAGCAGCGCCATCCTGGAGATGGTCGACGACTTCGTGGACATCGCCTGGGACGAGGAAGCCGGCGACGAGCCGCCCGAGGACGTCGCGGCGGGCGAGATGCACAACATCTTCCTGCTCTCCGCCCTCGACGTGCGCGACGCACTCGACGACGCGGAGGAGCGGGAGCGGTTCACGGCCACCATGCGCTCGTGCTACGGGACGGGCGAGCGTGACGACGCGGCCACGGTGATGCGTCTGTGGCGCCACCACGGCGTCTTCGACAAGGCGGTCGAGCACCTCCATCAGAGCCTGGACGCCTACGAACAGGCCCGGGCGGCGGCGATCGACGCACACTCCGTCCCGCCCGGCCTCCTCGACCAGATGGCCGCCTACATGGTCCTCCACGACCTGGGCTCCGACACACTCCCCCACCTGCGTCGACTCCGCGACACGACCCACACGCCGGAGGACCTCCTCCCGCATCTCATGGAACATCTGGTCAAGGGGCTCCCCCGCTGACGCCGGTTCGGGTCCGCCCCGACCACCCAATAGCAGGCGTTTGCATTTAACCCGCGTCTGCAATTAATGTTGCCACTCGTCAGGCGCGTTCGCATCTGACCGCGCGGAAGGCGTTCATCCACGTACGCCTCCCGCGTGTACCCGGGATGTCGCAGCATCCCCGCGACACGGCACCACCGAAAGGCAACCCCCCGCATGTCCCTCAAGGAAATCCTCCCCGGCCGTCTCGGCTTCGGCACCGCTCCTCTCGGCAACATGTTCCGCGCGATCCCCGACGACGACGCCCGCGCCACCGTCGAGGCCGCCTGGGACCAGGGCATCCGCTACTTCGACACCGCCCCCTTCTACGGCGCCGGGCTCGCCGAGGAGCGCCTGGGCGAGGTCCTGGCCACCAAGCCCCGCGACTCCTACGTCCTGTCGACCAAGGTCGGCCGGGTCATCCTCGACGAGCCGGAGACCGACGTCCCGGACTTCGGCGAGAAGGGCGGCCTCTTCGAGCACGGCAACCCGAACAAGGTCCTGCACGAGTGGACCGCCGACGCCACCGAGCGCTCCATCGAGGGCAGCCTGCGCCGCATGGGCGTCGACCGGTTCGACATCGTCTGGGTGCACGACATCGCCCAGGACTTCCACGGCGACGCGTGGATCGGCAAGTTCGAGGAGGCCCGCACCGGCGCCTTCCGCGTCCTGTCCCGCCCTGCCGATCTCGGCCGGAGACGCCTGGGGCCGCTCACAAGACCGAGCCCATCGAGATGACCCTCGCCCTGACGAGCCAGGCCGACGGCTTCCTCCTCGCCGGCCGCTACACCCTCCTCGACCACGCGCACGCCTGCAGCGCCTGCTGCCGATGGCGAGGAACAGGGCGTCGACATGGTCGTCGGCGGCCCGTACAGCTCCGGCATCCTCGCCGGCGGCGCCCACTTCGAGTACCAGCAGGCCCCGCCGGAGATCATCGAGCGCGTCCAGCGCCTCAAGTCCCCCGGCACGCATCAAGCCGCCGCGCTGCAGTTCCCCTGGCCCACCCGGCGGCCGCCGCCGCGATCCCCGGTGCCACGCGCCCCAGCCGGATCGCCGAGGACAGCGCCGCCCTCACCGAACAGGTGCCCCCGCCTCTGACGGACCTGCGCGCGGCCGGCCTGGTCAGCCCGTCCGCCCCCCTGCCGAACGGCGCCGACCCCCACTCCCCTCCCCCGCGCACCGGCACGACAGCACGACCACCACACGCTCATCCAGGAGAAGCAAGACCATGGCCTCGACTTCCGTCAGCCGCATCGTCCCCGCCTCACCCGACAAGGTCTGGAGCCTCATCGGCGGCTTCGACTCCCTGCCCGACTGGCTTCCCTACATCCGCGAGAGCACCCCGCTCGAAGGCGGCCGGGTCCGGCGGCTGGAGAACCCCGAGGGCGACATCATCGTCGAGCGCCTCGTCGACTTCAACGAGACGGAGCGCCGGTACAGCTACGCCATCCTCCAGGCACCGTTCCCCGTCGACGGCTACGTCTCCACCCTCCGGGTGCACACCGTCCCGGGCCGGGAGAACGCCGCCGAGGTGCAGTGGTCCGGCCGGTTCGCCCCGGAGGGAGCCACCGAGGACGAGGTCGTCGACCTGTTCACCGACATCTACCGCGACGGCCTCGACGCCCTGCACCGGTCCCTCGCGGGCTGAGGCGGGTCCCGCCCCGCCGGAACGCAGGAGCAGGTCAGGCGGGTTCGAGGTGGAGACGGCCGGTGACGACGGCGTGGGCGACGTCCCGCAGGGGCTCGCCACGGGACCAGGCGTGCGAGCGCAGCCGTAACAGTGCCTGGTCGATGGGGATGTCGAGGTCGACCGAGGTGATCCCGGCCGCCTGATGGACCTCGGCCCGCAGCAGGTCGGGGGCGTCCGGCGCGGCCTGGGCGAGGCGGGTGGCGGGGGTCTGCAGGAGCGGGTGGACGAGGGCGTGGGCGAGGGTGGTGAAGGTGTCGAGCCGGGCCGGGGCGAAGGGGGCCGGCGTGGTGCGGTAGGCGGTGAGCACGGCGGGGACGATGACGCCGAGCCGCACGGGCAGCGCGGCGACCGCACGGCCTCGGGAGACGGCGGGGGCGGCTTCGGCGAGCGCGGCCCACTGGACGGCGGTGCGCAGGTCGGGTGCGGTGATGACGCGGTGTTTGGTGGCGGCGTCCAGGGTGGGGCCTTCCCCGAGGGTGAACTGGAGGTCCTCCAGCGGCGGGCCGACCAGATCGCCGGGGTCGCCCCAGAGCGGTTCGAGGGCGCCCCGGGCCGAGATGAGGGTGAGCGTCAGGGAGTCGACGCCGGTGTGGTGGGCGAGGGTGCGGGCGGAGAACGCGGTGAGGTCGCGGCCGGTACGGGCGGCGCGGCGCATGCCGGTCAACAGCGCGGACAGATCACTTTCGGGCATGGCGGGCCCCCCGCAGGGGTGGAGGGCGCCGAACGGGCGCGGCCGGCCACATCAGCGGGCCCGGCCGAGCAGGGATTCGGGAAGGTCGCCGGTGGCGATCCGGGTCGCCAGCGCGGTGAGGGGCTGCTGGGTGGAGCGGGCGTGGGCGCGCAGGAGCCTGAAGGCGTCGTCCACAGTGACGTGCAGCCGGGCGGCTAGGACGCCCTTGGCCTGCTCGATCACGATCCGGCTGTCCAGGGCGGTCTGCAGCTGGCGGATGACCTCCTCCCGGTCGGCGACGTCCCGGCGGTGCGTCAGGGCCAGGGCGGCGGCGTCCGCGAGGACCTGGGCCATGTCGAGGTCGCGCTGGTCGGGCAGGGGCGGGCCGGTGCTGATCAGGTTGAGCGCGCCCAGCATGAGGTCGGGGGTGTGCAGCGGCACGGCCGCCACCGCCGTGATCGAGGCGGCCAGCGCCAGCGGGATGAACCGGGGCCAACGGGCGGTGGCCTCGGCGCTGTCGAGGAGCATCAGCGGCAGCGGGTCGTGGGTGCGGGCGCTGTCCAGGCACGGGCCCTCGTCCAGGTCCAGTTGGTCCTGTTCGAAGCGGCGGCACAGTTCGTCGGAGGCGGTCAGGTAGGCGACGTCGCCGCCGTTGTCGAGGACAGTGATCCCGGCCCGTGTCGGCAGGAAGGCGGCCGCGAAGGCGGTGAGGTCGTGCAACAGCCCGAGCACGTCGGAGTCGGGCGAACGGCTCGCCAGCTCGAGTACCGCCCGGGACATGTCCAGTTCACGCGCGGTGACCGTCATGGCCTGCCTCCACCCCGGAGAACATCTCCGTCGATCGACGCGGGGTCAGGGCGGTCACATGCACATATCCGGTGGGACCCGCCCGACTGGTGTCGCGCTCAGCACTGACGCAGGGCAGACGCACGCCGTACCGTCACGCTACTCCCCTTCTCCGCGGCCGGGGCCCTCCGCGACGAAGTCGGTCAGTGCGGCGGCGACGGCGTCGGGCTGTTCGTCGGGGATGAAGTGCCCCGCGTCCGGCACGACGATCCCGGTGGCGTGGCCGGCCCACGGCCTGAGGGAGGCCGCCATGTCGGGGACGGAGCCGTGGCTGCCGGAGATCCCGAACACCGGCAGGGTCAGGCGCTGTTGCCTCAGCGCCTCGTGGTTCTTCCGTGCCGACTCGGCGGCGTGCCGGTAGTAGGCGAGGGACGCGCGCAGACCGCCGTCGGCGGCCACGGACGCGGCGTACCGCTCGGTCTCGGCGTCGTCGAAGGTGCCGGGAGAGTGCGCCTTGGCCCTCAGGAACCAGCCGACGTACTCGCGTTCGCGGCCGGTGAGCAGGGTCTCGGGCAGGTCGGGCACGAGGTGGAAGGCGAAGTGCCAGGTCTTCCAGACCTGTTCGGGGTCGGTGGGGACGACGTCGGGGAGGGTGATGCCCGGGATACCGGCGTCGAGGAGCGCGAGGCCGTGCATCTGGTCCTGGTGCTTCAGCGCGAGGGAGAACGCGACCCATGCGCCGACGTCGTGCGCGGCCAGCCAGTAGGCCGGGACGCCGAGCGCCTCCACCGCGGCATGGACGTGCCCGGCGACCGTGTGCGTGTCGTAGCTGATGTGCGGGCGTTGGGAGTGGCCCTGGCCCGGCAGGTCGAGCGCGATGACGTGGAAGCGGTCGGCGAGGCTCGGCATCACCTTGCGCCAGGCCCACCAGGTCTGCGGGAACCCGGCGAGCAGCACGACGGCCGGACGGTCCGGCCGGCCGCCCTCGACGGCGTGCAGCCGGACGCCGCCCCCGTCGACCCAACGGTGGGTGAAACCGGCCAGGTCGGCGAGTGGCAGGCCGGGGACCGGGTTGCCAAAGACGCGCGAGGCGTCCGTGGGGTCGTGCATGGTTCTCCTCCGGAGGCGCGGTGGTGGGTTCGCGGTCGGTCGAACCCTAGCCCATCTTGAACCGAACGTTTCAAGATGGGGGCTGGCATGGGAGGATGGCTCCGGCGACAAGGCGTAGCGGGAGAAAGGCGCGGCATGGCGGGCAAGAAACAGTTCGATGTCGCCACGGCGCTCGACGCCGCGATGATCCAGTTCTGGCGGGCCGGCTACGCGCACACGTCGGTGGACGACCTGTCCCGGGCGACCGGACTCAACCGCAGCTCCCTCTACTCCTCCTTCGGCGACAAGGACGCGCTCTTCCTGCGCTGCCTGGAGCGTTACACCACGCGGTACGGGGCCAAGTACGACGCCGCGTTGTCCAGCGCCGCCGACGGGCCCCTCGCGGCGGCGCGGGCGTTCTTCGACGTCACCCTGGAACGCATCGCGGACCCGACCCTGCCGGACGGATGCCTGGTGGCCCAGACCGTCATGGCGACCCCGGTGCTCAGCCCGAGCGTCGCGGCGCGTGCGCGGGAGGCGATCGGTGTCCAGCACACCCGGCTGCGCGCCGCACTGGAGGCGGGCCGTCTGCACGACGGGACGGCCGACTCCTTCGCGACCCACCTCGCCGCCGTGAACCAGTCCCTCGCCGTCATGAGCCGGGCCGGAACGGGCGAGGAGCAGCTGCGTGCCATCGTCGATGTGACGCTGGACGCGCTCGCGCGGACGCTCGGCGCGAGCGACTGAGCCCTGTCCGGCAGCGGGGCCGCACACGGACGCGTGCCGCCGCCCGGACGGTGCCGCGGCCGTCGCCGGTATTCTCGCGACGCCGAGATCCACTCGGTCCCGGACGCCCACAGGAGGGGACGGCAGCCGATGAGCCTTCGCCAGTTCGAGTACGCCCTGGCTGTCGCCGAGGCCGGTTCCGTGACCGCCGCGGCGCAGTTGCTGCATGTCGCACAGCCGTCGATGTCCCAGCAGATCCGCGGCCTGGAGCGGGAGCTCGGCGTCGAGCTGTTCTCCCGTACGCCGACCGGCCTGGTCCCCACGACGGTCGGCCGCGAGTTCCTGCGGGAGGCGGAGATCGCGGTGAACGCGGCGCGGCGGGCCAGGGCCACGGCACGGGCCGGCGCCGGGGAGACGGCGGGCGAGCTGGTCGTGGCGGCGCAGATGGGGTACGGCGCCCGCCAGTTGCCCGGCGCCCTGAGCGCCCTGCGACGCCGCTTCCCGCGCCTTGAGGTCACCGTCTTCGAGGAGCCCAGCTCCGCCGAGCTGGAGCGCCTGTGCAGGCAGGGCGTCCTCGACCTCGCCCTCATGGCGGCGTGCGAGCGGACCCCCGCCGACGCGCACCGCCTCGGCGACGAGCAGTTCGTCGTGGCCCTCGGCGCCGATCACCCGCGGCTCGCGGCGGACCGGGTCGAGCTGCGGGACCTGGCGGGTGAGCCGTGGGTGCGGTTCGACCGGGACAGCGCGCTCGACGGCGTGCTCGTGGCCGCGCTGCGGGAGAACGGGCTGACCCCGGCCACCGCCGCTCGCGTCTCCCGGACCTCGACGGCCGTCCGCTGGGCCGCGGACGGGCTCGGCGCCACGCTCGTCCCGGCCTCCGCAGTCCCGCCCGACCACGACCATCTCGTCCGCCCGGTCTCTCCCGCCGTGTCCCAGCCGGTCATCGCCGTACTCCGCGACGGCACGAGTCCGGCGAAGACGGCCCTGCTGGAACTTCTGCGCAACGAGAATTGGTGACCCGCTATCCCTTCACGGGCCGGTCCTGAATGTATTTCTACGGCCGGGAGAATTCCCCGCCGTCCACCACCATATTGCTGCCGGTCAGCCAGCCGGCCCGGTCCGACAACAGGAACAGCACCGCGTCCGCGATGTCCTCGGGCGCGCCCTCACGGCCCAGCGGAGGCGTATTGGCGGCCTGGCCGGGGCTCGGGTCGAGGAGCGCCCACTCCTTGCGTGTCGTCTCGCCGCCAGGGGTGGCGGTCCTGCCGGGTGACACGGTGTTGACCCTGATGCCGTGCGGCGCCAGTTCGGCGGCCAGGCCCCTGCTGTAGTTCTCCAGCGCCGCCTTGGCCGCCGTGTAGTGCAGGAACGGCGGCGGCACAGCGGGCACGGCGGCCGAGGACACGTGCACGATCGCGCCCCCGCCCCGGCCCCGCATTCCCGGGGCCAGCAGCGCGTTCAGCCGCACCGACGACAGGAAGTTCAGCTCCAGCGCGTCCTGCCAGACGTCGTCGGCGATCGACAGGGCGCTGTCGTAGGGCTGCGCCCCGCCCGCGTTGTGGACCAGGAGGTCGACCCCGCCGAGCGTCTCCCGCACGGCCGCGGCGATCGACTCCGCCCCGGCGCCGGTCCGTACGTCGGCCGCCACGAAGGCCGCCCCCTCCGGCCCCGCGTGCGTCGAGGACCTCGCGGTGGTGAGCACCTCGGCGCCGGCGTCCAGGAGGCGGCGTACGACCGCCGCCCCGATGCCGCGCGTTCCGCCGGTGACCACGGCGCGCTTACCGGCGAATTCCTGCGTGTGCAGCGTCTGCTGCGCCTGCTGCGTCCACCGCGTTTCCGAAAGACTGTCCGTCGCGTTCATTTCGTCATCCCTCTCCACCTGATAAATGTTCGCCCGCCTTGAGAAGGCGCCTTCTCGGCGGGCTGATTCACCGTAGGCAGGGGAAATATGGAGGAGCAAAGACGAAATTGCAGCAGGGGGTAGAGGAGAAACCTATGGGGTCAGGACTCGGCGGAAGTGTGCAGGGTGGCGATCGCCTCGTCGACGGTGGGCCGGAAAGTGAAGACCTGGTCGAGCCCGACGATCTGGAGGACGCGCATGAGGTCGTCCCGCACTGCGGCGAGGATCAGCGGCGTACCGGTTTCCCGGGAGCGGTTGAAGGCGCCGACGAAGACCGTGATGCCGGTGGAGTCGCAGTAGGTGAGGCCGTCGAGGTCGAAGACGACCGGGGCCTCGGGGGTGAACGGTGTCTGGTGCAGGACCTGGGTGACCTCCGGAGCCGTGTGGTGATCGAGTTCGCCGACCACGGTCAGCACGACGACCCCCGAGGGGTCGGAACGTCGGGTGGCGGTCAGGGTGCGGTCAGTCACCGTTTCTCCTGTGTGGGGACGCTGGGGCTGGCGGGTGGAACGAACGGAGCGAGCAGCGCGGTGTCGTCGCTGACCCCATGCCCAGATCGGTGCGGAATGTGTACGCCGAGGCCGGCGGACCCTCGGGGCCGGCAGCGTGCGGGGCGGAGCGCCGGATCGCCGTCATATGCTGCCTTCCGCGCGGTGCCGACCTGAGTGCCCGCCGCCTTCAGGCACGGCTGTCTCATCCTACGGCCCGCCGCAAAAAGGCCCGCTGGCGGGCGTAGGAAATCGCCTGTGCAGGGCATGTGGCTTGGACGGCACAATGGAACGGCCCGCGAGGCGCATCGCGTCAGGGGCCGGGGGCGAAGGAAAGGGTGTTCAGTGACACGTGCGGACGACGGCGAACTGACCGTGCCGTCGCGGGCCGGGGGCGACATTTTCGCGGCGGAGGAGAGGGTCGGCGCGGACCTGTCCCGGGTGGACTGGTCGGCGACCTCACTCGGGGAGCCGGAGAGCTGGCCGCAGAGTCTGCGGACGGCTGTGAGCATCTTGCTGTCGTCGAAGTTCGCCATGTGGATGGCATGGGGCCCCGAACTGACGTTCTTCTGCAACGACGCCTACCGCCGCAACACTCTGGGCCAGAAGTACCCGTGGGCGTTGGGGCGGCCCTCCACCGAGGTGTGGGCGGAGATCTGGGACGACATCGGGCCCCGTATCGACACCGTCCTGACCACGGGCGAGGCGACGTGGGACGAGGCACTGCTGTTGTTCGTGCGGCGCTCGGGCTATGTCGAGGAGAGTTACCACACCTTCTCCTACAGCCCGCTGCGCGACGACGCCGGTGCCGTGGTCGGCATGTTGTGCGTGGTCAGCGAGGACACCGAGCGGGTCATCGGCGAACGCCGCATGGCGACGTTGCGCGATCTCGGCTCCGATCCGAGCGTGGTCCGCACCGAGCAGGAGATGCTCGACTTCGCCGGTGAGCAGCTCGGCCGCAATCCGCACGATCTGCCGTTCACGCTGACCTACCTGTTCGGGGACGACGGCAGTGCCGCTCTCGCCGCGACGAGCGGGATCCCGGCCGGCCACCCCGCCGCCGCCGACCGTCTCCCGGCGGGCGACGGGACGCTGTGGCCGGCTGCCGCCGCGGCCCGCGGTGAGAGCACCGTCGTGCCGCTCCAGGGTTCGGCGTTCGCCGACCTGCCCGCCGGGGCGTGGGCCAAAGCACCCGTTCAGGCGTTGGTCGTGCCGCTGCTGCAGCAGGGCGGAGCCCCGTACGGGTTCATGGTGGCCGGTCTGAACCGCTACCGGGCGCTCGACGGGGACTACCGCGGCTTCGTGGAGCTGGTCGCCGGTCATGTCGCCACCGGCATCGCCAGTGCCCGCAGCTACCAGGCCCAGCAGCGCCGGGCCGAGGAGCTCGCGGAGCTGGACCGGGCGAAGACGACGTTCTTCTCCAACATCAGCCACGAGTTCCGCACCCCCCTCACCCTGATCATGGGGCCGCTCGAAGGGCTGCAGGACGAACTCGCCGACGCGGTTCCCCGTGTGCGCGAGGAGCTGGATGTCATCCACCGCAACGGGCTGCGCCTCGGCAAGCTGGTCAACACCCTCCTGGACTTCTCCCGCATCGAGGCGGGCCGGATGCAGGCCAGTTACGAGCCGGTCGACCTGGCCACGGTCACCGGCGAGCTGGCCAGCGTGTTCCGTTCAGCCATCGACAAGGCCGGCCTCGACTTCGACGTCGACTGCGCGCCGCTGCCCGAGCCCGTCTACCTCGACCGGGGCATGTGGGAGAAGATCGTCCTCAACCTTCTCAGCAACGCGCTGAAGTTCACGTTCGACGGCTCGATCCGCGTCGCCGTGCACGCCGAGGGCCCCGAGGCCGTCGTCACCCTCCGCGACACCGGTATCGGCGTGGCCGCCGAGGAGATGCCGCGCCTGTTCGAGCGGTTCCATCGCATCGAGAACGCCCGCTCCCGCTCCAACGAGGGCAGCGGCATCGGTCTGGCCCTGGTGAAGGAGCTGGTCAGCCTGCACGGCGGCACCATCACCGCCGACAGCACCGAGGGTCGGGGCACCTGTTTCACCATCCGGCTGCCCTTCGGCTGGGCGCACCTGCCCGCCGACGCCGTCCGTTCCGAGGAGAGCACCGACTCCGCGCTCCTGGCCGCCGACCCGTTCGTCCAGGAGGCCCTGCGCTGGCTTCCGGACCAGCAGACCACCGCGGCGCCCGCCGAGGACCATGCCGCCGTGGAGCCGGCCGCCACCCCGCAGACCGCCGCCCTCGCACGGATCCTGGTCGCCGACGACAACGCCGACATGCGCGACTACCTCAGCCGGCTGCTGCGCGACGCCGGCTACGAGGTCCACACCGTCGACGACGGCCGCCAGGCCCTCGACGCGATCCGTGACGACGCCCCCGACCTGGTGGTCAGCGACGTCATGATGCCGCACCTGGACGGCCTGACCCTCGTCGGTCTGCTGCGCAACGATCCGCGGACCGCGTCCGTGCCGGTCCTGCTGCTGTCCGCGCGGGCCGGTCAGGAGGCGTCCATCGAGGGGCTGCAGGCCGGTGCCGACGACTACCTCGTCAAGCCGTTCGCGGCAGCCGAGTTCCTCGCCCGGGTCCGCGCCAACGTCGAGCTGGCGCGTCTGCGCAACCACCACGCCCGCTGGCGGACCGCGCTGGTCGACTCCCTCCAGGAGGCCTTCTTCGTCTGTGACGAGGAAGGCGCCGTCATCGAGATCAACACCGCCTTCACCACCACTCTCGGCTACGACACCGACCATCTCCCCTACCAGCCGATCCACCCCTGGTGGCCCGACGCCGCCACGGACCCCGAGGCGCACCGCCAGGTCGCCGACGCCTTCGCGACGCTGCTCGACCAGAGCCGGGGCAGCTACACCATCCCCGTCACCCACCGCGACGGCCACCGGCTGTGGGTCACCGCCAACTTCAACCAGGTGCAGGACCCCGACACCGGACGCTCCGTCGTCGTCGGCACCTTCCGCGACGTGACCGCCGAGCACTACGCCATCCAGCGCGAGAGCGCCCTGGCGGCCCTGAGCACCTCCCTCTCCCGGGCCACCTGCCTCTCCGACGCGGTGACCGGCGCCTTGGGCGAACTGAGGGAACTGTGGCGGGCGCGGCGCGTCACGGCCGCCGTCTTCGACCGCGGCGACGAACCCACCCTCACCTCCACCGACCCCGACCTCACCTGGCAGCAGCTGTCCGGCGAACGCCGCCGGTCGCTGGCCGAACTGCGCCGGCAGGCGCCGCTCACCCCCACCGTCGACCAGGGCGGGGCGGGCATCCTCCTGGAGTACCCCGACGGTCCGCTCGCGCTGTGGCTCGACCTCGGCGAGAACCGACCCTTCACCGGCGAGGACGAACTGCTGCTGTCCCTGCTGGCCGGCCACCTCGCCCAGGGACTCGCCCGCGCCCACCAGATCGACCAGCAGCGCGAGACGGCCATCGCCCTGCAGCGCGCCATCCTCGGCCCCTCCCACCTGCCCGCCGGGTTCGCGGTCCGCTACGAGCCGGCCACCCAGCCTTTGGAGGTCGGCGGCGACTGGTACGACACCGTCACCCTCCCCGACAGCCGTATCGGCATCGTCGTCGGTGACTGCGTCGGCCGCGGCCTGGAGGCCGCCAGCGTCATGGGGCAGCTGCGCAGCGCCTGCCGCGCCCTGCTCCTTCAGGACGCCAGCCCGGCGCAGACCCTCATGGCGCTCGACCAGTTCGCCGCCGGGGTGCCGGGGGCCATGTGCACCACCGTCTTCTGCGGTGTCCTCAACGCCGAGACCGGGCAGCTGACGTACTCCAGCGCGGGCCACCCGCCGGGCATACTCGTCCGGCCCGACGGCACGACCCACCTCCTCGAGGGCGGCCGGTCCCTGCCCCTCGCCGTCCGGCCGGGCAACCCCCGTCCCGAGGCCACCTGTACGATCCCCGCACGCTCCACGCTGCTGCTGTACACCGACGGGCTCGTGGAACGCCGCCGCCGCCCGCTCAGCGCCGGTATCACCGAGGCCGGCGAGGCCCTCCAGGACGGCCGGGACACCGCGGTCGACGTCCTCGCCACCGACGTCATGTCCCGGCTGGCGCCCGCCGACGGCTTCGACGACGACGTCGCCCTCCTCCTCTACCGGCACCCGGCGCCGCTGGAGATGTCCTTCCCCGCCGAGTCGGCGCAGCTCGCGCCCGTCCGCAAGGCCCTGCGCGGCTGGCTCGACCAGTGCGAGCTGCCCCCGACGACGGCGCAGAACATCCTGGTGGCCGCCGGGGAGGCCTGTGCCAACGCCATCGAGCACGGGCACCGCGACGCCCCCGGCGACGTCGTCCGCTTCCGTGCCGAGGCGTTCGTCGACAACCTGCACCTGACGATCGCCGACAGCGGGCGGTGGAAGACCCCCCAGCCCGAGCTCAACACCCACCGAGGCCGCGGCCTGAGGCTGATGCGTGCCCTGATGCAGCAGGTAACCGTCACCCCGGGGCCGGCCGGGACCACCGTCGACATGCACACGAGGATCGCCTGATGACTACCCCACTGACCCTCACACCCGGCCGGCAGGCCGACGGCGCCGCCCTGTTGATCGCGGTGGGCGAGATCGACATGAGCAACGCCGCCGACCTGGCCGCCGCGCTGGAGGACACGTCCGGCGCGCTCGTCCTCGACCTCAGCGGTGTCGAGTACCTCGACAGCGCGGGCCTGAGCGTCCTCTTCCCGCACGCCGACCGCATCCGCCTCATCGCCAACCCGCTCCTGGCCCCGGTCCTGGCCATCTCAGGACTGACCGACCTGACCGAGGCGGACGAGCCACCGACGAGCTGACCGGCCGGGCGCTACCGTACGGCCATGATCGATGGCAGCTGGGCAGGGGTACGGGACCGGGTGCTCCGGCTGGCCGAACATCGCGACGCGGGAACGGTGTTCGGGGCGAACAGCCACGGCTTCCGGCTCGGCCCGGTCCTGCGCGAGGACGAGCTGCGGGCGCTCGAAGCGGACCTGGGCGTGCCCCTTCCGGCGCAGTACCGGAGCTTCCTGCGCCACGTCGGGCGCGGCGGCGCGGGCCCCGACCACGGTCTGACGACGCCGGTCGCGGATGCCGGCGGATGGCGATGGCGCGGCGTCCAGCTCGCCTTTCCGGGCCAGGTGACCACTGCCGAGTTCGCCGGACGCCCCTTCGTGGCCGAGGCGCTGCAGAGCGAGCTGGACGCGCTCGAAGAGCAGGAGCCGAACGAGGACGCCTTCACCGACGAGGACGCGCTGGACCGCGCGTATGCGGCGTGGAACGCGCGGTACGAGGAGCTGTGCGACGCGCAGGAGGCGGGCACGGTCTTCCTCGCCGAGCAGGGCTGCGGCTACACGTCGCTGCTGGTGATGACCGGCCCGCACCGGGGCGCCGTCTGGGAGGATCTGCGGCCTGCGCATCAGGGGATCCGGCCGACCGGGCATGACTTCGCGGGCTGGTACTTGCGGTGGCTGGAGCGCGTTGAGCGGCGGTTGGGGGTCGTGCCGTCGTAGCCGTACCCGGGGGTTTGGCCGGGCAGCCCCTGCTCAGGCGCCCGAGCGCAGCGCCAGCCATTCCTGGAGTTCGATCAGGTTGCCTTCCGGGTCCTCCAGGTAGGCGACTCTCATCCGGTCGCCCATCGGGCCCGGTCCCCGGAGGAACTCCGCGCCTCGGGCGGTGAGCGCCTTGTGGGTCGCGTCGAGGTCGTCCACGCGGAGCACCACCAGCGCCCGGTGGCCCTCCCCCTCCGCTTCCAGCCGTTCAAGGACCCCGGCCATCTGCGCCCGGTCCTGGAGCGCGATCGCGGCGTGCCCGGTGTCGGGGCCGAGCTTGGCGTACGGGCCGTTCTCCGCCTCGACCTGCGGCTTCAGCCCGAGTACGTCCCGGTAGAAGCGGTAGACGGCGGTGAAGTCGGACACCAGCAGGCGTATCTGGGTGAGTTCCATGCCCTCATTCTTCCCGCCCGGCGCCGTGCGGGCCCGCCTCCGCCCGGTCGTTCGGCCGGTTCGCGTCAGCCCAGGGGCAGGTAGGCGGTGATGGTCTTCCCGGTGCCGTCGGAGTGCGCGTCCACCGAGACGCCGGCGGCGAGCTTGCGCACCAGCGCCCAGCCGAAGCCGCCCGGCTCGGCCCGGTGCCCGTCGGAGGTGACCGGCAGGGCCGCGCTGCGGTCGCTCACCTGGATCAGGACGCAGCCGCGTTCGTGCCAGACCCGGAACGAGGTCAGGCCGCTGCCGTGGCGGCGCGCGTTGGAGACCAGCTCCGAGCAGATCAACTCCGCGTCGGCCACCCGCTGTTGCACCGCGGCCGGAGCCTTCCCGGCCTCCGCCGCGCAGGCCAGCACGACATCGCGCACCTGTTCCCGCGCCTGCGCGCCCGACAGCTGGGTGCCGTCGTCGGCGGTGTGCCGGGGCAGCTCGCGGTCGCCGCCGCGCCCCGCCCCCGTCACTGGGACCACGCGCTGGTCGGAGCCCCGGCCGGGGGCCTGCACACCGTACTCACTCCGTACACCCCTGATCCTCGCCACCTTGCCCCGGCTGGTCCATGAGGAGGTCCAGGGTCCCCGTCTCGGTCAGCAGGCGCCGCACGCCGACGCTGAGCGGCCCGCGCACGACGAGCCGACGCTGCCGGTCGTTCTGTGTCCGCCATGCTTCCAGCAATGCGTGCAAAAGCGTGGAGTCGGCGAAGCGCAGGCCCGCCACATCGACCACCAGGGTCCCGGGAGCACCCGCCAGCGCCTTGGTCAACGCCGCTGTCAGGGCAGGCTCGGTATCGCCGTCGCAATCACCCGTCAGGGCGATCACCGACTGCTCCGGACCTTGATCAGAAATGATTCGCACCGACGCTCGCACGGCGCCATTCTGTCATCGTCCGTGGGCCCGCGTCCCGGCAGTCCCGCCCAGCGGGCGGCGGCGGCCGGACGACCCGCTCCGGCTCCCCCGTTCGGCGCACTCGGAGGCCCTTCACCCGTTGGCAGCAGCCGCCCCCGTCTGGCCTGCGATGTTGCCTTCGGCGACGTGCCCCGGGCCACCGGGACCGGCCCGGCGTGTCGCGCACCCTCGGGTGGAGCGGGTTTACCTCCAGCCATGAGCCTCCATAGCGGCCGACGGTGTGCTGCGGGCTCTTCCCCTGGAGGAAGTACATGCGTTCGCTGAAGATAGCCACCGGCACCGCCCTCGCCGGCGCCGCTCTGCTGCTCGCCGCCCCGCTGGCCGCGGCCTCCGACACCCAGTGCGACCCGGCCACCGCGTCCGCCCAGGAGGCGGAGACCGCGTACAAGTCGGCGCTCGCCGACTACCAGAAGACGGTCGACGCCGGTGGCCACCCCGGCCAGGCCGAGAAGGACAACGTCGACCAGCTCAAGCAGAAGGCCGACTCCGCCGCCTCCGAGGCGCAGCGCATCTGTGGCGACACCGTCATGAACCCGACGCAGAAGCCGACCGGCGCGATGCACACCGGCACCGGCTCCGCCGACCTGTTCGGCGTCCCCGCCCTGGCCGCCGCCGGCGGTCTCGCCGTCACCGCCGCCGCGGGTGTCCACCTGCGCCGCCGTACGGCAGCCGGCCGCCGCCACTGACCGCGGACCCGGTGACCGGGCGCCGCCCAGGAGCGGTTCTCTGGGCGGCCCTCACCTCGACGACGAAGGCCGACGACGCATGGCGAGAGGGCGGGACGACGTGGCCGCGCACCCCACATCGAGGCTCAAGTCCCGTGCCGCGGGCTGCGTATGGGCGCTGCTCCTGATCGGCAGCGCGGCCGTCGCCTTCGGCTTCACCGGCCTGGAGCAGAAGGAGGAACCGCCGCAGCCGCCGCAACGCCACAGCCGGCACGCCTCCTCCGCCGCCGCCCCCGCCGCACAGCCTCTGCGGGCGTCACGCCCGACGCGCGTACGGATCCCCGAGCTCCGCGTCGACGCCCCGCTGACCGGCCTGCGCCTCGCCGACGACGGCCGCCTGAACGCGCCGCCCGAGGACGACCCCGACCTCGCCGGCTGGTGGAGCGACGGCCCCTCCCCCGGCACCCAGGGCACCGCCATCATCGCCGGACACGTCGACCTTCCGTCCGGCCGCGCCGTCTTCTACGACCTCGGCACCCTCGAACCGGGCATGCACATCGACGTACCCCGCGAGGACAGGACGACCGCGCGCTTCACCATCGACGCCATCGACGTCTACGACGCCGCCGACTACCCCGACGACAAGGTCTACGCCGACACGGGACGCCCCGAACTGCGCCTCATCACTTGCGGCGGCGGCTACGACCCCGCACGCCGACGCTACAAAGGCAACGTCGTCATCAGCGCCCACCTCACCGGCCACCGCTGACGGCTCCTGAGGGGCCCGGCACTCCACGCGCCCGACGCCCGTAATGTTTGCGCGGCTCCGCGCGCTGAGTCGGAGAAGAGGCGAGAGAGCTCTCGCGAGCACGCGATGCGGCCGACCTTCGGCCAGGGAGACCGGCTGGAGATCGAGCGGCTCGGCGAGGACGAGGTGCACCGGGGCGACGTCGTCCTCGTCCAGATCCCCGGACGGTACGAGGGCGCACCGGTCCTTCAGCGGGTGATCGGCATGGGCGGTGACCATGTGGCGTCCCCCGACGGCACGCGGGTCCTGGTGAACGGCGAGCAGCTCGACGAGCCGTACGTCGAGCGGAACGTGTTCGGTGTGCCATCCCCGCCGACCCTGCCGGCCTACGACGTGACCGTCCCGGCCGGGCGGCTGTTCCTCCTCGGCGACAACCGGATCGACTCCTACGACGGCCGTTTCTTCCTCGACGACCAGTCGGGCACCGTCGCCGCCTCCGGGGTACGCGGCCGGGTGCGGGAAGAAGGAAGTTCCCTGCCGCTGGCGCTGCCGGCCCTCGGCATTCTCGGAGGACTGTCGCTGCTGGTCGGGGCCGGTCTCGGGATCGGGGGCCACATGGTCGGGCGGCGCGTCCGGACCGTGGGTGCGGGGCTGCCGCCCTGGGCGACAGCCCCGTACGACCCACGTTGGGGCGCGCCCGAATAGCCTCGCGCACCCGGCGCGGAATGGAACGCTGCCGGGCCCATCCGCGGATGATCTCCAATCCGCTCCCCGGCCGGCTCCGGATTACCGCCGTGGCCGCAATCGGGGGCCGGTGAAGGAGCAGCGATGGCGATGGGGGCGGCGAACACCTCGCGGGCAGGCAAGGGGCTCGGTGACGGCGGGGAGCGCGGGCGGCGGCGTGTCGCGGTGATCGGCAGCGGGGTGGCCGGACTCACCGCCGCCCATGTGCTCGCCCGCGCGCGGCACGTCACGCTCTACGAGGCCGACGACCGGCTCGGCGGACACGCTCACACCCACGAGCTGACCGCACCCGACGGGCGCACACATCGCGTCGACTCCGGCTTCATCGTGCACAACCGCCGCACCTACCCCACCCTCCTGCGGCTCTTCGACGAACTCGGCGTCGTCACGCAGGAGTCGGAGATGAGCATGTCGGTGCGGTGCGAGGGATGTGGCCTGGAGTACGCGGGCGCGCGCGGCCCGGCCGGGCTGTTCGCCCGGCCCTCGCGTGCGCTGCGCGGGCGGTACCTGCGCCTGCTCGCCCAGGTGCCCGCCTTCCACCGGGCCGCGCGGCGCCTTCTCGCCAGCGGTGACGAGGAGGGGCTCACCCTGGGCGCCTTCCTCGACCGTGAGGGCTTCACCCCGTACTTCCGTACGCACTTCGTGACGCCGCTGGTGTCGGCCGTGTGGTCCTGCGACGCCGCCACCGCCCAGCGCTACCCGGCCGCGTACCTGTTCCAATTCCTGCACCACCACGGCATGTTGTCGGTGGGCGGGACGCCGACGTGGCGCACCGTCACCGGGGGATCGGCCACGTATGTCGAGCGGGTGGCCCGGCACCTGCACACCGTGCGTCCGTCGACGCCCGTCAGGGCCGTGAGCCGGGGTCCGGACAGCGCCCGCCTCACCCTTCAGGACGGCACCACGCGCACCTACGACTCGGTCGTCGTCGCGACCCACCCGGACCAGGCGCTGGGTCTCCTCGCCGATGCCACACCGCGGGAGAAGGAGGTGCTCGGCGCCTTCACCTACTCACGCAACACCACGCTGCTGCACACCGACACCCGTCAGTTGCCGCGTGCCCGGGGCGCCCGCGCCTCCTGGAACTACCGGATGCCGTCCTGCACGGCGGCGGCGGACCGGGTGCAGGTCAGTTACGACATGAACCGGCTCCAGCGCATCTCCGCGGCCGAGAGGTACGTGGTCACACTCGGCGGCGCGGAACATGTCGATCCCGCCCTGGTCCGGGCCCGTATGGTCTACGAACACCCGGTCTACACGCGGGAGTCGGTCGCCGCGCAGCAGCGGCTGCCGGAGCTGAACACGGCCGTCACCGCGTTCGCCGGGGCCTACCACGGCTGGGGTTTCCACGAGGACGGCTGCCGCTCGGGGGTCGCGGCCGCCGCGGCGCTCGGGGTGCGCTGGTGAGCCCGGCCCCCGCGCTGTACGGCGTCGCCATCTCACATGTGCGCACATCTCCGCGCCGCCATGTCCTGCGTCATCACACCTACATGTGGCTGATCGACCCCGACCACCCGCCCGAACTGCCTGTGCTGCTGCGCTCGTTGGCCCGCTTCGACACCCGCGACCACTTCGACGGCCGGGCACCGACGATCCGCGCCGGGCTCGACGCCTTCCTGGCCCGCCACCACATCGACCTCGAAGGCGGCCCCGTCGTGATGCTCGCCCACGCGCGCGTGCTCGGCCACGTCTTCAACCCGCTCACCCTCTACTGGTGCCACGGCCCCGACGGCAGCCCCCGCTGCACCGTCGCCGAGGTCCACAACACCTACGGCGAACGGCACTGCTACCTCCTGCTCCCCGACAGCGCGGGCGAGGCGGTGACCGGCAAGGAGTTCTACGTCTCGCCGTTCTTCCCCGTCGACGGCCGCTACCGTATGCGGCTGCCCGCCCCGGGCGACCGTGTCGCTCTCACCGTCCACCTGGAGCGCGACGGCGGCAGGCCGTTCACGGCCACCGTGCGCGGCACCCGGCAGGACGCCCGCCCACGCACCCTGCTGCGCCTGGCGCTGCGCCGCCCGTGGTCCACGCTCGCCGTGTCCGCGGCCATCCGGCTGCACGGCATCCGCCTGTACCTGCGGGGACTGCCCGTGCAGCCGCGCCCCGCGCACCCCGACCCCAGGACCTCGGAGAACGTCTCATGAGCACCCACGGACCCCGCTGCGCCACCGTCACCGCTCCCCCGGCCGCACCGCCGCCCGCCGTCGTGGACCCGGCGCGCTGGCCCGACGTCGCCGCCCTACCGGCCGCTTCCCGCGTGCGGATCGCGGCCACCGCGGCCGTCGTCCGCCACGCGCTCGACCGCCTGCCGCTGCGCGTGCGGTACGCGGACGGGCCCGTACGGGGCCGCGGCGGACCGGCGCTCGACATCCACCGGCCCGACGCGTTCCACGCCCGCGTCGGCACGCAGGGCCTGATCGGGTTCGGCGAGTCCTATCTGGCCGGGGAGTGGGACGCCCCCGACCTGGTCGGCGTACTCACCGAACTGGCCGCTCACGTCGCCGAGTTGGTTCCGGCTCCGTTGCAGAGGCTGCGCACGCTGTGGGCGCCGCGCCGGCCGTCCGCGCAACGCAACACCCCCACGGGCGCGCGGGCCAACATCAGCCACCACTACGACCTGTCCAACGACCTGTTCGCGCTCTTCCTCGACGAGACGCTCACTTATTCCTCCGCGCTCTTCCGCGGCCTGCCCGCCCACTGGGGGCTGCTCGCCGACGCCCAGCGCCGGAAGATCGACCGCCTGCTCGACCTCGCCGGCGTCCGCGACGGCAGCCGCGTCCTGGAGATCGGCACCGGATGGGGCGAACTGGCCGTACGGGCCGCCGCCCGCGGAGCCCGGGTCACCTCGATCACCCTCTCCGCCGCGCAACGCGATCTCGCCCGTGCCCGCGCCGCGGCGGCCGGACTGGCCGACCGGGTCACCGTCGAGCTGTGCGACTACCGCGCGGTGCGCGGCACCTACGACGCCGTCGTCAGCGTCGAGATGATCGAGGCCGTCGGCGCCGAGTTCTGGCCCGCCTACTTCCGCACCCTGGACGCCCGCCTCGCACCGGGCGGCCGGGCAGCGCTGCAGGCCATCACCATGCCCCACGAGCGGATGCTGGCCGGCGCCGCCACCCGGACCTGGATCCAGAAGTACATCTTCCCCGGCGGCCTGCTGCCGTCCACCGAGGCCGTCGCCACGACCGTGCGCGACCACACCCGGCTCACCCTCGCCCGCCGCGACGCCTACGGAGCGCACTACGCCGAGACGCTGCGGCTGTGGCGCGAACGGTTCACCGCGCGCGCCGACGAGGTCGCCGCACTCGGCTTCGACGCGACGTTCCGCCGCATGTGGACGTTCTACCTCGCCTACTCCGAAGCCGGGTTCCGCTCCGGCTACCTCGACGTCCAGCAGTACCTGCTCACCAAGGAGACCGACCGGTGATGAGTGCCCCCGCCTCCCCCCGCACCGGTGTCGCGCACCGCCTCGCCGCCCTCGCCGGGACGGCTCTCGGCGGCCCGCTCCCCGTCCGCCTGCGCGGCTGGGACGGCAGCGAGACCGGCCCTGCCGACGGCCCCGTGGTCGTGGTGCGCTCCCGCCGGGCGCTGCGCCGCCTGCTGTGGCAGCCGGGCGAGCTGGGCCTGGCCCAGGCGTACGTCACCGGTGAGATCGACGTCGAGGGCGATCTGGGCGCGGGGCTGCGCGCCATGTGGGCGGCGGCCCGCGAAGGCGCCCTGTCCGCGCCCCGGCTGCGCCCCGCCGACCGGGCGCGGGCCCTCGCCACGGCCGTCCGCCTCGGCGCGGCCGGTCCCGCCCCGGCCCCGCCCGCCTCCCAGGCACGGTTGCGCGGCACCCTGCACACCAGATCCCGGGACCGGGCCGCGATCAGCCACCACTACGACCTCTCCAACGCCTTCTACGAGCTGCTCCTCGACGAGACCATGGCGTACTCCTGCGGCTACTGGGCGGACGACAAGCCGGAGTTCACCGGCGCGGACGCGCACCGCGCCAAGCTGGAACTGGTCTGCCGCAAGCTCGGTCTGGCCCCCGGTGCCCGCCTCCTCGACCTCGGCTGCGGCTGGGGCTCGCTCACCCTGCACGCGGCCGAGCACCACGGGGCGCGGGTCACCGCCGTGACCCTGGCCCGCGAACAGGCCGCGTACGTACGGGAACGGGTACGCGCCCGGGGCCTGGGCGAGCGGGTCGACGTGGTGTGCCAGGACTACCGGGACATCACCGGCGGCGGTTACGACGCCGTCGCCACGATCGAGATGGGCGAACACGTCGGCGACGCCGAGTACCCGGCCTTCGCCAGGACGCTGCACGGTCTGCTGCGGCCCGGGGGACGGGTCCTCGTCCAGCAGATGTCACGCGGAGCGACCGCCCCGGGCGGCGGCGCCTTCATCGAGGCGTACATCGCACCCGACATGCACATGCGCCCGCTCGGCGACACCCTCAACCTCCTGGAGGGGGCCGGTCTTGAGGTGCGTTCGTCGGAGTCGATGCGCGAGCACTACGTGCGCACGGTCGCCGCCTGGCACGACACCCTGGAGGAGCGCTGGGCCGACGCCGTCGCGCTCGTCGGCGAGGAGCGGGCGCGCGTGTGGCGGCTGTACCTGGTCGGCGGCGCCCTCGCCTTCGAGGAGCGGCGCATGGGGGTCGACCAGATCCTCGCCACCCGGCCCGCCACCGCCCCGGGCAGCGGTACGCCACCGGCCCCGCACTCCTGGTACGACGGCGCGGAGCGGCACCGGTGACGGGCTTCCCCTGGTCCGGCTTCGCGGCCAACCTCGCCTGGTCGGCCGCCGCCGCGCTCACCGTCCTGCTCACCACCTTCGCCGTGGCCGTGCGCAAGGGCGTGCACCGGATCGTCGACATCGCCTGGGGCCTGGGCTTCACCGCCGTCGCCGTCGTGTCCTGTCTCGCGTCGGCGGGCACCGGCGACCCCGCGCGACGCGCCCTGGTCACCGTCCTGACCGCCGTATGGGGCCTGCGACTCGCTGTCCACATCGCCCGGCGCGGACGCGGGCACGGCGAGGACCCCCGCTACGCACGCCTCCTCGCCAAGGCCCCGGGGCGCCGCGACCTCTACGCGCTGCGCATGGTCTACCTGGTGCAGGCGGCCCTCGTCTGGCTCGTGTCGCTGCCGGTCCAGGCCGCCTCCTACGTGCCGGGCCCCGTCTCCGCCGTCGCCTGGGCGGGAACGGCCCTGTGGGCCGTCGGGCTGTGCTTCGAAGCGGTCGGCGACGCCCAGCTCGCCCGGTTCAAGGCGGACCCGGCGCACCGCGGCCGGATCATGGACCGGGGCCTGTGGCGCTGCACACGCCACCCCAACTACTTCGGTGACTTCTGCGTGTGGTGGGGTCTGTACCTGATCACCTGCGACTCGCTCGCCGCCGCGGCCGTCAGCCTCGTCTCCCCCCTGGTGATGAGTCTGCTGCTGACCAGGGGAAGCGGGAAGCGGCTCCTCGAACAGCACATGGCCGACCGGCCCGGCTACGCCCGGTACGCGGCCCGCACCAGCGGCTTCTTCCCGCTGCCGCCCCGGCGACGACGGCCACGCGAGCGGGCATCGGCACAGCACCAGGAGGACGCATGACCGGCACCGGGAACGAATACCGCGCCCGCACGAGGAAGGAGCAGCCACCGGCGCTGATCTCGCGCCGCACTCCGCCCGGCGCCCGGGCCGCGGTGCTGTTCCTGCACGGCGGCCGCTCCGACAGCCACTCCCCCGCCCGCCCCTGGCACCTCGCCGCTCTGCGGATGAGGCCCTTCGTACGCGCCGTCGCCGCGGCCCTGCCCGACGATCCGGTCGCCCTGGCCCAGGTGCGCTACCGCGTACGCGGCTGGAACGGGCCCGGCGCCGACGCGCTGCGCGACGCCCAGCGGGCGCTCGACGAACTGACACGGCTCGTCGGTGACGTGCCGGTGGTGCTCGTCGGCCATTCCATGGGCGGCCGCGCGGCCCTGGCGGCAGCGCGAGCGCCGCAGGTCCGGGGCGTCCTGGCGCTCGCGCCGTGGTGCCCGGCGGGCGAGCCCGTCGCGCACCTGAGCGGCAAGGACGTCGTCGTGCTCCACGGCGACCAGGACCGCGTCACCTCCGCCGAGGCGTCGGTGGCGTTCGCCGAACGAGCGCGCGTGGCCGGTGCGCGGGCCGAGGCCCACATCGTCCCCGGCGGCGACCACGCGATGCTCCGCGACAGCGCCCACTGGCACCGCACGACCGCCTCGACCGTCGTGGACCTGCTGCGGCTGTAGCGCCCTCGCCCCATCTACCGCTCACGCCGATCGATCCTTGCGCCGACTCGGCTCATCGCCTCCAGCGGGTACGGCGCCCCGCGGTCCGTCTCCTGGAACCGGCGCGTACCGGGCCAGCGCGCAGTTGCCGAGCGCCGTAGCGGGCCAGCCTCGTGGAGACTGCCGTGTGGGCGGCCGATCGAGCGGCACGGGACGACAGGTCAAGGGTGTTCGTCATCCTTGGAGCCGCAGATGTTCGATCCCGGTGTCGAGGGCCGCCTTGAGGTGGGTCGAGTCACCGGTGGACATCATGATCGTGACGCCGCCCTGGACCCCCGCGAGGAGGGCGGCAGCCGTACGGTTCGCGTCGAGACGGGGCGAGGTGAGGCCCCGCTCCTGCATGGCGCGGACCCCGCGCGCGAGCTGTTCCTGCCACTGCCGCATCAGCTCCGTGACGATCGCACGCGCGCCCGGGCTCGACCGCCCGACCTGGAGGAACAGCGCGCCCAGCGGGCAATGGTCGCCCTGCAGTTCGTACCGCTCCACGACCACGTCCCGCCACCGCTGCCAGGACTCCCACGAGTCCAGGCGGCCCAGGTGCGGCTGCTGGTCCTCGAGCACACGGTCGGCCTCGAACTGGGCCACGGCGAGGAGCAGTTCGTCCTTGCCGCCGGGGAAGTAGTGGAACAGCTGGCTCTTGCTGGTGGCGGTTCGGTCCCGGACGTCGTCGAGCCGCGTGAAGGCGACCCCCTGCTCGCGCAGCACCTCGGCCGCGCCCTCGACGATGCGGGCCCGGGTGGCCCGGCCCTTCGCGGTCAGCGCCTCGCTCATGCCGGCCCTTTCTCCAGTGACGTACGGGGCAACGGTACCCCCGTTCTGGACTTGCCGGTCCATTTTTCGCGGAGCACCGTAGGCACCGCACACGGCAGAACACCCGCCCCACCGAACAGGGAGAGCACGCCATGACCGGACGACTGCACGGCAGGACGGCACTGATCACCGGGTCCACCAGCAACATCGGGCAGGCCATCGCCGAGGTGTTCGCCGCCGAGGGCGCCCACGTCGTCGTGTCCGGCCGCAACACGGAACGCGGAGCCGCCGTCGTCGCCGGCATCCGCGCCTCGGGCGGCCGGGCCGACTTCGTGGCGGCGGACCTGGACGGCAGCGCGGAGGCGTCCCGCGAACTCGCCGAGGAGGCCACCGCCGCGCTGGGCGGTCGCATCGACGTCCTGGTCAACAACGCCGGCATCTACCCGTCCCCCGGCACCGTCGACACCGACGAGAAGACCTTCGACCACGTCTACGCCGTGAACGTGAAGGCGCCGTTCTTCCTCACCGCCGCCATCGCCCCCGCCATGGCAGCCGCCGGTGGCGGCACGATCGTCAACCTCGGTTCCTGGATCGCCCGCCTCGGCGTCCCCGCGGGCGCACTGTACAGCTCGACGAAGGGCGCCATGGAGACCCTGACGCGCGCCTGGTCGGCCGAGTTCGGCCCGCAGGGCGTACGCGTCAACGCCGTCTCCCCCGGTGTGATCCTGCCGCCCTCCCCCGAGGGCAGCGACCCGCACCGCGGCGAGGTCATGATGCACGGCACCCCGGCCGGAACGGTCGGCACACCCGCCGCGATCGCCCACGCCGCCCTGTGGCTGGCGAGCGACGAGGCGTCCTTCGTCCACGGCACGGTGGTGGACGTGGACGGCGGCCGAACGGGGGTGGCGGTGGTCGCGGCGTAGACGTCGGTCGTCGGCTTTTCCTCGCCCCGGTCCGGCACAGGCATGACCTGGAGTCGCCGCATGCGGCACAGGACGGGATG
>NZ_JAOCNE010000006.1:0-21826 GCF_056172735.1 Streptomyces sp. R818
TACCGGGTTACTGACCTTAGCCAAACTCCGAATGCCGGTAAGTGAGAGCGCGGCAGTGAGACTGTGGGGATAAGCTCCATGGTCGAGAGGGAAACAGCCCAGAGCATCGACTAAGGCCCCTAAGCGTACGCTAAGTGGGAAAGGATGTGGAGTCGCACAGACAACCAGGTTGGCTTAGAAGCAGCCACCCTTGAAAGAGTGCGTAATAGCTCACTGGTCTAGTGATTCCGCGCCGACAATGTAGCGGGGCTCAAGCGTACCGCCGAAGTCGTGTCATTCATGCAACAGCCCAAACGGCGGTTGTGATGGGTAGGGGAGCGTCGTGTGCCGGGTGAAGCCGCAGCGGAAGCTAGTGGTGGACGGTTCACGAGTGAGAATGCAGGCATGAGTAGCGATACACACGTGAGAAACGTGTGCGCCGATTGACTAAGGGTTCCTGGGTCAAGCTGATCTGCCCAGGGTAAGTCGGGACCTAAGGCGAGGCCGACAGGCGTAGTCGATGGATAACCGGTTGATATTCCGGTACCCGCTGTGAAGCGTCAAACATCGAATCCAGTGATGCTAAGGCCGTGAAGCCGTTCCGGACCCTTCGGGGAATGGAAAGTGGTGGAGCCGCCGACCCGATCTGGTAGTAGGTGAGTGATGGGGTGACGCAGGAAGGTAGTCCAGCCCGGGCGGTGGTTGTCCCGGGGTAAGGGTGTAGGCCGTGCGGTAGGTAAATCCGTCGCACATCAAGGCTGAGACCTGATGCCGAGCCGATTGTGGTGAAGTGGATGATCCTATGCTGTCGAGAAAAGCCTCTAGCGAGTTTCATGGCGGCCCGTACCCTAAACCGACTCAGGTGGTCAGGTAGAGAATACCGAGGCGTTCGGGTGAACTATGGTTAAGGAACTCGGCAAAATGCCCCCGTAACTTCGGGAGAAGGGGGGCCATCACCGGTGATGAGTCTTGCACTCTGAGCTGGGGGTGGCCGCAGAGACCAGCGAGAAGCGACTGTTTACTAAAAACACAGGTCCGTGCGAAGCCGTAAGGCGATGTATACGGACTGACGCCTGCCCGGTGCTGGAACGTTAAGGGGACCGGTTAGTGCACTTTCGGGTGTGCGAAGCTGAGAACTTAAGCGCCAGTAAACGGCGGTGGTAACTATAACCATCCTAAGGTAGCGAAATTCCTTGTCGGGTAAGTTCCGACCTGCACGAATGGCGTAACGACTTCTCGACTGTCTCAACCATAGGCCCGGTGAAATTGCACTACGAGTAAAGATGCTCGTTTCGCGCAGCAGGACGGAAAGACCCCGGGACCTTTACTACAGTTTGATATTGGTGTTCGGTTCGGCTTGTGTAGGATAGGTGGGAGACTGTGAACTCTGGACGCCAGTTCAGGGGGAGTCGTCGTTGAAATACCACTCTGGTCGTGCTGGATGTCTAACCTGGGTCCGTGATCCGGATCAGGGACAGTGTCTGATGGGTAGTTTAACTGGGGCGGTTGCCTCCTAAAGAGTAACGGAGGCGCCCAAAGGTTCCCTCAGCCTGGTTGGTAATCAGGTGTTGAGTGTAAGTGCACAAGGGAGCTTGACTGTGAGACCGACGGGTCGAGCAGGGACGAAAGTCGGGACTAGTGATCCGGCGGTGGCTTGTGGAAGCGCCGTCGCTCAACGGATAAAAGGTACCCCGGGGATAACAGGCTGATCTTCCCCAAGAGTCCATATCGACGGGATGGTTTGGCACCTCGATGTCGGCTCGTCGCATCCTGGGGCTGGAGTCGGTCCCAAGGGTTGGGCTGTTCGCCCATTAAAGCGGTACGCGAGCTGGGTTTAGAACGTCGTGAGACAGTTCGGTCCCTATCCGCTGTGCGCGTAGGAGTCTTGAGAAGGGCTGTCCCTAGTACGAGAGGACCGGGACGGACGAACCTCTGGTGTGCCAGTTGTCCTGCCAAGGGCATGGCTGGTTGGCTACGTTCGGAAAGGATAACCGCTGAAAGCATCTAAGCGGGAAGCCTGCTTCGAGATGAGGACTCCCACCCCCATGAGGGGTTAAGGCTCCCAGTAGACGACTGGGTTGATAGGCCAGATCTGGAAGCCCGGTAACGGGTGGAGGTGACTGGTACTAATAGGCCGAGGGCTTGTCCTCAGTTGCTCGCGTCCACTGTGTTGGTTCTGAAACCACGAACAACCCCGCATAAGGTCACATGCGGTGCGGTTGACAGTTTCATAGTGTTTCGGTGGTCATAGCGTGAGGGAAACGCCCGGTTACATTCCGAACCCGGAAGCTAAGCCTCACAGCGCCGATGGTACTGCAGGGGGGACCCTGTGGGAGAGTAGGACGCCGCCGAACTAATTGTTAAGGGAAAGCCCCGTGCCGATGGCACGGGGCTTTTCTGCGTTCACGGGCGTTTCCGGCGTCTACAGTTCGACGTATGCGCTATGAACTCGTCATCTTCGACAATGACGGCGTCCTCGTCGACAGCGAGCCGATCTCCAACACCCTCCTCGCCGGCTATCTCACCGAGCTCGGGCACCCGACCTCGTACGAGGACTCACTGCGTGACTACATGGGCGCCGCCATGCATCGCGTGCACGACCTCATCGCGGAGCGGACCGGGAAGCGGCTTCCCGCGGACTTCGACGACGTGTTCCACGGGCGGGTCTTCGACGCGTTCGAGCAGGAGCTCAAGCCCGTTCCCGGTGTCGTCGACGTCCTGGAGAGGCTGACCGCCGACGGGGTGGACTACTGCGTCGCGTCCTCCGGGAGCCATGAGCGGATTCGCGTCGGGCATCGGACGACCGGGCTCGACAAGTGGTTTGAGGAAGGGCGGATCTTCAGTTCGGAGGATGTGGGGCGCGGGAAGCCGGCCCCCGACCTCTTCCTCCACGCCGCCGAGCGCATGGGCGTAGCGCCCGAGAAGTGCCTGGTCGTCGAGGACAGTCCGCTCGGTGTGCAGGCCGGCGTCGCCGCCGGGATGGACGTGTACGGGTTCACCGCCATGACCCCGGCCGAGCGGCTCGGCGGGGCCCGGCGACTCTTCGCCGACATGCGAGAGTTGCCTGCCCTCCTGACCGGCAGCTGAACTGAGTCGGTGATCCATCTACCCACCGGTATTCCTGGGGCCTACGCTGTGCCGCCATGACCGATGGCATAACCGGCGTGATGCGCCGCGGGCGGCAAGCGCTGGGGTTCAGCTTCTTCGCCCAGGGGGCGGCCTTCGCGCTCCTTGTCACGCGGATCCCCGCGCTCCAGGACCAGTACGGGATCTCCGACGGCCTGCTGCCCGTGTTCCTGGCCGCCGTGCCGATCCTGGCCGGGGTCGGCAGCGTAGGCACGGAGCATCTGGTGAAGCGGGTGCGGCCCAGCCGGGTGCTGCGGTGGTCGCAGCCCGTCGCGCTCCTGGCGCTGCTCGGCGTCGGCGCCGGGGACAGCATGTGGGAAGTGGCTGTCGCGCTCGCCGCGTTCGGGCTCGCCGTGGGGGCGCTCGACGCGTCGATGAACATGTTGGGGGTCAGTCTTCAGCGGGCGTACGGGCGCAGCATCATGCTCGGGTTCCATGCCGCGTACAGCCTCGGCGGGATCGTGGGCGCCTCGCTGGCCTGGGCCGGGGCGCACTGGGACCTGTCTTTGTTCGTGTTGTATCTGCCCTGTGTCGTGGTGTTCGTGCCCGCCCTGTTCGTCGGGAGCCGGTGGTACGTCGATGCCGATGTCCGTGCCGTCGAGGAGGCCGTTCGGGAGCAGGCGGGCGGGCTCGTCTTCAAGATGCTGTTGCCGCTGTGTCTGGTGATGACCTTCGCGTACATCGGGGACTCGACCGTCTCCAACTGGAGTGCGAAGTACCTGCAGGACGTGCTCGGCAGCTCCGAGCAGCTGTCGACCGTCCCGTACAACGTCTACATGGTGATGACGCTGATCGGGCGGGCCGTCGGCGATGTGGGGGTGCGGCGGTTCGGGGCCGTCGCCGTGGTGCGGGCGGGGACGATCATCGCCGCCGCCGGGTTCGGGGTGGTGGCGATCGCGCCCGGGGCCTGGGTGGGGATGGCCGGGTTCACGCTGCTCGGGCTCGGGCTGTGCGTCATCGTGCCGCAGACCTTCGCCGCTGCCGGGCGGATGTTCCCGGGGGCGTCGGACGCGGCCATCGCGCGGCTCAATATCTTCAACTACGTGGGCTTTTTGATCGGTTCGCCGCTTGTCGGGGCGCTGGGTGACGCCTGGAGCTATCGGTGGGCCATGCTCGTACCGATGGCGCTGGTGCTCGTGACGCTGGTGTACGCCCCTTCGTTCGGATCCGGGGCGGACCGATACGGTGGCAGGCATGAGCGGCCGCGCGCAGTTGATGTGGGACCCGGCGGTGACGGGGTATGACTTCGGGCCAGGACACCCGATGGACCCCGTCCGACTGGATCTGACCCGGCGCCTCGTCGATGCCTTCGGGCTCGACCGGGACGTGGAGGTCGTCGCGGCCAAGCGGGCCGGTGAGTCGACGCTGCGGCTCGTGCACCGCCAGGACTACGTGGACGCGGTCAAGGCCGCCTCCCTCGATCCGGACGCGGCCGACCAGGCGTACGGGCTCGGGACCGTCGACGATCCCGCCTTCGCCGGGATGCACGAGGTGTCCTCGCTGATCGCCGGGCAGTCGGTCGGGGCCGCCGAGGCCGTGTGGCGGGGGGAGGCCCTGCACGCCGTGAACTTCGCCGGCGGGCTGCATCACGCCATGCCGGGCTCCGCGTCCGGGTTCTGTGTGTACAACGACGCGGCGCTCGCCATCGCCCGGCTGCTCGAACTCGGTGTCGAGCGGGTCGCGTACGTGGATGTGGACGTGCACCACGGGGACGGGGTGCAGGCCGCGTTCTGGGAGGACCCGCGCGTTCTCACCGTCTCCCTGCACGAGCACCCGCGGACGCTGTTCCCGCAGACGGGCTGGCCCGAGGAGACCGGCGCCGAGGGCGCCGCCGAGGGGTCGGCGGTCAATGTGGCGCTGCCGGCCGGGACCGGGGACGCCGGGTGGCTGCGGGCCTTCCACGCCGTCGTGCCCGAGCTGCTCGCCGAGTTCCGGCCGCAGGTCCTGGTGACGCAGCACGGGGCCGACACGCACTTCGAGGACCCCCTCGCCCACCTCGCGGTCTCGCTCGACGCGCAGCGGGCCGTGCAGGTCGCCTGCCACGATCTGGCGCACACGTACGCGGAGGGGCGCTGGGTGGCGCTCGGCGGGGGCGGGTACGCGGTCGTGGACGTCGTGCCGCGCTCCTGGACGCATCTGGTCGCCATCGCCGCCGGGCGCGAGGTGGCGCCCGAGACGCTGACGCCGGAGAGCTGGCGGCAGGACGTGTACGCCCGTACGCGGCAGTTGGCGCCGGGGCGGATGACGGACGGGCGCTGGCCCGTCGAGCACCGCGAGTGGGAGGCGGGGTACGACCCGGCCGACCGGCTCGACCAGGCGATCCTGGCGACCCGGAAGGCGGCGTTCCCGCTGCGCGGGCTGCTGCCTTAGCCAACACGGGCGTCGGGCAACGGGACTTTGGGGTCGCGTTACTCCGACTGTGGGGTGTTCGGGGCTTTTCGGCGGTATCCGGGCGGGCAATGCGCCAGCATCGGGGGCGTGTTGAGCACCGGCGCCCTGCGTGCGCACCTGTTGGCGGCTCGCCTTGCCGGGCCTGTGACGACCTCCCGCGAGGAGAGCCTGCGGAGCTACCGCCTGTTCGAGGCGCGCGACCCGCGGGTGCTGCTCGGCCTCGATCCCGAATGGGCCTGGGGGCAGCGGGATTTGCTCGCCCTCATGGCCGACAAGTGCGGCGTATCGAATGATCCCGGGCACACCTCGGGGTGCGACGTCATTGATCCGGAGCTGACCCTGGCGGCGCTCGACGCCTTCGGGGACCGTCTCGGCAGGGCCGCCCACGAGCGCTCCCCGGTACTCTTCGGGACCGGACATCCGCACCGCCTGCTCGGCTTCTACGCCGCTCTCGCGGACGCGCTGTCGGCGCTCGGATGCCCCGTCCTCACCCCGGCGCAGGGTCAGAGTGTCGACATAACGACCCGGTTCGGACTACGTACGTACAACCTTGACTACGTACGAGGAGTCGCGCTGGTGCGCGAACCCGGCGCCTGCGCCCCCGGCGCTGAGCCCGGCGCGCACACCCACTCCCCCCTCCCGGTTCGCACCGCCCTGGCGGGGTGCGCGGAGGCCGGATGGCCCCTTCCGCACCTTGTCATCGGAGACCACGGATGGGTCTGCGGTGCAGGTCAGTTGGGGTTCGATGCCATCGGCCTGGCCGATACCGATGATCCCGCGCTGTTCGTCGGTGAGGCGGAGGGGCGAGTGTCCGTCGTCGTTCCGCTTGATGACGCTGTGCGGTCTGATTACTACCGACCGCTTACTCGCTATGTACTCAATCGAGCGTGTCTGTCACAGTAGGCGGCCGATCGCTGCTCCTCTTCCCCACTCGCACCACACGCCCCTAGTCTGGGGAGTGAGCACGCAACGACGTTGAGTCACCGGAAGGGGAAGCCGGTGGCCGTCGAGTGCGGAAGGTTCAGGTGTGTCATGGCTGCTGGTGAAGGTAGGCCTCTGAACGAGGTGCAGTTCCTGACCGTGGCGGAAGTCGCCTCTGTCATGCGAGTGTCCAAGATGACCGTGTACCGGCTGGTGCACAGCGGTCATCTGCCCGCGATCCGGGTGGGGCGGTCCTTCCGCGTCCCCGAGCAAGCGGTTCACGAGTACCTCCGCGAGTCCTACGTGGGGGTGGAGACGGGCTGAGACCGGCTGAGTCCGGCTGATCGACCCCTCGATTTCTAGCTCGGCGCCCGGGCGGGGTACGCTGGCCCTCCGTAGGTCGTGTGGGCCCCAATGCAGCCCCGCACCGAGTGATTGTCCCCGCACCGCGGGGGTTGTCCGAGAAGTGAGCGAGGGTAGTCGTGGGCTCTGTTATCAAGAAGCGGCGTAAGCGGATGGCGAAGAAGAAGCACCGCAAGCTGCTGAAGCGCACGCGTGTGCAGCGTCGCAACAAGAAGTAAGCGACCGCTGTACCGACAGCGCGATCTGTGGCCCTTCCACCGTTTTCGTACGGTGGGAGGGCCGCAGTGCGTTTCGGACAAGTTGGTGCAGGCACTCATGGTATCGGCACCGCGCGGAGCAGGCTCTGGGCTGTACGTACGCCTGTGGCTGTCGTCACTTCCTGCATCGGGTGGACATCACAGCGCAACGACGAAGCGCTAACGTGAGCCGCGAACACGGGGGCGTGGAGCGCGGCGGGGCTGGGGACGGAAGGTAGGCGCTGATCTTGGGCAAGGTCGTGCTCGTGACCGGGGTGGCCCGGCAGCTGGGGGGCCGCTTCGTACGGCGCATCCAGCGGGACCCGGAAGTGGACCGGGTCATCGGTGTGGACGCGGTGCCGCCCGCGCACCATCTGGGCGGCGCGGATTTCCTCCAGGCCGACATCCGGCAGCCGACGATCGCGCGGGTGCTCGCCGAGCACTCCGTCGACACGGTCGTGCACATGGACGTCACCGGGACGCCGCTCGCCAGTGGCGGCCGCGGCTCGGTGAAGGAGACGAACGTCATCGGCACGATGCAGATCCTCGGCGCGTGCCAGAAGGCGCCGAGCGTCAAGCGGCTCGTCGTGAAGTCCAGTACGAACGTGTACGGGTCCGCGCCGCGCGACCCGGCCGTCTTCACCGAGACGACGCCGCCGAAGTCGCTGCCGAGCGGCGGCTTCGCCAAGGACACCGTCGAGGTCGAGGGGTATGTGCGCGGGTTCGCCCGGCGCCGCCCCGACGTCGCGGTGTGCGTGCTGCGGTTCGCCAACATCCTCGGGCCGAGGGCCGATTCGCCGCTCGCCGAGTACTTCTCACTGCCCGTGCTGCCGACCGTGTTCGGGTACGACCCGCGCCTGCAGTTCGTGCACGAGGACGACGTGATCGAGGTGCTGCGGCTCGCCTCGCGCGAACCCGAGCGCTCCACGCTCAACAGCGGGACCTTCAACATCGCGGGTGACGGCGTGCTGCTGCTCTCGCAGTGCTCGCGGCGGCTCGGCCGGCCGACCGTCCCGGTGCTGCTGCCCGCGGTGACCTGGGTCGGCGGCGCGCTGCGTACGCTGGGTGCGACGGACTTCTCGCCCGAGCAGATCAGGCTGCTCACGCATGGGCGGATGGTGTCGACGGCCCAGATGAAGGACACGCTGGGCTTCCGGCCCCTGTACTCGACCGCGGAGACCTTCGAGGACTTCGTCCGCGGCCGGGGCCCAGGGCTCCTTCCGCCGAAGGCGGTGGCGGGAGCCGTCGAAAGGATCGCGTCGCTGCCGTTCCTGACCGGCGGACGCACACCGAGCCACCCCCCGACGCAGAGCGCCAACTGAGGAGCGCGGACACGATGGCGGACGCCAAGGTCATTCGGTTCGACGACGACAGGTCGCGGGGGGCCACCGGGAAGGGCGGCGGGCGCCGCAAGGGCCGGCGCAAGAGCGAGCCGGTGGGGGCCGGTGACGTGCACGAGATCAAGTCGCTGCCCGTGCAGCGCTCGGAGCCGGAGCCTGCGCCGTCGCAGGAAGCGCCAGTGGCCGAGGAGGGCGGGGGCTGGGAGCGGCGGGTCGCGGGCGGGCTCGCGTTCCTGCGGCGCCGGCTCACCGGGGACTACGAGATCGACGAGTTCGGCTACGACAAGGAGCTCACCGACCACGTCCTGATGTCGCTGCTGCGGCCGGTCGCGGAGAAGTACTTCCGCGTCGAGGTGAAGGGCGTGGAGAACATCCCGGCCGAGGGCGGGGCGCTGATCGTCTCCAACCACTCCGGGACGCTGCCGCTCGACGGGCTGATGATGCAGGTCGCCGTGCACGACAACCATCCGGCCGGACGCCATCTGCGGCTCCTCGCGGCCGACCTGGTCTTCATGCTGCCGGTCGTCAACGAGCTGGCGCGCAAGGCCGGGCACACGCTGGCCTGCGCGGAGGACGCGCAGCGGCTCCTGGAGAGCGGTGAGCTGGTCGGCGTGATGCCGGAGGGGTTCAAGGGCATAGGAAAACCGTTCAGCGAGCGGTACAAGCTCCAGCGGTTCGGGCGCGGCGGGTTCGTGTCGACCGCGCTGCGCGCCGGGACGCCGATCGTGCCGTGCTCGATCGTCGGGGCGGAGGAGATCTACCCGATGCTCGGCAACGCGAAGACGCTGGCGCGGGTCCTCGGCTTCCCGTACTTCCCGATCACGCCCACGTTCCCGTGGCTGGGGCCGCTGGGGGCGGTGCCGCTGCCGACGAAGTGGACCATCCAGTTCGGGGAGCCGATCCCGACGGACGGGTATCCGCCGGAGGCGGCGGAGGACCCGATGCTGATGTTCAACCTGACGGACCAGGTCCGCGAACAGATCCAGCACACGCTGTACAAGCTGCTGGTGCAGCGGCGGTCGGTGTTCTTCTAGGCCGGGCAAGCGTGAGGGCCCGGGGCGAACCCCGGGCCCTCACGCACACGTACTGCTGGCTCGTACCGCTAGTCCGCGTCCTCCGCGTCGATGCCCAGTCCGGGGAGCAGGCCCGGTAGGAGCGGGGGCAGTGTCACGTCGGGCTTCGGGACGCGCGGGGTGTCGAGCTTGCCGTCGTCGTCCGACGGGGGCGGGCTCGTCTCGTCCTTCGGCGGGTCGAGGAGGCCGCCGGTGGTCTCGCCGAGCAGGCCGTCCCCCTCCTTGCTCGTGCCGCTGCCGGAGCTGGACGGCTGCGGCTTGGTGGAGCTGGTGCCGTGGTGGTCCGTGCCGGACGGGTGGGACGGGGCGGCCCGGTCGGTGCCGGACGTCCCCGGTGCCGTGGTGCCGGTGCGGCCCGTGGCCGGGGCGCCGCTCCGGGTCGGGGTCTTGGGGAGCAGGGAGCGCAGCGGGTCGACCTCTTCGTCTATGGCGTCGAAGACCGAGCTGACCTCGTCCCGCACGTCCCCGAGCTGGACCGGGAGCCGGTCGCTGAGCGCCTGCCAGCTGCGCCGGTGCGACTCCGAGAACGCGTTCAGCGCCTGGATCGGGCCGAGGGAGCCGTCCCGCTTGTACGCGGCGCTGAGCAGCCGGTGCCCCTCGGACGCGTCGTAGCGCATACCGGAGAGCGCGCGGCGGACCTCGCCGATCGACTCGTGGTCGAGGGGGCCGCTGCGGTCGCGCTCCATCAGCCGCCGCGCCTCGCTGAGCCGCGTCGACGCCTGGTCGAGGTAGAGCGTGCCGCGGTCGGAGTCGCTGTCGGCCAGGCCCAGCTTGAAGTCCTCCATGCCGCGCTTGAGGCCGTAGAGGTTGTCACCGGGCAGGGCGTTGGAGCTGGCCGCGGCCACTCCGCCGAAGGCACCGGCGGCCACGCCGACCGTGAGGCCGCCCGCGGCGAGCCCCTTGGTCAGGCGGGTGCGGGGCCGCAGCTTGCGCAGGGGGCTCGCCCGGTGCGCTCCCTTGGTCCGGGCCCGCTGCTCCGGTACCGCAGGGCCGGTGCCCTCCTGGAGCATGGCCTCCATGGCGGCGACGAGCTGGGCCCGCTGCACCATTTTGACCTCGGGGTCCAATCTCGGCCTGGGCAGTTCGCCGAGGCCGGAGGCCAGGGACAGGAGCCTGCCCTGTTCGGTCCGATCGGTCCGGTCGCCCGCCTGGGCTTCCGGTTCCTCCGGCTGCTGCGCCGCCGGGTCCAGGTCGGACTGGTCCTCCAGGGCCTGGGCGAAGGCGTTCGCCCGCCGGTGTGCCGATACGTTCGCGATCACTGGCGGCACCTCCTCTCGTCATGACGGTCGACTCCCACGTGGTCGACTCCCCAAGGGGTCCTGAGGGTTGCACGCCGCGCCGACATGCACACGAACGAGTGAGCGGAGCCGGTCCAGGAGTGACCACAGGGAGCCTGCATCCCGCTCAACGAGCGGCGCGGCACTTGGGTTACGGACGAAAGATGATCCGACCACGATCTCATCTCGCCCTCACAGAAGGTGAGTTGAGCATCGCGGACGGTGAGGGGCGCCGTACGCCGGTGCCGGGGCGGGCGGCGTCAGCGGACGTCGTCCGGCAGGAGACGGGCGAGAGTGCGCACGGCCCGGTACTGGAGGGTCTTGATCGCGCCCTCGTTCTTGCCCATCACACGGGCGGTCTCGGCGACGGAGAGGCCCTGGAGGAAGCGGAGCGTGACGCACTCCTGCTGCTGCGGGTTGAGCCGTCGCACGGCTTCGAGCAGGGCCGCGTTGGAGAGGGACTCGAGGACGGAGTCCTCGGGGGACCGCTCCACCTCGTTCGCGTCGAGCATCTCGCCCGTGGTCACCTCGAGGCGGAAGCGGCTCGACTTGAAGTGGTCGGCGACCAGGTTGCGCGCGATCGTGACCAGCCAGGCGCCGAAGTCGCGGCCCTGCCAGGTGAAGGTGCCGATGCGGCGCAGGGCGCGCAGAAAGGTCTCGCTGGTGAGGTCCTCGGCCGTCGCCTTCCCGCCGACGCGGTAGTAGATGTAGCGGTAGACGGTGTCGCTGTACTGGTCGTAGAGGCGGCCGAAGGCGTCGGCCTCGCCGGACTGGGCGCGCTCGACCAGCTCCATCATGCGGGCGCTGTCGCTGTCCGCGGCGGGACGGCGTGGGGCGGACGCCGTTGAGGTGCCGGACGCGCCGGCGGCTCCGGACCTGGTCCGTCTGCCGACGGTGGCGGCACCGGAATCGGCCATGGCGAAGCACGGGCCGGCCGGTACGGCGACGGCGAGGGCGGGGACGGCGTACGCGGTGGGGACGAAGCCGCGCAAGCGGTCGATGACCGTTGCGCGCAGCGTAGCCAGGCCCGAGGCGTCAACCCCGACGTGTTGAAACACGGGACTCCCAGAGGCAGAGCTTCCATCACGTGCAGTGCGGGACCGTTCACTCGTCGTGCTGACGTGTGGGTACCGGAATGCGTCTGAGGAGAATAACGCTTCGTGCAGGGAGCGCTACACCGAGTTGCTCAAATCATCGATTACGTCACTTCTGTAGTCGATCGGCGAGTGTTTGAGCACCGGAGAGTGACCGTTTGCTGATCGGATCAGGTCATGTTGGGGCTATCCCGGTGACCTGTTGTGGCCGAGTGGTAGCAACGGGACTGCCGGGGCCCCGGGCCGGGTAGGCCCCTCCGTCAACGCGGACGTCAGCGCCGGCGCCGGTGCAGGGCGATGGCCGCCGCCGTGCCGCCCGCGACCGCGCCGACGCCCGCCGCGGCCGGGATGCCGACCTTCGCGGCCTTGCGCCCGGTGCGGTAGTCCCGCAGCCGCCATTCCCGTTCGCGCGCGTACTTGCGCAGTTTGGCGTCGGGGTTGATCGCGTAGGGGTGGCCGACGAGCGAGAGCATCGGGATGTCGTTGTGCGAGTCGCTGTAGGCGGCGCAGCGGCCGAGCTCCAGGCCCTCGGCGGAGGCGAGCGCGCGGACGGCCTCGGCCTTGGCGGGGCCGTGCAGCGGTTCGCCGACGAGCTTGCCGGTGTAGACGCCGCCGATGGACTCGGCGACGGTGCCGAGCGCGCCGGTCAGACCGAGGCGCCGGGCGATGACCGTGGCGATCTCCACGGGCGCGGCGGTGACGAGCCACACCTTCTGGCCCGCGTCGAGGTGGGCCTGGGCGAGGGCGCGGGTGCCGGGCCAGATCCGCTCGGCCATGTACTCGTCGTAGATCTCCTCGCCGATGGACTGCAGTTCGGCGACGCGGTGGCCCTTGACGATGGACAGGGCGCTCTCGCGGACGTCCTGCATGTGCTCGGGGTCCTCGACCCCGGCGATCCGGAACCAGGCCTGCTGCCAGGCGAAGCGGGTCAGTTCGCGGCGCTCGAAGAACTTCCGCTTGTAGAGGCCGCGCCCGAAATGGAAGATCGCGGCGCCCTGCATCACGGTGTTGTCCAGGTCGAAGAAGGCGGCGGCCTTGTCGTCGCCGAAAACCGGGAATTCCGGTTCTCCCGTTTCGGCGGGCGGCGCCTGTTCCTCGATCTCCTGGGACGTCTTGCGGGCGGCCTCCGCCGACGCCTCGCCCGCGAGGACACTGCGCGCGGTCGCGGGGCGCCTACGAGGGGTGAGCCATCCGAGTCCGATCAGCGGCATGGCGTGCCTCCTGCCGGGGCGGCGGTCGGGCGGGCGGGACATGGCGCGAGCATAGCCATTGTGTTCGGTGCTTCCGGGGTCGAGAGGATTTCGGGAAGCTGTCGGTCCGTGAAATCCCGGCGTCGTACGGGGGGAGAGGGCGGGGTCAGAATGGCCGGTATGAGTCCCATTTTTCGGCGTGGTGAGAAGAAGAATCCGCAGGAGCGTGTCGTCACACTGATCCGGAAGCCCGGGTGCCATCTGTGCGATGACGCGCAGGCGGTGATCGAGAAGGTGTGCGCCGAGGTGGGCGCCGCGTGGGAAGCCAAGGACATCACCGAGGACGAGGAGTTGTACCGCAAGTACTGGGAGCAGATCCCGGTCACTCTCATCGACGGGGCGCAGCACGACTTCTGGCGTGTGCAGGAGGAGCGGCTGCGGCGTGCGCTCACGCGGTAGCCGTCCGTGCACGGGCGCCGCCCGCGGTCGCGAACATCACTGACCGACGAGTCCAACTAATCCCCAAAGTCGCTTAGGATCGGGGGCGGTTTGGTCTCGGGGGGCGTGGATCTGAAGGAAGGTGTCCGGTTTTGCCCCCCACAGGTATGCAACGAGGCTACCTGCGCGCCGGTTCCACTAAAGCTTCCCAGCGGCGCGTGACCCCGGTCACGTTGGCCGGGCAAATCGGACACCATCTTTGTGCACGCGTTCACAAAGACATAGCCTGCATTCGACGGGGCGGTCCAGGAACTACGAGCCGCCCGCAGCCCCGCTCTACCCGCAGGAGCACCGTGGCAACTGGCCGAACTCACCGACCGGCGACCCGCAGCCGAGGAATTCCCGAGGCCACCGTCGCCCGTCTCCCGCTGTACCTCCGAGCCCTCACCGCACTGTCGGAGCGCTCGGTACCCACGGTCTCCTCCGAGGAGCTCGCGGCTGCGGCGGGGGTCAACTCCGCGAAGCTGCGCAAGGACTTCTCGTACCTCGGCTCGTACGGGACCAGGGGCGTGGGCTACGACGTCGAGTACCTCGTCTACCAGATCTCGCGCGAGCTGGGCCTGACCCAGGACTGGCCGATCGTGATGGTCGGTATCGGTAACCTCGGCGCGGCTCTCGCCAACTACGGCGGGTTCGCCTCGCGCGGGTTCCGCGTGGCGGCCCTGATAGACGCCGATCCGGCGATGACGGGCAAGACCGTCGCCGGGATGCCGGTGCAGCACGCCGATGACCTCGAGAAGATCATCGACGACAACGGCGTCTCCATCGGCGTCATCGCGACCCCGGCGGGCGCCGCGCAGCAGGTCTGCGACCGGCTCGTCGCCGCCGGTGTCACCTCCATCCTGAACTTCGCGCCGACCGTCCTCTCCGTGCCGGACGGCGTCGACGTGCGCAAGGTCGACCTCTCCATCGAGCTGCAGATCCTCGCCTTCCACGAGCAGCGCAAGGCGGGCGAGAGCGCCATGGAGGCGGCCGAGGGCGCCGTGGGCGTCGAGGGTCCGGCCGCCAAGGTCACCAAGCCCGCCACCGTTGCCGATCGCAAGGGACCCGACGGGGACGTGCCCGCCGTGATGCCGGCATGAGCCTCCTCGTCGTAGGGCTGAGCCACCGCAGCGCCCCGGTCTCCATCCTGGAGCGGGCCGCGCTGAACCCGGAGGCCGGGGCCAAGCTCGTCCAGGACACGCTCGCCGCCGAACCGGCGGCCGAGGCGGCGCTCCTGTCGACCTGCAACCGCATCGAGCTGTACGCGGACGTGGACAAGTTCCACGCCGGTGTCGCCGAGCTGTCGACGCTGCTCGCGCAGCACAGCGGCGTGGGTCTGGAAGAGCTCACTCCTTATCTCTATGTGCACTACGAGGACCGGGCGGTGCACCACCTGTTCTCGGTGGCGTGCGGGCTCGACTCGATGGTCGTCGGCGAGGGCCAGATCCTCGGCCAGATCAAGGACACGCTCGCCCGCGCCCAGGAGCTGCACTCCGCGGGCAAGCTCCTCAACGACCTGTTCCAGCAGGCGCTGCGGGTCGGCAAGCGGGCGCACTCCGAGACCGGGATCGACCGGGCCGGTCAGTCGCTCGTCACCTTCGGGCTCGAACAGCTCTCGCAGAAGGAGCCGGTGGCCGCCTGGGCGCAGGGCAAGCGCGCGCTCGTGATCGGCGCGGGCTCGATGTCCTCGCTGGCCGCGGCGACGCTCGCGCGTGCCGGGGTGGCCGAGGTTGTGGTCGCCAACCGCACCCTTGAGCGCGCCGAGCGCCTCGTAGAGATCTTGGGCGAGGGCGGTACCGCCGCCCGTGCCGTCGCCATGGACGCCGTGGCGGACGAACTGACACGTGCCGACGTGGCCATCTCCTGCACCGGCGCGACCGGGCTCGTCCTGACCGCCGACGCCGTGCGCGCGGCCGTCGCGGGCCGGACGCCGACCGCGGGCGCCGACGTGCCGCAGCAGCCTTCGGCACCCGGTGCCAAGGCGCCGGCCGAGGGCTGCCCCGTCGACCCGAGCGCGCCCGTGCGCGGCGGGTTCTCCGTCGAGGGCGAGGCCGCCGTCGCCGGCTTCGACGCCGCCGCGCTCGAACAGCACGGCGCCTGGGTCGACAACGCGCCGGGCGAGCGGGTGCGGCCCTCCGAGGCCGCCACCATCGCCGCCCTCGCTGCCGCGGGCCGGGTGCCCGAGATGCGGCGCGAGCGGCAGCCCGAGCCGGTGCAGCGCGTCGCGCTCGCCCTGCTCGACCTGGCGATGCCGCGCGACATCGACGCCGCCTCGCACCGGATCGACGGGGTCCGCCTCGTCGACATCGAGTCGCTCGCCGACGCCTCCGCCGACGCGCCGATGGCCGCCGACGTGGACCAGGTGCGCGCGATCGTCGCCGACGAGGTCGCCGCGTTCGGCGCCGCCCAGCGCGCCGCGCACATCACGCCGACCGTCGTGGCGCTGCGCACCATGGCCGCGTCCGTCGTCACCAGCGAGATCGCGCGCCTGGACGGCCGGCTGCCCGGCCTCGGCGAGAAGGAGCGCGCGGAGATCACCCAGACCGTGCGGCGCGTGGTGGACAAACTGCTGCACGCGCCGACCGTACGGGTCAAGCAGCTCGCCGCCGAGCCCGGCGGTGCCGGGTACGCGGACGCGCTGCGGACCCTGTTCGACCTGGACCAGGAGACGGTCGCCGCCGTCTCCCGGGCCATCCCCCGAGACCGTGAATCCGCCAGCGGCACGGTAGGCAAGAATCGAGGCCCGGCATGACCGCCGCCGACAAAGCACTGAGGCTGGGGACCAGGCGCAGCAAGCTGGCCATGTCCCAGTCCGGGCATGTCGCCGAAGCCGTACGCCAGCTCACCGGCCGTGAGGTCGAGCTGGTGGAGATCACCACGTACGGGGACACCTCCCGTGAGCACCTGGCGCAGATCGGCGGGACCGGTGTCTTCGTCACCGCCCTGCGGGACGCGCTGGTGCGCGGCGACATCGACTTCGCCGTGCACTCGCTGAAGGACCTCCCGACGACGCAGCCCGGGGAGCTCACGCTCGCCGCGCTGCCGGTGCGCGAGGACCCGCGGGACGTGCTGGTCGCGCGGGACGGGCTGAAGTTCGCCGACCTGCCGGCCGGGGCCCGGATCGGCACCGGTTCGCCGCGCCGCATGGCGCAGCTGAACGCGTACGCCCGGAGCCACGGACTCACCATCGAGACCGTGCCGATCCGCGGGAACATCGACACCCGCATCGGCTTCGTCGAGAAGGGGGAGCTCGACGCCGTCGTCCTGGCGGCCGCCGGGCTCAACCGCATAGGTCGCGCCGGGGAAGCCACCGACTTCCTGGCGACCGACACCGTCCTGCCCGCCCCCGGTCAGGGGGCACTGGCAGTCGAGTGCACTGTGGAGAACAGTGCGCTCGCCGCCGCGCTCGCGGAGCTGGACGACCCCTTCACCCGGGTCGCCGTCACCGCCGAGCGAGCCCTGCTCGCCGCCCTGGAAGCCGGTTGCAGCGCCCCCGTGGGCGCGCTGGCCGACCTCCTGGCCGACGGGCAGATTGCCAATCAAATGCGCCTGCGCGGCGTCGTCGGGACGACCGACGGCTCCGAGCTGGTGCAGCTGTCCACCACCGGTCCCGTGCCCTCGTCGGAGGACGAGGCGCTGGCGCTCGGGCGGGAACTCGCCGCTGAGATGCTGGCCAAGGGTGCGGCCGGTCTGATGGGGGAGCGAGCACTTTGAGCCCCACCACGCCTCAACCGACCGCCTGCGCACCTGGGCACGTCACCTTCCTGGGTGCCGGTCCCGGTGACCCAGGACTGCTGACACTGCGGGCCGTGGAGGCCCTGACCCGAGCGGATGTGCTGATCGCCGAGCCCGAAGTGCTCGACGTCGTCCGCACGCACGCCGCCGCGGGCGTGACCGTGCTCGACGCGGGCACGCCGGGGCGCACGGCCGCTGACGGGGCGTCAACTGCCGTCGTGGTCCCGGCTCTGAGGGACTGGGCCAATCTTGTCATGGAGGCCGCGGGCAGCGGCAAGCGGGTCGTCCGTGCGGTCTCCGGTGACCCCGGGCTCGACACGTACGCGGCCGAGGAGATGCTGGCCTGCGCCTCCGCGGGCATCGACTTCGAGGTCGTCCCCGGTATCGCGGCGGCCACCGGCGTCGCCGCGTACGCCGGTGTCCCGCTGCGGGACGCGCAGGGCGCCGACGTCCGCTTCGTGGACGCCGCCACCGCCTCCGAGCGCTGCTGGAGCGAGGTCGGCGCGTCCGACGGCACGCTCGTCGTCTCCACGACGCTCGACTCGGTGGCCGCGGCCGCCGGTGAGCTGGTCGCGGCGGGCCGCAAGCCCGACACCCCGCTGACCGTGACGATCGCGGGGACGACGACGCGCCAGAAGACCTGGACGGCGACGCTCGGCACCATCGCGCAGACCTTCAAGCAGGCCAAGGTGCTGCCGTCGCCCGAGGGCGGCCGGCCGGTGATAGCCGTGGTCGGTGAGCGGTCCGCCGCCGCCCAGCGCGACCAGTTGTCGTGGTTCGAGTCCAAGCCGCTGTTCGGCTGGAAGGTACTCGTCCCGCGCACGAAGGAGCAGGCGGCGTCCCTCTCCGACCAGCTCAGGTCGTACGGCGCGGTGCCGCACGAGGTCCCGACGATCGCCGTCGAGCCGCCGCGCACCCCGCAGCAGATGGAGCGCGCGGTCAAGGGCCTGGTCACGGGCCGCTACGAGTGGATCGCCTTCACCTCGGTCAACGCGGTCAAGGCGGTGCGCGAGAAGTTCGAGGAGTACGGGCTCGACGCGCGCGCCTTCGCCGGGATCAAGGTCGCGGCGGTCGGCGAGCAGACGGCGAACGCGCTGATCGCGTTCGGCGTCAAGCCGGACCTGGTGCCGAGCGGCGAGCAGTCGGCCGCCGGTCTCCTGGAGGACTGGCCGCCCTACGACCCGGTCTTCGACCCGATCGACAGAGTGTTCCTGCCGCGCGCGGACATCGCCACGGAGACGCTGGTCGCCGGGTTGATCGAGCTGGGCTGGGAGGTCGACGACGTCACGGCCTACCGGACCGTACGGGCCTCGCCCCCGCCGGCCGAGACGCGCGAGGCGATCAAGGGCGGTGGCTTCGACGCGGTGCTCTTCACCTCGTCGTCCACGGTCCGCAACCTGGTCGGTATCGCGGGCAAGCCGCACAACGTGACGGTGATCGCCTGCATCGGCCCGGCCACCGCCAAGACCGCCGAGGAGCACGGCCTGCGGGTCGACGTGATGGCCCCCGAGCCGTCGGTGCTCAAGCTGGCCGCCGCGCTCGCCGACTTCGGCGCCCGGCGCCGGGACGCGGCGATCGAGGCCGGTGACCCGGTGACGCGGCCGAGCGAGCGGCGGCCCGGGTCGCGGCGCAGGCGCGCGGCTCCGTAGGAGGAGAAGTGGGGGCGGGTACCGGGTGCGAGCCGGGTACCCGCCCTGGTTCGTTCGGTCCAGGTACACGTAGGTACACGTAGGTACGACGAGGTGACAGTCCAGTGACTCGGTACGGCTCTTTCCCCGGTTCGCGGCCCCGGCGGCTGCGGACGACTCCCGCCATGCGGCGCATGGTCGCCGAGACGCGGCTGCATCCGGCCGACCTGATCCTGCCCGCGTTCGTGCGGGAAGGGATCGACGCGCCGGTGGAGATCGGCTCGATGCCCGGCGTGTACCAGCACACGCGTGACTCCCTGAAGAAGGCCGCGGCCGAGGCGGTCGAGGCGGGCGTCTCCGGGATCATGCTCTTCGGCGTCCCCCTGGAGGAGAAGAAGGACGGCGCGGGCACGGTCGGCACCGACCCGGACGGCATCCTCCAGCAGGGGCTCCGGGACGTACGGGCCGAGGTCGGGGACGACCTGATCGTCATGTCCGACCTGTGCCTGGACGAGTTCACCGACCACGGGCACTGCGGCGTCCTCGACGAGCAGGGCCGGGTCGACAACGACGCGACCCTGGAGCGGTACGCCGAGATGGCGCAGGTCCAGGCGGACGCGGGCGCCCACGTCGTCGGCCCGTCCGGGATGATGGACGGCCAGATCGGCGTCATCCGCGACGCGCTCGACCAGATCGGCCGCGAGGACGTGGCGATCCTCGCGTACACGGCGAAGTATTCGTCGGCGTTCTACGGCCCGTTCCGCGAGGCCGTCGGCTCCTCGCTCAAGGGCGACCGCAAGACGTACCAGCAGGACCCGGCCAACATCCGGGAGTCGCTGCGGGAGCTGGCGCTCGACCTGGAGGAGGGCGCCGACATGGTCATGGTCAAGCCGGCCGGGCCCTACCTCGACATCCTGGCGCGGGTCGCCGACGAGGTGGACGTGCCGGTGGCCGCGTACCAGATCAGCGGTGAGTACGCGATGATCGAGGCGGCGGCGCAGCGCGGCTGGATCGAGCGGGACCGGGCGATCATGGAGTCGCTGACCGGGATCAAGCGCGCGGGCGCGAACATGATCCTGACGTACTGGGCGACCGAGGTGGCGCGGCAGCTGGGCTGATCCGGGGTCCGGTCCGGGGCCGCTGTCAGTGCCGTGGCGGAGAATCCCCGTCATGACAGCGACACCGGCAGCGCTCACCGAGCGCGCCCTCAACAGGTCCACTCTGGCCCGGCAGTTGCTGCTTCGGCGGCAGCCGCTGGGGGTCGAGGACGCGGTACGGCGGGTTGTCGCGCTCCAGGCGCAGCAGCCCGCTTCGCCGTATGTGGCGCTGTGGAACCGGGTGGCGGGGTTCCGCGCGGCGGACCTGGACGCGGCGTTCGCCGCGTTCCGCGTGGTGAGGTCGACGCTGATGCGGATCACGCTGCACGCGGTCCACGTCGACGACTACGCGGCTTCTCGCGCGGCGGTGGAGCCGACGGTACGGGGTGCGCGGCTGCGGGATCCCCGGTTCAGGGCGTCCGGTATCACGGAGTCGGACGTGGACGCGCTGCTGCCGGAGCTGCTGGAGCGGGCCGAAGCGGCGGGCGAGGCGCGGGAGTTGGGGGAGTGGCTGCGGGTCCGGACCGGGGTCGAGGGCGCGGTGTCGCCCACGGCGTGGCGGATGCTGCGGCAGTACGCGCCGCTGTGGCACGCACCGGTCGAGGACGCGCCGTGGGCGTACGTGTCAGGGGCCGGGCAGCGCTATGTGTCGGCGGCTGTGGCGCACCGCCCCGCGCTGCGGGACCCGGAGGCGGTGGCGGAAGGTCTGCGGGTGCTGGTCCGCCGGTACCTGGCGGGGTTCGGGCCGGCGACCGTGGCGGACATCGCGCAGTTCGGCCTCGTGCAGAAGGGCCGGGTGCGGGCGGCGCTCGGCGACGACCTGGAGGAGCTGCCGGGCCCCGGCGGAACCGTGCTCTACGACGTACCCGGGGCCGTCCGGCCGTCGGAGGAGGTGGGGGCACCGCCACGCCTGCTGCCGATGTGGGACAGCGTGCTCCTCGCCTACGCGGACCGGGCCCGGGTCCTCCCGCCCGAGTACCGCAAGCACGTGATCCGGGTGAACGGGGATGTGCTGCCGACGGTTCTGGTGGACGGATACGTGGCCGGGGTCTGGCGGATGGCACCGGACGGGGCGGGCATCGAGGTGAGCGCGTTCCGGCCGCTGGCGGGGGAGGTGTGGGAGGCGCTGGAGGGGGAGGCGCGGGGGTTGCGCGCGTTCCTCGCCGGGCGGGACGAGGCCGCGTACCGGCGTTACGACCACTGGTGGGTGAAGGGGCTGCCGGTGGCGGAGGCGAAGGTGCTCGGGTAGGCGGGGTCGCGGTGCCCGGCCGCGTGTCCGGCCGGGCCTGCTCCGCGGCATGGCGGTTACTGCTTGCCCGTGCCCACCGGGTCCACCGTGACGCCCGCCTCGGTGGGGCTGTCGGAGACCGGGAGGTTGATGGTGACCGGGAGGGTCTTGGAGTGGGTCTCGTTCGGCGGGGTGACGACGAGCTGGGTGATATCGACGCCGGAGCCGCCGCTGTCGTTGCGCGGGTAGTGCAGGTGGAACCGGGTCTCCTCGCCGGACTTGAGGGTGACGAGCGGGGCGGCGAGCTTGGTGCGCTGGGCGCTGATGGCGCCCGGGCCGCTGTCGGCCTTGAGGTCGACGCCCGGGAAGCCCTTGAGGGTGCAGGCGTCGCCGGTGTTCTTCATGGCGACGGTGAAGTCGCCCTCGCCCATGCCGTGGGCGGTGTGGAAGGCGAGGTTGGCGGTCTTGCAGGGGCCGGTGGTGATCTGGCCGCCGCCGCTGCCGGTGCCTTCGGCGGATTCGGTGGCGGAGCCGTTCGAGGACGGGGTGTTGGCGGAGCCGGTGTCCGCGGACGTGTCTGCGGACGTGTCCGCGGAGGAGGGGGATGAGGACGTTGCCGTGGACGCGGAGCCGTTCGCGCCGGAGGCCTTGTCGTCGTCGCCGCTCTG
>NZ_JAOCNE010000006.1:23560-131664 GCF_056172735.1 Streptomyces sp. R818
GGACTCGGCCAGGTCGATCGTGGTCAGGAGCAGGTCGACGGCGCGGCGCAGGGTTCCGGGCCGCAGGCACTGCATGACGCAGGCGAGCAGGCACTCGGCCTCGGTGTGCAGCCAGTCGAGCGCCTCGGCGGCGTCGGCGAAGGCCCGCCCCGGGTAGGCGGTGGCCTCGAGGTGGGTGACCGTACGGTCGCCGGGCCGCTCGGCCGCGTAGGAGTGGGTCGCCGTCGCCAGGTAGAAGTCCAGCAACCGCGACAGCGCCGCCTCCCGCTCCGCCGCCGGCAGCTCGTCCCGCTGGGCGCACGCACGCGCGTAGAGCCGGACCAGATCGTGGAAGCGGTAGCGGCCGGGGGCCGCCGATTCGAGGAGGGAGGTGTCGACGAGGGTCTCCAGGAGGTCCTCGGTCTCCTCGACGCCGAGGTCGAGGACGGCGGCCGCCGCGGCGAGCGAGATGTCGGGCCCGTCGGCGAGGCCGAGGAGGCAGAAGGCGCGGGCCTGGCCGGGCTCCAGGTGGCCGTAGCCGAGTTCGAAGGTGGCCTTGACCGCGAGGTCGCCGGCCTGGAGTTCGTCGAGGCGGCGGCGTTCGTCCCCGAGCTTCGCGGCGAGGACCGAGACCGTCCAGGTGCGGCGGGCCGCCAGGCGCGAGGCGGCGATGCGGATGGCGAGGGGCAGGAAGCCGCACGCCGCCACCACGTCGAGCGCGGCCTCGCGCTCCGCGGCGACCCGCTCCTCGCCGACGATCCGGGTGAAGAGGAGCAGCGCCTCCTCGGGCGACATGACGTCCAGGTCGACGAGGTGCGCGCCGACGAGGTCGACCATGCGGACCCGGCCCGTGATGAGCGCCGCGCACCCTTCGGTACCAGGGAGCAGGGGTCTGACCTGGGCGGCGTCACGCGCGTTGTCGAGCAGCACGAGCACGCGGCGGCCGTCGAGCGTCGAGCGGTACAGGGCCGCGCGCTCCTCCAGGGTGTCCGGGATCGCCGCGTCCGCCGTGCCGAGGGCGCGCAGGAACGAGCCGAGGACCGTCTCCGGCTCGGTGGCGCGGGCGCCCGCGCCCTGCAGGTCCACGTACAACTGGCCGTCGGGGAAGGCGGAGCGGGAGGCGTGGGCGACGTGGACGGCGAGGGTCGTCTTGCCGACGCCGCCGATGCCCGCGACCGCCGAGACCGCCATGACCGAGCCGGTGCCGTCGTCGGAGGAGGCCGCCGCGAGGACCTCGCTCAGCTCCTTGACGAAGGAGGCGCGGCCCGTGAAGTCCGGCACGCGGGCCGGGAGTTGTGCGGGGCGCAGCGGTGTCGAGGCGGGCTCCGGGACCGGTGCCGAGGTCTCCGCGAGCGCCGGGTCCGCGCGCAGGATGCGCTGCTGGAGTTCGGAGAGGCCGGGGCGCGGGTCGACGCCGAGCTCGTCGGCGAGGAGGCGGCGCGTGTCCGCGTAGACGGCGAGGGCCTCGGCCTGGCGCCCCGAGCGGTACAGGGCGAGCATCAAAAGTTCGCGCAGGCGCTCGCGCAGGGGGTGGGCCGCGGTGAGCGCGGTGAGTTCGGAGACGGCGTCCGCGTGGCGGCCCTGCTCCAGGTCCATGTCGAGGCGGGACTCGATGAGCTGGAGGTGCCGTTCGTCGAGGCGGGCGCGCTGGGTCTCGGCGTGCGGTCCGGGGACACCGGCGAGCGGTTCGCCGTCCCAGAGCCCGAGCGCCTTGTTGACGAGGGAGCGGGCCTGGCGCAGGTCACCGTTGTGCCGGGCCTTCTCCGCGTCGGCCCACAGCTCCTCCGCGACGGCCACGTCGAGGGCGCCCCGCCCGAGCGAGCGGATCGCGTAGCCGCCCGACTCGCTGACCAGGATGTCCGCGCCGAGTGCCTTGCGCAGCCGGGAGGCGTAGGTGCGGATCGCGGCGAGGGCCTGCTGCGGGGACTCCTCGCCCCACACCGCGTCGATCAGCTCGCCCGCCGTCGCGGTGCGGCCCTCGCGCAGGAGGAGCGTCGCGAGGAGCGCCCGCTGCTGCGGCGAGCCCGTCGCGAGCGGTTCGCCGCCGCGCCACGCCCGCACCGGGCCGAGCACGCTGAAGCGCAGGCCGGACGCGGCGGAGGGCGCCGCGCCCGGGCCGTCGCCGGACGCGGCGGGACGCCGCTGCTCCGGTACCCGCGCTCCACCGTCCATCACTGCCCCCTGCCGCCGCACCGCACCGGTTCACCTGTGGTTCCGCCGTCGTCCAGGCGGCGCGCCGTCGGAGAGACGGACCGGCGAGGACGACCCCGCCAGTTTGCCTTGTTCATGGCGGATACGTCAGCCGTGGGAGACAGCCATCACAGACACCTCACGCGTACGGGGCTCCTTGCGGACCGTTCCCGCTAGCTGACGGGTCGTCAGATCGGCGCTACCGTGACCCCATGGAGACCACGGAGACCGGAAACACGAGCAATGCCCTGATATCCGATGAGTTCCCCCTGATCATTTCCGTCGACGACCACACCGTCGAACCGCCGGCCGTCTGGTCCGACCGCCTCCCGAAGAAGTACCTCGACACGGGCCCGCGCGTCGTGCGGGCGCCACTGAAGGAAATGACCTTCCTGGGCGGCAAGTTCGCCCCCGTCATGGGTGAGAAGGGCGACGAAGGACCCATCGGCGACTGGTGGATCTACGAGGACCTGCACCGCCCGCTCACCCGCCTCGACACCGCCGTCGGCTACGACCGGGACGAGATCAAGCTGGAGGTCATCACCTACGAGCAGATGCGCAAGGGCTCCTACGACGTCCCGTCGCGCCTCGCCGACATGGACGTCAACCACGTCCAGTCCGCCCTCTGCTTCCCCACCTTCCCGCGCTTCTGCGGCCAGACCTTCACCGAGGCCCCGGACCGCGAACTCGGGCTGCTGTGCGTCCGCGCGTACAACGACTGGATGGTCGAGGAGTGGTGCGGTCCCGAGGCGCACGGCCGCCTCGTCCCGCTCACCCTCGTCCCGCTCTGGGACGCGGATCTCGCCGCCGCCGAGGTCCGCCGCAACGCCGCGCGCGGGGTGCGGGCCGTCGCGTTCTCGGAGATCCCGCCGCACCTCGGCCTGCCGAGCATCCACGGTGACGACTGGGACCCGTTCCTCGCCGCCTGCGCCGAGACCGGCACCGTCATCGCCATGCACATCGGGTCCAGCAGCAGGATGCCGTCGACGTCGGCGGACGCGCCGCCCGCCGTCGGCTCGACCATCACCTTCGCCAACTGCTGCTTCTCCATGGTCGACTGGCTGATGAGCGGCAAGTTCGAACGCTTCCCGCAGTTACGGGTCATGTACGCGGAGGGCCAGATCGGCTGGATCCCGTACATCCTGGAACGCGCCGACGTGGTCTGGGAGGAGAACCGCGGCTGGGGCGGCGTCGCCGACAAGGTCAGGAAACCGCCGAGCGAGTACTTCGCGGACCACGTCTTCGGCTGCTTCTTCGACGACGCCTTCGGGCTGCGGAACCTCGACGCCATCGGCCTGTCCAACGTCCTCTACGAGACCGACTACCCGCACTCCGACTCCACCTGGCCGAAGTCCAGGCAGGTCGGCGAGGCACAGATGGGCCACCTGGACCCGAGGACCGTCGAACGGATCGTCCGGGGCAACGCCATCGACCTGCTCGGCCTCACCCCGGAGGGGCTGTGGCAGCGGTGACCTCCCGGGGTGGCCGCACGGCGTACGGGATGCAGCTGCCGATCCAGTCGCAGAGCATGATCTACGCCGAGCCGTGGGAGGCGGACGCGGGCGCCGCCGAGCTGGCGGAGGTCGCCCGCGCCGCCGACCGGGGCGGCTTCGACTACATCGCCTGCTGCGAACACGTCGCCATCCCGCGCAGGCTCGCCGACGCCATGTCGACGGTCTGGTACGACCCGGTCGCCACCCTCGCCTTCCTGGCCGGCGTCACCGAACGGGTCCGCCTGCTCACCCACGTCGCGATCGTCGGCCTGCGCCACCCGCTCGCCTCCGCCAAGAGCTACGCGACCCTGGACCACCTCAGCGGCGGGCGGCTGATCCTCGGGGTCGGGGCCGGCCACGTCCAGGAGGAGTTCGAGGCGCTGGGCGTCGACTTCGCGCGCCGGGGCGCGGTGCTCGACGAGACGGTGGACGCGCTCCGGGCGGCGCTCGGGCCGGACGAGTTCCCGGTGCACAAGGGCGAGCGGTACGCGTTCGAGGGGCTCGGGCAGCGGCCCCGGCCCGCGCAGGCACGCGTCCCCGTCTGGGTCGGCGGCTCGTCGGCGCCCGCCGTCCGCCGCGCCGCGCTCAAGGGCGACGGCTGGCTGCCGCAGGGCGACCCGCGCGACCGGCTCCCCGAGAAGATCCGGACGCTGCGGCGGCTGCGCGCGGAGGCGGGCGTGGAGGCGCCGCTCACCGTCGGCGCGATCACCGAGCCGCTGTACGCGGGCGTGCCCGGCTGGGACGTCGGGCGGCGCACGCTCACCGGCGCCCCGGAGGTGCTCGCGGAGTCGCTGCGCGCGTACGCGGCCATGGGCGTCGACCAGATCCAGGTCCGGTTCCGGAGCCGGGCGTGCGCCGAACTGCTCGACCAGATGGCGGCCTTCGCGGCCGATGTCGTACCGCAACTCGACTGAGGGGCAGGAACCCATGGGCAAGCTCGACGGGCGCGTCGTCATCGTCACCGGTGGGGCGCGCGGGCAGGGGGAGCAGGAGGCGCGGCTGTTCGCGGCGGAGGGGGCACGGGTCGTCGTCGCGGACGTGCTCGACGACCAGGGGGAGACGGTCGCCAAGGAGATCGCGGAGGGTGGGGGCAGCGCCCTCTACGTCCATCTCGACGTCGGCGAGGAGGACGACTGGGCCGCCGCCGTCACCGCCGCCAAGGACGCCTTCGGCAAGATCGACGGCCTGGTCAACAACGCGGGCATCCTCCGCTTCAACGAGCTGGTCTCGACGCCCCTCGACGAGTTCCAGCGGATCGTGCAGGTGAACCAGGTCGGCGCGTTCCTCGGGATCAAGGCCGTGGCACCGGAGATCGCGGCGGCCGGGGGCGGCTCGATCGTCAACACGGCGTCGTACACGGGCCTGACGGGGATGGCGTACGTGGGCGCGTACGCCGCCACCAAGCACGCGATCGTCGGCCTGACGCGGGTCGCGGCGCTTGAGCTGGCGGCCAAGGGGATACGGGTCAACGCCGTCTGCCCCGGCGCCGTCGACACCGCCATGAGCAACCCGGCCCAGCTCGACCCGGACGCCGATGTCGCGCGGTCCGGCGAGGCGCTCGACCGGTACTACCGCAAGCTCGTACCGCTCGGGCGGGTCGGGAAGCCGGAGGAGGTGGCGCGGCTCGCACTGTTCCTGACGGCGGAGGAGGACTCGGCGTACATCACGGGGCAGCCGTTCGTGATCGACGGGGGGTGGCTGGCGGGGGTGTCGCTGCTCTGACCGCTGCCGTGGCTGTGACCGCTGAGCTGACGACGCGTCAGGTATTGACGCTCCACGGGGTCGGTGGAACAGTCGGGACATCCGATCTGACGTACCGTCAGAAACTGACGAGGACGGTGAACCTCCTTGGAATTCGGCCTCTTTGTACAGGGATACGTGGGCAAACAGGCGCTGACGGACCCGGCCGCCGAGCACCGCGCGCTCATGAACGAGACCGAGTACGTCATCCAGGCGGACAAGTCCGGCTTCAAGTACGCCTGGGCGTCCGAGCACCACTTCCTGGAGGAGTACTCGCACCTCTCGGCGAACGACGTCTTCCTCGGGTACCTGGCGCACGCCACCGAGCGGATCCATCTGGGTTCGGGGATCTTCAACCCGCTCGCCCAGGTCAACCACCCCGTGAAGGTCGCCGAGAAGGTCGCCATGCTCGACCACCTCAGCGAGGGCCGGTTCGAGTTCGGCAGCGGGCGCGGGGCCGGTTCGCACGAGATCCTCGGGTTCATACCGGGCGTCACCGACATGAATTACACCAAGGAGATCTGGGAAGAGACCATCGCCGAGTTTCCGAAGATGTGGCTCCAGGAGGAGTACCCCGGGTTCCAGGGCAAGCACTGGTCGCTGCCGCCCCGCAAGATCTTCCCCAAGCCGTACGGGAAGTCCCACCCGGCCATGTGGTACGCGGCCGGGTCCCCGCCCTCGTACGCGATGGCCGCCCGCAAGGGGCTCGGGGTGCTCGGGTTCTCCGTGCAGAAGGTCTCCGACATGGAGTGGGTCCTGGAGCAGTACAAGACGGCGATCCGGGACGCGGAGCCGGTCGGGGACTTCGTCAACGACAACGTGATGGTCACGTCGACGGCCATTTGCGCGGAGACGCATGAGGAGGCGGTGGAGATCGCTGTGAACGGTGGTCTCAATTACCTGCAGTCGTTGGTCTTCCGGTATCACGACACCTTCCCGCGCCCGGACGGGATTCCGGAGTGGCCGGAGATCCTGCCCGAGTACACCACCGAGATCATCGAGCTGCTCATCGCCGAGGAGCTGATGATCTGCGGGGATCCGGACGAGGTGCTTCAGCAGTGCAAGCGGTGGGAGCAGGCCGGGGCCGATCAGCTGTCGTTCGGGCTGCCCATCGGGATGGGGCACGAGGAGACGCTGAAGTCGATCCGGCTGATCGGGGAGCACGTCATCCCGAAGATCGATACGGATCCGGTCCACCGGACCAGCCGGTTCAGGGCGGCCGGGGTCTGATCGTCGCTGAGCTGCCCCGGCTTTCCTCCTCCCGGACAGGAGAGTCGGGGCCCTTTGTCGCTGAGGTCACGGGGGCTCCGCCCCGGACCCCGCTCCTCAAACGCCGGAGAGGCTGGATCGTCGTGCTTGATCACCTCATCAAAGGGGCCACTGTCGTCGATGGGACCGGGGCGCCCGGGTTTCTTGCCGATGTCGGCATCCGGGACGGGCGGATCGCCGTCGTCGCCGAGGCCGGGGCCGTCACCGAGGAGGCCCGCGGGACCGAGGACGCCACGGGGCTCGTGCTCGCGCCCGGGTTCGTCGATCCGCACACGCATTACGACGCCCAGCTGTTCTGGGACCCGTACGCGACGCCGTCGCTGAACCACGGGGTGACCACCGTCGCCGGCGGCAACTGCGGTTTCACGCTCGCGCCGCTGAACCCCGACCGGCCCGAGGACGCCGACTACACGCGGCGGATGATGTCGAAGGTCGAAGGGATGTCGCTGGTCGCCCTCGAACAGGGCGCGCCGTGGACGTGGAGTTCGTTCGGGGAGTACCTGGACGCGCTGGAGGGGCGGATCGCCGTCAACGCCGGGTTCATGGTGGGGCATTGCGCGCTGCGGCGGTATGTGATGGGGGCGGAGGCCGTGGGTGGTCAGCCGACGCCGGAGCAGTTGCGGGCCATGCTCGATCTCTTCCACGAGGCGATGGAGGCCGGTGCTTGGGGCTTCTCCACCACCCAGTCCTCGACGCACTCGGACGGTGACGGAAAGCCGGTCGCCTCGCGGCACGCGCTGCCCGCCGAGCTGATCGCGCTGAGCCAGGCGGTCGGGGAGCACGAGGGGACGCAGATCGAGGCGATCGTCGCCGGGTGCCTCGACCAGTTCAGCGACGCCGAGATCGATCTGCTGGTGGAGATGAGCGCGGTCGCGGGCCGCCCGCTGAACTGGAACGTCCTGACCGTCGACGCCGCCGTGCCCGAGCGCGTGCCCCGCCAGCTCACGGCGAGCGAGCGGGCGCGGAAGGCGGGCGGGCGGATCGTCGCGCTGACGATGCCGATCCTGACGCCGATGAACATGTCGCTCGGTACGTTCTGCGCGCTGAACCTGATTCCGGGGTGGGGGGAGGTGCTGGGCCTGCCGGTCGACGAGCGGATCGCCCGGCTCCGGGACCCGGAGGTGCGGGCGGAGATGCTGCGGCGGGCCGACAGCAAGGAGGCGGGGGTCTTCCGGCGGCTCGTCGACTTCGGGCGGTACGTCATCGGGGACACGTACGCATCGGCGAACGCCGGTCTGACGGGGCGAGTTGTACGGGACATCGCGGCCGAGCGGGGCCAGGAGCCCTTCGAGTGCCTGGTCGAGATCTGCGCCGCCGACCGGCTGCGGACGGTCCTCTGGCCGATGCCGACCGACAACGACCCCGGCTCCTGGGCCCTGCGCGCCGAGACCTGGCTCCACGAGGACGTCCTGCTCGGCGGCTCCGACGCGGGCGCGCACCTGGACCGGATGTGCGGGGCGCCGTACACGACGCGGTTCCTCGGGGACTGTCTGCGGGGCCGGAAGCTGATGGGGTTGGAAGCAGCGGTGAAGATGCTGACGGACGACCCGGCTCAGTTGTTCGGGCTGCGGGAGCGGGGGAGAGTGCGGGAGGGCTTCCACGCTGACCTGGTGTTGTTCGATCCCGAGACGATCGACGCGGGCAAGGCCACCCTCGTCCACGACCTGCCCGGCGACAGCCCGCGCCTGGACTCGAAGGCGGTCGGTGTCCGCGCCGTGTGGGTGAACGGCGTCGAGGCGATCCGTGACGACGTGGTCAGCGGGGCCGTGCCCGGCAAGGTGCTCAGGTCGGGGCGGGACACGCGGACGGTGAGCACGAGGTGAGCCGGCTGTTCGTGGGGGGTGAGTGGGTCGAGCCCGGCGGCGGGTACTACGACGTCGTCGACCCGGCGAGCGAGGAGGTCGTCGGGCAGGCGCCCGAGGCGTCCCGGCGGCAGGTGTACGAGGCGGCGCGGGCCGCGCGGGACGCATTCGGGGCGTGGTCCCGTACGTCGCCGGGGGAGCGCGCGGCGATCCTGGACCGGGCCGCCGACCTCATGCAGCGGGACTTCGCGGAGCACGCGCGCGTGGCGCAGGCCGAGAGCGGGGCGACGACGCCGACTGCGCGGGCGATGCAGGTGGGGGTGGGGGTGGCGCGGTTCCGGCGGTATGCGCGGGGGGCGCTCGAACCGGTGGAGGAGGGGTTGCCGCCGCAGATCAACGAGGCGGGCCCGATGGGCAGGGCGGCGGTGATCGGCGCACTGGCGGTCCGCCAACCGGTGGGGGTCGTCACCTGCATCACCTCGTACAACAACCCGTGGGCGAATCCGGCCGGCAAGGTCGCGCCCGCGCTGGCGATGGGCAACACGGTCGTCGTGAAACCGGCGCCGCAGGACCCGTTGTCGGTGTTCCGGATGGCGGCGGCGTTGGAGGAGGCGGGTGCGCCGCGTGGTGTGGTCAACGTCGTCAGCGGGGTGGATGTGGGGGTGGGCGAGGCCGCCGTCGACTCCCCGGACGTCGACATGGTCAGCTTCACGGGCTCGACGGCGGTCGGGCAGCGCATCGGCGAGGTTTGCGGCCGGTCGATGAAACGGCAGTTGATGGAGTTGGGCGGGAAGGGTGCGGCGATCGTCTTCGGTGACGCGGACCTCGACGCGGCCGTCGCCGGGATCGGAACGACATTCTCCTTCTACAGCGGGCAGATCTGCACGGCGCCGACGCGGGCGATCGTGGCTCGGTCGGTGTACGAGGAGTTCGTGGCGCGGCTGGCGGCGTACGCGGGTCGGTTGCGGGTCGGTGATCCACGGGCCGAGGGGACGGTGATCGGCCCGGTCATCTCGGCGGCGCACCGGGAGCGGGTGGAGGCGTATGTGGAGCTGGGGCGGAAGGAGGGGGCCCGGGTCGTCACCGGGGGCGAGCGCCCGGCCCTGGAACGCGGGTTCTACGTAGCCCCCACCCTCCTCGCTGACTGCACGCCCGACATGCGCGTGGTCCGGGAGGAGATCTTCGGCCCGGTCGTGGCGGTCGTCCCGTTCGACGGCGACGAGGACGAGGCGGTGGCTCTCGCGAACGACTCCGAGTACGGGTTGATCGACTACGTCTGGACGGGGGATGTGGCGCGTGGGTTCCGTGTCGCCCGGCGCCTGCGGTCGGGCGGGGTCGGCGTGAACACGATCGGCCGGAACATGGAGGCGCCGTTCGGGGGGTTCAAGAGGAGCGGCGTGGGCCGGGACGTCGGCTCGTACGCGCTGCACGCCTACAGCGAGGTGCAGTCGATCGTCTGGCCGGGGTGAGAGCCGCCGGAGCCGGTGTCGTGCAGGCCGGGGCGCTGGGCCCCGGCCCGGGTCGTTCTGTGCTCAGTCCCCCAGCACCGGCAGCAGCTCCGGCAGGTGTCCGTCCGATGCCGCCGCGGCCTGGACCCGCTCCTCCGGGACGGGGCCGTACAGCGTCGTCCGGGGCTTAGCAGGGCGGCCTGCCGCGTCCGCTACCGCGATCAAGTCCTTGACCGACTTGTAGGAGCCGTAGGAGGAGCCCGCCATGCGGGAGATCGTCTCCTCCATCAGGGTGCCGCCCAGGTCGTTCGCACCGGAGCGGAGCATTTCCGCCGCGCCCTCCGTGCCGAGCTTCACCCAGCTCGTCTGGATGTTGGGGATGTGGGGGTGGAGAAGGATGCGGGCCATCGCTGTGACCGCCCTGTTGTCGCGCATCGTCGGGCCGGGGCGCGCGATGCCCGCCAAGTACACCGGGGCGTTGGTGTGGATGAAGGGGAGCGTCACGAACTCCGTGAAGCCGCCCGTCTCCTGCTGGATCGCGGCCAGGGTGCGGAAGTGGCCGAGCCAGTGGCGGGGCTGGTCCACATGCCCGTACATCATGGTGGAGGACGAGCGGATGCCCAGCTCATGGGCTGTCTTCACCACCTCGATCCACGTCGCCGTCGGCAACTTGCCCTTCGTCAGGATCCAGCGGACCTCGTCGTCGAGGATCTCCGCCGCCGTGCCGGGGATCGAGTCGAGGCCGGCCTCCTTCGCCGCCGTCAGCCATTCGCGAATGGACATGTTGGTGCGCGACGCCCCGTTGACCACCTCCATCGGGGAGAACGCGTGGACGTGCATGCCCGGGACGCGGTCCTTCACGGCCTTCGCGATGTCGAAGTACGCCGTTCCGGGCAGGTCCGGGTGGATGCCGCCCTGCATGCAGACCTCGACCGCGCCGACGTCCCACGCTTGTGCCGCCCGGTCCGCCACTTGGTCCAGCGAGAGCGTGTACGCGTCCGCGTCCGTGCGGCGTTGCGCGAAGGCGCAGAAGCGGCAGCCCGTGTAGCAGACGTTCGTGAAGTTGATGTTCCGCGTGACGATGTAGGTGACGTCGTCGCCCACCACCGACTTGCGGATGTCGTCCGCCACCCCGCAGAGCGCGTCCAGCGCCGGTCCGTCCGCGTGGAGGAGGGTGAGGGCCTGGTCGTCGGTGAGGCGGGTCGGGTCGGCCGCCGCCACGGACAGGGCCTCGCGTACGTCGCCGTCGATGCGGGACGGGACCATGCCGGGGGCCGCCTGTTCGCGCAGGGCCTCCCAGTCGCCGTAGACCTCGTCGAAGTCGTCGCGCCGGTCCGACGTGCGGCCCTCGGTGTCGATCGTGCGGTGCAGGTCCGTGCGGCCGGTGGCGGTGAACTGCTCGTCCGGCTCCTGCCAGGGGCGGCCGACCACGGGCGCGTCCGCGATCGCCAGGCCCGTCTCCGGGTCGGCCAGGGCGCGTACGTGGGGCTGGAGGCGCGGGTCGAGCCACGGTTCGCCGCGCGTGACGAACTCCGGGTAGACGCAGAGCCGCTCGCGGAGCGTGAACCCCGCCTCCGCCGACTGCCGGGACAGTTCATCGAGGCGGGGCCACGGCTTCTCCGGGTTCACGTGGTCGATCGTCACGGGGGACACCCCGCCCCAGTCGTCGATCCCCGCGCCGATGAGCCGCGCGTACTCGCCGTCGACGAGGTTCGGCGGGGCCTGGAGGTTGCCCGACGGGCCCATGATGTGGCGGGCGACGGCCACCGTGGCGACCAGGTCGTCGAGGTCCGCGTCCGGCATACCGCGCATCGCCGTGTCCGGCTTGGCGCGGAAGTTCTGGATGATCAGCTCCTGGACGGAGTGGTACGAGCGGGCCACGCGACGCAGCGCGAACAGGGAGTCCGCGCGCTCCTCGTACGTCTCGCCGATCCCGATGAGCAGGCCGCTGGTGAAGGGGACGGAGGAGCGGCCCGCGTCCTCCAGGACCCGGAGCCGTACCGCCGGCTCCTTGTCCGGGGAGCCGTAGTGCGGCATCCCGGGCTCGGACCAGAGCCGCTCCGCCGTCGTCTCCAGCATCATGCCCATCGACGGCGCCACCGGCTTGAGCCGCTGGAAGTCCGTCCAGGACAGCACCCCCGGGTTGAGGTGCGGCAGCAGGCCCGTCTCCTCCAGGATGCGGATCGATATGGCGCGGACGTAGGCGATCGTGTCGTCGTAGCCGTGCGCGTCCAGCCATTCGCGCGCCTCGGGCCAGCGGTCCTCCGGCTTGTCGCCGAGCGTGATCAGCGCTTCCTTGCAGCCGAGTTCGGCGCCCTTGCGCGCGATGTCCAGGACCTCGTCCGGCGACATGAACATGCCGTGCCCGGCGCGGCGCAGCTTGCCCGGCACCGTCACGAACGTGCAGTAGTGGCACTTGTCCCGGCACAGCCGGGTGAGCGGGATGAAGACGCTCTTCGAGTACGTGATCACGCCCTGGCGGCCCGCCGCCTCCAGGCCCGCGTCGCGCACCCGCGCGGCGGACGCCGTCAGGTCCGTCAGGTCCTCGCCGCGCGCCTGGAGCAGGACGGCGGCCTCGGTGACGTCGAGCGCGACGCCGTCCCGGGCCCGTTTGAGCGCGCGGCGCATCGCGTTGGCGGTGGGGCGGTCCGCCTGTGGCGGTGTCTGGGGTCGGTCCTCGCTGCGTACGGCGTCGTCCGGATCACTCATGTAGCGAGCATACGAGTGCATGTGTCTCATACGTACTGGTCCAGGTCGTCCAGTGCCGTCAGCACGGTCCGCTCGTCGCCCGGCGGCAGTTGCAGCACCACCTCCCTCACGCCCAGGCCGGCGTAGTGCGCGAGCTTGCCGGGCGTCGGCACGACCGCGTACGGGACGACCTCCAGCGCCGACGGGTCCCGGCCCGCCGCCTCCCACCGGGCACGCAGCCCGGGCAGCGTCCGGCTCAGGCCGCCGCCCCCGATCGGCATCCAGCCGTCCGCGTACGCGCAGATGTGCTCGAAGAGGACGGGGCCCGCGCCGCCGCCGACGAGGATGCGGGGCGCGCCGCCGCGGACCGGCTTGGGGTGGGCGTGGCTCGCGCGCACGGACCGCTGCCCGGGTCCGTGCTCACCCGTGTACGGGGTCGGGTCCGGGGCCCACAGCGCACGCATCAGGCCGATCCGGTCCCGGGTGAGGTCCCTTCTCGTACGCCACTCGACACCGTGGTCGGCGGCCTCCTCCTTGTTCCAGCCGAAGCCGACGCCGAGCGTGAGGCGGCCGCCGGAGAGGTGGTCGAGCGTGGCGACCTGCTTGGCGAGGACGATCGGGTCGTGCTCGGTGACGAGGGTGACGCCCGTGCCCAGCGCCAGCCGTTCGGTGACCGCGGCGGCCTGGGCCAGCGCCACGAGCGGGTCGAGGAGGCGGCCGTACTCGCGGGGCAGGTCGCCGCCATTGGGGTACGGGGTGGTGCGCTCGGCGGGGATGTGGGTGTGCTCGGGGAGGTAGAGGCCGGCGAAGCCGCGCTGTTCGAGTTCGCGGGCGAGGCGGACGGGGGTGATGGTCTCGTCGGTCAGGAAGATCGTGGTCGAGATCCGCATGCGGCATTCGTAGCGGTGGGGGGTCGAGGAGTCCATGGCCGCGCCCGTGGCCGACAGCGAACGCGCAAGACGCAGGCCCCCTTCCCTTGCACGGGAGTTCACGGCTCAATGCCAGGGTCGCACCCGTCACGCGCGGCACACGTCACGCGCGACACCCGTCACGCGCGACACCCGTCACGCCAGACACCCGTCACACCTGACCTTCAGGGGAGCCGCGATATGTGCACCGATGACACGAACCAGCACGCGCCAGGTATCGGCAGACGGTCGTTGCTCGTGACCGGAGCCGCCGGCGCCCTTACGCTCACCACCATGAGCTTCGCCAGCGCCGCCGAGGGCTCGCCCGAGGGCTCGCAGTCCACGAAGACGCTCAAGGGGACGTTGCCGCCCGGCGCGCCCGACTACGTGTACCTGCCGGTGGAGGTGCCGCGCGGGGTACGGGAGATCAAGGTCGCCTACACGTACACGAAGGCGACGGTTCCGCCCGGCACCCAGAACAACGCGCTCGACATCGGCATCTTCGACGAGCGCGGCACGGCGCTCGGCGGCAAGGGGTTCCGCGGCTGGTCGGGCGGGGCCCGCACGGAGTTCTTCCTCCGCGTGGACGACGCGACGCCGGGCTACATCCCCGGGCCGGTACGGGCAGGGCTCTGGCACATCGTGCTCGGGCCGTACACGGTCGCGCCGGAGGGGCTGCCGTACGAGGTGACGGTGACGCTGACGCACGGGGCGCCGGGGAAGGCGCCCGCCCGTACGTATCCGCCCGCGCGTGCGCGGGGGCGGGGCCGCGCCTGGTACCGCGGCGACTGCCACCTGCACACCTGGTACTCGGACGGGCGCCGCACCCCGGCCGAGATCGGCGCGCTCGCGCGCGAGGCGGGCCTCGACTTCATCAACACGTCCGACCACAACACGCACTCGTCCCATGCCCACTGGGCGGACGTGGCCGGCGACGACCTCCTCGTACTGATCGGCGAGGAGGTCACGACGCGCAACGGCCACGTCCTCGCGCTCGGCGTCGAACCGGAGACGTTCATCGACTGGCGGTACCGGGCGCGGGACAACCGCTGGGCGAAGTACGCGCAGGAGATCCGGCGCGCGGGCGGCCTGGTCGTGCCCGCGCATCCGCACGCGACGTGCATCGGCTGCGGCTGGAAGTTCGGCTTCGGCGAGGCGGACGCCGTGGAGGTCTGGAACGGCCCCTACACCCCCGACGACGAGATCTCCCTCGGCGACTGGGACAACACGCTGGTCTCCTACGCCCGATCGGGACGCCGGTCGGGCTGGATCCCCGCGATGGGCAACAGCGACTCCCACCGCGACCCGGACCGCATCGGCGGCCCGCAGACGGTGGTCCTGGCCGACGACCTGTCCCGCGACGCGATCCAGGCGGGCATCAAGGCGGGGCGTTCGTACGTCGCCGAGTCCAAGGACGTGGAGGTGCGCTTCACGGCGACGGGCGGCAAGGGCGCCCACGCGGGCATCGGCGAACGGCTGTCGGTGCCTCTGGACACCCCGGTGACGGTCCGTCTGGAGGTGAAGGGCGCACCGGGCTGCACCCTCCACCTGGTCACGGACCAGGGCACCCTCTTCACCTCCCCCGCACTCCCCGCCTCCGGCGAGTCGACGGTGACTTGGCACACGACCCCGTCCTACGCGGCCTACGTCCGAGCGGAGATCCGCCACCCTTCGACGACCCCGGGCCTCCCCGGCGCGCTGGCGGCGTTCACGAATCCGGTGTTCTTGGGGGCGTGACGCCGGGTGAGTCCCGTACGCGGGGGTCGCGGCTGCGTGGGGCGCGGTTGTGTGGGGCGCGGTTGTGTGGCGCGCCCCCGGAGGCGGTGTCCGGTCAGCGGCCCAGGTCGCGGCCCAGTTGGGCGTTGGGTTCCGGGGCGTGGAGGGTGGCGGGGCCGAAGGAGGTGATGGCGGTGGTCGTGAGGCCCGTTGTCGTGCCGTGGAGGAGCCAGGCCGCGCCTGAGTCGCGGTAGGTGCCGTCCTCCAGGGGGGCGGCGGCGGTGAGGTCCGCGTGCTGGTCGCCGTCGAGGTCGGACAGCAGGACCTGGAGGCCGAACTGGTCGCCCTTCTCGCTGGCGCCGGGGACGCCGGGGGTGGACTGGTGGAAGGCCTGGGCGCCCGCGCCGGTCAGGCCTCCCCTGCCGCCCTTCAGGAGGACGACGGCGCCCGCGTCGGCCACGTCGCCGATCGCTTCGCCGGGGACGCCGACGGCGATGTCGGCGAACCCGTCGCCGTTGACGTCACCGGCGGCGATGTCCGTCCCGAACTGGTCGCCGCTCTCGCCGCTGCCCGGGACGCCGCTCGTCTCCTGGGTGATCGCCGTCGTACGGGTGGTGGAGGGCCCGGCGGCGCTGCCGTACAGGACCCGGACCGTGCCCTTCTCGTAGGCGATGTCCTCGTAGTTGCCGCCGATGTCGTGGACGACGAGGTCGCCGTAGCCGTCCCCGTCGACGTCGGCGACCGCTCCCGCGAGGCTGGAGGTGAGGGAGGTGGAGGTGTGGGCGACGCCGTTAGCCCCGCCCTTCCAGAACTTGCTCGCGTACGCCGCCTCCTCGAACCCGTGGCTCGTGACGATGTCGTCCGCGCCGTCGCCCGTGACGTCGCCGACGACGAAGTCGTGCGGGCCGAAGGTCTGGCTGGTCACGATGGTGTCGGTGCGGGCGGCGGCGCCGGTCGCCCGGTCGAAGGGGCCGTACGAGAGGGTCATGCCGGCGTCGTCGTCGTCCGGGTCGTCGCTGCGCGGGTAGTCGTCGGTGACCAGGTCGCGGTGGCCGTCCCCGTCGAAGTCCCCGACGGAGAACAGCCCGGAGCCGCCCGGCAGGCTGACCGCCCCGGCGCCGCCCAGGCCCGTCGCGGAGCCCCACAGCACGACGGGGTGCGACCCGTTCACCGACCCGACGACGAGGTCCGTGAACCCGTCCCCGTCCAGGTCACCGGTGGCGGTCCGCTCCCCGAAGTACTCCCCGCCGGTCGACGCCCCCGGCACCCCGGCGGAGTCCCGGCTCAGCACGCGCGCGTGGGCGACATCCGCGCCGTCCGCCGTTCCGTAGACCACGGCCACGGTCCCGGCCTCCTGCTTCCCGCCCACGGCGGCCCCGGGCGCGCCCAGGGCGAGGTCCGCGTAGCCGTCGTGGTTGAAGTCCGTGACGGGGGTGCGGGGTGGTATCGGTGCGGCGGCCTTCGGCGCGGCCACGGCCGTGGCGACCGCCAGCGCGGTCGTCGCCGTGAGGGCGGTGGTGAGGGTCAGCGCGGTCAGCAGTGTGCGGCGCACGTGGGCTCCCGGTTACGTCGAGGTGGATACGCGGGAAACGTCGGCATCCGTAGGGGAGACGTGTGGGGGGCGGGAAGCGTTGTACGGCTTCTCGGGGCGAATTTCGGCGGCCGTGATCGCCGCGAGGATTTCGGCGGCCGTAATTGCCGCGCCCCTTGTCAGTGGTGGTTGTTAGCCTCCTGCGGTCCGTGTGCGGAGCGTGCAGAGCGTGCGCAGCGGGACGACTGGGGAGGGGTACGACTTGATTGCCAGCGAGGTGTATGCGGGGAAGCTCAGACGGGCGTCCCTGGTGTGCTCGGCGGCTTTGGCCATCGTCGCAGCACCGACGGCGGCCGTGGCGGCTGACGAACTGCCGCCGCTGCGGCCGCTTGTGCAGGACCTGCACACGGACGGCAAGGAATGCGTCGCGGGGGCGGACAGGCCGTACGTGCGGACGCGGCCGACCTTGAACGCCGTGCTGCACGACGGCGGGGAGGACAGCGGGCAGGCTCAGCCCGTCCACGCCGAATACGAGGTGTGGTGGACGGAGAGCGGCGGTGACGTCCAGCGCCGCTCCTTCACGACTACTCCCCAGTCCTCCGGCTCGGCGTTCTCGCTGCCGCTGCGGGACGTGCCACCGGACACCGTGGTCGCCTGGCGCGTCCGGGCCACCGACGGGGCCGGAGCCTCGTCCGCGTGAGGTGACGAAGACGGCGGTCACGCCTGCGAGTTCAGCTACGATAACAAGGCCCCGGGGCAGCCGACCGTCTCGTCCCCCGACTACAACGGCACCGACCTGCGTGACGGTGTCGGTGTCTACGGCAGCTTCACCGTGAACCCCGGCCCGGACTCGGACGATGTCGTCCAGTACGTCTACAGCTTCGGCGGAGGGGCGCAGCAGACCGTCCTCCGCCCCGAGCACGCGGATGACCCGGTCACCGTCAGGTACATGCCGACGAAGCCGGGTACCGGGTTCATGTCGGTCCAGGCGCAAGACCGCGCGGGCAACCGCAGTGGCGAGACCACGTACCAGTTCCGGGTCCGTTCGGGGCGCGCCCCCGTCGCGCAGTGGGAGCTCGCCGACGCCGCGGGCTCGACCGCAGCCGCCGCGGTGCACGGCCCCACCGCCGAGGCCGGCGCGGGCGTGGCCTTCGGCGGGCCGGCACCGTCCGGCACCGCCTTGACGTCGACCGCCACACTGGACGGATCGCCGGGCGCCTTCCTCGCCGCGGACACCGGTGTGCTGGACCCCGGTGAGACGTTCGCCGTGGGTGGCTGGGTGCGCCCGGCCGCAACGGATGAGGACATGACCATCGCGAGCCAGGGCGACGCGGACGGGCCCGCCGCCTTCACCCTCGGGCTGCGCGCCTCGGAATCCGGACCGCAGTGGTCCTTCACGACCGGTTCCGCACAGCTGTCGGGCGGCCTCCCGGACGCCGGGGAGTGGGCCTACGTACTGGGGGTCCGCGACGCCGAGACAGGACTGGCCCGGCTGTACGTCAACGGCCGCGAAGTGGGAACGGCACAGCGGACAGGTCCGGACTCCGGCCCCTCCGACCGCACCGGTGTCTTCCACATCGGGCGCTCGACGGCCACCTCCGGGGACAGCGGCACCTGGCGGGGGCAGATCGGCGACGTACGGGTGCATGACCGCGTCGTGGTGCAGGACGAGATCGCGCAGCTCGCCGCCCGGAAGGCGGAGTTGCGGGGACACTGGTCGCTCGAGAGCGCCGAGTCGGGCACCAGCTCCGAACTGTACGGCGGCGCGCCGCTGCACCTCTCGGACGGTGCGTCCGTCTTCCGTACGGGTGACGACTGCGCGGGCGACCCCGACTGCACGCCGGGTGGGTACGCCCTTGTCGGCGACGGGCACCTCACGCTGGACGGTGCCAAGGGCCACGCCGCGACCGGGCAGCCGGTCCTCGACACGAGCGACAGCTACTCCATCGGCGTCGTCGTACGCCTGCGCGACAGCGAGCCGGACCGCCCCATGACCGTGCTGTCCCAGGGCGGTGCGCACGGGGACGCCTTCAAGGTGCGCTACTCGCCCGCCGACAGCAGCTGGCAGCTGGTGATGGCCGGTGCGGACGACGCGGGGGCACGCGAGACCGTCGTCGGGCACATCGAAGCTCCGGACGGCGGCGAAGGCCAGGGGCACCGGCTGACCGTGGTGCACGATGCCGCGGCCGACCAGGTGCGGCTGTACATCGACGGCTACACCAACGCCGGGGCGACCGCCTCCTTCCACAGTGCCTGGCACAGCGACGGTGGTCTGCAAGTGGGGCGCGGACACGTGGACGGCGCATGGGGCGAGTACCTGCGCGGTGACGTCGACGAGGTGCACGCCTTCTCCGGAGTGCTGAGCGCACAGCAGATCGCCGAGCTCGGGCAGGGCTACGAGCCCTGAGCCCGACCGGCGCGGCCGGAAAACCGTGCGTGTGGTGTCACAGGCGGGTGGCTGCCTGTGTCCAACCCCAGTGAAGGTCCCGGAAGAGGTCCGGGGCCGTAGCTGTCGGAGGCACGCAAATGACGAGCGCGTCGAGCAGTACGGGCATCCGTATGAACACCGTCCCCGTTCTCGGCTCCTTCATGGCGTACCAGGAGGTGGGAGCCGAGAACGGGGACGAGGGCGAACGGGGTGGCGGGCCCGTTGTGGTGTTTCTGCATGGGAATCCCACGTCGTCCCATCTGTGGCGTGGTGTCGTTCCGTACGTTGCGGGGCTCACGCGGCGGGTTCTTCTGCCTGATCTCGTGGGGATGGGGGCGTCCGGGAAGCCTGATATCGGGTACCGGTTCAGTGATCACGCCCGGTATCTCGAGGCTTGGGTCGACGCTGTCCTGCCCGGTGACGACGTCGTCTTCGTCGGGCACGACTGGGGCGGCGCCCTCGCCATGGATTACGCGGCCCGGCATCCGGGGCGGGTGCGGGGGCTCGCCGTCGTCGAGACCTTCCTGCGGCCGTTGGCCTGGAGCGAGCTGCCCGAGCTGGGGCGGGAGCTGTTCCAGGCCTTCCGTACACCCGGGAAGGGGGAGGAGATGATCCTGCGGGACAACGTCTTCATCGAGTTCAACCTTCCCCATGGGACACGGCAGTTGTCCGACGAGGATCACGACGTGTACCGCGCGCCCTATCCGACCGAGGCCTCGCGCATGCCGCTGCTCGTGTGGCCTCGCGAGATTCCGTTCGACGGTGAGCCGGCGGATGTGCACGCGCGCATGGTCGCGTACGGGGAGTGGATGGCGTCCGCCGGGTCCGCCTCCGTGCCGAAGCTCGTCATGCATGTGTCGGACGGGGTCGGGATGGGGGGCCCGGACGCCGTGGCGTGGGCGCGGGAGACGTTCAGCAACGTCGAGACCGCGGACATCGGTGACGCCGGGCATCACGCGCCCGAGGATCAGCCGGATGCCGTCGGGGCGGTGCTGTCCGACTGGCTGCGGCAGCATGCCGGAGTGTTCACACTGACCGTATGAGCCGTGATCGCGACGTTGTGGACCGCGAACTGTTGGATGGCGAGCGCGACTTGGTGCGTTCCGCGGTGGCCGGGGACAAGCAGGCCCTTGAGGATGTCGTGCTGCTTGTGCGGGATCCTCTGTATCGGCTCGCCCTGCGTATGACCTCGCGGCCCGCCGATGCCGAGGACGCCCTGCAGGAGATCCTCATCCGCGTCGTCACCGGGCTCGCCACCTGGCGGGCCGAGGCGCGGCTGCTCACCTGGGCCTACCGGATCGGCGTCAACCATCTGCTGAACCTCAAGCGGCGTTCGCCCCAAGAAGTCGTCGGGTTGGGTTTCGACGCGTTCGGGGAAGGGCTGGTCGCCGGGCTCGCACCCGAGGACTACGGCGGGCCCGACGCCGAGTTGCTCGCCCGTGAGGTGCGGCTGACCTGTACGCAGGCCATGTTGCAGTGCCTCGGGCGGGAGGAGCGGGTCGCCTTCGTGCTGGGGGAGGTCTTCGAGCTGCCCTCGCGGGAGGCCGCCTGGGTGCTCGATGTGTCCGCCAGTGCTTATCGCAAACGGCTTGAGCGGGCTCGTGCGCGGTTGCGGGCCTTCATGGACGCCACCTGCGGGCTGGTCAATCCCGACGCGCCGTGCCGGTGCGCGCGGCGGGTCGCTCCCGCTGTCGCCTCCGGGCGGGTCGTTCCCGGGCGGCCTGTCCTCGCCCGTCATCCCGTCAGTCCTGGTGGGCGGGGCGTCGCTCGGGCGTCCGCACAGATGGGGCGGTTGCACGACGCGGCCGTCGTGTTGCGGTCACATCCGGATTACGCGGCTCCTGGGGATCGGGCCGAGGTCATTTCCGGGTTGTTGGGGTCGGGGCGGTTTCCCTTGTTGTCGGAGGAATGAGGTGTGTGTTTTGTGTGTGCGCCTTTGTTAATCGGGCGAAGTCTGTCGCAGGTGATGTCAGGGGCGTCTCTTCGCATATGAGGTGAGGTCGCATTTGTTGCGCCAGCGAACGTATCCGGTCGCGCTCGGTCGATTACAGTGCTGCCCGGAAGGGGGGATCCCATGGGCGCACCGGTCGCCGCCGCGGCCGTCTGGGGCCGCGTCGAGCAGCAGGACTTCCGCAGCCGGGTACGGGGCACGCTGCTCGGTGCCGCGCTCGGGGACGCCTTCGGTGCTCCGCTCAGCGGGCTCACCCTCGACGCGATCCGGGAGGCGTACGGCGCCGCCGGTCTCACTCAGCTCGTGCCCGCTCACGGTCGTACGGGCGCCGTCACCGCGGCGACTCAGCTCGCGCTGTTCAGCGTCGACGGGCTGATCCGGGCGCAGGTGCGGCGCGACACCGGGGCCTGGCATCCGCCCACCGATGTGCACCGGGCCTATCTGCGGTGGGCCGCCACCCAGCGGGACTGGGGGCCCGACGAGCGCCGGAAGGAAGACGGGTGGCTCGCGCGGGAGGAGTGGTTGTACTCGCGGCGCGGTGCCTCTCAGGTCTGTCTGCTCGGGCTCGGCAACGACGTCATGGGGACCCTGGACAAGCCGAAGAATCCGGAGGCGGTCGGGGCCGAGGCGGTGACGCGGTCCGCGCCGTTCGGGCTGCTTGTCGGGTGGGAGCCGCAGCTTGTGCTTCAGCTGGCGGTCGAGTGTGCCGTCCATACGCATGGTGCCGCCGAGGCGTATCTCGCGGCCGGGGCGTATGCCGTGATCGTGCATGCGCTGGCGCGCGGGGAGTCGCTGGACGGCGCTGTGCAGCGGGCGCTGGTGCTGCTTGCCGCTCGGCCGGGGCATCCGCCTGTTGTCGAGGCGCTCAAGCATGCGGTGGGGGCGGTGCGGCAGGGGATGCCGAGTGCGGGGCGGGTCGGGGAGCTGGTCGGGGACGGTGGGGCTGTGGGGGCGCTTGCCGCTGCGGTGTACTGCGCGTTGGTGGGGGAGGACATTCGGCACGGGCTGGGGCTCGCCGTGCACCACGATGGGCCTTCGGCTGAGGTGGGGGCGTTGTGCGGGGGGTTGCTGGGGGCGATGCACGGGGAGACGGCGTTGCCTCCGGCGTGGGTGGCGGAGTTGGAGGGGCGGGCGACGATTCTGTTGCTGGCGGATGATTTCGCGATGGAGATGACGCAGGGCGCTGCGCTGCATGGGCCGGGGGTTTCGTCGCCGGGGTGGCTTGCGCGGTATCCGCGGGGTTGAGTGGGCGCCTCGATGGGTGGGTGGGGCGGGGCCGCGCCGGGGCGCCTCCTCGGCCGGATAGGCCTCATCCCCCGCGGTCCGCCATAGGCGAGTCGTCCTGGACTGCGTTCGGGCGGAGTCCTGCGCGGGCACCCCGACGCGTCCCCTCCGGCCGAATCGCGAGTGCGGACCGGTGCCCCCTCCCCAAACACCGCCCACCCCGGACGCCTCCCCTCCCTGGAACATGCGCCGCCGAGTGCCATGCACCCCGCCTCAGGCAACCTGCCACCCCGAGTGCCATGCACCCCGCCCCGGCAACCTCCGCTCCCCGCACCTCCCCACCCCGCCCCGCCCCGCCTTGGGCAATCTGCCGCCTGGGGCGGCAGGGTGGGCAAGGCGGCAGCCCAGCGCCGGGGGACCGTACAAGCTGGCCCTCGCAGGGGCTTCCTCGCTCGTCCGTGGCGCCGGGGCAGTTCGAAGGGAAGGGCGCGCGAGCGCCCCGGCGCTTCCCCCAAGCGCCGGGGCGCCCCGCCAGCAGGCCCGTACGGAAGGCCCGGTCACCTAGAGGCGTCGCACCTCGTCCCCCGCTGCCGTCGGCGCCGGAATCGCCGCCCCCGCCGGCGACGGACCGTCGTCGTCCGTGTTGAGGCGCTCGATCAGCGCATCCCGCTCAGGCGTGTCCTCCGGCTTGATGAAGCCGATGACGATGTAGAGGATGAGCGAGACGGCGAGCGGGATGGAGACCTGGTACTGGAGGGGGACGCCGCCGTCGACGTTCCAGTTGATGGGGTAGTTGACCAGCCAGAAGGCGAAGAGGCCCATGGCCCAGCTGGTGAGCGCGGCGGTGGGACCGGACTTTCGGAACGGGCGGAGCAGGCCGAGCATCATCGGGATCGCGATCGGGCCCATGAGACCCGCGACCCACTTGATGACGACCGTGATGATGTCCTTGAAGGTCGGGGAGTTGACCTGTGTCGCTACCGCCATGGACAGGCCCAGGAAAATCACCGTCGTCAGGCGCGCGGCCAGCAGGCCCTTGTTGCCGACCCACTGCTCCTTCGCCTTGCGCGACAGCGCCGGCGCCAGGTCCCGCGTGAACACGGCCGCGATCGCGTTCGCGTCGGAGGAGCACATGGCCATCGTGTGGGAGAAGAAGCCGACGATGACCAGGCCGAGCAGACCGTGGGGGAGGAGTTGTTCGGTCATCAGGCCGTACGAGTCCGAGCCGTCCGGCTTCTGCGCCTTCACCAGGAGCGGTGAGACCCACATCGGGAAGAAGAGGACGACCGGCCACACCAGCCAGAGGACGGCGGAGAGACGGGCCGAACGGGTGGCTTCGCGCGGGCTGTTGGTGGCCATGTAGCGCTGGGACTGGTTGAGCATGCCGCCGTTGTACTCGAACAGCTTGATGAAGAGGAAGGCCAGGAGGAAGACCGTTCCGTACGGGCCGACGAGCGGCTTGCCGTGGCCCGCCAGCTCCGGCTCGTCCCAGACGCCGAAGATGCCGCCGAACGGGCCGAGCTTCGAGACCACGGCCACGAACATCGCGATGCCCGCGATGAGCTGGATGATGAACTGGCCCAGTTCCGTGAGTGCGTCCGCCCACAGGCCGCCGATCGTGCAGTAGACGGCCGTGATGGCGCCTGTGATCAGGATGCCCTGGTTGATCGAGATGCCCGTGAAGACGGCCAGCAGCGTCGCGATGGCGGCCCACTTGGCGGCCACGTCCACGATCTTCAGCAGCATGCCGGACCAGGCGAGCGCCTGCTGGGTCCCCAGGTTGTAGCGGTTCTTCAGGTATTCGAGCGGCGAGGCCACGTGGAGCCGTGAGCGCAGCCGGTTGATGCGTGGCGCGAACAGGTTGGCGCCGATGGCGATGCCGAGCGCGATGGGGAAGGACCAGGTGATGAAGGACGTGACGCCGTACGTGTACGCGATGCCGGCGTAACCGGTGAACATCACCGCGCTGTAGCCCGACATGTGGTGCGAGATGCCGGAGAGCCACCAGGGCATCTTGCCGCCGGCGGTGAAGAAGTCGGAGACGTTGTCCACGCGTTTGTGCGACCAGATGCCGATCGCGACCATGATGCCGAAGTAGCCGATGAGCACGGCCCAGTCGAGACTGTTCATGTGCCCCCTCCAGGGGTCCGCCTTGTGAACGTTGCGGCTCTTCGTCAGTACGTCCGTTCCAGCGGGCGCCCCCTTGCGGGAGTGGGGACTTCCGGGATTGAACCGCTTGTTCGGGCAGCCGGTCAAGAGCCCCATGGGTCATGGATGTGAACCCAGATCAGCAAGTCGAACGATTTTGCTTTTTCGTTACTCGACGGGGAGTTGTCGTGAACGTGACGCCGCCCACACCATGAGCGGGCACTTCGTCAGTAGTCGCACACACGCGAACAGCCGCACGGGATGCGGGTCCCGTGCGGCCGTCACATGAGGCAAAGAGGTGGTTCCTTCAGCGCATCAATTCTCCTGCGTTCACCAGGAGTTGCTGGCCCGTGATCGCTCGCGCGCGGTCCGACGCCAGGAAGATCGCCGCCTCCGCCACGTCGCCGTCGGTGGCCAGCTCCGGCAGCGCCATTCGCTCGGTGAGCCGCATCAGTACCTCGTTCTCCGGCACGCCCTCGCTGTGCGCCGTGAACTGGACGTACGCCTGCACCGGCGGGCCCCACATCCAGCCCGGCAGCACCGTGTTGACCCGGATCCGGTGCGGTCCGAGCTCGCGTGCCAGTGAGTACATCGCGCTGGTCAGCGCCCCCTTCGACGCCGCGTACGCCGCCTGCCGCACCTGCGAGGGAGCGGCCACCGCCGACTGCGTCCCGATGATGACGACCGCGCCGCCGCGCTCCTTCAGCGCGGGCAGACAGGCCCGGGTCATCCGCAGGGTGCCGAGCAGGTTCACGTCGATGACCTGGCGCCACGTCTCGAAGTCCGCGTCCTCCAGGCCGCCGAAGTAGCTGTCCCACGCCGCCACGTGCACCACCGCGTCAAGGCCGCCGAACCGCTCCCGCGCGAGCGCCGCCAACGCCTCGCACTGCGCCTCGTCCCCGATGTCCGTTGCCCGGTACGCGGTCCGGGCGCCCTCCGGGTCCAGTTCGGCCGCCGCCTTCGCGAGGTTCGCCTCCGTGCGTGCGCCGAGCACCGCGTTGCCGCCGTCCCGCACCACGGCCGCCGCCACCTGATGGCCGAGCCCCGCCCCGACCCCCGAGACGATCACGGTCTTCCCGGCGAGCAGCTCACCTGCGCCCATTGGGGCCCTCCCGAGTCTGGCCATCTGTCTGACGGCCCGTCAGAGTATGGGCGACGCGTCGAGTACGGAAGACACGTGAAGCAGGAGAAGGAGGGGTCGTTCGTATGGACACGGGGTCCGGATCAGGTACCCGGAGCGAGACCTACGCGGAGCTGGCGGCCCTCGGGCCCTACGGCGTCCACCCGGGCCACGCCCTGATCACCATGGTGGAACCGCACCCGGGGCACGAGTACGCGTACAACCGCTGGTACGAGGACGATCACTACTACGCCGGCGCGATGGCGATGCCCTGGATGTTCGCCGGGCGGCGCTGGGTCGCGACGCGGGACCTGCAACTCCTGCGCCTCCCCGAGAAGTCGGCCGTCGCCGAACCCGTCACCGCCGGGTGCTACCTCTCCACGTACTGGATCACCGAGGGGCGCTACGACGACCACATGAAGTGGACCGTCGGCATCAACAAGCGGCTCAACCGCGACGGCCGCGTCCATCAGGAGCGCACCCACGTCTTCACCGCGTTCCAGGACCACGAGGCGACGGTCTACCGGGACGGGGCCACCGGGCCGCGCGACTTCCACGCCCTCGACCATCCCTACGCGGGCCTCGTCCTGGAGGTCATCGATGTCGAGCGAGGTGAGCGGCGTCCCGAGGTGGTGGAGTGGCTGTGCTCGCGGCATCTGCCCGGTGTTCTGGGCGGGTCACCCGCCGCGATGGTCACCGTCTTCCGGCCCACCCCGCTGCCGGGCGACCGGATGACCTACGTGAAGCAGGTCGAGGGCATCGACACCCGCCTGACGCTGCTGTGGTTCCTGGAGGCCGACCCGCGCGACTGCTGGCGAGAACGGTTCGCGAGGCTCCCCGAGCAGGTGGCCGGGGCGGGGCTCGGGGCGCGGGTGGAGCTCTTGGCGCCGTTCATACCCACCGTGCCGGGGACCGATCGCTACGTGGATCAATTGCGGTAGCGAAGACTCTGACGGCTTTCGCGAGACGTCCGGGCACAAGCCGAGCCCCCTCGGCCGGGACGGCGGGCCAGTCGAGAGGGCTCCCACGGTGGTGCCTGTACTGCACTGCACTGCACTGCACTGCTGCTGAATAGTGCTGGGCGGTGCTGGGTGGTGCTGGGTGGTGCTGTGGTGCATTTGTGCCTGTGGTGCCTGTGGTGCATTTGTGCCTGTGGTGCAGATGGTGCTTGTGCGGTTGTTGTGCCGTTCCTCGTCCTTTAGAACGAACCCGTGCTCACCCTCCGCACGAACGCGGTCCACGTCTCGGGGCCGAAGTCGATCGACGGGCCTTCGTCGACCTTGGAGTCCCGCACCGCGATCGCGCGCAGTTCGGGAGACCGGACCTCTACGCACGCGCCGTTCCCCGTGGAATAGGAGGACTTGACCCAGGATTCCGTGGCGCCCTGCTGGATTGCCATGATTGCTCCGCTTTTCAGCCGGTGGTCGAATGCATCCCCGCCTGGAGGTCCAGAGCGGTTCTCGCCAACGATGTTGTCTTGATGGCGTGATCGACGCTACTCGCCAACCCGGTTACGTGAAGCGGGCATTCACCCGACCGGATGGCATATTCCATGGGAGTCTTCCATTCCTCCGAGGAGTAGGTGTACCGTGCGGCGCCCTTGCCTCGGAGGCCTGCAATTCTGGTCCTGCGGAGGGGAATCCGGCCTTCGGCGCGCGTGGTCTCAGCGCGCGTACTCCTTGGCGATCTCCGAGATGAACTGCCGGGATTGCTCCACATTCAGCGCCTGTGCGCGCAAGTGCTCGTACATGACGCTGTACTTCTGGACATCGTTGGCCTTCTCCAGATACAGGTCACTGGTGACGCCCTCGATGTAGACGACGCTGGAATCCGCCGCGTCGGGGAACTCCAGGATCGCGTACTGCCCGTTGAGACCCGGGTGCGCGCCCATGTCGAACGGGATCACCTGGACCGTCACGTGCGGCAGCTGCGACTGCTCGACCAGATGCTCCAGCTGCTCGCGCATGATGTTCCTGCCGCCGACGAGCCGGCGCAGCGCCGCCTCGTCGAGCACCGTCCACAGGCGCAGCGGGTTGTCCGGCGCCTGGATGCGCTCCTGCCGGCGCATCCGGACCTGGACGCGCTTCTCGATGTCCTGCGGCGTCGTCTCCGGCAGCGCGCCGTTGATGAGCGCCTCCGCGTAGCCGCGGGTCTGCAGCAGGCCGGGCACGACCTGCGGATCGTAGACGCGCAGGCTCGCGGCGTCCGTCTCCAGGCCGATGTAGACGCTGTAGGGGATGTCGCCGAAGGAGTGCCACCAGCCCTGCTGGCGCGAGTCCTTGGCCATCTGCATCAGCGATTCGACGATCCGGTGGTCCTCGACCTCGTAGACCCCGCACAGATCGCGTACGTCGCGCTGGCTGATGCTGCGCCGCCCGTTCTCCAGGCGGCTGATCTTCGACTGCGACACCAGCAGGCGCTCGGCGACCTCTTCGGCGGTCATGCCCTTGAGCTCACGGAGCCTGCGCAGCTCCTGGCCCAACCGGCGTCGCCTGACGGTGGGATTGACGTTGGACGCCACGGGACGTGCACCTCCGGCTGCGTGCATCTTTTTGTACGTTGCGTATCTGCTGCTCAGCAGATTGCCACTCGGAAGCCTTTGTCGCTGGGAAACAGCGGATGTGTGTACGGACGGCCCGCACGGGCTGCCCACGTGGACTGCCCGCTCGGGCTGCCCGCTCGGGCTGGCTGTACGAACGCGACCGCGCGGGGCGATGGCCGTCTGCCCGTCACTGTTCACGGACGTCCGGATCATCGCCCCGCGCGGTACAGCGGCTCCCGGACCGGGTCGTGGGGACTGCGGCGCGGCGCTGTTGCGGGTTCTTGCGGGTGTTGATGGTGATGCGGGTGGTGCGGTTCTGCGGTGTGCGGTCGTGCCTGGTGCCGCCGGTGCCTAGTGGGCCACGGCGCGGGCCATGGAACCGTGGCGCGGCTGCATCGGAACCCCCCTGGCGGGCTCCGGTGCTCCCCGTCCCGCCGGGGCGGCGGGCGAGCGGCGTGGCTGAGCGGCCACACCGTTCTGGACGTCCATCACGGCGTGTGCCACGAGGCCGCCCATCGGGTCGTGCCTGATCAGGTCCCGTAGCCGCGAGCGGGACGAACGTCCCTCATTGCCCGGGTACAGGTGCTTGCCGAGACCGACCGCATGGGCCAGCGCGGCGAGCGCCGCGGTCCGTGGGTCCGGCGGTACGCCGGTACGGATCGCTGAATCCAGCCGGGACCTGATCTCCCGGCTGATCGCCGTGTCCGTCGCCTGATAGCGAGTCGTCGGCAGTACCCCGCACATCTGGCCCGCCACGGCATGCACCATGCCGCACCGCTCCAGGTGCGAGAGGTAGGTCTGGCGCAGCCCGAGACGCGGCCCGCCAATCCAGTGGACCGCCCGCACAGGAGCGCCGCGCCTTCGCAGCAACTCCAACGCGCAGTCCAGAGTCGGATCTCCGGTCGGCCGTGGTGCCACCACGGCGATACGATCCCCGTCTGGGGCTATCCGTCCGGCCAGCGCCAGCTCTACTAGCTGTGCTCCGGCCAGACCTAGGTCGAGCGACTGCGGCTGTGCGGTGGTACCCGTGGTCGGGTCCAGCGCCAGCAGCAGAAGCTCCTCCGGAAGTGTTCTGCGGCTCCTGCCCATCCATGCCTCCCCGCGTGGATGAATGACAGGGTGACCCCTCTCACATTGGTCTGTCGAGAGTGCGTGGGGGCTTTGGACGGGAACCAGTAGGTATGTCGTTCTCGTCTACCACGGGGGTTAAGCCCCCACACAGGACACTGGTACATGGTTCGGACAGGGCCGCCGGGCAGGATCGGCCTGTCCGGCGCTTAGTGGTGAGTGGTCGAGGAGGCATCGGTGGCGGGGACCCCGGACAGGTCGGGCGAAGAGCAGAAGGCGTCGGGCGGCCCGGCCCGGGACGAACAGGACCCGCGCCTCGCGGTGGCGCGGGAGACTCCGTCGGCGCGTGGTGTGGATCAGGCGACGGCGGTGTTCTCCGTCCGGGACGTGGCGAAGGCGGAATCCGGTTCCGGTTCCGGTTCCGGTTCCGGTTCGGAGACGGGCTCGGACTCCGGTACGGGGTCCGCGTCCGCGGGTGAGCCCGGGGACGAGCGGCTCCGCGCCGCTGTGGCGGCCTGGGTCGGTACGGCCGGGCCGGGGGACGGCGCGGCGGACGACGCGGATGCAAAGGGCTCCGCCGGTGAGCGGGATGAGCCCGAGCCGGGCGAAGCCGCTGGGGCGGACAGGACCGGGCCGGATTCCAGCGCGGCCGATGGCGAAGACCCCGAGTCGGGTTCCAGCGCGGCCGATGGCGAAGACCCCGAGTCGGGTTCCAGCGCGGCCGATGGCGAAGACCCCGAGTCGGTTTCCAGCGCGGCCGATGCCCAGGGCCCCGAGCCGGTGTCCGGCGCCGCTGACGGTGAGGACCGTGAGTCGGTGTCCGGCGCCGCTGGCAGCAAGGGCGCTGAGTCGGTGTCCAGCGCTGACGTCGACGAACCGGCGGTCAGCGCCTCCAGCGCGGCGAAGTCCGGCGGGGCCGGTGCCGAGGGCGCCGAGCCTGCGGACGGCGCCGCCGAGAAGGCTCAGCCGGAGTCGCCCGTTGACGCTGCCCCCGAGGACGCCAAGCCGGAGGCGTCCGCCAAGGTTGCCCCGGGGAAGGCCGATGCCGGGGCCGGCGCGGTGAAGTCCGGCGGGGCTGGTGCCGAGGTTGCGGACGGCGCCGCCGAGAAGGCTCAGCCGGAGTCGCCCGTTGACGCTGCCCCCGAGGACGCCAAGCCGGAGGCGTCCGCCAAGGTTGCCCCGGGGAAGGCCGATGCCGGGGCCGGCGCGGTGAAGTCCGGCGGGGCTGGTGCCGAGGTTGCGGACGGCGCCGCCGAGAAGGCTCAGCCGGAGTCGGTTGCTGACGCTGCCCCCGAGGACGCCAAGCCGGGTGCGCCCGCTGAGGCTGCCCCGGCGAAGGCCGATGCCGGGGCCGACGCGGTGAAGCCCGCCGGCGGCGACGCGGAGGACGCCAAGCCCGCGGCCGGCGCCGTATCCAAGGCCCCCGGCGCCAAGCCCGGCGCGGACGTCGCCGAGGGAGCGCCGGGCAAGCCCGAGCCCGTACCCGGCAAGGACGCCAAGGCCGATGCCGAGCCCGCCGGCGAAACGCAGGGGGTCGATCAGGCCACCGCCGTCTTTAAGGCCGTCGCACCCCCGGTCGACCAGCCCACCACCATGCTCAAGGCCCCCGGCGCCAAGCCCGGTGCCAAGCCGGCCAAGGAGAGCGAGGCCGAGCGGACCAGCAAGTTCGTGCCGCTCAAGCCGCTGGACGACAAGGCCGCGGACAAGGGCAAGGCCGCTACACCCGCCCCCGGCGCCCCGGGCACAACCGCACCCGCTCCCGGCGCCCCCGGCGCCCCCGCCCCCGCCGAACGCACCACCCAGCAGCCCCTCCCCCCCAAGCCCCCGCTCGACCTGCTCGCCGAGCTGACCAACACGCCGCCGCCCCCGGAGACCCGGGTCCGTACCACCGTGCGGCGGGTCAAGATCTGGACGCCGCTCGTCCTGCTCCTGATCGTGATCTTTGCAGTCGTACAGGTCGTGCGTCCGCTGCCGACCCCGACGCTCGATCTGACCGCGAAGAGTTCCGTCTCCTTCGAGGGCGACAAGCCGTCGGTGCCGTGGCCCGGCCAGGGCCAGGCGGCGATGGACGTGAACGGCATCGGCACGTTCGGCACGTCCGGTACGCAGAAGCCCGTACCGATCGCGAGCATCGCCAAGGTCATGACCGTCTATCTCATCCTGCGGGACCACCCGCTCAAGACGGGTGAGAAGGGTCCGAAGATCCCGGTCGACGCGGCGGCGCAGAAGCACTACGAGACCGGCAAGGCCGAGAACGAGTCGGTGGTGAAGGTCACCGAGGGGCAGCAGCTCAGCGAGTACGAGGCGCTCCAGGCGGTCATGCTCCCGTCGGCGAACAACGTCGCCAAGCTGCTGGCCCGCTGGGACACCGGGAAGTCCTCCGAGGACGCGTTCGTCGACAAGATGAACAAGATGGCCGACGACCTCGGGATGAAGAACACCACCTACACCGACCCGAGCGGACTCGACAAGACGACCGTCTCCACCGCCGACGACCTGGTGAAGCTCGGCCGCGCCGCGATGGAGAACCCGGTCTTCAAGGAGATCTCCCGCCAGCCCAGCTACGTGGACCTGAACGGAGAGAAGCAGAAGAACTTCTTCGGGCTCGTCCCCACCGTCGCCATCGGTATCAAGACCGGTACGACCACCGCGGCCGGCGGCAACATCCTCTTCGCCGCGGAGAAGAAGGTCGGCGGCGAGACCCAGACGATCATCGGCGCGGCCCTCGGCCAGTACGGCCAGAACGGCACCGCCAACATCGACGAGGTCACCGGCGTCGTCAGGAAGCTGATCGAGTCCGGTCAGGAGGCGCTCACCGCGAAGACCATCGTGAAGAAGGGCGATGTCGTCGGTGAGGTCGACGACGGTCTCGGCGGGACCACGCCGGTCGTCGCCACCAAGGACGTCTCCGCGGTCGGCTGGTCCGGTCTGACCGTCCGTCTGAAGCTGGACGGCAAGACGGGCGAAACGCTCCCGCACACGGCGAAGGCGGGCACCGTGGTCGGCGTCCTGAGCGTCGGCGACGGCAAGAACGACGCCACCGCCGTCGAGGTCCCCGTGGCACTGCAGAAGGACCTCGCCGAGCCGGGCTTCGGCGCGAAGATCCGCAGGATCGGCTGACCCCCCGACGCAAAAAAGAACCCAGACGGAGAACCCAGACGGAGAACCCAGACGGAGAACCCAGACGGAGAACCCAGACGGAGAACCCCGACGGAGAACCCCGACGGAGAACCCGGACGGAGAACCCGGACGGAGAACCCCGAAGACCGCGCCCGCTGATCAGCCGACTCCCCGGCGATCAGCGGGCGCGGCCCGTTACCGCCGACGCCGCCCGCCCCTCACCGCCGTACCTCCGGGCACCGCGGCATCTCCTTGCCCTTCGGCCCCCGGTACGCCGACGTGATCCGGACCTTCCCCGGCTGCTCCACCGTGAGCCGCGTGAACTCCCCGGACGGCGCCAGGCACCCCGCGTCCGCCCACAGCCAGGGCGAGTAGGCGATCCGTACGGTGACCGAGCCGGCCCGCGGCATCGACACGACGAGGTTGGCCCCGTCGGAGCTGGCCACCGTGGCGGGCGGGTCGACGAGCGGCACCGCGTCCCGGACCCCGTAGATCTGCCAGTTGGCGTCGTGCCAGAGCAGCTTCAGATAGGGCGGCTCGCTCCTGACCAGAGCGTGTTCCAGTGTGGCCGGGCCGTCGGGCGCGCCCTTGGGCAGGACCACGTAGCCGACCGCCCAGTGGGAGAGCCAGGCGCGGTAGGAGGCGGACGTGAACGAGCCCTCGGGCACGTCCGTCCCCTCGCGTCCGCCGTAGAAGAGACGGCCGCGCTCGACGTCGGCCTGCCGGTTCCAGCCCCGCGCCATGTTTATGTACGGGGCGAGGATGGCCGCCTCCCGGTGGTCGCGGGCGGGGACCACCTCGACGCGGGTGCGCTGCGCGCCGAGGCGCTTGAGCTCGGAGACGACGCCGTCGGTCTGCACGGCCCAGGCCGGGACCTTCGTGTTGGCCGCTATGTCGGCGATCGTCTTCCCCGTGAGCCAGGTGAGGGAGAGCAGGAGCGCCAGGCCGCAGAGCGCGCTCCGGCGCCGTGCCGTGAACCAGCCGCCCGGCACGGAAGCCCGCCGGCCGTACCGGTCCGTCGCGATCACAAGGAGTGCGACCGGCGCGCCCAGTTCCGTGAGGCGTTCGACGTTCGTGCCGACCGGCGAGGCGATGAAGAAGGTGAGGACGACCCCGAGCCCGTACACGCCCGTCCCCCACCGCAGGAGACGCCACGCCCGCGGGGCCGTCAGCAGGATCACCGCGCAGAACAGCAGCGGCGGCCAGATCCGCCCGAACGGCATCGGCTGCTCGCCCTTGAACGGGAACAGCCAGGTCGTCAGCGCCACGACGACGACCGGCGGCGCGAGCAGGACCGCCGCCCGGCTCCCGTCGCGGGTCAGCAGGTGCGCGGCCCCGACCACGACGAGGAACAGGCCGGCGACCGGGCTGGCCATCGTCGCGAGCGCCGCGCACAGCGCCGAGGCCGCGAGGCGCGGGGCGCCGCGTCCGCCGATGAGGACGACGAGCGCGGCCAGGCCGAGCGCCACGCCCAGCATGAAGGTGGAGCGGCCCGAGACGACCTGGCACCAGAGGCAGAAGGCGAGGACCAGCGCCGGTGCGAGGGGGCGGCGGACCTTGGCGTGCAGCATCAGCGCCCCGGCGAGCCAGGAGGACGCGAGCCCGGAGAGCAGCGTCATCGGGACGACGCCGATGGCCGCCATCACGTAGGGCGAGATCACGCTGTAGTTCGCCGTGTGCAGGCCGCCGTACCAGAAGAGGTTGTACGCGTAGCCCGGGTACTGCCGCGCGAACTCCGCCCACGCCACCTGCGCCGCGAGGTCGCCGCCGCCGGTCGCGAAGACCGCCCACCACAGCCCGTAGAGCGGCAGCGCGCACGCGGTGACCAGGAGCGGCACCCGGAGGCGGACGTGCCACGGCGCGGGGCGCGGGCCGGGGAGGGCGGCGGCGAGTGCGTCGCCCGGGGCGGGCAGTTCGGTGGAGTGCACTGAGCGTGTCCGTCTCGGGTCGGGGACGTGATCGTCGGTCCATGGGCGGGGCGCTAGGGAAGAGTGTGCCGGGCCCGGAAGGGTTGGGCCTCCGCCCGGAGGAGGAGGGGCGCGGAGGGGCGCGGGCGACCGGGCCGCTCCCGCGCCGCCCGTGCTAGCGTCGCGAGACCGGGGCAGGACCGGGACGTTCCCTCGGTCGGTAAGACGGTACGTACGGGAGTGTCAGCAGTGACGACAGCGGAGCCGACGCGCGCCGGCGGCGACGGGCCGGACGCCGGGAGCGTACGAATACGGCAGCCGGAGGGGCCCGCCCGCCCCGTCCACGGCGACGGCGGCCGGAGGCCGTCCTCCTGGCTCGCGCGCGCCGAGGCGCACCCGATCGTCGTCGCCACCGCCGTCGCCGCGGTGCTGCACCTCGTCTGGTTCTTCACTTTCGCGAACAGCGGCGGCGACCTCGCCGCGCAGGACGCGTGGGCCGAGTTCGTCGGCCGCCACCCCGACTCCGCGTACAACCTCGCCTGGTACGGCGGCATGCACCCGGTCTCGTACAGCGTGGTGTCGCCGTATCTGATGTCGGTGCTCGGTGTCCGGACGACGATGATGATCGCGGGCACGCTCTCCGCCACCCTGCTGACGCTTGTCCTGATCCGTACGCGGGTCCTCGCGCGGCCCCTGTGGCCCGCGCTCGCCGGGGTCTTCGCCCTGCTGTGCAACTCCGCCTCCGGGCGCGTCACCTTCGGGCTCGGGATGCTGTTCGGGCTCGCGGCGGTCGCGGCGGTGTTCTGCTGGCCTTACCGGTGGCGGTACAAGCGGTGGGCGAAGGCCGCCGTCGCCGCGCCGCTCGCCGCGCTCGCGACGGCGTCCTCGCCGGTGGCGGGCCTGTTCGTCGGGCTCGTCGCGGTCGCGCTGTTCCTGCAGAAGCGGCGGCCCGGGGCGTACGCGCTCGGGATCGCGCCCGCCGTCGTCGTCGGGCTCTCGGCGTGGCTGTTCCCGTTCTCGGGCACGCAGCCGATGTCGTTCTGGTCGGCGCTGCTTCCGCTCGTCTACGGCGTCCTCGTCCTCCTCCTCGTGCCGAAGCGGTGGAAGACGGTCCGGATCACCTCCGCCGTCTACCTGCTGGCCGTGCTCGGCGTCTGGCTGATCAGTTCGCAGATCGGCACCAACATCACGCGGCTGCCGATGCTCTTCGCGGGCGTCGCGCTCCTCGCCGTCCTGCCGTTCACCGTGCCCCGCTCGCGCAAGTGGTACGTCGTCGTGATCGCGTTCATCGGCTTCAACGGCTGGGTCGGCGGCAAGATGGTCTACGACGTCGTGCACACCGTCCCCGCCGCCTCCTGGGCCCGCGAACTCGCCCCGCTCGTCAACGAGCTGCAGGAGGTCAAGGCCGAGCGCGGCCGCGTCGAGGTCGTCCCCGCCCGCTCGCACCGCGAGGCGTCCGCCCTCGCCCCGTACGTGAACCTGGCGCGCGGCTGGACCCGGCAGGCCGACATGAAGCGCAACCCGCTCTTCTACGACGACACGCTCAACTCGGCGAACTACCACGAGTGGCTGAAGCGCTGGGCCGTGCACTACGTGGTCCTGCCCAAGGGCGCGCCCGACGGGGACGGCGGCGAGCGCGAGCGGGAGCTGGTCCAGCGCGGCCTGCCCTACCTCAAGCAGGTGTGGGGCGACGACAACTGGCAGCTCTTCGCCATGACGGACCCGACGCCGATGGCCGAGCCGAACGCGACCGTGGACGCCGCCGAGCAGGCCGAGCTGACCCTTGAGGTGACCAAGCCGGGCCGCGTCCTCGTCCGCGTCCCGTACTCGCCGTGGCTCGCGGTCGTCGACGGGGACGGCAAGGCCCTTGACGCCCCGCAGGAGACCGAGGCGTCGAAGCAGGCGCGGGAGAGCGACGAAGAGGCGCCGAGGCGGTACGAGAACGAGCACGGCTGCCTCCTGGAGACCGAGGAGGACGACTTCGGCGATCAGTGGACCGAGCTGATCGCCCCGCGCGCGGGCACGTACCACCTGGCCGCGCCCTACGTGTGGTGGTCGCGGGGCACGCCCTGCCCGGAGGAGCTGAAGTAGCGGCGCGGGGGCCTGGTGTCCGTCGGCGGTCGAGGCAGCGGCGCAGGGGCCAGGTGTCCGTCGGCGGCTGAGGCAGCGGCTCAGGGGCCAGGTGTCCGTCGGCGGCTGAAGCAGCGGCTCAGCGGCAGATGTCCGTCGGCGGGCGGATGCCCTCCGGCGTCCGCGTCGCCGCGATCTCCGTGCGCACCGTCTCCAGCTGGCCGAGCAGCTTCTTCAGCGTCTCGGGGTCCCTCGCGCGGAAGTACTCCAGGACCGCGCGGTAGAACGCGTCGCGCAGCACCGGCTCCATCACGTCCGAGGCGTCGAAGCAGAGCGTGTTGTTCTCGTCGGTGAGGATGGAGGCGATCGCGTGCGCCGCCGCGTTGTCGTCGGGCCGGGGGTCCGAGCGGTCGGGGAAGAACGGGCGCAGGTGCTCCGTGGCCGCCTGTGACCACTTCTTGCGTCCTTCCTCGTCGGTCAGGCGTTTGACCAGCTCCTGCGCGCCCGGGGTGTCGGTGAGCACGGCGGCCATGTCGCCCGACACCTCGAACGCCTTGCCGTAGGCGGCCGAGCCCCTCAGGTAGGGGGCCGCGGGCTCGAGCCGGATGTCGCTCCGCGTCGCGTACACGTACCGCACGAACGAGCCCTGGTGCTCGTGCGTGCAGCCGGGCATCGAACCGCCGAGCAGACCGCGCGGGTCGCCGTCCGGGTCGCGCGGGCCTGGCGTGCCCCAGAACGACATGGTCAGGGCGCGTTCCACGGCCGAGCCCCGGGGCCCGCCGTCGTCAAGGAGCTTCCCCCACGTGGTGAAGGCCCGCCGCACCTCGGGCGACCTGGCCCAGTTCAGCTGCCCGGTCGCCCACCGCTCGTACGTCTCCGGGCCCGCCTGGTGCAGCAGGATGTCCTCGACCCAGTCGGTGCCGGGCCACCCGGACGTGGCCTGCGCCGCCATGCCCACGCACCAGCGGGGACGGGCGTCCGACGCCTTCTTGTCGCTCCACACCAGGGACTTCAGGTCTACCTTGAGCGGCACCCAGAACGTCCGGAGCCTGCCCTCGACCATCAGCCCCGGGGACCAGGGCGGGTAGGCGCGTTCGGCGGTGGACTGGTCGAGGCGCTTGAGCTTGTTCTGGGTGGCGTACTCGGTGAGCTCGCCGATGCTGTTGAGGATCGCGACGTCCGGCGGCGCGTCGGCGGCGAACTGCGCGACGAGCGTCTCGCGCAGCGAGCGGGTGCCCTTGTAGACGTAGTGGTGCCCGGAGCCCTTGGACAGGTCGTCGAGGATCCGCTCGAACGCGTCGCCCTCCGGTCCCGTCCACGGGCCGAGCACGACGATCTGGCGGCTGTCAGCGTCATCGGCGTCCTCGGAGGAGCAGCCGCCGCTGAGCACGGCGATCCCCAGGAGACAGGCGGCGAGGAGCAGCCGCAGGACGCGTCGTGTCCGGTTCATCATGTGCTCCCGCCCCGGCCGACCACCAAGTACTCCCGTCGGTAGACGTGCAGCGCGCCCGCGAGGACTCCGCCGGTCACGAGCCCCGCCGGCGCGACCCAGCCCGCGAACGACCCGATGTCACCGAACCGGCCCCGTGCCACCGTCCGCTCCATGCGCGCCGTCGCCGGGCGGATCGCGGTCGGCGCGGGCGCGGCGAGGGGGTCCTCGTCCAGGGCGACCTCGACGGTCGGCGACGCCTCGTCCGCGAGCACGCGCGCGTACGGCACGGCGTCGCGCTGCGCCTGCCACGCCCGCGCCCCGTCGGCGACCACCCACGGCACGAGGAGCAGCGGCAGCGCCGCGGCGACGAGGGGCACGCTCACCCGGATGCGCATCCGGCGGCGCAGGAGGACGAGCGTGCGCCACAGCCCCACCGACAGCAGCGTGAAGGACACGAGCGAGACGGCGACCGCGGTCAGCACCCCGGGGCCGAGCGTCGCGCGTTCGGCGAGGCGGACGTGGAGTTCGCCCTCCAGAGCGGCGATCCGGTCGACGACGGTCGTGGCGTCGTTGCCCCGCGCCACCCCGCACGGCGGGTAGGGGGCGTGCCGGTCCGTGGCGGGACGGGCGGCGGCGTCGGAACAGAGCATGCTCTGCGCGTACGTGAGCCCGGCCCTGCGCAGGGAGGGGTTGCCCACGTTCGTCCGGGCCCAGGCGATCCACTCCTCGTAGCCGTCGATGAGTCCGGAGACGACGTCGAGCTCCTGGCGCTGCGCCTCGGTGAACGCGCCGCCCCGGGAGAGCCGGGCGATGTCCTGGGCGGCGGCGCCGGTGCGGGCGGCGTAGCGGGGGCCGAGCCCGGACAGCTCCACCGCGTCCCCCGCGTCGAGGCTGACCTCGGCCTCGCGCTGGGCGATCCGCAGCGAGATACGGGCGTCGGCCAGGTCGCCGAGGGCGGGTGCGAGCTGGGTGCGGATGGCGGCGGAGTCGTCGCGCACGTCGGCGTAGGCCCAGCCGAGCGTGGTGAAGGCGACGACGGCGAGCAGCGGCAGCGCGATGAGCCGGTCCCGCAGGTAGCTGCGGTTGCGGACGCGGTCGGAGGGCGGCCACAGGAGGCGGCGCAGGACGAGGAGCCAGGCGGGGACGGAGCGCTGGCGCGGGCGCGACGGGGATTGCGCCTGTGGTCGTGGTCGTGGTCGCACGCGTGGTCGTACTCGTGGTCGTGGAAGCGACCGTGATGGTGTCGGTCGGCTCCCGTCCGCCGCCCGCGGGCGCAGTCGCCTCGCCGTCCCGTCCGCCGTACGCGGGCGCGGTCGGGCGTTCATCCGGACCGCCGGTACAGGGGGCGCAGCAGGACGTGCAGGGGGCGGCGCTCGCGGTGGTGGCGCAGGGCGAGGGGCCGCACCAGGTAGGCGCGGTCGAGGAGGCGCTCGGCTATGCGGTCGGCGTGCGGCAGGTCCGGCGAGCGGGCGGCCTGGCGGGCGAGGAAGAGGTAGAAGCGGGACAGGTCCCGGCCCAGGGCCCGCTCGTGGTCGGGGAAGAGGAGCCGCGCGCCCGCGTCGAGCGCCGCGTCGTCCCGGGCCGCCGTCTCCCGGGCGAGCCGCCGCAGCCCGTCCGCGTCGATGATCCGGCCCGCCACGAGCTGCTGCGCCGCCTCCCACACCTCGGCCTTCATCCGTACGCGGGCCGGTTCGTCGGTGAGGCCGTGCTCGGTGAACAGGCGGGAGAGGCGGACCAGGGCGGCGCCGAGCGAGTCGGTGCCCGCCGCGTACTCGACGGCGACCCTGACCGTGGCGGTGCGGGCGGCCGTACGGTGCCGGGAGTGCTGCGGCACCGCGTCCAGGGCCTCGATCGCGGCGGCGCTGGCGCGCGGCCCGCCGAGCGCGAGCCGCGCCCGCGCCGCCCCGAACGCGGCGCTGCCGAGCGAGGGGTTGCGCAGCCGCACGGCCTCGTACAGTTCGAGCGCCTGGTGGTGGCGGCCGAGCCGCTCGGCGCAGTGGCCGAGGGCCAGCTTGGGCGCGTACTCGCCGGGGATCGCCCCGTAGACCTGGTCGAAGTGGTCGCGGGCCATGACGACGTCGTCGTGGGCGAGCGCGAGCAGGCCGCGGTGCCAGTCGACGCGCCAGTCGTGCCGCGCCCGCTGCGCTCCTATGGCGTCGACGGCGGCGCGCAGCTCCTGCTCGGCGAGTTCCAGCCCGGCCGGGTCCCGCTCGCCGCGCAGGGCGACGCGGAGGGTCAGCCGGCAGCGCAGCAGGTGCACTTCGGGGGAGGCGCGCCAGTCGGCGGTGTTCTGCAGCAGCGCGGCCGGGTCGGCGTCGGCGAGGCGGCTGAGTTCGGCGTGGTGGTCGTCGTGCGGGTCGGGCCGGGGCACGGGCAGGCTCGCGGCGGCCTCGGCGGCGGCGGGCGGTTCGTGCAGCGGCCCCGGCGGGTCCTCGCCGGGCGGGACGGCCCAGCGGGGCAGCGGGGGAGCGGTGCCGAGCCCGCTGTCGAGGGCGTACGGCGACTGCAGGAACAGCGGCGACGGCTCGAACGTCTCGTCCCCGGTGCGCAGCGACCGCAGCTCCCGCCACACGCCGCGCAGTTGTGCCTCCATCTCGTGGGCGTCGGCGAACCGGTCGGCGGGGGCGGAGCGGGTGGCGCGGCGCAGCACGCGCGCGAGAGAGAGCAGGCCGAGCCCCTTGGGCGCGGGCGTGGTGGTCATCAGCGCGGCCCGGGCGGCGACCGCGTCGCCCTCGTGCAGCCGGTCGAGCGCGCCGAGGGGGCCGAGGTCACGGGCGTGTTCCCCGAGCCCGCACAGCCTGCGCAGGGTCTCGCCGAGCCCGAACAGATCGTCCTGCGGCTGACTGGCGCCCGCCACGTCACCGGGCCGCAGCCGCACGTTCGGGGCGCGGAAGCCGTACGTCGTCAGGCCGGGCGCCCCGGCGGCCCGGATGGACCCGACGTCCACGACCTTGATGGCGGCCCCGTCGTGCATCACGTTCTGCGGCTTCAGATCCCCGTACACCAGGGCGGCGGGCCGTGCGTGCAGATGGTCAAGGGCGGAGAGGATGCGCACCCCGTACGCGAGCACGAACTCGTGGAACCGGGACTCGCCGAACCGCGCCGGGTCGAACCGGGCCAGCGCCCGCACCTCGTCGAGGTTGAGCCCGTCGACGTACGGCAGGACGAGGAAGTCGCCGACGGCCTCGTGGCTGCCGTAGTTGAAGACGGGGATGATGCCCTCGTGGTTGAGGTCGGCGAACGCCTGCCGCTCCTCGGCCAACGCGTGCGCGGCGAGCGCCAGTTGGCCCGGACGCAGAGTCTTCACGGCGACTTCGCGGTCGTCGACCTTCTCGTCGAGCGCGAGGTACACGTCCCCCATGCCGCCGAGCCCGAGCCGTCGCACCACCCGGTACTGCCCCGCGAGCAACGCCCCCGGCGCGAGCCCCGGCCGCCGGTCCTCCGCGTCGCCCTCGACCGGGTCCCGCGGCCGTATCTCCGGCAACGCCGTGACGTCGGGCCCTTCCGCGGGCAGCCCGACATCGGCGTCACGCGGCCTGCCCGGCGGCGGCATGACGAACAACGGCCCCGATCCCGAGGAGTCCCCCTCCATGACGTTCCACCATAGGTGCGGGGTGGGGGTGAGGGACCCGGAATGGAGTGTGTGGGTTCGGTGGTCCACACGGTGGGTCCGCGGCGCCCATCAAGCCCCTCCGGACTTCCAGCCCCTCCGGCGTTTGAGGAGCGGGGTCCGGGGCGGAGCCCCGTGTCAGTGCGCCAAGAGGGCAGCAAGCCGCTCAAGCTGAGCCGCATCCTCCAGCGCGGACCCGACGGCGACAACCCGAGCCCCGGCCCCCAGGTAAGCGGACGCGTTCCCCGCGTCGATCCCACCCGTGGCCACGAACGGCACCTCCGGGAACGGCCCCGCCATCGCCCGGAACCACCCCACCCCGAGCACACTCGCCGGGAACGCCTTGAGCCAGGTCAGCCCGATCGCCCGCGCCGCCTGCACATCGGTGGCCGTGGCGACCCCGGGCAGATGCGGCAGCCCGGCCGCGACACTGGCCCGCGCCACCTCGGCGTCGAACCCGGGCGCGACGGTGAACGCGGCCCCGGCCGCGACCGCCCGTTCCAGCCGCTCGGCGGAGGTGACGGTGCCCGCGCCGACGGCCTTGCCACGCTCGGCCCCCGCGGCGACGACAGCGGCGAGCGCCCGTCCGGCGGCCTCGTCCTGCACGGGCACCTCGACGCACTCGATGCCGAGATCCCAGGCGCGTACGGCGAGTTCGACGGACTTGTCGGGGGACAGGCCGCGGAGGATGGCCATGACGGGCACGCGGCCGAACAGGTCGTCGAAGGTCGTGTCGGCCCCGGGGGTCGTGTCGGCCTGGGGGATCGTGTCGGCCTGGGGGGTCGTGTCGGCGCGGGGGGTCATGGACGCCATCCCAACTCCTTGGAGATCGTCGCGGCGGTGGCCACCAGATCAGGCAGCACGCCGATGTCGAGGGCGGCCAGATCCGCCTTGGCCTTGAGCGAGGTCACGGACACGGCGGCGACCACGTCACCGCCGCTGTCCCGGACGGGAACGGCGACACAGTTCACGTAGTCCTCGTACTCACCGTCGTCGACGGCCCACCCGCGCGCCCGGGTCACGTCGAGGACCTCGCGGTACGCGACGGGGTCGGTGAGCGTCGTGCCGGTGTGCGGCGCGAAGTCGCAGCCGGCGAGCAGCTCGTCGGCGCGCTCGCGCGGCAGGAACGCGAGGATCGCCTTGGCGACCCCGGCGGTGTGCAGGGAGACCGGCCGCCCGATCTGCGAGTACAGCCGCACGCCGTCGACGGGGTCGATCTTGTCCACGTAGACGATCTGATGCCCTTCGAGGGCGGCGAGATGCACGGTGTGCCCGCACCGCTCACCGAGGCCGCGCAGGTGCTCGCCCGCGATGTCCTTGATGCCGAACTGTTCGAGCGCGAGCTGGGCGAGTCCGGCGAGCCGGTGCCCGACCGCGTACCGCCCGTCGGGCAGCCGCCGCGCGAGCCCGCCGTCGGTGAGCGACTCCAGGATGCGCAACGCGGTCGACCGGTGCACGCCCAAGTGCTCGCCGACCTCGGTCTGGGTGCGGGGCTGCCGGGCGACGTACTCGAGGATGTCGATGGCGCGCCGTACGGTCTGCGACACGGGTCAGCCCCTTTCGGTCACGGGCACGTAGTCCTCGATGCTGCGCAGGGTGCGCCCGGCGAGCCGGTGACCGAGGGCGAGCCGTTCGCGCGGCCCGGCACCGTTCAGCAGCCCGCTGAGGTACCCGGCGGCGAAGGCGTCCCCGGCGCCGACGACTTCGACGACGTCCACGACGGGGGCGGCGACGAAATGCGTTTCGTCGCCGCTGTACTCGGTGGCGCCTATGTCTCCGTCCTTGACGACGAGGTTGCCGCGGGGCTTGAGATGGTCGCGGATGCCGTCGGCGGTGGAAGTGCCCCAAAGGGCTTCGGCTTCGTCGCGGCCGACGAGTACGAGGTCGGCGAGGCGGGCCAGTTCGAGGAGGGTGGTGGCGGCGTCCCGGGTTGAACCCCACAACGTCGGACGGTAGTTGACGTCGAAGGAGACAAGGGTGCCGCTGCGTCGGGCCCGCTCCATCACCGTACGTATGAGGGCGGCACACCCCTCGGACAGTGCGGGCGTGATCCCGGTGAGGTGCAGTAGCCGGACGCCTTCCAGGTCCACGCGGTCGGCGTCGTCGGCGGGCATGCGGGAGGCGGCGGACCCGGCGCGGTAGTAGTGCACGCGGGTGCCGTCGGGCCCGGGGTCCTTGAAGTACACGCCGGTCGGCGCGCCGGGATCGACGACGACCCCGCTCACATCGACCCCCCGGGCCCTGACGGCCGCCACGACCCGCCGCCCGAACGGATCGTCCCCGACGCGGCTGACCCAGGCGACCTGGTGTCCGAGATCGGCGAGGTACTGGGCGACGGTCGACTCGGCCCCGGCGACGGCGAGCCGCAGCGCGCGGCTGTGTTCGAGGGGCAGCCCGTCGACGGGCCCGACCTGCGCCATGGTCTCGCCGAGGCAGACGACGGCGGTACCGGTCATGCGGACTCCTTCGGTGAGCGAGGGTGCCTGGCCATGGCATGGACCGTAGCAGTGCGAACGCAACAGGCGTGCATATGTCGCAACAGCACTGTAAAAGCCAATGCGGGGAGGTCTGCGGGGGAACGATGATGCGCCCATGCCGATCGAGATCGCCCCGGTCATCAAGCCGGGCACGCTGGCCGCGACCCCTCAGCCGACCCTGCACACACCGGACGGCGAGTTGACCCTCCGCGCCTTCGAACCGTCGGACGCGCCAGCCGTCCACGCGGCGTTCCAGGACCCGACCCTGCGCTACTGGCACGCGCGCAGCATGGAGACGCCGGCCGAGGCCGAGGAGTGGGCGCGGACGGCCAGCGAGGGCTGGGGCAAGGAAACGTCGGCCCAGTGGTGTGTGACCCGTACGTCCGACGGCGCCCCGCTCGGCCGGATGGCGCTGCGGGAGATGGACCTGATGGAGGGCCTCGCGGAGGTCGCCTACTGGATGCTCCCGGAGGCGAGGGGCCAGGGCGCGGCCCCGCGAGCTCTGCTCACGCTGACGGACTGGGCCTGGGCAACGGGCTTCCACCGCCTGGAGCTACGCCACTCCACACGGAACGAGCCGTCGTGCCGGGTGGCCCTGAAGGCCGGGTACGACCTGGAGGGAACGCGGCGCAGCTCGGCGCTGCACACGGACGGCTGGCACGACATGCACGCCCACGTACGGATCGCGCCGGGTGCGCTGGTGAGTACGAAACCTGAGTAGCCGTGCTCAGGCGCCCCGGCGCCGCTCCGACGACCCTGTCCCCATGACCAACGAACCCCGCACCCACACCCCACTCCACCAGGCCCTCTCCGCCCTGACCCTGGCGGCGGTCGCAGGAGCGGCCTGGGCCGGCTGGCTGGGCTGGGACCAGCACCGCGACATCAGCGCCGACGGCACGGAGACGGGCCCGTACGAGGCGTGGCAGGTCCTGGGCCTGGTGGTGACCTTGCTGATCCCGGTGGCTTGGGCGGCATCCCGCGCTTACGTGCCGGGCGCCGTCATCGGCACGACGGCGGGCCTGACCGTCGCCGCGTACATCGACTGGTCGGACGACGCGAGCGGCCTGTACGGGGTCGGGGTCCTGCTGGTCCTCCTCGGCAGCCTGGCGGCGACGACGGTGGTCTCGACGGTGGTGAGTGCGGCGACATCGGGCCGCGGCAATCCCCCGCGCACACACGCGACGGCGTAACCACGCCCCAAGCTCCTCGCCCGCCTCACAACGGACCTCGCCCGCCCTACAGGCCGAGCGTGTCGAGCATGTGATCGTCCAACTCGGTGACGAAGTCCTCACGACGCCACGGCCGCAGATCGCGCCGGGCTTGCCGAAGCCGCATCGAGGCCACGCGGCCTCCCGTGGAAGCGGTGGCATCGACGCACTCATGCAGAAGAACAGCCGCCGCCTGCGGATCGTCGAGGCGAATACACGCGGCTGCCTGGTCAGTCATCACGATCGCGCGTTGTACTCGGTCCCTGGGCGCGGACAGCGAGGCCGCTGAGCGGACGAAGTAGGCGTGCGCCTCGGACGGGTCACCGACGTACAGCGACGCCACTCCTTCGAAGCCCCGTAGATGAGCGGGGGCGAAGTCTGTGGTCGCCGCCGCGGGGTCGCCGTCGCGGTCGCTGTTCATGTCGTACCAGGCGAGCCCGAGCGCCGCCCTCGCGTGGTTCGCCGTTCCGGTCCGAGCGGCGACCTCCGCCTGCAACGCGTGAGCGCGGGCGCGGACAGTCACGCTATCCCCGGCCCGAGCGTCATGCACAGCCGCATCGACCAGCGTTCTCGCGCCATCGAGCCCCGAGGACGAGTAGAGCGTCACGAGTGCGTGACTGAGGTGCACCATGGCTCGCCGCCAAGGTGCGCCGGTAGCCCCCGCTGCTGTCGTGGCCTCGGTGTACAGGGACCGCGACGCCTGATCGTCGTGGGTCTCGAAGGCGAACCGTCCGGCCAAAGTGCAGGCATGCGCCGCGACCGCCCGCAGGTCCGGCAGGAAGGCGGCCGGGACGGACGCTGTCCCGCGCCCGTCGTCGAGCAGGCGTCGGCACGACTCGACGACCGGCGCGAGACAGAGCTGAAGCCGTACGAACGGGACGCTTCCGACCTGGTCGTCAATGTGCTTGATGGCGATGCGCAGCGCCTCGATCAGCCCCTCGTCCACACGGGCCGGATCGGCCAGCGCCGACGCGAGAGCACTTTGGGCAGTCGGCCCGAGCAGAGCGAGCAGCCCTCCGCCTGTCTCCGTGGCCGTACGCGCGAACAGGATGCGCAATTCCCCGAGCTGCCGCTCGCCTTCACCAAGGTGTGCGAACGCGTCGAGCAGTTCGGTGAAGTCCGACCCTGGGCCGAGTGCCATGTGCCCGTCGGCGTCGCGCGCGTACAAGTGCGCGAGCAGGATCTGGTAGCGCTCGCTGGGCAGGACCGGCGATGTTCGGCTCTCCCAGCGGGCGACGGATCGCTGCACGCCGGCGAGGCCGGCGTCGAGTGGCTGTCCGAGCTGGGCGGAGGAATCGATCAGAGCGCGTGCGGTGTCCCGGAGGGACCAGCCATGACGCTGCCGGAGTCTTTTGAGCGTGGCCGCACCGAGGGTGCTGTCGTGAGTGCTCACGGCTGCATCATGCCCACCCGAGCGGATCAGACGGGCACGATCAACCGCGGTTTGCCTCGATGCGCCCCGTAGTCGATCGTCTGCCAGGTCCCGGACGTACCCTTCGGGCCTTCCGCCGGAAACCCGATGACCATGTCTGAACGGTCGACCATCCATCGGTTCCGCGCGTGATAGGCGGCGGCCCGTAGCTCCGCAGCGCCCAACTCGACGAACTCAGCGATCCGTTCGCGGCACTCGTCCATCACCCGCTGCGCTTCGGCCGGTTGCTGCACCACCGCGCCCGGCACGACGACCGTGATCCGCGATGCCGAGTTCCGGGCCAGCCACAAGAGGGCCAGGCTGTCGATCCCCTTCGCACCGCCGACGTGGAAATGAGACGCACTGCTGTCGGCGAAGGGGCCCATGTAGCGAGCGAAGAGCGCCGCATACCAGGTGACATCTCGGTGCCCGGTTGACCGCGTGCCGGTGATTGTCACGGTCAGAGGCATGATCCACTCCGCGTCATAGGTTGTCATATCCCCCGTTGCGCGACTTTGCGGTGGGATCGAGGCATGGAAGCGAACACCGCAGCCATTCTGGCGGAGCAACGTGCAGCGCATCAGGTCGGACCGCCCATGCAGCGGCCACACGAAAGGCGCTTCGACCTCCGGCCGGTGTCCGTCGGGCACGCGCGGTCGTTCGTCATCGACAGTCTCTCCGGCTGGCTGTCGAAAGACCGGATCGACGACGCGAAGCTCTGCGTCTCCGAACTCGCCACGAACGCCGTCAAGTACAGCGATCGCGGCCGCCCTAATGACGGCTTCCTCGTCCATGTGGCGCGGAGTGCTGAGCGGTTGCGCGTAGAGGTGCGCGATGGCGGCGGTGGCAAAGGCGCGGCCCCGCATGTGCGATGGCCCGCTGATGACGACCTCACGGGGCGCGGCCTCTTCCTCGTCGCGGCCCTGGCGGACGACTGGGGCGTACGGCGTGGCGCAGGCTCCGGATACACCGTCTGGATCGAGTTCCGGGCGACCGTGCCCGCCGATTGCGAGGTGGGCAGCCAGGTGACGGCCATCACAGCGCACACCTCGACCGAACCACAGAGAGGGTCAACGATGTTCGACTACGCAGAACGCATTCCCACGGGTACCGCCGTCCCGACGGGACTTCTCACGCCACCGCCCTGGGGACTCGGCCGGCTCATCCCGTACCCGTCCTCCGGGACGCCTCAGCACACACGCGTGGAGATCGACCCGGATTCGCAGACCGCCCGCTACTTCGATGCGGCCGGCGTCCCGGTCGCCGCACCCGGTCACGGAACGAGCAGCGGCACCAATCCGTCGACCGGCACGTCTCCCGACGGCCACGGCGGCGGCGACACCGACACCGGCAACGACACCGACCAGTGACACAGGACCGCGGCAACGACGTGCGGCCGGTCGCGGTCGTCACGAACGACGACGATCCGACCGCCGATCTCGTGATCACCGAACTGTACGTACGGGGCATCCCCGTCGTGCGCTTCGACAGCGGCCATTTCCCCGCCACCTTGTCCTGCTCCGCCCGCATCGGCGGTGGCACGACTGGCTGGCGGGGGAGCGTCGCAACGCAAACCCGTGCCGCTCGTCTGGACGGCGTACGAGCGCTGTACTACCGCCGCCCATCCGGGTTCAGCTTTCCGCACCTCAACACCCAGGACGCTCGCTTCGCCGCAGCCCAGGCCCGGTACGGACTCGGCGGCGTCCTCGTCTCGCTCCCCGATTGCCTGTACGTCAACCACCCGCACCGCATCGGGGACGCCGAGTACAAGCCGGCGGGGCTCGCCGCGGCGGCCACCTGCGGCTTCACTCTGCCGCCGACGCTGATCACGAACCGGCCGGACGACGCCCGTGCGATCGGCCGACGGGTGTTCGCGGTGCGCATCGACTCGGGCCTGCTCGACTGGCGCATCGACTACGGCACGCACACCTACTCCAGGCTCGACGTCCCCTCGCCGGTCGAGCGCGCGCTCTTCGCGTACCTGCGGCACTTCGGGCTCATCTTCGGCGCGTTCGACTTCACTCTCTCCGACGACGGCACGTGGACCTTCATCGAGTGCAACCCGTCAGGCCAATGGGCATGGCTCGAACCACCGACCGGTCTGCCGATGACCGCAGCGCTGGCCGACCTCTTGGAACGAGGCACCCACCGATGACAGACCCCTCCTCCCTCGAACCAGCCGCCACCGAGCTACGACGAGGGCTCGCCGACCGCTTGTCCACCGAGAGATGGTCGACGTGTTCCGCGTGGCGCGCGGCCCTCGCCGCGGTACCCCGCCACGAGTTCACCCCACGGTTCTACGTCCCGACAGACACTCCGCACGGTGCCCCCACGACGACGTACGTACCGATGACTCGCGAACTCGTCGGCACCGACGCATGGCTGCGCAAGATCTACAGCGATGCGACGCTGATCACGCAGTTCGACGGGCGAGGCATCGACTGGTCGAAGCCGCAACCGATCCACGGCGCCTCACCGACCTCGTCGTCCACACTGCCGTCATTGGTCGTGCAGATGCTGGACGTGCTGGCGGCCGAGGACGACGGCAGCACGGTCACCGAGTACGGCACCGGCACCGGCTACTCGACCGCGCTCATGTGCCACCGGTTCGGCGCCGAGAGGATCACGTCGGTCGAGACGGACCCGGGAGTCGCCGACCGGGCCCGCGCGGCCCTCGACCGCTGCGGTTATGCCCCGCGGCTGATCGTCGGCAACGGGCTTGTCGGCACGGGCCGTAAGGACGTGGCGGCGCGAACGATCGCCACGATGGGCGTGCGTGGCATCCCATGGGCATGGCTGCGCGAGACGGAGCCGGGCGGATTCATCGTGACCACGCTGCGCGGCTGGCTGCGCTCGCTGGGCCTGGTACGACTGAGTGTCATCGACGCACAGAACGCGACGGGCCGATTCATCGCAGCGGACCCGGCGTTCATGATGGCGCGACAACAGCAAGCCCCGACCAACCTCGGCCTGCTCCCGAGCGACGACGAAGGCACCACACGCGAGACGGCATACGGCCCGGAGGCGCTGCACAGCCCCGGCCCCGCTTTCGTGGCACAACTCGCGCTACCGAACGCCCGCGCCTTCGACATGTCGGACGCTGATAAACACCCACGTACGTTCATCCTCGACGCCGCGAACGCCTCCTTCGCGGTGCTCTCCCCGGACGGCGCCGGCTGGACGGTCCGGGAGGGCGGCCCCGTACAGCTCTGGACGGAAGTCGAACGGTCCCTCACTCTGTGGCACGCGTCCGGCTCACCACCCGCGACCGCGTTCGGAGTGACTGTCGAAGCGGACAGACAGCGGGTGTGGCTGAGGGATGCGAAGGACGGACCGAGCTGGCAGTTGCCGGTAGTGCCGAGCAGAGCGCAGAGGCAACAGCAGAACTGATGGGCGAACCTGTGACACCCGCTTCAGAGGTTCGATGGATCACTTCGAGGCACGATGCTCACCGCGCGGTAGTCGTACCCGTCCTGCTTGAAGCCGGGAGCTTCCCATGTGAGGTCGACCAACTGTCCGGCCGACAGGGTGCGGAAGCCGGCCGCCTGGATGTCGGCGTAATGGCCGAAGCAGCCGCCAGGGGTCTCGGGAGAGTCGAGCACGCCCCACCCCTGCTCGTCGTCCCACTCACGGACAGTCGCAATCACCATGGACGGCACCTTAGGACTCGGCGCCTGCCGACCCGCCGCTGGGAGGGCAGGTGAGGCCCCTTGCGGGCTACGAGAGACCGAGGTGCGTAGCGCGTGACCGCCCGCGTTGAGGTGAGAACTAGATGTCAAAGGCCCCGGACAATGATCGGTCCGGGGCCTTTTGCCTGGTGCCCCCGGCAGGATTCGAACCTGCGACACCCGCTTTAGGAGAGAACGTAAAGCGATCATGAGCCTCAGTGAGGGGGTGTGCGCCTCGGTGAGCCCACGATTACAGGGGCCTGACCTGGGAAAACCAATCTCAGTGAGTCTCGGTGAGGCTCAATGAGGGGGCGTTGTGGAGTCCATGTGGATTCCCACCCCTATACCGCCCTCAGGTTTCGAACACCCTCGGACTCTGGCGCCATCCGAGCCCGCACCTGAGCCGCCACATCCTCCGGCGCGTGCTGGTACAGCCACGTCACCTTCGACCCCCGCTCGTGGCCCATCACCGTCTGCGTCGCCTTCTCGTCGATCCCCAGATCCTTCAGCCACGTAGCGAAGACGTGCCGCAGATCGTGCACCCGCGGCCACCACTCCAGCCGCCCCGTCTCTGGGTTCTTCACCTTCCGCGCGAGACCCGCATCCTGGATCGCAGGCAGCCAGACCCGATGGAAGTTGTGCCGAGTGAGGGTGCCGCCCTGCGGCCCACGCCAGACGAGTTCCTCCGGCATCAAGACGTACGGATCATCACCGATGGGCGTCACCGTCTTCGGCGGACGCCACCGGTCCACCATCGTCTGCATCGCGGCGGCGGCCTGTGGCGTCACCGGCACGGTGCGGAACCCCGCGACGCTCTTGGGCGCCGGCTTCCGGAAGAGGCGCCCGTGATCGTCACTGAGCACTTCCTTCACCTTGAGGTGCTGAGCCTCCAGGTCCACGTTCTCCCACCGCAGGCCCGTCGCCTCACCCCACCGCATCCCGGTGTGCTCCAGGAAGATGACCAAGGGTCGGTAGTACATCGGCAGGTGCTCAACGATGAGCGCCACTTGTTCCCGCGTCGGTGGACGGACGTCGTCGGGGTGCTTGGCCCGCGGCTCACCGATGTCGAGGTCGGCGGCCGGGTTGAACGGAATGCGCCGGCCGTCCTTGACCGCGGCCCGGAGCATCGAGTTCAACACCTCGTGCACCTTCTTACGGGTGTGGTAGCCCTTCACCTCCTTCGTGAGCCACGCCTGGAGTTCGATGTACTCCAGGTCGCACAGCCGCCAGTCGCCCCACTTCGGTTTGATGTGCGCGTTCCAGTTGGACACCTTGCGGTTCGTGGTCGTCACGGCCTTCGTCGACTGCGCTTCCCACCACAGTTCCCACCAGGCGCCGAGCGTGATCTCGCCGCGCTTGGGGTCGCCGTACGTCCGCTTGCGGACCTTGGTGCGTACATCGTCAAGGAACGCGTCGGCGGCCTTCTTTCCGCCGTCCTTGATCGGGAAGTGCTTGGCCTTCTGCTTCCCGGACGGGTCCCGGTACCGGGCCTGCCACGAACCGATGCAGTCCCGACGGCGGTTGCGTTCGCCGTACTCCTCCGGCGGATACTTCTCCATGCACAGGGTGCAGCCGCAGCCCTTCTCGCGCAGCTGCCTCGGGTTGTTACTTCCCCTGGACGCCATGGCGCTTCATCACCTCACCGCTCTTCCGCTGGTTGGGTACCTGAGCGAGGAGCCGCACCGGCGCCCCGCACCAGCAGACTGCACCCAACGAACGCTGGGGGATGCGGAGTTCGGTGAGTACCGCTCGAACGGCGGTGAGGACCCGGTCGCCCTCCAGCTGTGCTGGCACGGTGATGATCTGCCGGGACGCATCCCACGGCACGAGCGAGTCAAGCGGTGCGTACTGCACACGGATGCACATACGGTCCCCCGTTACGCCAGGCTTCCAGAGTGAGCCGCGGGGGAGGACATCGGCCGTGTGCTCGACCGTACCCCCTGATAGTGGAATATGCGACCACTCAGCGCACACTTCGCGACCAGGGTTTCACGCTGTGTGTAAGGCGCCTTGAGTACGACGCACGACGCAGCGAAAGGGTTGTACGCGCGCGACCGGTCAGGACTTGTTGGCCTCGTTGAGCGCCTTCAACTGGATCTCGGTGACGCGCTGTTGCTCCTCGGTGAGGCCGCGGTACAGGCGGAGAATGCGCTCCTCGGCTTCCTCGTCGAGCGGTCCGGGGGTCGCGCGGCCGGCGGCCGCGAAGATCTCGTCCTCGCTGAACTTGGGGAAGGCGGCATGCAGTGCCCGGAGCTTGTCGAGGTTCGGGCCGCGCCCGGTGCCGCGTTTGCGGTGGACCCAGGAGTTGACGGTGGCAGGGGCGACCCCGATGCGGCGCGCGATCTCGGAATCGCTGACGCCGTAGTCGTCCTTGAGTCGCGCGAGGAGTTGCGCAAGATCCTCGGCGGGGTGCTCTGTGTCTGCCACGGGCTTAAGAGTGCACGTCAGACTTCTACTTTCGCAAGTGAAAGTAGAAGCGTGGCGGGTTGTAGTCGCAGCGCGCAACCTCCCCGTCACGCGCCGGTGCGAATGTCATATGCACCGAGACTAGAACACCCTTTCGAGCGACGCCACCGACTTGCAGTGCTCACCGAAACTCACGCCAACCTGCTTGCGCTCACTGACACTCACACTGTAGAAATGTGTCAACGGCAGCCGGAACGGCAGCCAAGTCCAGCCAATTCGGCACGGGGTGCATCCATGACCAACCTGATCCGCAAGGGCAAGGGCCAGCCACTCAGAGAAGCCATGGCTGCCCGAGGGCTCAAAGCCCCCCAACTCGCCGCAGCCACGCGCCGCGTCGACATCAAGGGGCGCGGGATCAGCACGGCCACGGTGTACAAGCTCGCCGACAAAAACGGCACGGACGAGTTCAGGCTCCGGACCGCATGGCTCACCGCCGACGCACTCGGCGAACCCCTCCAAGGCCTGTTCCTCATGCCCTCAGTTTCAACTGACACAGTAGAAAGGTCTAGCCCCCATGGCGAGCAAGACCCTCGCTGAGCGAGCGGAAACCCTCCGCCCCACCGGACTCGCCCCCCTGCTCACCACCGCCCAGCTCATGGCGCGCTACGGCGTCTCGAACTGGACGGTCAACGAGTGGGTCAAGGGCGGGTGCCCGGTCGAGCCCGTCGCGTTCCGCGGCCGGCGCTTCGACCTGGACCGAGTCCGCGACTGGATGGCGACCCGCGCTGAGCAGCAGACGCCCGCGTCCGCCTGATCCCCCTGAACGCGCCGAAGGGCCCGCCCGACTTCCCGGCCCGGCGAACCCCTCGACTCGGCGCCCCTACCCAATCCAGAAAGAGAGGCTCCCGTGGCTCAACAGCTTACGGAACGCCCGCCCGTCAGCCCGACCTCCCTGCCGCGGATCTTCCGCAGCGCCGCGCGGATCATCGCCGCGAACGGACTGCACCAGGGCGACTTCGTCCAGGACGGTTTCGACCGGCAGATGAGGACCCCGCACGCCACGCGGCCCATGTCGATCGTGGCCGCGCTGAACTGCGCGGTGACGGGCGACCCGCACCGGTCGGCGGCCGAGTCCCGTGAGGCGATCCGGGTGCTCGCGCACCGGCTGACCGTCCGCGGCTCGGGCCCGTACGGGGAGGACGAGCGGGCGCTCGCGTTCCACGTGGACGAGTGGGGCGACGAGGAGTCGCGCACCACGGAGTCCGCGGTCGCGGTGCTGGAGGCGGCGGGCGACGCGTGCGAGGTGTCCTCGTGAAGGCGTCGCTCGTGACCTCGGCGGCCGGGGTGATCTGTGCCGCGTTGGAGCAGACGCGGACGCCGGCGGGTATCGCGCTGGCTCTGGAGTCGGCTGGTCTGCTCATGTCGCCGGAGACGGCGCGGGAGTTGGAGGGGCTGCGGGCCCGGGTCGCCGAGCTGGAGGCCGACCGTTCGGCGGACCGGCTGACGGCGATGCTCGCCCCGACGCAGGCCCTCACCGTCGACGACGCGTGCAAGCAGTGCGGGATGGCGCCCGAGCAGTGGTGCCCCGGCTGTGCGAAGTGCGCGTGCGCCCCGGCCCATGACGACGGCTGCCCGCAGGTCGGCGGTGCGTCGTGAACACGCCGCCCCTGTTCTGGCCGCTGTTCCTCGCGCTGCTCGCCGCGTACGGCCTCGGTGCCGTCGCCGTCTGCGGACTCGCCGACCAGGGCTTCACCCCATACACGAACCCGAAGGGCGACGCCCGATGAACCGCATCCGCCTGATCCTCCACCGCCTCTTCCGCCGCCCCGCCATCACCCAGCCGTTCCCCATCTACCTGCGGCGCGTCCCCGTCGGCGTCTTCCTCGACCTGGAGGCGTACTTCGAGCACGTCATCACCACGATCGCCGACGACCCCGACCTCCTCGACCTCCTCCTGGAGTTCGCCGAGGACCGTGGGACGAGCGGCCAGTACGACGGGCACGCCCCGGAGAAGCTCCTCGTCGAGCGACTCGGCTCGGCGGTGGGTTACGAGATCCCGCTGTACGGGGACAAGGCCGCGAAGTTCGCCGACCGGCTGCGCGCCGCGGCCCCGGCCCCGGCTGTCGTGGTCCCGGCGCAGCGCGAGGGCGGTGCCGCCGCGTGAGCGCGCCCAACGGCCCGTTGGGCGCCGGCCGTCGCGCCCGCCTCACGGTCCTCCGCCACGCCGTCAAGACCTACCAGGGCGAATGGAACACCGGCCGCGCCGCGGCCCTGTACCACGCCACCTACGGGCCCGAGCACTGGCGAGTAGCCGCCCGCCGCGACCTCGCGCAGCTCTGCACCGAGGGCCTCCTCGTCCTCCACGACGACCCGACCAACCGCCACTACCTCCTCGCCACCCGAAACGGCGGTGCCTCCGATGCCTGAACTCGTCACCCGCCGCGGCTACCTCCTCGCCGCCATACAGCAGCACGGACGGCCCGTCACCGCCGCCCTCGCCGTCGGCCTGATGGACGGCTCCCCGTGGCCCACCACCGGCCGGAACACCGCCCGCAAGGACCTCCGCTCGCTCGCCGCCAGCGGCCTCCTCACCACCGCAGACATCCAGGGCCGCCGCACCTACAACCCGGCGGCCGGAGGTGACCAGTGAAACGCGCACGCAGCATCAACCACGCGGCCGTATCCGCTGCCGCACGCCAGACCCCGAACCGCTGGCACCTGGCGGGCGAGTACAGCTCCAGCCAGTCCGCGAAGAGCACGGCCGTCTGCGTACGGACCGGGGTCGGCAACTCGCTGAAGCGGGCGGCCGAGTACTACGGCCCGGCTGGTTCGTTCGAGGCGCGCACGGAGCTGACGGAGTGGGGCTGTGCCCTCCACGTCCGCTACATCGGGGCGGGCGCGGACGACGCACAGGCTGACGCGCTCGGCGCCGTGGCTGGTGGTGCGCGATGACGACGACCGCGCAGGCCGGGGCCACCACCCCGGCCGCCGGCCTCGGCCCCATCACCGAGCCCGGCATCTACGACATGACCAACGAGGAGTACCACTCACACCGGTACGCGCTCTCCTCCAGCGGAGCCCGAACGCTCATCACTTCCAGCCCCGCGCACTTCCGCTACGAGCAGGACCACCCGCAGCAGCCCAAGAAGGTGTGGGACATCGGCAACGCCGCCCACAAGCTGGTGCTGGGCAACGGGCCCAAACTCCGCAAGATCAAGCACGACGCCTGGACCACCAACGTGGCGAAGGCCGCTGTCCGCGAGGCACGCGAGGCCGGCGAGATCCCGCTGAAGCCGATCGAGTACCAGACGGTGCACGACATGGCCGACGCCCTGCGCCGTCACCCCGTCGCGAGCCTGCTGTTCGACCCTGAGCACGGCACGCCGGAACGGTCGCTGTTCTGGCGGGACGAGAAGACCGGCGTCATGCGACGCGCGCGTCTCGACTGGCTGCCCAACCCCCGGTCCGGGCGGCTGATCATCCCCGACTACAAGACGTGCGTCTCGGCGAACCCCGAGAAGCTCACCCGCGTCATCGACGACCTCGGCTACCACCAGCAGGACGACACCTACCGCTCCGGCTGCCACGCCCTCGGCATCGCCGACGACACGGCCGCGTTCGTCTTCGTCTGCCAGGAGAAGACGCCGCCGTACGTGATCACCGTGATCGAGGTCAACGCCACGGCCCGACGCATCGCCGCCGCCCGCAACCGGCGCGCCCTCGAAACCTTCGCGAAGTGCACCGCCACCGGCTACTGGCCCGGCTACAGCGACGACGTCGTATCCGTCGCCGTGCCGCCGTGGGCCGAGACCCGCGACACCTTGGAGTACCTGTGAACTACCCCGCAGAGCAGCAGTTCGCCGCCCCGGCCGCGCCCGCCCCGTCCTTCGTCGGGCAGGGCACAGCAGTTGAGCAGTCCCGCGCGGTCGCCGAGGTTCAGGCCGCCGTCGTGGTGGCCCGCCAGTTCCCCCGTGACGAGGCACTGGCCGTCAAGAAGATGCGCACCGGCTTCTCCCAGCACACCCTCGCCGTGCGCTCCTTCTTCCGGTTCCCGCGCGCAGGCAGCACCGTCTCCGGCGAGACGATTCAGTTCGCGAAGGAACTCGCCCGCTGCTGGACGAACATCCACTACGGCGTACACGAGTTGCGGCGTGACGATGCGGCCGGCGAGTCCGAGATGCAGGCGTGGGCGTGGGACCTGGAGACCAACGAGCGCGCCTCGACCACGTTCATCGTTCCGCACGCCCGGTGGTCGAAGGACTACGGCAGCAGCCGTCTGGAAGACCCGCGGGATGTGTACGAGAACAACTCGAACAACGGTGCCCGTCGCCTCCGGGAAATGATCTTCAGTGTGTTGCCGGACTGGTTCCGCGAGCAAGCGAAGTCGATCGCGACCAACACCCTGGAGAAGGGGCAGGGCGACAAGCCGCTCGCTCAGCGCGTCGCCGACTGCATCAGCCACTTCGAGGGCCTCGGCGTCACCGTCGAGCAGCTGGAGGAGAACCGGTCCGGCCGCGCCTCCGGGAAGTGGACGAACCTCGACCTCGGCCAACTCCAGATCATCTCGGAGTCGATCCGCCGTGGCGAGCTGACGGTCGAGGAGGAATTCCCACAGCAGCGCGTGACCGTCGCCGAGATCACGCGCCAGCACGCGGACCAGACCACGGCCGAGCCTGCCAACGGCGGGGGCCAACCGGCCGAGTGGCCGACGGCCGCGCAGCCCGGATCGGGGGCCCGCGCATGAGGTGGCCTTTCGTCTCCCGTCACCGCCACGTCCAGGAACTGGCTGCGGCGAACGCCGACCGCGAGCGGCTGCGCGGTGAACGCGACCAGTTCGCCAAGGACGCGAAGGCCAGCCAGGTCGCGGCGGCAACGGCAGCACGGCAGTTCGCCGAGGCCGACGCCGCGAACATCCGGCTCAACAACCGCAACAAGGCTCTCCAGGAGCAGGCCGACGTGCGCGCGGGAATCGCTCGCCAGCGCGGTGGTTCTCTCGCGAAGCTCGGCCAGCGCTTGGACGTCGTTTCGAGCGAGTACGCCCACATCGACGGCTACGCGGCCCGCATGGAGAACCGCCTCGACCGGGCCCTCCGCGCCTGCGCCCGCTACCGCAAGGCACTCGCCGCCGAAACCCGCCGCGCCGACGGACTCCAGACCCGCCTCGACGACGCCTGCGGCCTCAACACCCCTGGCATCGAGAGCGGCCGGCACTGGCAGCAGACCCGACAGGACAAGCCCCGCGAGGTGAAGCCGTCATGAGCCCGCTCCGCACCCTCCGCCAGATCATCCGCCCCACCGGCCAGCACCGCGCCGAACCCACCCCGGCCGCCCCCGTGCTGCTCCGCCCCATCGAGGCCGCCGCGAACGAGATCGCGCCGTGCCCCGCCGAGCAACGCAACACCCTCCACGCCATGCACACCGACGGGTCCCGCACGTGCTGGACCTGCCGCACTACCTCACCCGGGGAGTCCCAGTGAGCGCACCGACCCTGTTCACCCCCGAGGCGCCGGCCGCCACCCTCGCGGCCGGACCCCGGCCCCTCACCATCGCCCTCGACGTCGCCATCGGCACCACCGGCGTCGCAGGCGACGGCTGGACCGACCACGTCCGCGCCAAGGCCAAGACCCTCCACGGCCGCTTCGCCGAACAACTCGACGGCTGCGCCACCTTCTACCGCCACGCCGACTTCGCCGTCATCGAGGGCGCCGCGTTCGCGAAGGCCCGGTTCGCAGGCATGGACCAGCTTTCCGCGATGCGGTGGATGATCCGGCACGACCTGTGGAAGCGCGACATCCCGTACGCCGTCGTCCCACCGGACCAGCGGATCAAGTACGTCACCGGCACGACGCAGCCGAAGGACCCGGCCACCGGGAAGCGCGCGAGCGGCGACGTCTTGAAGGGCATCGTCCGTGACGCCGCGGCCGAACTGTTCGGCGTCCGCACGGAGGGCCGGGCCCGGTACGACGAGGCTGACGCCCTGGTCCTGTACGCCATGGCCCGGGACTGGCTCGGTGACCCGCTCGCCGCGGTGCCCGCGCTCAACCGCCAGGCCCTCACGGCGTGCGCGTGGCCGGAGCGCGAGGCGGTGACCCGCCGATGATCCTCCCCGCCCGCGTACCCAACGGCTACACCCTCCTTGACGTCTGCTGCAAAGCCGGCGGCGCCTCATACGGCTACTACCTCGCCGGGTTCGACGTCGTCGGCGTCGACCGCGAGCCGCAGCCCCACTACCCCTTCCCGTTCATTCGCTCCGACCTCCGTGATCTCGACGCCGAATGGATCGGCCAGAACTTCAACGCGACCGCGTGGAGCCCGCCGTGCTGGAAGTGGAGCGACCTCTCCCACCGCACCGGCCGGGACTACGAGGACTTCATCCCCGAGGCCCGCGCCCTGGCTGTCGCGTCCGGCCTGCCGTACGTGATGGAGAACGTCGAGGGCGCGCCACTCGACAACCCGCTCGTGCTGTGCGGCACCCAGTTCCCGGGCCTGCGCGTCACGCGACACCGGCTCTTCGAGTCGAACGTCCCCCTGTACGCGCCGGGCCCGCACGGTCGGCACCCGCTGCACTTCACGCACGACAAGCGGAAGGCGCACTACGGGCGGCTCGATCAGTGGACGGCGTTCGTCACCGTCACCGGCGGCGGCAACTCGTCGAAGGCAGCGGCCGAGGACGCCATGGGCGTGCCCCCGGGGTGGATGACCAAGGACGAGCTGAACCAGGCGATCCCGCCGGCGTACACCCGCTTCCTTGGCGAGCAGGTCGCCGCGCACCTCAGCGTGTTGGAGGTGGCCGCATGATCCGCCGCACCACGTTTCGTATCGCCGCACCTGCCACCCCCGCCGCCGACAACTGGAGCAAGCAGGCAGCCTGCGCCGAGATCGACCCCGAGGTGATGTTCCCGCACAGCGACAAGAAGGACATCGCCACCGCCAAGGCCATCTGCGCCGGATGCCCGTGGTCCGCGAGTGCCTCGAAGCCGCACTGGCCGAGGAAGGGGCCTGGGTCAAGGAGCGTCGTCACGGGATCCGCGGCGGCCTCACTGGCAGCCAACGCCGCCGCCTCTACGACCGCCGCCGGGCCGCGGCCGAGGAACCCACGCCGGTCAACACCTCCCGGCAGGCCGCATGAGGACCGTCGAGAGCGTCCTCACCGTCGACTGCGGCCAGGGCTACGAGGACAAGGACACCGGCCGCATCCGATACAGCCGGCCGCCCCGCGCCAAGTACGAGTGCGGCCGCTGCATGACCGTCGAAGGCCCCGTGTTCGGCGCCGTCCCCGTCCGCGAGTTCGTCCGCGACATCCGCACAGACCACCGGGCGCACTGCCGCCCGGCCACCACCACCGCAACCCAGCAAGGAGCACACGCCGCATGACCGACCACGTCGACACCAACACCGGCGAGATCACCGAGAAGGCGCCCGTCGCCGCGTTCATCGCCAGCCACCTCAACGGCCGCACCGAGGAGGAGCTGTCCGGCGAGTTCCACACCCTCCTCGACGCCGTCCGCGCCCACGGCAAGAAGGGCTCCATGACGATCACCATCGTCGTCGAGCCGCCCGCCAACGGTGTCGAGTCCGCGCCCCTCCCCATCGGCGTCGAGTCCGCCGTCAAGGCCCCGAAGCCGACCCCGGTCAAGTCCCTGTACTTCCTCGACGACGAGGGCCTGCCCGTCCGCGAGGACCCCCGCCAGATGGCCATCGAGTTCCGCCCCGCCCCGACCAACCCGACCTTCAAGGACGCCTGACCATGCCGTACACCGAACTCTCCTCCACCACCAACGAAGCGCAGACGATCGCCGAGATCGCCCTCCGCTCCGCCGAGCCCGCCACGCTGGAGCCCGGCAAGTTCTACGCCTTCCTCACCCCGGGCGGCGTGCAGAAGGTCGACCTCACCGGCCCCGAGCACACCGGCACCCCGGCCCGGAAGGCGGGCACCACCACCGTCCGCGACGCCGCCGCCTTCCACGCCTACTTCGGCAAGCACGCCGACCCCGACACCGAGGTCTACGCCGACGCCGAACGCCTCACCATCACCGCCGTCCTCGACGCCCACACCGCCGACACCGCCCGCTGGTCCGGCCACCGCCTCCACCTCGCCCTCCGCGAGACCGAGACGTGGAAGCAGTGGACGGCCCGCGACGGCAAGCTGATGGACCAGGAGACCTTCGCCGAGTTCCTGGAGGACCACCTCCCCGAACTCCTGGAGCCCTCGGCCGCCGAGATGCTGGAGATCGCGCAGTCCTTCCAGGCCACCACGAAGGTCGACTTCCAGTCCGCGCAGCGGCTCACCAGCGGGCAGCGCCAGTTCCAGTACGTCGAGACCGGCACCACGAAGGCCGGGCAGAAGGGCCAGCTCGCCGTCCCGGAGACGTTCACGATCGGCCTGGTCCCCTTCGAGGGCAGCGAGGGCTACAAGCTCGGCGCCCGCCTCCGCTACCGGATCAAGCCTGAGGGCCTTCAGCTCGGCTTCAAGCTGGAGCGGCCCGACGAGATCCGCCGCACTGCCTTCGCTGACGTGGTCGCCGCGATCAGCGAGCAGATCGAGCAGCCCATCATGAACGGGACGCCGGCCTGATGACCGCCCGGCCGCGGGGCGGCGCCACTTCCCCCACGAAGCGCTGCCCCGCGTGCCGGGCCCCCATCCACCGCCAGCTCGTCGGACAGCGGGCCGCACTGAACGTCACTGCGGACCTCACCCCGCTCACCCCCGAGCAGCAGGCCAAGGCCCGCGAACCCAACCGGCTCATCTGGTGCGCCCACACCGGACACACCGGCGCCATCGACCTCCGCTGGATCGACCCCTGGCACCCGCCCGACTGCCCCCACCCGCACGTCACAGAACACCGCTGCACGGCCCCACCCGTCCGGCCAGCACCAACAGCGCCCGACACCCTGTTCTGAGGAGATCGCCCGTGAGCAACGTCCGCCACATGCAGCGCGACGAGGCGGACCCGCTCGGCCCAGAGAAGTACGACGCCGAGCGGTACGTCCTCGGCGACTGCATGCACAACCCCAAGAAGATCCCGGCAGTCCGCGAACTCATCCGAGGCGCCGACTTCGCACTCCCCGCCCACGAACTGATCTGGGACACCATCGGCCAGCTCTACGACCAGGGCGCACCGATCACCCCGCTCAGCCTCCGCGTGGAGCTGGACAAACGCCAGGAACTCACCCGCGCGGGCGGACTCACCTACCTCGTACAGATCAGCGACTGGCGCCTCGACGCCGAGTACCACGCCACCCTCGTCCGCCGCGACGCCGACCTCCGCGCCGAGGCCGACCTAGGCCGCCGCATCGTCCAGGAAGCCACCGCCCCGGACGCCGAGCCCGGCCGCGCGGTCACCTTCATCGACGACTACCTCACCCGGCAGAAGGAGCGCGCCGCCGGCCGCTCGGGCGACCCCGCCGACGCGCTCCTCGCCGAGCTCCTCGACACCAGCGCCCTCGACCACATGCCCGCCTTGGAGCCGATCGTCGGCGACCTCCTCCACCTCGACACGCTGGCCCGCATCATCGGCCCGTCCGGGCACATGAAGTCCTTCGTCACCATCGACATCGCCGGGCACGTCGGCACCGGCAAGCCGTGGCACGGCCAGTACGTGCGGCAGGGCACCGTCGTCTACCTCGTCGCCGAGGGCTCCCGCGGTATCCGGCAGCGCGTCCGCGCCTGGGAGAAGCACTACGGGCTGAAGATGGACAACGTCCTCTTCCTGCCCCGCCCGGTCCAGGCCCGCGGCCCCGAGTGGGACGTCCTCATCGAGGCGATGCGCCGCCTGCGCCCCCAGTTGATCGTCATCGACACGCAGGCCCGCGTGTCCGTCGGCGTCGAGGAGAACTCCAACACCGAACTCGGCATCGTCATCGAGCGGATGGACGACCTGCGCCGCGCCACCGAGGCGTGCGTCCTCCTCATCCACCACACCGGGCACGTGGGCGAGCACGGCCGTGGCGCGTCCGCCGCGAAGGGCGCCCTCCAGTCCGAGATGCACGTCTCGAAGAAGGGCGATGACGCCCGCAACATCGTCGTGACGATGAAGGTCGGCAAGCAGAAGGACAACGAGGAGGGCAAGGATCTCCAGTTCGGCCTGAGGATCGTCAACCTCGACGGGGAGTTCAAGCCCGACGGCCGGCCGGTCACCTCCGTTGTCCTGGAGTCCCTCGACGCGCGGCCTCCGGTCGTCGAGAAGGGCTCGCCGGAGTGGCTGGTCGGTGTCCTCGACAAGGCGAAGGTCCCGCTGAAGTGGGGCAGCCCGCGCGTGCACAAGTGGTGCGCGGAGTACGGCATCCAGATGCGGAAGGACAAGATCGAGGAGGCTGTCCGTCTGCGGAAGCGCCGGGACTCCTTCGACGAGGTGCAAAACGGGACGGGGGATGACATCCCCGGCGCCCATACCGTCACAGGGGGTGACGACTCGGACAACACACCCTCAGGGGTGTCCGATTCGCCCCCAAATACCTCCCCCAAACCTCCCCCGCGATCTTGAACACCGAACTCCCCCACGATCTTGGGGGGAGGTCGGGGGAGTTCCAGCAAAACCCCACGTCAAACCTCCCCCCAACTTTGGGGGGAGGTCGGGGGATGCCCCATCAAAACCTCCCTCCCCCCGCTCCCCCTCTAGGGAGGGGGGAGGTGTGGGGGAGGCAGGGGAAAACACCACCCCCGCAGGACCCCCGTGCACCATCTGCCACCGCCCCATCAACCCCACATGGGCCGAACGCGGATACGACACCCACCTCGGCTGCGACCCCGCCACCGGCAGCCACCCACCCGAGCAGAGCGACGCACCCCACGACGCCGCCTGACACCCACGCGCATCCGGTTAGCCCGAACCTCGCGCGCACAGCCCACACCACCAAAACGCCCTGCCAACCCACGGAGGCCCCAGATGCCCAACCACCCATCAGTGATCGCCCGCCCCACCGACAGCGGATTCGCCGGACGGTACGTCCACAACGACGGCCACCCCGACACCCGCATCCCGCTGCTCCACCAGCTGTACGCCGCGTTCGGCCGCGACCTCGACGCCATGAGCCGCTACCTGATCGACGAGCACCCGGCCGGTTGGTCGCAGCTCGGGCCCGACCCGGCCGTCGACACCGGGTGGGTCAACGGGCGCAGCAGCGTCGGCTACAAGGGCGCCGTCTGCTACTGCCACGGCGACCGCAACGAGACGGCGCAGCTGTGCACGCAGACCGACACCGACGCCGGCATGGCCGACTGGGTGTACGTCCTCACGGCCGACGGCATCGAAGTGCGTTCCGACGACGGCGAGGAGGACCCCGCCGTCTGGCGTGTGGCGATGTCGGTTCCGTGGCCGGCCGCCGAGCAGCCCACGGCCCTCACCGAGCAACAGCTCGCCGACATCGACACCCGACAAGCCGCCGCCACCGCAGGCCCGTGGTGCACCGACGGTGCGGAGATCTACCAGGGCAGCCCGGAGGACGTGCCTCATCTCGCTTCGTGGGTGGGCGAGACCTGCCGCGCGGACGAGGGGGACGGCGGGCGCGCCGATGCCGAGTTCATCGCCCACGCCCGGACGGACGTGCCCGCGCTGCTCGCGGAGGTGCGCCGCCTGAAGGGGCAGCGGAAGTACCTCCTCACGCAGCTCGCGAAGCGGGACGTCGAGACCGGCCGGGGCAACGAGGCGCTGCGGCAGTACCTCTCGGAGCGCACCCAGTGACCAGCAAACCCGCCTGACACCACGAAGGAGCACCATGCCCGACCGCCCGTACACCGACGACGACCTCCGCACCGAAGCCGCCCGCCAGCACGGCGTCCTCGCCGACGACCCCGACTTCATGGGCGTCGGCGAGCAGATGGAGGACGCCTTCATCGACTCGACCGACGACAACGACCCCGACGGCATCGAGGACTCCGGCTCCACGTGGGGTGAAGCCCTCGACCGGGAGCAGTTCGGCGAAGCACAGAGGAAGATCCACGACCTGATCCAGGGTGCCGCCGACGTGTCCGAGTGGGCCATCAACCTCGGCGCCGACGGCCTCGTCCCCTCCGACGCGCACCAGCTCACCCTCGACGGCAACCACACGCCGATCGCCCGCATCCACTTCGCGTTCGAGCCGGACATGCCCGACGAGATGAAGAACGCCCTCGTCACCGGCCTCGCGCAGGCCATCGCCGAGGCCCTCTGACGCAGCACCGGCCGCCCCCGCAGTCGAAGTGCGGGGGCGGCCGGCCCGACCAGTCCACCACAACCAGCCCGGAGACGACCATGACCGGCCGACAGATCGCCCTCGACACCCGCCCCCGCCGCATCCAACGCCGCCGCACCAAGGGATGGCGCGCCCCCGACGGCGCCGTCTACGTCGGCCGCGGCAGCCGATGGGGCAACCCCTGCACCCAGATCCGCACGCCCGCCCTGGACGGCTCCGAGTGGGAGCGTGAGGGCCGCCTCGGCAAGACGTCCGGCCAGTGGCACGGCTTCCGCCACCCCGACGGCACGACCACCTCACACCTCGTCCAGGACGCCACCCGCGAACAGGCCGTCGAGATGTACCGGCAGTGGGTCGCCGACCGGCCGTCGCTCGTCGAGGCCGCGCGCACCGAGCTGGCCGGCCGCGACCTCATGTGCTGGTGCCCGCCCGACGAGCCGTGCCACGCCGATCTGCTCCTCGCCATCGCCAACCCCGAGACCGTGGAGGCCGACCGTGGCTGACACCCCGCGCACCGACACCGACCTCCTCGCCGAGCTCGGCCAACTCCGCGCCCTCATCGCCGACAAGATCGCCACCACGCCCGTACGGCTCGGCGTCCCCGGCGGCACCGACCAGCTCGCCGACGAGTTGGCCCTCGCCGTCGCCGTGTACGTCGGCCGCCACGTCCTCCCCGCCGACGCCCTCGCACTCGCCAACCCGCCCCACCCCGCCGAGATCCAGTGGGTCGTCGAGACCCGCTGGAACGACGGCCCATGGAGGCCGTACGGCGCCCCGTGGCCGGACCGCGAGGAAGCGCGCAGCGACTTCGACGAGACCGTCCATGCCGCTGGGGGGCGAATGCGGCAGCGCAGCCGGGAGTACCGGCTCGTCCGCCAGTCGACCACGTACGCCGTCGAGGCCGAGCACACCCCGGAGCAGCAGGACAGGAGCGCGCAGTGAGCACCGACGGATTCACCGGGATCAGCCTCGCTGGCCGCTGGGAGTGCGGGGTCTGCGGCGCCACCGGCGACGGCTGGTACGACGAGGAGAACGGGCTCGTCCTGCACGACGAGGACGAGCAGCCGTTCGCCCCCGCCGACCACGTCTGCGGGGAGCAGCAGTGATCGTCCACGACCTGGCCACCGCCCTCCCCGCAGCCATCGGCCGCGCCATCCTCACCGTCGCCGCCACCACCGGCGCCACCGCGCTCCTCCTCGTCGGCATCGCCGCCATCACCACCAGCCTCATCACCGGCACATGGCCCCGCCGCCGCACCGACCAGCCCACCACCGAATACGAGGAAGCCGCATGAACACCTACCGCGTACTGGTCACCGGCTCCCGCGACTGGACCGATGTCGACACCGTCCGCCGCGAACTCGGCGACGCCGTCCGAGCGACTCGCCACGGTCAAGAGATCGTCATCGTGCACGGACACTGCCCGACCGGAGCCGACGCCATCGCCGACGAGTGGGCGGGCAAGTACGGCGCCACGATCGAACGCCACCCAGCTCAAGGCCACCCGACGCAGGACTTCGGCCCCTGGCCCGGGGCCGGGCCCCGCCGCAACGCCTACATGGTCCAGCTCGGAGCGGACGCCTGCCTCGCGTTCATCGGCCCGTGCACCAGCCCCCGGTGCCGCAAGCCCGGCCCGCACCCCTCGCACGGCGCGACCGGCTGCGCGCTGCTCGCCGAGCAGGCCGGCATCCCCGTCCGCCGGATCACCGTCTGACGTGGCCTCCACCCTCGGCGTCGCGCTGCTCGTCTGGCCGGTCGCCTCCGCGCTCCTGCTCACCATCCGGTGGGCAGGGCGCACCCTCCACCACCACACCCACCCCCGGGAGCAGCACATGCCCCTCTTCCTCCTCGGCCTCGCCCTCGGCGGCATCTCCGGAGGCGTCACCTTCGGCCTCACCGCAGACGGCCAAGTGGCCGCCATCGTCGGCGGGATCGCCGCCGTCCTCACCTGGCTCGGCATCGCAACCCTGATCTTCGTCGACGACTGACGCGCCTGCACCGCCGCCGCCCCTGCCTCCCCGGGGCGGCGGCCCGACCGGAAGGCCCACGATGACACCGCACCTCCGCCCCGCCCTCCTCCTCACCGCGGCCGCCGCCCTCACCAGCGCCGCCGCCGCGTACCTCGCCACCACCAGCGCGCCGCTGTGGGCCGCCCTCGTCGCCCCCTTCGCCGTCGCCCTCGCCCACTGCGCGGCCTGTGAGTGGACCCGACACCGGGCGGTCCTCGCCGAGCACGAGGCCGCGCGCCGCGCCGCCGAGGTCCACCTCCAGCGCGGCCCGCTCGCCGACCTGTACACCGCGTGCTGCTCCGCCGGGTTCGTCTCCCGGGGCCGCGCGCACGACACCACCTGCCCGACCCGCACGAGGAGCCACACCTCATGACCGACCGCATCAAGATCGACGACCTGACCAGCGACCAACTCGACGACCTGTACGCGCGAGCCGAGCAGGCCGAGACCGAACGCGACGCCGTGTACCGCGAGCGCGCACACCTCGTCGCGCTCCTCGGCGCCCTCACCCCCGGCGCCGTCATCACCCCGGCCCTCGACCTCGACGAGGCGGGATGGTGGATCGTCTACCTCAACATCGGCGGCCGTCAGGCGTCGTGGCACATCAGCCCGCGCGACGCTGGCCTGCTCAAGGACGTCGAGCACGTCGAGTACGGCGACCCGCGCGCACGGTGGGACGGTCACACCACCGAGCAGAAGTACGCCGGGATCGCCGCGCACACGGCCGAGCTGGCGGCGCGCGGCGTCGAGCAGGGCCCGGCAGCGACCCAAGCGACCGAGTCCGCCACACCCGCCGACCCGGACAACCCCCTCGTCGTCGACCGCTACCGCACCGACCGCGGCGAGTACGCCTGGTGCTTCCGATGCTGGGGCACCGACACCTGCGACGGCTGGCTGTCCCTCGACCACTCCTCCCGACAGTCCGCCGAGCGCGCCCGCGACCGGCACACCGCAGAGGAACACACGCAGACCAACACCCCGATCAAGGAGCAGCCGTGATCCGTCTCATCTCGAACGCCACCCTGTGGAACCTGCACATCGCCCAAGGCCGCGTCCCCGCCGTGCAGGATTGGGCGCGCGCCAACGGGATCAACCCCGACGACGTGCCCATCGACGCCGACCTGACGATCGAGGACACCACCGACGGCCGCGTCATCCACTACGTGGCCAACCTCCGCGACGACAAGGGCCGCGTCCGGGCTGACCCCTTCCACGACGGCGAGACCCTGCGGGAGCAGCGGACCGTGCCGCTCGCCGTCGAGCCGCCGGCCGAATGGCCTGTATACGCCGCGCCGCTACAAGGCGGGGTACCCGATGCCTGACCTGCACGACTGGTGGGCGTGCGTGTGCGGCCGGCGTCACGCCCCCTGGTGGCGCACCGTCCCGCCGCCGTCCTGCCCCAACGGCTGGCCGCGCCCGCCCCGCAGACCGGAGCCGTACGACATCTCGCGGCTGGCCGGCGACCTCTTCGACCTCTACGCCCGACCGCTACCGGGGCCCGCCGGGAAGGAGCACCGTGCCTGATCTCCATGGCTGGATCACACAGCAGGTCGACCGTACCGAGCGGCTCGCCCGTCAGGCGCGGGACGACATCCCCGCGCTGCTCGCGAGCGGAGACATCGGCAACCGGATGGCCGAGCAGCACATCCGTGCGCACGACCCGGCCGCCGTGCTGCGCCGCTGCGAAGCCGACCGCCGCGTCCTCGCCCGGCATCGCGTCGACCCGGCACAGGCCGGAAGCCCCTGGTCCGCGACGGTGTGCGAGGGCTGCGGAACCTTCGGCGACTGCGACGACCCTGTGACCGACAACCTGAACGACTGCCCCGAGCTGCTCGACCTCGGCCACGCGCACGGCCTGACACCGGAGATCCTCGCCGGGCTCGACCGGCCGGTGCCGCCCGAGCTGCCGGACCGCAAGCGCGCGGCAGGAACGTCGCTCGCGGACGCGGCGCTCCGGTACTTCTTGACGGGTGCGCTGCCCGCATCCACGCCGATGTCGGAGGTGCCGGCCGCGCTGCGCGGGCCCAACTGGCGGCCGTAGACATCAGCTTGCGGGCGCCCGGCGTGGGGCGCAGCTTGTGCTACTCCGGACACGACGAAGCCGGGCATCACGGACCGTGACTGACGAGGGGCAAGCACGACAGAGTTTGTTACGCCTAGGCGTAACGAACTCTGCGCTACCAAGCCCAGGCGATTGCGGAGCGTTACAACTGGCGGGCACGAAGAAGCCCCCGGCCCTGACGGGTCGGGGGCTCGTTCGCGTGCGGCTACTCGGCAGCGCTCAGCTGCTCCCACAGCCACGGCGTGTGCGTCGTGTGCCGGTGATGCCTGCCGCACGCCTTGCAGTGCGACGGACGGATCCGCATCGGGACGACCGCATGCAGCGGCTTCCGCCAGTCGCCCTCGGCTTGCAGGTGGTCGCCTCGGTGCTGGCCGCAAAGGTCACAGATCCAGTAGCCGTCGGAGCCGTCCTGGCGCACCGGCCCTTCGCGAAACCAATGGTCGGCGATCAGCGGGCGGGCTGTCATGGCCGCTACGCCTCCGCATCCTTGGCTGGCTTGTCCGGGTCATCGGCGATGATCTGCCGGATCCGGCTGAAGTTCACGCCCGTCGCGTCGGCGATCTGCCGGTACGACATACCGTTCGCCTGCATCTCCAGCACAGCGTCGCGGCGCTCGCGGCGCACCTTCTCCCCGACGGACTTCAGCAGGTCCGTCAATCTCTTCGCCCTGGCCTCGGGGGGCTCGCCCTCCGTCAGCGCATCGATGGCGTCCAGCACGCGCTGTACCTCCTCTGCCCGGTCGTCCATGTCCGTTCCTTCCCGGGGCTCGGGAGGCGGATCGTCCCAACCGTCTTGTGTAGGACCCTACACGGCGTGTAGCTTCCTACACAACGGTTCGGAGGGCCCCCTCCACCGTGATCAACAAGTACGGCCCCGGCCGGAGTTCGCACCTCCATATGGCCGGGGCCAGACCCACCCCGACGCGAGAAGGAGCAGGTCCGTGGACCACGGTATCGGCCTCAAGACCAACAGCGAAGCCTCCGGCAGGAGCGCCCTCGTCGCCCGCGCCCTCGGCTTCCGCCCCGGCTGGACGCCCGACGAGCACCTCGGCGAGACCCTCCACTTCATCACCGCGTACACCCAGCACGAGCTCAACCGCATCTACGTCCGCGCCGGCGGGACCGTCACCACCCAGCTCGTCACCCGCACCACCAGCAACGGGCAGACCACGTGGCCCGCCACCGAGATCACCCTCACCATCCCCGTGCCCGGCATCGGCAACGTGCAGGTCGTCACCGACTGGCACGCCGACAACGGCGGCCTCGACCTCCCGATCATGCAGGCCGTCCCGAACGCCGAGCTGATCGCATGAGCGCCGAACACGAGCGCACCAAGCCGCCGCTCCCCGTCCGTCCGCCGCGCCCCCACCCCCAAGGCGTCGCCGCCGCCCTGCACCGCCTGGCCGACCGCCTCGACACCCAGCCCAACCGGCCGGCCGCCATCTACGTCATCCGCGGCTACGGCCGGGCGTACGGCCTCACGAGCGACTGGCTCGACCTCCTGCCCACCCCGGACGGCGCCCCGCACTCCGAGTACGCCACCCGCCTGCGGGAGATCGCCGGAGGGGAGCAGCCCCGATGACCTGCTGCGGACAGCCCATGAGCTGGCAGGGCGACAAGTGGGTGTGCAGCAAGTGCCACGCCTACTTCATCCCCGGCTTCGACCTTGCCGTCCTCACCTGGACGGGCGGTGCCTGATGGACGCCTTCGACCCCTGGCAGCACCCCCTCGTCACCGGCATCGACGAGGACGCGCAGTACACCGCCGTCCTCAGCGACGACGGCGGCACCACCTGGCGCGAGGACCCCCACCCCCACCCCGTCTGCGGCGGACACGTCCAGATCGAGGCGGGACAGGCCCTCCGCGCCCTGGCCAGCGGAGCGTCCGGCTACCACGTCCGCTCCGAGGACGACGCGGCGACCGTGACCATTCAGCGCGGCGACGCCGTCGTCAAGTGGACGAGGAGGGACGCCTGATGCGCCTCTTCCCTCGCCGCGAGCAGACGACGCGCGACTACCCCGCCGCCGGAGTCAGCGTCACCGGCGACGCCGGCCGCTTCCGCCGGGCCAAGACCAGCGGCGCCCGCCGCGCCGACCGCAAAGCCGAGAAGTGGGAGCAGCAGCACCGCCGCCGCTTCGGCTAGCTCACGCCCCACCACCGACCGGCCGGGCCCCGCGCCCTGCCCCCGCTGCCGGGGCCCGGCCCTCTCCGCTCCCGGAGGAGCACCGTGAACGCAGACCAGCTCACCCAGTGGGCGGTCGCCAACCCCTGGCCGGCCGCCACGACCGCGAGCACCGCCGCGGTCATCGTCGGCGTGGCCACCTGGCGCGCGACGAAGGCGCTCCGGGCCATCCGCCCGCCCGCCGCCGTCCTCGCCGCAGCCACCGGCGCGCTCGTGTGCACCGGCTACAGCGGCGACACCTCGTGGCGGTTCGCCGAGCACTGGCTCGACATGGCCGACCCATCCGAACGCCTCCTGCTCTTCGCCGCCGCCGAGGTCGCCCTCATGGCCTGCGGCATCATGGCCCGCGCCAACAAGCGCGCGACCACCACCGACGACGAGGCCGGTACGCCCGGCGTGCCCGGCGCCCTCATGTGGGTCATCACCGCCGTCCTCGTCATCCCCTGCTACGCCGAGGCCGGGCTCGTCGGCGGCACCGTCCGCGCCGTCATCGGCCCCGTCATGGCCGGGCTGCTCTGGCACCTCGCCATGGGTCTGGAGATCCGCGTCGCCCGCCCGACGGCCCTGTCGTCCGGGCTGCTCCCCATGATCGGCCGAGAGCTGCGCGAGCGGCTCCTGTCCTACCTGGGGCTCGCGACGCGGGACCGTACCGCGGAGCAGATCACCCGGGACCGGGCCACCGCCCGCGCCGTACGCCTCGGCGCCCGCCGCTGGCTCAGCCCGTGGGGCAAGGCCCGGCTCGCCGCCGCACTCGCCCGCTCCGGCGCGGCGACCAACGGCGAGCAGCGCCACACCCTCATGCAGCAGCTCGCCGGGCGGCGCAGCGCCGACGCGCTGCGGACCGTACCCGTCGTCTCCCCGTGGGTACAGCAGCCCGTACCCGAGGCGTACCCGCGTACCCCGCTCGGCGTGACCGGCGAGCAGCTCCGCCGCATGGAGCCGATCGAGGCGATCCTCTCCGTGCACCGCGCGCACCCCACCGCGGCGCCCGCCAGACTCGCGTCCCTGTGCACCGAGTACGGCGTACCCGTCTCCGAAGCGCTGGCCGGACTCGCCCTGCGCTCGGAGAAGTGGGGCCTGCCCGAGACGCTCACGCCGATTGCGCCCGAGCACCCCGAACTCGCATCCGTACCTGAGCCCGTACTCGACGACGTACCCGAGCCGCCGCCTGCGGAGACGCTCGAACTCGACCTCGCCGACATGCCCGAACTGCACCCCGAGGTACGCCAACGCGAACCCGTACTCGCGGCCGAGCAGCCCCGTACCCAGGTACACGCCCGCGTGCCCGACGAGCCGCCCGCCGAGGACGCCGTACGGGACCGCGACGAAGAGCCTGTACCCGCCCCGAGTACACCGCCGGGTACGGACCCGCTCCTCGGCCGTGCCCGCGTACTCGACGCCGAGTACGGGCGTACCCACAACGGCCAGACCGTTTCGATCCGCGTACTCAAGGCCGAACTCCGCATCGGCCAGGCGCGCGCCGCGCGGGTGCGCGCCGCACTCGCAGAGAGGCCCACCCCATGACCGACACCCGCCACGGGCCCGACGCCGAGGAGCGCCGCCTTCAGGCGTGGCTCCGCCAGCGCGTGGACGGCCCGGCCGTCGTCGAGGAGAAGCCGCTCCCGCCCAAGCCGACGTACCTGCCCGACGGCTACCGGCCCGCCCCGGCACCCGACGACTGGTGGAACCGGGTCTACGGCCCGGGCGGCGCCTCGCCCATCGAGGACGCGCCCGCCCCGGCCGCGAAGCAGGAGCAGCCGGACGACGAGCCTGGCCCGGCCCCCCGCAAGCGCACCAAGGGCAGGGGCACGGCCAAGGCTGAGGACAAGGAGAAGGCCAGGTCGCAGGGCAAGGGCAAGAAGACCAAGGGCAAGAAGAAGGCCAAGCAGCATCCCGCGACCGTCGACCCCCGCAAGGCACTCGTCGACGCCATCGACGGCGTGCCGCCCCGCCTGCGCCGCCTCGCCGCCAACCTCGCCGCGGCCGGACTCGGCTGGAGCCTCGGCTGGGTGGGCTTCGCCCAGGACGTATGGGCCTGGATCGCACTGCACGGCCCCGCCGACGCGCAGTCGATCTTCTGGTTCGTCATCGGCCTCGCCTGCCTGCTCCTCTACCGCCGCTCGCGTGCCTGGTGGTGGCCCGTCGCCTGGATGGCCTCCGTCCCCGCAGCCTCCGCCATCGCGGGCGTGCTCCTGTACGCCCCCAACGCCTGAAGGGCACCCCGTGTTTGGAGACCTCGGACCCGCCGGCATCGCCCTGGCGCTGACGGCCCTGCTCATCTTCGGTATCCCGGGCGACGGCAAGCTGAAGCCGCTCGGCTGGTGGACGACGTTGCTCGTCGCCATGCTCGCGGCCAGCTCCTACAAGGCGGCTGGGGGCCTGTTCAACGTCGTGCCCGACGCGGCCGGGACCGCCATCGACTTCATGCGCGGCCTGATCAAGGGCGTCACTATGCCCGCGCTCACGCTCACCGTGGCGATCTTCATCCTCTACAAGAAGCTCAGCACCAAGCAGCTCGGCATCGTCGCACTGCTCTTCTTCTACCTCGCCCAAGGGGCGGGCGGGAACTGGACCTACCTGGCCGACGCCATCGAGAGCGCCCGGAACGGACTCCAGTGATGCACATCAACCTGCGCAAGAAGGCGGCCGAGCCGGAGCCCGCCGAGGAGACCGGGCCCGAGGACGTCGAAGAGCAGGAAGCGGAGGAGACCGACCCCGAGACCGTCGGTCAAGGACTGGTCCGAGCGGTCCGGGACTGGGCACGCTGGTGCATCGCCCGCGTCGGCCTCCGCTGGACCTACGGCATCCACGTCGCCGCACTGTGGGCCAGCGCCTTCTACGGCGGCTGGATCGCGGCCGGCCTCATCACCGGCCTCGTGTCCGGCGTCGCCTCCTTCGTCCCCAGGCCCACCCTGGACCGCGTCCTCAGCCGGATCGAGGCCCGCCAGCGGCCCCCGAAGAAGGCCAAGGCCGAGGCCCCCGCGGAGCCTCCCGTCGACCCCCTGATCGGTCTCCTGTGGCACCTCGTCGGAGACGCCTCCGGGGTGCACTTCAAGACCCTCATGGAGCACCTCGAAAAGGGGGCCGCAGAGGCGGGGCAGAAGCCCCCGTCGAAGGCCGATGTGGTGGCCAAGTTGGGGGCCCGCGGCATCACCGTTCGCCCCTCTGTACGGAACCACGAGGAGCGCGTGAACAAGGGGATCCACAGAGACGACCTCAAGGCCGCTCGCGCCCCCTCTCCCGACCCCTCGCCCAGCACCACCCCTGACGTGTAGCTACCGCCGTAGCTACGCCTCTGACCAGCCACGTAGCAACCGCCGCTACAGCCGTAGCGGCCCGTAGTAGCGACCCCTGGAGCACCTGTGCCGTACCTCTACCGCTGCGTCCAGTGCCGTACCGAGGCGCCCGCCAGACGCGACACCCGAGCGGAAGCGGAGGACGACCAACAGGCGCACCGCGACGCCGCGCACGGCGGGCACCGGCCCATCGACGGCGACGGCATCGAGCGCGTCCACGCGGACGCCCGCGGCGACGGCTGGCTCCCCGACGGCAGCTGCCTCGCGGCGCTCGTCCTGCTCGCGCTGATCCTCTACGGCTGCATCAAGCAGTAGCCCACAGGCCCCGGGGCGGCCGCCCGCCTGGCAGCTGACCGACCGCCCCGGTCCACCCATCCCGAACACGAGACAGGAGCGCCATCATGGCATTTTGGAACCGCGGCCAGACCACGTCCGAGACGGAGACCCGCCCCCGCACCCCTTCGGAGCAGGCCCTGTCCGCCACGGTGGACAAGCTGCCGAAGAACGTGAGCGACTGGACCCCCGAGCAGCGCGCCGAGTACGCCGAGAAGTCGAACACCGTCATGCGCGAGCAGCACGGGACGCCCCGCGCCCTTGGGCGCCGCCAGTAGCATTCGGTACCCGGCCCCGTCGCACACCCCCCGGTGCGGCGGGGCCTCCGCATGTCACAACACGGACACGCCCCCACACGCCCGGCACCGCGCGCCGCATCATGCTCTCCAACATCAACGCGAGGGGCGGGGCATGCCGAACTACAACGAAGTCCACACGGCCGTACGGACGGAGAAGCGCAACCTCTGGCTCGCGTGGGCCGCAGGCAACGTGATCATGTTCCTCATCGCGCGCGCCACACGGAACATAGCCGTCGTCTCCGTGGTCACTCAGGTGCTGGTCGTCGTCGTGTTCCTCGCGCTCACCGTGACCCTGTTCCGGATGACGAGCGCCCTGAACCGGAAGGCCGACAGGGCGCGGCGCGAGGTGCTCGGCGAGTAGCGCCGCCCTTACCCGGGCTGCCTCGTGCAGCCCGCCACGGGACAGCGCCAGGGGATGTAGTACGACGGTTCATCGTCGTACGCGTGAGGGTCGGGCTTCACGAGACGGGGCCGACCCTTGAAGGGAACATCGTGCTCAGGGCAGCGCTCAGGTACGACGCTGTCGAGTTCGGACTTCCGATAGATCTTCGCCATACCAGCACGGTAAGGCGGATTGCGGAGAACGTTCCCCCTGCTCCAACTCGAAGGCCCCGCCCGGGAGTGTTCCGGGCGGGGCCGTCGTCATGCGGTGGGCTGCTCACTGTCGGCCGGCTGTTCTCGCCGCTTCCTGTTGACGCGTTCGTGCATCAACTCGATGAGCACGTCAGAGCGTGAGCGCCCCGCTTCCACTGTGGCGTCGAAGTCCTTGAGTAGCTGCGGTGGTGGGCGGAACGAGATGGGCGGTGTCTGGCCGGTGGCGGGCCGCGCCATGAGTCCTCCTCAGGAGTCGTATTACAGAAACCAGCATCCACCTGCGTAACCCTATTGACAAGCCTCCAGCTCCGGGTGCATTCTCGTAATACAGAAACCGCACGGGGCCAGGGGGACCAGATGAACAGCACCACTCACCAGCACACCAACTGCCTCGGCTGCGGCCGCACCCTCCGCGCCCCCAAGTCCATCGCCGCCGGCTACGGCCCCCGCTGCGCCGCCAAGATCCGCGCCGCCGCGAAGACCCTCGACACCAGCGACTACAAGCCCCACCAGATCGCCAGCGCCCGCGAGCTGATCGCCGACGCCGCGATCATCCCCCTCCGCAGCGTCGTTTTCCTCGCCGTCTCCACCGACGGCACCGAGACCTACCGCAGCGCCCCCACCGCCTGCACCTGCCCGGCCGGGCTGAAGGGCTCCCGCTGCTACCACCAGCTCGCCGCCCGTCTCCTCCTCGCCGCCTGACGCTCATCATGCTGCGCGATGGACAGCGTCCGTATCATCACGAACTATGAACACCGACGACCCGGCCCCGGCCGACCCCGACGAGGGCCCGGCGCCGGACACCAACCCGCACCAGCGTCAGCGCAACAGCCGCGGCAGCTTCGAGCGCAGCATGGACACCGTGCGCCGCGACGCCCGCGCCGCCGAACTCCGCGCCGAGGGCATGACCTACCCGCAGATCGGCGAGCAGCTCGGCATGAACAAGGGCGACGCATGGCGCGCCGTGCAGCGCGCGAAGGCGGACGTCGCCCGCCCGGCCGTCACCAAGCTGATCCAGGCGGAGAGCGGTGAGCTCGACGACCTGTACGTGATGGCCCTGGAGGTCATCGAGGCGAACCACGTCGTCGTCTCGCACGGCAAGGTCGTGACGATGCTCGATCCGGGGAGCGGCGCGGAGAAGCCGCTCACGGACAACGGGCCCAAGCTGCAAGCGATCCAGACCGCGCTCCGGATCCGCGAGTCGTACCGCAAGTTGCACGGGTTGGACGCCGAGCAGAAGGTCAACGTGTCCGGCGCGGTGCGGTACGAGGTCGTCGGCGTCGACCCGGCGGACCTCACGTGACGACCGCGCTCGACCGTGACGCGGTCGTCCGCTACGAACCCCGCGGCGCAGCACGGCAGCTCTTCAAGAACCGAGAGTCCGAGGTAGTCATCGCGGGCCCGGCCGGCACCGGCAAGAGCCTCGCCGCCCTCTTCCGCGTCCACCTCGCCGCGCTCAACAACCCGGGCATCCGCTGCCTGATCGTCCGCAAGACCGCCGTGTCCCTGGGCTCGACGACGCTGGTCACGTACGAGAAGAAGGTCGCCGCCGACACGCTCGCGCGCGGCGTCGTCCGCTGGTTCGGCGGGTCGCCGCGCGAGGCCCCGTGCTACCGGTACTCGAACGGGTCCGTGATCGTGGTCGGCGGCATGGACAAGCCGGAGAAGATCATGAGCGCGGAGTACGACCTCGTGTTCGCGGACGAGGCGACCGAACTCACCGAGACCGACTGGGAGTCGATCGCCACCCGCCTCCGCAACGGCGCGCTCTCGTGGCAGCAGCAGATCGCCGCGTGCAACCCGGCACAGCCCACCCACTGGATCAAGCGGCGCTGCGACCAGGGCCGCGCGCGGATGCTTGTCTCCCGGCACTCGGACAACCCGGCGTACGTGAACGCGGACGGCAGTCTCACCGAGCAGGGCGTCGACTACTTCAACAAGTTGGACAACCTCACCGGCGTCCGGCGCCTCCGGCTGCGGGACGGCGTATGGGCGGCGGCCGAGGGGCTGATCTACGAGGAGTTCGACGACAGCGTGCACCTCGTCGACCAGTTCAAGATCCCGCCGCAGTGGTCGCGGTGGATCAGCGTGGACTTCGGGTTCACGAACCCGATGGTGATGCAGTGGTGGGCCGAGGACGGCGACGGCCGCCTCTACCTGTACCGCGAGCTGTACCACTCCCGGCGCCTCGTCGAGGAGATGGCGAAGCAGGCCCGCGAGCTGATGGTGTACCCGTCCGGGCAGTGGCGCGAGCCGCAGCCCCGCGCGGTCATCTGCGACCACGACGCCGAGGACCGGGCCACCCTGGAGAAGTACCTCCAGATGGGCACGCAACCTGCGGAGAAGGCCGTGAGCACTGGCATCCAGGCGGTGAAGTCCCGCCTGAAGGTGGCGGGCGACGGCCGCCCGCGCCTGCACATCATGCGCGGCGCGCTCGTCGAGCGGGACCCGGTGATGGACGAGGCAAAAAAGCCGGCCAGCACGGAGGAGGAGATCAGCGGCTACGTGTGGGCGGTGAAGCCGGGCGGTACGTCGCCGGAGGCGCCGCTGAAGGAGAACGACCACGGGGCCGATGCGCTCCGGTACATGGTCGCCGAGCGGGATCTCGGTGGGCGGCCCCGGATGAGGTGGGTGGGATGAGGAAGCTGAACCCCTCGAAGCTGAAAGATTTGCGGTCAGGAGCCATGTTGACAGGAGGATTTACACTCATCACAGCGGGAACATGGAATATCTTTGGCGTCGGGGTCGGGCTGATCTCCGCTGGGATCTCGATGTTCGTCATGCAGTGGTGGGTTGACGGCGGCGACTGACGCGAGGGAGGTGACCGGTGGGCAGAACGCTCCTCGGCTCCCTCGCCCGGTCCGCCGCCACCATCGCCAACAAGACGCCCGTTCCCTTCACCTCCACCACCAGCCGCGCTGGACTCGGCTCCGGCCTCCTCCGCCCCGCAGGCCAGGAAGCGCAGATGCGCGCCATGGGTGGCAGCAGCACCCTGTACGCGATCGTCGACCGCATCTGCACCACATACGCCGGCGTCGAGTGGAAGCTCTACCGGAGCGCCAAGAGTGGCCGTGACGAGGACCGCGTCGAGGTCACCTCACACGCCGCGCTCGACCTGTGGAACAAGCCCAACGCCCACATGACGGGGCCCGCGTTCCGCGAAGCCGGGCAGCAGCACGAGGAGCTGACCGGCGAGCAGTGGTGGGTGATCGCCCACCACGAGCGTTCGTCGCTGCCGCTGGAGCTGTGGCCGGTCCGCCCCGACCGCATGGAGCCGGTCCCCGACCCGACCGAGTTCCTCCTCGGCTACGTGTACCGCGGCCCGTCCGGGGAGCGTGTACCGCTCGGTGTGGACGACGTCATCAGCCTGCGCCGCCCGAACCCGCTCGACCCGTACCGGGGCTTGGGCGTGGTGCAGACGATCCTCATGGACATCGACGCCACCCGCGCGAGCGCGGAGTGGAACGCCAACTTCTTCCGGAACAGCGCCGAGCCGGGCGGCGTCGTCGAGGTCGACCGGCGCCTCACCGACGACGAGTTCCGCGAGTTCACCACCCGGTGGGGCGAGCAGCACCGTGGGGTGTCCAACGCCCACCGGGTCGGCGTCCTAGAGAACGGGCTGAAGTGGGTCGACCGCAAGTACTCGATGCGGGAGATGCAGTTCGCTGAATTGCGCTCCGTCAACCGCGAGATCATCCGCGAGGCGTTTGGGTTCCCGAAGCCGATGCTCGGCGCGACCGACGACGTGAACAGGGCCAACGCGGAAGCGGCGGCCTACGTGTTCGCGCGCTGGCTGATCCAGCCGCGCCTAGAGCGCGTGCGGGAGATGCTCAACACGCGGCTGCTCCCCATGTACGGGGCGACCGCCCGCGGCCTGGAGTTCGACTTCGTCAGCCCCGTCCCTGAGGACGCCGAGGCTGAGGCGAACATCCTGCAAAAGCGGGCCCTTGCCACGGCCACCCTTCAGGGCGCCGGGTACGCGGCCGTCGATGTTCTCAAGGTGACGGACCTGCCGGACATGGGTGCGCGGACGCCGGAGGAGCAGCTCCTCGTGGACATCGTCCGCGGCGCGCCCTCGACCGCCCCCGTCATCTTGCCGCTCCTCGGATTCGATCTGCCGCAGGGGTTCGGCACGGAGCAGGGCGCGCAGCCCTCGAACCGCTGGACGCCGCCCACGTGGGCCACCGACGAGATCGAGGCGGCGCAGCGGTGGGTGGCCAAGTGCGAGGACGACGACAACACCTGCAAGCCGTGCCGCGACAACAACGGCAAGACCTACCGCAACCGGGCCGAGGCGTACGCGGACTACCCGGGCGGGCGCGGCTACGTGAAGTGCGTGGGCGCTGAGCACGGCAACGACTGCCGGTGCCGCGTGGTGAAGCGCGGTCGGAAGGGTGAGGGCGAATGACGGGAATCCCTGGGCTCGTGCTGCCCGCGGCGGCGGCCAAGTTCGTCGCGCGGCAGCGGGAGCAGGCCGAGAAGCTTCGTGCGCAGCACGGCATCGCCGCGCAGTCCTGGTACCGCATCACCAATAGCAGTGACCCGGACGAGGCCGAGCTGCTCTTGTACGACGAGATCGGCGGCTGGTTCGGCGCCACCGCCGACCAGTTCGTCGCGGACCTGCGCGGGGTCTCCTCCCCGACCCTGCGCGTCCGCATCAACAGCCCCGGCGGCTCCGTGTACGAGGGCATCGCCATCGCCAACGCGCTGCGCTCGCACCCGGCGATGGTCGTGGTCCAGGTCGACAGCATCGCCGCCTCGATCGCCTCCGTCATCGCCATGGCCGGGGACCGGGTCGAGATGGCCCCCAACAGCATGCTGATGATCCACGACGCGTGGGGGGCGTGCATCGGCAACTCGGCCGAGATGGAGGAGATGGGTGAACTCCTCGACCTGCTCAGCGACAACATCGCCGACGCCTACGCCGCCCGCGCTGGCGGCACCCGCGCGCAGTGGCGCGACGCCATGCGGCAGGAGACGTGGTACCTCCCCGAGGACGCGGTCGCGGCCGGCCTCGCGGATGAGGCCCTGTCCACGCCCAAGACTGGTGAGCCCGTCGAGCCGGACGAGGATGAGGACGAGCCAGACATGGCGCGCGGCTGGGACCTCGCCGCGTACGGGTACGCCGGACCCGCCGCGCCGGAGCGGCCGAAGCCTGGCCCGCCGCCCGCCCGCGAGGACGAGCCGCAACCCGTGACGCTGACGGCCGCGCTTGGCGACACCCTCGGCGAGGAGATCGTCGCCATGGTCCGCCGCGCAGTCGCCAAGGACCAGGCGCCGGCCGAGGAACCCGCTGCGGAAACGGAGCAGCCTGCCGAGCCTGAGGCGCAGGACGAGCCGGAGCCCGCAGCCGAGGCCGAACCCGACGCGTGGGCCGCAATGACCGCCCACCTGACCGACGACGCAGACGACTGGTCGGCGCTCGTCTCCACCCTGATCGAGCCCGAGGCGTCGTCCAGCGCGGCGACGGACTGAAGGAGGCACCAGTGGCACCCACGATGACCATCCCGCGCAACGCCGAGGAACTGGCGGAGATGCTGGCCGACGGCGCGAAGCTGAAGGAGGTCATGGCGTCCCGCGACTCCCTGACCGAGTTCATCACCGCGTACGGCGAGGCGCTCCAGGGCGAGGGCACCGACCTCAACCGCCTTGTCGCCGAGGAGACCCAGCGGGTCTTCGCGAAGATGATGCGCGAGAACGGCATGGACAACGTCGGCAAGGACGCTATCCAGCGCCTCGACCTGGACCCGCAGGCCAAGAAGCGCGGCATGCTCACCTCGCACCGCAAGGGCACCGCGCACAACCCGACCGCTCCGGGTGCCGCTCTCGACGCCGTATTCGAGAACAGCACCGAGTACGTGCGCACCATCTGGCACGGCGCACCGCAGGCCGAGGTGGCGGAGAAGCTGTCCGTCGTCCGGAACGCCGCGAGCAGCGTGTCCCCGGCGGACGGTGGGTTTCTCGTCCCGGAGACGCTCCGCGCGCAGCTGCTCCAGATCGCGCTGGAGCAGTCGGTCGTCCGCCCGCTCGCGACGGTCGTGCCGATGGACTCGGCCCGGGTCCCGATGCCGATCATCGACTCGACGACGAACAAGGGCTCCGTGTTCGGCGGCATGATCGCCTACTGGTCCGAAGAGTCCGCGATGCTCCAGGACGCGTCGCCGAAGTTCGGCAGGGTGACCCTCGACGCGAAGAAGCTCACGGGTCTCAGCGCCGTCCCCAACGAGCTGATGCAGGACAGCATCGTTTCGTTCGCGTCGCTGATCGAGACGCTGTGGCCGCAGGCCCTCGCGTTCTCCGAGGACCAGGCGTTCATGACCGGCACCGGCGCGGGCATGCCGCTCGGCTTCTTCGGTGCGAAGAACAAGGCCGCGGTGACCGTCGCCCGGAACGCTTCCAACCAGATCAAGTACGTCGACATCATCGCGATGTACGCGCAGATGCTGCCGTCGTCCCTGTCCAACGCGGTGTGGATCGTCGCCCCGGACGCACTGCCGCAGCTGCTCCAGATGAGCCTCACGGTCGGCGACGGCGGCAACAGCGTGTTCGTCGTCAACGCCTCGGGCCCGTTCCCCATGACGATCTTCGGCCGTCCGCTGATCATCAGCGAGAAGGCTGCGGCCCTCGGCGCCCGCGGCGACATCGCGTTCGTCGACCTCTCCTACTACCTCATCGGCGACCGGCAGACCATGACCGCCGACTCCTCGACGGACTACCGCTTCGGCTCCGACCAGACCACGTTCCGGATCATCCAGCGCGTGGACGGCCGCCCGTGGCTCCAGTCCGCCATCACCCCCGCCAACGGCAGCACGAAGAAGCTCAGCCCGTTCGTCGAACTCGCGGCGTAGCGGACCGGCCGGCGGCGGCATTCGCTCCCCGCCGCCGGTCTTCACCCGACCGGCAGTGTCGCCCCGGCGGCCACCCCAGACAGGAGACACCCCATGTCGCAGAAGGCTCTCGGCCGACTGTTCAACACCACCCCCGCAGCCGACGGCGTCTGGATCAACGTCGGTGACCAGGCGGGCGGCGTCACCTTCGTCGGCTACCTCGGCGCCGCGGCCGGGGACACCTACACGCTCCAGCAGGCCAAGGACAGCTCGGGCACGGGCGCGGTGAACCTCGCCGCGATCACCGAGTACTACACGAACACGGGCAACGGCTCGGACGCGTGGACCCGCCGCACGCAGGCGGCGGCCGCGACCGTCGTCGCCGCAGCGACCGCCGTGCAGCAGGCCGTCGTCATCGAGATCGAGGGCACGCAGCTCGCCGACGACATGTGCTTCGTGAAGCTCACGTCGACCGGCAACGGCACGGTCAACGCGCTCCAGCGCGACCTCATGGTGCAGCGCGCACCGGAGAACCTCCCCGCCACGGGAGCGTGAGCCCGTGCTGTGGATCTGCAAGGACTGCACCGCGGCGTACGCCGTGGACGCGCCCCACTGCCCGCAATGCGGCAGCACCGAGCACACCGAGGAAGGAGCCGAGAACATGCCGAAGATCACCGTGGACAACGGTCCGTCCGACGCGGCAACGGACATCGTCATCGAGGGCGAGCACGGGCCGGAGCTCGTGCCTGGCCCGGACGCGGCCCCGGGACGGATCGTCCCAAGCGCTCCGGCCGAGAGCGGCCAAGCGGCGCAGCCCGAGGACGCCCCCGCTGAGTCCGAGACGGCTGAGCGGCCGGCGCCGGACGCGGACGCGCAGAGCGCGGAGCAGCGGCTCCCGCGCCGCTCGCGCAAGTCCCCCACGGAGTAGGTCATGGCCGAAGGATTCTCCACCGCCGCAGCGAACACGCACCTGGACAACCAGGTCAGCGCGTACCCCTGGTTCAAGCTGCACGTCGGCGCCCCGGGCCCGAACGGCACAGCCAACGCCGCCGTCGAGACGACCCGGAAGAACCCCGCCTTCGCGGCGGCGTCCGGCGCCTCGAAGGCCACGTCGACAGACGCCGCGTGGACTGGCGTCGCGGGGACCGAGGACTACACCCACTGGTCCCAGTGGTCCGCGGCGTCGGGGGGATCCTTCGGCGGCTCCGGTGCCATCACCGCGAACGCGGTCACGACCGGTGACGCCTTCACCATCCCGGCCGGGAGCCTCGTGCTCACCGTGCCGACCGCATCCTGACCAGCCACCCGCTACGCCCTGAGGAGGTGATCGACCATGACGACGTTCAGCGACAACTTTGACCGGCCCGACGGTACCGACCTCGGCCCCGACTGGATCGAGGTGTCGGGCGACTGGTCGATCATCTCCGGGCAGCTCTCCCCGGGCGCAGGGGGCGGCACGATCATCAACCGTGCAGCGGTCGCTATGGCCAGCAGCAACCACTACGCGCAGGCCACCATCGCCATGGCCACCTCCGCCTCACAGGGCGTGTGGTGCCGGGGCAACTCGATCGGCGGCCTCACCTCGGGTTACCTGTGGCGCAACGACGGCACGGAGTGGACGCTGTTCTCGGTCGACGGCGGTAGCTTCACCAGCATCGGCTCGTACGTGGCGGCGGCTGCGCCCGGCGACGTCGCCCGCGTGCAGGCTGTCGGCTCCACCATCACCGGTTTCGTCAACGGGACCGCCCGCGTCAGCGTGGTCAACACCGCCGTGGAGACCGGGCTGACCGTCGGCATCCGCTCCGAGTCCGTTGGCGCCGTCCGCTACGACAACTTCAGTGCCGCAGACATCACCCCGGTCGTGACGGGCAGCGCGAGCGGCACGTTCGGCGGGCTGACCGGCACCGCGTCCGGAGTCCGCAAGGTCACGGGCGCGGGAGCCGGTGCGCTCGGTGGGCTGGCCGGGACGGCGTCCGGCGTCCGGCGTGTGCTCGGTGCGGCCGTCGGCGCCCTCGGCGGACTGAGCGGCTCGGCGACCGGCCGGCGCACGGTCGTCGGTACGGCCACGCTTACGGGCGGCGCCCTGCACGGCAGCGCCACCGGCACGCGCGCAGTCACCGGCAGCGCGAGCGGGACGTTCGGCGGCCTCGACACCGTGACGACCACCCCCGACGCTGAGCCCGTCCCCGCGCAGGGCTCTTGGTACGGGCTCCTCGACATCCTCCAGGAGGGCGCGCAGCTGTACCGCGAGGACCGCGAGCGCACCCCGGTGGCGTGCCTGGACTGCGGGGAGCCGCTCCGCACCGGGCCGCGCGGCCTGTACTGCCCGTTCGACGGGTCGATCTGGGGGCCGGGCCCGCAGCGGCTCGGCCAGGTCGGCGCCACCTCGGGGCGGTGGTGACCGTGATCTGGTACGCGACCCGCGAGCAGGTGAAGGACGCGCTGGACCAGAAGGAGACGGCCCGCGCCAATTCGAAGATCGACCGTGCGATCGGTGCCGCCTCGACTTCGATTGAGGGACTGTGCCACCGCACGTTCTACCCGGAGCAGGCGTCCCGGTCGTGGGACTGGCCGTCTGGGCAGTCCGCTCCGTCTTGGCGGCTGTGGCTCGACAGCAACGAGCTGATCTCCCTGTCCGGCGTCACCACCGGTGGGCGGGACATCAGCCTCGACGACGTGCTGCTCCGGCGCAGTGACGGCCGCGACGAGCCCCCGTTCACATACATCGAGCTGAGTCTCGCCTCGTCGGCAGCGTTCGGCGGTGGCCCGACCACCCAGCGGGACATCACCGTCACCGGCCTGTTCGGCTACCGCAACGACGAGACGATCCTCGGCGCGCACACGGGCATCACCGGCGGGGCTACGACGCTCACCGTAGACGCGGCCACGTCGGCGGAGCTCGGCATCGGCTCGCTGCTCCGCCTCGACGACGAGCGCGCCACGGTCACCGCCCGCTCGATGGCGAGCACCGGGCAGACGCTCACCGCGCCCGTGGACGCGCAGATGAAGACAACCACGCTGCCGGTGTCGGACGGGTCCGCCTTCGCTGAGGGCGAGCTGATCCTCGTGGACGGCGAGCGCTGCCGGGTCGACGAGATCGCTGGCGACAACCTCATCGTCCGGCGGGCAACCGACGGCTCGGCGGTCGCCGCGCACGACGCGGCCACGCCGGTCTACGCCCCGCGGTCACTGCGCCTGCGACGGGGTGTCCTCGGTACGACGGCGGCCGCGCACACCGCGGGCGGCACCGTCGTGCGCTGGGACCCGCCCGCCCTCGTCAACGAGCTGTGCATCGCGCAGGCGATGACCAACCTGCTTCAGGGCGCTGCCGGGTACGCGCGCACGGTCGGCTCCGGCGAGGGCACCCGCGAGGCGGCCGGCCGGGGGCTGTCCGCGATCCGTGAGGACACGTACACCGCTCATGGCCGCAAGGCCCGAGCGAGGGCGGTGTGACATGGCAGTGACCATCGACGTCTCCAGCCGTGGCCCGATTTTCGACGGCCGGGCCCGCGCTGCGGCGAACGCGTACGTGGACCGGCTGGAGCGGGACCTCGCGGAGACCGGTGTCGAACTCGTCCGCGAGGAGCTGCACAAGGTCCTGAAGCACCCGACGGGCTACTACGAGTCTCGGATCACGGTGGAGCGCGGGCACATCGTCACCGACCAGGGCGTCGTCTACGGGCCGTGGCTGGCCGGGCTGGGAAGCAGGAACTTCCCGGTCACCCGGTTCAAGGGCTACGAGCACTGGCGGCGCGCGGTCGAACGGCTCCGTGCCCGGAAGCGCAGCGTCGCCGAGCGGCTGCTCCGCCGGTACGTGGGGAGGATGTGATGGACGTCCTCGGTCTCCTCGACGGCGTCGAGTCCCACGCTGCCGCGTCCGGCTGGTTCGAGCGGGTCAACGGGCACGAGCCCAAGTCGGCGCCGACGACGGGCGGGCTGACGGCTGCCGCGTGGGTGGACTCCGTCACCCCCGTCAACTCGTCGGGTCTGGATTCGACCACTGCCCGGGTGCTGGTCATGGTCCGTCTGTACTCGCCGCTGTCCGAGCCCGAGGACGCGATCGACCGCAACCTCATGGCCGCGATGTCGGACCTGTACGCGGCGTACTGCGGCCACTTCACCCTCGGCGGCCTGGTCCGCCAGATCGACATTCGCGGCGCGCACGGCGTCGCCCTGTCCGCGCGGGCGGGCTACCTGGAGCAGGACAGCGCCGTCTTCCGCGTCTTCACGATCTCCGTGCCCTTGATCTGCAACGACCTGTGGGAGGAGGCCCCGTAATGGGAAAGCAGTCCGGTCTCGGCGACGCGTTGTACATCGCGGGCTATGACCTATCCGGCGACATCCAGTCCCTCGGCAACATCGGCGGCGGCCCCGCCGCGCTGGAGGTCACCGGCATCGACAAGAGCGCGCCCGAGCGCATCGGCGGCCTGCGCGACGGCCGCCTCCAGATGACCAGCTTCTTCAACCCGGGCACGCTGCCGGATCGCTCGCACGCCCGGTTCAAGACGCTGCCCACCAGTGATGTCATCGCCGCGTACTTCCGTGGCACGGCGCTCGGCGGCGCCTCGGCGAACATCGTCGCCAAGCAGATCGGCTACGACGGCAACCGCGGGGACAGCGGAGAGTTCACATTCGCTGTCGAGGCGCAGGCCAACGCGTACGGCCTGGAGTGGGGCCGGTCCATGACGGCCGGGAAGCGGACCGACACCACCGGCACGAACGGAGCGAGCGTCGACTTCGGGCCCGGCTCACCGCCTCTCTTCAACGGCGCTGCGAACTTCGGGCTCCAGGCGTACCTCCACGTCTTCGCCATCACCGGCACCAGCGTCACGGTGAAGCTCCAGGAGAGCTCGGACAACGGCGGCGCCGACACCTGGACCGACGTCGTAGGCGGCTCGTTCACCGCAGCCACGGGCGTGGGAGCACAGCGCATCGAGACCGCCCGGAACCAGACCGTCGAGCGGTACCTCCGGGTCGTCACGACGGGGACCTTCACCTCGGCCACCTTCGCAGTGTCGGTGGCCCGCAACGACGTGGCGGTGAACTTCTAGATGCAGATGAACCGAGTCGACCGGCTGCTTCTCGCCCCCGAGGCGTACCAGACGTACAGCATCACGCAGCCCAAGGACACCAGCGTTCGCGCCGCCTGCGAGCAGGTCGGTTGCGCGGCATGGCGGCAGGGCTGGGAGTCGGCGATCGACGAGACAACGCAGCTCGGCCAGAGGCAGGCCGCGTACATCCGGCAGTCGTCGGGCCGCACGTTCCACGAGATGAAGCGCGCCGACGGGCTGACCGTCTTCCGCTTCGACAGCGGTCAGCGGTGCTTCACCGAGCACAAGACCCGACCGGAGATCTACGCGGTCCGCGACGGCGACTGGCGCGCGAACCCGACCGGCAGGACCCGCACACATACCCGGGCGATCGACTGGGTTGAGGACTTCGGCGAGCACCAACTCCGCCTCGTCGACCAGCAGAAGGAGGGCTGATCATGGCCAAGGAGAACGGGCTCGGCTGGACCACGTGCAGCGTCGATGACGCGGCGGGCACACCCCGGGCGATCAAGAACGACGTGACCAACTTGCAGTTCGCGACGCCGCGTGCGGTGCAGGACGTCACTGGTATCGACAAGTCGGCCATGGAGCGGATCCTGCTGCTTGCCGACTTCAGCGTCACCCTGAACGGTGTCTTCAACGACGCCGCGAACCAGGCCCACGACGTCTTCAAGACGATCCCCTCGACGAGCGTCGCCCGCACCCTGAGCCTCACCGTCTCCGGCCAGACCCTCAACAACGAGGTGCTGCTCACGGACTACCCGCTGTCCCGCTCGGACTCGGGCGAACTCACCTGGGCTGTGCCGGGCGTACTCGCCGACGGTGTAGTACCTACCTGGACTTAGTAAAACCTCTGGGCAGTGCCCAATAGGATTGGGTCATGCGAATGGCCCAATGCCACCCCGACAGGCCGCACCACGCAAAGGGGCTGTGCAGCCTCTGCTACCAGCGGCAATACGACAAGTCGCGCTCTAGCGAACGCAGGAGGAAGGACCCGAGTGAGTACGCAACGAACTACCGCGTCCCGCCGGTCAAACCGGCTCGGGTTCCTGACTGCCACCCTGACCGCAAGCACCGCGCCATGGGGATGTGTAACGCCTGCTATCAGCAGGCTCGCCGACAGGCAGGAAGCGGCAACGCCACCTGCCACCCCGACCGCCCGGCCCTGGCGCGAGGGCTGTGCCACCAGTGCTACTCCCGCGAGCGGTATTGGGATGACCCCGAGAAGTTCCGCGACGAAGCACGCAGGCATGGCGCTCAGAAGCGCCGACAGGTCCGGGACGAACTGGTGGCGGCGTACGGAGGCCGCTGCGCCTGCACGAACTGCCCGGAAACCAACCCGGCATTCCTCACCCTTGACCACGTCAACGGGGACGGGAAGGCCCATCGCCTGGAAATGGGGAGCCACACCTACGCCGACCTGCGACGGCGAGGCTGGCCCAAGGACGGCTACCGCCTCCTTTGCTGGAACTGCAACGCGATGACACGCGGCGGGCGTAGCTGCCCTCACGAGAACAGGAACTGACCATGGGCTACCGACCGAAGAAGAAGGTCTTCGACCTGAAGTTCACCGACCCGGAGATGGAGGGCCTGGAGGTCAAGCTCCGCGGCCTGAACACGGGTGAACTCCTCAAGGCCGACACCGCGCGCGCGGAGGGCACGGACGAGCTGATCAACGAATTGCTGGAGATGTACGTCCGGCAGCTCGTCTCCTGGAACATCGAGGACGAGCAGGGCCAGATCCTGCCGATGACGATGGAGTCCGTGCTCAGCCTCGACTTCGAGTTCAACATGAAGGTCATCGACGCCTGGAAGGACGCCGTCGCCGGGGTCCCCACCCCTTTGGACAGCGACTCGCCCAGTGGCGTGCCGTCCCTGGAGGCGTCGATTCCGATGGACGTCCCCTCCGAGAGCCTGGCGAGCTGACCCACGCTCGCACAGTCCTGGCGCTGTGCGAGCGGTTCCACTGCCTTCCCTCACAGCTGTACGCCGAGGACCCCGAACTCTTGCGGCTGCTCCGCATCGTCGACCTCGGCACCCCTGACGCGCCGGACCCGGAGGTGAGCCATGTCTGATGACGTAACGATCACAGTCACCGTCAACAACCAGACGGCCGCCGGGTTCCGGGACATCAACGGGACGCTGCGCGACGCGCGCGGTCGGTTCGCCGCGGATGCCGGCGCGATGTCGACGGCGTCCAATCGGTTGCAGGGCGCGGCCGTGGACCTGAAGGCGTCGCTGCTCTCGCTGGCTCCGGCGCTGATCCCGGTGGCGGCGCAGGCGGCGCCGATCGTGACGGGTCTGGGTGCGGCGGGCGCGGCGGCGGTCGCGTTCACGGCTGCGGTGGTGCCGCAGATCAGCACGATCAGCGAGGCGGTCAAGGCCCACACCGAGTATGAGGCCGAGGTCAAGAAGAGCGGCGCCACCTCGGAGGCCGCGGTCAAGAAGCAGGCCGAGTACGCCCGCCAGATGGCGGAGATGCCGAGGTCGACGCAGCGTGCGACCGCCTCGTACATGGTGCTCAGCGACGCGTTCAAGGCGTGGTCGGACCGCATGGCCTCCTTCACGATGCGGCCGGTCGAGCAGGGCCTCCAGATCACCACAGCGCTACTGCCGAAGATGTCGTCACTGACGATCTCCGCTTCGCGGGAGCTGACCCGGCTGACGACGCTCGCGGGCGGCGCCGTCGCCTCGCCCGGCTTCGACCGGCTGGCGCAGACCTTCTCCGACTTCACGGACCGCACCCTCGACCGTGCCACCGACGGCGTCGTCCACTTCATGCGCGTCCTGTCCGGCGGCAACGCGTCCGGCCCGTTCACGCAGATCATGCAGTACGCGCGGGAGAACGGGCCCGCCGTCCGCGAGACCATGCAGAACCTGAGCGAGGCCCTGCTCCACGTCCTCGACGCGGCGTCGCAGGTCGGCCCCGGCATGCTCACGATCGTCAACGCCTTCGCACAGCTCGTGTCCGCCGTCCCGGCCGGTTTGCTGGCGAACTTGATGCAGGTGTACGCGGCCTTCAAGCTGATCAGGCTGGCCGGTGTCGGCATTGCTGCCGTCAGTACCTCCGTCGCGGGAATCACCACCAGCCTCACGGCGCTACGCGCTGCCTCTGTCGCGGCGGGCGGTGGGCTCGTAGGGCTTCGAGCAGCGTTCCTGACTCTGGGTACTGCGGCAAAGGCAACCGTCGTCGTGGCGGGCGTTGCCGCTGCCATCGCGGTCGTGGCGAAGTTGGCAACGATGGGCCAGCAGGCGGCGCCGAGCGTCGACAAGCTGACGTCGTCGCTGGGAAATCTGGGCCGTACGGGCAAGGTCACTGGGGAGGCGGCGAAGGCGTTCGGGTCAGACCTCGGTGGTCTGGCTGACAGTCTGCGGATGCTGGCCCGTCCCGACCTCGATCAGCAGATCCGAGGCACGATCCTCGGGATCGCGAACATCGACACGTCGCAGATGTCGGCCGCGAAGAAGGATCTTGACGCGGTCGACAAGTCCCTCGCGAGTCTGGTGAAGGGCGGCAACGCCGACGTCGCGCAGAAGGCGTTCGACCGTCTCGCGTCGGGAATGAAGAAGGGCGGCCTGTCGACGGGCGAGCTGCGGGACCAGCTCGACGATTACAAGAGCGCCCTCGCCGACCAAGCCTTTGAGCAGGAGTTGGCGGCGCAGAGCATGGGCCTCTTCGGTGCTCAGGCGCAGGCGACGGGCGAGAAGCTTGCCGCACAGAAGGCCAGCGCGGATGGGCTGCGGCAGAGCATCGAGGCCCTGAACGACGTGAACCGCAGCGCGTTGGGCGGGATGATCGGGTTCGAGGCGAGCATCGACGCCGCGGCGAAGGCGGCGAAGGAGAACGCTGGCTCGTTGAACATGGTCGGCGGGCAGCTCGACCTCAACTCCCCGAAGGCACAGGCGGCGGCCACCGCCTTGAACGATCTCGCTGCGAAGACGAAGGACGCGGCGACGTCGGCCAGGGAGTCCGGCGCGTCGTGGGAGCGCGTCAACGGGATCTACGCAAGGGGCCGCGAGCAGTTCATCGCGAGCGCCCGCGCGATGGGCCTGTCCAAGAGCCAGGCGGCACAGCTCGCCGCGCAGATCATGAAGATCCCCGCGTCGAAGAGCACCTCAATCAAGATGCGGACAGAGGACGCGGTCGCCGGGCTGAACTCGGTGATCGGCGCGATCAAGCGGGCACCGAACGCGAAGTCGGTGACGGTCCGGGCGTTGACGAAGGACGCCGTGCAGATGCTGCGCGACCTGGGCTACAAGGTCACGCACATGAAGGACGGTCGGTTCAAGGTCACGGCCACGACCGGCGCGGCGCTGGGCAACATTCGCGCGCTCCAAGCGGCGCGCGACCGGCTCCAGAGCAAGAGCATCACCTTCACCACCACGAAGTTGACGATCTTCCGAACGGTGCAGGCGAGCGGCGGCAGCAACCAGGCCGCGAAGAACTACGCCGAGACGTTCCGCGCATTCGGCGGCCCGCTGCCCAGATACGCCGACGGCGGCAACGTGCAGGCGTTCCCGGCCGGCGGCTACGTGCAGGGGCCCGGGTCGGGTACGAGCGACAGCATCGTCGGCCTGTTCGGCTCCGGCGCGGCCGCCCGGGTGTCGAACACGGAGTACGTCGTCCAGTCGTCCGCGGTCAGGAAGTACGGGCTGCCGCTCCTCGAAGCCCTGAACGCGGGAAGGCTGAAGCTCGCCGGGTTCGCGAAGGGCGGTCCCACGCGGGCGCAGCGGATCGCGGCGGCGAAGAAGCGCGCGGCCGACCAGGCAAAGGCGGAGCGGGAGGCGCGCAACGCCGCGCGCGGTGACGTGACCATCTCGCACTTCGGGCGGATGGCGGGCTACAAGAACACCGAGATCCGTGCCGCGCTCGGCAGTCCGACATCGATTGGCCCACTGGTGTCTGCCCTGAACCAGTGGCGTTCCACGATCACGAAGTCGACGCATGGCGGGCAGGAGCGCTCACTTCTGCGGATGCTCGACTCCTACGGCAAGCGGCTCATCTCGCAGGAGCGGGCGCTGACGAAGGTCAACGATCAGCTGGACAAGGCCAAGTCCAAGCTGTCCGACCTGAAGAACGCCGCGTCGCAGCTCGCCGACTCGGTGAAGAGCAGCGTGCTCAGCTCGGCGAACATCACGAAGGGCCCGGGCGACGGCGGCCGCACGACGGTGCAGACGGTCATGGCGGGGCTCACCGCGTCCCGCGACAAGGCGTCGGCGTTCTCCACCGCGCTGGCCGGGCTGAAGAAGAAGGGTCTCTCGTCCGCGCTGATCCAGCAGATCGCCGAGGCCGGAATCGACGGCGGCGGACTGGAGACCGCGGGCGCGCTCATGGGCGCCTCGAAGTCCGAGATCACCAGCATGAACAAGCTCCAGTCGCAGATCGCGAGCAGCGCGAAGTCCGCTGGCGCGACGACCGCCGACTCCGTGTACGGGGCGCAGATCAAGGCGTCGCAGGCCATCGTGACGACGCTGACGAAGCAGCAGACCAAGTTGGAGAAGTCGATGGACAAGCTGGCCGCGTCCATCGAGCGGTCGATGAAGCGGATGATCGGCAGCAAGTGGACGGGCGGCATCACCGGCGCGGCGTCCGGCGGCGCCCGCGGCGGCCTCACCTGGGTCGGCGAGCACGGGCCCGAGCTGGCCCGGCTGCCGTACGGCTCTCGCGTCTACCCGGCGCACACCTCCCGCCGCATGGCGGGCGAGGCGGCCGGGCCCGGCTCGCCGATCATGGCCGTGATCCAGCTCGACGGGCAGACCCTCGCCCGGGTCCTCATCGACCCGCTGCGCGGCGAGGTCCGAAGGGTGGCCGGCGGCAACGTGCAGCGCGCACTGGGATGGGGTGCCTGAGATGGTCTTCCCCCAGACCCCGCTCCCGTTCACCGTCGAACTCTGGTACGACGGCGCGTGGCAGAACATCACCTCGCACGTGCGGCACGGCGACCGCATCCAGATCACGCGCGGGCGGCGCGCCGAGTCCGGCCGGCCAGAGCCTGGCTCGTGCCGCCTCACGCTGTCCAACCGCGATGCCCGGTACTCGCCGGACAATCCGATGTCGCCGCTGTACGGGAAGATCGGCCGCAACACCGCGATCAGGGTGCAGGTCGACGGAGACAGCCGGTTCATCGGCGAGATCAGCACGTGGCCCCCGCAGTGGACCGAGGGCGGCAAGGACGCCTGGGTCACTGTCGAAGCGTCGGGGGTCCTGCGCCGGATCGACGCACGGCGTTCCCCGCTCCAGTCGACGCTCCGCCGCAGGGTGTCCTCTGCCTCGTCGCTGGTGGCGTACTGGCCGATGGAGGACGCAGCGGGCGCGACGTCCGCGTACTCGCCGGTGCAGGGCGTGGCGCCGCTGCGCGTCTCGGGATTCACGTTCGCCGCCGATGACGTGCTGGCCGGGTCCGACCCGCTGCCGTCGATCGCGTCGACCGCGTCCATGGTCGGAGTGGTTCCGGCCCGCACCTCGACGGGGCAGTGGACATGCACATTCCTCGCGAACATGGCCGCTGCGCCCGCCTCGCTGACCCGCCTGTTGGTGATCAACACGACCGGGACGGCGGCGCCACAGGTCGTCCTCGCGGTCAACTCCGGATCGATCCGCCTCAGCGCCCTCGACGCCGACAGCACCGAAACGGTCATGCTGTCCCTGTCGACGCCCGAACTGTACGGCGGCTGGGTCCGCATCGAGATCACCGCGTTCCAGACCGGGGCGAACACGACGTTCCACCTCGGCTGGGTCAACATCGCCAGCGACCGGGCGTACGCCGACAACTACGTGGCAGCGGGCACTTCAGGTGCAGTGACGCAGGTGTCGTCACCGTTCGGCGCAGGTCTGGCTGGTATGCGGCTCGGGCACCTCAGCGTGTTCTCCACGGCCACGACCTTCGTCTACTACGGCGCCGAGCGGGCGTTCGACGGCGAGGCCGCGCACACGCGGTTCCAGCGCCTGTGCCAGGAGGAGGGCATCGGCGTCGCGACCGTCGGCACTGCGTCGGCGGCGATGGGACCGCAGCGCCCCGGCCGTCTCCTCGACCTCCTGTACGAGGTGGCCGACGCGGACGGCGGGATCATCTACGAGTCCCGGGACTCGGCGACGCTCGTCTACCGGACACGGCAGTCGCTGTACAACCAGACCCCACTCGTCGCCCTCGACTACACGCAGCACCTCGTGCCGGGACTCCAGCCCACGTCGGACGACCAGACCACCGTCAACGACATGACGGTGCAGCGGGTGAACGGCAGCTCGGCCCGGTACGTGCAGTCGACCGGCACCCTGTCCGTGCTGGACGCCCCGGCAGGCGTCGGCCGCTACGACCAGTCGACGACCGTCAACGTGTTCTCCGACGACGTCCTGCCCGACATGGCGGCCTGGGCCGTCCACCTCGGCACAGTCGACGAGCCCCGGTACCCGGCGATCCCGCTGAACCTCGCCCGGAACTATGCGCTCGGCTCGTCGCTGGCGCCGATGCTCATGGGCGACAGGATCACCGTCTCCAACACGCCGGCCTGGCTGCCGCCGGGCGGGATCGACGTCCTCGTGCAGGGCATCTCGGAGACGATCGCCTCAACCGAGTGGACACAGACACTCATCGGGTCGCCCGCCTCACCATGGACGGTGGCCGTCGCCGACACGGCCACCTCGTGCGCCGACACCGACGGCGCGCTCCTCGCCGCAGCGATGACCTCCGGCCAGACGACGGCGCTGGTGCACACCACCAGCGGCCTGCCCTGGACGAGTACTCCGGCGGACATGCCGTTCGACGTCCGTGTCAGCGGCGAGGTGCTGCGGGTGACCGCCGTCGGCGCGTCCGCGGCAGACACCTTCACCCGAAGCGTGGCCAGCGGCTGGGGTACCGCCAACACGGGGCAGGCATGGACGCTGTTCACGGGCGCCACGTCGGAGCGGTCCGTGGACGGGTCCCGGGGTGTCGTCACCGTCCCGAACGCGTCGATCTCTACCCCCCGGTTCCAGACGGTGGCGGGCCTGACGCTCGGCGACTGCGAGGTCCGGGTGCGGATCTCGGCGGCGCAGGTGTCGACCGGCGCGGCGATGGTCCCGAGCATCCTGCTCCGGTTCGTAGATGTCGCGAACTTCTACCGGTGCCGCCTGCACTTCTCGCCGGGCGGCGTGACGTCGGTGTCGATCACCCGCGATGTGACTCAGTTGGGCGACGCGTTCCTCCCCTACACCTACACCGCAGGCGACAGCTTCGAGATGCGGGCTCGCCTCGACGGACAGCGGATCCGGATGAAGGTGTGGCCCACCAACTCCACCGAGTCGTCCGCCTGGTCGTACGAGACGACCGTCACCACCAACCCCATCAGCTCCGGCCTCGTCGGCGTCACGGCCTCGGGGTTCGCCGGGAACACCAACGTCAACACGGCGATCTCCTTCGACAACTTCGAGGTCATCACCCCGCAGACCTTCACCGTCACCCGGTCAATGAACCGCGTCGTCAAGGCGCTCCCCGCCGGGGCCGACGTGCGCCTCGCCACCCCCGCCATCGTCGCCCTGTAGGAGGTTCACCCATGGCCCAATGGCCACCCATCCCGGCCGGGAGCCGGATCACGTCCGGGCTCCTCACGTCGATGCTGCCGCAGGTCATGTGGAAGGGCGCCAACACCGACCGGTCGACCGTCACCAGCTTCGTGGACGACCCCGATCTGTTCGCCTCCCTGGAGGCGAACGCGACCTACCACGCGACTTTCTACCTGCACTTCGCCGCCGTCGACCTCGCCCGCTTCAAAACCATGTGGACTGTGCCCGCCGGGGCGACCGGCCTGCGGTCCGCGATGGGCCCCGACCAGGGCGTCGTCCTGTCCGGCACCTCCGCGGGCGGCACCGGCAGATGGGGTGTCCATGCGTTCACGACGTCCGTCACCTACGGCACCCGCGACTCGCCCACCAACCAATGCGCGGCGGTCGAGGACGGCGTCATCACGACCACCTCCGCGGGGACGCTCGCCCTTCAGTGGGCGCAGGTCACCAGCAACGCCACCGCTACCCGCCTCGGCCAGGGCTCCTCTCTGCACCTGCGCCGACTCGCCTAGGAGGCACCCCATGGCAGACATGCCGTACCCGTACTACCGGCTCAGCGCGTCCGGCCGCGACGAGACCGGGTTCACGCTGACCCTCCGCGTCGAGGAGGGCGCGGGCGGGCCTCTGCCCGGGATGACAACACAGTCGGTCCTCGACGGGATCCGTCAGCTCCTCGCGGGCGAGGACGTGAGGACGTCGCTGTCCCGCTCCGAGATCACGACCACCAGCAACCTGTAGAAGGGGGGCCGTCATGGCACCAGCACCAGGAGCAGCGACGTTCGCGAGGATCCTCCGCGAGGAGGGCCTGACCGTCGTCGAGGTCGGCGAGTGGGAGAACCACAACCGAAACAGCAAGGGGCCGTGGGGTCCGATGCACGGGGTGATGATCCACCACACCGTGACCAAGGGCAGCGCGTCTACGGTCGCGATCTGCCGCGACGGGCATTCCAGCCTGCCGGGCCCGCTGTGCCACGGCGTCATCACGAAGGACGGCCGCGTCCACCTCGTCGGGTACGGGCGGGCCAACCATGCGGGCCTCGGCGACGACGACGTTCTGCGGGCCGTCATCGGCGAGACCGCGCTGCCCGCCGACAACGAGGCGAACACCGACGGCAACGCGCACTTCTTCGGCTTCGAGTGCGAGAACATGGGCGACGGCGAGGACCCGTGGCCGGCCGTGCAGTTGGAGGCGATCGAGAAGGCTGCGGCTGCGATCTGCCGCCACTACGGGTGGAGCGAGCGCTCGGTCATCGGGCACCTGGAGTGGCAGCCCGGCAAGGTGGATCCGAAGGGCTTCACGATGGCGTCGATGCGCAAGCGCATCGGGGAGCGGCTGGGCAGCAAGAAGCCGACACCGACCCTGCCGAAGCCGACGCGGCCGAAGGTCAGCCTGAAGGCGCTGAAGAAGGCGGCTGAGCACGACCCGCAGGCCAAGGGCACCCCGGTCACGTACTCCGGGACCCGGACCGTGGAGGCCGCGCTCGTCGATGCAGGGCTGCTCGCGAAGCCGTACTCCGACGGGCACTTCGGGTCGGTCACCGTGACCGCGTACGCGAAGTGGCAGCGCTCGAAGGCTGGCGGCCGCTACACCGGCAAGGCCGCCGACGGCATCCCCGGCCACGACTCACTCGTCCGCCTCGGCAACAAGTACGGCTTCACCGTCACCTCCTGAAAGGACCGATCCGCCATGCGCATCTTCGGAAGAGAACCCGCCCTCATCATCGCGGCCATCTCCGCCGGCCTGTCCCTCGTCGTGAGCTTCGGCTTCGGCCTGAACGCCGAGCAGGCAGGCGCAATCGTCGCCGTCGTCAGCGCCGTTTTCGCCGCCGCGACCGCAGCCATCACCCGCCCCGTCGCCCCGTCCGCGTTCACCGGGCTCGTGGCCGCGGCCGTCGCCCTGCTCGCCGCGTACGGGCTGGAGGTGTCCGCCGAGACCGTCGGCGCCCTGAACGCGGTCGTGCTCGCCGTCCTCGGCCTCATCACCCGCGGGCAGGTCACACCGGCCAAGGCGCCGTCCGCTCCCGCCGCCTGATCGGAGAACCACATGCCCGAGGATCTGTCCGTCGGTGAGCTCGGGCGCAACGTTGATGCTCTGCGCCAGGAGATCCAGGTCATGGCGCAGGGCATCAACCTCCGCCTGGACAAGGTGGTGTCGACCGAGGTCTACAGCCTCCAGTCCGCGTACACCGACCAGCGGATTACCGCGCTGTCGCAGGAGGTTCAGAAGGTGTCCGACGCGCGGGACGTACTGGAGAACGCCTTCGAGGCGTACCAGCTCACCGAGCGGGACCGGCGCGAGCGTGAGCGACAGGCCCGCCTCTACCAGCTCGTCGTCCCCGTGCTCCTGGCGCTGCTGTCGGCGGGCGTTGCGATCTGGGCGGTGGTGGCGCAGTGACCGCGATTCACGGACGGCCGCGCCGTCCGCGGCTTCCGCGTGTGGAGTGGCTGATCGGGCTGACGCTCGTGGTGGTCACCGGATTCCTTGCGGTGCTGACTGTGCTGGTGGTGCGGCAGGCCCAAGACCTTCGCACCGCGAACGCTGCGCGGGACGCGCTTGCCCGGCAGGTGCAGGGGCTCGGGGGCAAACCGGTCGCCGGGCCGCCCGGGAGCCGCGGGACGCCGGGCCGGTCGGTGCAGGGCCCGCCCGGCGCGGACGGAGAGCCAGGTATGCCGGGTGAGGCCGGGAGTCCGGGGCCCTCTGGCCCGCCGGGTAAAGCTGGACCAACAGTCACGCCCTCACCCGGCCCGCCGGGGGCGCGGGGCGAGCGGGGTGCAGACTCGACGGTGCCGGGGCCAGCGGGTGCGGACTCGACTATCCCGGGTCCGGTTGGCCCGTCTGGGCCGCCTGGTCCTGCGGGGCGGGACGGGACGAACGGGACTGACGGCCGGGACGGTAAGGACGGGACGGACGGCACGACGCAGTGCCCGGACGGGTACGCGTGGCAGGCGCCGGCCGACGATCCGGACGCTCTCGTGTGCCGCAGGTCGGGGGCGCCGTCGCCGGAGCAGCCGGGCCCGTCGGACAGTGCGCCGCCTCTGGCGGCTGCGCTTGATCCTCAGCGGCGGCAGTACGCGCTTCGGCGTGGACGGCGTGCGCCCATGCGGTGATGAGCTGCTCGTATTCGGTGCGCTGCTCGGCGGACAGGAATCCACCGGAGCGCAGCATCAGGCGCCGGATCTGCTCGTTCAGCTCGTCTGCGGTGACGGACACGGCAGGACCGTAGCGCCCACTGCTTGATCATGGCCAGAGCATTCCAGGACACCGGCCCCCATCGTCCCCTCGCGGGGCGGTGGGGGCCGCTCTGCCGTGTTTGTGTGCAGCGACAGGAACGGTCGCTATGCTCTGACCATCGCCCCGGGGCCCGAACCCCCGGGGCGCCCTGCTGTCGGGAGTGGAAGCCATGCAGTACTACGTGCGATACGCGATCTTGCCGGACAGCTTCGGACCGGACGACTACGAGTCGGACCAACTGGAGCACCGCGAGCACATGGTCGATCTACCCGCCCCGGAGGACGGCTACGGTCCGGCGATCCCCATCGTGCAACAGGCCCTGGCCGAGACCGTCGGCGCGGGCAACACGGCGCTGGTGCTCGACGTCGAAGCGGTCAGCTAGCGCGCTGCTCGGCGTCTTCCATGCGGGCCCGGTAGTGGGCGTGGTCGCGGGGATACCCGTCGAGCAGAGGCAGCGCCTCCCGAAAGCCCGCCGCAGCCTGGGACCAATCCCCGCACGCGTAGCGGGCATCCGCAGTCTGTAGCTGCGCGCGCACAGGGTCCAGCCAGTACAACCATTCCGGCCGATCTTCAGCATCCGGGCTGCGTAGCGCCAAGTCCCGGGCCTCGTCTGCAAGCCGCCGCGCCCGGTCCCGCTCGCCATAAGCAGCCGCCGCCATCGCAGCCTGGTGTGTCGCTACCGCTTCCGCAGCCGGTGACAGATCGCCGTTTCTGGCCGCTTCCGCAGTACGCCATGCGCGCCTCGGGTCACCGTGCCGCAGCGAGTAGTACGAGCGGACCCGCTGCGCCCATGACGACATGTCTGGGTGTCCGCCGTCGATTGCCCACCCGTGCGCGCAGTCGATCCACGCCAGCGCTGGCCCCCGCCTTCCCTCCTGCCAGGCCACCCAGGACAGCCAGTGCGCGTGCTCGGCGGCGAGCAGCAGAAGCCGGTCCGCGGTCTCGCCGGACGTGTCAGGGATCAGCCGGGTCACAGTGTTGAGCTGCTCGCCCACGATGCGCCACAGGTCCCGGCCGCCGGTCTCGTCCTCGGCCCGCCGGTGGCTGGCCAGTACCTCCGCGATGTACTCGGCGGTGCGTAGGTCTGTTCCTCGCCCTGTCTGGTGGGCGTGCGCGATCCGCTCGTGGAGCTCGGCCGGCGGATCCCACTGGGTGGGAGCCGAGAGGGCGCGTGCATCGGTGAGTTCGTCTGGCACTTGAAGTCCTTCGGTGATGCGGGCCATCACTTCGGGCGTCGTGACGCGGCGTCGGCCGGATTCGATGGCGGAGATGTGAGGCTGTGGCATTCCTACGAAGGGTTCGAGGTCGCGCTGGGTGATTCCGCCTGCGGCTCGCCGGTACTCGCGGAGGATCGCACCCCAGTCCTGGCGCGCCCATGCCGCGCGCAGGCGTGCGTCCGTCCAGAGTCCCCGACTACTCATGGTGGTGACGATACGCCGCTTGATACACAGGCTGTATCAGGTTGGGCGCGGTTCCACCTCATGATGGTCGCTCAGTACAGCCGAGTCGGGTCGGAGAGAGCGATGCAGAGCGTACCCACAGAGCAGACGCAGATGACGATAAGCCAGTTGCTCGATGCCGCCGGTTCCGCTACCCGGACCCGGCCTGAGCCTGAGCGTCGGACGAAGCTGGATCACCAACTCCGTGCTGAACTGCGCCGTCTTATCCCGCTCGTCGAGACCCAGGCGGCGCGGATCGACCACGGGACTCGCGACTGGTACGCCCGCGACAAGGTCATCGACGAAGCCAAGGACGCGCTCAGGGGCGGCTTAAGCCCGAGCAGCCTATCCGCTTGCACGAAACTCGCCGCGCTCGGTCGCGTGGTGCGCGCCCTCGACGAATTCGTGAGCGGTGAAGCGACGTGATCCGGCAGTCCCCGGCCGAGTTCGTGCAGATGCCGCACGTCTGCTTCGTCCGCAAGCCGGGCGAGGCCATGCGCTGCACGCTGCCGCCGGAACACGACGGCGACCATCTGAACGTCTACGCCGGGTCGACGAACTCCGCCGGGATCCGTCCAGGAGCGACGTGGCCGCGGCGCTCGGGTGAGTCGCAGGCCGACTGAAGACTCCCGCAGCATGTGCGGTGCTGCGGGCCGGGCGGCGGCGCGACGCGCAAAGGGGCGCTGCCGCCCACCTCAGGCCCCGCCGTTAGCTCATCGGCGGGTAGGGCGGCCGTCCGGACCCCTGTAAGCCGGACGGCCGCTGAGGATTCCCGCCGCAGCTTGGACGCCCCGCGGCGGGAGGCCCGGCTCGGTACCTCGGCGGCTCCGGGCCGGATGAGGGGTGGCCCCGTCCTGCCGACGGCGGGGCCGCCTCGCTGACTCCCGTGCCCGCCAGCACTGGGCACGGGCGGGCGGCGGCGTGACGGGCAATGGGGCGCCGCCGCCCGACTCAGACGATGTCGCGCAGGTCTGTGCCGAGCGCGCGGGCAATCCTGATCAGCGTGTCCACGGAAGGGGCCTGTTTGCCCGCCTCAATGTTCACCACGGAAGGCCGGTCGATCTCGACGCTCAGTGCGAGGGCTTCCTGGGTCATCTGTGCCTCTGTCCGTACAGCGCGGATGCGGGCGCCCACGGCTCGCCGACGGGCGAGGACCCAGTCAGGCGGAGGGTAGGCAGATGGCACTCTGCCAACCGTTGTATCTCCATGATCGAATGTCTGTAGGGGTACGCCTACATCGGCCCCATATTTCGGTCGGTAACGCAAGGGCAAAGCGAATACAACGCACGTTCGAGTGAATGCCTGCCCGGAAGTGGGCGCCCGGGGCAACCGTCATACACCGTGCATATGACACACGCCCCCACCCATAGCGGCTCTCGCAGTGATGCGGGAGCCCGCGCTCCCCACGATGTACGCGCATCCGTCGGGGGAGTCGCAACCGCTCTGATTCGGTCAGAGCCAGACGCCCCACCCCGTGACCCCGGGTGGGGCGTCTACCGTTTACATCGCAACGGCCCCCGTCGAATCGCTCGACGGGGGCCGTGGCCTGAGGGTGAGACCTCCCCGTCCCGACGCCTCAGGAAGCCGACGAGCGCGCATCTGGCGCGCGTGGGGAGACGCACCAGCCCTCGTCAGGTCTGACTCTAAGCATGATCGGGGCCGGTGCTCACTACCTCGAACGAGTGATGTCGGAAACAAGATCGGCGGGGGGTGTGGATTCCATGTGGATTCTGAGCATGAGCAAGGCCCCCCGTTCGAACAGAACGAGGGGCCTTGAACCTCCCTGACCAGTCATTTAGGTCAGTGCCCCCGGCAGGATTCGAACCTGCGACACCCGCTTTAGGAGAGCGGTGCTCTATCCCCTGAGCTACGAAGGCGGGGTGGCGGAGCAGACCGTAGGGCTGGGCCACCGCCGACAGTGTAGCGGGTGGGTCGGCGCGGGAGATCGGGTTACCGGGGCCTTGCCGTCGTCCTGAGCCGTTCCCGCGCACAGGGCGGCTTCATCACGTACCGCCCCCGCGCGCAGCTCGCCGCCGCCCCAGTCCGCCCCGCACGCACCTTGACGCCCCCCGGCCCCCCGGACATACCGTCCCCGCATGACTTCCCTGGAAGCGTTGCTTACCGCGCCGGGTGCTCCCTTCGCTGTGGGGCGGGGGGAGGACGGGCGGCTCGGGTATGTGGGCGGGCCTCGGACCCTGCGGGAGTTCGTCGAGACCACTTGGGCCTTCGGGGAGGCCCCTTTTCTGATCTCCGAGGACGGGCGGATGTCCTACGGGGAGTTCTTCGCCGCCGCCTGTGCGCTCGCCCGGCGGTTCGTGAGGGATGAGAGTGACGGGGGGTATGGGCTGGCCCCGGGGGACCGGGTCGCCGTCGCCATGGTGAATCGGCCCGAATGGCAAGTCGCCTTCTGGGCCGCCCAGTTGGCCGGGCTCATCGCCGTACCGCTCAATTCCTGGTGGACTCCGGACGAGTTCGCGTACGCCCTTGAGGACTGTCAGCCGGGGATCGTCGTTGTCGACAGCGAGCGGTATGAGCGGATTCAGGGGTGGTGGCAGCGGCAGGAAGGGCGGGACCGGCCCTGGGTCGTTGTCGTGTTCGACCAGGGCGTCGACAGTCGCGTGCGGCCCGCCCGCGTGCAGCTCTATCGCGATCTTCCCGCCCCCGATCCCGCCCTCGGGCCCCCCGACATCCACGTGGCCCCCGAGCACGACGCCACCATCCTCTACACCTCCGGAACCACAGGGCGGCCCAAGGGGGCCGTCGCCACGCATCACGCGCATGTCGGGGCCATCGCCAACCCCCGTTACTTCGCCGCCCTCTCGGCGCTCGCGCGCGGTGTGATGCCGGGGCAGGGGCCCGCGCCCGTCGGGCTGCTGACCTTTCCGTTCTTCCACGTTGCCGCCTTCACCGGGTTCTACGGGGCCATGGCGGCCGGCGGCACGATCGTCACGTTGCGGAAGTGGGATGCAGATCGGGCGTTGAGCCTCGTCCAGGAGCACGAAGTGTCGGCTTTCGGTGGGGTGCCCACCACCGCCCTTCAGCTGCTGGAGCGGGCCGAGGAGGTGGGGGACGAGATGCCGACGCTCACCATGTTCAGTACGGGAGGTGCCGCCGCCCCGCCCCGGTTGGTGGAGCGGCTGGCCGCGCGGTTCGGGGAGCGCGTCGAACCCCGTAACGGGTACGGGCTGACCGAGACGCTCGGCGGCGTCGCCGCCAACTTCGGGGAGCAGTACCGGCGGTGTCCCGAGAGCGTGGGGAAGGTCGCGCCCGCTGTGGAAGCTCGCGTTGATGCGCCCGGGGGTGGCGTCGGTGAGCTGCTGCTGCGCGGGCAGTCCGTCATTCGCGGGTACTGGGGCGACCCCGGCGCCACCGCCGACGCCTTCACCGATGACGGCTGGTTCCGTACGGGGGACCTGGCCGTCATCGACGGTGACGGGCTGATCCGTGTCGTGGACCGCATCAAGGACATGGTCGTGCGGGGCGGCGAGAACGTGTACTGCGTCGAGGTCGAGGCCTGTCTGCACGGGCATCCTGATGTGCTTGAGGCCGCCGTCGTCGGGGTGGAGCACCCTGTTCTCGGGGAGGAGGTCGCCGCCGTCGTACGGGTGCGGGGCGGGTCCGCGACGGACGTGTCCGAGCTGCGGGAGCACGTCGGGAAGACCCTCGCCGCGTTCAAGGTGCCCGCGCACGTCCGGCTCCAGGAGGAGCCCCTGCCGCGCAACGCCACCGGCAAGGTCCTCAAGAGGGAGCTACGGGTGCGGTTCACCGCCAGGACCTAGCTGGGCAGCCCTAGCGGCGCGTCACGTACACCCGGTAGCTCCCCGACCCGTCCGTCCCCGTCACCGAGATGCGGATGCCCTGCTTGCGGTCCTTGAAGACCTCCCCGGGGCGGAACGTCGCGTCGGAGAGTTCCGCGTGGACGTTCGGGCGGCGCGTGCAGCCGCCGCTGTCGGGGGTGGCGTCCTTGACGATGATGGGGCCGCGGCCGGTGTCCACGTCCGCGTCGACCTTGTAGATGAGGACGCCGGGGCGGCAGACCGCCTCGTCGTTGCCGTCCTGGGTGCGGACCTCGATCGCGTAGCCCTTCTTCTCGGTCAGTGGGATGAAGGCCATCTTCGTGCCGCCGCCGTCCTTGGAGAGCGGGGCCAGGAGGTACTCCGAGGTGCCGGAGCGGGACGCGCAGCCGATCTGGGCGTCGTCGAGCCAGCCGAGCTTCCACTTGTGCCAGCCGAGCAGGTCGTTCCCGGCGCCCCAGTCCTCGCTCATGATGTCCCAGTGGCCGACGGCGCCGCCGCCGTCCTGGGTGTAGAGGTCGGGCAGGCCGAAGACGTGGCCGTTCTCGTGGGGCAGGACGCGGTAGCCGGTCTCGGCGTACGAGCCGGAGCCGTCGTCCTGGCGGGAGTAGACGAAGGAGGCGTTCGAGAGGGGGACGCCGTCGGCGACCGGGGCCTCGCGGTTCCCCGCGAAGGTCACGGAGAGGACGGTGTCCAGGGCGGAGGGGCCCGCGTTCGGGGTGACCAGGATGTTCGCCAGGTCGTACGTGCGGAAGTCCACCTCGGGGTCGGCGGCCGCCACGATGTCGTCGACCAGCTCGCGGTAGCCGGGTTCGAAGGGGGCGCCGCGCTCTATCCCGTACTCGGAGAACGGTTTCGGCATCCGCAGCCAGTGTTTGACCGGGGCCTCGGGGACGTAGGTGAGACGGCCGTACGACGCCGTGCGGAACCAGTTCTGGGTCTTCGGGAAGAACTCGGCGAGGCGGTCCGTCGCACTGCCCTCGCCGTGCGCGTCGGGGAAGTCGATCATCAGGTTCAGGGCGTGGACGGTGCCGGTGGAGCGGGCGTAGCCGGAGGAGGTCGGCACGCCCTCCGACATCTGGACGCCGAGCGTGCCGCGGATCATGCAGGGGGCGAGCGAGGCCTCCCGGGCGGGTGCCACCGGGCCCGCCGCCGTCGGTGACGCGTCGAGCAGCCGGCCGGTGCTCGCGGTCATCGTCAGCGCGAGCGCCACCGCCGTGGCCCCGGTGAGCGTCGCTCCGTGCAGGCCCCCGCGTATCCGCCGCCGCTTCCCCTGCCGCATCCGAACCGCCTCACCCTCGGGTCCCTTTCGATCACCCTGTGTCGGGGTGGGGCGGGTCGCGCGCTGGGTGCGCCGTTCGGGGGTTACCGGACGGTAGAGGGTGTGAGGCGGAGTGTGAGGCGGGTCACAGGAATTCGGTGCGGGCCGGGGAAATAAGTGGGGACGGTCTCCCCGTTTAGAAGGGTGTTCGCGTGAAGCGGGGAATCACTCCCCGATTCCGCCCCCACGATCGAGACATACGAGGAGTACGCCGTGGTCACCGCCGCCCCCGCCCAGCCGCAGCGCCGCACCCCGCGCCCGCGGGCCGACGCGTTGCGCAACCGGGAGCGGATCCTCGCCGCCGCGCGCGAACTCCTTGTCGAGCACGGGACCGACCTCCCGCTCGACGAGGTCGCCCGCCGCGCCGGTGTCGGCAATGCCACGCTGTACCGGAACTTCAAGGACCGCGGCGAACTCCTGCACCACGTCGTCCTCTCGGTCACCGACCGCGTCACCGAGCACGCCGACAAGGCGCTCGCCGCGCAGGAGACCGGGGAGAGCAGCGCCTTCGCCGCGCTGCGGACCTTCGTGCACGCCGCCGCCGACGAACGCATCGGCGCGCTGTGCCCGACCCTCCAGAACACCTTCGACAAGGACCACCCGGACCTGCTCGCCTCCCTCGAACGCCTCACCAGCGGCGTCGAGGACCTGCTCGGGCGCGCCCACGCGGCCGGCGAGCTGCGCCCCGACATCGGCGTCGGGGACCTGATGGTGGCGCTCTCCCAGCTCACCCGGCCGCTGCCCGGCAAGGCCTGCCTGGACTTCGACCGCTTCGTCCACCGTCATCTGCAGCTGTTCCTCGACGGCCTGATGGCACCCGCCCGCTCGGAGCTCCCGGGCGAGGCCGCGACCTTGGAGGCACTCCGCAAGGGCTGACCCGCGCGAGGAGTGCGCACCGTCAGGCCGCGCCGCCCCTCACCCGTACCAGACCGATATCTCAGCTTTATTCACGACTTACCTGACGACTTCGCACGCCTCGCCCGGCGACTTACCCGATGACTTCGCACGCCTCGCCCGGCGACCTACCTGACGACTGCTCCCGCCTCGCCTGGCGACTTACCTGACTTCTTGGAGTCCCGCTGTGGGTACCCCCTTGCCGAAAACGGCCCCTCTCATAAGTGACCCGCGCCGCTGGAAGGCGCTCGTCTTCATCGCGCTCGCGCAGCTGATGGTCGTCCTCGACGCCACCATCGTGAACATCGCCCTGCCGTCCGCCCAGACGGACCTCGGCATCTCCGACGGCAACCGCCAGTGGGTCATCACGGCCTACGCGCTCGCCTTCGGCGGCCTGCTCCTGTTCGGCGGACGCATCGCCGACCTGTGGGGCCGCAAGCAGACCTTCATCACCGGCCTGATCGGCTTCGCCCTCGCCTCGGCGGTCGGCGGCGCCGCGCAGAACGAGGCCATGATGCTCGGCGCCCGCGCCCTGCAGGGCCTGTTCGGCGCGCTGCTCGCGCCCGCCGCCCTCTCCCTCCTCGCCGTCATGTTCACGGACGCCAAGGAGCGCGCGAAGGCGTTCGGCATCTACGGGGCGATCGCCGGTGGCGGTGGCGCCGTCGGCCTGATCCTCGGCGGGTTCCTCACCGAGTACCTGAACTGGCGCTGGACCTTCTTCGTCAACATCCCGTTCGCCGCTGTCGCCGCGCTCGGCGCCGTCTTCGTCATCACCGAGCCCGCCGGTGGCCGCAACCGTTCGCCGCTGGACATCCCCGGCGTCCTCCTGTCGACGCTCGGTCTGGTCTCCCTCGTCTACGGCTTCACGCGCGCCGAGTCCGAGGGCTGGTCCGACGCCACCACCGTCGGCCTGTTCGTCGCCGCCGCCGTGCTGCTCGTCGCGTTCGTCGCCGTCGAGGCCAAGGTGAAGCACCCGTTGCTGCCGCTGCGCGTCGTCGCCGACCGCAACCGCGGCGGTGTCTACGCCTCGCTCGGCCTCGCCGTCATCGCGATGTTCGGCCTGTTCCTCTTCCTGACCTACTACCTGCAGATCCAGAAGGGCTTCTCGCCGGTCAAGACCGGCTTCGCGTTCCTGCCGATGATCGCGGGCATGATCACGGGCTCCACGCAGATCGGCGCCCGCCTGATGACCCGCGTCAGCCCCCGCCTGCTCATGGGCCCGGGCTTCCTGGTCGCCGCCCTCGGCATGGGCCTGCTGACCCAGTTGTCGGTCGACTCCTCCTACCCGGCGCTGATCCTCCCGGCCCAGCTGCTGCTCGGCCTCGGCATGGGTACGGCGTTCATGCCCGCCATGTCGCTCGCCACGATCGGCGTCGAGGCGCGGGACGCGGGTGTCGCCTCCGCGATGGTCAACACCTCGCAGCAGGTCGGCGGCGCCATCGGCACCGCCCTCCTCAACACGATCGCGGCCTCGGCCACGACCGCGTACATCGCCGACCACGCGGCCGG